>CAVYUB010000014.1:0-179939 GCA_963771565.1 uncultured Acidobacteriaceae bacterium
TGTTCAGATTGCTCTCCATGGCCTCGAGGTCAAGCAGTAGAGCCGGCGTATGAATTTCGTCGATTGTCATCTGCTATCTCGCAAGACACTAGAACTGCCCGGAGCCGGCAGCTGCCGCGATGCGTCGTCCAAAACTAGAGCCCAATCTCCATCACCTGGTGGCGCGAACTGTCTTTTGCCGCTCGCCGGGAACTCGCCCGGCCGGATCGGCTTTTCCGTCTCGGGTTAAACCACCAGGCCTTCAACGTAGTTCCGGCGATTTTCGTCATGTCCACGGTGAAGGCTCTGGGGGTAGGCAGATAGGCCATAACGGTCCCACCATCGCGGTTCGAGCTGCGGCCAGATAATCGAGACCATGAATTCGCCAAGCCCATCGAGGACCACCTCGTGCTTTTCATCCGGCACTAATTCTTACCACGGACGGGAACTGAAGAGCGCTTTGAGCGTGGCCATGTCCTGTGCGCCGGTCGAGCTCCATCGCGGCTTCCAGCCAGGATCGAAGAGCCAAACAGGGCGATTACCCATGAACTGCCCGTTGCGCCGCACAACAGGCCCAATAGGCCTGGCGCGTGATCTGTACCGCGGAAGCGTTGTGCTCGCCTTCGTACGTCGATTCGGTCACGAAAACGGATTCGGCGGCACGCGATCATATCCCTAAGTAGTATCCTATGCACGATTTCATAGGTGTAAGTGCTATTCAGGTCTAACCAGCCACCGTCCTTATAGCGTTCGACGGGGAATTTTCAGGATGACAATGGGCAGTGAACACGTGCCGATTATCAAATTCTTTGATTCCGGCGCTGATGCATTCACATCCGCGAGCGCATTTCCGGATTGCGGTCACCGCCGATCAGCCACACGATATTGTCAAAGCTGCTGTATCGTCTGCCGACGTAACGACCCCAAGAGCGGCACTTTTCAGCTCCATTGGCTGCGTTTCCTCGATCCATCCTTCATCAGTGCCGATGTAGCCCAGATAAATGGGCGCTAAAAATACTTGGATTCCTTTTTCGGCGGCTTTGCGGATGACCCAGTCCGCATGCGCGAAGTATTTTTCGTTGGGAGTGGAGAAATCTCCGGCAGTGGTGAAGGGTCCCTCACCGTAGCGGTTGACCGGGCCACGGAATTTATGTTCAATGAGATTCACGATAATCGAGTTGAATCCTTTGAGGCGGCGGTTTTCGAGATACTCTTCTGCTTCCTCGTTCGTAAGCCCGGAAATAAGCGACCACGCGGCATCGCCCTGGATCAGAAACGGCGCGCCGCTTTGGTCCACAAGGTGCCGGTGATCGGGGCCGAGGCGGACCGGATATGTGCCGGCGCCGAAAGCCATGAGGGTGAAACCGAGCGCGCCAAGCAAACCCAAGGCCGAAGATCGGAGGATGACCTTAAAAGCCAAATACCAACAGTACGGCTGGGACGGGCTGAAGGTCTATAAAGTTCCGCTCAAGTTTTGTCGGAAAAACACAGCACCGTTCACAAATGCAACAGCGGCGCGATAACCGCCTTACGACAGAAATCTCTGGTTTTTTGATAGATATGCTCTTTCCATACTCGCGCTAGAACGGTGGCGTCGGGCTTCGGTGGCATTAAGGAGGGAAGAGCGCATGAGATTACCAGTCCTGATCAAACGATTATGTATTGCACGCAGTGCAGAAGAGAAAAATCAGTGATTTTCGAGCGGGCCGAGGGATCCCGGTTGTGGGATATTCACGGCAAGCTCTACCTCGACAGCGATGTCTGGATCAGCCGGTCCCGCAATGGTGGGACACGCGCATCCGCTGTGGCCGAGGCTGTGGCGCGTCAGATGGCCAAACTCCCTTCGACAAATATTCTTCACGACAGCGTGCCGGTCATCGAGTTTTGCCCCAGGATGGCGGCCATTACGCCTCCCGGGCTTACCAAAACATTCCTCTGCGCCGGAGGAGGTGAAGCGGTCGAGGCGGCGATCAAATTTGCGATCCGGATCACTGGACGCCCAGAAGTGCTTTCGCTGACCGGCGCCTATCACGGCATGTCGCTCGCCACCATGGGTTTGGGAGGCATGCCCGCTTTGCGCAAGTGGTCTCCCGGCGCAATGCGGTGGCCGGGCTTTCGCCAGATCCCTTCTGCTGATGCGTATCGTCCGCCCTTGGGCGACGGTCCCGAAAATTGGAAGCACAGCCGTTCATGCCCTGGAAGCCGATCTGGACGGCGCCAGTTCTGGGCAGGTGGCGGCGTTCCTCATGGAGATCGTGCAGGGCCCGAACGGTCATAGCGTGTTCCCGGCCGATTATTACCGCGCCATCCAGCGCGTATGCCGGGAGCGCAATGTGCTTCTGATCGTTGACGAGATTCAGACCGGCCTGGCCCGCTGCGGCGCGACTTGGGCGTGCGATTTGTTCGATGTGATCCCCGACATCCTTGTGGCTGGCAAGGCTCTTGGGGGCGGCGTTCCGATAGGAACCTTCACAACCGTAAAGAACTCATTCCGGAGGGTCTCGAATCTGAAGCTTGGCATATGCTTACGTTCATGAATCAGCCCTTGCGGCGGCTGCTGGATTGGCGGTGCTGGACATCATGGAGAAGAGAAGTTAGTCGGGCGCGCGCGGACCCTGGGCGCCGAAGCGACAGAACGGTTTAATCAGCTTGCCCGGCGCTTCGACGTGATCGGCGATGTGCGCGGCCCGGGCTTATTTGTCGGCATCGATTTCGTCGAGGACCGCGCCACCAAACTCCCGGCCACGCGCGCCTGCCGAAAGGCGTGGGGGTTCGCCTTGGAGCACGGTATGATCACGCAATTTGGCGGCATTGGAAGTAATGTGCTCAAATTCAAACCGCCGCTCACGACTCCCCAGGCCGATTTCAAGCACATGCTAGAAATCGTCGGAGATGTTTGCGCCTTTATCCAGCGGGAAGTGAATCAGCAGCGAACGTCAGGCGAATGAGTGCGGAGCCGGCGGCCATCGCGGCTGAGCCCGGCATTTCTAGGAGCGAGCTATGAAAGCCCCGGCTCAACGGACAGAGCCCGAAGCCGGTTCATACTAATGTCGCGCAAGGCTTCAGGCCGGTTTTGTCTCTCTGGGCACTGGTACTTTTCGGACTGGCTTTCGTCGGCCCGACCGCGCCTTACACTTTCTTCGGCGTGGGTTCCGTTAAGTCGCATGGCCACTTCGCGCTGGTTTACCTGATTGCCATGCTGGCTATCAGCTTTACGGCTGTGAGTTATGGGCGAATGGCAGCGGCTTTTCCAGAAGCCGGGCTCGACATACGCCTATGCTTCTCGCGCGATCCATCCCGCGGCCGGTTATCTGGCCGGTTGGGTCATGATCCTCGATTACCTTCTCATGCCCATGCTTTGCGTGATTATTGCCGCGTTACTTCAAACAAACTCGTTCCCGGCGGTGCCGTATGCGGTTTGGGTGCTGATCACTGCCGGCGCTATCACCGGAATTAACCTCGCGGGAATCGAGATGACCTCGCGATCCACTATCGTATTCAACGGCGTGCTGGCGATTTCGATCGTATGGTTTGTAATTGCGGCTGCACGCGCTCTCCTCGGCGGAACCGGCCAGGGCACGCTCCTATCGTATAAAGCCGTTTTACGACCCCCAAACCTTTTCGCTTGCCGCCGTGATGTCCGCTACCCCGATCGCGGTGCTCTCATTTCTGGGATTTGACGGAATCTCCACGCTTGCTGAAGATGCGAAGGATCCGCAAAAGAACGTGGCTCGCGCAACCGTGCTGGTGTGTTTTGTTGCCGGGTGCGATATTCATTCTCCAGACCTATCTTGGACAATTGATTTGGCCTGACTATACCCGGTTCCATCCCCTTGAGACCGCCTTTTCCGACATCGGGCGCTTAATTGGAGGCCTGGGCTTATTTTTTCTAATCGCGTTTCTGGTGATTGCGCAGGCTTGGGCCAGTGGGATCACAAGCCAGGCGAGCGCGTCCCGATTGTTGTTTGGAATGGCTCGGGACGGGCGCTTGCCCCGTAAGCTCTTTGGCTATACTCACCCCGTTCTCCGCACTCCTATCTATAGCGTCCTCCTCATGGGCGGCATCGCGTGTGTGGGAGCTTTGCTGGTTGATCTTGACCAGGGCGCGGAACTAGTCAACTTCGGCGCGTGTCTTGGATTTATGGCGGTCAACTGATCCGTTCTAGGCCACTACTTCGTTCGCCTGCGAAAGAGGCGCGGCGCTAAGATCTGGACGAACCTGGCGTGCCCGCTCCTGGGATTCGCCATTTGCTTTTACATCTGGTTGAGTATCTCTCCGCTGGCTATGCGTGTGGGCGCGGTGTGGACGATCATGGGTATCCTCTATTTGGCGGTCCTGACCGGGGGCTTCAAGCGGAATTTGAGCTCAGGAACTCCATGCGATTAGAAGGATGGTAAGCAGCGGCTCAGTTAAGCGATCTTAAGATGGCTTGCACGAGAACGCGAGCGCCTTTGATTGAGCCGATACTGGAGCGGCGTTGTTCCCGTAACGCGCCGGAACATCACGCCGAAGTAGCTCTGGCTGCAGAATCCCGTCTCCAGGCTGATCTCGGAGATAGCTCGCTCCGTTGTGTCGAGCAGATCCTGGGCCCGGGCTACGCGGAAACGATTCAGATACGCCACAAATGACTGGCCAGTCACGTCTTTGAACAACTGCATGAAGCAGCAATCGCTCATGGCACAGAGCCGGGCGGCATCATTCACACGGATCGGCTCGTAATAGTGCTCCCCGATATGCTCCAGCACTGGCGTAATACGCTTGACGCTGTTCTGCTGTTGGTCCAGAGCTTCACGCGTTGCGCCTAGGTCCGCGTAGTAGTTCACTAGCGCGAGCAGGATCATCTTCAGATACGTCTTGATCGCCAGACGCGAGCGCTCTGAATCACCCGGCAATTCGGCGCGGATGCGCTCGATGAAATCCAAAACCTCGCGCGAGAGTCCCGTGCCTGCCGGAATCACATTCAGAAAGGAACCCGGCAATGCGAATGGCAGCAAATATTGCAGATCATCTCCGAGAGGAACGCCAGAGTGAATCAGTTTAGGAAGAAACGAGAGTACGACCGATCTCGCCTCGCGCTGCGTGACTCCAAGCGGCAGACACCGATGCCGGATGCGGTCTCCCACGACAATGATGTCGTTCTTGTGCACGGTGCAGGTACGGTCGTCGACTTCGTAGCCCAGCTCGCCCGATTCGAATATCACCACCTCGAAGGTGATCCGGCCTGTGCATCGGAACGTCATCACGGCGATCCAGTATCAGAAAGCGCACGTCCACGGGATAGGCGTGGGCAAACGGCCAGACGTGGAATCTCTCAGCCGTGATCTGACGGTCGACAAAGGATCCGACGCTCTGCCATGTTACGCTGCGTTCCGCTCGCATGGCGCCCTCCGTATCCAGTAATGATACTCGTTTGCGAGGCCTTCCGGCGCGCAATCCTTCGGTGAGGCAAAACCACCCGTTAAAAGATGAACTTCAGTCCGAGTTGCAGAATCCGGGGCCGTGACGCACTACTGACCTCGCCGTTTCCGATATTCTGATCCCCGTTGCAGGGAGCGCCAGGCGCCGTAGTGCTGCTGCAAAAGAGGTTGATGCCACTCCACTGCGGGTGATTGAACGTGTTGTAGCTCTCGGCGCGAAATTGCAAAGAGGAATGCTCGCTCTTGAACCAGGGCATCTGAATGTTCTTCATAAGAGCGAGGTCCCAGTTGTTGCGCCCGGGCCCCGTCAGAGCGTATTTGCCGATATAACCAAACATTCCGGGCTGGTTGTCCGCGCGAAGCTGATCCACTGTCACCTGTCCCAATAGACTCGGGTCGAACCAGGTCGGTGTAGGGCCGAACTGTGGGTCGTCAACGATACCCTTCTTGATACCAAGAGGGCCAAGAGAATTGCAGCCCGTGGGTCCGCCAATCCCCGTTGACAGACCATTGATTCCACACGTGACCGCGAGGGGGGTTCCGGTCATGAAACTGCTGATGCCGCTGATTTCCCACCCGCCGAGCGCGTATCGAGCGATGGGATTGGATGTCTTCTTGAAAAACGGAAGGTCATAAACATAGTTCAGGATTAGGATCTGTCCCTGATTCAGCCCCCCGGTACCGTACCAGCGATGCAGGTCTTGATCGTCAATTCCGTTCGTACCTCCCGAATTGGCGCTGCCGCCTTGAAACATATTATCGAGCTCGTGTGCCCACGTGTAGGCGGCCTGGAAGGATAGGCCCCACCCAAAAGCGTGGCGGAAATTCGCTTGCAGAGAATTGTAATTCGAGTTACCGGTCATCTGCCGCTGATTTATGGCGGCATAGCCGCGGTATGGCACGAAGAACACAGAGGGCTCCAGGTTATTTATCAGAATTGATTGCACATCGCAGTTACCGTGCGCGTCACACCCCGGCGTACCCGCGAGCGCTGGAGCATTCTCCGTACCAACTCCGACCGGCACTTGATCGATATTAATATTTTGCTGAAGATGTCGTCCCAGCGTGCCCACATAACTTATGCTGAGGATATTATTGCCTGGGAACTGATGCTGAATGCCTAAATTAAATTGGTGGATCTCCTGCCATTTAGTCAGGCTGACGTTAGAAAACGTGGCCGGCCCGAGCGGTCCGGATGCAATGTTTTGATAGCCCTGAATGTCGTAAGCAACTAAGTTGGTGGCAGTCGGCGGATTTCCATTGAAGCCTGCCCCGTTGTGTAGTGGATTGCCGCTATCCCAGGTCAGGGCGTAACCTCCGCGGATGGCCGTAGTGCTCTTTCCGAAGGGATCCCAGGAAAAGCCGAATCGCGGTGAAAAGGTTCCGCGGAAAGGCTTGTAACAACCCTCCGGGATTCCTCCGGAACCGCATTGGACCAGTCCATTGCCGTAGTTCAGGTAATTCGCCCCACTGCCTGGAATCAGATTGCCGCTAGGATCCAGCTGTGCTTCCTTAGCCGGATTGTAAAGCGACGGTACGAATAGTGAATCATTGGTCGGAACCTCGGTATCGTGGAAAGCGGTCAGCCAGGAATAGCGCAACCCAAGATTCAGAGTGAGATGCGGAGTCACGCGCCAATCATCCTGGACGTAAGGCTCGAAGTCCCATTGCCGCCAGTGGCCCAACGCCGCACCCCCGAGGAGGCTTCCATTCACGACTCTTCCGTACTCCTGGTATTGGGCGATGTTCCCCAAATACATATCAGCCAGCGCGTTTCCGGTGCTGACTGTGGAGTTGTAACCCGTGCCGAAAGACAGAAAACCTTGCGTATTGTAACCAATATTGGTTGTCGTGTTGATGTGGTTATAGAGGAGGAAGATACCGGTCTTCAAAGTGTGTCGGCCGTGCGTCCAGATCAAGTTGTCCTTTATGGCGGGTTGCGGATCCCAAAAAAAGAACTCGAAGCCGGTTGACTCAGCGAAGTTAAACGGTACACCGCCGCTCAGAGCGATGCCAGGAAGTTTTGGCTGGCTCTGGTTGGCCGGAAAGATCGTTTTCATCGAAAAATCGCTGGGCTTGTTAATGGAACCCGCTGGTGAATCGAACCCGGTGTAGTTGTTCACAGTATTCACGTCCGCGGAAAAGCTTGCGACGAACTCATTCAGCAGGTCGGGCCGGATACTTTCTGTCAAGTGGAATACGGCCGATTTTGCCGGACTCGTCCACTTCGATTTCACGGTTCCGAAGTTCGCCGATGACCAGAGTGTCGGCACGAAATCAGCTTCGAAGGCGTCCTGCGTGTAGCGGAAGAACGCGCGAATGTTGTCGGTAATGTTCTGATCGATCTTGAACATGTCTTCCCTGAAGGAAGTCGGAAGGCTCGGCGCGGCAGTGTAGAAGTCGACCCCGTTGTTTGGTAATGGCACGAGTGCATTCAGCAGGGCGTTCGCTGAGGAGTCGACAGGAACGATATCGTTCCGGAAAGGTCGCATTTGTCGCCGGATTGATGGGGACCACGCAACCCGACGCCACGATCGGATTGTAGGCAGACGAGTTGGCGTCGCATTCGCTGAAATCGCCTTGCCGCATCCGGAGCGTTGGTACTTGTGAGTTAATAACGCTGCCTTCGCGGTTTTCGCGCCACTCTTCGGAAACAAAAAAGAACGTTTTGTTGCGCTGAGCATTGTAATGTCCGGGGATAAACACCGGCCCGCCTAACGTGAATCCCCAGTTATTTCTTTTCAGCGGAGTTTTGGGAGCAGAACTGCCATCCGACGTGATCGTACGATTGATGAACCAATCATTCGCATCGAAGACGTCGTTCCGGACAAACTCGAAGAGGTCGCCGTGAAAATCTTTGGTGCCGGATTTCGTCACGACCTCGATATTCGCGCCTCCCGATTTGCCGTATTCCGCGCTGTAATTTGAGGTGGAAACGCGGAATTCGGCGATGGAATCGATGCTGGGATACGTCATGATCGATCCGCTGCCGGAGCCTTGATCGATGTTATTCGTGCTATCAACTTCCCAGTTCTGGACGTTGACGGGGAGGCCGTTGAACGAGATGGCTGCGTTCGCGAGCACGCCTACACTGGAAGAATCAAACCCAGATCCCAGTGTGGCGGCGCCGGGAACAAGTGTCGCCAGGTTGGCAAAATTCCTCGCGTTCAGGTTGAGTTGGGCAACCTGCGCCCCGGTGACAACATCTGAAATCGCTCCGGATTCGGTGTCCACTCGGGGCGCGTTCCCGGACACCATCCACTTGCTGGACCGGAGAACCGAGCTCGAGCTGTAGGTTTACTCGCAGCGTCTGTCCTACCTCCAGCGTGATACCGCTCCGCACCAGTTTCCGAAACCCGGACTTCTCCGCCTCAATAACGTAGTTACCAATGGGCACACGGGCGGCCGCGTATTCACCCAGCGAATCCGACTCCAGTCTCCTATTGAAGCCTTTGTCCGGATTCGAAACCGTGACACTCAACACCGGGGATTACTGCACCGGATTGATCAGTAATCGTCCCGATGATGCTTGCGAGATCCTGTGCATTGGCCCCAATAGAGGCCAGGAGAATTATTGCGCCTGTTATCTGCGACTGATGTTCTCACGGGGATGCTCCTTTCTGTTCAGCTACACTGCGCCGTGGAGCCGGATCGTTCCGTCTGGATGAGCCGAAAACCTGCGAGGTCCGGAAGAAATATGTGGAGAGCGTAGCCCAACCCCCGATGCCGGTCTATCAGGATTTCGTTTATCTTTGTCAAAACACAATAGCCTGGGATGCTCGAGCGTAGATTCTCGAAGCGCGGACTTAGCCATCACTTCCGCAGAGCATTTGCCTGCATTTGGCTTGCACACCCATTGGCACAGGACGACAGGGGTTCAGGAAGAGAACACGTATCGGCCTGATTCTCGATGGTACGATGCGGCGATCCGACCGCCAGTTGAAGAGCTATGTATCGTTCCGCGGGATTGCTCTGCGCAATTGTCCTCACGGCAGCATTCGCCGCTGCGTCTGAACTCTCCGCGAACGGGCACTATTTCCTCCGTGACGGCCAGCCGTTCTTCTGGCTTGGTGATACGGCCTGGACCATCCCCAACTTGTACACGCCAGCGGAGGCGGAGGAATACTTAGATCATCGGGCGCGCCAAGGCTTCACAATCATCAACGTCATGATGGTGTTCACCGGCGGCCCAGGCATGAAACCTATCGCGGAAGACGTAAGAGGCAATTTGCCTTTCGTCAACTGGAACCCCGCTATCCCAAACGAGTCGTACTTCGAGAATATCGACCGGATACTCGCGGTCGGCGCGGAGCAAGAACCTGATCCTTGCCATGTTGCCGTGCGGCGGAAGCTCCGGCGCTTTTGTAAAGAAGCAAAAAATCTTTACTGAGGCGAATGTCCGTGAATACGGCCGTTGGCTGGGAAAGCGATACGAGAACATCCCCAATATCATCTGGGTGAATGGTTTTGACCTGAAATCCTCCGAATACCCGGAAATCACCCGAGCCTTGGCAGCGGGCCTCCGGGAAGGGGACGGAGGATCGCATCTGATCACCTTTCATCCGGGAGGAGGGAACTCGTCCAGCTATTTCCATTCGGAGAATTGGCTGTCTTATAACACGATTCAAACCTGGAGCGATTACTGGCGTATTCATTCTCTGGTTTTGGCTGATTACTGTAGGCTCCCAGTTAAACCGGTGGTTCTGGCTGAAGGAGCCTACGAAGAGGGCCCCGAATATCCGAGCCGCCCCATCACGCCGCTTATAGTTCGCAAACAAGCCTGGTGGGCCTTCCTGGCGGGCGGCTTCCACACATACGGTCACAACGACATGTGGCGCAAGAATCCCACTTGGCGGGCATCGCTTGATTCTCCCGGGGCACGTCAGATGGGCATTTTGAAACATGTACTCGCACCGCGTACCTGGTGGACGCTGGTTCCCGATCAGTCGGTCCTAGCGATGGGGCATGGCAGCGACAGAGAGTTGAACGCCGCTGCCCGTTCCACGAACGGCGATTGGGCCATCATTTACCTCAGCACTCGCAATCCCGTGACTGTCGACTTCGGCAAAATCACAAGCTCCGAAAGCGTTCGAGCCACCTGGATGAATCCGGAGACGGGCGAATTGAAGTATCGCCGGCCGTTTTCCCGAACTCGGGGCTGCGCTCCCTTCACGCCTTCGCTAAGGAGCGAAGATGCCGTGTTGTTGATGGAAGCAAGCGGCAGCAAGGCCGCTGTTTCAAGCCTCCGCTGATCGCGCGGTGTAAGACAGCGTGGAAGGAAGAACGATACGAAATACTGATGGAGCGCGACATCATCGCCGAGATGCGTGACGGCGTCATTCTGCGGGCCGATGTCTTCCGCCCGAAAACTGTAGTCAGGTTTCCGGTCCTCCTTCAACGGACTCCCTACAACAAGGCGAATTACAATGCCAACGGCACCCCCTTTGCCATCCGGGCGGCCAGCTGTGGATATGCAGTCATACTTGCAGGACGTGCGAGGCAGGTTCGCCTCCGACGGCGATTGGTATCCCTTTCAGCACGAATTCGATGATGGATACGATACCGTCGAGTGGGCCGGTGGCCCTAGCCGTACTCAAACGGCAAAGTGGGAATGTTCGGATGGTCGTACCTGGGTGTCACTCAGCTATTCGCAGCGATCTCCCAACCTCCTCATCTCGTTTCCCTGTTCCCGGTGGTCACAGCTTGCGACTTCTATCACGAATGGACATATCGCGGCGGGGCATTCCAGCAGTTCTTCAATCAGTCGTGGGCATCGTTCCGGCTCGCTCCGGACACACTAAACCGGCGCGTTCAAAAGAGCGCGAACGCCATGAACAGGGTCTGGGAGCTTCCGCTTGGGGAGTTTTCTTTTTTTGAAACCGGTTCGATTCGCGACTTTGGCCCCTTACTTTTTTGATTGGTTGAAACATCCCGCGTATGACGAGTATTGGAAACAGTGGTCAATTGATGCGCGCTTCTACGCGGACTGGGATTCCCTGTTATCACGGGGGTGGATGGTATGACATTTTCCTCAACGGCACGCTCAGGAATTACATAGGTATCAAGGCGCATGGAGCAACCGAAACAGTCGCGCCAAGAACGGCGACTTGTTATTGGGCCCTGGTATCACGATGCCGCTCAGTTTCCGTGAGGGACAGACTGGTGACATGAACTTCGCTCCAGAGGGCTGCTGGAACCAAGAAGACGAAATGCTTCGCTGGTTTGATTACACGCTGAAAGGACTTTCGAAAGGCTTGGAACGTGAGAAGCCGGTGAAGATTTTCGTCATGGGAGCAAACGTATGGCGCACGCGAGGACGAATGGCCGCTGCCCCAAGCTCACCGGAAAGCGGATGGAACCCGCGCGACAGACCATTTATCACGATCGCGATCATCCATCCGCTGTGATCTTGCCGATTGTGCCGCGTTGAGACTGAGTTGCCAAACTACACGTTCGCCTCGTCTGCGGCCGCGCGGCCATACGCGTCGAGCACGATAGCCGAAATTTTGCGTGCCATGTGACCGTCGGTTTCGGGCTTGCGCCCCGTGTCCACACACTCGAAGAAATGTTCAATTTCTGGGGCCAGGTCAAGCCCTTCCTGATTTTCCATGAGCACCTCCTCCTGCTTACCCAATGCAACAATACGGGTCCGCCATTTGCAACGTACGCCCTCGGTATTCTGGTCCCCAAGCGGCGTACAAGTCAATATCACGTGCGCGTGCTCGCACATAGCTTCCATCGTGTACCAGATCCGCACGTTTGGGGAAGCCCACGTGTGTCGCACCACACCGATCGGACCGTTGTTGAACTTGATAATGCAGGCAGCCGAGCCTTCGCCCTCCATCGGAACACGCCCTCGCGTCCCGACCATGTATGCAGCCTGGATGTCTCCACCGATCCACGACATGATGTCCAGCTGATGGCCCGCGGCTGAAAACAGGCAGCCTCCTCCCAAAGTGGCCTTTCGAGTCATCCATTCCGCCAGGTAGCCTTCCACCGAATCGTCAATGAGGCTATCCAGCATGATCAAGCGGCCGTATTGGCCACTTTCGATGACCTGCTTAAATCGCCTGAAACTGCTCTTATACCGATGCGGATAGGCGACCATGAATGTCTTACTGGCGCGCTCCGCTGCCTCGATCATATTGTCCGTTTCCGCCAGGGTATTGGCGATGGGCTCTTCGAGAAGCACGTGGCAGCCGGCATTCAGACAATCGATTGTTACTTGTTGATGCAAATGATGAGGAACCAGGACGAAGGCGTAATCGATCTCGCCAAGGCCGGTTCGGTAGTCGGTGATAGCCTTCGTGCGCACTTCAGCCGCAATGGCATCGCCCCGCTGTTCATCCGGATCAGCTACCCAGACGATCTCGCGTTGCCGTCCGAGCTGACTCAGCCCCGTAACATGAAACGGAGCGATCCACCCGCATCCAATGAGCCCGATCCGGCGAGTGGCCATTCGTTGTATCCGATGGCGAAAAGATTACCTCGGCATTCCCAGGCAGTCTATCGAAATCTGTTCTGTCTTTGTCACGAAATTCCGCCGCTCTCAGATAAGTGCTAGGATATAGCTCCGCATGCCGCTGGAAACGTTCAGAACAGTATCCGCCGCTGTGATGACGGCTGCCTTTGCTTGCTGCACACTCCTGGCCCAGGGCGTGGATTCTCCAATTCAAATAAGCTGTTCGAACATGGACAGCGCTGTCTAGCGGAAGGCAGGAATGCAGAAGCCGAACGTACGTTCAGCCGCCTGCTCAACATGGGTCTGCGCACAGCGCCGGTTTACACCGATCTGGGCGTCGCCTATCTCCGCAGTAGAAAATTCGGCCGTGCCATCGAGATTCTAACGCAGGCGGAGCAGCTTGCTCCGGGAATGGCAGGCATTAAGCTGAATCTCGGGCTTGGCCTACTACAGGCAGCGCGAGTTTAAACAAGCTGTACCGTATTTTGCTACCATTCTTTCCGCGGAACCAGAAAATATTCAAGCCCGCTACCTGAAAGGCGTGTGCCACTTCATGATGGATGAGTTCGGCGCCGCCGTTAGCGAGCTGGCGCCCTTGCAAGATCGCGCGCCGGGCGACCTCGAGTATTTGTTTATGCTTGGCATTTCCTATGGAAAACTGGGCCGAGCCGAGGATGCGAAGCAGGTCTTTTCAGAGTTAGTCCAAGCGGGCGGCGACACAGCTCATTTGCACCTGTTGCTGGGCAAAGCTTACTTGGCGTTAGGCGATTTCCAGAGCGCCCAGCGCGAACTCGAGAAGGCTGCGGGCCGGGGCTCCGTTCTGCCGTACTCGCATTATTATCTAGGCCTGCTTTATGAGAAGTTGGGCAAGTTCGACGCGGCCTCTACCCAATTTCATGCGGAAACCGAAATCAATCCAAACGACACCTGGGCGTATGAAGACTTGAGTAGGATCAAACTCATCCAGAACGACACGGATGGCGCGGTCTCTGTGCTGAAGATCGCTATCGAACGCAATCCGAATGCAGCCACTCTGGATTCCGCCCTCGCCAAAGCCTATCTGCAAAAGTCGAAGCCGGAGCTGGCGGTCGCCCAACTCGAGCGCGCTACTGCGTTGGAGCCGAACAATGGCAACTACCATTACCAACTAGGTCTGGCTTACGTGAAAGCCGGACGAAAGAAAGAAGGATATGCCGAAATGGCGAGAGCCCGCCACCTCCAGGGAGATGTCCTGAAGGGACAGATGGAGGAACTTTCCCGCGATTGCGGCAGCGATTGCAAATAGCCGGCAATATCGCATCTTCAGTGACTCTCACGCTTGGGTACGACAAAGTCGAAATTACTTGAAGATTGTAGCGCCGGAGACGGTGCCGGTTGAATTCGGCGGCCGTCTCGAACGCGAATATCGATCGCCAGGAAGCCATCCGGCTGCTACCAGGTGCTCGGCCTTGAAGGGGCTTAGATGAGTAGTCATCCATTCCGAGTGAAAGGCATCTCTCGTATTGAAGACCGGCCGCCGAGGAAGACCTTCCATAGCGAAAGAGATACGCCAGCTGATTCTGCAAATCGCCGTTGCCAATCCGCTACCTTGGATTCACGGCGAATTGAAGAATGCTCGTGCTCAAAATGCCAGAGCGCACACTGTCCCCGCATCTTCCAAAGACAGCCGCGCCTGCCCTCGCAGATGCTTCTTCCACCCAGGGACCTGTGCAGTGCCGAGAACGGGTGAGCGGAATGTTGAAGTTCTATTACTCACGCCGTGCGTAAACAAACAAGCTCGTGCTGCAACCAGGTCTTTGGACAGTACGCGCACGCAATTACTGACAACTTGGCGAGGGTGCGCAGTTCATCGATTCGTAATCTGATAAGTTCGAAGGTTGCCCGCGTGGCTGATGGAATCTAAGTTATGCAAGAACACTCTCTTCCGCAAACCGCTACGCGGGACTCACTTCTTCGGATAACGCGCATATCGTAGAAGTGCCGTCTGCCAGTTAGCCTAGCGAGGTGATCGTGCAATGCGCGAACAGATCAGCACACTTGCTTTAAAGATGAATTGCTGAATCAGAATCGCCGTCTGCCGCCGCCCATATCGTGCAACGATTCAAGGCCCGCTTGCCCTGAACGAAAATAGTGCTCACAGCCGAGCGGTGATTCGGTCGAACCTTCTTAGACCCGCCAACCGCGTTGATGTTTCCCTATTCCTCGCTCTCGCCGTTCCATCAACGTCGCGCTCTCGTCGACATGCCGTTCAGCAAAATGATTCGGTTCAAAAGTTCAGCCGAAGCTTCAAATGAACGTACCTGATCCGGTCGGATCCGTGTCCGTCTTCCGTGCCTGATGTGCTTGGCACCGCTACGGGCGAAAACCCTGCGCCCTGTACACGGCGCTCCTTCTGCTTTCGTCAGGAACCACCAAACAATCTCGGCCCATAGCGCTCGCCAGCTCGCTCGATTGAGATCGAAAGAGATTATTTGGGTCCCCCTGAAGAAAGCAGTCCTTGGTTAGGGAGCAGCCGCCACTTGCGTTTGAGTGCCCAAGCACAGCAGGGCAAGAAAGAAGGAAAACTTATCATGAACCTCAATCAGCTTTCGATCATTGGCTTTGTCGGCAACAATGCCGAAACCAAGTATTTGCCCAACGGCACGCCAGTCGTGAAGTTCTCGGTCGCGACGAAGAAGTCCTGGAAGGGCGAGAAGGGAGAATGGAAAGACAAGACGCAGTGGCACAACGTTGTCGGCCTCGGCAAAGAGTTTGAACCAATGGCGGGCCGTCTGGTCAAAGGCGCTCACGTCTTTGTTCAGGGCGAGCTCAGCACGCGTGAGTACGACCGCACCATTACGATGTCGGCGGGCCAGGGCAAATCCGTTGAACATGTGATTCAGCAACTCGTCGTCGAACTGAGAGCTGAACCCATCCGCATTCTGGATCGTTCCCTCTTCGGCAGTGAGCAGAATAACGCGACCAAAGCTGCCAGCGACGAAGACATTCCAGCTTAGGGGCGAATGCCCCTCGTTATAAGGTGTCGCTCCGGCTAACCTTCGCGAGCTTGCCGACCCGCAGCAAGCTCGCATCAAAACACACTTGGCTTTGTTGTCAAGGAGTTGGCGGGGCAGAACCTTTCCACAGAATTATTTTTTGAGGCCTCTCAGATTTCGAATGAAATTTGCCGCTATATAACGAAGGGCCAAGTCGAGAAATCCAATGGGCAAAAAGAATTCGAGGGGAAGAGTTTTTCAGAGGAGCTATCGCGACAGAAAGGGCGCTCTTCAGAAGACATCGACCGGGTTTTTGAAGTATCAGTCGGAGGCAAGCCAGTGATTCTTTCGACCGGTACCCAAGATTATGAGGAAGCGGTCTGGATGCTTCACCGAAAGATGGCCCAAGCTGCCCAGCTAAACCGCTGGGATGAGCCTGATCGCGCGTTGGTTGACCAACTTCTTGATTTGGTAATCAAGGACTATCGATTCAAAGGTCGGTACACCACCTACGATGTCGAACGTCGGGTCGCTAAATATTTGCGTCCGTTTTTCCGAACGAAAAAGCCATTCGAAATCACACTCACTCTGCTCGACGAATACGTCGCCTCACGTGCAGGAAATGCTGCACCCGCGACAGTAAACAACAGAACTCGCCTATTTGAGGCGTGCGTTTGGCCTCGGGTACCGGCATGAGCTACAGCTGGTTGAGGCGGTTCCTATGATCCGCAGGCTGCCCATTAGCACAAAGCAGAATTTTTCAGCACGACAGCCCCACGTTGGAGCATCGCAATTCACGGCTCGCCGAACGTTTAGAGATCAGCAGCTCTCCTCGATTGTCCGGCATTCGCAGATATAATCCTAAACCAGAACCGCCTTTGCCTTTTCGAAACTCCTCCAAGGTACCGTTCGACGGTCGTTACTGGCGTTTTTCGCGAGGTTGAATCTCCGTGCCGGCGAGGTGATCTCTGGAGATCGGCCTCTTCCGCCATTCTGGCGCCAGGGATAATCAGAAGCTCCTAAGCAAGAAATCCTTTGTGCTCGCCAATATTTTCTCTTTCGCATCTCGGTCGGAGATCATGCGAGCCAGTTCGACCGCCCCTATCATTGTGGAAAAAATTGCGAAGAATGCCCGTTCCCTCTCTGCGCCTCTCCTGCCAGGCATGAAGCGAAGAAGTCGGTCTTTGTATTCGACCATCGCTGCGCCGATCCGCTTCTTCATCCCGGCATCACCTCGCGCCAACTCGGGAGCAAGGGCCGCCAACGGGCAGCCCGTGTCCGGATGGTCACAGTGGTTGTGGCTCAGATATTCGGTGACGATTGCCTTCCACCCGGTACCCGACGGCGCCCGCTCCGCCGCTTTCACCAGGCGAGCGCTCATCTCCTCGAAGGCTTCTGTTAGAGACTCCGCGAGCAGATCATCTTTGCTGGAGAAATGCTTGTAAAAGCCTCCGTGAGTCAAGCCGGTATCCCGCATCACTTCAGCAACTCCGGCGCCCTGGAGACCCTCCACGCGAAAGCGCCGCGAGGCTTCTTCCACAATTTTCTTGTGGGTTTCCGCTTTGTGTTCCGCTGAATAACGCACAGACGATCATGAGATGACACAGATCATCCCAGGCTGCAAAGTTTTACAGGTCTCAAGAGTTGAGTCTATAGGATGACGCACATCATCTCATGGCCAGAGCGTGCACGACAAACAGCACGCCGGAAGGAGAACAAAATGTCACATCCGATTTTGGTCACGGGCGCGGCCGGGGGCCCTCAAGGATCAACCGGGCGCCACATCGCAAATCTTTTGATGGACCTGGGCATCGGGATTCGAGCCCTCGTCCATAAACTCGATGCGAGGTTTGATAGTCTGCGTGAACGCGGCGCAGAAGTCGTCGAAGCCGACCTGTTGGATCCGGCGTCCGTCCACTCGGCTTTCAAGGACGTCAAGCGTGCCTATTCACGTATCCGGTAGCCGATGGCCTGCTCGAGGCAGCGTCGATTTTCGCCGCATCAGCGCGAGAGGCTGGCACGGAACTCGTCGTTAATAATTCGCAGCTTCAGAATACGCCCGAGGCGCCGAGTTTGCGCAATTTGCAACACAGGCTTGCCGACCGCATATTCGACTGGGCAGGAGTTGGGGCCGTTCATCTCCAGCGCCGCCGTATTATGAGAACGTGCGCGCTCTGGTGTCGAAGAGTGTCGCCGAAAACAATACGGTCTTCCTTCCGTGGGGCGACGGCAGTGCCGTGTTTCCGTTGGCGAGCGCCGAGGACGTTTCGCGCGTAGCGGCCACCCTTCTCGCGAAACCCGGCGCTCCTTCCAGAAAGGCTTACGAACTGATCGGCGAGGTTCCGACCGTGAACGAGATCGTTGAAATCCTTAGTCGCGTGCGCCAAAGACCCATACGATATGTCCAAATCACGGATGAGCAGTGGGCCGAAGCGGTGAAGGATCGCATCAATCCGCACGCCATCGACCACCTTTCACACCTGTGGCGATACTTTCGCTCTTCAGGAATCCGCAAAGGCGAGCAAGGATTGCGCGTCACCGATACGGTGCGCGACGTGACGGGCAAGGACCCGTTGAGCCTGGACCAGTTCTTCAGAAGCAACGTAGCGGCATTTGCAGGAGCGAGTAAATGAATGCGCGCGCAATCTTCGGCCTCAGCATCCTAATGACCTCGCTGAGTTCGATTGTGATCGCCACGCTCTTTGCGTGGCCCTGGCTCGAGACCGTGAATCGGGGGAAAGCGCTACTCTGCCTCGTCGCCCCCGCATATGTTTCTCCGCTTCATTGGACTCAGCTTCCTGATGCCTGGAGTTGTTTCCGCAGCGCTGCCGAGAACGTGGGCAGCACCTGCCGCGTACGGAGATTTCGTAGCGGGAGTTCTTGCCATCGTAGCTACGCTGGTACTGGCTTCCAAGACTTCGTGGGCCGCTGCGGCGGTATGGGTATTCAACGTGTGGGGCGCGGCAGATTTGTTTTTCGCCTTCTACCAAGGCGCCCGCGTCGGCCTGGAGCCTGGCTCGCTTGGCGCCGGCTACTACATCGTGACTGCGATCGTGCCCCTCTTGCTGGTGAGTCACGCACTTATCTTGTGGCGGCTAGTGCGTACCACTTCGTAACACCATTCGCCTTCTGTAAGGGGCCCGGGCGTTTCATTCGCCGCCCAGGCCCTTTTGCAGTCGCTAAACTCGGGGCCTTCTTTAATCGGGAGATCGTCACGGCCATGCGTTCACCTGCCATGCCTACAGCTTCGCCGCGACGAAGAACTTCAGCCCTGGCATATCTCAAGATCCCGATAAATCGCCTTTCAACGATGTTGCAAGTTAATTAGCCCAGCTATCAGCAGCTTTTCCGGACGCTGGCCGACTTCCGAGGGGTAATGCGAAATTTACATCTGATCGGCGAGTGCCGCTGCATCGAAACTGGCGCGTCCGAAAATTCAGTAAACCCCTCGTCGGGGGATCGACGGGATTCTCATCTACATTGATGCCTCGTGGACGAGGATGGATCAAGACTCGGTGGGTTATGGCTGGGGATAGCTTCTCCTGGGTTGTCGGAAAACCGCCGATAGAGAAAGTAGGACCCCGTTTAACTGCGTATTGGGAGGGGTGCCAACGCTTCAATACGTCTTTATTGACTCTGCACTGCGGCGGGTTGAACCCAGGCGCCATTGCCCGCTGAATCCCAAACCGCAAACCGTAACCACTTCTTACCCGTAGGATCAAACAGAATTCTAAAATTCTTGGTTCCGAACGGTGTCGTGTCGGTCAGGTTCATGATCTTGCGGCCGACTTTCGTTCCATCGCTCCAGACCAGCTCGGCAAATTCGAGAGGGAACGTATACTCGATCGTCGCGCTGTAGGTGGCCTTCCCGCCCGAGCTTTCGACGCCCCAATTGCGGAAGAGAATTTCTCCAGTCGTGCCGAAGAAATTGCCGGCTCGGATGCCCTCGATGATCGGAGCCCAATTTTCGTTGTATAGAGGTACGCGGTCCAGTTTCAGGTAGTTGACAGCCAGCTGCGGGTATGTCTCGTCCTCTGGCCACTTGGTGTAGGTGTCGCCCTCGGCGATCATGAACTTTGGCTTCGGAGCCCAGTTGCTCATGTCGTCCGTTGTGCCAAAGCAGCGGACCTCGCAGAGCCTCTTTTCGGAAAGATCTGTGGGCAGCGATTCCCAAGATGCACCGACGAAACGATCGCTAAAAAAGAAATCCTTATCTTTATACGCTTCCGGATAGCCTTCGGAGCTCTTCGTGCGCGGGTGTGCGGTCCAGATAATACCGTGCTCGCGGTTCACCATATTCAGCACGTCTTCGGCAGAACCGAGATGATAGACCTGACCATAGGTGGGATCCTCTTCGATGAACCGTTGACCCGCGGGCCGCGGAGTCGCGTGGGAGAAATAAATTGGCTTAGGAGTCATCAGGTACCAGTGGCCGCCCAAATAAGCGTTTGGCTCTTCGGCGGGTATGACTAGGAAGTCTTTGTCGGACATCCTGCGCGAGCCCTCGAAGTAGATCTTTTCTTCCGCAAATCGCTTGGGACCGGATGGGAGGAGTGTGTGGAAGTGATGACGACGTTGACGCCGAGCCCGCGAAAGACCGGAACCCAACCGGGCTGGTAATCCAGAGTGTTGCGGTCGCGAAGCATCTCGTTGTAATCCATATGAAAGTGGCCTGCGACCACTTTGAAACCCGATACCGGTTTGAACACGTCGTCGTGCGTGTACGCGAGAACCGCTTGCTGCGTTGCGCGACCGTTCTTCGCACTCAGATAGTAGTAAACCGCCATGTGTTGGAGCGTGCCAGGAGGAGCATTGTAGAGAGCGAAGTTGTCCCATTCCTCTCGAGAAACACCGGTGCGCCTTTGCCAGGTTGCATCGCTGACGCCCCATGGCACGTAGCCTTCTCCTCTTTCCGGCTGCATCGCGCCTAGCGAGAAGTTCTTGTCATCGTCTTTTCGGTAGTAGACGTAGCCGAGATTTACTTCGTTTTCGCGGGCGAAAAAGAATTTGTGTGGAGGAGGGAAGACAGCCAGCGACCCGCGTCCGGTATCTAGGATTTCGAGACGATTGCGGGCGCGCAGGTTGATCGGTTCGTTGTTCGGTGCTCCTCCGAAAGCGTATTCTTGCCATTGCCGTGCGGTGTCACGCCAGACCAGTTTCGTTTTGTTGTCGATGGCAAAACCTTTCAAACCTGCTTTATAGATATAGGCCACGGACGGACGGTCGGTCTCGGCGATTGCTTCCTGGCGGAGGAGGTTCGATCCTTTGTAAGCCGTGAACTCGACATTCCCCGAAAACAGACCCAAAGTCAGACCATCAAATGTTACGCTTACACGAGCTCCATTGCTGGTTACGCGGCAACTTTGGGTCTTGTAGCTGACGGAAGCGCGCTGAATTTCGTCGGCTTTGCGCGGCAGATCGGTTGTATCGTGACCGCCCGGAACCACCAACGGCGCGTCCCAGAAGGTATTCCACTTTCTGACGCCTTCCTCGGCTGGCGTATCGATACCAAACCTCTTGAGCAGGTTGCGCTGAGTTGACGAGATACGTCGACGACCTGTAGTTATTTCGAAATCCGGCGTCAAATCCTTTCCGAGGACATCCCATCCGCCGTCAGTGCGCACGGCCAGTTGCCTCACGACAGGATGGCCGTCGTGAATGCTGAACAACGCCTGCAGTTGTTGTCCGGCTTCACCCTGCCATGCCATCTCAAGAGTCCCTCGGTTCATCCCGGCACGCAGTCCTTCGATGGGTTTGTAGTCGTCAAAGCTGCACTGTAACGTTTGAGCCGTCGCCATCGTGGACAGCAATGTCACACCCAGCAAAAATCCGTCTGCCTTCATGGCTTACCTTGTTTTACTCCCGACATAGTCTACACTCTGCGTTAACGGAGTGGTGGGTCGCCGTAATAGTTGCTTTGGCGGGGCCAATCAATGTACCTCCACGTTGGCGCGATTACCTGTGAGCTGGTATCGGCATCACCAATCCAGAATGATGCTGGACGAAAGTCGGTGTTTCTTCGATCGACTGCTTCTCTCGACGGCAATAAAAGGAACGCGCGTTGCTTTCATTGTTCTTTTGACACGTAACTGTCCATCAATCGGATCTCCGTTCTTGGTTTCCCCTCGACAACCTAACTTCGCTAAGCTGACGGGAAGGCACGAAGGTGAGTTTAGTGAAGGCGGTAACGTTTGGAATCGGCATACTAGCTGCTTGCATGGACACGACTCTTTTGGGTCAAAACGCATCGTCCTCTACCGTAAGCTCACCGGCCTGGAACCAGAAAGCCGCCGGCGCTACTTGGATGGACGCCTGACTTGGTGGATGAACTGGCCAACTGCCGCCCGCGATCATCAGACGTTCTGCGTCTCCTGTCATACGGCGTTGCCGTACGCCATGGCTCGGCCGGCACTACGAGCGGCTCTCGCCGAACAAGCCCCGTCGCCCATTGAACGTAAGCTTCTGGACAACGTCGCGAAGCGTGTCCGGATGTGGAATGAAGTGGATCCCTTCTATCCCGATGAGACACGGGGCATCCCGAAGACGGCTGAATCGCGCGGGACTGAGTCCATTCTCAACGCGCTCATCCTCGTGAGTTATGAGGAACCCACTGGTAAGCTAAGTCCCGACGCGCGACTGGCGCTGGACAATATGTGGGCGCAACAGTTGAGGACCGGAGAAGCCAAGGGCGCGTGGGCGTGGCTGCAGTTTCACAATGCGCCGTGGGAGGGAGATTCTCAGTACTACGGAGCCACGCTAGTCGCAATCGCCGTGGGCACTGCGCCTAGAGATTATCGCGCTCGAGTGGAGATTCAGGACCGCATGAAAGGACTTCGCGAATATCTGGTGCAGGAACACGAATCGCAAATTTTGATGAATCGTGTGATGCTGCTCTGGGCATCTACGAAGATCTCTGGACTGCTGACGCCGGCGCAGCAGAAGAATATCATTGCAGAAGCGCTCAGCAAGCAGCAGGTCGATGGAGGCTTTAGTCTTTCTTCGTTCGTCGGAGGATGGAAGCGCAGAGACAATACGCTTCTCGAGACCAAGAGTGACGGCCTCGCCACGGGCATAGTCACTTTCGCGCTGCAACTGGCGGGCGTTGCGCCCGACCAGGCACAGTTGAGGCGCGGTCTTGCGTGGCTGATGCAGAATCAGGACCAGGCGGAAGGGCGCTGGCTGGCGTACTCACTCAACAAGCAACGCGACTTGTCGACCGAGGTCGGGCGGTTCATGAGTGACGCGGCCACGGCGTATGCGGTGCTGGCACTGGAACGGGCAAAGTAAAAACTATTACGGATTTCAACGGCAGGTGGACTTAGGAGAGTCTCATGATTATCCAGATGGTGCCAAACCGCAGGCGTTGATGTGGTTCGTGGTCCCCGCGGCTCTCGCAAGAGCCGCCTTCAAGGAATTCGAGATGTGGGATTCGTGGGACGGGCGGCAAAGCATAGCCGTTATCCGCGAATATGGAGAACGTCGTACGGCACGGTGAATGAAGGATACTACTATTTGGACGCAAGCAGGCCTTATCAATTTGTCGTATCAGCGCCGTGCCGCTGACAGTGTGCCCGAGAGAACCTTTCGGCGCCAGATGCATTCAGGACCCGAGGGCGTTGGAGGGATCGTCGGAATTCGCGAAAGAGGCTACTTCTTCAATCCGCAGCCCCATATCGAAGGACTCGGGATTTCCTTTCTGCACACAACGATAACGAATGCTTCCCCGGATCAGAAGGCCGTCCATCTCTACTGCTACCTTCTGCGCGAGCCGGAAATACTTGTCGCTGCGCAATCTTAGGCCAGACTTACTTACATCCACGACGTGCCCTGACACAGTTGCGAGGTCACCTTCTGCCGTGATGCGAACCCTTAAGAAATTGCACCGTATCCGCTTCTCTACTCTCCGTTGGAGGGGAGAGTCGTTTCCTAGCTGTTTTCCATACTTGCTCGCTAGTATTGTCAGGTTCATTGGAGACCCCCGTGCCCCCTAACATTTCCATTGTTGTGCTGATCCGGTAGGTGGGTCTATTGCCCTAAGGGAATAGCAGTACTGGTTTGTTGCGAATGCGCCAAGCCGCGCCGCTCACAAATCGAAAGTTGTCGGGTAGAAGCCGCATTCAAGGTTCGTTGCGTCGTTATGATCCACTCACTCGTTTCGCAGCGCGATGACCCGATCCACTTTCACGGCGCGTCTTGCGGGAATGTAGGTGGCAAAGAGAGCAACAGTCGTGAGCACAATGGCTATGATCACGAACGTTAACTCATTCCTGCCTTTCTGTTTCCAACTCACGCTAGTTGCGAGCGAAAAGCGCGTGTAAACATTGCCGTTTGCTGTGGCGCGGCTCTCCGCGTCCTGGCCGAGAAAGCCGATGAGAGTGCGATTTTTGCAAAGCATGTTTTTGTCTTCCTTTCATGCCCTGATCGTTGAGGCGACCCGGAGCGAACGGTGCCGCTCTCAAGCCAAACGAGGCCTGTTTTTCGGAGGCTCTGGAGCAGATTGTTTATGCTTTTGCAAAAGGTGAAGCCGGCAATCTGCGAGGGAAACCGAAACCCGCTAGGGCTGGAACTGCCGAGTGCAGGCGCTGAGCGCGGGAATTGCCTAAAAGCCAAGCCCAACCGAGAGGGATTGAAAGGATGACCTGCCCGCAAAAGCGGGAGCTATCCAGCTCCCTGGCTAAAGACGTTGGGGCATTGCCCGCTCTGCATCCGACCGTGGCTGTCTCTCGTCGTAGCAATTAATAGGCTGGGACCAGCAACGGACCAAGCCGTTGGCCGCGCAATCACTGAACGAGTTTGGGTACGAATGGCGCGACGGTCAAGGGCCGCTACTTAGAGATCGCGGCAAACGGTCGAACCATCCCGCTCGATTTGAACGTAATCGGCTCGTCAGCACACGCACAGATACTCATGAAGCGAATGGCACATTAGCGGCACAAAGACTAGCGCGGATGACGAACTGAGCATGGGTATCTCGTTGAAAAGCTGTTCGACGAATCGGGAAAAAACGCGTTTGACATATGCAGACTAGCGCGGCTGCTTACACAGAGTAGGATCCGCTACTTTGCTAAGCAACTCAATTCTATGGGGACTTACTGGTGCGGAGAGGGGGACTTGAACCCCCACGGAGTTACCCGCTAGCACCTCAAGCTAGTGCGTCTGCCAATTCCGCCATCTCCGCGATACGAAAAACAACCTGCTACTTCTTCGGCCTGCTGTTTTGTGGCGGCACATTTTTCTTTTGCCCAGCATTCTTCTGGGCCGCAGGCGCAGCTCTACGCGCGTGCTCGAGAACACTGCCGGTGCTAGGCGAGCGGTTGTTTTCAAGAATAACCAGTGTCAGCGCCGTGATCATGAATAAAGAAGCGGCTATGGTGGTCGCCTTCGACAAAACCGTTGCCGTGCCCCGCGGTCCGAAGACCGTCTGAGATCCCATCCCGCCAAACGCTCCAGCCAAATCGGCGGCCTTACCGCTCTGCAATAGAACGACAATGATCAGGAAAAAGCAAATAATAATATGCAGGGCTGTGATTACGTACACCATTGCCAGCTAAAAGTATAGCAACGAATGCAATGCTCCAAAACCGCGGCCATTGGCTGTTCGCCGGCGCGAGCGAAGCATCCTCGGGCTTACGCTCTCAGAAGCTGTAATTGAACGAAAACTGAAATACGCGCGGGCCGTTCAGCTCATTAATTGATTCCAGCGTTTGGAAATTGCCAGGTCCAATATTCGGCACCAAATAGCATGTCTGGTTCAGTGTGGCCCCGTCCCCGCAGGTTGGCCCGACTGGATTGTATAGAGTTTGGTTGATGCCGCTGCCGTTCTGTACGTAGTAATTGGCATGATTGGCAAGGTTGAACACCTGCGCTTTAATCCCGATCGTGTGTCTTTCGGTAATGTGGAACTTACGCTCCAACCCGACATCGACTTCATCTGTCCAGGGACCATAGAACGTATTAAGGCCGAAATTTGGACTCGGACCCGCGCCGTTAATGCCTAGTGCCGTGTTGCCAGTCGTCCCGTTGTACGCGGAATCGTTTAGGTTGTAATCTGAACCGCTGCAATTGCTCAAATTCACTCCAGTACAGGCACTGGCCAGGAGAGGAGAGTAGGATCGGCCCGAGTTGAAGGCCATAACAGTGCTGAGAGTCCAATTCGAGAGCAGCGTCTTCAAAAAAGCGGAAGATAGCGCGAACGCTTGCGGCTGCCAAACAACTGAGACAGACAGGCGATGACGTTGGTCCAGCAATGAAGGCGAGCGAGTGTTTGTGAAATCGAACTGATTGTAGAAATCCACTCCGTTGCTGTCCATATTCTTCGACCAAGTGTAGGAAGTCAGAAACTCGAAACCATGCGCCGCGCGACGCTTGAGCTGCACAAACAGAGAATTGTAATTGTTCAGGCCGGGACTGATCAGTGCATTGATCTGCCCGGCATTCGGGTTGATCGCTCCCTCTCTAAGTAAGCCGCTGTCGAGGTTAGGCCCGAACACGGAGGGACCACCGCACGGAACGGCGACAGTTCCGGGAGGGCAAATCACGTATTGAGTTGTCCCGGAAGGCGGTAGCAGATTCAGATCGTATGCGCTTGAGGAAAAGAGATGCACGGCATGCGTCCACATCGTCCCGATGCCGAAGGTGGTATTCTGCGTGATCTCCTGTTCGATCTGAAAACTGGCTTGAAGCACGTAGGGAACATGGAGCCCAGGAGAAACGATCGACACGTTCGGCGAAGCGGAGAAAAGGCTCGGGTCGCTCACTCGGTTCGGGAAAACTGGCGCTTGCTGATCAGGCGGGAGCAACGGATTGTAATGAAGAAGCGCGCTCGATTGCTGTGAAGCTAGCCCATTCGAAATGACGGAGTTTTCGTAATTGATGCCATTGAAAATCTCATAGAACATGCCGAAGCCGCCGCGGATGACAGTTTTGCTCGCGGGCTGGTAGGCGAATCCGACGCGCGGGGATAAGCGTTGGTACCGGTTTGGAAATTGACTGGTCAAGGGGACCGCAGGATTGCCCGCGGGCTGAGGATAGATCTGGAAATCTTCTCTCAGGCCGAAATCCAGCGTAAGATGCGGGAACGCTTGCAGTTTGTCATCAACGTAAAAACCGAGATAAGGAACGTTGAAGCGGAACACCGGGTTGCCCGCGCTTTGCGAGTAAGACAGATAACGCGCTAAGGCAAAGTCGGTTGGATTCGAGAACGTATAGGTTCCACGAAAGTTTCCGTAATAGAAGTCAACCGCCTGCTCGTAATTAAAATCCACACCGAAATCGAGCGTATTTCGTCCCACGGTCCAGCTCATACGGTCGTTCAATTCCCATTGGTATTCGCGCGTGTCGCCGAGCGAGTATCCTGGGTTCCCGAGAGTGAAATATTGAGGACTGAAAATAGTTATAGACGAAAAATTCGGATCGACGAGGCCGCTCGGAGACTCAATTTGCTCGTCCCGCAGATAACTTGCATGAACGTCATTTACAACATTCGGGCTTAAGATATGAATCCAGTGCACGGTCGCGTGATGATCTCGAACCGCGTTGTTAGAGAGCGCCTGTATGCCGTCTGAGGAGACCGGATTATAAGTGATTTCCCCACCCGGTGAGTCGAATTTGTTGTAGTTGTACACAAAAGAAAGCTGATCGGCGTTGCTCAAGTGCCAATCGAGCTTGGGGAAGAACGAAACGTCATCACGCCTCCGCTGCCGTTGCCCGATGTTGCTTTGAATCGCGTGAAGCGCATTTGAAACCTGCTGGAGATAAACCGGATTTGTGGGGTCTGGTGAGTTCACACTCGCTGGAACAGGAAAGACCGAGTTGGGAGGCGGAAGCACCGTGCCCGCGGGAAGGCCGAAACTCGTCACATCGAGCGCTTGCTGCGCTTCATTGATCACCGAAATTGGATTCTTCTCTCGCTGCTGCTCGTAATCGAAGTAAAAGAATAGCTTTTGCCGCACTAGAGGACCGCCGAGATCCGCACCAAACTGCTGAAGGACATCCAGCGGCTTGGGCCGCCCATTGGCCTTATCGACCGCGTCATTCGCGCCCGTCCCCGAGTTGCGGTTGTAATAGAACGCGTCACCGTGGAAATTGTTGGTGCCCGATTTTGTCACCGTATTGATAAACCCCGATCCGGCGCCTCCGTAGGCTGCTGAATAAGGGTTATCGGCAACCTGAAATTCCTGAATTGACTGTTCGCCGAAAACATAGGGCACGCGCGTACGGCCTCGCGCATCGCCAAAATATGTGCTGGTTGCATTCGCGCCATCCAGCGTGAAGGAGTTGGATCCGTTGCCATTCGCATAACCGGAATCGGCGCCCCCTTGTTGTCCGGCGATGCTTACCAAACCAAACTGCCCATCAGCAGTGACATTGGGTGTCAAAAGGACAAAGTCGGTGTAACGCCGCCCGTTCAGAGGTAAGTTCGAAATCAGCTGCTGGTCCACTACCGTCGCCTGGCTCGTGTCACTGGGATGCAGGACGGCAGCAGTCGCTTCAACCGTCACTTGTTGCGTAATTGAGCCGATCTCGAGTTGTAGGCTGACAGTGGTTGTCCGCCCGACGGACAGTTCGACGTTGCGCACCTCAGTCTTCCTGAATTGAGTTCGAGAGAACGTCAGATCGTAGCTGCCGACGGGAAGTGGCGGAAATCTATAGAAACCATCGTCATTCGTTGTTGCGCTGTATCTTACTTGGGTAGCTTCACTTATAGCCGTAACCTGTACCTGTGGCATGGCCGCACCGGACTTGTCGGTCACCTGGCCGGATAGTGTGCCGCTGGAAACAGCACTCTGGGACCATAGGCTGCCCGACAAAAGAAGAAACGCGAAAATTGGGGCAACGCGCCGCAGAATAAGCGACATATGTAACACTCTCCATTCCTGGAACATCTATGAAAGAAATTATAAGCTGTCCTGACGGGAGAGGACGGCAGAGCACCTGCGGAGCCCGGGCAACAGGAATACAACCTTTTTGACGGTACATGCATACGAGTAGGTACCGGTCGCGGCGAGTGTTCGCCTATTCTCTTTGGACCGAGGAATATCCGTGGGGATAAAGAATTGGATGCCTAAACTTCCGCTGTTGAAGATATCTCTTCTGGGTAGGATCACTGCCGAAATTAACCAATCGCGACAGCTTTATTCGCGCTATTGGGTAGCGGCCGCCATCGTGATTTCGGCGCTCGTGCTGGTGGGACTTGGCGAGATCATCTTCGGCTCGACGCCTCTGATGCTTTTGGCCCTCGCCATTGTCACGGCTTCCATCCGCGTGGGTATAGCTGGCGGGTTCTTCTCGGTCATACTTTCCACCCTCGCGGCCGATTTCTTTTTTATACCTCCTATATTCGCTTTCAACCTGGATCAGGCTACTTGGACCGTGGGCGCAAAATACAGCACAATTGCGTTCCTGAGCTATTTGGTCTTTCGCAGAACTCGGCGCAACGAGGTTCAGCTTGGCACCGGTTTGCTCGGCGCCTCCGGCCATCTCGATGGTGTGAGCGATGGTGAGATCTTCGGCTGGGCAGTCAATCCGAATAACCCGGACGAACCCGCAAAGATAACGGCCTATATTAATGGCCGGCCCGCGGCTGAAGCAATCGCTGTTTACTACCGACCCGACGTTGCTGAGCGATTCAAATGTTCTGGAAGAAACGGTTTTTATCTGGATCTGAGTCGAAGCGATGCCGAGACGGACGCAATGATCGACGTGCGGCTGGCAAATGGAAGATATTTGGAGCGGGTACCGGTGCATGCACACCTACCGCGCGGTCGAAGCTCCCGGACCCCCACGCTCCTCTTCATGCATATTCCGAAAACAGCGGGAACCTCCTTGCGCGAGACAATACTCAAGAATTACAAGCAGAGCGAAGTTGCCTACATCTATCCAGATCCTCCCGGATTCCCGGTGCGCAATCTACGCGATTTGCCCTTAGGGCAACGAGCTCAGTTTCGCTTTGTAGTTGGGCACTTCCAATACGGTATCCACGACGAGATACCCAATGAGTACTGGTACTTCACAATAGTGCGGAATCCCCTTCGCAGGGTCTGGTCACATTATCAATATCTTGTCCAACACAATGATCCGCTCACGATTGCTAATGGAAAGGTCAAGAGTCTTGAAGAAGTGCTTGAAAGCAGAGTGACCATGAATCTTGACAATCTAATGGTCCGCTGTTTTGCCGGAGTAGATGAAAAAGAGTTTCCTCCCGGATCGATTAATGCTGAAGTGTATGATCTTGCCAGACGCCATGCTGAAGAGCCGTCCTTGTACGTGGGACAGCAAGAACGAATCGGCGATGCATACTTGTTCCTTCAGCGGAAGTTCGGATGGACTTGGACTGTTCCTCCGGAAATGATGAATTCTGGCTCTTATTCCTCTAAAGAGCAGATTCCCGATTTGGACGAGACGCTCATTCAACGGTTCAATAGTTGGGATTGCAAACTGTATGAGCACGTACGCAAGCTTTTTCCCTAATACATGGCGCTTGGCAGTGAGGCTCTTGAGTTGAAGAGAGTTTCGCGAGAGAGGACTTCCGAGAGAGCGCGCATGCGCCGGTGCGATCAAGAGCTGACTGCGATCAGAACTGCACTTACGGGTCTGCAGGAGGAGATGAAGGCTACAGTAGAGCTTTTGCGGAAACATCAGTCGCGTATCATGGCTCAAGACTTGCGCATAACTGCTCAGGACAATAGAATCGAGTTGCTAGACCAAAAGATCTGGGGTATTTTCAATGGTCGCGTTTGGAAGAGTCTCGAACTGATCGGACGTCTGCCGCGAAAAGTGTTCAAGCGGAGCTAGTATCTCTGCCCAGATCAACGGCCCGGCCTTTGCAGCCACTTCACGCTCCGCGGCTGGGATTGCGCGCAGCGCATCGTATCCGTAACGCCCGAAGCGATATCAGCGCAGGCGTTGTCACTCGCCGACCGTAAAGCAGACTCTTCGCTGGTGGCAGACACTGTCCGGCAATTTGTGCGTCCTTGATAGGCCATGCACACTTCAACCCTGTACCTTTTCCCCTTCATAGTTGAGTACGCAACCAGCGCGAGAAATCCAACCACGAACAGCGCCACGATGATTCCGACTTTGCTCAGGCAGGGACCTCGTTGAAAAAGGCGCCCATCTGGCGGAACTTGTTGTAACGCTCTTCGATAATCTGCTGCGGCGGCAGGCGTGATAGCTCATCTAAGGCTTGCTTGAGCGTCTGACGCAGGAACTGGGCTGCAGCATCAGGATCCATTTGAGCGCCTTCGGGCGGCTCCGGGACAATGCCGTCTATCAATTTCATCTCGAGAAGATCCGTCGCCGTCATGCGAAGAGCTGCTGCCGCTAAGCGGCGCTTTTCCCGAATCCCTCCAGATAATGGCGGCACAGCTTTCAGGCGCGATTACGCTGTAATACGCGTTCTCAAGCATGTAAACGCGATTTCCTACGCCGAGCGCAAGGGCGCCGCCGCTGCCGCCTTCGCCGATGATCACGGAGATTACAGGACTGACGAGGCGGGCCATTTCACGCAGATTATAGGCAATCGCTTCTGCCTGGCCACGCTCCTCTGCGTCGATTCCGGGATATGCGCCGGGCGTATCGATAAGCGTGACGATGGGCCTCTGGAACTTCGCGGCGAGCTGCATCAGCCGCAGTGCCTTGCGGTATCCTTCGGGCTTGGGCATGCCGAAGTTCCGTAGGAGCTTTCTCCTTCGTGTCGCGGCCTTTCTGTTGGCCGATGATCATCACGGGTTGGCCTTCAAATCGGCCCATGCCGCCGACAATTGATTTGTCGTCGCCGAAAAATCGGTCGCCGTGCAGTTCTTCGAATCCCGTAAACAAGCGCTGGATGTAGTCGCGCGAATGCGGCCGTTTTGGGTGTCGCGCAAGCTGAACCCGTTCCCAGCTCGGATTGGGAGGCGACTGCTCGATGGGGTCCGAAATTTCAGCAGGTAAGTCGGGCGATTCGTCTTCGGCCATCCTCAGCTCGCCAAAATCTGCATGGATTCCGGGCCGCAGATTTTTTCTATTTCCGCCTTGAATTCGCGGTCGGGCCGCACTTTCGTGCTCACGTCCATGACGACTGAGAAGTCACGCGGTTTTTCCAGCCGCAGTCGGACTTCCGTGTCGCCCCGCTTCCTGACGAACAGCTCGCTTAATGCGGTTGCTTTTTCAATGGAGGCTCTCGTCCTTCAGCCAGATCCGGATGGAAATCAAAGACGGAACGATCGATTCTCGCGTCTTCCAGTTTCACCATCTCTTGAATCGAAATTTTAGGCGGTCCGCCCTCTTCCGGCAGGACAGCACCCTCGAACGAAAACCGCTGCGTCTTCGCTCAAACAGGAGAGTAGCTCCTCGTACCGGTTCGCGAATACCATGGCATCGGCAGCGCCGCGGCCATCATCCAGCTTCAGAGCGGCCCAATACTTTCCTTCGCGGTTTGTCTTGCGGACAATGTTGGTGAGAATACCGCAGAGCGCTACGGGAGTATTTCTTTCGAGGTCTTCCAAGCTTGTCGGTGAAGTGTGTCGCCAGGTCCGAGACCTTGTCTTTGAAGCGATCGAGCGGATGGCCGGAGACATAAATTCCAAGTACCTCTCTCTCCCCGGCCAGCTTCTGCTCCATGGTCCAATCCTGCAGCTTGGCGAGCGGATGTTCTGTCTTGTGGTCGGCGGCAGACAATCCGAAAAGCCCGTGCTGGCCCATAGCGCGGTCGCGCGATGCCCGCAATCCGGACTCTAGCGCCCTATCGAGAGCTTCGGTCAATTGCGCGCGGTTAGCGCCCGTCGAATCAAACGCGCCAGCCTTGATCAGGCTCTCAATCACGCGCCGGTTGACACCGCCAAGATTAACCCGTTCACAGAAATTGTAGATGGAGGAAAATGGCCCGCCCTCTTGCCTGGCCGCGACAATGGCTTGTACCGCGCCTTGGCCTACGTTCTTGACAGCGCCGAGACCGAAGCGAATCGCGTCGCCGGCGGGCGTGAAGTCGCAGGTCGCTCTGATTGACGTCTGGCGGCAGCACAGCGATGCCCATTTCCCGGCATTCGTTGATGTATTTCACGATCTTATCCATGTTCCCGGCTTCCGAGGTCAGCAGCGCCGACATGAACTCTACCGAATAGTGAGTCTTCAGATAGGCCGTCACGTAAGCCAGATACGCGTACGCGGCAGAGTGCGCTTTTGGAAATCCATAAGCCGCAAACTGCTCCATCAGATCGAATATCTTGGCGATCTTCTTGGGCGGAAATCCTCGCTCGGTCGCGCCTTTGATGAAGCGTTCGCGCTGCCTGGCCATTTCAGCAGCGTTCTTCTTCCCCATCGCCTTCCGCAGAATATCGGCATCGCCAAGCGAGTAGCCGGCCAGCTTATTTGAGATCTGCATCACCTGTTCCTGATAAACGATCACGCCGTATGTCTCTTCCAGGATCTCCTTGAGCTCGGGCAAGATCGTAGGCAATCGGCTTGCGACCGTGCTTCCGATCGATGAAGTCGGGAATCATGCCGCCCTGAATGGGCCCAGGGCGATAAAGCGCATTCAATGCGCACAAATCTTCAATGCGATTGGGCTGGTACCGCCGCAGGATATCCTGCATTCCCGCGGATTCAAATTGAAACACGCCGCTGGTTAGACCCGTGCTGAAGATTTTTTCGTACGTCTCGGCATCATCCGGCGGAAGATCCTCAGGAACAATTTTTTCGCCCCGGTGCTTCTCGATCAGCTTCACCGCCTCTTCGATGATGGTTAGCGTCGTCAGGCCGAGAAAGTCCATCTTCAGCAACCCAAGCTTCTCGAGCCCGACCATGTCATATTGCGTCACGATTTCGTCTTTGTTCGTGACGTACAGCGGCACCAAATCCATCAGCGGGACCGAGGAGATGACCACGCCGGCCGCGTGCATTCCTGCATTTCGCGCAACGCCTTCAAGCTTCATACTGATATCGAGAACTTCTTTGACACGTGGCTCTCGCGACGCCAGTTCCTTCAACTCGCGGATCCTGAATGGCCTTTTCGAGCTTGATGTTCAACTGCTTCGGAACAAGCTTCGAGATGCGGTCTACTTCGGCGAAGCTCATGTCGAGGACGCGGCCGACATCTTTGATGGCAGCTTTCGCGGCGAGCGTACCGAAGGTGATGATTTGGGCCACCTGCTCACGGCCGTACTTCTCGGTTACATATTGAATGACTTCCCCGCGTCCCTTCGTGCAGAAGTCGATATCGATATCCGGCATGCTGATGCGTTCGGGATTCAGAAAGCGCTCAAACAGCAGGCCATATGTGAGCGGGTCGATATCCGTGATCTCCATCGCATAAGCAACCAGACTGCCGGCCGCCGACCCGCGCCCCGGGCCTACCGGAATGCCCTTCTGCTTCGCGAAACGAATGAAGTCCCAGACGATCAAGAAATACCCCGAGAACTTCATCTGCTGAATCATCTGGATCTCGGATTCCAGACGCTCCACGTAGTCCGGCAAATCGTGTTTTAGGTGCCCTTTTCCCGCAACGCTTCGAGCCGGGCCGCCGCTTTTCAAATCCCTCGCGCGCTACACATGCGAAGTACGTGTCCGGCGTATGCCCGTGCGGAACATCGAAGCGCGGAAACGGATCTTTTACTTTCTCGAGTTTGACGTGGCATCGCTGCGCAATATCCCACGTCCGGTCCAGCGCATCTTCCACTTCGCCGAACAGCGGCATCATCTCGGCTCGTGACTTCACATAGAAATCCGGGAGTCGTGAAGCGCATCCGGTTTGGATCGGACATCGTCTTTCCCGTCTGAATGCAAAGCAGAATCTCATGCGCCCGGACATCGTCACGCCAGGTAGTGCGCATCATTAGTGACGACGAGCGGAATGCCGGTTTCGGCTGACATGCGCCGGATCTGCGGCATCACGATCTTGTCCTGATCCAGCCCATGATCCTGCATCTCCAGGAAAAAATTGCCTGTCCCGAACAGATCCGTGTATTCGTTCGCAAGACGCTTGGCATCCTCGTAGCGATCGGCCAGAATCGTCTCGTTGATGTCGCCTCGAAGACATGCCGACATCCCGATCAGGCCTTTGGAGTGCCGCGCCAGAAGATCTTTATCAATCCGAGGCTTGTAGTAGAAGCCGTCCAGATAGCCCGTTGAGACCAGCTTGATCAGGTTCTTGTATCCCTCTTGCGTCTCGACAGCAGAACCAGATGGTTGTAGCGGTCCGAATCCGAGCGCGTTTTATGGCCCTGCTGTGAAACATACACCTCACATCCGATCACCGGGTGGATGCCTTGGTTTGCGGCCTCGTTGTAGAACTCCACCGCGCCGAAAAGATTGCCATGATCGGTCATGGCGATCGCCGGCATTTCCTGGCGCTTGACAACGCCCATGAGCTTGTTGATGTCGCACGCTCCATCGAGCAGCGAATAATCGGTGTGGCAGTGAAGGTGAACGAACGGGCGTTCGGACATGCTGATTAACTCTTAGTGTAGCGGCAGCTTCCGATGCCCGAGTTCCGGCCCAGGTCTCGGACTCGTAACGGAATGTTAATAGCTATGTAACACTACTCCGCTAAGTTGGTGCGTGCATCCAGGGTTAGGAGTTCACCACGGGATTGGAATGGGCGAGGAAACCGTGCATGCAGGTTGTTCCATACAAAGCTCGAGGAGATTTATGACGATTAAACCGATTCTGACGTTGGTGTGCCTATGCGGGGCTGCACTGCAACTCACCGCCGGTGAATCCCCAAGCACACCGGCCACACCCGGCGCGAACCTGCCAGCCGCAACGGCCGAGTCAACGCCGGCCGTCAATGATGGAGGATCTTCCAAAGCGGTTAGCGCCGATGATCTCAACCAACTTCGCCAGCGAATCGCGAAACAGGAAGAGGAGATCAAGCGCCTGCAGCAGTCTGTAGAAGAACAACGTGTCTTGCTCGAAAGAGCGGTTCAGAACTCCAGCGGAAGCCCGGCACTCGCTGACGGATCGTCCCAAACTGGCGCCGAACCGTCAAACCGGTCCCGGTGGTCAATGTCGCTCATCCAGATATTGCGGGATCAGGCGGAGGTGGGCAGAAAGCGGTACCAGAGCATCCATCGCCGCTGTCGATCAGTATCGGAAACACGACGTTTACGCCGCTGGGTTTTGTCGATTTCACCTGGTACGGTCGTACCACGAACGTCGGCAGCGGCATCGGAACCAGCTTTGGTGGGATTCCCTACAACAACTCGGTGACGGGCCGACTATCCGAGAACAACTTCAGCACGCAGAACTCCCGCATTGGTTTCCGCGTCGACTCGACTGTCCTCGGGGCCAAGGTCCTCGGCTATGTTGAGGCCGACTTCTTGGGCAACGCGGCGGCAAATGTTTTCGTGACGAGCAATTCCAACAGTTTTAGGATGCGAAACTTCTTCGTTGACGTGCAGAAGGACGGGCTGGAAGTGTTAGGCGGCCAGGACTGGGGCTTGTTCACTCCCAACCGAAAAGGTCTATCGCCTCTCCCCAGCGACATCTTCTACTCGCAAGACATGGACACGAATTACCAGGCCGGCTTAATTTGGGCAAGGCAATCTCAGTTCCGCCTAATTGCACACCCCAACGATAACGTAGCGTTTGGCGTATCGCTCGAGAATCCGCAGCAGTATGTGGGCAACGGCATCGTCACCTTCCCAGCGGCGCTTTCGTCTGCGGCAATTGCGGAGTTCAACAATACCAACACCACTTACTCTGCTCCGAACTTGCATCCCGACATCATCTTCAAAGCGGCGTACGACGGCCATGCCGGGGACAAGATCTTGCACTTCGAGGCAGGCGCCCTGATACGAAGCTTCAAGTTCCAAAATGCAGTCGGGACGAAACCCACCGTCTACACGTCCTCTACGGCTACGGCTGCAAGTGGCGAGGTAAACGCGAATCTTGAAATCGTTAAGAACGTTCGTCTGATAGCAAACACCTTTTTCGGATCCGGCGGCGGGCGCTACATTTTCGGCTTAGGACCGGATCTGATTATTCGCGCGGATGGCAGCATTTCGCCCGTGCACTCCTATTCGACGCTCGACGGGTTCGAAGCGAATATAACGAAGAATACGGTACTTTCGATGCTCTACGGCGGCGGTATTCGGCCGCGACACCGCAGTGGATGCCAACGGCAAGCTGATCGGCTACGGCTTCGCAGGATCCGCCAGCTAATAACAACCGCACAATCCAAGAGGCAACGTTCGATCTGGTTCAGACCTTCTGGAAGGATCCCAACTACGGTGCACTTTCATTTATCGCACAGTATTCCTATCTCTGGCGTGATCCATGGTCCATTGCACCAGGAGGTGCTAGGTACGCCAAGACGAATATGATCTGGTTGGATCTTCGCTACACACTTCCGTAAACCCTGGCGGGATCGCAGTCCTTCAAAGCAGCGGTTTCCACCAGTGTTTTTTTTGGGTTGAGGAATTGTATGGCAGTGAAGCAGGTAAAGTTTACATCAAAAAGGCAGGTACCAAAATAAAACGCCCCCGTAAGTCGGGGGCGAAGAGGTTTACATCTGTTGGTCCCCGCTCTTACGGGGTACTTTTGCTACTTCTTTTTTTTGCCGGAGGACTTCTTTGCGGTCTTCTTAGAACCACCGGACTTCTTTGTTGCGTTCTTCATCGAACGATTCTCCCTAACGTAAATTTGCAATCCATAACAGATCGCAGTGTGATTCATATATAAGGTTGTTCGGAAGAGAAGTCAAGAAAAAAAACACTTGACACCCGTTTCATGAGCAACGCTTCATGGCCCGAGGGCCCGGAAAACGTAATTTTGGATTTTGTTTTACCCGCTTGACGCCCCTTTTTCGTCTTTCACTACGTCCGTTTGCCGGTTATCATCATGGCATTGGTATCCATGAAGCACCGCAACGTCATCCCGATTGCGACCCTCGCGATTGCGGGTTGCTTGCTACTCTTGCCTTCTTGCAGGAAACACCATCGCGTCGCGAGAACCGCGCCACCTCCGCAGCCGTCATCCACGGCAGCCGCTCCGCAGCAATCATCCACGGCCCGCCCTCCACGGTATTCGACAGGCTCGACACAACCGGCCCGAAAGGCCCTCGCGGTGTCAGTGGGCTACACAGAAGAGGGTAGCGCCAGTTGGTATGGCAAACCGTATCATGGCCGGCCGGCGGCGGATGGAGAAATTTACAATATGGAAACGCTCGTCGCCGCGCATCGCTTGTTGCCATTCAATACCTGGCTGAAAGTAACAAACCTCGCCAACAACAAGAGCGTCAGCGTGCGAATCATCGATCGCGGTCCGTTCGTCGAGGGACGCATCATCGATCTCTCGAAAGCGGCCGCGCGCCAGATCGATCTTTTAGGCCCGGGCATTGGGCACGTCCGTCTTGAGGTGATCGGGGCGCCGGTTGACGTTCCTTTAAATGATTTTTATGCCGTTCAGGTCGGGGCGTTCTCAGTCGCCGCGAATGCTGAGCGCGTCGCCTCCAGTATGCACAGCGCTTCGGCACCGCGCAACTCGCCGTCAAACAGGGCGCGGTTCCGCTCTGGCGGGTCCTCATCGGCAAGGAGCCTTCCATACAATCCGCGCAGGAATTGGCGAACGTATTGAGCGCGGAAAAGAAGGACGTCTTGTGGTTCGTTTGGACGAGACCGTCATAAAACCCGGCACAAGCATTGTTCCCGGATTAGTTCCCGAAAGCTTGAGAAAAGCCCGCGAGCTCCGGTCCGGGAGAGTTTCTTCAGCCGCCGGCCACTAGCTTCACGAGCAACGGTAGCTCTACTCTCGTGACGCCGCAGATTGCCCTGGACGTTTCGCCTCTTGCCACCCTAGTCGGGAATCCCCGGCCATGAAGCAGGTTCATCGCCTCATCACGAGAATGGGGAAGTCGCGCTTTCCGGTACTGATTCTGGGCGAAACTGGCACCGGCAAAGAGGTTGTTGCTCGCGCGATCCACAACATGGAAGGGCAAGGCCCTTTCGTAATCGTCGATTGCTCCTCATTGGTTGGGCCACTCATGGAGAGTGAGCTGTTCGGTTACGCCAAAGGCGCATTTACCGGTGCGCATAACCAGAAACTCGGACTTGCTGGACGCAGCCAACGGGGGCACCGCATTCTTCGATGAGATTGGCGAGCTTCCGCACGAGCTGCAAATGAAATTGCTCCGGGTGCTGCAGGAGAAACAGTTTCGAGCGATAGGCGGCCTTACGCACCGAAGCTCCAATTTCCGCATTATCGCCGCAACCAATCGCGATCTCATTGCTGAAGTGGAAGCAAAGCGGTTTCGACAGGATCTTTATTACCGGTTGAATGTTATGCGGTTGCGGCTTGCCCCCTTGCGTGAGCGGAAAGATGATATTCCTGCCCTCATCTCTCATTTCCTGCAGCGCTATGGCAACGGCCATCGCGTGGCAGACGAGGTTATGGACGCGTTGGTGCAATACGATTGGCCCGGCAATGTCCGCGAGCTCGAGCATGCCGTGCAGCAGATGGTCGCCATGAACTCCGGCCCATGGATTACTGCTGCGGATCTTCCCTCCGCTGTCGTCAACCGTTCCTTTGAGCGCCAACTGCGAAGGCCGCGACGAGGAGGTCTCCGCGGCGGGGCTGCGAGCAGCACCAGGTTTCAATCCGATGGGCTCGAGCATCATCCCACTCGCCGAAATCGAGAAAAAAGCGATTCTGCACGCGATCGAATACACCAAAGGCGATCGCACCGTAGCTGCCGCGATGCTAGGAATCGGAAGAACTACTCTTTACCGCAAGCTGAAGGAATACGGGCTGTAAGATTGGGATCGTGCGCATTGCGCTCGACGCCACCTACAGCGTAGACCCGCATCCCTCAGGCATTGCCGTCTACTCGCGCGAGCTACTCTCGCGGGCTTGCACACACCTATACGCAGGACGAGTTTCTATTCTGCTATCGTCCGAAGCAGTGGAGGCGCGCACCCCGTCCGGCCTTCTCAAACGTTCGGCGACGGCTGTTGCAGCCGCCCCTGGCCACCTTCTCCGCTGACCTGTTTCACTCGCTCAATCAGAGGGTGGACCGGCGGCCGGCGAAGAAAAGTCGTGTCGACCTTTCATGACTTATTCGTCATGACTGGAGAGTACTCGTCGCCCGAGTTCAGGACGCGCTTCACCGAGCAGGCCCGGCGTGCTGCCGAAAATTCGGACCTGATTATCGCGGTCTCGCAGTTCACGGCCGACCAGGTCAGCAGCTTGCTTGCGTTTGATACTTCACGCATTCGCGTGGTGCCGCACGGAGTCCGCCAGCCCATTGCGGCAAATCATATCGGGACACGGCATGCCGAGCGAGAAAACATGGTCCTCTTTGTGGGTGCTTTGCAGAGCCGGAAAAACGTTATGAGGCTGATCGAGGCTTTTGAACGGCTGAACGGCAATCAGCAGGCGGACGACTTGATCGGAGGCTCATGGCGGCTCGTGCTCGCCGGAGCACCGTCAGGCTATCAGGCCGGCCAGATCCTCCATCGCGTTGAAAACAGCACCTGTCGCGACCGCATCCAACTCGCAGGCTACGTTTCAGAATCCGAACTCGAAACCTTGTACTCGCGGGCATCTATCTGGCGCTCCCATCACTAGATGAAGGTTTCGGAATACCGGTACTCGAGGCAATGGCTCACGGAGTACCAGTAGTAACATCAAATCGGTCTGCGCTGGTCGAGGTCGCTGGCGATGCTGCGCTGCTGGTTGACCCTTACGCTGTTGAAGACCTGGAGTGTGCGCTCGATCGGCTCATGAAGGATTCCGATTTGCGAGCCAAGCTTTCGGATCTCGGCCGCTCACGTGCGAAGCGCTACACCTGGGATCACGCGGTCCAAGCAACGTACTCAATCTACCAGGAACTCGTGAGTTAACGAGTTCTACTTCGTTTCTTCATCAAGCGAAATTTTCAGGGCCCGTAGAAATTTTTGGTCCTGACTGGTCAAACGGATCTTTCCCGTTGATTCATATTTCACCGGGCGCTCCAAGTCGCCTTCGGCGGCGGTTGTTTCCGAATCCGCGCCATCTTCCCGCTTGTTAAACCCTATCGTTGCTTCGAGCACCAGAAAGACATCGTAGCCAGCACGCTTGATTTCGCCGATAGCACCCGCAATGCGGTCCGAATCAGAAAGCGATTCGTTGATTGCGTTGCCCAGCTCCTGCATCAGCTCCTTCAATCTCTCGTCCAAAGTAATTCCTTCCTCGGGCATCTTCAGGTTATCACCCAATTCGCTTTTCCATACCCAGGGTAAACGACAGCTTTTTTCTCACATCAGGACTGTAAGTACTACCTGGAACGACCTTTGATGCCCGGCGACCTACCGTTCACCGAGCAGGTCTGGCCGCTCGTAGGCCTTAGTCGAGTATCGTGCCGCTTCTTCTTGCGCCCCCGCCGTGTTGTCGTGGGTGCGGATAGCCAGCTTATACTCGTTCACTGCCCGATCGCGCTGACCTGTCACGTCGAAGATCTTCCCAAGATTCACATGCGACCACACCTCGGTCCACTTGGGTTCAAGATCGCCATTAATCGCGGCACGAAACTCGTTAGCTGCCGACTGGAAATTATTTTGTTTGAAGAAGAGCTCCGCAATTCGATAATGAGCGAGCGAACTGTTCCGATTTACTTCAAGCGCCTTTTGGTACTCCCTCAGAGCGCTCGCGAAATCGTTCACTTCGACGAACTGCTCCCCTCGGCGGATCGCAACGGCGATTTGCATCGTCGGATCCAGGCGAAGTATTCGATTCTGCGGATCGATTGTCACTTTGCGCGGTTTCCCGAATGTGTCAACACTGAACTCGGAGGAAGTGCCGGTTACCTCTACTTTTTTGTCCTCGGGATTGCCTTCAGTCTCGATTCGCAAGTCGACGGGCATGCGGAACGTGTCCAGATCTTGGTTGACTTTACCGACCACGCGGAATCCTTGCTTAGTCCGCAGAACCGTATACTCCAGTTTGAACTCGGGAGAGCCGCTCGATTCGAGCCATTGCAGGAAGAAGTAGCGCAGATCCTGGTTCGATACCTGCTCCATTACTTTACGAAAATCTTCGCTGCTGGCCGACTTATAGCTGTACTTGTCAATGAATGCGTGCAGGCCCTTCTTGAAATCTGTATCACCAACAACGCCGCGCAGCATGTTCAGGATTGCAGCGCCCTTGGCTGACGTGAGCGCCCAATACTCAGGCGAATAATCCTCCAGCCGCGCGGCCTGTAGAACCGGCGGATCCTTTACGGTAAGCGCCTCCACGTAAGTCGATTTCAGGTCCGCCTCCATCGCGCCACGACCGCCCGTATATTCCGCATACAAAAGCTCTGAATATCGAGCGGGACCATTAACCAACCAAAGGTGATTCCGCGTCGTCGGCGAAACCAAAACGCCCCACCATTGGCGCGAGAGCTGGTTCGCCAGTACCCGCGTGTTCACCTGATGAGTAATTGAACCCGGCGCAAGAAAGATAATGCCCGGCGCTGAATAGCCGTTCACAGCGCCCGCTTCGGTTTCGACAAACGTCAGATTAGCTTGCGGCGCAAGACCGTATTCTGAGGTGAGAAACGTCATGATCTTGCCGGCCTCATCGCCATAAGGCTGGGCATCTCCGGCTTGCTGATCCCGGAAGAAGACCTGCGTCGCGATGCCTTGCGAGGAGACTTTCACCGGCTCGCCCTTCACTATGGCAATGCTCCCCGGGAAACTGGGTTTATCGTAGTGAAATGTGTAAATCGTCCGGCCGTTGCTGCCTTGATCCGTCTTCAGGTCTCCGCTGGCGATTACCCGATACTCAGACGGGGTCGTGATCCGGAGATCAGCGGTGAATCGGTTGACGGTGTAGTCGTTTACCGGGAACCAGCGCGCAGGATAGAGCAAGTAACCAAAATCCGGATGCAAAGCTGCGAACTTGATCCCTGACACCGGTGAATCCTCATTACCGGTCAGCTTGCCGTCATAGCTCAACGAAATCTCGGAAGCCTGGTTCTTGTGCAGGGCACCCGGAAAGGAAACTTTGACCGAAAAGTCTTGCGGATTGCGTTCCGTCTGTAACGGCTTCCCCGACCCGTCAACGGCTTTTGAAACCGTTAGCGCATTGTTTAGGTCGAAAACGGCGTCAGTTGCGTCCTCGAGGGGCGTGAAGTTCAGCTTGGCTGTCGCCACGATCGACTGAGTGCGGGGGTTTATGTCCGCATCGATCGTGTAATTCTGAACTTCGATGCGCGGGTGCTTGTCTTGCCCCCAGGCGCACACTGCAACGACAAGAACAAGGCTGAGCCATCTGAAACCGCGTATCATCACTTTGATTGTCCCTTAATTGTCTCCCGGGTGAATCAGTTCTGCGGGTGGAAACGCCATTCGGTTTTCGCACGCCTCAAAAATAAGATTCGCCGCACGTTCGAATGGATCTCCGTCGCGTGTGAGTGCAACGCGCACCTCCGCCAAATCGGCCCGCATGCGGTCCACCCGCTCCGGCTTGGTGAGCAATTCCACCGCTGCCGCTGCTATATTGGCCGCCGTCATATTCTGTTGAATCAGTTCGGGAACGATCTCACGTTCCGCAATCAAATTGACCATCGAAAGGAATGGAACCTTGACCAGCCGTCGGCCTGCCCACCAGCTAAGAGGGGTAACCTTATAGAACGTGACCATGGGAGTGCCCAAAATCGCTGCCTCCACGGTCACGGTTCCGCTGGCAGCCAGGGCAAGATCGGCGTGACCTATGCAATCCCACGTCTCGTTTTCAACTATTTGGATGGATAGGGTTTCAATGCGTTCCCTAAAAATTGTCAAACTTGTGCGCGCCTGAAAACCTCCCGGTACCGCCAGAACCACTGACAGGGCGAAACGCCGGCGAAGCTCCTCAACTACTTCCAGCAGAACTGGCAAATGCCTCAATGCCTCGCCCGAACGGCTCCCCGGTAGGAGTACCAGGAGCCGGCTATTTCTCGTAAGCCCATGCCGCTCGAGGAATTGATCCCGCGAGAATTTCCTTCTCACTAAGGCCGCCAGCGGATGACCTATATATGTCGCATCCACTCCACGCTTCCTGAACCAGGCTTCCTCAAAGGGAAAAAGGCAAAAGAGCCTGTCTACAACTTCGCGGATGATTTTGACTCGTCCCTGACGCCAGGCCCAAACCTGGGGAGCCACTAGATAAAAGACGGGCACATTCAACCGGTTGAGATGACGCGCCAGGCGGAGATGAAAATCTGGGCTGTCGGTGAGGAGCGCTGCGTCGGGAGGATGCTCCTTAGCAAAGCGGATCAGCCTTCGGTAGTCTCGATAGATCCTGGGCAAGTGGCCGGCAACTTCCGCCAAACCAACTACGGCCAATTTTGCGGAGTCGATTACGGGTTTGACCCCTTCCGCTTGCAGTTTCGGCCCCGCAGATCCATAAAATTCGGCCGATGGATAGCGCTGGGATAACTGCGAAACGACGCCGGCTGCGTACATATCGCCGGACACTTCGCCCGCCGAAATCAGGAACCGCACTTTGATTTGCTTCAAGTGTAGCAGCGGTCACTGCATGAATCCGAGTCCCGAGCGAGGCGACGGGTCGTCAAGCCTGATTCTCCGATACCCTTCTTGGGGGGCGGCCAGGGGCCCTCTGCTAGAATCGAGGTCGAAAAGTAGATGTCCAGCCAACGAGAGCCGACCCAGGCCAGTTCGGCTCAACCTAGTCTCGCCAGAGTCAGCGTAGGGCAATTCGCAGAGCGATTTCGCGGCGAAGTCATTCCATTGAGCAATACCTTCGGCTACTTCTGCGCCTCTGTCCCTATGAGCGAGGAGGTGGTGAAAGAGTATCTGGAAGAGCCAATTGCCGCCCTTCCCCCGTCCCTCGCTTCTGTCCTGCCGCGCATTTCCATCCTCTTAGTGCCTTATCTCGAGCGTTCCGGTGAATATGCTTCCGCCAAAACTCGAAGGAAGACCCGGGCTGCGCTCGAGAAAGTTGCCGATTTCATTGTCGCCGAGCGTCCCGCCGACGGACACCAATCCTGGGCTTCGCAAGTGAGTTTCGAGAATGAAACCGTGCTCGTCTTTGCCCTCAAAGAGCAGGACGTCGCTGAATATCATTACCGGCTCTATCGGCGCCTGGCCAGCCTGGTTTCGGAAACCTGGTCCGCTGAGGTCGCCCTTGGCTATAAAGCGGCGATTCGCGAAGAGCTCATCGCTGGTGTACACGGCGAGGTTGATGATGATAGCTGGCAAGCGAAGCAGGCTTTACTTCACCGGCAAACCAATGTGAAGCGCGAGAGTCCGCTTTTCGCCGACTACGTCCGGCAATCGTTTATCGATACCCTAACCCTGTATCTACACGGGATCTGCTGTGATATCGACGTTGAAACCGGGCCACGGCAACTGCCCAGCCGTTACTTGCGCAAGCGGCTGAGTCTTCTGAAGTCGTCTTATCCCGCTCCTTCTGGCTACGCGGTATTTCCAGAGGATGCCGACAAGTCAAAGGACGTGCGCGTCGCCAAACTCGAAAAGTAAACATGGCAGGAATGGCGGGAGATAGTAACGGCAGGAGTCGGTTAGATCGGCTCGAGAAAATGATCGAGTCGCTCGGCGAGGTAGTCAAGGGCCTTGTAGATCACGCGGAAATGACCGACAAGCGGCTCGACAAGACCGACATGAGACTCGATCGTCTGACGGACATCGTGACCGAGAACAATGAGCGCATAGGTGATTTGGTGTCGTTGACCGGTGCTTACATCAAGGCGCAAGGTTGAGCACAGCTCGATGAGCGCTCACCTCTTTGTTGCGCATAAAATAGCAGCTTGCATTTCCGGCTCTATCCGTTAAGATTTTCCTTTCTCGCGAGCCAAACGATTTATTTTCCGCCTGGCAAGTCAGCCAATATTTTGCGCGGCGCCTTCGGCTTAATTTTTCGCCGCATAGCGTGTGTGCCGCACTGCCCCGGTGCGCGCGAATGCGAGTTGCACGCCTCGTGTCCTTATGCGCGAATGTTCGAACCCACGGCGATTGCGCCTAGACCGAGCGGTCTCGCGGATTGGCCGCGCCCGTTCGTCTTCCGAGCGACGCATTTGGATGGCTGCACGATCCGGCCCGGCGAAGGCTTTTCGTTCGATCTGAATCTGTTTGATATGCACAGTCCCGCAATCGCATATCTCGTGCTGGCGTTTGCGCAGCTGTCCCACGAAGGTCTAGGCCCCGCGCGTGGGCGCGCCGACTTGGTAGAGGTCTTTCAGCGCGATGAAAATGGCGGGCCGGGCGTGAGGATTTACGATGGCAAATCGCTCCTTCTGCAACACGGACCAAAGCCTCTGGACTTGAGTCTCGATCCTGGAGATGACGGAATCGACCGCGTGCGAGTTCGTTTCGTGACGCCAACGGAATTGAAGAGCGGTCAGAAAATCGTGGATCGCCCTGAATTCGGCATTCTGGCCGCGCGCATTCGAGACCGTCTGAGCACGCTGCGCGAGTTATATGATGATGGGCCACTCGATATCGATTTCCGCGGCTTCGGCGAGCGAGCGGCACAGGTGCGGATGGCGCGATGCGAGATCGAGCAAGTGGATGTGAAACGCCGCAGCAGCCGTACTGGCCAAGTGCACCCGATTAGCGGATTTATTGGAGAGGCGGACTATGAAGGCGAGTTGCGGGAATTCATACCGTCTCTACGCGCGGCGCGATGGATTGGAGTGGGGCGGCAGACGGTGTGGGGGAAGGGAGAGATCTCACTCGACCGTTCTTGAGGTTCGGCGCGTGAATCAGCTGGCTTGGGGCAGCACCTCGCGCTCGATCTTCTGCGAGTCCAAGCAGCGGATATCGTAACTCATCTGCATCTTGAGCCAAAAGTCCGGTGACGCGCCAAAGTAGCGCCCCAGGCGCGCGGACGTATCCGCACTGATGCCACGCTGTCGATTTACGATGGCGTGGATACGAGTGGCCGGCACGCGAAGAGCCCGGGCCAAGGCATGGATGCTCAATCCTCGCTCATCCATCTCCTCTTTCAGCAGCTCGCCGGGATGTAACGGGAGCACTTTTCTTAACATGTTTTTGCCTTTTTCATCGCTTAGTGATAGTCCACGATTTCTACGTCGACCGCATAGCCCTTTTCCCAACGGAAGCAAACACGGTATTGATCATTGATTCGAATACCGAACTGCCCCTTTCTGGCACCTTTCAGGGCTTCCAAGCGATTACCGCGAATGGAAGCGAAATCTGTCAGCGCCTTTGCGTTTTCCAACTGATCCAAGCGGTTCAGCGCTCGTCGATCGAAGCCTGAAAATGCCTTCACGAACTCGCCCCGGAAAAGGGCTGCTGCTCGCTCGTCCTTGAAATTCTTAATCGCCGTTACGTTTAACGTAACATGTGCGACGCAACACACGCAACGGTTGGAATCATTCCGCTAAACGAAGTCCGTACGACGGCCGCGGCCCCATTGAAGCCAAAGCAGGAACGGCATGACCATTGACGAACGGTTGGAAGCGCTCACGCACAGTGTGGAGCTCCTCGCCCAAATGCAACTGAAGACGGAGAAGGAAATCCGAGGCCTGGGGAAATACATCCGTGTGGTCGCCGAGATGGTGTCGGATCGCAAAGGACGCCTGAGTGGGCTCGAAGGCGGCGAAGAGAACGAGGAAGCGGAGGAGTAAGGAGATGTCCAACCGGGTTGCGATCTCAAGAGCGATGGTGGGGATGGCTCAAGGGCCTAACGCTGGACCACAGCGCCTTCCAACATCTTCCGCAAAATCCTGATTGCGCCGTCTTTGCCGCGCGGACCTACCTCATCCTGCGGCCCCACACAGCTGGGACAACCCGCATCGCATGGACACGTCGAAGCAAGCTCTAACGCGTCCCTTAGAAGCTCTGTGCGCCTCCGGAATAGCGGCTCGCTTTGCCCGATACCGCCGGGATAAGCATCGTAGAGAACCACATCGGGCTCAAAGCTTTCTGGTACTTCCGCCGAGTCATCGAGCACCGCAACCGCAAGATCCCGGGGATCATTGAGCAGCAGTACTGTGCCGATGGTCTTCAGGACACTACCTGCCCCGCGAAGCGCATCCTGCAAGTCACTTTTCGAAAAGCCTCCGAAATCGTCAAAAAAGCCTGCTGAGAAATGCAGCCAAAAGGCCGTAGTGTGCATTTCCTGCTCGGGAAGCGATAAGTTGCCCGCCCCGATATTCTCGAGTGTGTAGAATTTGATTTTCTTGAATCCTACAACTTGCCGCGTGACCCGCACGTCTCCATGCGCCGATTGTGCCTGGTCGTGGGTGGCGGCAATGCCATTCTCGAATTGCCCCAGTTCACTTACTTGCGTGTACACAATCACATCGGTAAAGTAATCCGAATCTATCTCGCGAACAAACGCCTTTCTGCCGTCATAATCAAGCTTCTCTACTTGATACTGTTTCGCATCATGCAAGTAGATGGCCTTCTCGTACACTGTCGTCAGTGCGGACGAGAAATCTACTTCTCCGATGACTCGGTGGTTACCTGTTATATCGACAACTGCGAAGTTATCGCTTGTTACCGCTCGTAAGCTGACGGCATCAGCCGGATAGCTATCGTCAACCCAGTGCCAGCAATCGCCTGAATGATGCAGTAAGTGCAAATCTTCCGAAAGAAATTGGCAGAGCTTTCCGGTATCGTGATTCCCAAACTCTTCACCATCCCGAATCGGCAGCTCGAACGCCGCACATTTCATGTGGCTCAGCAAAATCTCTAAATTATCGGCGTTGATGTGCGCTTCTTCTGGAGAGCGGCCAAAGAAGTACTCCGGATGCTCAATCATGTACTGGTCTAACGGCGCACTCGAAGCGACCAGGATAGCGATGGATGCCGATTCGCGGCGGCCTGCCCGGCCTGCTCTCTGCCAAGTGGAGGCGATATTACCCGGATAGCCGGCGAGCACCACCGAATCGAGCGATCCGATATCCAGCCCGAGTTCTAGCGCATTCGTCGCCACCACGGCCAGGATCTTTCCATCTCTCAAGCCTTGCTCAATCTGACGTCTCTCCTTCGGAAGATACCCGCCACGATAGCCTCGGACGCCCTCATGTGAGAAGGGAAGATGCGGACACGCGTTCTTCAAGTAAGTAACAAGCACCTCGGTTGCGAGACGGCTATTTGCAAAAACGAGAGTCTGTTGTTTCTGGCGAATAAGCTCGAGGGCAATCCTACGCGACTCGTGTAAGTAACTAAGACGAATGCCGAGCTGTCGATTCACAACCGGCGGATTGTAAAAAATGAAATACTTCTCGCCCGAGGGCGCGCCGTTTTCGGCTACAAGTTCAAACGGCTTCCCAACGATAGCCTCCGCCAAATCTTTCGGATTTGCGATAGTCGCTGAGCAGCAAACAAACTGCGGATCGGAGCCGTAGAACTGGGCAAACGCGCTTTAGCCGCCGCAAAACGTTCGCAAGATGACTTCCGTATACGCCGCGATAATAATGCAGTTCGTCGATTACTAAATAACGGAGATTCTCAAATAGTTTTACCCATTTCGTATGGTGCGGAAGAATTCCCGCGTGGAAGCATGTCCGGGTTAGTAAGTACAATATTCGCCCTCTCCCGAATTGCACGCCGTGCATCTTGCGGCGTATCGCCATCGTAGGTGTGACACGAAAGCGGTCCGCCGAGCGCCTCGTTTAACCGCTGAAGCTCGAGCCGTTGATCTTCAGCAAGAGCCTTGGTGGGAAACAGGAAAATGGCACGCGTACTCTGATCGTCAAGGATCGCGTTCACAACGGGCAGGTTGTAGCAGAGCGTCTTTCCGCTCGCGGTCGGCGTAACGATGACGGTATTTCGTCCCGAGAGTGCATGCTCGACCGCCGCAGCTTGATGGATGTACAGCTTTTCGATCCCTCGGGCGGCCAGCGCAGCACGGATCGCGGGATTGAGTTGGCTCGGAAAAGCCGAGAATCTTGCAGCTTTGACGGGCACATGCCGCACTGCACGTATGGGTGAGTTATCCTGCTGCATGGATTCCTGAAAACGCGCAGCCAGAGCCGTAACGGCCGATAATGTTTCGAGCGCCACCGAACTGTCCTCAAAATCCAAAGTTAAATTCAAGAATTCGCCTTTTGTTCCACTGTAGCCGAAATTGTCCTGGCCGACAAGGAACCGGAGAGTTCTAGAAATCCGGGACACTTCTTTTGCTGATCCATGTCGTTTCTGCCTGTGCTTCTGTTCGCTGCTCTGTTTGTTACGCTTACTGAGCAAACCGCCCTAGGACAGATGCCCATCCGTGCCACAACGGAAGGCGGAAGGCCAGTCCTGCTGATGTCTGATGGCTCTTGGAAGTACGAGGTTCAGATCACCAAGCCTGCGGACAAACCGCGAGACAAAGCGGTTTGTCTCAAGACAGCAGCGCAGACCGAGCGGATAACCCTGCGCTATGGCGATGCCGCTCTCTGGATAGATCCATCGAAATGGAAGCAGACGAAAAACGAAAACGGGCGCATCAGTTTCACCCGCGACGCTGGTAAAGCTTTCGGCATGGTCCTTTCTGAGGGTTTCGGCGGGATCCCTACCGACACCATGGAGAGAGTGGCCCTCGCCAATGCCCAACAAGTGGATCCTAACGCTCGCGTGGTGGTGAGGGAGCATCGTGTAGTAAACGGTCGGGAAGTACTGTATTTGGAACTGGAGGCAACCAACCAAGGCATCCCTTTTCGATTCGCCGGCTATTATCACGGCGGCGTGAAGAGTGATTTGCAAGTGCTGGCGTTTACCCTTCGGAGCGAGTTTGACAACCTCAAGCCAGAACTCGAACAGTTCATCAACGGGATTGAGATACCCGAAGAATCAACGTCGCCTGTCGCCAGCACGGTGTTTGTACCCGCGAGCCCGGCGGTGCTGAGCTTTGGATCTTTTCAGCTCAAATACAACCCTGAGAAATGGACAGTTAAAGAAGAAGCTGGAGAACCGGGAACGTGGGTCTTAACTCATAAACGCGGTGACGCCTATGGAAAGTTCATTGCTGAAAGGACCGCGATGCCGCTGGACTCTCTCATTGCTGTCGCAATACAGCGCATGCAAGAACAGGATAAGGACGCTCGCATCGTCAGTCAGGAGGATCGAACCATATCAGGTGTCCAGGCAAAGCAGTTGCGCATCGATGCGAGTCCGAGCGGCATTCCAATGGCGTTCCTCGGGTATTACTACGGCGGAAACGCCGGAGCCGTTCAGGTAATTGGTTATACCGGACGCCAGCTCTTTAAGGATTATCAGGAAGATTTTAGGGAGCTCCTGCAAGGGCTCACGATTTATACACCTTCTCATTAGCAGGGCGATTTGCCGCGTTTGGCGTATCCTTAAACTGCTCATCGATCTCAACCCGATAACCGCTCACCAGACCGTTGGTCTCATTTGCCATCCCGATTACCGCCATGAGCTCCGCAAACATCTCATCCGTCATGCCCTTCTTCTGCGCGGACGCTGTATGGGAAGCAATGCAATAATGACACTGGTTCGTCGTACTGACCGCCAGATAAATCATCTCCTTAGTGAGCGCGTCGATTGCGCCCGGGCGCCATGATCTGCTTAATGCTTTCCCACGTCCTGCGCAATGTAGCGGGATCGCGGGCGATCGCCTTCCAAAAATTCGTGACCGAATCTGTCTTGCGCGTCGCCATAATATCGTCGTAGACCTCGCGCACCTCCGGACTCGCGTCTTGATACTCGATCATGCCCAGTGTCGCCATATATCCTCCTCGCTATGATTTGCCAATCAGCATTCCGGCGATAAACACTAATACCCCGCCAAGCACCACCTGCAGCGCTGCTCGTACGAAAGGAGTCTCCATAAAATGCTGGCGAATCCAGCTGATGATCCCAAGCTCGATCGCGACCACGATGATAGCTATTGTTGTCGCTACTTGGAAATCCGGAATAAGATACGGCAGCGTATGACCGATTCCACCCGCCGTGGTCATGACCCCGGTAATGACGCCTCGCACTAAAGGCCGCCCGCGTCCAGTGAGTGAGCCGTCATCAGAAAGAGCCTCCGCAAACCCCATGGAGATGCCTGCGCCAACCGATGCCGCGAGTCCCACCAGAAACGCATCTCTGCTCGAGTGCGTCGCAAACGCCGCAGCGAAAAGAGGCGCAAGCGTCGAAACAGAACCGTCCATCAATCCGGCCAAGCCAGGTTGAACGAACTGAAGCACAATCGTCCGCCGATATGCCTCGTCTTCTTCACGCCGGGTTTCCGGTGTCAAGTTCTGTTTCTCGAATATCTCTGCCGCGGCAGTATGTTTGGCCTCTGCCTCGGCAAGATCGCCCAGCAATTTCCGGGTGGATGCGTCTGTCACTTTCTCCAAGGCAAGCGTATAAAAGCGGCGCGTCTCTGATTCCATCGACTCGACTGACTTACGCACCGCCTTCGGTCCGACAGGTTCGACCAGCCACACCGGCGTCCTCGAAACGAAGCCCTTCACGTCCTGGCGGCGAATAAACGGGATATGTTCGCCAAAGCGAGACCGATACTGATCGATAAGCCTGCGCACGATGCTCCGATTCCTCCGCCTGCATCTCGTCCATCATCTTGGCCGTCGCCGGATAGCTCTCGCGCAGACCTTCGGCGAACTCACCATAAATCCGGCCGTCTTCTTCTTCGAGTGAGATAGCCAGCGCCAAAATGTCGCGCTCAGAAAGATCTTTGAAGTCCTTTGCCATTTCGATCCGACTATGCTAGGGAAGAAATGCCGCGTGAAGCCATTTTACCGACGTTGCTTCTTCCGAGCTTTTCCTCCGATTTCTAGGATCTCGCATCCGCGTGAAAGACAATAGAAGTAGCCCTCCAAACCGGAGCACACAGGTCAGACTGGTCCGTCGTGCGCGGCTCAATATGCTTCATCGTATTTCCGTGCATGGCGCGCGCCAGCATAACTTGAAAAACATCAACGTCGAAATTCCGCGAAATACTTTCACGGTCATCACCGGTCTCAGCGGCTCCGGAAAGAGCTCTTTGGCGTTCGATACCATTTATGCCGAGGGCCAACGCCGCTACGTCGAAACTCTATCGCCGTACGCTCGCCAGTTTCTCGATCAGATGGAGCGACCCGAAGTCGATTCCATCGATGGCCTAAGTCCTGCAATCTCCATCGAACAGAAGACGACCTCCCGCAGCCCGCGCTCGACCGTTGGCACCGTAACTGAAATCTACGATTATCTTCGGCTGCTGTATTCTTCCGTTGGCGTTCCGCACTGCCCGTTCTGCGGTGCCGAAATCGCCCGCCAATCGCCGAATCAAATCCTCGAGCAAGTTCTGGCTGCCCACCAAAACGAACGCATCATGATTCTTGCGCCGATTGCTCGCGGGCGTAAAGGCGAGTACAAGAAGGAGCTCGCCGCGGTAGCGAAAAGCGGATTTCGCGCGCGTGTTGATGGCGAGCTTGTTTCGCTCGATGAGCCGGTCAAGCTCGACAAGCGCAAGAACCACACCATCGAAGTGGTAATCGATCGTCTGATCGTGAAACCGGGCATTAACCAACGCCTTGAAAACTCTATTCAGACCGCTCTGAAATGGGCGGACGGCCTTGTGGTAGTTGCAGTCATCGACGGACCGGAGACGCTGTATTCGGAAAAACTTGCCTGCCCGAATGACGGCACCAGCATTCCACAGCTCGAGCCTCGTTCCTTTTCTTTCAACAGTCCTTATGGCGCCTGCGAAACCTGCAATGGTGTCGGCAGCACGTGGGCATTCGATGCTGTGAAAGTGATCTGCGATCCTTCGAAACCCCTGCTCGAAGGCGGTCTCGGGCCTGGCTCTACTTCCTCATACATGATTTCGCACCTGAACGATGCTGCAGAAACTTTCAGCATCGATCTCTCGAAGCCATTCGACGAGCTACCGAAACGGATTCGCACTCTGCTCGTGGAGGGCAACGCCCAATTCCCCGGCATTTTGAAATTGCTTGACGAAAGCTATCAGCGTGCGAGCGAAGGCTACCGCGAATGGCTGATGGATTACATGTCGCCCACTGCATGTCCGGACTGTAAGGGCCGGCGCCTGAAGCCAACCAGTCTCGCAGTCAAGGTGAAAGGTATCTCGATCGCCGATTTCACCGCAATGCCGATCGCTCGCGCGCTGCCGCTGGTTCAGAGCTGGCAGCTTACAGAACGGGAGCTGAAGGTTGCTGCGCGCATCGTTGAAGAAATACAGAATCGCCTCGACTTCTTGTGCGCCGTCGGCCTTGACTATCTGAGTCTCGACCGTTCATCCGCGACACTGTCTGGAGGTGAGGCGCAACGCATTCGTCTTGCGACTCAGATAGGCTCAAAGCTGCGCGGGGTGCTCTACGTGCTCGACGAGCCCTCGATAGGTCTGCACCCGCGCGACAACGGACGCCTGCTCGACACTTTGCATCATCTGCGCGATCTCGGGAACACCGTTTTGGTCGTAGAACACGATGCCGAGACTATCGAACGCGCAGACCACGTGATCGATCTTGGCCCTCGCGCGGGACGTCTCGGAGGAGCTTTGATCGCGCAGGGCACTCCGGCGCAGATTAAAGCGGCGCCGCAGTCGCTTACGGGCGAGTATCTCTCGGGCCGACTGTCCATTTCTCCGCCTCCCATTCGCCGCCTGGGCAATGGCGCTGAAGCTCACCGTCAAGGGCGCTCGCGAACACAATTTGAAAAAAATCGATGTCGATTTTCCGCTCGGCACTCTCATCGTCGTGACAGGCGTGTCCGGCAGCGGTAAATCAACGCTGGTTCACGATATCCTGTATCGCGCGCTTGCCAAGGAAATCTACGGATCCACCCAGCAGCCCGGCGCGCACGACGCAATTCTCGGGCTAGAAAATATCGACAAAGTCATCGAGATCGACCAATCGCCAATCGGCCGCACTCCGCGCTCCAATCCTGCGACTTACACCGGCTTGTTTACGCCAATTCGCGAGCTGTATGCCATGCTTCCCGAATCTCGCGAGCGAGGTTACAAGGCCGGAAGGTTCAGCTTCAACGTCAAAGGCGGACGATGTGAAGCCTGCCAGGGTGACGGTCTGAAGCGGATTGAGATGAACTTCCTCCCCGACGTTTACGTCACCTGTGACGTGTGCCGCGGCCGCCGTTACAATCTCGAAACGCTACAGGTCAAGTACAAGGATAAGAGCATCGCCGACGTGCTCGAATCGAGCGTGGACGAGGCCGTGGAACTGCTCGCCAACATTCCACAGATCCAGGCGAAGCTCAAGACCTTATCTGAAGTCGGCCTCGGCTACATTCATCTGGGTCAATCTTCAACTACGCTCTCCGGCGGGGAGGCCCAACGCATCAAGCTCGCGAAAGAGCTCAGCAAGAGGCAAACCGGCCGTACTTTCTATTTGCTCGACGAGCCAACCACAGGCCTGCATTTCGACGATATCCGCCACTTGCTTGACGTTTTGCAGCGGCTCGTCGATCTTGGCAATACTGTGCTCGTTATCGAACATCAGCTTGACGTGATCAGGAGTGCCGATTATCTGATCGACTTAGGACCGGAAGGCGGCGAGCACGGTGGGTACGTGGTCGGCGTCGGCACGCCAGAGCAGATCATGGCCAATCGCCGCAGCCATACGGCACACGCTCTCCGCAAAACCATGAAGACCGGAACTGCCGCCTGATTTATGGATATCTCGCCAACCGAACCGGTCGTCGAAGTAGTTCCGCCACCTCCGCGAGAACCCTTCTGGGGCTACGTGGATCTGCTGCTGGTGATGTGCATCGTCGTCGCATCTCTCGCTCTCATCACCCTTGCAGGCGGCGTTCTCGTATTCATTTATCCGCGCTTGAGAGACGATCCAACACCATTACTGCTCCCGGTTCAGGTTGCATTCTATGGCTTCATCTATCTGGCCTTACATCTCGCGTTGAAGACGCGCTACGGCAAGTCCGTTTTCCCATCGCTCGGATGGCGGCGCGCTCGATTCAATCCCGGCATCGCCGTGCTTGGTGGTTCAATACTCGCTTTCGCTATTTCAGGCTTGGCTGAGTTGTTACATACTCCCCAGGTTCCATCGCCTCTGGACAGATTCATGAAGTCGCCGGTTGATCTGGCGCTATTCGCCATTCTCGCAGTGACTCTGGCTCCTGTTTTCGAAGAGCTCTTCTTCCGTGGTTTCCTTCAGCCGCTTCTTTCGCGCACCTTCGGAGTGCTCGCCGGTATTATGATAACGGCCCTAGTGTTCGGCCTATTACACGCGCCCGAATATGCCTGGGCCTGGCAGTACGTCGTGGCTGTCTCGCTGGCTGGCGCCGTATTCGGATGGGTGCGCGCTCGAACCAACTCAATCATTCCTTCGATAATCATGCACGGCTGCTACAACCTGGTTTTCGTAATCGCTCTCATCTTTACTAAATACGTGAAGCACCAATGACGACTCCTACTGCTGTCCTTACCCAAAGCACGTTCGAGACAATCGAATGGACTCAGAACGGCGTCGTAATGATCGATCAAACCCGCCTCCCGCACGAGACCTCCTACGTCACTTGCCGCACCTACGTGGAAGTGGCCGATGCGATCCGAAACATGATCATTCGAGGCGCACCGGCCATCGGCGTGGCTGCGGCCATGGGCATTGCGCTGGGTGCTCTCCACTCGGAGAATCTCGATCGAGACATGCCGATCATCTACGACACCCTCCGCAATACTCGCCCCACAGCGGTCAATCTATTCTGGGCTATCGATCGCATGAAGAAAATCTACGGAGAAGTGCGGCATCTCGATCTTCAAGAAATTCGCGCGCGATTGATCCAGGAGGCGCAAACCATCCGTGAAGAAGATATCGCGATCAATAAGGCGATTGGCTGGCACGGCGCTCCATTGGTTCCGGATCACAAGACCGTCCTGACGCACTGCAACGCCGGCGCATTGGCAACTGCAGGTTTCGGCACGGCACTCGGCGTAGTTCGCGCCGCAGTGCAGATGGGCAAGAAGATCGACGTGTTTGCCGATGAAACGCGGCCGTTTCTGCAAGGCGCTCGCCTGACCGCCTGGGAGCTGCACCGCGACGGCATCGATGCCACGCTGATTACCGACAACATGGCCGGTCATTTTTTGAAAAGCGGCCAGATAGGCTGCGTGATCGTCGGGGCTGACCGCATCGCCGCAAATGGCGATGTGGCAAACAAAATAGGAACTTATACTCTGGCTGTTCTGGCAAAAGAGAACAATGTTCCGTTTTATGTCGCAGCCCCTCTTTCAACTCTTGATCTCACCCTCGCATCGGGTGATGAGATCCCTATCGAACAGCGTGCCGGGAGAGAAGTAACCCATCTTCAAGGAGTGCACGTCGCGCCAGAGGGAATCAAAGTTGCGAATCCCGCGTTTGACGTGACCCCCAACCGCTATGTCACGGCAATCATCACTGAACGGGGCATTGCTCGCGCTCCGTATCTGGAAGCTCTACGCCAGCTCTGGGCCGCCACAGCACCCACTCTTTAACACTCACTCATATCTCAACGCCACCATCGGATCGACTTTCGCCGCCCTGCGTGCTGGTATATAAGTCGCCGAACATGCCACAAGGAACAGCAACAGCGAGCCTGCCGCCAGTGTCCACGGATCCGTTGCTCCCACGCCATACAGCAAGCTGCCTAAGAATCTTGTTAAACACAACGCAACCGTCACGCCCGCGATTAGTCCCGCGCTCGTCAGCAAAATACCTTGCCGGATCACGAGCGCCAGCACATCGCTTTTCTGTGCTCCAAGTGCCATTCGCACGCCGAACTCCTGCGTCCGCTGTGCGGTCAATTGCGAAAGCACGCCGTACAAACCCACACCCGCTAGAGCAAGGCAAGCCCGGCAAACGTGCCCAGCACAACTGCGCGAAAACGCGGATAGGCCAGCAAGTGGGAAAGCCGCTCATCCATCGTTTGCACCTCACCGATCGGCACGCTGCTATCGAGCGCTGAAATCTGCTTCTGAATTGGGGCCCAGCGCCATCTGCTCTTTTGCGGCCCGCAGCACAAGCAAGCAGCTAAAGGGAGAATCCTGACTAACCGGACGAAACACCAGCGGGATACTCCCAAGTCATTTCACGGAAAAAGTTTTTGTCCTTTTCGTCGGCGGCAACGCCAACAATGGTCAGCCACCGCCTCTCCGTGTCCGGCTCGCCTACTTTGATGTGTTTGCCGGTCGGGTTCTCGTGCGGAAAATACTTTCGGACTAGAGCTTCGTTTACGATTGCAACCGCTTCGCTCAAGTCTCGGTCCCTCTCCTCAAACAGGCGTCCTCCTTTGAAGGGAACGCCCATCACCCGAAAATAATTTGGCGTAATAGAAACCTGGCCCACGTCACGTGTCGCAGTTGTGGGAAGCGGCTCAGGCCTGCCCTCGATGGTCAATACACTTCCTCGCCAGCGGCCATTGTTTAGTGGCAGTGAACTCGCAACAGCAGCCGATTCTACCCCGGGGAGGATTGTGGTTCGATCCAAAACCTCACGATAAAATCTGTCGCGTTGGCCGCTCTTCGAATAATTCCACTTCGGCAGTTCAATCGACATCGTGAACACGTGATCTGTTCGGAACCCAAGCGGAACAGAAGCCAAACGATTGACGCTCTCGATCAACAGCCCCGCGCCCACAAGCAACGCAAGCGAAAGCATCACTTCCACCGCCACTAATACATTTCCGAAGACGCGGGTTGTCGGGCCGAAAGATGCACTCTGTCCGCTCGCCCTTAGCGCATCGATCAAGTCTACGCGCGAAGCCTTCATTACCGGAACCATTCCAAAGACAAGCGCCGTTACGACAGCCAGCGCAGCGGCAAAACCGAGAACCTGAACGTTCACACTCACCGGATTTCCGGGAGGCATCTCGATCGGATTCAAAATTCGGAAGTAGTGGACAACGCCCATGGCCAGCAATATCCCGACCAGCGCACCCGCTAACGAGAGCAGTAAACCCTCCGTCAACAACTGCCGGATCAACCGTACTCGCCCCGATCCCAACGCCGCTCGGACCGCCAGCTCTTTCTGCCTTACGAGCGACCGTCCTAGCAGCAGATTCGCGATATTCACGCAGGCAATTAGAAGAACGAAACTTACCGCTCCAAAGAGAATCATTACGCTAAGCCGCAAAGTCGGCCCGGTCAGATAGGCAAATTCTTCCGCTAGCGGGTAAATAACCGGCAAACGCCAAATGCCGTCTACATCGTTGCGGTGCTCGTTTCTGTAGAGCAACTCCACTTCTTTCTGGGCGCGTTCAATCGACACTCCCGGCTTCAGAAGTCCGAAAACTCCGACACGGGCATTCTCCGGGTCGCGAGCAATCTCACTCTCTGGAGTGATCAGCATCCACATCGACAGCGCATCCGGGTAGAACGTGAATCCCTGCGGCATCACGCCGATAACCGTGCATGCCCTCTCATCCAATGAGATGTGCTTGCCAACGACAGTCTTCTGGCCGCCGAATGCTGTCATCCAGAAGCGGTGTTTCAAGACCACCGTGCAGCCTCGATTCAAGTCGTCCGGCTGAAACGTGCGCCCAAGCTCCGGCCCCACACCGAGCAACGAAAAGAAATCGAGTCCGGCCGGCATCGCTAGAACACCCCGCGCGGGTCCGGTGCCCGTTAGGATCTGCCCGCCCGTTGCCCAGGTAGCAGGGGCAAGCTGCTCGAAACTCCGGCTACTGTTCTTCCATGTTTCAAAATCGCGATACGAATCGAAGATGGGCGGCGCTTTCGGGTCCCGCACCAGCTTCTCCCAAATGACCACAAGCCGGTCCGCATTTGGATACGGCAGCGGGTGCAGTAAAACTGCGTTGACGATGCTGAAAATCGCGGTGGTCGCGCCGATCCCGAGTGCCAGCGTCAGGATCACCATCACCGTAAACCCTGGCGTTCGCGCAAAGGTCCGCATCGCGTAGGTAACATCCTGCTTCGATTGCTCCAGCCATTTCCATCCACGCATTTCGCGCACTGCCTCCCTCACTCATATCTCAGCGCCACCATCGGATCGACCTTCGCCGCTCGCCGTGCTGGCAGATAGCCGGCCAGGGCTGCGATGCCTGCCATAACTGAGCTGGCGACTAGTATCGTGATTGGGTCACCCGGTTTTAGCCCGTACAGCTCACTTGCGATCAGGCGGGAAGAACCCATGGCTGCGGGTATTCCGATAGCCAGTCCAAGAATAACCAGCAGCAGTGTTTCTCGCAAGACCATCCCAGCGATCTGCGCCCGTTTGGCACCCAGTGCCACTCGAATCCCAATCTCGTTGGTCCTTCGAGTCACCGCGTAGGCCATAAGCCCGTACAGACCCACGCAAGCCAACATTAAAGTCAGCGCCCCAAACATTGTTGATAGCGACGCCACCAAGCGTTCCTCGACCAGCGAGTCATCCAACTGATCGCTAAGTGTTTTGACAGCGTAGACAGGCAAGCGGCTGTCGGTCTGCTTGATAGCTTTTAGAACAACACTCGTTGCACTGGCAGGGTTCATTGCCGTCCGGACCTCAAACGTAACGCCGGTTACAGACGACTGAAAGAGCGGCATGTAGACCATTGGCGTTGCTTGTTCGCGGAGGTCATGGTACTTCGCATCTTTCACCACTGCGACAATTTCAAACCAGCTCGGGTCGCCTATCCATCCCGGCATGCTGATTCGTCTCCCAACGGGATTCGTGTTGCCGAAGTAATAATGCCCCATGGTCTCGTTGATGATTGCTACTTTCGGAGCGCCAGCCTGATCGGCGATGGTGAAATCCCGCCCCAGCAGGATGGGAGTCTCTAGCGCCTTGAAGTATGCCGGGCCCACGATATTCACGCCGACGGGCGCGAGTTCTTTGCCGGAGCGTGGCTTGTAGCCTTCGACATTCGCCTCTGTGGAACTGAAGTTGCCGGATAATGGTGCAGCCATCGAAAAGCTTGTTGCGTGCACACCGGGCAACGCTCCGATCCGATCGAGCAGAGTTCGGTAAAGCGTGTTCGTTTGGTCTTCTTTATAACCGATCATGCCTGGATTGAGCGAGAGCAACAAAACGTTTTCTTTGTTGAACCCAGGATAGAAATCTTTCAAGTTCTCCAGACTGCGGGTGAGAAGCCCGGCGCCAATCATCAATACGAGCGACACGGCTATCTGCAAAATCACCAGGGGCCTTACGAGTCTGGAACCGCTGCTAACTCTACTGGAGCCCCGCGTGTTTTGGATCAGGGTCGGTGTGAGGTCCAGTTGTGCAGCACGCCACGCCGGAATTATCCCAAACAGAAGTGCAGTGAGAATCGAGACCAAGAGAGTAAAACCCAGAACCGTACTATCGGGCTCCACGCTCAAAGAAATCGGAGAGCGTGAGTGCGACATCAGAACTAGAAGCGACCTACCGGCGTAGAAAGCGAGCAGCAAGCCGAGACCGCCACCACATACGGCGAGCAGAATACTCTCAGTAATCAGCTGACGAATCAGGCGCAACCTCCCGGCTCCGACTGTCAGCCTCACGGCGATCTCCTTCTGACGAGCATTCGCGCGCGCAAGCAGCAGATTTGCGACGTTCGCGCACGTGACGAGGAGCAGAAGAGCAACCACGGCCATGATGATCACGAGAGGCTTCGAAAATTGCTGGCGTAGTGCAGCGAGCCCTTGTCCGCCGGAGTCGAATCGTAGGCTGGTCGCAAGGAAAGCCTTTCGAGCTGCTGGTGAATCAAATGGCAAGCCTGTCAAGCCTTCAGCGGCTTCGCGCATTGTTTGGTGGATAATCGGCTCGAGATTGGCGACAGCCTGTTTGTTCGTCACCCCCGATTTAAGCCGGGCCATAACGTACAACCAATTGCGGAACGGAGCGGTCAAAACGTCGTACGGAGTGCCCTTTGCCGCGAAACCCGGGCTGACCTGCGCCATCATTGTGATCGGTACCGAGACGTCGATTCGCTCGCCGGGCTGAAGACCGAAGAACTCGGGCGGCGTCACTCCGACGATCGTGAACGGTGAATTGTTCAGAACAACTTTTCTCCCAACCACCGCAGGATCGAGCGCGAATCGCTCTTGCCAGTAGTCATAGCCGATCACCGCCACGGCATTACCCCCGGCGATCTTGTCATCCTCGGGTGTCATCGTTCGCCCGATGATCGCGTTGACCCCGAGTACCGAAAAATAATCACCGGAAACCACCTGCCCATTGGCGAGCCCGCCCTGTCCGTTCACCTCAAAATCGATGTCGTGCAATTTGCGGAACGCGAGTACACCCGAGAGCGTTTGATTGCGATCGCGGAATTCTTTGAACGCCGGGTAAGAGAACGCGTCGTTCAGTCCGATTGCCGGGCTGATGCTCTTGAATTCCACCAGTTGCTCTGGATTTCTCACCGGGAGCATTTTGAGCAAAGCCGCATTAATCAAGCTGAAGATGGCGGTGTTGGCTCCTATGCCCAGTCCCAGTGACGAGATAACGACTACAGTAAGGGGTGGGCTTTTCACGAGCGTTCGCAGACTGTAGCGCACGTCTTGCCAGAGGCTTTCGAAGAATACGATGCTGTTCATGCGATAGATCTCCTCGCGAATGAGCGTTGGGTTTCCGAGTCTGCGGCGCGCAGCGTGACGGGCCTCTTCGAGCGGCATCCCGCGGGCAACATTTTCCTGAGTTTCGATTTCGAGATACGCCTCGAGCTCACGGGCACGCTCTTCATCCCACTGTTTGCGGCGAAAAATCCGGCTCCAGCCCATCTCACGCCTACTCTTCAGCCGGCCACAAAACCCGGTTGACAGCACGGACAAGCCGGTCCCAACGGCTTGTATGTTCCAAGAGCTCTTTGCGCCCTCGTGCGGTCAGCCGGTAATAGCGTGCCTTGCGATTGTTTTCCGAAGTACCCCAGAACGATGCGATCCAGCCTCGGTCTTCGAGCCGGTGCAGTGCAGGGTAAAGTGACCCGTGTTCAACTTGCAGAACCTCTTCCGAGCGCTGCTCGATGACGTGGGCAATGGTGTGCCCATGCGCGGGGCCGAGGATTAGAGTTTGCAAAATAAGCAGGTCGAGAGTGCCCTGGAGCATCTCACCATCCAGAGGGTGGGCCTTTCTGATTGGCATCCCGGTTTTCAGTGTCCCATAGATCATCGACCGGAGAAGGACGGCTGCAGTTTGCGTTTAAACTGAGTTAGCTGGGCTCAAGAACCATAGACGACCTACTCGTACCTCAACGCCACCATCGGATCGACCTTGGACGCTTTGCGAGCCGGAATATAGCAGGCGAGCAGCGCGACTGTCGTGAATACGCCAAGGGCCGCGAGATAGGTAAGCGGATCGGTCGCTTTTACGCCAAATAGCAAACTGAAAAGCAGCCGCGATAGCACCAGCGAAGCGCTCAAACCTATGCCGATCCCCATCGCCGTCAGTCCCATACCCTGACCAGCAACCGTCCGGAAAACATGTGCCGCATCGGCGCCCAGCGCCACGCGCACGCCAATCTCCTGTGTTCGCTGCGTCACCAGATACGAGAGCATTCCATAGATGCCCACGCACGCCAAGATTAATGCCACCCCAGCCAGAGCACCAAGCAACATCGCTTGGACCCGCCTCTGCGCCACCTCCTGGTCGAGAAGATCATCGAGCGTCATCACATTTGAGACTGGCTGGTTCCGATCGATAGACCACACCGCCTGCCGCGCCGCACCTGCTAGACTCTGCGGATCGCCCTTTGTCCGAATCACCAGATCGCGTGGCACCATCCAGTTATCTTTCGCCTGTCAGTAGGGGAAATACATCTCTTGCCGCGGCGGCTCGTCCAAGCTCATTTGACGAACATCGCCGACCATACCAACGATTCGCACCCAGGGTTTCTTGTCGTCCGGGCCATCAAGCTTGAAACGCTTTCCGAGTGCATCCTGATTCGGCCAAAACTTCCGTGCCATCGTTTCATTGATCACTGCCACAAGCGGAGCATCTTTCCCATCAGTATCATTCAACATTCGCCCGCGCCGAAGTGGAATACGCATCGCTTCGAAATATCCGGGCGTCACCACGCGATCATTGGCGTCGTATGTCACTCCACGCTGCAACACCATTGCCTCAGGGGTAAAGACATTCGTTCCTCCGGACCACGTCAGCGGCAAGGCACTGGTAAATCCTGCGAGCGCGACACCGGGTAGCGCTCTCACGCGGTCCAACACGCGCTGAAAGAACTCCGTTCGCTTCGCAAAATCGTTATACTCTGTATCCGGCACAACCAGGCGCATGGTCAGGACGTGGTCCGCTCTGAAGCCCGGATCGAGACCTCGCAGATTCGAAAAGCTTTCAAGCAGCAGTCCCGATCCCACCAACAGCATCAGCGAAAGCGCCACCTCTGCAACGACGAACAGGTCGCGCAAGCTCCGTCGCCGCCTTCCAGCACTTCCTCTGCCGCCTTCTTTCAGAACATCATTCAGATCGATCTTCGATACCTGAAGCGCGGGCGCCAGCCCAAATAAGAAACTGCTGACGAGTGAAATCAGAACCGCAAACCCAAGCATGCGAAAGTCGAGCTTGAGCGAGACCGTAGCGGTCAGGTCCTCGGGAACTAAATTCTTCAGGAAATTGAAGCACCAGTTCGCAAGAAGTACTCCCAGCATTCCGCCTCCCATTGCGAGCAATGCACTTTCAGTGAGTAGTTGCCGCAAAATTCGTCCACGGCTTGCGCCCAGTGCCGTGCGAACGCCGATCTCACGCTTTCGTGAAATAGCTCGAGACAGCAGCAAATTGGCGATGTTTGCACAGGCGATTAGAAGGATAAAGCCGACCGCTGTCATCAGAACAATCAGTCCCCGGCGCACGTCGTGAGTGTAGCTGTCCTGCAGCGGTTCAACGAAGAAGCGCGTGATAATTGCGTCGTCGTCCGGGTGCTGCCGCGCCATTTGCTTGGCCAACACGAGCAGTTCAGCGTTGGCCTTGTTGACGCTAACCCCAGGGCGCAGCCTTCCTACAGCCCGCAGAAAATGCGATCCGAAGTCAGCCCAATCCTTTGGACCAAGCGCAATGGGCGTCCATACCTCAGATCTCCGCGGACGGAAACGAGAATCCGGCCGGCATAATGCCGATCACGGCGTACTTCTTGTTATTCAGCAGAATGTCGCTGCCAACCAGCTTCGGGTCTCCTCCGAATCTACCCTTCCATAACCGATAACTGATCAGGACGACATGTGGTGCTCCTGGGCGGTCCTCTTCTGGCCGGAAAATGCGCCCCACCACCGGCCTCATGCCCAGCACGGAAAACAGGTTTTGCGTCGCCGCCACACCTTCTAGCTTTTCCGGATTACCGCTGTTCGAGGTAAATTGAAGGAACGATCTGCCATGGCCGCTATATCTTCAAAGATGTGGGTTTGCTTTTTCCACTCCGCGTAGTTGCCTGTCGAGGGCGTATTGCGCGGGAAACCCAACCTTGCTCAGGTCTTCAAAAACAGAAACCAAACGCTGCGGCTCACGATACGGGAGAGATCGCAGGAGTACCGCATCGACAACGCTAAAGATCGCCGTAGTCGCGCCGATACCCAGCATCAAAGTCAGAACCGCGATCACCGTGAATCCGGGGCTCTTGGCCAGCATTCGCAGGCCATAACGCAAATCTTGCAGCAGTGTGCGCATAGCTGAGTCATGCACACCGATATCCGGCAGAGAGCGCAATGAAATCAGCGTATTTTGGGGTTTACGTGTCCACTTGCGGGACACGATCGTTCACCCGGGGGACAATCCTCACATTTCGAAGATTGTTCCGCGCCCTAGCAGCCACTCGGGATCGAGGCGGCGCTTCACAGCTCGCATGGCTTCGATTTCCTCGGGCGAATACATCATTTTTAGGAGGCCAGTCTTCACTTTGCCCACCCCATGTTCCGCGGCCACAGTTCCGCCCAGCGAAACACGTACCGGGCGAAGATCAAGCATCAGTTCTTCGGTTTTTTTTGCCTGCTCGGGAGTAGCGGGAATCAGATCGACATGTAAGTTTGCATCGCCTACATGGCCGAAGATGAAGTATTGGCCTGGCAGTACTTCGTCGCACCTTCGAACGTAATAAGCGTACAGATCACGAGTGCCATCCAACGGAACCGCGAAATCCGTACCATGCCTTGTGAGCCCGCTACGGCGTGCCAGATCGAGAACGGTGGTCGACAAAGTGTGACGAAACTCGCGAAAGCGCTCTCGATCCGCGGGTGTGAAACCAAACCAGGATTCGTCTTCGAATGCCCCGCTCTCGCGGAGGCGCGTAGTCCAAAGATCCACCTCCTGATCGTCTTCTGATCGTAAATTCTGCTCGATCAGCAACCCAGCCTTAGCATCGCCCGGAATTTCCGGATATCGAGGACGAAGAACCCTGAGTGAGTGCGCATCCATGAATTCCAGAAGCCGCAGCTCAGGTATCCCGCGCCAAGCTTGCACGGCGCTTAAGGCCAGATCGTCTGAGGGGAAGAAGATCACACCACTGAGGATGGCGGCCGGTTCCGGAAATAGCTTCAACTCGGCCTCTGTCACAATTCCAAGCGTCCCTTCGCTCCCGGACAAAAGGTCCACCCATTCGAGGTTCGGCTGCAGGTAGTACCCGGCCGAGTTCTTCGTAGTTGCAGGCACCCGAACCGCCTGCACGGGAAAATCGACACGCTCGCCGCGTTTCACGTAAAGTGTGCGCCCGTCCATCAAGGTCACCCGGAGCGCCAGCACATGCCTCCGCACCGACCCGTAATGAAAGCTTCGCGCGCCGCCGGCATTGGTGCTGATTATTCCACCGATTGACGCCAATGTCTCGGTCGGATTCGACCCGAAGAACTGCCTGCTCTTCGCGGCTGCTGCATGAAGGTCGCCCAGAATTACGCCCGCGCCACAACGCGCCTTGCCAGATTGAATCTCCATCTCTCGAAAACGTTCCAGCGAGATCACCCAACCCCCATGAGGCACGCGCGCGCCTGCCAACCCGGTGCCCGCGCCCGCAACGGTCAGAGGAATTTTACGACTGGAGCACTCGCGAACAATCTCCGCCAGCTCGCCTGGATCCGAAGGAACAAACACCCGCTCAGCCTCGCCGCGGTATCCCGACGAATCCTCCAGGTACGGCATCATGTCTGTTGTGGGAGCGAGCACCATCCCAGTATCGCTTTATCAACCGATGCGCTATCTTCCGTCCTTGTTGGCACTCCACACTACAGCGTTGGCTGCGAAGTAACAGCGCCCTCCGAAGCCGACCCAACCAGTGCGACATACTTCGCCATCACGCCGGAAGTGTACTTCGGCGCAGGCCGCTCGAATTTTGAAAGGCGGTCGTGAAGCATCCTCGACCGGAATGGCCAGGCTTATCTTTCGCGTGTCGATATTGATCGAGATCGAATCCCCATCGCGAACCGCCGCAATGGGGCCGCCGACCGCTGCTTCCGGCGCCACGTGCCCCACCATGAAGCCACGCGTGGCCCCGCTGAATCGCCCGTCGGTGACCAGAGCTACGCCTTCTGAGAGCCCTTCTCCGACAATTGCACTCGTAACGCCTAACATCTCGCGCATGCCAGGTCCGCCCCTCGGTCCTTCATAGCGGATCACAATAATGTCACCGGCCTTGATCTTGCTCCCCATCACGGCTTCCATCGCCGGTTCTTCGCTATCGAAGACCCGTGGCCGGTCCGGTCTGCGATGTGCGGTCGAGGCCGGTCACCTTAATTACGCATCCTTCTGGCGCCAGCGAGCCTTTCAAAATCACAATCCCACCGGATTTCTTAATTGGATTGTCCAGAGGCCTGATCACATCCTGCCCCGGAGTTTCGTTTGCACGGACTGAATCTGCTCACGCAAACGTTTTCCCGGTTATCGTCATGACGCCGGTATGCGTAAAGCCGCCATCATCAAGCCGCTTGGCGATCACTGGAATGCCACCCGCTTTGTCGACATCCGCGGCAGTATATCGTCCGGCCGGCTTCAAATCGGCCAGCAAAGGGGTCTTGCTGCTCAGCTCTTGAAAATCGTCGATGCGTTAGCGGTATACCGGCCTCCCGCGCCATCGCGAGCAGGTGCAGAACGGCGTTGGTCGAGCCCCCCGAAGCCGCGACGCTGGCAATCGCGTTGTCGATCGCAGCACGGGTCACGATATCGCTCGGCCGGAGATTGTGCGCGCACGGCATCAGAATCACCTCCCCGCAGCTTCGCGCGGCCTCGTGCTTGCGATCATCCACTTGCGGAATCGCGTTCAGTCCCATGGGCGACAATCCGATAATCTCCATCACCGTCGACATCGTGTTGGCGGTGTACTGGCCTCCGCAAGCGCCTGGCTCCGGGGCAAGCGGAATTCTCGATCGCCGAGCAATTCTTCATCGCTCATCCGGCCCGCGGCATTCGCGCCTACGGCCTCAAACACGTCTCTGAATGGTGATGTCCGCGCCCTTGTATTTGCCCAGGCAGGATAGTTCCTCCATAAAGAATCACGCCCGGCACATTCAGCCGGAGCAACGCCATCGCAGCGCCCGGAATCGTTTTGTCGCAAGCCACCAGCGCCACAATACCGTCGAACATGTGCCGCGCGCCACAAGCTCAATCGAATCGGCGATCACCTCCCGGCTGATGAGCGAGGTCTTCATGCCCTCCGTGCCCATCGTGATCCCGTCGCTGATGGCGATGGTGTTGAATTCCATCGGCGTGCCGCCCGCCTCGCGGATTCCTTTGGCAACGTCCACCGCCAGCTCGCGCAGATTGAAGTTGCACGGCATGGTGCCAATCCACGTATTCGCGATCCCGATAATCGGCTTCTTCAAATCGTCGTCGGTGAAACCAATCGCTTTAAGATAGGAGCGGGCAGGCGCGCGGTCTTTGCCTTGTGTAATCGTGTAGCTTTGGAGCTTCATAGAAACGTGAAAATAGTACCACAGCTCAATGACTTACAGGTTCTCAGGCGTTTAGGACTCCGCAGAATCGGCCCAAATTTGTACGGTTTTGTACGCTTTCCGGATTTGTGCATGGTCTGAACAGGGCGTGCGCCGCAAACCGCAGCAATCTGGTACTCCGAAGGAGGAATGTGGAAGGGTGGTGGCCACGATCTGCTCGTCCGCCACGCTCTCAGGATAGAACGTGCGAGCTTTTTTTCAAGCCGACGATTCTCCGCTTTCAATTCGGCGATCAGTCGGACTTGCTCGCGCGGAGCGTCAGCTCCGCAATTTGGTGAGTTTACCCCGAAGTGGAGTTCTGAAGCGGATCAGAGATGCAATTCCCAGCAATGCTGATAGCAGCGCACCAGTGATGAGGGCGCCGATAGCAGCCATGCCAGCGAACATCGGCGATAGCATGCAGAACATACAATGTGAATGTGTCTTCTGTTGGCGAAATCTCTTCGAACACGCGCCTAACGATTTCCTTATCGGGTCGTCACGAGCAGAAGTTTAGAAAACTGAATACGGCCTCGCCTCTCGTCAATTGCGAATGCTTCGCCGAGCGCCTTCTTGGAGCTGGACAAGCTTATAGGCTCCGTTGAGGACACTGCGCCACCTCCGCAACATCGCCGAACTTCTCGTGTTAGATCTGACTCAGGCCAAGCCAAGTAGATAGCGTACGTAAATTTTCAATCTGGTTAGCATCGCCTTTTGCCTTGATGAAAAAACGATCAGCATGACATCACCCTCCGGGTAAAAAGAGGGCTGCCCCACAATGCAGTCATGAGCAGCCCAAAGAGGAAACCATGATCAGTGTTAGTCTTGCTCTGAATCGCAGCAGGCCGCTATTGTCCCCAGAGGAGTAGCAGTACTGGCCTCGGGTTGTTACAAATTCCGCAAGACAATCCAGCAGAACAACACAATTAGAGCCTATGTAGCAATGGAACGGGACTCCCGCAGACTCCCTCCGGCACCCCCTCGCCCGATTTCAAAGGTACTGCGTTTTAAACTTGAGCGTGCTATCAAGTGACCGGAGCACTGCAATGGCCGCTGGTGTGACTGATCGGCTGTGGGGAAGTGTCCGAGCTTGTGGCGTTGATCAAAGCTGAAGAGCGGGGGTTGGATCGAGAAGCGTGACCCGTGACAAAATAGAACGAGCCAAAGTATTTTGTGAGCACCAGGCCATGAGTGCGAGTTAAGAATGGCCCGATTTTTTCCCAGGCGTGGCGATGTACCCAACATGAAGCTGTGTGCAGTATCTCCATTCGGGGCGGCATCCGCACATGATATTTTGAATTTTCTCGGCAGATCCACAGCCGCGCTCGTCGTGCTCCCTGGTGTGTCGGAGAATACACCTTCGCCGCACAATATACAGTGCGTCATTCGCCCCGAAGTAGCTGTTTTTGTAGAATACGCAGACCCAAAAGGAAAGGCGGATCCAAAATCTAGGGCGCACCTGAAGGTACGAACAACAGTTACCCCACATTTGGTTACTCGTGAGCAAGTCGTATGCATGCCGATTGCAGTCTTCTCGAATTCTCCCAATGCCCAGCAAATGGACGAGCTGGTTACAGCATGGCCAGAGAGAACGTATGTAGTCGGTTCCAGGAAGGTGACATTTGTGCTTTGCGGCGAGATAAACGGCTTCAATCCAAACGGACATCCAAAGCATGGGCGCGAGCTGTCATACGACATTCTTGCGAATCCGGCGCATACCGTGATGGGACGTTGGAATCACTTAGGCAGAAAGCTTTCAGTTCTATCGAGAAACACGGCCGTCATTCACGTAGCGAACAACATTCAGAATCGCGAACATCTGAGGACAGACCTGCGAATTTATGTAGACGGGAGGGTCCATCCGGGGGCGGTAACGGACCTCGTTCAAAAACTCAAATGGTGCGACTGCGAAATTTGACGGGCAGCCAGATAATTTCCCCTCCGTCATTCAACTGATATCACCCCTGAGGTATCGCGCGACCATCAACCGATCTTATTCGCTTCACGGTCGCCCCAGTCTCCGCAATCGGTGGAGATCCGCTCCGAACTGTTCTAAGCTTGGTATCGAAGTGAATGGTGAAATCGACGTCGAATTCGCAGTGGAGGATTCCACGCGACCGACAAATTCGATTTGAGTAACGAATAAGGAGAACTGCTCAAAGCCGTTGATAATTTAAAAAAGAAAGCGCCGTAAACCGACTCCTGTTTTAGAGCTGGCTACGGCGCTGGAGAGTCTGGGAAACCGAACCCTTTCTCGGCTTCAGGTTTTCTTAGCAACCCTTTTGAGGTCGTACGGTTGCAGCTTCCCGCCTTCCCGATTGATCCTCCAGGTAAAGACCTTAGAGTTCTTGTCAATACCGGAAAATCCCCTGAGCAGAATCTTCTTTTGAAATGCCCAATTACCTTTCATCTTTTCGACTAGACTCTGGAGTTTCTCTTCCGGCTCTCCGTTGCTAGCTTTGGCGAAAACTTCCCTCATAATCGAGTGCTCTTTCCAAGGTAGAACCCTTTTGAGGTCGTACGGTTGCAGCTTCCCGCCTTCCCGATTGATCCTCCAGGTAAAGACCTTAGAGTTCTTGTCAATACCGGAAAATCCCCTGAGCAGAATCTTCTTTTGAAATGCCCACTTACCTTTCATCTTTTCGACTAGACTCTGGAGTTTCTCTTCGGGCTCTCCCTCGCTAGCTTTGACGAAAACTTCCCTCATAATCGAGTGCTCTTTCCAAGGCAGCATAGCCAACTCTTTGTGAGTGGAGGCGGAATTGGGATTATCACTCGTCACTGTTTCTAGTTGCATAAGTTTCTTCTCCTGATGATATTTGGCTCGCATCTTAGCTCTGATCTTTTCCCTATACTTCTGGTTGTATCTGGCGTTAGCTGCCTTTTTGTGCTTTTTCAAACTGGCGTACCAGCGTTTACCTTCCGGTGATCGCTCCTGAATAGGCACTGAGCATTTGTGCGACCGCATCTGTTTGACGTTGTAAGCTACTCCACAACCTTTACAATTTCTGATCTTTTCTGGTTTTGGCTTTTCTCCTGGAACCCACGGCATCCTTTCTATCCTCTTTTCTGTCTTAAGGTCAACTTCCTTTTGTTCTTGATTCGTTTCTTATATCAACCCACCCATGTCCTAAGTATACACTACTGTTAGCTCGGATACAACCCTGGTTTCCAAGAAATCGTAAGCTCCCGAAGGTTGCAAAAATCGTGCTCTCAATTCCCGTCACCCGGAACTGGATTCAGGGGTGTGTCCAAACTGGATTAGTAGATGGCTTTAATTGAGACACGCGACTTTTCGTAACTGGCAATACCCGGAGATCCCCCTGCCATCCCCTCACCCGATTTCAAAAGGTACTCCGTTTTAAACCTAAGCGCACGCCATTGACGACCGGGGCACACGACCTATGGACTACCTTCAATGCCTGCCTAACCGCGATTGATCACAGCGCGTTTCCAAAGATGACGGCAAAATGGAAGTGGAAAACCAACTTCACGAATTGCGGAGTTTTGTGCGCGTTCCGGCTGGACCGTTTCACACGAGTACATCGATAAGATGTCCGGTTCCAAATCTGACCGTCCGCAGTTTACGAAGCTGTTTGACGATGCAAGCAAGCGCAAATTTGACCTCGTGCTGTTTTGGGCTCTAGATCGCTTCAGTCGTGAAGGAACACTCGCCACATTGCAACATCTCGAGAAACTATCCGCGTATGGCGTCAACTGGCGCAGCTACCAGGAAGCCTATCTCGATTCGTGCGGTCCGTTCAAAGACGTTGTGGTATTGCTCATGGCGACATTTGCCAAACAGGAACGGCTAAGAATCAGTGAGCGCACATGTGCTGGATTGAAGCGGGCCAGACGTCAAGGCAAAGTCCTGAGACGCCCGCGCGTTGACATATATGTAATGAAAGTCCGTAGGCTGCAAAGCAGCGGGCATGGACTTCGGGACATCGCCGGGATGACAGGCTGGAGTCTGTCAAGCATCATGCGCGCCCGGAGGCAAGCTGGTTAGCTGGAAAAATACAGACGTAGGCTCAACCGGATAGTGCTGCGTTAGCGTCGAGATAGACATCTGTTCTGTTAACCGTTGCCGCTGCCTAATCTAAGCGCATAAACTCGGCTCATGGAAAAACGCAGATTCTTTCAAATGTTTAAAAACGGTAAGCCGGAACGTGAACCGGTCGGTTCGGTGATGGGCCTTTGTCTGGACTGGTTAAACGACCCAACAGATCGGGATGTACGAGAGGTTGATTTGTGGGGCAATACAGTCCGTATCTTCACGCCCGAGGAGTGCCAGAACGTCGCTCATCCGTCTCCGCGAAGAGGCGCAACGTAAGCTTTGCGATTGTGACCCGAAGATAAACACGCCGAACTGCGCTTTCTCTCGTCGGTGCCCCACATTCGACGGTGTTCTATCTATGCTCTCCTGTAGCTATCGGCCGGGTGTTACTGTTCTAGGTGCTTGCCGCCCATTGAACCGCATCTCAATTCACTGATCGGGGCTTGCGTCCGCCTAAAATTCAGTTTCGCCGTCGCTGAATCGAGTTTGGCCTGCATCGCTTGAACCCACGGGGCATAACTCTTCTCTGTTGTCTGTATTGAGGAGTGACCCAATAATTTTTGAACTGTGCGAATATCCGCCTCGGCCAAAAGCAACTCCACTGCAAAGTATCTCTGAATTTATGAGGATGACAGTTCAAGACACCTGCAATCAGTTCCCAACTCCTGAAATTTGTTAGGGATCATCTGGGTTTCCGACGAAAGTTTCCGCTTTCCGTTTAAGAAAGAGTATGCCCCGGTCACTGGAAGCGCATTTAATGCTGGAATACAATCAGGATGCAATCGCACGTAGACCGGCCTGCCAGTCTTTTCCATGCGAAGTAGAAGCCTTCCGTCTCTCTGTAGTTTGTGGCGTTCGAGTTGCGTTGTATCGCCTATGCGTAACCCAGTGTAGAGCAGCTCAACACAAGCGCGCGTGTCCGCTCAGACTCAGTTACCTATCACAAGCTGCAATGAGAAAGCCGAAGTGGAGTGCTTCTGAGGCTAAAGAGAAACGCTTCCTTTTCCCGTCAGGCGCCGCAGGCTGACAACCGCGCATAATCCTAAGCCGGCCAGCAACGCACTCGCGGGTTCGGGCGTTTTAGCGGATTCGGGCGTTTCGAGTAGCAGGGCTGAGGGCGGGGCTAGTTCCACCGCGTAGGATTGCCCGTTTAGGGTTCCCGTGCCCACGATGTCACCGGAATCGTTGATCCCGTACGCCCCATCGATTGTCCACCCTGAGTTCACGGGAAGCAGCTGGTTTAGATCGATCATCACGCCACCCGCATCGACGAATCCATGCATGACGAGATTGCCGGTCATCCACGAAGAGCCGACCACCACGCCGGCATCATTGACGCCGTACGCATAACTTTGAGACCCACCGAGAGTGCCCAAGTCTTGCAGGTTTCCGCCGTTCCCTGCGAACGCGTTCATGAAACCGTGCGAGGTTTGTGCGCTGCCCACTACTTCACCGCTGTTATTAATTGCCATGCCGTAACTGGAAGTCCCGCCCAAAGTACCGAGATTCACTAGCGCCCCGGAACCGCTGGAAAAGAACGCATTGAAAGCTCCGGTCTGCGTCAAGCTGGTGCCGGTCACTTGACCTGCGGCGTTAATACTGTTGGCCGAACTCCAAGTGCCGCCTAACGTGCCAAGATCGACAAGTGTTCCATTGCTCCACACAAACGCGTGCAACAGTCCCGCCGATGTGTTGTACCCACCCGCAACCTGGCCAGCGTTGTTGATCGCGACTCCATAGCCGGAAACGTTTAACTTTGTCGCTTGCCCATTTGCCCACTCTGTCACAGAGGGAATGTTGCTCGTGCCGCTTGGGTATGAGGTGCCGATCGCAGTCGCGGCGTCGTTTACGCCATTTGCTTGACCGTAGCCCGCCAAAGGACTTGCCTGCCCGTTGCTAAACGCAACGGGAACTTGATACCCCTGTGTATTGGTCACGAATCCTACCGTTAGCCCGGAGTTGTTGATTGCGCTCACCGCTGCCGCGCCGCTACCAAGAGGTCCCAGCATTTGAACTGAATAAATAGGGCCCGCCTCAATCAGAGAGCCAGTACTCAGAAGGAGGAGCCCGAAAAGCCAGGCACGAGGACCAATCGCGTGTGAAAACCTCATACCCCACTCTTCGGCTACTGTCGCTCTAAGTGTCTATGTAAAAGCGCCAATCGCCAAGCGGAATAGGTTTGTAATCGCCCGTCGTACAACAGTACTGACTAGGGTGTCCGGCTATTGCGCTTCGGCCATCTTCCGAGCGCGTTGCCACTGTACTTTATCGCGATATTCCTGATAAAGCGTGCTGAACCCGGCCCAGAAATACCCGCACACGAAGAGAAGCAGAAAAGGAATCGCGAAAAAATTATAGGTCTCGACTGCGAAGTCGATCATGTAGACGAAATAGCTGCCGATTGCCAGCTCGATATACGGAAGCAAACCGCTGCGGCGGCGGTAAGCGGTGGGCCTGACATTTGCCTTCCCAGTACCGATTGCGTATTTAGGCGTGCGCTTAAAGCTGGTTTGAACGCCCAACAAAGCTTCGAGCACACCCTTCGAATTGCTGACTGTCAGAGCTACACCGGCCGCCATCAGCATGGGTAAGAACGCGATCGATTTCCACCACGTCTTCGGGTAGAGTTCCTTCTGCGCATACAGGTAGAAAACAGAAATGGACCAGAACGATGCAACGATGAGTGGGAGATCGAAGACGACCATCTGAAACACGCCCATATAGAAGCGCACGATCATAACCGGGAGCATGAGCATCGAGACAACCAGCATCAGCGGGTACGAAATGTTAGGCGTGAGATGGAGGAATGCTTCAGCCTTCACCCGAAAAGGCAAATCAGCTTTGAAAATCCTGGGCAGCAGCTTCTTCGCAACTTGCGTGAGCCCTTTAGCCCAACGCGACTGCTGTACCTGAAAACCATATGTATCAACCGGCAGTTCCGACGGACATTCGAGGCTGGGAACATACACGAATCGCCAGCCTTTCAATTGTGCGCGGTAGCTGAGATCCGAGTCTTCGGTAAGCGTCTCGTGCTCCCAGCCGCCTGCATCGTCAATCATTTTCCGGCGCAAAATGCCTGCGGTGCCATTGAAGTTGAAGAAGAGGCCAGATCCGCAGCGCGCTCCGTGCTCGAGTACGAAGTGCCCATCGAGCAACATCGCTTCGATCTGGGTAAGAATGTTGGACTCTTTGTTCAAATAGCTCCAACGCGTTTGTACCACCCCGACACCGGGGTCCACGAAGAAATGCACGGTTCGCATGAGAAAGTCCGGCGGCGGCAGGAAATCCGCGTCGAAAATCGCGATGAGTTCGCCTGTTGCTGTCGCTAATCCCTCTTGTAGCGCTCCCGCCTTGAAGCCGTACCTATTTGTCCGATGCCGGTACTCGATATTCAGGCCGGCAGCCTGGTACTGGTTGCAGAGCCGCTCGGTGAATGCGTGTGTATCATCTGTCGAATCGTCGAGGACCTGAATTTGCAACAGCTCGGGCGGGTACTCGATTTTCATTACTTCTTCGAGCAGACGAGCCACGACAAACCGCTCGTTATAGAGCGGCAGCTGGATGGTTACTCTTGGCAGTTGCTCGAACTTCTGAGGTGCGCTCTGAGGCAATTTCCGGCGGTGCTTGATATACCTCCGCATGGTCTCGTAGCGATGCAAGCCATAGATTGACAGCACGACGAGGATTCCGAAGTACGGCACCAGGAGCGACCAATCGAAGAACGAAAGGCGGTAGATCCCTGAGAACGTGTCGTCGAACATGCCGTTCACGATTTGAGAACTAATAGAGGGCGCCGCAAAAAGGAACCTAGATACGGAAGTCAACACGTCCATACCTATCATTCAGGACTCATTCTAGCTCTTTTCTTATACATACGGGAAACGTAAAGCATCTCACAGCGTCTTCCCAGCAAACTAGCTCGTTCCGTAAAAACGCGTGTAAGTGACTGAAAGTACTGCTGAGTCAGGAACAGATCGCTTATTTTCGCGTATCATCGACTGAGGGGCGCATATGCGAGATCACGTCAAGATCCTGGGTATCTTGAACATCATCATGGGGTGCCTGGGAGTTGCGGCCGGGCTTGTCGTGCTGATCGTGTTTGGCGGCCTGGCAGGGCTGGCCGGATTCTCGGCGGGCCCGTGGTCGAGTGACAGAGACGCTGCAGCCGCCGTTCCGATTTTAGTCCTTATCGGCATCTGCATCGCGCTATTCCTGTTCATTCTCGGGCTGCCCTCGATCGTCGGCGGATGGGGATTGCTCCACTTTAAGCCTTGGGCCCGGGTGCTGATGATCGTGATTTCAGCGCTCCATCTCTTTCACGTTCCGATCGGAACTGCTCTCGGGATCTACGGATTGTGGGTGCTTTTGCACGAGGAAACGCGGCGGCTATTCGAGACCGGCGGTCAGCCCTATGTTCAAGCAGGAGCGTACCCCGCGCCAGCTACTTACCCGCCCCCGCCGAGCTATCCGCCGCCACCGCCGCCCGCTGTCTAGGCTGCTCGAGCAGTTGCCGGGCACGCTCGAAAATCTCGCGCAGCATGTTCGCAGTCAGCCGCCTCGTCGAAGTATTTTGCTGGCTGGGATGATAGGACGTCAACACCAGCGGGCCTTCGGGATGTGTCTCGAAGCATGCTCCATGTGCGAAATGAAATGCCGAGCGCGATTTCACCGCTCCGCCGTCCTGCAGCAGTGAAAGGTATGCATCGAGAGCGATGCCGCCCAGCGCGACAACTATCCGAACATTCTTCAGGAGGGCGATTTCCCGGACCAGATAGGGACGGCACGCAAATATTTCCTGGCGAGTCGGCTTATTATCCGGAGGCGCACAGCGGACGGGTGCCGTAATATAGGCGTCGTTCAGCAACAAACCGTCGTCGCGGCAAACGCTCTGAGGCTGATTCGCGAACCCGGTTTCCCAGAGAGCGCGGTAGAGAAATTCTCCGGAGCGGTCACCAGTAAACATCCGGCCAGTGCGGTTCGCGCCGTGTGCGCCGGGTGCAAGTCCGATGATCAGCAGTCTCGCTTGCGGATCTCCGAAACCAGACAGGGGGCGACTCCAATACTGCTGCCCTCGATAAGCGCGCCTCTGAATGCGCCCGATGTGTTCGCGGTATTCGACCAGGCGCGGACACCGGCAACACTCGACCACTTCCTGGTTCAAAACTCTTAGGGACGCCAGATCTATATAGGTATCCGCAGTATCGACCGGCAGCATGCCTTCGCCAGCGATTATAATCCGATCGCTTGTTTGACTAGTTCTGAACTGTTCGCGGACCCGTTCGACACACTGTGCCCAGGGCCTTTTCGATAGCGCTCGATAGATGCCGCCAAAGCGTGCAGAGACATTCTGGATATATCCGGCGGCGCATGCGTCCGGAACATGGGCAATATGTCTGAGAAAGTGGCAACGAGTGCTGGATCGCGCCAACCCTGTTCGGCCTCGCTGTTCAGGATTTGAATGGCTTCCTCAGAAGTGAATGCCGGTTTATAGGGCCGTGCGGTCGTCAACGCATCATATATATCCGCTAGCTGAAGAATCCGTGCGAGCAGCGGAATCTCCTCACCCTTCAGACCATCCGGATAACCCGAGCCGTCCCATCGTTCGTGATGGTGGCGAATGATCGGCAGAACGGGTGCCAGTGATCGCATGCCGCTGCAGATTCGCTCGCCTCGTTCTGCATGACTCCTCATGATCTCCCATTCTTCGGGATTGAGCCGCCCAGCCTTGAAAAGGATGTGGTCGGGAATTGCAACCTTCCCTACGTCGTGCAGGTATCCGCCCCGCTGAAGCGCCAACACGTCGCCTGGCGGAAGGCCCAACGTCACTCCGATCGCCGCAGCCATCAAAGCCAACCGCTGGCAGTGTTGTCCCAGATCAGAATCCCGCTCTTCGACCGACTGTGCCAATGAGAAGAGAACAGTCTCCGAATGGTCCAGCGAGTCGATCATGGCCTTATGCCGCAAGCTCGCCTGTATGCGGGCGCAAACCGATCGAGGGCGAAGGGGATGGGTCAGAAATTCGTCGGCTCCCGCATCAATTGCCCGAACTTCGTTATCCACGTCGTCCGAAGGAGCCGTCACGAAAACCGGCAGAAACTGGGTTGCACTGGTCTTCTTGAGCATGCGGCAGAACTCTGCCCCGCCAAGCTCAGGCGCGAATAAGTCAATTAAAACCAGATCAACTTTATGAAGCGAGATTGCTGAAATCGCCTCCGAGGTTGTTCGGGCTTCTATCAAATCGTGCTCCAGTTCACCCAGCGCGGTGCGAAGCGCGGCCCGGTTTGCATCCGAGGAGTCCACGATCAATAGCTTGCTGTGAGCAGAAGATGACTTTGGTTCAGCGGCCTCCGAGGTCAGGAAGTCGAAATTTTGAAACTCAGGCACTCTGGATGGGAGGGTCGTGTGATTGGTTTTCATTGAGTGCGCCAAGATTTTCTATCGACTTAAGTGCTTACGTGCTTGAGAAAATCTGCTTACACTCCCTCTGTAGAGGAACAATCGTAGTACTCCTCAGTGGTTTTGAGCCTGCCGTACTGGGGCTTTGTCCTATCCTTCCCAGGCATTACTGGCGAACGTTAGTGCAACGTTATGCTGCGAAAACGAGTCTACGTGCCATGTGAGTACGGTTGTGCGCGTACTCGTTTTGGAATGCCGAAGATGGTCCGGGGTCATTCGCATAAGCCCGTCGAAATCCTTTTGATTGAGGACAATCCAGGTGATGTGCGCCTGCTGGAGGAGGCCTTCCGCGAGCTCGATGCCAACATTCACATGCAGGTAGCGAGAGACGGCGCCGAGGGGCTGGATATGGTTTTTCACACTCCCCAAGCAAACACCCGTCGGCACCCGGACATCATCCTCTTGGACCTGAATCTGCCCAAGGTGAGCGGGCACGACGTTTTAGTGCGGATCAAAAACGATCCACAGACCTGCCGTATTCCGGTCATTGTTTTAACTTCCTCGCGAGCCGAATCCGACGTAAGGCGGGCCTACGACTCTCACGCCAACGCGTACCTAAAGAAGCCATCCACTTTAGACGGGTTGATCTCAGCCGCACAACAGATCAAGAGTTTTTGGATGGAAACCGCTACTCTACCTAGTTAGATTCCGGCGCAAAATGATTCGAAGGTCGTTACCGAGCCGCGACTGCAAGGAGCGGTATTTTGCAACAAAAAAACGTGACTATGAAGCGTTATCGGAAACCGAGCCGCGCGTCAGCAAGCGGTTCCCGCGTGCTGATGAATTCCCTGCGACAAGCCACCTAGTTAGATTTCTCCCCTCTTGAGAGAGTCCACCATACGTTCGCTAGACCGCATCGCAAGCGCCAGAATCGTGAGCGTTGGATTCTGATTGCCGGCGCTTACGAAAACTGCTGCATCGTTGAGGTAAAGATTAGGCACATCATGGCTTCGGTTCCAGCGGTCGACAACTGAAGACTTCGGATCGTTCCCCATACGCGCCGTCCCAACGTAGTGGACGGAAGCGCCGTGCTGAAAAGGCTTCGGATTCTTCTCGAGCAGCATTTCCGCACCCGCTTTCCTCATAAGCTCTGTCGCAAGTTCTATAAAATCTTGGAACATTGCATGCTCGTTAGCACGCAGGCCAAAATAAAATCGCACGCCTGGGATGCCCGCGTCGTCTTTTAAGTTTTCATCGATTTCAATGCGATTATCGCGGTAGGGCAACACTTCGCCTTGCATCAGCACGGAAGCGCTCGCAGGATAGTATTCACGAATCTTTTGTTTCCAACCTGCACCGAACCCCGGAATGTTTACACCGACCAGCGTCGTCTCGGGAATGCCCCCGGTTGGATAGATCTGGTAACCGCGAATGAACTTCTTGCCTCGCCAGTTGCGAGTCAGATCCGGAATAAAAATATTCGCACCATTGCCGTCTTCATTCACAACCGGGCGGTTCATCAGTTGCGGCAAAAATCCGTCCACCGAGCCGTATAGATGCTCGGAGAAGTACCGCCCGACGAGCCCGCTCGAATTCGCAATTTTCGAGTTCAGCAGAATCTGCGTCGATTCAATGCAGCCCGCTGCAAGGACGAACGTGCGCGCGCGGATCTCACGATAGGTGCGATCCTGAACATCCCAATAATGAACGGATTTGATTCGTCCCTCCTCCCCCAATTCGAGAGATCGCACGCGTGCACCCGTCATGAGCGTGAGATGGCCAGTCTTTTGCGCCTTTTGCACGAAAACTCGCAGCGAATCGAATTTTGAGCCGCTGTCGCAGCCTTGCCAGCACGGGCCACAGTGATGACAGCGCGGGCGGTCATGATAATCCTGAGGGAGAATCGCCTTCGGAATCGAAAGCGCTTTGAGCCCCCGCCCAGGCAGGCTTTCTGCGGCTTTCTTCAGTTCGACCTCTGCACAATTTGGTTTCTGTTGTGCCAAGCCTTTGTTGAGTGGAAACGCACCTGCGCCCTCGCCCGTGCTGGTGACTCCGATCAACTCCTCGACGCGGTCATAAAAACGAGCTACATCGTTATATGTAATTGGCCAAGCCGTATCATAGTCGTCCTTGGGCTGGAACTCGTCAGGCGAAAAGCGCGGCGTCACGCCGGCCCAGAAAAGACTTTTCCCGCCGACGGCTCGCACCCGCACCCATTCAAACGGCTCGTTGCCGTCCCAGCCGTAAGGCTCTTTGCTTTGGTCAGCAAGAAAGTGCGTCGCCTCCAGCCATTCCTGCATGTAGTCACCACGCAAGCCACGGTAAGGCAAGTTCCACCGCCGCATGCGATGAATTGGGAATTCACTTGTTTTGCGCAGCGGCCCGGCCTCGAGCATGACGACATCGAGCCGATTCTCGGTGAGCACGTGCGCAGTCATGCCGCCCGCGGCTCCAGAACCGATAATCGCGACGTCGTAGACGTGTGGAGATTTCAGGATCTGCAACAAGCTCTTACGTCTCCTTACGGTCCCGCAGCATTGGATGCCAGCCCGCTGGAATCTGATGAACCGGGTGCGTGCAGCCCTCGAAATCGAGCAGGAACGTCATGCCCTTGTACCCGAGCTCGTTCTTAATTCCTTGCTCGGACGTGTAAAAGCCCTCCGTAACAGCGCCTTTCAGAAGAACGAAAAATGTTTCGTCGTCGTTTGCCGGCGAGAACTCGTTTCGAGCTTGCTTCTCCAGAAATTTGTCGACCTCATCGGGACTCTTTCCTGTGATCGCCTCACCGTACCGCTTCAATCCTTTGTGCCATGTCTCCTGCAACGAAGCGTCTGCGTGGATGAGAATGAAGTCTACATACTCATCTACACAAGCTTCCAAAGCACCTGAAGAACGGTCGTCAGCCGGAACAATGCGATCCATTAACACGCGCAGAGTCTTACGTTCGCCCGCATCTAGGAACGAAAACTTGTATGGAACCTTTTCGTCGGATGGATGCGCATGCTGATGTTGTTGCGCGCGCAGAGCAGCAGCAGACCACAGCGCCGCCGCCGCTGCAAGAAATTCGCGCCTAGACTGAGGCATTCAACACTCGAGTTTAAAAACTGAGCTCTAGCGAGAACTGTATCAGTCTCGGAGATAACGCTCCTGTCACCTGGCCATAAGTCACGTCACCAAGGCCGACGTCAATGTTGTTGAACGATGGATGGTTGAACACGTTGAAGAACTCGCTGCGGAAGCGGAGATTCATCGATTCGCGAATGGCAAACTGCTTGGACAACGAAAAATCCCAGTTGATAGTGCCGGGTCCACGAACTGCCCCATTGGGGGAGGTGCCAAATGTTGCCACCGGTGGAGTCACGAAAGCTGCAGTGTTGAACCATTGATCCACGTTCGCAGGTCCGCTCGAGCTCGCAATTCGGTTGGGGCGCTGCAAGCCGCCACCAATTCCTTCGTTATCCGTAGGCAAGAACGGCGTGAACGGAAATCCGGATTGGATGTTGGTAATGCCCGATGCCTCCCAGCCGCCCAGCACCGCGTGCATAATTCCCTTACTATTCTGAAATGCCGGGATTTCCCAGATGTAATTGAAGGTCAGGACCTGCGGCACATCGAAGCTGGCTAGGCCTTTGTCGAGCGCGATATTGCGGGAGTCTTCAGGAGTGTTCCAAGCGCTGGAATTATCGGTGAGCGTTTTGGAGTAGGTGTAGGAAGCCTGGAATGCCAGTCCGTGCGATAGCCGATGATTCGCAGAGACCTGCAGAGCTTGGTAATTGGAATCGAAGCGGCTCTCATAGGCCGTGATGGTCGAAAATCCAGGATAAGGCCGCACCGAATCGGGTGATATAGTTCCGTCTGCGACAGCCGGATTCGGAAATGGCTGGTTCAGGTTTACGGCGCCCAGAAGATGTGAGCCCTTCGTACCAACATAGGCGACGTTAAGTGCTGTGTTGAACCCCAGATCTCGCTGGACGCTAACCGACCACTTCTGAACTTGAGGATAGTCCCAGGGAGGCTCGGCCGCACTTAATGCTGGCGGATACAGTGCACCAGCAATACCGCCCGGATTGCTGAGGAAAGTATTGAAGATGTTCACTGAGCTGTTGAAAGGTGGATTGAAACCGCCGAACTGACTGAATGATCCCCACCGGTCGTAGAAGATTCCGTAGCCCACACGTATGGAGGTTTTCCCGGAATTCGTCGGGTCCCAAACGATACCAAGCCGCGGGGCGAAGACGTCTTTGTGGGATGGGAACAAGGCTCGACCGAAGGGCGAGTTCTGTCCCGCGACAATGATTCCGTTGAGCGGGGTGCCCGTACCTGGAACGAGCGTGCCATCGGGATTCACAATCGGAGCCTGGCTCGGGTTGTACATCGCCGGATCAAATGATCCGAAGAAATTATGTCGCTCGTATTCCGGCTGATAGTATTCGTACCGCACGCCAGCGGTCAGCGTCAGGTTGGGGCGCAACTTGATCTGATCCTGAAAATACGGCTCAATGTTGTGCCAGCGGTAGTTGCCGAATGGATCGAGCGCAGTCTCGGTGTAATTGTGCGCTCTTCCGACGAGGAAATCCGCCAGAGCGTTTCCTGTGTACTGTCCGTTGAAAGTGAAACTTCCATTCGTATTGTTATTTGATGGGTTAGCAAGCTCGCTCTTACCTTCGCGAGTGTAATCAATTCCGAATTGGATGGTGTGCGGCCCGTGAACCCAAGTATTGTTGCTCTCAAAGGGCATGCTGAAGGAATAGTTGTGAAAGTACCACTCCTCCACAATGCCCGCATAGCCCTGTTGGAAATAAAGCGAGGGAATCCGGTTTAGCTCGTTAAGCGGAAACAGTTGCGGAATGTTCAACCCGGGTGCATTACAACGGCACGATTGCGGACCGTTTTGAAGATACTTGTCGTTGTCCCGGTACGTGCCCCAGGTGAACTCCGAAATAAAGTTTGGCGTGGGTGTGTAGGTTAGATTGAAGGCGATCTGATAAATCGGGTAGACCTGGCTGGAAGAGCCCACGTTCGGCAGAGAATTTTCTCCGAAAAGTCCGTACGGATTCTGCAACGATACGTTGTCCTGTGTCAGGCGCACATAGCTGGTCAATTTGTCCGTCATGCGGTAGTCGATTCGCAACGATTCCTCGCGCCAGCGTGTGAAATCAGGCAAGGAAGAGACAAAATTGAAGCCGCCGTTCTGAAAACCGGGCGTCGGTAGCGGGTAATAATATTTCAGTAGCAATTGCGCGTTGGGGTCGAGCTGAGAAGCTGGAATGATGTTGTTCTTGTAAGGTATTCGAGTAGCGGGATCCGTAATAATTTGGGGCAGAAGCGCACTGAAGTCGCCGGACCGCTCGGCGGGAGTGGGGACGATGGCCAGTCGCGTGCCACCGCTTTGTATAATACGGCGCCATTCTTCCGACCAGAAGAAAAACAGCTTATCTTTTTTAATCGGCCCCCCGACATCGTAGCCGAAATCGTTATAACGATTCTCTGGAACCGAGTTCGCGAAAAAGTTGCGAGCGTTCAAAACGTCGTTTCGGAAGAACTCAAATGCATTGCCATGGAACTGGTTCGCGCCCGATCGGGAGATCAAATTTACTTGTCCCCCAGCCGACCGCCCGGTCACCGCCGAATACGAGTTGTTCTCAATGCGGAACTCGGAGACAGCGAAAAGATTGGGAGTAACAAACGCATTGCCCCCGAATGTATCCAGGTTCCGGATGCCATCCATCATCACGTTGTTTTCATCCGCGCGCACCCCGTTCAGGCTGAAGTTGATGGAAGAGTTCGAGCCGAACCCCGGCGTCTGATCGATCGAAGAAGAAACACCCGGCTCCAGAAGCACGAGCTGCGTAAACAGACGGTTCGTCAACGGGAGATCGTTCATCTGCTTGTACGTAACCGTGTTTCCCTCGCTTGCCGTCACCGTGTTTATAGTCGTGGGCACGCCCGAAACAGTAACCTCTTGCGACGTTTGGCCGAGCGCCAGTGACGCATTGATCGTAATGGGCGCCGCAGATTCCACCGGAAATTCCGATTGAACATACGACTTGAAACCCGGCTTGTTGACTGTCAGCGTGTAGCGGCCGACGGGTACAATCGGAAATCTAAATACCCCCGAAGAGTTCGTCTGCACTCCCAGCGTCGCCGTCGTCGCCGAATTGGTCAAGGTGATCGACGCATCCGGAACCGCTGCACCGCTCTGATCCAGCACCGTGCCTTGCACGGAACCGGTGTTTGCCACTTGCGCCTTGACAGGAAATGTCATTGCGCCGAAAACTAGCGCTAACAATAAACAGATGTTTGTTCGACCCCGTCCTACGCCCACCATAATTTCCTCCTGCTCGAGATCGCGATGTTTTCAAAATGTGAGGCTGCTTACGCCTAATCCAATCAAGCCCCAAGCCATGTGCATAACATCTAGACCAAAGTTCTAGACATTTCTATCACCGTTGCCTGGGGCGTGTCAATCCCTCGCTCAATTGCTACCGCTGCAGCTCCCAGAACCCCGCCATAGTAGCCGAGAGGCGAGGTCCTTACCATCAGCTTTCGTTGTGTGTATGCGGGAACAGTCTACGCAAGTTCAGCTTTGACACCCTCCATCAAGGCAGAGTTGTTTTGAACCAATCCGCCGGAAAGAATCAAGGCCTCGGGGTCCAAGAGTTGAACCAGCGAAAAGCAGCCCTGGCCTAGGTATTTCGCCAACCTCAGAATCGCTAAAGCGGCATCATTGTCCCCGGAATTACCGGCCGCGATGATATCTTCAACGGTTTGAAAGTGCTCCCCGGCATAGCGCAACAGGGCCGCTGCGTTGCAATAGACTTCGAGGCAGCCCCGATTTCCGCACGTGCAGGGCAGGCCGCCAGGAACCAGGTTGATGTGCCCTAACGCATTCGCAAAAAAGTGCGCCCCTCGATTTAGATCTCCACGGACAAAGCAGCCGCCCCCCACCCCAGTTCCCAGAGTGATGCAAACGAAATCACGCAGACCACGGCCCGCGCCAAAGTGTTTTTCCGCCATGGCAAACGCGTTCGCATCATTTTCGACGGCGACCGGAATGCCCAACGACGCATACAGTTCGTCGCCGACGCGAGTTCCGGTCCAGCCAGGAAGATTTTCCGTAGCGTAGGCCACAGTGCCAGTCTCGGTATTTACCCAACCCGCTGTTGCGACACCCAACGCAGCGGGAGCTTGACCCATCGTGTTGGCCCTATCGAGCAGATCTCGTCCCACTCTCTTCAGGTGATTGAGCAGTACTTCACGCCCGGCGAAGGCGGGTGTAGAAACGGTTGAGTGAAACAGTAGCTCACCTTGCGCAGAAACGATGCCGAGCTTTGTATTGGTTGCCCCTAAATCGATGCCAAGCACGCTTTGTTTCGCACTCCGCGCGGCCCACTCTTTCTGAATCGCTTCTGAAAAACGGCGGGCGATTTCGGCCGGCCGCGTGATTGCGGTGCCGACAACGACGGCAAATGCGCCAGATGCCATTGCACGCCTCGCGTCCTCTGGGTTGTGAATGCGACCCTCCGCAATAACGGGGACTGGACAAACGGGCACCAGTTCTTCGATGAACGATGGTTCGAACCGGGTGACGTGACCGGTTTCTGCGGTATATCCGCGCAGTGTGGACAGCACAAAATCGGCGTTGGCTTGGGCGGCGATCAGCGCTTCATCTATTGTCGAGATATCGGCAAAAACAGGAACGCCCAGCTCTTGTTTGATTTGTCGTATCCGCTGTAACGCTCCATAATGCTGCCCTCGAGCGGTTACGTCGATTGCGATGATGTCAGCCCCGGCGCCTACCAGATCGCGAGCCGCTTCAAGTGACGGTGTGATGAGCACCTTACCGTCATCGATTACAACTTTCTGGATGCCGATAATCGGGGCGTCCGTCACGTACCGGATCGCTCTCACATTCTGTGGCCCGTTAGCTCGAATCCCGGCCGCCCCACCGGCCAGCGCGGCCTGGGCAAAGCGGGCAATAAGTTGTGGATCAGAAAACGTATCGCCGGCTGGGGCCTGGCAGGATGCGATCAACTTCCCTTCGAGTTTTTGGCAAACGCGGGGTATGCTCATCCGCTCACCCGAGTGGAGATGGCGCACATCACGATCGCAAAAAGAAGAGTTGAAATACCGAGATTCATTTTTCGTATCGCGATTGAACTCACTCCGCGCCATTCTCCAAGCAATGCGCCCATTAGATTCGCAACCAGCAAACCCACGGCAAGACTGAGCGGCCACCCTATCGAGGGCCCGATGTCGCCCAGTCGCGGTGTTGCAGCCCCATAAAGAAATATGCTGCCGCCCCACAATAGCCCCATCGCAATGCTCAGCCCCCATGCGCGCAGTGCGGAAGGCGAGAAGATCAACTTCGCGGTTTTGTTGCGCCGCATCAACAGCAAACAGTAAACGATATTTGGAATAGACCCTGCCGCGAGCATCAACAACCAGATGCAATTGGTGGCAGCGAACCGCGAATATCCGATCCGAATTCCCGCATCCGATATTGGCAGGGCAAGCGCATACCCGATGTTGAAAACCGCGGACATGACGCCTGCTATCACCGCGAAAATGTAGCCTGTAATGGGTGACTGCAATCCAGTTATGGGTGACGGCGATCCGGTGGACCCGTCACGCAACCGTCCCGCCTCGCCACACAGCCAGACTCCAATTAAGAACGAGAGAATGCCAATGAACAGCACCATCTGCCGGATATCGAAGCGCAAAGCTCCCGCAAGGAGTAGAGGCACGAGTGAGCCAAGTGCCGAGCTGAGTCCGATGACGAGAGTGTTTGCGATTGAGACGCCGAGGCGATCGACGCTCCTGCCGAAGCAGATTGCGCCGAATCCCCACGCGAAGCCAAAAAGAATGGCCGATAGAACCGCGCGCGGAGGAGCTGCAGCGAAAATAGTGCGCCACTGAGGGACAGCGGCGAAAACAAAGCAGGAGGGCATCGCAAGGCAGGCCACTACAATGAAGACGAACCAGATGTTCTCCCATTTCCATCGCGATTCGAGTTTCATGGGCGCCGTAAACAGGCCATTACAGACGCCAGACAAGACAGCGAGCAGAATCCCAATGGCCGCCATGAGAAGTACGAGCACAGAATACCGTATTCACGTTCTAAACATCTAGACTTTTCGTCTATACTTAGTCCGATGTCAGCCAAAGCTGATCCCTTCGCTGCTTTCCGGTCCGTCAGCTTGGACAAGAAGTCAGGCAAGCCGATTTATGCGCAGATCGCCGAAGGAATAGGGTCATTGCTCGAGCGCGGGGGATTCGCGCCTGGATTTCTACTTCCCGCCGAGCGTGTGCTCTGCGAGCAATATGGCGTGAGTCGCATGACACTGCGCCAGGCGATGAGCATTCTCGAGCGCAAAGGTCTTATCGAATCGCATCGTGGGCGCGGAACGTTCGTCGCCCCAAAACGGCTCCAGAAACAGGAGCAGGAGCTACGCAGCTTCACGGAGGAAATTCGGATTCGCGGCGGCAAGCCCCACTCGCGGCTCATCTCTTTTGAGCAGATTGCTCCCAAACGCGTTGGCCGCGACTTCTTCGGTCTTTCCGAGGGCGAAAAAGTTTATGAGATTTGCCGGCTGCGTCTGAAGGACGAAACGCCGCTCGCGGTAGAGAGCGTCCAGGTTCCTCAGCGCCTCGCCCCTTGGCTCGAGCGTTTCGATTTGGCAAGAAATTCGCTGTACCGCATCTTCGAGGAATCGTACGGTCTCAAGCTGGAAAGATCGATTGAAGAAATTTCGGCGGAGTTGCCATCGGCCCCGGATCGCAAGCTGCTGGAGATTCCTAAGAATGTAGCTGTGCTGGTAGTAAATCGAAAGACATTCACAGATACAGGCAATGCGATCGAGTTGAGCCGCTCTATCTACCGGGGCGATCTCTACAGCGCAATGGTGCATTCGATACGAAAGATGAAGGCCAGCTCTTGACGGGAAGAGTGGCGATAGCTCTGGCTATTGTAGTTGCATTCGTAGTTGGCACTGACGCCCAAACCACTCCGCCGTGGTTGACGCGATTTCAAGATGCGATCGCGCAATTACGGGCCGGAGATCTGAACAGTTCGGTAGCCGGTTTCGAATCACTGTGGAAGTCCAATCCCGGAGATGCTCAACTTGCAACGTCCATAGGAGGAGCACTCGACTCTTCCTCCCACCATGACGAAGCCACTGTGTGGTATCAAAGGGCACTCACCGCGCAACCTGGCTTCGAGCCCGCATTGAAAAATTTAGCGATGAATGATGCTATGCGCGGCAAATTCAGCGCTGCGGCAACGCTGCTTCGGCAAGTGCTTCGCAATCATCCCGGCAATCCAGAAGCTGCATACAACTTGGGTCTCATCACTCTCCGACTGCGGCAGTATAGCGACGCCGCAGAGGCGTTTCGGAAGGCTCTCGAAGCCGCGGCGAATTCGCCTGTTCACGCTGCGCAGATCCGGCTTGGCGAAGCAACCGCGCTGTTTCACTTAGGCCGATATGCGTCGGTCGTCGATCTTCTGAGCAAGTCAGGCAGACCTGCCGATAACACCGGGTTTGTGTTGCTCGGCTCAGCTCAGGCTCTCTCCGGGAGCTTGCCCGCGGCAGTGAAAACCTTCCAGGACGCAGCGGCCTCGTTCCCGAATGACCCGCAAGTTTACTTTCGGCTCGCTCTGATCTTCTCGGAAGGTCGCCGCGACCAGGAAGCCCAAGCCGTCCTCGCAAGCGGCTTAGAGCAGATTCCAAATTCGCCGTTGCTTCAATATGGACAAGCTGTCCTTTACGAGGTTGTTGACAAAGATGATGAGGCGATCCGGTGGGCGGAACAGTCATTGAGCGGCGACAATAAGCAACCCGAAGTCTGGGGATTGCTGGGAACGCTGTATGACAGGCGCCGAAGAACGGAAGATGCTTTGAAGGCGTATCGACAAGCGCTCGCGATCGGCACCGGGGCTTACACGGGGGCGAAATATGCGGAATTGCTAATTCGGCTTGAACGCTATGGCGAGGCAGAGACTGAGCTTCTCAGCCTGGATCGCCGGTTTCCTCGCGACGAACGCGTGAACCGCGCGATTGGCAAACTCTACCGGGCGCGAAACGATTTTGGCCGAGCAGAGATTTACCTCCGCCGAGCCGTTCAACTTGACCCGAGTGACCCGCAAGCTCACTACGTGCTTGCGCAAGTCTTGCAGCACTTGGGCCAGCGCGACGAGGCGAACAAAGAATTAGCTGTTTTCAAAGAAAGAAAGGAAAAATCAGAAACGATACGGCTTTTGGAGTTGGTCGATTCCGGCATTTAGAATTTGCTCATCGCCGCGCGGCCACAGTACAATTGTGGTTTAAGACGGCGACTAGGTACGCTCTGTTTCTAGGAGCTCAATCCCACCCCTAAGGAGCACTCCTCACGTTGAACAGCAAGGTCGCTGCCCCCGCTCAAGTACGTGAACCTGCCGATCGATGGACCATAAGCGATGCAGCGGAGCTTTACGATGTTGCAAGTTGGGGCAAAGGGTATTTCTCTGTTGGAGAGAACGGCAGTCTTCGGGTTCACCCAACCAAGGAATCGAGCCGGTATATCGACCTGAAGCAGCTAGTAGACACGCTCGAATGGCGTGGCATATCGCTGCCCATTCTGATCCGTTTCTCGGATATTCTCAAACATCGCCTCTTGGAAATGTACCAGGCCTTCGACGTTTCTATCCGCGAGCACGGGTATCAAGGCGACTACTGCAGTGTTTACCCAATTAAGGTAAACCAGCAGCGCCAAGTGGTCGAAGAAGTTTTCAACTTTGGCCGAGCCTATCACTTCGGGCTCGAAGCCGGTTCAAAGCCCGAGCTTCTTGCGGTGCTGGCGATCGCGGACAATGACACCCCGATCATTTGTAACGGCTTCAAAGATGACGAGTACATCGAGATGGTCATGCTGGCCAAAAAGATCGGCCGGCGCATCATTCCTGTCATCGAGAAGTTCACCGAGCTAGAGCTCATCGCGAAACATGCGGAACAGGTGGGGGTCAAGCCGGTCATCGGTATTCGTGTAAAGCTTGCCAGCCGTGGTTCGGGCCGTTGGAAATCGTCTGGAGGTTATCGCTCGAAATTCGGCCTGACGGTCAGCGAAGCGCTGAAAGCTGTGGAGTTCCTCCAACAACACGACATGGCGGAAAGTTTGCAGTTGCTTCACTTCCATTTGGGAAGTCAGATCACGAACATTCGGCAAATCAAAGGGGCTGTGATCGAGGCGGCCCGCATCTATGTAGACCTGAAAAAGCTGGCTACTGGACTGAAGTATCTGGATGTGGGCGGCGGCTTGGGCGTAGATTACGACGGCTCACAGACCGACTTCGAATCGAGCGTGAACTACACGCTTGAAGAATACGCCCGTGACGTCGTCTATCACATTCAAAGCATCTGCGACGAGGCCGAAGTTGCGCATCCGACGATCATCACTGAAAGCGGGAGAGCCGTGGCGGCGTATCACAGCGTGCTGGTTTTCAACGTACTGGGCGTCAGCGGCATCGGAGAAGGCGAGCTACCGGCTAGCGTGCCCGAAGATTCGGAACAGTGCCTTATCGATCTGTTCGAAACTTACCGGTCCATAAACAAGAAGAACCTTCTCGAGACTTTTCACGACGCTCAGCAAGCGCTCGATTCAGCGCTGAACCTCTTCAGTCTCGGCTATCTTTCGCTGGAGCAGCGTAGTTTTGCCGAGAATTTCTTTTGGGCAATTTGCCGGAAAATTCTGAAGCTCGCGGCAGAACTCGAATTTTTTCCCGAAGAGCTGGAAGGCTTGGATGGCATGTTGTCCGACACGTATTTCTGCAATTTTTCGCTGTTCCAAAGCATGCCAGACAATTGGGCCGTGAAGCAGCTATTCCCCATCATGCCGATTCACCGTCTCAACGAACTTCCAACTCGGCAGGCGGTCTTGGGCGATATTTCCTGCGATTCAGACGGAAAGGTCGACCAGTTTATCGATCGGCGAGACGTGAAAAAGACGCTTCCTCTGCATCCGTTCAACAACGGCTCTTACATATTGGGTGCCTTTCTGCTAGGCGCGTATCAAGAGATCCTCGGAGACCTGCACAATCTGTTCGGCGACACCAATGCCGTGCAGGTAACCCTCGACGAACACGGAGATGTCGTGCTCGAGGCGGTGGTGCAGGGCGATACGGTACGCAAGGTGCTGAATTACGTACAGTACAACTCACAAATGCTGCTCGATCAGTTCCGCAAAGATGTGGAAGTCGCGGTTCGCGAGCAACGCATCGGCTACGAGGAATCCGGCCGCCTGCTGAAGTTTTATGAAGACGGATTGAACGGATACACATATCTGGAGCAGTAGTGCCCGATCCTTTGCGGATCGTCCTAGTCGCACCACGCAACCCTCTCAACATCGGCGCCGCAGCCCGGGCCATGAGCAATTTCGGCGTTACCGATCTACGCCTCGTAAATCCGTACGAAGTGGCGTTTAAAGAGGTGCGCTCGGCTGTCCGCTCACAATACATTCTCGATCAGGCTCAGGTGTTCGATAATGTCGCGGCGGCTGTAAGCGATTGCGCGCTGGTGGTCGGGACCACCGCACTAGGAAATCGCGACCTGCACGTTCCATTGCAGCGGCTTGAAACCGCAGGGGGACTAATCAGGAGCCGGTTGAATTCTTCCGCGGTTGCCTTGCTCTTCGGCTCTGAAAAATTCGGCCTATCGAACCAGGACATGAGCTACTGTCATTGGCTTCTCCGCATCCCCACTCGCGAAGAGCACGGTTCCATGAACCTCGGCCAAGCCGTTGCAGTCTGCCTTTACGAGCTGCGCCGGGACGAAGGCGCTGTCGAGAAACGCTTCAAAGCTCCGCAACCGGTAACGGCAGAAGATCTGGATCGGATCACGGTTCTCATGTTGGACTTGCTCGACCGCTCCGGCTATGTAAACGAGCGCACTTCGAAATCGACCGAGCTCAAGGTGAGACGGCTGGTACGGCGCCTAGGAATACCCGGTCCTGATGCCGAAACATGGCTAGGCATGTTTCGGCAGATCTTGTGGAAACTCAAGCAAGTTCATCACGACTCTTAATCTAAGTGAATTGTACACTTGACAGACCCAGGTTAAAAAGCGCATAGTTGAAGAATGCCAGGGTTACTTCAGAAGCAGTTCCACGACGAAGACGCAGCACGCGAGCACTTGGAAAAAATGCTTTGGCCGAATGGTCCGGTTTGCCCGCATTGCGGCGTAATCGATAACATCTACAAGCTAGAGTCGAAGCCGGACACGAAAGCCGAAAACAAGATGCGTAAGGGCGTCTACAAGTGCGGCGGGTGCCGGAAGCAGTTCACCGTTACTGTCGGCACGATTTTTGCCGATTCACATATTCCCTTACATAAATGGCTGGCCGCTTTTCATCTCATGTGCTCTTCAAAAAAGGGCATCAGCGCATTGCAGCTTCAGCGTGAGTTGTGGGGCGAAGACGAAGAGACGAAGAGACCGAAGGGCAGCTACCGGACTGCTTGGTTCATGTGCCATCGGATTCGTTGGGTCATGACGCAGACGCCTATGGCTGAAAAGCTGAAGGGCATCCTTGAAGCAGACGAGATCTACGTTGGCGGCAAGGAGATCGGCAGCGGTCATGTCGGGCGAAATCTCAGTAAAAAGACGCCGGTGCTGGCGCTAGTGGAACCGGGCGGAGATGTCCGGTCTTTCCCGCTGACCTAACTCTCGGAACCAGAATTCAGATGGTGGGATGAGTCCAAGTTTGCTGCACCCGGCGTAAGGTTTACGTTGATCTTGCAGAACAGCGATTTCATCGGACTGCAGTTGCATTCATGGCAAGATTGGAACCGGACCGTGACGGCTCAGTGGTATTTTCTCCTTACAGAGAACGTCAATGCCACATTCTCGGTCAAACGCGCGAAAGGATCTGCTTAAGCCCTGAGGCACGCCTTGCCGCCCGCGTTGAAGGCAGGAGTTCTCTTGCCCGATTACGTTTGGCAGTGCACTTAATTACGCCAACGATTCATGCTGGGTTCGAGGGCAATATCACTTTGGAGATGGTTAATCTTGGCCCTTTTCATCTCAAACTCGTACCGCAACGTATAAGGATCTGCCAATTGATTCTGGAGCGGTTGGAATCTGATCCAACCGGCACTATTCAAACAGACTTCCAAGGACAAACCACGCCGGAAGGCCAGAACAGGCCAAAGAGTACGGAATAGATGCGATACCATCACGGAGATAGGCCCCCCTGCGGGTTCGAGTTCCGCCCGCCGCATTCAGTTACCAGTATAGGTCTGCTGTCAATAGTTGGGGCTCAGGAGGTCCGTGATGACCGATGAACAAGAGAGAAGGCTTGAAGCGCAGTCGATGATCGGGAAACACGTTTACTTCAAGGAGAAGGGAGGAACCAACCGAAAGAAGTGGGGAACCGTTACCGACGAAGTGTATGTGATGGTCGGTGAATACAAGCATCTCATGCAGCAAATCAAGGCGGAGGAAGCATACTGGGACGGTTCGTACGTAGGCTACAGAACGGGATACTACACGTGGGATGCTACTGGGAATCAAATCAAGTGGGGTCAATACACCCAGTTTCTGACGGAAAAGGAATACGCAACTCTGCTCTCAAGCGCCAAAGCAAAAGGGTGGCCGCTCTTTGATCTCTGAGGAAAAGAACCGCGATACTAGGGGTGTGTGCCACACCTCGGCGATAAGATCCACATCCCGCTGAAGACCGATGAAGCTCTGCGTCTCGCGTTGCAGGTCAAACCAACCAAAGATATGCCGCGTCCAGGGGCTACGAAGAAAGCGAAGAAGAACGCTCGCGCTAAAAGGCGGGCCTAATCGCCCATCCAATCGTTGTCTTGTGGCCGTCCTGCTCTGAACAACTGGGCAAAGAGCGCTCTATCCTGCCCTTCCGAATGCAAGCTCTCTAATTCAGCCATTCCTTTGGCTTGATCCTCTGCCGAAAGCTGAAGCAGCTTTCGATTCCTAATACACAGCGTCGAAAGATCGCTCGGAATGTAATAACCCCCCAGCATCTCCGAATAGAGTAAAAGCCCAATCTCTTGCAAATGAACAACGGTGCGAGTTCCTGGCGTTAAGTTCACCACTGATTCGTTTGTCGAAATGAAGGCTTCAAGAAGTAGCTTCTCGAACGGCGTAGCCTTCTTGAGCGCTTTGCGAAATATCCGCTTTGCCGAGTGCTTCCACGCAATCGTCTTATTTAAACCCTAGACTGCGCTGGAGACGATCAGGTAGGCCGCAGAGATCGGAAGTCCAATGCTGATTCCCAGATCGAAGTACTCTGCCAGAGCACCATCGACGGGAAGGCTGTGACGGACAGGAGGGATCGCGGAAATAAGGCAGAACAGAAACAACACGACCGCATTCCGCGGGGCTGCGAAGAAATCGATTACATCTTTTACCCGCGCCACCCGCTCAGCTTAGCTTTTGGTGTCTGGGTCTGTCAAATGTACAATTCAGTTAATTCAATGTCTATCAGGCTTGCGTAGGGACAATCTCGCCAAGCCCGAGCTCGCGCAAGCCTGCTTCGACTTGTGAGCGATCGGCGACGACCAACCAAATCATCTGCCGAGGATCGAAAAGTAATTTCGCGCAAGCCTTGACGTCAGCGATTGTGAGCGCCAAGACGCGGCTGACATATGTCTCGTAGTAATCAAGCGGCAAGCCGAACTGCAACAGATCACCGAGGAGACTACCGATGGAGTTCATGGTTTCGTGAGCGCCGGGAAGCTCCAGAATCTGCTGCTGCTTTACTTTCTCCAACTCCTCTTCACGGACTGGCTTCGCTCCTGTCATTCCGGCGAGTTCTTTCAGCATTTCGGCGATGGAGTCGCTGGTCTTGTCGCCCTGCACCGAAGCAAAAGCCAGGAACGGTCGCTGAGCACGAGCGCCGTAGAGCACGGAAGCAGCGCCGTAGGACCAATGTTTCTCTTCGCGAAGATTCATATTTAGCCGCGCGCCAAAGGTCCCGCCGAAAATGTTGTTCGTAGTCTCGAGAGCCACCTCGGTATCGGGATTGGGCGGCGGAGCGATGCTGCCCGCGATGACAACGGAGTGCAGAGCTCCGGGCTTGTCAACCAAGTACAGGCTGGGGTGCGCAGGCTTGGTGACGGCGCTGACGTCCTTAACTGGAACCTTGCCCGGCTGCCAATTGGCGAAGAACTTCTCAAGCTTCGGTTTGATTTCGGCGACGGTCGTATCGCCCACCACAATGAGCGTGGCGTTGCCCGGCTTGAACCAAGTCGAGTGGAAGCGGACCATGTCTTCCCGGGTGAGACCTTGGACGCTGTCCTCGGTTCCGGAGCCGGTCAGCGGCAAACCGTAGGCGTGCTCACGACCGAACAGGAGCGGCGGTAGCGCACGCAGAGCCATTTGCAGAGGCGTCACTTTTTCATTCGCAATCGCGGAAAGTTGAAGCTTTTGCTGCCGCTCGAAATCGGCCTGTGGAAACACAGGATTCAGGATGACGTCAGCATAGAGATCGAGCGTGTCATCGAGCGTGTTCCTGAGAGCCGAGAGATAAACGGTAGAGATGTCGAGGTTCGAACCGCTGCTGAGTTGCGCGCCTAAGAGTTGTAACTCATCGCTTATCTCGAGCGCAGTGCGGCGCTTCGTACCCCCCGTAAGCAACGAAGAGGCAAGCCGAGCCGTGCCGGGAGCGGCGAACTGATCGGCTGCATACCCGGCATCGAGAGTAAGCCAAAAGTTGACGACCGGAATCTCGTGCCGCTCAGCGATCAGAATCTTCAAGCCATTCGAGAGCCGGTCCTCATGAATTGTCGGGAGCCTGAGCTCGCGCGGCGGACCGAGTGCCGGGACATGGCGATCCGCGGTTGTCTCGGGAACTGGCTGCGCGGCAGCGAATGGAATAACTTCGAGACTGTATGCTCCGCTGGACAACCAGGTGCGCGCAGTATCGCGCAGATCTTCCGCGGTTGCTTCTTCTAAATGCCGCAATCGCTCCTTATAACCCTGCGGTGAGCCTAGATAAGTTTGGCTAGTGGCGAGGATGTCTGATTTTCCGCCGAATCCACCGATGCGTTCGACGCCACGCACAAAGCCTGCGTAGGATTGGGTTTTGATTCGATTAAGCTCGAGTGCAGTAGGCCCGTCTTGAAGAAAGCGGGAAAGTTCTTCGTTCGCCGCCTCTTCGACGGCGCGAAGATCCTGGTCCTGGCGCGCAGTCGCGACGACTACGAATTGACTGCCGATTTCACGCTCGTCCAAATATGCGGAGATGTGAGTCGCAATCTGATCATCATAGACGAGGCGTTTATAGAGACGCGAACTCTTACCAGCCGAGAGAATACCAGCGGCTAATCTCAGATGGTCCGCCGCCGCGGTGCCATAACCGGGCACGTTCCAAACTTTATAGATTCGGCCTTGAGGCACGCGGTCCTGAACCAGCTCGCGATGCTCATCAGCCATTTTGGCGGCCCAGGCACGCTGATGCGCGACGGGCGGCCCTGGCGGAATTTCACCGAAGTATCGGTCCACTCGGCGCCTCGCTTCAGCTACGGTGATGTCACCGGCAATAACAACGACCGCATTCGATGGCGTGTAGTAACTCTTGAACCACTCACGCACATCTTCAAGCGAGGCCGCATCCAGATCTTCCATGGAGCCTATAACCGTGTGGGAATACGGATGCTCGGCAGGATAGGTAGACTTAACAACCAATTCTTCGACAATCGCGTAGGGCTGATTGTCACCCTGACGCTTTTCGTTCTGCACAACGCCACGCTGAAGATCGAGTACCTCCTGACCCAGGGTTGTTTCGAAAAAGCCCATCCGATCAGACTCGGCGAAGAGAGCGAAATCGAGAGCTGAAGTAGGAACGTTTTCGAAATAGTTTGTGCGGTCTTCGCTCGTGGTCCCGTTCAGGTCCGTAGCACCGGCCCGTTCCATGGCTTCGATGTAGCTTCCCTTCAAGTGCTCACTGCCTCCGAACATCAAATGTTCAAAAAGGTGCGCTAAGCCAGTTCGTCCGGGCTTTTCATTCTTAGAACCGACGTGATACCAGACATTGACGGCGACTATGGGGGTTTTGTGATCCTCGTGAACGATGACATTGAGGCCATTGTTAAGGGTGAATTGCTCGCAGGGGATTTCGAGGGTTGAGAATTGCATTACGGCGTGAAACCGTCACGATAGCAAATGATCGGGATCCGTAGCCGGGCTTTGAGTCCTGTTTGCGGCGTGGCTGCGCCGAAGCTCTCGATCTAGAAAAGCTAAGAAATCTGACTCATCTTCAATCTCGAACTCTATCTCGAGCCAGGCAAGATCGAGCGGGGCGATGGCCCGGTCTAAATGGCTGGGGCAGTTCAGGCGATCCTTTTCAGTGGTCACCAAAATCTCCGCGCCATGCACGCGCGCTTGATGCGCTATACGTTGCAGTTCGATCGGCTTGTAGTGATGATGATCCTCGAAGGTCCAGCGGAAGACGATTTCGAGGCCTAGGGACTCCAATGTATTCCAGAAGTTCTGTGGGTTGCCGAGGCCGCAGAACGCAGCGACACGGCGAGCCGGGAGAACTTGAATGCATTCTCCCGTGCCGTAATCGCACCAGTGACGGGCGATCAATCGGGTGCGAAAGACGGGCGCCGTGGGATTGTATTCATACAGGCGAGAACAAATGGCTTCATAGCGCGGCCCCGCTTCAGCGCGTGTAACTACGAAGGCGTGCGCACGGCTTAGCGTCTGTAAAGGCTCACGAAGACGGCCGACCGGAACGATTTCTTCCTGCCCGAATGGATCCAGGCCATCGAGAACAACAATGTTGATATCGCGCCTCAACCGAGCGTGCTGGAAGCCGTCGTCGAGCAGAAGCAGATCCGTAGTAGAGAATTGCGTGAGCAGAATTTTGGCAGTCTCATAGCGATCTGCGCCGATTCCAACTGGGGCGATGCCGATACGCAGGAAGATCTGCGCTTCATCACCAGTTGAGGCCGACGGAACCTGTGCGCCAGGCGCGAGCACAAGATACTGAGCTGGCGAGCGGCGGCCGTATCCCCGGGTAAGAATTCCAGGAGAGTAGCCATGTGCGCTGAGGCGTGCTGCAAGGTAATTCGTAAGCGGCGTTTTGCCGGATCCGCCGACCGTGATGCCACCGACGCTCACAATCGGTACTGGCAATCGGGGCAGAGAAGCCGCTTCCTGTTCGAAGCGGCGACGATTCAGGATGGCCCCCGTGCGCCAAACCAAGGCAAGTGCGGAGAGGATAGAATCGGCGACAAAGCCACGAACTGGTTTGAGGAAAGCTGCATAATAAAGCCGCCACAGATCGCCCGCGATACGGCGCGATACACCGGAGTGGCGTTCCAGAACCTGCCGCGCACGTTTGCCGAGTTGTTCCGCATGCGTACGATCGGTGAGTAGCTTGCGTATGGCAGCCAGCAGTTCATCTTCACGCTGAATTCGCACGATCGCGTGTGAGTCCAGGAAGTCTCGGGCGATGGCTTCGAAATTCTCCATGTGCGGGCCGACAACAATTGGCACGCCGGCGGCGGCAGGTTCCAGAATGTTGTGTCCACCTCTGGGCGCGATGGAACCACCGACAAAGACGACGTGCGCCAGGGGAAGAGTGCCGGCGAGCTCGCCCATTGTGTCGAGTAGCAGTACGCCTGGGAGCTTGAGCTTCAGCGAAGAATGCGCTTTGATTGCGGTGCGCCGAACGAAATGGATGGCGCTGCTCTCCAGCTTCGCTGCTACAACATCGAATCGAGCCGGCTGACGCGGGGCAAGGATAAGGAGAAGGCGCGGGAGCTCGGCAGCAAGCATCTGAAACGTCCGTATCACAATGTCGTCTTCATCAACCGAATGGCGCATGGTGCTGCCGGGTTCGTTGGGGCCGGCTGTACTCGCGGCAACCCAGATCCGTTCAGCTCCGAAAGTAGGGATGTCCGCAGGAATCGAAGAGAAAGAAGCGTCGTACTTCAGGTTGCCAGCGAGATTGAGTCGAGTCGCGGGGACGCCAAGCTGGGCGTAACGATCATAATCGGCGGCGCTTTGTACATAAACTGCATCGGGTAGCTGCAGTATGGGAGCGAATAACGTCTTGAATGCCTTGTATCTCGGCCAGGTGCGATCGGAAATGCGCCCGTTCACAACCGCGAAACCAGCGCCAGATCCTTTCGTTTCGGCGTACAGGTTAGGCCAGATCTCGGTTTCAAGGATGATGAGTAGGGCGGGCCTGATGGCTCGTAGGGTTCGATGAACGCATGACACATAATCGAGCGGACAGAAGAAAATACCGTTAACCAGAGAAGAAGCGCGCTGCTCGGCGGCATCACGCCCGGCGATTGTAGACGTGGACAGGTAAATTGGGACGTGCGGCTGGCCTGCTTGCAATTCCTGAATGAGGGGGATGGCGGACGCGACCTCGCCCGCCGATACCGCATGCAACCAAATGCAACCGGGATTCGTCCGATTGAAACGCTGGGGGAGGAATCCAAGACGTTCGCCGAAATGAGAGCTGTAACGCCGGGTGGTTAACAGCCGCGCCGTGAGATACAAAACGACAAAAGGGAAAGATAGAAACTGGATTGACCGGTAAAGGAGGAGGGTGCGCGTGATTCCAGGAACTCGGTTCGTGATTTCGAGTATAGCTTTGGCGCTAGCCGGCGCGATCGTGATTGCCAGCGCCGAAGATAAGGCATTTCGGGCAGGCGCGGCGAGCGAATATGCGCACCAAACATCGGAGCAGGTGACCATTGGGGCAAAGGCTTACGATTCAGAATCGCTAACGGCCGAGGCCTTTGGAAAGAAGACTGACCTCTTGAAGTACGGCGTTTTGCCGGTGCTTGTGGTGATCGAGAACAAGAGGCAAAAGACGCTCGATCTGCGGGATTTAGAGGTGAACCTGGTGGCTGCCGACGGCAGGCACGTGGGACCGGTCAGCCCGGAGGACATACCGTTTTTAGGCAAGCGAACGAAAACGCCGACGATGAATCCGGTACCCAATCCTTTGCCCAGAAAAAAGAATCCGCTGAACGCACCGCAGATCGTCGAGCGAGCATTCGCCGCAAAGATGTTGCCGCCACAAGATTCGACCAGCGGCTTTTTCTATTTTGAGGCGAGACCTGAACCCGGAGAGAAACTGTACTTGAACGGATTGCGGGACACGCCATCGGGGCAGGAGATTTTGTATTTTGAGTTCGGCTTGGGTAAGTAGGGGACACGCGGACCACTTGTGGGGCCCCTTACAATTGCAAGAACTTCCTCCTCAGGATATAATCCTCCGGCTAGGAGGCAAGATCATTGCACAAGCTTATCTCGGCAGTCGCGCTGTTTGCACTTGCGGGCACACTGTCCGCACAGAGCCCGTTCGTGGGCACGTGGAAGCTCGATGCCGCGAAAACAAAATATACGGCCGGCGAGCCGTCGAAGGATGTGACTCTCGTGATAGAGGAGCAAGGTGACAATCTCCAGGTGACAGCCACCGGCACTAACGCGGATGGGTCACCGCTTTCGGTCAAGTACACGGTCCCAGTCAAAGGTGGCGAGGGACAGGTGCAGGAGGGCCCGTACAGTGCCGTCAATTCAAAAGTCGTCAGCGCCAGTGTGCGTGTGAACACTTACAGCAAGGATGGTAGAGTCGTTGCGTCGCGTCGCTCAGTGGTAAGTAAGGACGGAAAGACGTTGAGGACTACTGTGAAAGGCATCAATGCCGCTGGGAAACCGGTCGCAGGGACGGATGTGTACGACAAGCAGTAGCACACTTGGACAGCTAGTTGGTCTTTCTGGAAAGTAGCCGTTCGAATATTTTCCACCGCGTTGCGTAAGATGCTGCCGGCGACTCAGTGGCTAAAAGCCGCTTCCTGTTACTGACCCGATGTCTAGCTCTGAGCCGCCGTACGATAGAGAGGTATGGACGAACTGGTCTTCGAGATTGTGGAGGAGTCCGACGGCGGCTACTGTGCCGAATGCCTCACGGAAAACATCTTCACCCAAGGTGATTCTTGGGATGAACTCCGTCGAAACGTTCGCGAAGCTGTGGCGGCATTCTTCTTGGACCGGCCGCTTCCGGCGCGCATTCGCCTGCACCTGGTGCGCGACGAAGTGTTGTCGGTGGCGTGAAGATTCCCCGCGACGTATCCGGCCAACATCTGGCTGATGTGCTCTGCCGTCATTGGAAGTACACCAGGGTGCATCAGGTCGGAAGCCATATCATCCTCGAAACCTCCGAGCCGGAGCATCAGCGACTGGCAATACCAGCCCACAATCCCTTGCGTCTGGGCACATTTAGCTCAATTCCCAGATCCGTCGCGCAACATAAGTCCGTCTCGCGAGCTGCGGTCATCGAGACTCTGTAGATTTGCGCGGGGATCGCCGAGTCCTTAGAGACTTCTCCGTACAATTCGACCCATGGTGGCGGCACTTCTCGAAGGCCTGCCTCCGGAACCGTCCGCCACGATCACCTCGTTAGGATTCCGCAAGCCAAAGTCCAACCAGACCGGCAGGGTACCCTAAAGGTCACCTGGCGATCTTGAGCAAGCGCCCCTTCTCGGCGGTAGTCTCAAGAGATTGAACTCCCTGGGAGACCAACATGGTGCCCTTGGCCATGCTCCACAACAGCGAGCGGCCTTCCGGATGCCGCCAGTCGGCCACTCGATTCCAGTGATGGCAAGATGCTTCTTCCACTCCTGGCTACTGATCTCCTCGAAACGACTGGCTAAGTTGGCGTCGAGACCAAGATGTCGAAAGAGAACAGTCGGCGTTCGGCTCGAATCAAAGTCCATGAGGTCCGCGAGGCGAAGGAGGACCTCTATACAAGCAAAATTGACCGGCGTCGTCCTTATGTATTCAGTTTGCAGGTGATTCTCGATCAGATTCGCACGATAATGTTTCCCAGCTTGACGCAAAATATCAATGAGGTGCCGCTCTTTAACGTACCGGTCCCGAAATGTGAGGTAATCCGGATCGCGTGGGAGAGCGTCCCGCTCCTCACTGTCGAGCGTCATCCCGAGGTCATGAGTGTAGGCAGCCAGAATACTAGTGCCGCACTCAAGCGCGCTCAAATTCTCGATGCTCACGTCTCCGCGCAGGCTCTCCATCCACCCAATAACATTTAGAACGTGACGCTCGTTGTGGAGGGTATAGAGGGGCATGTCCACCACCATGGTAGAGAGCAAGTGCGCGGACTGAACTGCTGCGGATTGGATATCAACCGCCAAACTCCGCAGCTCCGGATCAGTGGAGTTGGTGAGGCGCTTCATCAGTGCACTCTCTTGGAGATTTTGAAGCTCGCGCATCTTCGACTCAGAATACAGCAGGCAATCAGGGGTCTCGATGCTCGGCCCCTTGTTCTTTGGTCCGGCCTCTGGGCTAAGCCGTCTGAAATGGCCCAGCCGGTCCCGCGCGCGAACCTCTCCCATCGGCCGCTTGCAAGCCGGACCGAATGGTTCCAAAATGGTTCCATGAACATCACACTCAAAAGCGTCCCGCAAGCGGTCTATCGAGTGATCAAGCGGGAAGCACGAGAGCAGGGCCGCAGCCTCAACGCACAGATCATTCAAACTCTGCAAAACGAGGCGGCCGAGGTCGAACGCCGGCGTGCTTTGGGCCAGGTCAGAAAGCAACTCGAGCGATTTGCAGCTTCCTTGCGGCCTCTCGGCGACAGCGCGCCTTTGATCCGCCAGGATCGGCAGCGCTAGTCCCTCGACTAGCCAATGTCGATCTCGCTGGTCGTGGATTGCAGCGTAGCTGCGAAGTGGGTGCTGCCTGCGCCCGGCCGCGCGCCGGCCCTACAGCTCCTCGAACGATACGAGTCGGGCGAGATCGCGCTGATTGCGCCAGATCTCCTCCTTGCAGAATTCGCAAGCTTGCTGGCGAAACGTCACCGCCGAAAAGAGATTTCTGCGGTGCAAGCTGCCCAGGCTTTTCACCTCATGGCAGAGTGCGCGCCACGGCTGCTAGACATGCGCCCACGACTTCCCCGCGCGCTCAACCTTTCGCTGCAGTACCAGTTATCTCTGTGGGACTGCGTTTACCTCGCCATCGCAATTGAACACGATTGTCCATTCCTCACTGCGGACCGCAGACTTTTCACAGGCACAACTGCGCGACATCCCTCCCTCAGGCTCTTGCGATAGGCGCGCTACACCCCGGCCCACCGGCGTAAGGCTCCCACGCCGGTGTGGTCTCGCCTCCAGCGCGGAGTTGGATACAATTCGAAGTTTCTTGGAACACCAGATTCAGAAAAGGCCGGTAATGGGCCAGTTACGCGTTGTTACATGTATTGCGTTTGTGTTTTTCGCTGCAAAGGGAGCGCCGAGCGCACACGGGAAGAGTATGAACCTCGATCAGAATCCACCGAACGCTAGCGCCACCACCCGCATCGTTGTCGAACGATTTAACGAGGCATTCAACAACCATGACCTCGATGCTCTGGCGTCTTTGCTGACTGACGACACGATATTCGAGGATACGTCTCCGCCTCCGGACGGCAAGCGAATCGAGGGCAAAGCCGCAGTGGTCGCGTTCTGGCGGGGGTGGTTCGCGGGCAATCCCGATGCGCGATTTCGAGACCGAGGAAATGATCGTCAGTGGTGATCGTGCCGTCGTGCGCTGGGTATATCGCAAAAATCGCAACGGAAAGCCGTGGCATTTGCGCGGAGTGGACATCTTCACCGTGCGCGACGGGAAAGTGGCTGCGAAGCTCGCGTACGTGAAAGGGTAAGCCTCACAGGCGGTCACAAAACACGTCCCATTTATTTCTCCATACGCTTCACCGGCTTACTCACGATTTTCGGAACAGACGGTTCGTTTCCGCGCTTCCGCATGCTACGTTCTAGCCGCCAAGGAGCACAGAAAACCATATGACGCCTCGTCAAGTCCGCCGCGCCGCTGAGCGCAAAGCACGAAAGCAAGAACGTAAAGCCGCTAATGGCTTCGTTTTTTCAAACCAGGACGCCGCCTCCTCCCAGATCACAGAACTGCCAAACCCAACTCCGGAAGAGCCGACTCGGAGCCCTGAGCGAAGCGAAGGGTTAAATTCGACTCGAAGCGAAGGGTTAAACTCTTCGACCCCGCCCATCTCCGCTCCCCAACTCGCCGCCAATCGCGCCAACTCCCAACTTTCAACCGGCCCGCGCACTTCCGAAGGCAAAGCCAAATCATCCATGAACGCTGTCAAAACCGCGCTCACCGGCCGCACCGTCCTCCTTCCCACCGATGACGCTGCAGCTTACGAAGGTCTCGTGCACGATTTCTTCAATGAACTCCGGCCCCTCGGCGCTCGAGAGTGCGCTCTCGTTCAATCGCTCGCCGATCATGCCTGGCGTCTCGATCGCATTCCCGCCCTCGAAATGGGCATCTTCGCACTAGGCCGGACTCAATTTGCGAATCACTTCGACGATCAGCCTCTCGCTCTGCGAGCCGGCCTCATTGAAGTCCACACCTTCCTCACTTTCGAAAAGCAGCTCAGGAATCTGCAACTTCAGCACGGGCGCTTATGCCGCCAACGCGAAAAAGATACCGCCGAACTCCGCCAGATGCAACAGGAGCGCAGCAAGCGCGAGAAGGAACAGCTCGAGACCGCCGCCAAGCTCTACACCGCCGCGAAACACGATCACACAGTCTTCGATCCAGCCGATTATGGCTTGGATTGTTCAATCGATGACGTCCAGTGCTATATCAAAGGCGTCCGCGCCGCTAATCTCTTCAACGCAACCCTGAAACAAGAGCGCGAGCAAACGAGACAGCGCGCCAGCGCCGCGTAACACTTATAATTCACTGAACGCCCCAACCCTCAGCGCGATTCCTGCGCCCGTGTTGAGAATATATGTGAGGGGTTATGCTGTCTTAGCTCTTTCAATTCATTTCTGCTTATGAGAACTGCGAATGTCATCCATTGACGTCCCTTTGCGAGCCGGCCGCTTCGGCCGCACTTCGCGGCGCGATTTGTGGTGGGTCCAGCCGTTACTCACGTTTCTTGGGCTCTCTCTGTTTATCGTCTACGCTACCTGGGCGGCGTTCCAGGGCAACCATTACCGCTTCGGTCCATATCTGTCGCCCTTTTATTCTCCCGAAATTTTAGGCGATGCTGCGCATGCTTGGTTCGGCGCGTGGCCGCATTGGTGGCCATCATGGATTCCCATGTCAGCGGCTTTGCTCATCCTCTGGGCCCCGGGCGGATTCCGCGTCACTTGCTACTACTATCGCGGTGCGTATTACAAAGCCTTCTGGGCTGATCCTCCTTCCTGCACAATCGGCGAGCCGAGAAAAACCTACCGTGGCGAACGCTCCTTCCCGCTGGTGCTGCAGAATATTCATCGTTACTTCCTCTATCTCGCGCTCGTCTTCTTGATCTTTCTTCTTCACGACGTTTGGAGAGCACTCTGGTTCATCGATCCCGCAACAGGCCAGGCGCATTTTGGGATCGGCTTGGGAACGCTCGTGCTCGCCGCGAACATAGTGCTCCTCGGCGGCTACACGTTCGGTTGCCATTCTCTACGTCACCTTGTAGGAGGATGTGTCGACCAGCTTTCAAAAACTCCGCTGCGCCAGAAAACTTATAACTGTATTGGATGTTTCAACCGCCGCCACATGCTGTGGGCCTGGATGAGCCTCTTTTCAGTCATGTTCGCGGATCTCTACGTGCGCCTCTGCTCCATGGGAATCTGGTCTGACTGGAGAATCCTCTGATGCCGGAGTACCAGGCACACGACTACGATGTGCTGGTAGTTGGAGCGGGAGGAGCAGGGCTGAGCGCTGCAATTGAAGCCTCGGCAAAAGGTGTTCGAGTCGGCGTAGTCACGAAGAGCCTTCTAGGAAAGGCGCACACGGTCATGGCTGAAGGCGGAATCGCTGCGGCCTTGGCCAATGTTGACGAGCGCGACAACTGGAAAGTCCATTTTTCCGATACGATGCGCGGCGGCCAGTATCTCAACAACTGGCGCATGGCGGAGTTGCACGCAAAAGAAGCGCCCGATCGAGTCCGTGAGCTAGAAGCTTGGGGCGCGCTGTTCGATCGCACTAAAGATGGACGCATTCTGCAGCGCAACTTCGGCGGGCATCGCTATCCCCGCCTCGCGCATGTTGGCGATCGCACCGGGCTAGAGATGATCCGCACGCTACAGGATTACGGCATCCATCTTGGCATGCAAGTCCACATGGAGTGTACGGTCCTCACCTTACTTAAGGACGACGGCCGGATCGCTGGCGCATTCGGCTATGAGCGTGAGCGTGGCCGCTTCCTGCTGTTTCGCGCCAACGCAGTCGTGCTTGCTACAGGCGGTATCGGCCGCGCCTACAAGATCACCAGCAACAGTTGGGAATACACAGGCGATGGACATTCGCTCGCCTACGATGCGGGCGCCTCTCTCATGGATATGGAATTTGTCCAGTTCCATCCAACGGGAATGATCTGGCCTCCGAGCGTCAGTGGCATTCTCGTTACCGAAGGAGTACGCGGTGAAGGCGGAGTTCTGAAAAATAAAGAGGGCCGCAGATTCATGTTCGACGACATCCCGGAGAACTATCGCGCGCAGACCGCCGACAACGAAGAGGAAGGCTGGCGCTATACACAAGGTGATCGAAATGCGCGCCGTCCGCCTGAGTTGCTGACCCGCGATCACGTTGCGCGCTCCATTGTTCGTGAAGTTCGCGAAGGGCGGGGAAGCCCGCATGGCGGCGTTTTTCTCGACATCGCCTGGATCAAGGACCGCCTTCCGAACGGTGCCGAGCACATCAAAAGAAAACTGCCGAGTATGTATCACCAGTTCAAGCAACTGGCGGACATCGATATCACTCAGGAGCCAATGGAGATTGGACCAACCACCCACTACGTGATGGGCGGAATTCGTGTTGATGCTGATACCCAGATGTCGGATGTCCCCGGTCTCTTCGCGGCAGGCGAGTGTGCAGCGGGTTTGCATGGCGCGAACCGCTTAGGCGGTAACTCGCTTTCCGATCTCCTCGTATTTGGTAAGCGCGCGGGCGAATATGCGGCCCGCTTCGCCAAAGACAACGGCCCCGTGAACCCCAACCCCGACCAGATCGAGGCAACCGCTCGAAAAGCTCTCGAACCTTTCGAGCGCACTGGCGAAAACCCGTACAACGTCCAGCATGACTTGAAAGAGCTCATGCAAGATCTCGTGGGTATCGTCCGGCGCGAAGAGGAAATGCAGCGTGCGCTTGCTGAATTGCGCCAACTGGAAGAAAGAGCCAGCCGAGTAGCTGTCGTCGGGAATCGCGAGTACAACAATGGCTGGCACACTGCTCTCGATTTGCATAATCTACTCACCGTTTCCGAGATCATTACCCACGCCGCAATCGAGCGTAAAGAAAGCCGCGGAGCACATTTTCGCGACGATTATCCTTCCAAAAATGACGCAGTCGGCCGGTGCAATATCATCGTCCATCGGACCCCCTCAGGCGAAATGCAAATTATCAGAGAGCCCCTGCAGGAGCTGCCTGCGGAGCTGAAGCAAATTATTGATGAAATGAAGTGAGGAGCACATGTTGAAGCACCCAGCTACTCCCGCAGATATTGTGGGGCGGACGATCGCCTTTTGTCGTCTGCCGTCACAGCAAAGCTGATCATGCCCACCGCAACATTTCGAATCTGGCGCGGCAACACCGATGACGGTGATTTCCACGACTACGCGACCGAGATCTCTCCCGGAATGGTCGTCCTTGACGCCGTTCACCGCATTCAGGCCGAGCAAGCTAATGATCTCGCCGTGCGCTGGAACTGCAAGGCTGGCAAATGCGGATCCTGCTCTGCGGAAATCAATGGCAATCCGCGCCTGATGTGCATGACTCGCCTCAACTCGCTGCCACTCGATCAGCCCGTCACGATCGAGCCTATGAAAGCCTTCCCGCTCATCAAGGATCTCGTCACAGACGTGTCCTGGAACTATCGCGTCAAAACTCAAATCAAGAAGTTCAAACCCCGGCCTCCCGACATGCCCGATGGGACTTGGCGCATCGACCAGGCCGACGTCGATCGCGTTCAAGAATTCCGTAAATGCATCGAGTGCTTCCTTTGTCAAGATGTGTGTCACGTCCTCCGTGAGCACGCCCTTTTTAACCAGTTTGTTGGCCCGCGATTTCTGGTCTACACTGCTGCATTAGAGATGCACCCGCTCGATACGGAGAATCGCACCGCCGCTCTCCGCCGCGATCAGGGCATTGGTTATTGCAACATTACGAAATGCTGCACAAAGGTGTGTCCCGAAGAAATCACAATCACTGACAATGCCATCATTCCGCTGAAGGAGCGCGTAGTAGACCAGTACTTCGATCCTTTACGAAAGCTCTTTCGGATTTTTCATTCGGAGCCCTGAGCGAAGCGACGGGTTCTTAGACCCGAAGTGACGGGTTGATAGGAGGACGCAATGGATTTCGCATTGAAGTCGCTTTCGGAATCAGCCATACCCGAAGCGCTCGAGAGAGCTGAACGATACCGCCTTCTGAACGAACCTTCGCAGGCGGAAAGTATCTGCCTTGATGTTCTCAGTATCGATCCTGCTAACCAGACCGCTTTGATCACGCTGCTGCTGGCACTTACCGATCAATTTGGTGAAGACGTGTCGCCGACACGCGCCCGCGAAGTACTGCCTGCCCTAAAAGGTGAGTACGAACGCGCCTATTATGCGGGAATCATTTCGGAGCGCTCCGCGAGAGCGCGCCTGAAACAAGGCCTTCCGAGGAGCGAATTTCATCGCTTACCGCGAGTTTCTCGAGGCAATGGCCCGGTACGAAGAAGCAGAAGCTCTGCGGCCCGGCGGTAATGATGATTCAATCTTGCGTTGGAACACCTGCGCACGAACCCTGATGCGCAACCAGGATCTTCGCCCCCAACCGCAAGAACCTCTCGAACCTGTCCTCGATGATTGAATCAATCTCGTGGGACGGGTGGGGCAGACGATCGCCTTTGGTCGTCTGCCCGAATCTTTTACATCCGCGCCGGTGGCGTGGTCGAGATTTGACGCGTGGTCTTCAACGTAAATGTGGCGCTGACGATCGCCAGTACGAACACGATTACGCCCACACACAGACTGTTGATGAATCGTCCCGTATTGCCGGTGTATCCGTAGATCCAGGGCGAGAAGAACGCCCAGATCCCAAGCAGCGCGTTGAGCCAGCTCAGACCCGTCATACTGCTGGGACGCGAGACACGGACGCATCCAAGGATAAACATGATCGCACCCACGATCCAGGAATTCCAGGAGTTCCCGGCCGTGTATGCGCCATACACCCAAGGAGAGACGAAAAACCAAATGCCAGCAAGCAGTACTATGGTGCTGGCCGCCTTAACAGCAGTCAGTTTTGTGCCGCTGTTCATTGCATCATCCGGTGTCATAGTGACTTCAACCTCCTATCTATTTAGACGTTTTAATTCTGCGTTCGTGAGGTCTGTAACGTGGCCGGTGCTGCTCCTTCTGCTCGCAACCAGCGCTCTACCTGCGGAACTCGCTCCGCTCCCTGATTTCTCAACCATTGGGAGCTCGCTGCAGATTGTTTCGCCATGTATTCGCCGGATGCCCTGGACCGTAGCAGGCGAAAATGGCGCTCTGTTGGGACGTCAGAACGGTAAGTTCGAAGCATGGCTCTGGCCCGTGAAGATTCTGAGCAACTTCAGAATTGCGGCCGAAATTTCCGACTACCCCGTGCCCATTGACGTAAACGCGCTTGCCGCTGAAATCCGAGTCACTCCCGCTGAAACCGTCATCACCTATTCACATGCTGCGTTTACAGTCCGGCAGCATATGTTCGCTCCGAGAAGCGCAAGCACAGCGTCGCCAACCGGTGCTGTCGCGTTCTTCGAAATCGAAAGCGTTCGACCTCTCAAGTTAACCTTTGCGTTCACACCGGAAATGCTTCGCATGTGGCCGGCGCCAACCTTCGGCCGCCCGAACGGTGAATGGGTTCCGCACGGAGATACCGGGGTCTATGTCTTGCACACCGATAATCCGCAGTTTTCTGCCGTTGTCGCGATGCCACATACCCGCCCTGGAATTCTGGTTCCTTACCAGGAGCATCCGCAAACTTATCCGCTCGAACTGAAACTCTCCTATGACCCAAAACGCGACCATGGCCTGGTCTTTCCTCTACTCATGGCTCTCTCAGCCGCTGCCGATCCTTATACGCAGGCCTCGGCGATCAATGCAGCCGTGCCACAGCTCTACGCGCACACGCAGGACTACTACGCGCATTTTTTCGATCACCGGTTGACCGCAGATACTCCTGATCATCGCGTCAATGAAGCACTGCAATGGGCAGAGGTTGCCATAGATGAAATGCAAGTCAAGCACGGCGACGAAACAGGTTTGGTCGCTGGATACTACGAGTCCGCTGATTCTGCGCGTCCGGGCTTCGGCTGGTTTTTTGGACGCGACACGCTGTTCACGTTATACGCAGTGAATAGCTATGGAGACTTCGCACTCACGCGCAGGGCACTCGACTTCCTCATACATCGCCAGAGAGCCGACGGCAAAATTATGCATGAGTACTCGCAATCCGCCGAGGCCGTGGACTGGAAATCTACGCCCTATTTCTACGCTGCTGCGGATTCTACCCCGCTGTTCGTTATGACGATGTGGGATTACTTCCGGATCAGCGGTGACACCGCTTATATCAAAGCCAATTGGGAGGCAGTGCGCAAAGCATACGCGTTCACACGCGCTCACGATTCCGACGGCGACGGCATTTATGAGAACACGGAAGGCACCGGCTGGGTTGAGTCCTGGCCTCCAGGCATGCCTCACCAGGAGATTTACTTAGCTGCACTCGACCAGCAATCCGCTCAAGCCATGTCTCGCTTGGCCGCGCACATGAACGATGACAAGCTTTCGCAAAGTGCGCAAAAGGTTGCCGATCACATTCGCGAGAATCTCGAGTCGGAGTACTTTGAGCCTGCCAGAAATTTCTACGCCTTCAGCCGCAATGCCGATGGATCGCTCGATCACACGGCCAGCATCTTCCCCTCCGTCGCATGGTGGAATGGAACGCTTGCGCTTCAGCACTCAGGACCCATGCTCACGCGCTGGGCGTCTGACGAGTTCTCTACCGATTGGGGCTTGCGCGACATCAGCGAGCATACGCCTTTTTACGATCCAATCAGCTATCACCAAGGCTCAGTCTGGCCCCTGTTTACCGGGTGGACATCACTCGCTGAGTACCGCGCTGGCCGCCCGTTATCCGGGTATGCTCACGTGATGCAGAACGCGAACCTGACTTGGGCTCAGGACCTCGGTTCCGTTACTGAATTACTTTCGGGCGAGTTCTTTCAGCCATTGGGCCGGAGCAGTTCGCATCAGATGTGGTCCTCCGCGATGGTAATCACGCCCATGCTTCGTGGTCTATTCGGCTTAGATTGGCATGCCGCGAATCGCACCCTGCGCATCGCACCCAACTTACCCGCCGATTGGGATCGCGCAATGCTCCATAATGTGCCTCTTGGCTCTTCAACTATCGACCTCAAATACGAGAGAAGTGGCGATCATCTGACCGTAAGTGCAACCACCAAGCAGCCCCAAGTAATATGCCTCGTCGCCGGGGCCACGGCGGAAGCGCCATGCAATGCTTCCCCTTCAAGCTCACACTCCGTCGCAGTACCATTGAGGCCCGTTGAAGTTTCCATACCGGCGACATTACCCTTACAAGGTTCAGTTACCGCTCAAATCAAAGTGCTGGATGAGGAGTATTTGGCAAGACAGGCCAAACTCACCTTCGAAGCACAAGGCGGATCGAGCTACGAGCTGCCCGTCCGATTGCACCGCGCCGGCATCTCCGTTAGGGGCGCGGAAGTGAGCGCAGACAATCTTCGGCTACAATTTCCCGCAGGTACGGGATACCAAACTCAGAAAGTCACCTTCACTTGGTAGGCTTACGCCGGACCAAGTTGTCCATACTCAAGGGGCCAGGTCCGGCAAAGAAAAAGTAAAGGAAAACGAAGCAATATATGACGGGTAGTTCGCCCATATTCATAATCGGCCAGAATCCTCTCGGAGCATGCACCTTGAAATAAGCCACGGCCATCTCACCGCAGAGGATGAGCGCCACAGGTCTGGTGAAGAGGCCGAGAATAATCAGCAATCCGCCAAAAGTCTCAATAATACCGGCGAACCAGAGTAAAGACAGCGCAGTTACTTTCGCGCCGTGCATCCCCCCGAATAAGCCGAACAATTTCTGGGCTCCGTGGCAGCAAAAAGTAAACCCTATAATCACTCGCAATAGGGACAGCACGTATGCCGACTGCGGACGCTTCGTCTGAATAGCCATGGTCACCTCATGAGGAGACTAACACGACCGTGCGCCGACGGTCTTGCCGTCTGCGTGCCGGTTCACGGCTACACAAACTTAACTATCTCCTTCTCTTCGTGCATCCTAAACTGCATCATCTCCGGAACACGTTCTCGACCAGATACACTCGTCAGTTATGACCAGACGAACGCTTCTTGGATCACTCGCAGCAGCAGCCACGCTAAGAGCCGATAAACCTTCCCGCGTCGAGTGGAGGCCGAAGCTCGGCATCCTCGGCCCGTACACGCCGGCAAATGTCGAGTTTGCCAAAGCCCAGGGATTCTCGAACATGATCCTGGCTGTAGGCCACAGTCTCGATCCTACCTCTGTTACCGGTGCCGAAATCGATAACGTGAGAACGACGCTTGAGAAAGCGCAGATGCACGTTTCGGCGCTCCAGGTCACGATAAATCATATTGACCCTAACCCGGAAAAGCGCGACAAAGAAAACGCATCCTTTGTCAAAGCCATCGAGCTTGCGGGCAAACTCGGCGTTCCTTATATAGGGACGGCATCAGGCAAAGATCGGTCCAAGCCCTTCCAGCAGCAAATTGACGAAACAGTACGGGTATACAACGAAAAATACTTTCCAGTTTGCGAGCGGAACCATGTCCGCATCCTCTGGGAGCCGTGGCCCGAAGGCCCGAATCTCGCGACGAGTCCTGTGGGTTTTGCAGCGCTATTCGAAGCGTTCGGGAATTCTCAATATGTCGGGCTGCAGTACGACCCATCGCATCTCGTCCGTCAGTTCATGGATCCTATCCAGACTGCGCGCGACTTCGTCGGCAAGATTTACGACGTGCATTTGAAGGACACCGAGATTCTGTGGCCCGTGTTGCGCGCTGGCGGCATCAACCCAGTGAACGGCGCCGAGTGGTGGCGCTATCGGATTCCTGGAATGGGGTCCATTAATTGGGCTCAGTTCTTCAGCGTGCTTCAGGACGCCGGGTACGCCGGAGCCATGAGCATCGAGCACGAGGATCCACTTTACGGGGCGGATAACAACCCCGGCCCTGATTTCAGCGGTGATTTCAAAGTGGGCTTTATCATGGCCAAGCGTTACCTCTCGCAGTACGTGCCCTAATGCCTGGAAGCTATGAAAAAATTGGTTTCTGGCGGAGTAGGCTCCCATAAATCCTTGAGGCTCAAACCGAGCCCCGAGCGTAAGCGAGGTGTACCCAATTTTTCAAACCTTCCTGACACCGGACGTGTAAAGATCACAACATGGCGCAAGTAAAAGCAAATCCGAAGATATACGACGTCGTCATCATTGGATCGGGAGCTGGCGGCGGAGTCGCCGCCCACGTGCTGGCATTAGCGGGCGCCAAGATCTGCATGCTGGAAGCGGGTGATTGGTTCGACTATCACAAGCAATCCACGATGTTCCAGTGGCCATACAACGCACCGCACCGTGCTGCAGGGAGTAAGGAGAAGCCGTTTGGCTACTTCGATGCCACACTTCAGGGCGGCTGGCGTCTGGATGGCGAGCCATACACGAACGCCCCTGGGTCGGATTGGTGGTGGTGGCGCGCACGCATGCTCGGCGGCCGTACTAATCACTACGGGCGCATTTCGCTGCGTATGGGGCCATATGATTTCAAGCCGCGCGAGCGCGACGGTAAAGGCTTCGACTGGCCGATTTCCTACGATGATCTCGCTCCCTACTACGACAAAGCGGAGGAGCTGATTGGCGTCTTCGGATCAAAGGAAGGGCTGGAAAACACCCCCGATGGGAAGTTTCAACCGCCTCCCGCGCCGCGCGGCTTCGAAAGACTCATCAAGCGGGCGAGCGACAAGCTGAACATACCCTGCGTCCCTTCGCGAATGGCAATGCTAACTCGGCCGCTGAATGGTCGTCCCGCCTGCCATTATTGCGCTCAGTGTGGGCGATCGTGCGGAACTAACTCGAATTTCAACTCGCCGGGTGTGCACATCTTTCCGGCTATGAAGACCGGCAACCTTGAGGTCCGATCTAATGCCATGGCGCGCGAGGTTCTGGTTGGGCAGGACGGCTTAGCTACCGGCGTTTCTTACATCGACAAGAAGACGCGCAACGAAATGACGGTGCGAGGCAGAGTCGTCGTGCTCGCCGCGAGCTGCTGCGAGACGGCTCGCATTTTGCTGAACTCTAAGAGCACCCAGTTTCCAAACGGGGTGGCGAACTCTTCGGGCTTGGTTGGCCGCGGCCTAATGGACACGGTGGGATCCGACGTAGGCGGTTTTTTGCCCATTTTGCAAGATCTGCCGCCATTCAATGAGGATGGGACCGGCGGCATGCACTTATACATGCCATGGTGGCTCTATCAGCAGCAGATGGCCGGAAAGTTGCCGTTCGCGCGCGGCTATCACATTGAAATCGGCGGTGGCCGCGACCAGCCCGGTGCGGGTATTTTTAACGGCTCGGAGCGCTATCTGGGCGGTGGATATGGCGGTGAGCTGAAGCGGAATCTGCGCAAAATCTACGGTTGTGAAATCTACTTCTCAGGCCGCGGCGAGATGATCCCGAACGACGACAGTTACTGTGAGATCGATCCCGATACTGTGGACGAGTGGGGCATTCCGGTCCTGAGATTCCACTTCAAGTGGAGTCAGGACGAGATCTTGCAGGCCAAGCACATGCAGCAGACGTTTCAGGAAATCATCAAAGCGGCCGGCGGCGAAGTCATCTTCAAATCGGATGCTGACGAAAACTGGGGTATCGCTCCAGGCGGCAAAATCATCCATGAAGTCGGGGCGGCAAGAATGGGTAGCGATCCCAAAACTTCGGTACTAAATCAGTACTGCCAGGCTTGGGATTGTAAGAATCTGTTCATAACTGATGCCGCGCCGTTCGTGAGCAATGCCGACAAGAATCCAACGCTGACAATTTCGGCGCTCGGCTGGCGAACCTCCGATTACGTCGTAGATCAAGTGAAAAAGATGAATGTGAAGGTCTGAAGAGCTATGGCACAAAAGGAAGAAATTCGGGTAAATCGCCGTCAATTGCTGCACGTGATCGGGTCGGTTCCCGCGGTTGCGGCCGTCACCACGGGCGCCGCTCTAGCGCAAGAGCAGCAAGATCACACCCACATGTCACAGCAGCAGCAAACTGCTCCTGCGAAAGGCCCGTATCAGCGCAAGGTATTCGATGAGCACCAATGGCGTACGGTAAGTGTGCTTTCGGATGTCATTATTCCCGCTGATGAGCGCAGCGGCAGCGCCACTCAAGCCGGCGTACCGGAATTTATCGACGATTGGATCGATTTTCAAAAGCAGGATCACGGGAACGACAAATTGGAGGCACAGATCCTCGGCGGTTTAATGTGGCTCGACCGCGAGTCGAACCGTCAGTTTGAGAAAGCGTTCGCAGATGCGTCGTCCGATCAGCAGAAACAGATCTTGGACCGGATCGCCTGGCCTGCGCGCGCTTCCGCGGACGACCACGCGTGGGTTCTCTTCTTCAACGTGTTTCGCGATCTAACAGTCAGCGGCTTTTTCTCGAGCAAAATGGGCGTGGCCGATCTGCCTTATCTGGGTAATACCGTAGTCACGGACTGGCAAGGCTGCCCACCCAAAGTTTGGGCGATCGTTGAAGACCGCCTGAAAAACGGTTTCAATGACATTACCAAAGAGACCCGAACCATTAAGTCCTGAAAGCCTATGCCCCAAACCAGCAATGATGTGATTCGTCGCTACGTGGAGGATGCAGTCGCTGCGGAAAAGGGTTTCGAAACGCAGCTGCAGGGTTTTGCTCGTGAGGGTGATGACGACGAGGTTAAAGCGCTCTTTGCAACCCACGCAGAGGAGACTCGCCGGCAGTACGGGCGCCTCACTGCGCGGCTGCACGAGCTAGGCGGCAGTCCCTCCACGGCGAAGAGTTTTTTGGCCCATGTCTTCGGCTTGGCTCCTAAGTCGGCCCAAGTGGGACATCAAGCCCAGGAGCGAACAACGCAGAATCTAATTACGGCATTTGCGGTTGAGAACAGCGAGTGTGCCATGTACGAAGCGCTCGCGGCGGCGGCCGAAGCTGCCGGTGATAGCGCGACTGAGACGCTCGCCCGTGAGCTTCAGACTGAAGAAAAGCAAACCGCGGATAAGATTTGGCGCTTCATCGCGTCTCGCGCAAAGATTGCCTTTAATCTACTAACGGTCGCTGAAACGGATCCGTCGGTGAACACTAAAGCCCAGGATAACCGCCTGATCTGATCCGGCGCATGCCAAGAAAGAGGCGTAAGTACAATAAAACGAAATCAGTAAAGGCCATCGCGAGAACACGCCTGGGCAGCCCGCCGCCTGCACGTACTCTGGAGGAAAGAGCAACCCGCTCGAAACCGAAACACAAAAAGCAGCTGATCGAAGAGCAATAGCTCAGGGCAAATCGAATGGCCTCGCAACCACTACAAAACCAGCTCGCACGCTCGGCTGCCTGGCTCGAGCGCCTTCCGCCGGAGCAGTGGGCCATCTACAAAGCCGTGATGGTACAGGCCCGTCTGCGCGGTTTGCAGTTCGCAATTGGTGGTGGGTTCGCCACGATGACTTACACCGGTCAATGGCGTGAAACGAAGGATATCGATTTGTACCTCATGCAGTCGGACAAGTACGAAATGATTCGCGTCCTTACCGATTGTGGCCTTGAGGACTATTACCAGCAGCAACCGTACGAGCGGCATTGGATTTACCGCAGCTACAAGGAAGGCGTGATCGTTGACGTGATCTGGGCCATGGCCAATCGACGTGCCGCCGTCGATGAGGACTGGTTGTATGGGCCTGAACTCGCTGTGGATGGCGAGCACTTCCGACTGGTACCAGCCGAAGAAACACTCTGGAGCAAACTGTACGTCTTACAGAGGGAGCGTTGCGATTGGCCGGACGCCATGAGTCTGATATACGCCCTAGGGGGAGGTCTGAATTGGCGGCATCTGCTCGAGCGAGTCAAAGAGGATGCTCCTCTGTTGACCGCGCTATTCTACGTGTTCGCCTGGGTGTGCCCCAATCGCGCCCGAGAACTGCCGTCCTGGTTATGGAGCGAGCTTGGCGTCAGACGTGAGCAAGCAGAGCCGCCTCCTGAGGGCGAGAGTAACCGCGCTTCACTATTGGATTCACGGCCGTGGCTCACTCCGACCGTGGACCAGGAACAGATTGGGCAGAATTACGAAAACACTTGAGGCATTTGCACAATGTTGATCGGAACCATGAACCATCCGGAGCACAATGTACTGGACGATATCTCCCGGATGGCTGACCTGGGAATGGAGTTTATAGATCTCACTTTGGAGCCTCCTGAAGCGGCATCGTGGAACATCGACGCGAAGGCAGTTCGGGCGGCCCTTCAGCGATATCGAATGCAGGTGGTCGGCCACACTGCGTGGTATCTGCCAATGGCGAGCGCGATTCCAGAGATCAGGAAGGGCGCGGTGGCGGAGCTGCGCCGCTGCCTGGAAAAGTTTGCAGAGATCGGCGCGAAGTGGATGAACATTCATCCCGACCGGCATACGCCTTGGCACGATCGCCGCTTCTACATAGAAGGAAATCTCGACTCTCTTCGAGGGTTGCTGCCCCATGCAAATGAGTATGGTGTGGGACTTATGATCGAGAACTTGCCAGGAGATTACAACTCTGCCCCCCAATTAGGGGAGTTGTTGGACGCCATGCCTGAGTTAGGGCTGCATCTGGACGTAGGGCACGCCAATCTGCAGGTTCCCCGGAACACTACCGAAGAGATTCTGGCCGCTCATGGGAAACGGCTTCGCCATGTGCATCTGCATGACAATAAGGGCGGAGGTGCCGATTTACACCTTCCGCTTGGAACAGGAACGGTGGATTTGCGGCGCAGCATCGAGGCGCTCCAAACCTGCGGATATGACGGCACCATTACCCTAGAGGTTTTTACGCCGGACGTGCGGCACCTGATTTATAGCCGCGACTTGCTCCGAACCACTTGGAATCGGTGCAGAGAAGCTGTCGGCGCCAGGGATTTGCTTCAGGTCTGAAGCCGGTTACCCCTTGCCTGCGTCCTCCAGAACGAAGGTTATCTTCATAGTTACCTTGTACGCTGTAATGCGATTGTTCTCTACCTGGACTTCTTGCTCCTTAATCCAGGCGCTGCGGATGTTTCTTAAGGTAGCCGTAGCGCGCTGAATTCCTTGTTGCACAGCATCTTCGAAGCTCTTGCTGGATGTGGCGCTAATTTCCGTGATACGGGCGACAGACATACGAATTCTCCGAGTTTGAAAGCTATTTACCTGATTGAAGGATTGGTAGTAAGGGAGAAACGTTTCGTTCCGCGGAATAGCTTTTCTTGTGCGCACCGATAAGGGGCTGAAGCGCATCTAAAGCTCAGGGTTGTATTACGCCCCAAACCCTGAGGAAACGCTATGTCGCGCAAGTTAATGATAGACGCCCAATACGAAGCTTTGATGTTTGCAAAATCCGCCGAGGCGGCTCGCGAAGCTGCCGTCGAACTCGTCCGAGTCCTTCTCGGAGAAGAAGCGCTGGACCGTCCTCTGGAATCAGCTTTGCGTGAGTGTTGCCGCACACTCAGGCCAGCCAAGGACCCCAGAGAACAACTGCGGTTCGAAGACGAGTTCGTTGAGCTTGCCATCTGGCCTAGTACATCCCGCAGGATGGCGGCATAACACCGCTGCTCCACGTCTTGCGTCCTTCACATCGTGCTGATCTTGATGTAACGCTTGATGTCCGGTAGATTGACGATCACGCCGGCAATTGCTGCGGCCATCAGCACATAACGGAATACAGTCGACAACTTCATTTGCTCACCTCCTGATTCAGTTCGGGCTTCTTAAGGTTACCTTGCTTTTTGTGACGCCTACAACTACGATTTCGTATAAAATACCTGAGCGGTGGTGATCAGTTAGATGAAGCGAAGAGTCTTTGTTGTCGACGATCATCCGATTGTGCGAGAAGGGCTCGCACAAATGATCAATCGCGAGCCTGACTTGATGGTCTGCGGAGAAGCTGAGGAGATGCATGGCGCTCTCCAGATGATCGCCACTTTGAAACCTGACATCCTGATTGTCGATATTTCGCTCAATGGGCCGGATGGCCTGGATCTGCTGAAGAACATCCGCTCGAAAGACCCCGGTCTGCCAGTCTTGATGCTGTCCATGCATGACGAATCCATTTACGCGGAGCGCGCATTGCGAGCCGGCGCGAACGGCTACATCATGAAGCAGGAGGCAACCGGGAAAGTTCTCGTCGCGCTGCGGCGAATTTTGAACCGCGAGATCTACGTCAGTAGCCGTATCGCAAGTAAGATGTTGCAGCAGTTTGTGGGTACGAGCTGTAGTCCCGCCAGCCACTCTCCAGTCGACGATCTCTCGGACCGCGAGCTCGAGGTGCTTCGGCTGATGGGCGACGGTCACGCCACTCGTCAAATCGCGGAAGAATTGCACCTCAGCGTTAAGACCGTAGAGTCTTACCAAGCCCACCTCAAAGAGAAGCTTTCCCTGAAGAACTCCCGTGAATTGGTTCAATATGCCGTTCAATGGACCATGACAGAGAAGTCCAGTCGGCAGGTACACGCGGCAGCCGACTCGTAAGAATTCTATCGGGAAATCCCTGACCGGTCTCGCCGTAGTTTCCCCCGAAGGTAAACTCGGGCTTTCCCGCTTGGAAGCTTCTGGTCCGATCTGGCCTTATAACAATAGGAGTTTTTGAAAGGAGAACGCCGAACATGGCAGAAGAAGTTCCCTACGGCCGGACAACACAAAAACCATCCCCGGTGCCGGAGATTCACATCATCTGGATGACGTCTGGCCTGAGCTGCGATGGAGATACGGTATCAATCACGGCCGCAATGCAGCCGAGTATTGAGGATGTCGTGTTGGGCGCGATACCTGGGCTTCCAAAAGTGCATGTGCACAACCCGGTGATCTCGTACGAAGTGGGCGACGATTTCATGAAGTATTGGTATCGGGCTTGGGAAGGCAAGCTGGATCCATTCGTACTGGTTGTCGAGGGCTCCATTCCAAACGAAAAGATCAAGAGCGAGGGTTACTGGGCAGCTATGGGAACGGACCCGGAAACGGGTCAGCCGATTACCACAACCACGTGGATTGATCGCCTCGCTCCGAAGGCGCTTGCTGTTGTCGGCGCGGGAACCTGCGCGACGTATGGCGGAATTCATGCCATGGCAGGCAATCCGACCGGCTGCATGGGATTGGCCGACTACCTTGGTTGGAACTGGAAGTCCAAAGCAGGCCTGCCGATTGTGAACGTCCCTGGCTGCCCGGTGCAGCCCGACAACTTCATGGAGACGCTGCTCTATTTGCTGTACCAAGTGGCGGGACGTGCTCCGATGATTCCTCTCGACGATCAACTGCGGCCGAAGTGGCTCTTTGAAGCGACCGTGCACGACGGCTGCGACCGCGGAAGTTACTACGAGCAGGGTGAGTTCGCTCAAAGCTATGGTCAGGTCGAATGTCTCGTGAAATTGGGTTGCTGGGGCCCGGTAGTGAATTGTAATGTCCCGAAGCGAGGCTGGATGGCTGGTATCGGCGGATGTCCCAACGTGGGAGGCATTTGTATCGGGTGCACCATGCCCGGCTTCCCCGATAAGTTCATGCCTTTTATGGACAAGCCGCCCGGCGCCACAATTTCCTCAGGCACGGTCGGAATTTATGGGCGCGTTGTCACTGCGCTGCGCAAAATCACCAATGACACCGTAAACAAAGAACCGAAATGGAGGCATCCTGGCAGGGAGCTCACGACCGGTTATCACCCGAGAGCGTATTGAAAAGAGGATTGATCTAAATGAGTACCATCACTGCACCTACAACCGAAACTGAGAGCAAGAGACGCAATCTCGTGGAGATGAATTGGGATCCCATCACGCGGATCGTCGGCAGCCTGGGTATCTTTACGAAGATCGACTTTGATAACCGGGAAGTTGCCGAGTGTTACAGCACCTCGTCCATTTTTCGCGGCTACAGCATATTCATGAAGGGGAAAGATCCGCGCGACGCGCATTTCATTACCAGCCGGATCTGCGGCATTTGTGGCGACAATCACGCGACCTGCGCGGTTTACGCCCAGAATATGGCTTTCGGGGTTCGGCCCCCGGACATGGCTGAGTGGATCACCAACCTCGGAGAAGCCGCGGAGTACATGTTCGATCACAACATCTTCCAAGACAACTTGGTCGGGTGTCGATTTTTGCGAGCAGATGGTGAAAGAAACCAATCCCGGTGTTCTGGCGAAAGCCGAAAGCAGGCTCGCAGATCATTCGAACCTCCACGGCTTCCGAACCATCGCGGATATCATGCGCGCCTTAAATCCGTTTACCGGATCTTTCTATCGCGAAGCTCTTCAGATGAGCCGCCTGACGCGCGAAATGTTCTGTCTGATGGAAGGACGCCACGTCCATCCCTCAACTTTGTATCCGGGAGGCGTCGGTACTGTTCCGACCGTTCAGTTATTCACGGATTACCTTGTCAGATTGATGAAATACGTGGAGTTCATGAAGAAGGTAGTCCCGCTGCATGACGATCTATTCAACTTCTTCTACGAGGCCATGCCCGGCTACGAAAAAGTAGGCCATCGCCGCACGCTCTTGGGCTGCTGGGGCTCGTGGAATAATCCACACGTTTGCGATTACAAATACAAGAACATGACCGATTGGGGACGTGCGATGTATGTCACGCCAGGCGTTGTGGTCGATGGCGAGTTGGTAACCAACGATCTCGTCGACATTAATCTCAACCTTCGCATTCTCCTGGGCAGTTCGTATTACGACGACTGGCAGAATGGTGAGACGTTCGTGAAGACTGACCCGCTGGGTAATCCGGTCGATAAACGGCATCCTTGGAACCAGACCACAGTGCCACGCCCCCAGAAGCGCGATTTCAAAGGAAACTACACATGGGTCATGTCGCCGCGTTGGTACGACAAGCGCAGTGGCGACTACCTCGCACTCGATACAGGTGGGGGACCTCTCGCACGGTTTTGGGCGACGGCACTCTCCGGGCTTGTCGATATCGGCTATGTCAAAGCTACGGGAACAAGCGTGAAAATCTATCTCCCCAAGACGATGACGATGCCCGAAGTCGAGTTCGAGTGGAAGATCCCGCAGTGGAGCAACACCATCGAGCGAGACCGCGCCCGAACCTATTTCCAGGCGTATGCTGCTGCGGCTGCCCTTCATTTCGCCGAGAAGGCCATGCAGGAGCTGCATGCCGGCAAAACAAAAACCTGGTCGGATTTCAAGGTTCCGGATGAAGCTATCAGCTGCGGCTTCCATGAGGCTGTTCGTGGCGTTCTGTCGCATCACGTCGTAATCCGCGACGGCAAAATCGCGAACTATCATCCCTACCCGCCGACGCCGTGGAACGCTAGCCCGCGGGATGTCTACGGCACCCCAGGGCCTTACGAAGATGCCGTGCAACACACGCCGATTTTCGAGGACAACGGCCCAGACAACTTTAAAGGGATAGATATTATGCGTACCGTGCGCAGCTTCGATCCGTGTCTGCCCTGCGGAGTACACATGTATCTTGGCAACGGCAAGGTGCTAGACACGGTGCATTCGACTACGTTCGGGCTTCACTGACAGGCCCTCAATGACCGACAGTCAGGAGTTCCGTGAGCGCGTGGGGCGAATCGACGGACTGGTTCAGCAGCTAGAATCGACCGCCGATCCAGCTTCGCGTGCTGCCGCAAAAGAGCTCGTCCAAGCACTGATGGATCTGCATGGCGGCGCGATCGAGCGCATGCTGGCGATCGTATCGAAGGCCGGGGACAGAGGCGCTCATATTCTTGAATCGCTCGGAAAGGATGAGCTCGTGGGCAGCCTCCTGGTTTTGTACGACTTGCATCCCGATGACTTCGAAACTCGTGTACAACGCGGGCTGGAGAAGGCCCGCAAATTCGTAATTTCTCGCGGCGCCGCTCTCGATGTGCTCGCAGTCGAGCCTACCCGGGTCCATCTGCTCGTCAAAATGGGCGGCCATAGTTGCGGGTCAACGGGCCGTGAAATCGAGTCCGCCATTCGCGACGCATTGTTTGAAACGGCTCCGGACGCTGTAGAAGTTCTCATTGAGGGAATGGACGGTCAGGCCGGTGCATCCGCATTTGTGCCGCTGACTAGTTTGCAGACGAGCAACGGATCTGCCGCTCATCCTGTTGCAATTTCGCCGACGTGAGCCCGCTATGGAGCAAGAACAATACGGCTCATTCTCGAATTTGCGCAGCTTGGTTCGCCAGCCAAAGGCACGAGAGCACTGCGACCTTTGTGGGGTTGGATTATCGCCAGAGCACCAGCATCTGATCGATCCTGTTTCCCGAAAGCTCATTTGCACGTGTGGCGCCTGCGCAATCCTCTTCCCTTCGACTGGACAGACAAAATATAAGCGTGTTCCCCGACGCATCCGGTTTCTGATCGATTTTCGGATGACGGATGCGCAATGGGATAGCCTCTCGATTCCGATCGGGATGGCTTTTTTCTTGAAGAGCAGCATTGAAAATCGAGTTCTCGCCTTCTATCCGAGTCCAGCCGGCCCAACGGAATCGATGCTCTCACTTGAAACTTGGGTGGATATCGTCCAAGAAAATCCAGTGCTCCTCGCTATGGAGTCCGATACCGAAGCGCTGCTGGTGAATCGCCTCGAGCACGCGCGGCGCGCGAGTGAATATTACGTCGCCCCCGTCGACAAGTGTTACGAGCTGGTTGGCCTGATCCGTTCGCAATGGCGAGGTTTTTCCGGCGGGACCGAGGCGTGGCAAGGCATTCAGCGCTTCTTCAATGATCTGAAGGAACGAGCCGCCCCGGGGGTTACGAATGCCTGATTTAAGTTTCCGAGTACTGGAGGCTGAGGCCGTTCCCTTCGCAGCGCAACCCACGCTCGGTTTGAAGCTGCAGGTCGAAAATGCGAATCAGGAAGAAACGATACACACAATTGTGCTGCGAGCCCAGATTCAGATCGAGGCGCCCCGCCGCCATTACAGCGCTGAGGAGAAGCAACAGCTACTCGATCTTTTTGGTGAACCTGGACGCTGGAGCCAGACCCTTAAGCCTATGCTATGGACTCACGCGAGCACGGTAGTTCAATCGCTCACGGGAGCCACGGTTTGCGACATCCAGATACCGTGTACCTTTGATTTCAACATCGCCGCAACTAAATACTTCCACGGAGTTTCAGAAGGCGATATTCCGTTGAATCTGCTATTCAGCGGAAGCGTGTTCTATGCCAGTGCAGATGGAGCGCTGCAAGTTGCGCCAATCCCCTGGAATAAGGAAGCGCGCTTCCGGCTGCCGGTTCGCATTTGGCGGGAAATGATGGACATCTATTACCCGAATAGCGCATGGCTTTACTTGCGCCGCGATGTTTTTGAACGCTTGCATCAGTATAAAATGCAGCGCGGGATACCTACCTGGGAACAGGCGTTCGAGGGGCTGCTTGCGGCGGAACAGGAGCCGGTGGGTCAGTGAACACGAAGCTGGTCGAACATATCGCGAATGCCGTGCTCTACGAAGGCTACATGCTTTACCCATACCGCGCTTCGGCAGTCAAGAACCGGCAACGCTGGAATTTCGGTGTCCTCTATCCGCGCGCATTTTCTGAATCGCAAAAAGGCAATGATGCCTGGACAATGCAGACCGAATGTCTTGTGCAGACGGCCGGCGAGCTCGCCGAGTTGAGTGTCAGGGTGCGATTTCTGCATCTCCTGGAGCGCAGTACCGAGGGCCAGTCTGCGCAACCCTGGCAGGAAGGTACTGAACGCGACGTTCTTGTGCCGCCACTCAGCTTGTCTGAACTCCCGTCCAATTGCGTGCGTCGCAGCTTTACGTTTGCTGCCACATCAGAGAAGGACGGAATCGTCCTGCGCAAGTGGGAGCAAATCGAAGGCGCGATTGAGGTGAAGACTGACGACCTGGGCCAAGGCCTATTCAAAATACGGGCTCGGGTGTTCAACACCGCTTCACTTGACGATCCAACTCACACGAACCGCGATCGCGCGCTCATGCGATCACTAGTTTCGGCACACACGATTCTCAGCGTCGAAGGCGGCGAATTCATTTCGCTGCTTGATCCGCCGGACGAGACTGCGCGATGTGGTGGCACAATGCCAAAACGTGGGAACCTGGCCGGTACTCGTCGGCGAACACGGACAGCGCGATGCCATGCTTTCGTCGCCGATCATTCTTTACGATTACCCCCAAATCGCACCGGAAAGTGCCGGCGCTTTGTTCGACGGCACAGAGATTGACGAGATCCTAACGCTGCGGATCATGACCATGACCGACCAGGAGAAGGCCGAAATGGACCAGACGGACGAGCGCAGCCGCGAGATTCTGGAAAGAACTCAATCCATGCCGCCGGAGCAGTTCATGAAAATGCACGGAGCATTGCGCGGTTTGCGCGAACCGCGCCAGGAGACGCCATGAACGAATGGGAGTGGCAATTACTCGAAGACAAGGCTCCTGTCGAGTCCGTTTGCGTCGGCGGCGTTGAAGTGAAGAAAGGAGATCGCGTTCGTCTGCGCCCGCGGAAGGGCGGCGACGTGTTTGATCTGGCACTTGCTGGTCAGACAGCGGCAATCGAATCCATCGAACAGGATTACGAGGGCAAGCTTCACCTCGCGGTGGTACTCGAGGACGATCCTGGAAAAGACTTGGGCGTGTTGCGGCAACCTGGTCACCGCTTCTTCTTCACGGCGGACGAAATTGAGTTCGTTGCGAGAAGCGAAGACCAGCGGAGTATCGTGCAGCCGAGAATCCTTGTCGCCGGGATTGGAAATATCTTCCTCGGCGACGACGCCTTTGGTCGTGGAAGTTGTCCGTCGGCTTTGTGCACAGGAATTGCCGGAAACTGTTCGCGTCCGTGATTTTGGAATCAGCGGCTACGATCTCGCCTATGCTTTGCTCGATGGTTACGATCTAATCATCCTGGTCGATGCCTGTCCCGGGGTGATACTCCGGGAACTCTCTACGTAATTGAGCCCGAGGTCAACGAAGACGATCAATCGGAGCCGGCACCGATTGCCCTCGACGCGCACACGATGAATCCCGTGAGCGTAATTCGCATGGCGCGAGCGATGGGGCCTATTTCGAGACGCATCATGTTAGTCGGGTGCGAGCCAGCCACGCTCGGCGGTGAAGAAGGCCATATGGGTCTGAGTGAAACAGTATCTGCGTCGGTCGATGCCGCGGTCAAGCTGGTCCAGAAACTTATCGCCGATGCGCAAGTAGACGATCCGATGAGGAAAACGTCGTGAAATTTATCCGCATTTTATGGAAGTTGAACATTACGCGATTGACACGGACATGAGCAAGTTCACTGTGCGAGCTTTCGCAAGTGGAATGTTATCGGCCTTTGGTCACAGCCCGACACTGGCCGCACGCGAGTTTTCCGGCGAAGCGCGATTCTCTGGGAGCACATTTGAAGAAGCTTTTCTTCGCATCAACATTAAGGCCGCGTCGCTCACGGTAATCGACAACATCAGCGAGAAAGATCGACGCGAAATCGAGAACACCATGAATCAGCGCGTGCTCGAGACACAGAAATATCCCGATATTATGTTCGAAAGCTCGAACGTCTCCGCCAGCAAGGCGGGAGACGGCCAATACTGGGTTAATCTAGTCGGCAAACTCTCGCTGCATGGTGTGACGCGGGATCAGGCTGTGGCTGCACAGGTTGCGTTGATCGGCAACACACTACGGGCACACGGTGAGTTTTCGCTGCTGCAGACCACCTACAGAATTGACGTCGTATCGATTGCAGGCGGAACACTCAAGCTCAAAGACGAGCTGAAGTGCTCGTTCGATATTCTGGCTCGAAAACAATCGCAGTTTTTGCCAAAGGACAATGTCCAGTTTCTAACTCCGGAGGTTCCCTAGATGTGTCTGGCGATACCGGCCAAGATCGTTGAGCTCTTTCCCGATGAACAGAACCGCGCTTTAGTGGACGTCGTAGGAGTGCGCCGCCACATCGATACGGGACTCCTACAGGACGAGGCACTTAAAACGGGAGACTGGGTTCTCATTCACGTGGGCTTCGCAATGAGTAAGATCAGCGAAGAACAGGCGCGTGATCAGATACGAACCCTCGCCATGCTGGGCGAGAATGAAGCGATTTTAGAAGAGGTCAAGGGTTACGGCCTGGATGAACCGGAAATTAAGGCCAGCACCATAAGCGTATGAAATTCGTAGATGAATTCCGCGAGCCAGGCGTAATCACGAAAGCGGCCGAGGAGATCCGCCGTCTGGCCGATCCAGGCCGTCACTACCGATTCATGGAAGTGTGCGGCGGCCATACACATGCCATATATCGCTTCGGTCTGAAAGACGTTCTTCCGGCGAATATCGAGCTTGTACATGGGCCCGGCTGCCCGGTTTGCGTGCTTCCTATGGGAAGAATCGACGACGGGCTGTCGATGGCTCAAGATCCCAACGTGATCTTTACTGCTTTTGGAGACATGATGCGCGTGCCCGGTACGCACGGCAGCCCCCTCGAGCACAAGGCCCGCGGCATGGATGTGCGAATCGTCTACTCGCCTTCCGATGCGTTAAAGATCGCGCAGAACAATCCCGAGAGACATGTCATCTTTTTTGCGATCGGGTTCGAGACCACAGCGCCTTCTACGGCTCTGACATTGATGCGAGCGAAGGCGAAGGGCATTGATAATTTCTCGGTATTCTGTAATCACGTCACGATCATCCCCGGCATTCGTGCCATTCTCGATTCGCCGGATATGCGCATCGATGCCTTCATCGGGCCCGGGCATGTGTCGACAGTCATCGGTTGCCGCCCCTATGAGTGGATCGCGAGGAATGAAGGCAAGCCGATCGTTGTTTCCGGTTTCGAACCTGTCGATGTGCTGCAGTCTATTGTCATGCTGCTGCAACAGCTAAAGGCACGCGAAGCAAAGGTTGAGAATCAGTACAAACGCGTTGTCCCCTGGGAAGGCAATCGGGCAGCTCTCAAAGCCATGGCCGAGGTATTCGGATTACGCCACTACTTCGAGTGGCGTGGCATGGGTTTTATTTCGCAATCGGCTCTGCGTATCAAAGATAGCTACGCGCAATGGGACGCCGAGAAGCGCTTTGCGGTGCCGGGCGTGCGCGTGACAGATCCGAAGGCCGCGCAATGCGGCGAAGTGTTGAAGGGAGTACTCAAGCCCGTGCAATGCAAACTCTTCGGGAAAGAGTGCACGCCCGAACGCCCGGTTGGCGCGTTGATGGTGTCTTCTGAAGGATCATGCGCGGCTTATTACAATTACGAGCATCGCAAGGCGCTGCGTTCTTGATTGACACTCGCCGTCTCAATGTTGCCGGAACCCGCACATGAGCAATGCGCTTCCCAAAATCCGCTTTCGCGACCCGCAAGTCGAAATGGCTCACGGCGCCGGAGGTAAAGCCAGCCGCAGATTAGTCGAAGGGCTTTTTGCGCCGCTTCTCTTTGGTCCGTCGACTGAGCCCATTAGGAGATGCTGCTCACCTGAATATCAACGGAACGCGTCTTGCAATCACGACGGACAGTTTCGTGGTCAAACCGCTGCGCTTTCCCGGCGGCTCGATAGGGGAACTCGCCGTGAATGGAACCGTGAATGATCTTGCCGTCTCAGGCGCTAAGGCCGAAGCGCTCGTCGTCACATTTGTTCTCGAAGCAGGGCTGCCTACCGAAATTCTTGAAGCGGAAGTTCGCGCCATGGCCAAGGCCGCCGCAACCGCGGAAGTCGTGATTGCAGGTGGCGATACGAAAGTGGTCGAACACGGCAAGGCCGATCGTATGTATATCACGACCTCAGGCATCGGCCGGCTCATTCCGGGACTTACGATTTCACCGCAGTCCGTGCGCCCCGGAGACAAAGTTCTCCTCAGCGGGCCCATAGGCGATCACGGCATCACCATCCTGCTGGCACGCGGAGAGCTCGACCTTGAAGGCGAACTTTCATCCGATACGCGCTCCGTGCTGCCGCTTGTCGAAACGCTTGCGGGGGCTGCGGCCCCGGGCATTCGATGGATGCGCGATCCAACTCGGGGTGGCGTAGCAACTTCGCTTAATGAGCTTGCGCGCGACTGCGATCTGGGTGTTCTGGTCTTTGAAGACCACATACCAATTCGCGACACAGTACGGGGCGCGTGCGAGCTGCTGGGCCTCGATCCGCTTCATATCGCGAACGAAGGACAGTTTCTGGCCGTTGTTGCGCCCGATTACGCAGATGCGGGATTGCAGGCTCTCCGGAATGCACCAGGCGGACACGAAGCCGTCTTCATCGGCGAAATACGCGAACAGCCATCCGGAACTGTGCTTGTCACGACGGCTTACGGAGGAACGCGAGTGATCGATATGCTGGTAGGCGATCCCCTTCCGAGGATCTGTTGAGTCGTATGCTGGCCAGCCGCTCCACACTCGCCGGCCGCGTCGAAGAAGCGCTGCTCGAACGGAACCAACTCTTCGAAAGGTTTTTTTCACAAGAAGCGCAGCGCCTCGCTTTGGCCTGCCGTGAGATGTCCGACCGCTTTCTCCAAGGTGGTCGCCTGCTCGCGTTCGGACGCGGACCTTATTCGACCGACGCTCAGCACGTCTCGGTCGAGTTCGTGCATCCGGTAATTGTGGGGAAACGTGCTTTACCGGCGCTCGATTTATCGACTCTCTTCGGCCCATGGCTTGAAGCAATCGTTCGTGCGGAAGATATCGCTATGGGTTTCGGCCCTCCCGATGGTGATCCGGATGTTCAGGCGGCGCTCGATGCAGCGCACTTGCGCGGAGCCTTGACCTTTGCATTACCCGGAGAAGGTTCATACGCGCTAAAAGCTGTTACACCCGACGCATTCATGCATCAGGAGATGATCGAGATTCTGTATCACACGCTATGGGAGACTGTGCACGTCTTCTTCGAGCGCCGCGAACTGGGCCATGATGTTGGTGACGCCGCATTTCTTTATCCATTCCTCGGGCAGGAGAAGCAGCAAACTACAGGTGTCATCGACGAGGTAGCTGACTCAATCAAGGTGAAGGTCGCTGAAGATGCGAATCTGCGGGCGCAAGTAGCTCGTGAGGAGTCCGAAGAGATCGCCAACGCGGCTTTGAAAATTCGCGATCAAGTCGAGCACGGTGGTAAGCTGATCCTGTTCGGCAACGGGGGTTCGGCAACCGATGCGAATGATTGGGCGCTCGATTGCATTTCTCCGCCATCTGGTTATCGGCCCATTCCAGCTGTCTCGCTCTCTCTCGAACCCGCCAATATCACGGCGCTGGCGAACGATGTTGGAACGGAAGTCATTTTTCTTCGCCAGTTGATTGCGCAGGCTCGCCCGCACGATGTAGCGATCGGAATCTCAACCAGCGGCGGATCGCGAAACATCATCATGGCGTTTGAAGAAGCTCGCAAGCGGAATCTATTAACCGTCGCTCTGCTGGGTTACGACGGCGGAGAGATTCTGCGGCGCGGATTGGCAGACTGTGCACTGATCGTCCGTTCCGATTACATCCCGCGCATTCAGGAAGTTCAAGCCTCCATCTATCACACGCTCCGCGAACTTATGGAGACAGCCAATCATGCCGAAAACTGAGCTCTACGGAACCGCGAGTTGCCCCTACACGCAGGAAATGCGGGAATGGCTCGAATGGAAGGGGCGCGATTTCGAAGAGTACGACGTTGAAGCGGATGCGGAAGCTCTGAAGCGAATGCATGCGGTCACAAGCGGCCAGCGGACCGTCCCTGTTCTGGTGGAAGACGGGAAAGCCGTTCAAATAGGGTGGCAAGGACGCGGATGCGTTGTGGCGAGGGAGGCAGGTGAATGACAGCCGCCCGCTCCGTTTGTGTGCGCGGAATTGTGCAAGGCGTGGGCTTTCGTCCGTTCGTGTTTCGCCTGGCCCGGGCGAATTCGCTCGCCGGATGGGTGCTCAACCAGGAAGCAGGCGTCGACATTCATCTCGAAGGCGCTGAACCAGCCCTTGATGCTTTCCTTCATGAGCTCACGGCACAGCCGCCGCGCGCAGCGCAGATCACCGCCATTGACGTTCTGCCGTCTGAAGCGGCTGGCCTAAGAGACTTCACAATTCGCGAGAGTAACCGCAATGGCCATCCATCCGTGCGTATCTCTCCCGATTTGCCGGTTTGCGAGGAATGCCTGGCCGAGCTTTTCGATCCCGCCGATTCGCGCTACTTGTACCCATACATCAACTGCACGAACTGCGGCCCACGCTACACAGTCATTGAAAGTCTTCCGTATGATCGTTCGAACACCACCATGAAGTCTTGGCCGCTGGACCCGCTCTGCGCCGCGCAGTACCGTGACGCCACCGATCGTCGTTTCCACGCTCAACCGGTCGCCTGTGCCGTGTGCGGACCGCATTACCGATTGGAGACAGGTCAAGATGGCGCGCCTGCAGATACAGCCAGTATCGCGGAAGCTGCCCGCTTGCTGGAGGCCGGCCAGATTGTAGCGATCAAGGGCATCGGCGGTTATCATCTGGCCTGTGATGGTCGAAATGAAGCGGCAGTTCGGGCTCTGCGTGGACGAAAATACCGCAAAGAAAAGCCGTTCGCCGTGATGGTCAGAACTATCCAGATCGCCCGCTCGGTTGCAGATCTGTCCCCGAATGCCGAAGCGCTGCTTACGTCGACGGCCCGGCCCATCGTTCTTGCGCCTGCGAAAACCGAGTTCTCCGAAATTGCACCGGAGAACAACGAAATCGGGATGATGCTGCCTTACGCACCGCTACATTATTTACTGTTTGCAGGAGGCGCACCGGAAATGCTCGTAATGACCAGCGCCAATCGTTCAAGCGAGCCCATCGCGTATGAAGACAATGAGGCCCGCCATCGCCTTTCCGGTATCGCCGATGCATTCTTGATCGGCGAGCGTCCCATCGCACGCCGGGTTGACGATTCAGTAACTCGCGCTGGAGCTTTTGGCCCCGTGATTCTGCGGCGATCCCGCGGCTATGCGCCCGGTGCGGTTGCAACCCTCCCGACTAAGATTCCGGTGCTAGCCGTAGGCGCAGACCTGAAGAACACGATCACGCTGGTTGTAAATGGCCAGGCATTCGTGAGCCAACACATCGGTGATCTCGATCATTTCGAGGCGCTGAAGTCGTTTCAGGAAACAATTCAGGACCTCGTCTCGATGTACGAAGTGGATTGGAAAGACTTGCTGATCATTCACGATGCTCATCCTCAGTACGCGTCGACCGCTCACGCTGTCGAGCTTCCGACTCCGCGCAGGCTGGGCATCCAGCACCATCGTGCGCATATCGCATCTGTGCTGGCTGAAAAGGAAGCCTGGAATAAGCGCGTGATCGGTGTCAGCTTTGATGGCACGGGTTATGGCGACGATGGGAGTATTTGGGGCGGCGAATTCTTTCTGGGCAGCATGACAGAAGGCTTTGAGCGCATCGCACATCTACGCAAGGCTCTTCTACCTGGAGGTGATGCAGCGGCGCGGCATCCGGTCCAATGTGCAGCCGGTTTTGTAGCGCAGATCGACGACCTGCCAGATCTTACAGCCGCACCGTTCCAATTTCCTGCGCGCTACCAACAGTCATTGCAATTGATAGACAAGCGAATGCGGATATTTGAGACGACTTCGATCGGACGCTTATTCGATGCCGGCGCTGCTCTACTGGGATTTGTTCGAGAGGTTAGCTTCGAAGGTCAAGCGGCGATGTGGCTGGAGCAAATTGCTCGACATGCGCCGTTTCGCGAGGCGTATCCATTCCCAATCATTGGAGACGAACTGGATTTTCGGCCGCTACTCATAGCCGTGGCGCGCGATCGTTTGCGTGGACGCGAGCGCAGTGAAATCGCACGCGCCTTCCAGAGAGGAATTGCGGATGGTCTATGTAATGCAATCAAGATGCTCTGCGAAGCGCATTGTGTCGACACGGCTGTGCTGTCTGGCGGAGTTTTCCAAAATGAACTCTTGCTCGAAGACGTGAAGTCATTGCTAGCCGGGGAGCCGATCGAGATATGGACGAATGCTGCTGTTCCGCCGAACGATGGTGGGATTAGCTTGGGGCAAGCGGCGTTAGGCGCGTTCATGTATCCAGGAGAATCGTATGCATGAGCTCTCCATCGCTCTGAGCATTCTGGAAATTGCTGAAGAAGAGGCAGAGCGCTGCGGCGGTGTCCAAGTGGACGCGATTTACCTCAAAATCGGCCCTCTCGCGGGCGTGGTCAAGGAAGCTTTGCTATCGGCGTTTGAGCTCGCGGCCGAACAGAGTGCTTTCGCAGAATGCCGCCTCCTTATTGAGGAGATCCCAATCGTCGTGTATTGTTCTAAATGCGATGCCGAACGCCGCGTTCAATCTATCCAATGTTTCTGCTGTGCCGAATGCGGTACGCCGGCATCTGAAGTACTACAGGGAAGGGAACTGCAAGTGTCCGCCTTGGAGTTAGCTGCATGAGCGCTCACCCGCGCATAGTTGAAGTCAGACAGAACATCTTAAAACACAACGATGAAGTAGCCCGGATGCTCCGCAAGCGTTTCCAAGAAACAGGCGTATTCGTTGTCAGCCTGGTCTCAAGTCCCGGTTCCGGAAAAACTGCTTTTCTTGAAAAGACACTAACATTGCTGAAGTCGCAATACCGCTCGGCTGCACTCGTGGGCGACCTGGCCACGGATAACGACGCATTGCGTCTGGCGCGTAGCCAAGCTCAGGTCAAGCAAATCACAACCGGCACACTCTGTCACTTAGAGGCGGCGATGGTGGAAAATGCTCTTGAAGAGTGGACTCTGCAGGATCTCGATTTCCTCTTCATCGAAAACGTTGGCAATTTAGTCTGCCCGTCATCGTACGATGTCGGTGAGAATCTACGACTTGTCCTGCTGTCTGTGACTGAAGGAGAGGACAAGCCGCTCAAATATCCCACAATCTTCAACAGCGCCGACGTGGCGGTCATTACAAAGACGGACCTGTCCGACGCGGTCGAATTCGATTGGGATGCCGCTCACAAGAATATGCACGCCGTCCGCCCCGGCATGCCGATCATTCCAGTTTCGGCCAAAACGGGAGACGGCATGCCGCAGTGGATGGATTTTCTTGCGTCCCAGAGAGAATCGACTGTGCGGGTCAAAGCGCGCAAACCAATCGGATAATCGGGTTATCGCTTCGAGCGACGAATCGTCGCCTTCGACTTCCTGCTAAGGGGCGCGCTAGCGCCAATAAGCTCGTGTTTACGGCACTGTACGAGTGTTCGCGTCAATTTAAAATCAATTTAAACTCACGACGGCATCAGTTGGCTTGCGAAATGCAACGTTGATTATCCGATTACGAGGACTCAAGCGGAAACGTTTCCATTGAGATCACTTCGGATAAAAATATTCGCGACGACCTTCAATAGCTGTGCATCACTTTTGTAGAGATCAACACTCGGATCAAGGCAACGCAAAGGAGAGGAACGATGAGGACGGATGTGCGTTTGGCCAATAAGTCTTGGGGCCGCCGACTTATTAAGGTTCTCATTGCGGGCTTATCCTTCGTTTGCGTGCCGGCTATCTCGAACGCGGCGCAGTTGAAGGAACAGACGGTGAAGGCCTGGAATGATTATGTTCGCGCTGCGAATTCTCGTATGCAGGAGCGCCTTCGCGCTAACAACCACTTCCTCTGGATTGATGAAGCTCCGGATCGGAGCCGGCGAGCGCGTGCGGGCGAGATCCTGGTTTCTGAAGTAGGAGCACACAACCCGAAGAGAGTACCGTCAGGGCTCATTCATCACTGGATTGGAGCGGCGTTCCTTCCAGACACCACGCTCGATGAAGTGTTCGCGGTCGTGCGGGATTACAGCCGGTATAAAGAGTTTTACAAGCCGACGGTGATCGATTCCAAGCCGGTTAGTCAGGCTGGCACGCAAGACAAGTTCTCCATGCTTTTGCTAAATAAAGCACTACTGCGGAGAACCGCTCTAGAGAGCGATTACGAATCATCGTACGTTCGGGTCGATAGCAGGCGTTGGTACAGCGTCGCGTACGCTACCCGTGTGCAGGAGATCGAGGATTACGGTCAGCCAGGGGAGCGCAAGCTGCCTCTTGATGAGGGCCGTGGTTACATTTGGCGATTGTACAGCCTCTCGAGATTTGAACAACGGGATGGCGGCGTGTATGTTGAACTAGAGGCGATCGCGTTGAGCCGCGACATCCCGGTTTCGTTCCGGTGGATCGTTGACCCGGTGGTTCGCCGCGTCTCGCGGGACTCTCTTTTAACCTCTCTCCGGCAGACTTCGGATGCCGTACGCTTAATGAGCAGTACGGCCAGATTGGGCATGAAGCCAGGTACGCCTTACGTCATTAGTTCTGGCTCGGCGACGAAGCGCCCGCTACAGGATATAGCAGTGACAGCAATTGCGCAGTCGCTTCGCTGAGTTCAACCGCTAACGTACTCAGACATTCGAAAACTAATCGTCTCTGCGATGCACCCGCAGATGCCGGTGGTTGGCAACCGGGTCAAGTAACCGCAAAATATGTTCGCCAAGTTCTGAATCGAAACGATACGAGAGGACCGCGTCAGCCGCGCTTGTCTGTTCCGCAAGTTCGAGCTCAGGATTGTCTACACGGATTTCTCCATTGTTCTTGATTCGAAGCTCAGTGCCTACTTGCAATGGAATCATCAGCCCGTCTGGATCGTTCTTCATCTTCCGCCTCTCCCTCAGGATAGATCTTCCCGGTGCCCGTCATCGCCATCTTTCGTCACGCAGGGTTTGGGCTCCTCTCTCCGTTCTTGCGCCAGAGTCAGATAATCGACGTACACTTTGGCATCACCGCCGTAGTAGCAGTGGAGGCCGCGAATTTGAAGGTGCCGATTGCGGCCGGTTTTCCGTTGGGCCAGGCAGCGCTAGCCCATAAACGGCTGGCGCAGGGTCATACTCGGCAAGATCGTCCTCGAGTTTGTCTGAAAGGCAGGCAGCCTTCCTCCTCCGCTTAGACGCACCCTGTCGAATGGCAGCTTGCCTTGCCCAGATCAGAGGCAGTGGGGTGTATTCTCATCTAAGTGATGTGCATTCAATTTTCGAGATCTCTTGCGCTTGCGGCTCTGATTGCCGTGGCCGCTACCCTTGCGGCGCAACAGCCGACTGCTACTCAGAGCACGAAACAAGCAGCTGCAGCGCCAGGGCAAACGACGACGCCGACCGGAGCGAAGCCTGAAGACACGGAAGTATGGGAGCCGGTACCCAAGGTCGTGACTCCGGGTACCAGCTGCACGGCGCCTCCCTCCGACGCAATCGTGCTGTTCGACGGCAAGAACCTGGATGAGTGGGTGTCCAGCCGTGATAAGTCGCCCGCCAATTGGATTGTCGCGGACGGCGTGCTGACCGTGAACAAGGCGCAGGGAAACATCGAAACCAAACGGACCTTCAAAAACTACCAACTTCACATTGAGTGGAAGGTTCCCGAAAACATCACCGGCACCGGTCAGGCGCGCGGCAACAGCGGCGTATTTTTGGCGTCCACCGGGCCCGGCGACGCGGGATATGAGCTGCAGGTTCTCGATTCGTACGACAACAAGACCTACGTAAACGGCCAGGCTGCAAGCATCTACAAGCAAGGTATTCCGCTGGTGAACCCCGCTCGGAAGCCCGGAGAGTGGCAGACCTATGACGTAGTGTGGACGGCACCAACGTTCACCACCGACGGCTTGCTGGAAACTCCCGCCTATGCCACGGTCTTCTTCAACGGCGTGCTGGTGCAGAATCACTTCGAGTTGAAGGGGGAGACGCTGTACATCGGTAAGCCGTTCTACAAAAAATACACCACCGCTCCCATTAAGCTGCAGGCGCACGGGGACCGTAGCGAGCCAATCAGCTTTCGGAATATCTGGGTCAGGGAGCTCAATTAGCGGCGGTGATCGTCGGAATCCATGAGTTACGTGCCAATCTGGTTTGAACGCACGTTTGAGTTTTCATTTCCGGTGGAACTGCTTCCGAACCTCTACGCACGTCTGCGCCTGATCGAGAAAACGCAGGAAAAGTGGTCGGCTCAGGAACACGCTGGTCACTTGCTTGACCTCGAACCGCTATGGCTGGTGCGAGTGGGCTATTACGTCGCGGCAAGCGACCAACTCACCGCGGCAGACTTGAAAAATCGAAAAACCGACGAAGCCAACCACAAACGCGCGCCTTTTCTTATGAACGAGCAAGGGTGATTGTGCTGTTTTCCAGTTCAGCTCCTCCGTCGATTGTTTGAAACGTATCGTCTACCTGTAGACTCGCCGGCCAGGAGCAAGCCGCGTTCTATAGCATTGGCAACTGGACTGCTGGACAATATCGCGAAGCAGCCGATTATGGGATCTGTCGAGCAGATTCGGCCAGCGATGTCTCAGGCGAGGATTGCCGAAATTTCCTATCAGTCGAACCAGCATGAGGTCATTTTAATCGGCCAAATCCTGGCACGCCGAAACGATCGATCTGCGGATCTACTTCAACCACACATGAACGTTCTATGTCGCGTGGTGCATAGCAAAATGCAACATAACCCGGACAGTAGTTCCTCTTATCCCGGGCTATTGCTTGTTCCAGGCGTCGCACTATTTCTGATTTGGGCTGCGCGCCTACAATGCGATCCATCTCCCAACCTTCCTTGAGTACTAGCAGAGCCGGAATGCCTTGAATATGAAACCGTTCTGCAGTTTGGGGATTCTCGTCCACGTTCAGTTTGGCCACTCGAACACGACCCGCCATCTTAGTCGCCAACTGCTCGACAATGGGCGCAATCATACGGCAAGGCCCGCACCACGGGGCCCACATGTCGAGCAAGATCGGCAGCGGAGAGCGCTCGACCTCAACCGGGAAATTTGCGTCAGTTACCAAGACCGGCTTATTATGGACGGGCAGCGGCGTTTTGCACCGCCCGCATATCGGTTCAAGTCCCTGTTCCAGTTTTTCCGGCGGCACTCGATTGATCGTGCCACAGTCGGGGCAACGGATCGTTAGAGGTTCAGTCATTTCCTCCCTTTCCTCAGTAATTATCGGACGCGTGCGCTTCTAAGGCCTGTTTCGCAGGTTTTTGTTCTCTGGTTGGAGAGCACATAATTTGTCAACCAAATCCAGAATGACCGAAACGCCGACATGATTTATACCCAGACTGCCGCGAAGTCGAGCGATCGTACGGAGTCGCGGCGGCCGACGGATCAAAAAACTCCGCACCGTCTTGCTGGATTGGTGTTATCAGTCCGAACTCGACTAGGGGCTCCACCAAGGCGGGTGCATACCTGTCTGCAAGGCTAAATCGTCGAGGTGTTATTTTCACCTTCACATATTCGGGATCTTCGGACGTGAGCAACTACTCAGTCTTACACGCGAGTGAGCAAATGCTCATCGTCAAAAAAATGCTTGACTCCAGATTGTGAGGGGGATATATTTCATCCGATCGGGAGAATTATTTCCAATCCGCAAAGGCGAGCGGAAACTTGCGAGGAGGTCGGGAATGACAGGGCAATGTAAATCAGCGATTGTTCGAGCGATCGTGCTCTCTGTGTGCGTATTGGTGTTTGCGTCGCGACCATGTTGGTCGCAGCTCACTACAGCCACAATTAGCGGAACGGTGACCGACTCCAGTGGCGCAGTGGTTCCCGACGCCACGGTTACGATCACTAATCAGGGCACAAACACGCAAATTTCAACCAAGACAAATTCAGACGGGACCTTCGTGGCAGCCGCCCTTCAAGTTGGAACTTATTCGGTCACGGTTAGCAAAGAAGGTTTTAAGACCTATACCGAAAAGAATGTCGAGACGCACCCTGCGCAGGTCTCTTCCGTCAGTCCAGTCCTGTCTGTAGGGGCAGTGTCCAGTCAGGTCCAAGTCTCCGCAACGGCGGCGCAGGTTCAAACAACTACGGCTGAGGTTTCGAGCGAAGTGTCCCAACAGGAGGTTGAAACACTTCCGTTAAACGGCAGAAACTTTCAGAGCCTATCGGCCTTGATGCCAGGAGTCACCAATACCGCCCCCGATACCTCTCAGGTGCAAGGCGGATTTTTGCAGGTGAACACTATGTCGGTCGGCGGCTTGGCATTAACCGGAACGATGTACTACGTCGACGGCATTTGGAACATGAACACGGGCGACATGCTGCAACTCACGATCACTCCCAATCCTGACACTATCGAAGAAGTGCGCGTTCTTCAAAATAACTACAGTGCCCAGTACAGTTTGTTTGGTGGAAACGTGGTGTTGCTGCAGACCCGGAGCGGAACGGATCGATTCCACGGCAGCGCGTGGGAGTACGTTCGCAATGATGCTTTTGACGCTCGTAACTTCTTTAGCCCCGCCGTCGCGCCACTGAAACAGAATATCTTTGGATACACGGTTGGTGGTCCAGTGTACATCCCGGGTGTCTACAACAAAGACAAGAATAAGACGTTCTTCTTCTGGAGCCAGCAGTGGGCCGTGCAGCACATCGGACTTGCGGCAACTGGAGGAGGGCAGAGTGTACCGACATCCGGCGGGGCATCCTCGAACGCGTTGTATGGCGCTGATCCCACCGCAGCCATGCGGAACGGCACTTTCGATACACCCATCACCGATCCCACGACCGGTGCGCTTTTTCCGCAGACTGCGCCGGGGGTATATCAGATCCCAGCAAACCGGATCAACCAGAATGCCTTGACATTCCTGAACGCCTTCGCACCCTTGCCTAACTTCCCGGAGAACGGGTTCCTGAACTATATCAATCTGAACCCTCAGATTAATAACACGCGCGACGATGAGATCAAAATTGACCATAACATCACGAACAATCTGCGCCTGATGGGTGAATATTTTGCCGATAGGCAGACCAACGGCAATCCGAACAATACCTGGCTCGGTTCGCCGTGGCCCACAAATACGAGCCCCATCACTACTTTCAATTCGTTAGCGCAAGTGCAGCTCACCTGGATTGTCACGCCCTCAATGGTCAACACCACAAGCGTGAACATGAACCGTTACGTGGTCAACTTGCTAGCGGCAGGTTTGTATCAGCGGAGCCAGCTTCCGAGTTTTGTTTATCAATTGCCCTACAATGGATACCTCTCCGACCGCCTGCCCCAAGTGAACTTCGCCGGGGGTTGGGCACCCATAGGACAGACGGCGGATACTCCGTCTCCACATTCCAGCAACCTGAACGATACTCTTTCCGACGACTGGAGTTGGGTGCGAGGGAACCACAATTTGCGCGCGGGCTTTGCTCTTTCCTTCGGTACCTCGCGCGAAAACACCTTCAGCGCCAGCAACGGACAGTGGTTCTTCAGCGGTCAATTCACGGGCAATCCCATCGCCGATTACCTGCTAGGAGACTCGGCAAGCTTTACTCAGGCAAGCACCGTTCTGCGTGCTTACAATCATTACAAGATCTTTTCGCCGTATATCGAGGATCAGTGGAAGCTGAGCCGGCGACTGACCATTACGGCAGGACTTCGGTATGAGTTCCTGACAGCGCCGAGCGTTCAGAGAGGCTACGGATCTAATTTTGTTCCGTCGCTCTACGATCCCACGAAGGCTCCAATTGTCAACACCGATGGGACAATCACACCGACGCCCAATTACAACCCGCTGAACGGATTGGTCCTTAACGGCGAGAACGGTGTTCCTATAAATTTCACGACTTCGCACCAAGGCAATTGGGCGCCGACCGCTGGGTTTGCCTATGATGTGTTTGGAGACGGCAAGACTTCGGTGCGGGGCGGCTATGGCATTACGTACACCAGTGTTCCAACGTCAACCGACTGCAGCCTGAATTGCGTAGGAAATCCACCGATTATCACAACCTTGCAATTAGTGACACCGCCGTTTCCCAGCCCGATCGGGGCGGCGGTAGCTCCTCTTGGAGCATCCCCGCTTGTCGCCCAGGACCCGCACTATTATCCGACTACTCAAGTCTTTTCGTACAGCTTGAGCGCGCAGCATCAGTTCCGGGGAGATTGGTTGGTGTCAGTGGCGGGAGCTGGAAACGGTACGCACCACATGCAAGGAGCGCTTAATATCAATCAGCCGCTTCCGGATGGCCCCTACAACTTCAACCCCGCGATCAACAGCGGTACAGTGTTTCCGTATGTATATTCCCCATATCAGGGCTATGCATCCATTTCACAATCAACGAACCCACTGAAGCAACGTTGGAACGCCTTGGAAATCTTAGTTCGCCATCCCATGGGCCACAACTTGTTCTTCACGTCAGCCTACACTTGGCAGCACTGCTTATCGAATGGGAGGGGTGCCAACTTTACGGTTGGCATATCGGTTCAGGATTCGTACAACCCGCAAGGGTCCTACGGTACGTGCCTCACGAACGCGTATCACGTCTGGACATCCAGCGTGATCTGGAGTATTCCGTGGTTCCAGAGCTCGCACGGCTTAGAGCGCACCTTACTAGGCGGCTGGCAGTTCTCAGATATCACAACAATTCAAAGCGGGTTTGCCCTCGATCCGGGTTTGGCCACCTCGAACCCCGGTTTGGCGACCCGTCCTGATAGAGTGAGCGGCAGTTCCGTGTTAGGGCCAAAGACGGTAAACGAGTGGTTTAACACCGGCGCATTTTCGAACCCACCTCCGGGCTATTTCGGAAACGCGGCGGTAGGGTCGATCATTGGACCGGGTGTCGTCAACTTCGACATGGCCCTCTACAAGGACTTTCACATTAAGGAGAGCGCTGCCATTCAGTTCCGGGCTGAGGCTTTCAATATCTTCAATCACACAAACCTTCACGGTGTCTCCACCGCGTACGGCTCCCCGAATTTTGGTCAAGTCACGAGCGCTCTCGACCCCCGGATCCTTGAATTTGCGTTGCGACTCCATTTCTAGGAACAAAGAACTGTGGAATCCACCTCACCTGACCAAAGCCGGACGTGTGGCCCGCTGCTTGCTCGAGGCAGCAAGCTCTGCTGGATTGTCGCCGTCGCACTCTCAGCGTTTCATTCACCTGCCAGAGCGCAATCCGCCTCGGCTGATTCTTCACCCGCAGAGTCCGTCGTGCCGGTGGCCGCTGGCGGCAAGTCGCAAGCAGTGATCGTGCTTGGGAAGGCCGCTGGGGAGTCCTCAAAATATGCTGCAACTGAGCTGCAGAAATACCTGCGCGCTCTTTCTGGTGCGGAGGTTGGGATCGTCGCCGATGGACAAAGTGTTTCGCAATCTCCGCAGCAGGCTTGGATTCTGATTGGTGGGCCGGATCAGAACCGCTTGGTCAAGCAGGCCGTGGACGCGGGATTGACCGGCTTTCCTGGCTTAAAGACCGATGGGTTCGTGCTCAAGACGTACCGCCTCGACAAACGGCCGGTTGTTGTGGCCGGGGGCAATGATGACGCGGCCACGATGTATGCCGTCTTCGAACTAGTGAAGCGACTTGGAGTAACCTTCCGTCTGACCGGGGACATCGTCGCTGCGCAACAGACATCGTTGCAGATACCAGCACTCAATCTGCGTATGGAACCCTCCATAGGGCAGCGAGGTTTTTTGGTGGAGGCCTCGCACCACCCGAGCATAACCATGCTTTCGTACGCGGATTATGTCCGATTGCTCGACCAGATGGCCAAAATGAAATATAACGACCTCAAAATCTGGTGGTTCGCGTATAGTCCCTTCCTCAAATACTCGTACCAAGGCGAGCCCAAGCAAATTGGCGACATGTCCACTAAAGAGAGTGGCTATTTGAACAGCGTGTACGCGGGAGTCGGATCCCACACGACGGATGGCGTTTCGATCGGCAAGCGCTGGTTTCCGGGAAAACGCCTTGCGCCGTCCGAGTTGCAGCATGTGGAAACGCCAGATGAGGCCTATGTTGCGGCGCAGGACCTGCTGCGCCGGGTAATTCGGTATGCGAAGAGCAGGCACATCAAGGTGTGGCTGGTGGACGAGATGTCCGTTTTGCCTCCCAATCTGGCCCGCCACGGTGAAAGGATCGGCGATCTGCCTTTCGAGATAGTTTTCGGCACGTTCATGCATCCCCAGGATTCGGTCAATCGTGAGATTCAAGCGAATCGCCTGAAGGCTTTGATCGACACTTATCCTGAGGCGGCGGGTTACCTCCTAAATTTCTCGGAGGTTTATATGCCCTTGAATAATGCAAAGCACCGTGACTTCTTCGCGCAGCAGCAAGGAGCGTTTCAGGAGCTGAGACCGTTGATGCTGCCTTGGGCAGATCGGTTCGATATTGGCAGACCTGCGATGGTCGACTCCGATATTGGGTACTTCGATCTATTCAAGTACCTGATGGCGAAACGGGATGAGATCGCTCCCAAGGCCAAGCTGGGGCTGATGACCGTCGGGCGCGGCTATGTGATGCCCTTGTTCGACAAAATGCTGCCGAAAGATGTTCCATTTTTGACCTTCGATTCAGGCGGCCGGTGCGGGTATGGGACGCCCGAGGGAATGCCCATGAGTTACTTCGGCGGAATGGGGCAGCGGGAAAGGACCATGACTCCCTACTTGGACGACGACTGCGACATGTTGGGTATGCAGTTCAACGTCGGAGTGTACACCCAGAAAGACCGCATTTTTACGGACGGCCCGAAGTACGGTTTGACGGGTGTTGCCCCGTGGATGGCCGAACCCCGTGGTACCGAAGCCAACAGTTCTTTTTTGGCTGAGGCAGCCTGGAATCCGCAGTTGACGATGGAGGAGTTTTACAAAAGCTACTCGGCGCGCGTGTTTGGCTCCAAAGCCGCGCCTGATATGTATCAGGCCTTCATGACGCTCGAGGAAAATCAGGCATATTTAGCCAAAGAAGCCCCAGGATTTGGCAGAGACCCCCGCCCCATCACGATGCAATGCTGTGGTCCACTGCCGGAAGTGAGTGTCGTATATAAGTACTCTTTGCAGGAGAATCCCTTTGATGGGCCGAAGGACGCCGGGTGGACGGAGTTTATGATCGCCTCGCCGCAAGAGATTGGGATATTCGAAGGTTCGATGCCTTTACTCGAGAAGGCGCTCGAGTGCATGAGGACAGCCGAATCCAAGGTCGAGCCGTCGGGTAGACATGAACTGGCTTATTTGATAAATCGGACGGAGACCTACCGGGACGATATGCGCGCTGAGATTACCGAACGCAAGGCTTTGCTCGCCTTCGACCAGGCGTTCCGCACGAGACATACAATTTCGAATGATCAGTTCGTGGCAGATCTGGAGGCAAGCCTCAAGCTGTTCGACACAGCCCACCAGCAGGCGCAGATTGCGACCACTGAATACGCGGAGATCATCGATCACCCCTCCGACCTTGAAACTTTGTACAACCTGAATGTCGGGACACTCATGGGCTTCGACCTGATCCACCAATGGATGCGAAAGATTGTGAACTTCAATGAAGGGAAGCCGTACACGGAGCATGTGCCATTTGAGCGGCTCTTTCCGAAAAGAGACGTCCAGATCGCGCGTGGGTCAAAGACGTCGAACGACTGAAGTCCTTATTGCGCTTGGATATTTTGGACAGCTTGGCTCGTTGCGGCATACGCCACGTTGAGCTTCTTGTGGAAAACAGCTTCGCAAAGGCGTGGTCCGCAGACATCCCGCGAGACCACCAATGACGGAGTACTTCTGTCAACTTACGGTCCGGAGTTCGCCTGAGGAGCTTGGGATTCGTCAGAGACGACGGCCGAGGCAGCCGGGTCGAGATTCTCTTCCTCCTGACGGGTCTTCGTCAGCCTGAATTTTTTGTATGCAGCCTTAGATTCATTTGTCAGCCCCATCCGTGAGTAAACAGCACCCAGATGATAGTAGGCAACCGAAAGATTCGGGTTCAGTGCAACCGCGCTCTCTAGCTGATTCTTTGCATTTCCGTAATCCGCGAGTTGTTGGTAGACCGTGCCCAACTCGAAGTGAGTCAGCGCATATGAAGGATTCAGCTTCTGTGCAGTTTTCAATTCGTTGAGCGCACCGGAATTTTCTCCCTCGTGCTTCAGCAGAATGCCGTAGTGCAGATGATAATACGGATTCGAAGGTTGTAATCGAAGCGCTTGTTGCAGGTGGGTTTGGGCTTGGTCGAAGTGTGATTGTATCGCGTCAATGACGCCGAGCATGAACTCTGCTCGGTGGTAGTCACGCGAGACTTGGAGCGCCAATTGGAAGTGGTGCTCTGCGCGATCGTAATAGTCGGGTGAGTGGTTGCGCTCGCCGAGAAGGAAAAAGCTCGTTCCAAGAAAATAAAGCGGCTCAGGGGATTGAGGTTCCAGCTTTGCGGCTTTCAGGAAGCATTCAATCGCGTCGATTGCGTCGCCGAATCGCAGGTAAATGCGACCTTGAGTGATCAGGTAACGAGGCTGCGACGGATTCGCTTGAATAGCGCTCTGGATGGCGGTGAAAGCTTCAGCTTTCTGGTGTTCGAGCGCGAGTGCCTGGGCTTTCAGATCGAGGTAAGCCGGTGTCTTTGCGATTGGTGAATCTTGCAATCGGGCCAACGCGGCCATAGCGCAAGACGCCTTGTCGCGTTCGAGGCACTCCCGGACAGGTTCAAGTTCCGGTTCAGCTGGAAGGCTGACGCCGGCATCTCCGCTGGTCTGTGCTGGATATTCGATGGCGTATGCGGCCCACGCGCAGACCGGAATACTTTGGAATGCGGCGGCCACCGTAATCAAGAAAACGCCCCTGCGTGCAATTGACCACAGCCGTCGAGGTGCGACTTGCTGATAGACGCTCGAAATTACAGTAAAATCAGCGGTCGCCATTGGGAATTCGAACTGGCGAATATCCTAACTAATGCTAAACGATCTGGGCAAAAGATCCCGATCAGTTTCAGCGCACAGGGGAGGATCGCAGGTTTACAGTTTGTTCGCCTGATTTAGACGGGGCAATTCACGAAGCGGGACTTTCATAAAAAATTTCGCGACATTGCAAATTGCTGGCAGAATTCCATTGAAAATATCGCTTACGTGTGTAGAGCGCCATACGATTTCTAACAACGAGAAGAGTATGTCGGGCGGATCAAAGGAGAAAATACAATGGACAAAAACGTACTGCGGTCTTGCGCGCTACTCTCGATAGGCGCACTTTACCTCATCACCCCAACAATCAACGCACAGGTGGAAAATCAGGATCCAGCCTCAGAGGTGACCTTCAGCTTTCAGACGGTCAACTATCCGGGCGACACCTTCACCCAGTTGCTTGGCATCAACAAGAACAACGTAATCGCTGGTTATCACGGCAGCGGAGCCAGTGGACATCCGAACAAGGGTTTCGTGCTTACGCTGCCTAATCATTTCACCTCGGAAAACTTTCCAGGTTCCGTGCAGACGCAAGTTATCGGAATCAATGATAGCGGGAACACGGATGGCTTTTACATCGACAGCAAAGGGATTAATCACGGATTCCTAGATATCGGCGGAACGTTTGGAACAAGGGATTATGCAGGCGCGACAGCCAACCAACTACTTGGCCTGAACAATCTTCTTCAGGCAGCCGGTTTTTACGCCGATTCCGCCAATCTCAATCATGCTTTGGTCTTCGACACGAACGGTGGCTTATATCAAGTGATAACAGACGGGCACGCACCGGGCGGCATGCAGGAGACTGGAGTTAACAACTTAGGATGGAGTTCCGGATTCTATATCGACAGCAAAGGGGTGAATCACGGCTTTTTGTTGGCGAATGGAAAGCTCACGACGCTCGACTTTCCCAGTTCGACGTCCACACAAGCCTTTGGCCTCAACGACAACGGCGAGGTCGTCGGGACTTACACAGACGGAGGCGGCCTAATACACGGATTCATCTACAAGGCTGGAAGTTTTCAGTCGGTGGATGATCCACACGGGGTCGGCATGACTTTGATTAACGGAGTCAACAACTCTGGCTGGATCGTGGGCTTTTACGGGGCGTGCGCCAGCGGAGGGACGACCTGTAGCGGATTCGTAGGCACCCCGTAGTAGGTAGTAATAAAGATGGCTGAGTGCTGGCCAGTTTTGGTACGGCGCTCTGAGCGAGTAAAGCGCCCGGCCATACTCGCATGGCCGGGTTCTGTGCAGCTCGCCGCAGTGGATGACAACACTTCAACCTTCACGATCTGGAATTTACGAGTCCATTAGTCGCGCATGGGGACGGGCAGACAAACTGCAAGTCTGTGTGCGCGTTGTCTGTTATGTAGAGGGATCTCGAACGGTTCACTCTCGCGGTGATTTAGCTAAATGGATGCTGGCTCTCTCACTGACTCGCGACCCGGTGCGAGTCCGACTGGGACGAGCTGCTGGAATTCCCGCGGCGCTGACACCTGCTACAACCGATCCCTGCCCATTGGCCAAGCTCTCGTCTTTCATTTTCAGCAGTTCCTGCGCTGTGACATGGTCGGTTACGAGTACGTTGATGAGCTTTGCATCGAGAGCTGCACGGATCGGTTTCAGCTTTGCGGAGCCACCCGCAACGCCTACAACATGGGGGATGTTCTTCAACTCCTCAAGAGTGAGCCCGATCACTGCCTTGTCAAGCTCAGAAGCAATTTTCTTCCCGGAGGCGTCGAAGTAGCGAAGATTGATGGACCCGACTGCGCCGCGGTGCATGAGATCACGCAGGGTAATGGACGTCATTGCTCGCCAGAACTCCGGCACGGCAATGGATTCGGCGCTACAGGAACCTATGCCAACAAATGCAAGATCTGCGGCTCGCGCTCGATTGAGCACCTGGACGACGTAGGGATCCTTGTAAAAGGCGTCACGAGCAGCCGGACTCGCCGCGACTGCCGGGGCGGGTAGCAAGACAGCTTGCGCGTTAAGGGCGCTAGCGGCGCGCCTTACCAGCTGAGTGGCATGAATCTCGTGATTGAGGTCCCCCAAACCACCGAGCCCCTGAATAACGCTCATGCCAGAGACGTCTAACCGCGTGCTCGAGGTCAATGCGTTTACCATGCCCAGAAGCGAGTTCCCCCAGCTCATGACGATCTTGTCGCCCGGATGGCTGATCCGGATCAGGTATTCAGCAGCCGCGGCGCCCACCTCTTTGGCGATCGCGACCTGATTGTCATAGGCCGCCGACTCGACGACGAGGGCTTCCGTCAATCCAAAGCTTGCTTCGAGGGCCTTTTCCAAGTCCGAAAAAATGCCAGTGATCGGAGCGATTGCGATTTGAACAATTCCATCCTCGCGAGACTGTCCCAAAATCCGTTGCACTTTTTGGCGAGACATGCGCAGCCGGATGCTGATTTCAGCTTGAGTAAGATCTTCCTCGTAATACAGCCGGGCTACTTTGACAAGCAGACGCCTACGGTCAATATTCACGTTGTCCTCGCACCATGCGCACTGTTTCTTGCCGCTGAGAGATTCTCAGTCTGCGCTACCAGCAGGCCGGTGTCAAGTGTCACACGTTTGTTCAAGACAGCCATATTGGGCAAATGCTCATGATTCAATATTTGCTTGACAGAAATATTTTACGCCAGTAATATGCTCAAGGGCGCGCTTGCGTGACCTGCGGCAAGCAAGGAACGCCGATCAGAGATGGAGAACCATTCATGACTACACTAGTCGCCACGCAACAGACTGCTTTACCACGCATCCCCAGTTCGGAGTTTTCGGAGCGCGTTTCGAAGCTCCAGGCTAAGATGCAAGCGCAACGGATCGACTTGGTGGTGGCATATTCGAACGCACTTGATCCGGGGCACGTACGATACTTCTCTGACGTCATCGGAATCAATGAAGCAGCCGCAATCGTGATTCCGGCCCGGGGAGATGCAATCGTCTGCTCGGGACAGGCCAGTCAGGCTTGGGCTGCTTACAAATCGCGGCTCAGCGATGTCCGAATCCTTCCAGAAGTTGGCGAGGTCGCCGCACCTGAATACATTATTGGAGAGAAGCACTCGTTCTCGGAATTGTTCCGCGACTTTGCAGGGAAAATCCCAGTAAGGAAAATCGGGATGGTAGGCCGCCTCATCTTCCCGCAGGTTATCTACGCCCAGCTAAAAAATTGTTTTCCTGAAGCCGAAATTCTCGATGCCGAGCCGCTGGTTTTCGAAGTCCGTGTGACTAAGAGCAACAACGAAATCGCGTGTATCCGTAAGGCCGCCGAGATTGTGAGCGACTCCTTTCGGGACGTTGTCGAAAGGATCAGATCCGGATGGACCGAACTCGACATTATGGGGGAGATCACCGCCTCGATTTTCAAGCGTGGCGCGGAAGATACCGCCGTATCGTGGTTGCCGATGATCCCCTCCGGAACGGAACATTCGAACCTTTGCATGAACAGAAATACTTTGCGAAAAGTGCAGGAGCGCGAGATCATCTGCTTGCAGGCTGGCGCAACATACGAGGGATACAATGCCGCGCTCTGTACGCCTTTCGTGCTGGGCGAGATTCCATCGGAAATAAGGAAGGCTGTTAACGCTGCGAACGAAGCCATGGAAGCTATCGTCGCGAGTTTAAAGCCCGGAGCCAGCTCAAAGAAGATCAATGCGGCAGGCAAGGGTGTTTTGAGCCGCGCCGGGTACGCTGGATATAGTCCATACGCGATGGTGCACAACATCGGTTGCCTGGAGTGTGAATCGCCTTGGATGCCAGATGACGCCGATTATTGGATCGTAGAGGGTATGACCCTTTGCGTCGATGTATTTCTTTTTCGGATGCCCTGGGGGTCGTTCCGCATCGAAGACACCCTGGCAATTACCGCTGACGGTTCCGAACGGCTGACGACATTCAACCAACAATTTATCCCCCGCTACTTCTTGTAGCCGCCATTCGGGAGACGAGCACGGAAGACGACTGCAAACTCGGCGAAGGTGTCCCTGGCATCAAGGGACATTCAGTAGCTCGTTCTCACAAGTTCGCTTTTGGCAGCAACAAAAGAGCAGCGAGGACTCCAAAAAATGCTGATTGAACACGCCTCTGAATACACGTACGTAAATTATCTTTGGGATGACGATGTTGCCGCGCGGCTTGCACCCGCCGAGGGCCTCGTCTATCGTTCTAACCTGCTTGGCTCTGACCAGCGCATAACCAACACGGGTGGAGGAAACACTTCAGCAAAAACTGGCGAGCGAGATCCCTTGACGGGCGAGAACGTCGAGGTGCTTTGGGTAAAAGGGTCAGGCGGCGATCTGCGGACGAGTACGCTTGCCAACTTCGCCTCGTTATATCAGGAGAAACTTCTCGCACTGCAGCCGCTCTACGAAGCCGCCGATATTAAAGGTCCGAAAACCCCGGCAGAGGACGCGATGGTTGGATATTACCCGCACTGCACATTTAATCTGAACCCGCGCGCGGCTTCCATTGATACACCCCTACATTCGTTTATCCCTGCGAGACATGTTGACCACACCCATCCGAATTCGATCATTGCCATTGCTGCTTCACGTAGATCGAAAGAACTAACGCAGGAGATATTTGGCGGGGAGGTGGGCTGGACACCCTGGCTCCGGCCGGGCTTCGAGCTCGGGCTCGAAATGCAGAGGATGTGGCGCGAGAATCCGAAGCTCAAAGGCATCGTATTGGGTCAACACGGGCTAATCAACTGGGCGGATTCCAACCGGGAATGCTACGAGCTGACATTGACGCTCATCGAGCGCGCGGCTCGCTACATCAATGCTCGCGACAAGAAAGAGAAGACGTTTGGCGGTTCGAAGTATAAAGTGCTGGATGAGCACACACGCGACGAGCTGCTTTACGATCTGCTTCCATGGCTGCGAGGCCAGCTGTCGCGGAATGGGCGAAGGATCGCTACAATCCATTCGGATTCGAACATTCTGCAGTTTGTGAACAGCCAGGACGCGGCGCGATTGGCAGGCCTCGGCACCTCGTGCCCGGACCACTTTTTACGAACCAAGATCGAGCCCTTATATTTGGACTGGGATCCTGGCGCGGGAGACGTTGCCTCTCTCCGGCAGAAGCTGATTTCAGGACTTGACCGATATCGAAAGGACTACGCCGCCTACTACGAATCGTGCCGGCGCGCGGGCTCGCCTTCCATGCGCGATCCCAGTCCTGCAGTCGTCCTTATCCCGGGTATCGGCATGATCGCATGGGGCAAAGACAAGAGCGAATCGCGAGTTACGGCCGAGTTCTACAACTGTGCCGTTGAAGTGATGCGCGGTGCTGAAGCTATTGACGAGTACATCGCGCTGCCTCAGCAGGAGGCCTTCGATATTGAGTATTGGCAGCTTGAAGAGGCCAAACTGAAGCGCATGCCGGCAGAACGGGAACTGGCACGGCACGTTGTGCTTGTCATAGGTGCGGGCGGTGGGATTGGAAATGCCATTGCCAAGAAGGTAGCCAAAGAAGGTGCTCACGTGGTATGCGCCGACATCAACGAGCAGGCGGCTGAAAGTACCGCGGCGAGCCTCGCTGAGTTTTCGGGCCCTGAGCTTGGTGTCGCCGGGACGGGCATTTCCGGTTGTCGTCACAGCATTGGTGTTCATGCTGATGTCACAGACCGCGCCAGCGTGCGCAAGATGCTGGTGCAATCCGTGCTCGGTTTCGGAGGCTTAGATAGTGTTGTTATCACTGCGGGCGTTTTTCCGTTTCCAGACGGGCATGGGCGCATTGACGATGAAGATTGGAAACTGACGTTCGACGTGAACGTCATCGGGCCATGGATTTTGGCAGATGAGGCGCGCCCGCTCTGGATGCGACAGGGCTTAGCCGGCAGTGTTGTTGTCACGACCAGTGCCAATGCTGTGGTCGCCAAGAAAGGGTCGGTGGCCTATGACACCTCAAAAGCGGCAGCGAATCACCTTGTGCGTGAACTGGCTATCGAGCTGGCTCCCATTGTGCGTGTAAATGGTGTTGCCCCGGCAACTGTTCTTTCAGGTTCCACCATGTTCCCGCGTAAGCGTGTGATTGCCTCGCTTGCGAAATATGAGATTCCGTTCGATGCTGACGAAGAAACGGAATCTCTTCGACTCAAGCTTGCAACTTTTTACGCCACTCGTAACTTGCTGAAGGCGGCCATCACACCGGACGATCAAGCTGAAGCAGCATATTTTCTAGTCTCCAAGCGCTCGGCCAGAACCACCGGTCAGATCGTCGCGGTAGATGGGGGCCTCGCGGATGCATTCATGCGATGACTTTCCGAACTGCTGACCAAGAAAGTATGTTAGGTTGGCCAATACTATCGACACTGAGGTCGCTCAACGCTAAGTGGTTTTGGTGCTGCGTCTTTTGCGTTGCGTGTTGCGTGCCTTGGATATTCTTATCCAAACTAGGTGGTGATGAAATTCCTCCGCGCACGATGCAATACCTGTTCAACATAGGCGGTATTCCGGTTGGGGCCTTCTTCCTCGCCACGCGCCGGCTCCGAATTGAGAAGAGTGTTAAGGGCATCTTCTACGGCCTGATGGTGGGCGTGGTGTGCGCTGTTGGGCAACTAGCGCTGTTCAGTTCCTACCGAGGAGGCGCGAACACCTCGGTCGTGACCGTGGTTACTTCTTTGTATCCCTTGGTGACAGTCATGCTCGCTGTTTTCTTGCTCCGCGAACGCTTGAGCAAGGCTCAAATCGTGGGCGTTGGCTTTGCCGTCGCCTCGTTTGTGATTTTCTCGTTTTAGCGGAAATTCATGCATTTCTCTTGGCTGTGGTTTGCCCTCGTCGTTCTCATCGCCTGGGGGGCAAGTGGCATCTTTCAGAAACTAGCGTCAAACCGGATAAGTTCTGAATCGAATATGGTTCTGTTGGCGCTCGGTTACTTTGTCACCCAACCGTTTTTTCTTCCCGGCCATCCGCTTTCGTCGTATTCTACCCATGCAATTGTGTTTGGCCTTTGTAGCGGGTTCTTTAGCAATCTCAGCGCATGGGGTCAGTTTGAAGCCATGAAACTTGGCGGCTCGGCATCCATCGTTACGGTCTTTACTGCTTTGTATCCGTTGCCCGTGGTCCTGCTCTCTCCACTCGTTTTGCGCGAGCGCCTCACGGCCTTGCAGGGTGTCGGTATCCTCTTCGCGATGATTGCGGTCGTGCTGCTTTCACGCACCTCGGAACGCGCCTCTCAATCCGCTCCCGCTGCCGTGCCGGTCAGCAGTGCCTAATCTAATGCGATGCTGTTCCGAGTCGGCCTCTGAGCTTGCTGACCCGTGAGTACTCTACGCGATCCGCAGTCTCTCCCAAGAGTGAACGAACTCAATCGAGTTTTGTCGCTGCGCGATTTAATCTTCTACGGAATCGTAGCGGTCTCACCATCGGCATCCGTCACAGTTTTCGGTCTTGCGTGCTCCATGTCACGCGGCCACGCCAGTCTCACAATCGTGCTGGCCATGATAGCCATTCTTTTTACCGCAATCAGCTACGGGAGGATGGCCTCACTATATCCCGCTGCGGGTTCTGCGTACACATACGTTAGTCGTGGATTGAATGTGTACGTAGGCTTCCTCACGGGATGGGCAATGCTTCTTGACTATGTGGTCATGCCTCTGTTCTGCATTGTCTTTGCTTCGCTTTCAGTCCAACGGCTGCTTCCCCAGGTCCATTACGTAATTTGGGCGTTCGCCTTCGCAGCAATCTTGACCGGACTCAACATCAGCGGAATTCAATTCACGGCTCGCGTGAACATGATTTTGCTGGTTTTTATGGGAGCAGTCCTGATCGCTTTTGAGCTTTTGGCGACCCGTTACATTGTAGGCGTTTCTGGCTTGCACGGTTTATTCTCGCTCGCACCCTTCTACAATCCAAGGACTTTCCGGATTGGCGCGATCGCCTCCGCAACCTCATTCGCTGCGCTCATGTACCTGGGATTCGATAGCGTGACTACCCTGGCCGAGGAAGTTCATAACCCGCGGCGTAACGTGCTACGTGCCGTAGTAGCCGTGTGCCTGTTTACGGGCCTCTTCGGTGGACTATTGATTTATCTCGGCCAGCTTGTCTGGCCTGATTACAGGAATTTTCCACGCCCGGAAACAGCTTTCATGGACGTAACGCGCAGGGTCGGAGGCGTGCTCCTTTTTCAAGCAATGGGTTTTCTGCTTGTGGTGGCTAATCTCGGCAGCGGTTTGACTTCGCAGGTAGGTGCGGCGCGGCTTCTGTTTGGATTGGGGCGGGACAGGATACTACCACCTGGTCTCTTTGCACATATCGATAGCCGGCTGAAGACGCCGACATATAACATCGCCCTTCTCGGGAGCGTCGCGTTCATCGGATCACTTTGTCTGAGTTATGAGCTAACTGCCGAGCTACTCAATTTCGGAGCTTTTCTTGGGTTCATGGGTGTGAACTTAGCGGCCATTCGTCAGTTTTATTTCATTGGGCAAAAGGGCGTTGAGAAGAACTTTCTGCGGGATTTTGCTTCCCCGCTAGTAGGCTTCGTCTTCTGCCTTGCTATATGGGTGGGTCTATCAAAACCGGCGAAAGTCGCGGGAGGCATTTGGTTCATCATAGGGCTCATATATCTTGCATTCCGGAGCCGTGGATTCCGGACTAAGCCCACGATGGTCGATTTCCGTGAAGTAGCGTGAGCAATCCCGGGATCTGATGAAGAAGCTAATTAACCAGCCGCAACGTGTGGTGGAAGAAATGATGGAAGGCTTCTTAGCGATGCATGGAGGTTTGGCATTGCTGTCAGACCATCACGTGTTGCTCCGTGCGGACGCTGAGGAAGTACGAGATCGTCAGGTGGCACTCATCTCCGGTGGGGGCAGCGGTCATGAACCGGCGCATGCGGGCTACATCGGAGCAGGGATGCTGAGTGCGGCTGTCGCTGGTGAAGTGTTCACCTCACCGAGTCCTGATTCCGTGTTTGCGGCGATTCAAGCAGTCGGGGGCAAGCCTGGCGTATTGCTGATTGTGAAGAACTACACAGGCGACCGCTTGAACTTCGGTCTGGCGGCCGAGATGGCGCGTGGTGAAGGAATTCGAGTTGAGACAGTTGTCGTTGCAGACGATATCGCGCTGGTCGGCACTGAGCAGCACGGCGGCGCACGCGGCATTGCAGGAACGGTGCTTGTTCACAAAGTGGCCGGTGCCGCCGCTGCGGAAGGAAACAGCCTGGAGGAGGTAGCCGCGGTTGCGCGGGTGACAGCTGATGCCGTAGCCAGCATGGGCGTCGCGCTCTCGGCCGGTACTGTGCCCAGCGTGGGCAAACCCAGTTTCGTACTCGGTCCAGAGGAGGTTGAATTAGGGCTGGGCATACATGGCGAGCCCGGTATCCGCCGCGTTCACCTCCGTCGTGCAGATGAATTGGCGGACGAGCTGGTTGAGGCCATCGTTTCGGCGCAGCAGCTGAAGAAAGATGATCGAATCGCCATGCTGATCAATAATCTGGGCGCTACCACGACGATGGAGTTGGCGATCTTCGCTCGCGGTGCGCTGAGCTCGCTCGAGTCCCGCCATTTCTCTATCGAGCGTGTTTATGCGGGCACGTTTATGACCTCACTTGAGGCAGCCGGCGTATCACTATCCATACTGCGCGTTGACGACGATCGCCTGAAGCACCTCGACGCTCCAACGTCAGCGCACGCGTGGCCAAATGCTGCGACGAAGCGCGTCGGGCGAGTGCGGGACCGACTGGTTGCGTCCCGGCAATTCATTCCTGTTCCGCACGGCGATTGGTCCGAGCACCCGCCAAACAAAATGCAGCGCGCGATTCAGGCGGCGTGCCGTGCTCTGATGGACGCCGAAGCCCATTTGACGGACTTGGATCAAGCTGTTGGTGACGGAGACCTCGGGGTTAGTCTGGCGCGTGGCGCAAAAGCCGTCGAAGAGAGTTTGCCTGTGTATCAGCTCTATAACCCTGCTGAACTATTCAAAGCCATCGGCCTGACATTCCAAAAGGTTGTGGGCGGATCGTCGGGACCTTTTTACGCTGTCTTGCTTTTGAGGGCGGCGAATTCCCTCCGCGTAGGGAATATGGGTGATCCCAAGGCGTGGGCCAAAGCCTCCCTTGACGCATGCGCTGCGATTAGTGAACTTGGCGGCGCAGTCGCCGGTGACCGGACCATGCTTGATGCTTTAGTACCATTCGCAAACGCGCTTGGCACGGCTCTGGAAAAGGGTTCATCAACCGCTGAGGCCCTGGAGACGGCCGTCTGTGCAGCGGAAGCGGGAGGCGAAGCGACCGCACGCATGATCCCCCGGCGCGGCCGATCGAGTTATCTCGGTGACCGGGCTATCGGCCACCCAGACCCGGGTGCGGTCGCGGTCGCGGTTTGGCTCCGAGCCGCAGCTAACGCACTCGCGAGCGCATGAGCGAAGAATTGCCGGCAACTCAGGCGTTTACTTTTTCGCGGACTTGGCTGAGCGCGTACTGTTCGAGTTTCCGTGCGTCCGCATAGAACTTGCGAATTCCTTCACTCAGCTTGTCGACTGCCATGGCATCCTCATTGTGCATCCAGCGGAACGTCTTCTCATCCAGATGAAGTCGTTCTCCCTCACTGGACTTGGCCTTCTCCGGCGTCAGAGCCGGCTTGACCTCGCCCTGCGTCTGTTGCATCTTTTCCAATAAATCGGGGCTGATGGTGAGCAGGTCGCATCCGGCGAGTCGTGTGATCTGTTCGATCTTTCTGAAGCTCGCGCCCATTACCTGTGTCTTGTAATTGAATTTTTTGAAATAATTGTAGATGCGGGTGACCGACGCCACTCCGGGATCTTCGGCAATCGGTATGTCGGCGCCGCCGCGTTCCTTCTTGTGCCAGTCGTAAATCCGGCCGACGAAAGGAGAGATGAGTGTCACGCCAGCTTCCGCGCATGCCACTGCCTGAGCGAAGCTGAACAGAAGCGTCAAGTTGCAGTGAATGCCTTCGCGCTCCAATTGCTCAGCAGCTCGGATGCCTTCCCACGTGCTAGCCACCTTAATGAGAATGCGCTCACGGCTGACGCCTTCCCGTTGATATAGCTCAATCAGACGTCGAGCTTTGGCGAGTGTGCCTTCGCGGTCAAAACTTAGGCCGGCATCGACTTCGGTAGAGACACGGCCTGGAATATGTTTGAGGATTTCACGGCCGAAACTGACGAATAGCCTGTCCATGAAGGCCGCGGATTGCTCCTTCTCGTTGCCGCCCTGCTGCTCGGCGTGTTCTACCGCCTCGTCCACGAAATGCCGGTATTCGGGACTCTGCGCGGCGCTGTACAGCAGTGAAGGATTAGTCGTTGCATCCTGAGGTTTCAAACGGGCGATTGCCTCAATATCGCCGGTATCAGCCACGACGACACTGTATTTCTTCAATGATTCGAGCAATGTCATTGCTTTGTACTCCTATTCTCAGAATTGCAGATCGCGACTCGACAATACCAAATCGCTCGCATACCTGGAATAGCTGGCCGTCTTGTCAGGAATATGGTGATCGGGAGAGGCGCTTAATTGCGATAGCAACCTCGTCTGCAATGCGCCCCGTATAAGCCCGTCGCTTCAATTCACTCTGAAGTGTCCTGAACTTCTCGAGCGCATCATCCGACCTACCAGCAATCTCTGCGATGCTTGCTTGGATGAATTCGTGCTGAATCCGCTGCTCCTCCAGATCGTTACCTGTAGCTTGCTTGTCATCCAGCCACAGGAAAGTTGCCCAGGCATCATTGGGCGGAAGAGCGGACAGCGTTTGCGTCAGCTCAGCGTGATTGTTTACGGGACTGTAATCCGATAAAATCTGCTGCTTGTATCGCTCGTCCATACGTTCGGAGTTAATCCTCATTTGATTTGCAACCCTGATGAGTTCCGATCGAACTCCGGCATTGTCGTTATAAATCATCCCGCCTAGTTGCATTTCGCGAACCAGTGCCACTTGCTTGTTGCTCTTGATGGCAACGTCGAAATGATGCAGTGCTTCGTCCAAGCTGCCGCGGTTCTGAAGCAACCAGTTGCCGAGCATCGAATTAGCGTACACGTTGGCTGGATCCAGTTTGAGGGCGCGGTACAGATCCTGTTCCGCGGTCGCTCCAAACTCTTTTTGAGCAATATGCCTATTGAGCCAATGGGCCCAGCCGAGGTGGGCTAGGATGTCAGCCGCCCGCTCTCCACGTTCGCCCGTACGAGCTAATCCAGCATCGAGAACGGACATGATTTCAGACAGCGGCGGCCCGGCAAGATCTTCCGCCTTTTGACCTTCTCCGATGATCACGTGAAAGTCTTGGAGCCACAGCATAGCTGTGTCCACCTGGCGGTCCATCGCGGCCCGGTTCCCTGGGTCTACTCTTAGAACCTCGCCATACGTCTTGAAGGCCGGTTCATACTCGACTTGATTTGTCTCCGTCTGGGCAGTGTCCAAGAGCGCATGAACTCGACTTCGCGTTTGGTTTTCGCCGAACGGCGCGATGCCAATAAACTTAACGGCCGCCGCAACTAGAGCTATGAAGATCACGGCGACACCCGTCCATGTAACCATTGCTTTCTGTGCACTTTTGGCTCTGAAGGGCGGAGCGCCTAGACCAGGATGTGATCTGAGAGCGTTTTCCAAACGGCCACAATCTTCTTTAAACGTAGCGTCGTGGAGTTCAGCAGCTTGATGAAGGGGCAAATCACTCAGACTCTCGGGAACCTCGGTGAGCTGAGCGATATTCGCTCCGCCAACTAGAACGGGAATGATCGTGACCTTCCGTTTTAGCGCTTCCTCGATCTCGCGGCAGACATAATCCTGCTGGTGTTCGTCCGAACGGTTCCGCAATATCTGCATCCATCTCGGGCCGATGATGACTAATACAGCAGCGCAGTTTGCAATCGTTTGCTCAATCGTCTGAGCGAAGTTTTGCCCTAGCGGGATGCTCTCAACATCCATGAAAACTCGACCGTCGCCGAACAGCGCCTCGAGCTGATCGCATATTCGGCCGGCATAAGCGGCCGAATCTTCGCGGCGGTAGCTGATGAAAATATTCCCCGTAACCCGTCCCTCGCGCAATTTTAAACCTTGGCGATAAATGCGCTGGTAGGGCGTCAAGGCCCGCAGAGCACGTGCGCGAGTGGCCATGATGATATTCTGCGTTAGATCATTAACCGGCAGGCCGTTATGAGCCAGGAAAAAATCAAGACCTCGCGCCGCGGCTTTCTGGGACAGGCTGCTCTTGGAGGGGTGGTGAGCGTCACAGAGCCGTCCACCTCTGCCGATGAATCCACAGCCGACGAAGCGATTTCTAAGTTGCAGGAACTCAATGAGGGGAGCGGTGCCCTTGAGTACCCCAGAGTCTTCACGGCGGAACATTTATCGATGATTGCTTTCCCGCTTGGCGGCGTTGGCGCGGGCAGCGTTAGTCTGGGGGGCCGGGGACAACTTCGCGACTGGGAGATCTTCAACCGTGCTGACAAGGGAAACAATCTCTCTTACGCCCTGCCCTCAATCTGGGTCCAAACGAGTGATGGCAAACGCACAGCTCGCGTGCTAGAGGCGCGTTATCAGCCGCCCTACGAAGGTCAGAACGGTCTTGGCTCGGAGAATGCGCCTGGATTTCCGCGCCTTGCATCCGCCCGATTTACAGGCGAGTACCCATTCTCGCGAATCGATTTCGAAGACGATGCAGTGCCGGTACGCGTCTCGCTCGAAGCGTTCTCGCCGTTCATACCTCATGAGCCGGATGACTCGGGGTTACCGATGGCCGTTTTGAGGTACCGCGTGAGTAATCCAGGCTTGCAGTCAACTCGAGTCGCGCTTGCGTGGTCGATAGAAAATCCGGTAATTCCGCCCGACGGTATCTCCTCTCGCAATCCGGAGCTGGATAAAAGGACAAGTGAGTTCCGCTCAAGTAGCGATTTATCGGGCCTATTTATGACCAATCCCGGACTTATCGAAACCGATTTGTTCCATGGCAGCTTTTTACTCGCACTCCTAAATCAAGGTGACGGCAAGCTCAGTTACCTGCGAGGTTGGCCCTATGGCCGATGGTGGAATTCGCCGCTGTTGTTCTGGGACGACTTCTCTGCCGATGGGGAACTGGGGGCGGAAGCCGAACGAAGAAATGCAGTGGGTGCTCTTTGTCTCAGCCGCATCATCCGGGCGGGAGGTCAGCGACGTATGAGTTTCTTCTGGCGTGGCATTTTCCAAATCGAACTCCGGCCCGCTGCGGCTGGAAGGCACCGAAGGGAGAGGAGAACGTCGTTATCGGCAACTGGTATTCAATGGTTTTGGTGACGCTTGGGATGCAGCGGAGTACGCTGCGGCTCATCTGGAACGGTTAGAACGGAAGACGCGGCTCTTTGCTTCGTCGCTCCGTAACAGTACTCTTCCCGCGGCTGTGCGCGAGGCAGCATCTTCAAATCTATCCACACTGGCGACGACGACCTGCTTTCGCACCGCGGATGGCGAGTTCCACGGCTTTGAAGGCGCGGATGACAAACTTGGTTGCTGCTTCGGAAACTGTACTCACGTTTGGAACTATGAAACGACGACAGCCTTTCTCTTTCCGACTTTCGCTCGTTCGCTGCGCAAAGCGGCGTTCGGTTTCTCAATGGACGAAGCGGGCGCTATGCACTTCCGTCAGCTTCTGCCGGACGGCAAGGAGCGAAGCGGCTTCGCAGCGGCGGACGGTCAGATGGGCCAGATCGTACATGCCTATCTCGATTGGCTGCTGTCGGGTGACCGTGCGTGGTTGGAAAGCCTCTGGCCTCGTATCAAGAAGGCTATTGAGTTCGCGTGGATTCCGGGAGGATGGGATGGCAATCGGGACGGCGTCATAGAAGGTGTTCAACACAACACATATGACGTCGAATTTTATGGACCTAACCCACAATGCGGCATTTACTATTTAGCTGCCTTGCGTGCTTGCGAGGAGATGGCAGGCACCTTGGGGGAAGCTGATTTTGCGAAAGAGTGCAGGCGATTGTTCGAGAGCGGTAGCCGATGGATTGATTCGAACCTGTTCAACGGCGAGTTCTACGTCCAGCAGATCGGCCCTACCGTAATGAACAAATTGCAGCCTCACTGCGGAGTTCGATGGGTGCTGATGATCCGCAGCACCCTGAATATCAACTCGGGAAGGGATGCCTCGTCGATCAATTAGTCGGGCAGTACGTGGCCGAAGTGTGCGGCTTGGGTCCGCTGCTCGATCCGGCCCATCTTCGGAAGACTCTGGCATCGATCTATCGGTACAACCACAAGCCGACCTTATATAAGCACGATTCCGTTCAGCGGACGTTCGCACTGAATGACGAATCGGCACTTGTAGTCTGCGACTATGCCAGTGCCCCTCGCCCGCACATTCCCTTTCCTTACTTCGCCGAAGTGATGACCGGCCTTGAGTACTCGGCGGCGACCCACATGCTGTATGCAGATATGACGCAGCAAGGTCTCGAGTGCATCACTAACATACGCGGCAGATACGACGGGAAGCGGCGTAATCCCTGGGACGAAGCCGAATGCGGACACCACTATGCGCGGGCGATGGCCGCATGGTCCGGCTTGCTCGCCCTGAGCGGGTTTTATTATCACGGAGGGGAGGGGCGAGTAGCCATCTTTCCAAAAACCTCATTGCCCGAATTCAAATGTTTTTGGTCAACAGCAACTGGATGGGGTGTCTTCACCCAAATCCAGAGTGGGACATCGTCACAGCTTACGATTCGCGTCGATTCCGGTAATCTCGCGTTTCAAACTTGCGAATGGACGGGTGGCTCTGGATTGAGCCGCGTCGTTCGTAATCGCACGCCCATTGAGCACCGGCTTGAGCGGAGCCGCAAAGGCACCGTCATGCATTTTAGTGATAGCGTCATTCTCAGCGAGGGCGAGGAAGTGCTGTTTGCAACCGGCACCTGATGCGCGGCTGTTGTCGTGAACTCGTCACGACCGTGTAGCAGAAGGACATTTCAGGAGGTGGAGCTTTGCAAACGCTAAGCGCCTGAGACGGCGAGAATTTCTTGCATTCGCGGCAGCACCGCTGGCAGGAGCGCGGTTACTGCGTGGCATGCCGATTCCAACGATTAAGGACATTTCGGTGATCACGACGGAACCGGCGGGCGTACGCCTCGTAGTCGTCAAGGTTTTGACGGATCAAGATGGGCTCTACGGCTACGGCTGTGCTACTTTCACTCAGCGCGCCGATCTGGTTGTCGAGGCGGTGAACCGGTATCTGAGGCCCTTCTTGCTCGGCAGGCCTACCGATGCAATCGAAGATCTCTGGCAGGCTATGTATAACTCGTCGTACTGGCGCAATGGCCCGGTTTTGAACAACGCCATCAGTGGAATAGACCAGGCGCTCTGGGATATCAAGGGCCGCCAGGCGGGTATGCCTGTATACGAATTGCTGGGTGGTAAGTGCAGGCGAGGAGCGCTCATTTATTCGCATGCCTCAGGAAAGGAGATCCCCGAGAGTATTGATCAGGCGCGCAAACTGATGGCGCGAGGAATCAAAGCTGTACGCCTACAAGTCGGCGTGCCAGGAATGGCAGCTTATGGTGCCGCGCGTGTTCCCGGCCAGCCGTCTCCAAAGGCCACCTCGCAAGATGAGATCTTCGAACCCGAGCCGTACGTGAGGCGTACCCTGGCGTTGTTTGAAGCTGCCCGTACGGAGTTGGGACCTGATATAGAACTGTTGCATGATGTGCATGAACGCGTACCGCCTCGCTTGGCAGTGCAGTTCGCAAAAGATATGGAGCGGTTCCGGCTCTTCTTCCTCGAAGACGCACTCTCGCCGGAAAACATCGATTACTTCCGCCAGATCCGTGCGAACTGTACAACGCCCCTCGCGATGGGCGAATTATTCAATAACCCACACGAATGGAACGCGCTGATCAAAGACAGTGTCATCGATTACATCCGGGTGCACGTTTCGCAAGCTGGCGGATTGACGCCATGCCGAAAAATGGCCGCGATGGCGGAGGCGTTCCAAGTCAAGACAGCCTGGCATGGGCCAGGAGACGTCTCCCCCATCGGCCACTGCGCGAATGTGACTCTCGACCTTGTCTGCTACAACTTCGGCATCCAGGAATGGACGTTTCCGAATGACCGGTTGCAGGAAGTATTCGATGGCTACCCGGTGGTGAAAGACGGCTATGCTTATGCGAATGAGAAGCCCGGCTGGGGCGTCGAGATAAACTCAAAAGCCGCAGCAAAATACCCGTTTGGCGCCGAAACAGGAGAGCGGAAGATGCTGAATGGCGGCTGGGGCATCGTGCGACGCGCCGACGGTAGCGTAATCAACCAATAACTGCAATCTTCGAAGTTAGGAATCTAATCACGCGACTTTCTGCAACCTACTTACTCTTCCGACTTCAACCCATTCGACCACGTAAATGTTGCCGGCATGATCGAAGCAGGCGCTATGGGGGCACACAAATTTGCCGGATTTGAAGTGATCTCGCGATAGCTTTCTGGTTTGCATGTAATCGCTTTGAGAATCGTCGCCAAGATGGGTAATGATTTTATTATTCCCATCCATCAACGTCACGCGCGCGAAAAGGTCGGGAACGACCATATCACCATTCTTATAGATATTAAAGTGACACGGCGCATTCGTTCCATATAGAAAGTCGATGTGCCGGCCATCGAGTGCGAAGCGCTGGATGCGCTTGTTGCTTCGGTCAGCAACCACGAGCATCGGCTCCGGGCCGCGCTCATCGATGATGAGGCCATGCGGGCAACTCAATTGGCCGGGCTCTTTGCCTGGTCCGCCGAACGTTCGAATGTACTCGCCCTTGCTGTTGTATTGAAGCAGGTAGCTGGAACCGTAGCCGTCGCCGATATAGATGTCGCCATTAGGCGCGATGGCTACATTTGTAGGGCTGTATTTGAGCGGTTTGCCCTCTGCACGGGATTTTGCATACGGCTCAGAATCCTTGGGATAACCGAGAGTGAAGACTTCCTCACCGTTCAAGGTGGTTTTGACCATGAGACCACGTTGAATGTCGCAAAGATAAAGAAATTCTTGTTTACCCTCGCGCCGGATGTGGAGGCCATGCGCGCCGCCCTTGAATTCTTTACCCCAGCTCTTGACGAACTTCCCCTTGCGATCAAAGATGACCATGCTGTCGGCCTTTTCGCTCGTGGAATATACAGTGTGATGAATGTAGATGTATCCTTGGGAGTCTAGGCAGACGCCATGCGTGTTGCCGTATTGGATATCTTGCGGAAGCTTGCCCCAATCATGGGTCACTTCATAGGTGTGTTCGCCCTCGCCAAGGATCGGCTTTTTATTGCCTGACTTATCAGTTGCGCCGAGGATTAATGGCGCACCGAGACCGGTGCTTATTCGAGCGAGGAAAGTACGGCGATTAGTTGACATGGCTTTCAGGTCGTTATGAGCGATAAGCTACTAGATAGGCTACTATAAACTACTGCGATGCCAGTGTTGGCAGCTGGAAAGTATCCGGCAAAGGAGATCTCGTGAGATCTCGGATTTCCCTATCGCGCTTATTATTCGCGCTGGCTCTAAGTGCCGGCATGCGGATCTGGGGCGCGACTATCCCGTCCGTTGACTTCGACCGTCAGGTTCGGCCCATTCTCTCCGACAACTGTTTCACTTGCCATGGGCCCGACGAGAAACACCGCATGGCGAATCTGCACTTCGATACGAAGGATGGTGCGTTCGGAAAACCCGGCGTCATCGTTCCCGGCGAGTCGGCCCATAGCAAGATGTATCTCAAAATCAGCAATCCGAATGAGACCTTGCGGATGCCGCCTCCCTATTCGGGCCGTAAACTCACGCCGGCTCAGATCGAGACGATTAAGAATTGGATCGATTCGGGCGCAAAGTGGGAGACCCATTGGGCGTTCGTTTCGCCGAAGCGCCCTGATGTGCCCGCCATCAAGGAGGAATCCTGGGCGCGCACGCCGATCGATCATTTCGTCATGGCAAAGCTCGAAAAGGAAGGCCTGCACCCCTCTCCCGAAGCCGATAAAACGACTTTGCTGCGCCGCGTTAGTTTCGATCTCACAGGGCTGCCTCCCACGCCCGCCGAGCTGAATGCCTTTCTCGGGGACAACTCGCCGCGAGCGTACGAGAAAGTGGTCGACCGCCTTCTCGCTTCCCCTCATTACGGCGAGCGGATGACCATGCAGTGGCTTGATTTTGCGCGTTACGCCGACACTCACGGCTATCACATCGATAGCGCGCGAGAGATGTGGCCATGGAGAGATTGGGTGATCCAGGCGTTCAATAAGAACATGCCCTACGATCAGTTCACGATCGAACAGATCGCCGGCGATCTGCTCCCGCATCCAACGCAATCGCAAGTCATCGCTACTGGCTTCAATCGGAACCACATGATTAACTTCGAGGGTGGCGCGATTCCAGAGGAGTATGCAAACGAGTACATTGTGGACCGTATTGAAGCGACCTCAACGACCTGGATGGGCGTGACACTCGGTTGCGCGCGCTGCCACGATCATAAATACGATCCATTCACTCAGAAGGATTTCTACAGCTTCGGCGCGTTCTTTAACGGCGTTCCAGAGAAAGGTCTGGATGGATACAAGGGTAATGCCGTGCCGTACCTGCAATTGCCGAATAAGCAGCAAGCCGAGATGAAGGATCGGCTTCTAAAGACAATCAAGCAGAAAGACGGCGAAATCGCGTCCGCGCAGATCGCATGGGAGCAGCAGCAACGCGAAATGCCGGTTTCAGACGTAACGTCCGGTCTCACTGCCGAGTACACTTTTGAAGATTCTCTGGCCAATCGGTTGCGACCGGATGTTGCCGCGAAAGTCGTCCAGGGAAAGCTCAGTTACGTAGATGGTCGTACCGGCCGTGCAGCGAATCTCGAGGAAGAGCCTCAGATCTCATTCGGCAGCGTTGGCGGATTTACGAGCACCCAGCCCTTCACGATCACCCTGTGGATCAAGCCCGGCGGACCGTCCGGTATGGCTGTTCTGCAGCATTATGAGAAGTCCCCCAAAGCGGGTCCGGGCTATGAAGTGGCGGTTGATTACTGCGCCAAAGACAATTGCAATATCATTTTCCGTCTTCGCAGCGATGGACCGGAATCAGGTATTGAGGTGAAGTCGCGGCAGGGCATCTCTCTGACCGAGAAAGAAGGCGTCATTTATAGCGATTGGAGTCACGTCATCATTTCTTACGACGGCTCCGGCAAGGCTAAAGGCGTGCAGATCTATCTCGATGGCCGCAGCGTGGCCACGGAGATCGGTCTCGACAAACTTACCACCGCTTCGTTTGAAAAAGGCGAGCTCGAAACCGGCAATAAGGATTGGGGGACAGCGTTCAAAGGCCAGCTCGGTGATTTGCGCATCTATAATCGCCGCCTGTACGCGAATGATGCATTGGAGTTGGGCCTCCTCAATCCGTTGCGTTCCGTGCTCGACGTGGCAAGCGATCGCCGCTCCGAAGAGCAACGGAAATGGCTACGTCGGTATTTCGTGACTGAAGCGAGCAACGGCACGGAGCGGCAGCTCAATATCGATTACGAGTCGCTGAACAAAGGGTTGGAACAGATCGATCGAGAGATTCCTTCGACGATGATCATGTCTGAGATGGAGAAGCCGCGGGATACCTTCATCCTTCTTCGGGGTGACTATCGAAATCGCGCGGAGCAGGTTTACCCCAACGTGCCTGCCGTCTTGCCGCCTCTGCCCAAAGACGCGCCTCGTAACCGGTTGACGCTCGCGAAGTGGCTTGTGGACCCAGGCAATCCGCTAGCCGCCCGCGTGGCGGTCAATCATTTCTGGCAAATGTACTTCGGGTTTGGAATCGTAAAGACCAGCGGCGATTTCGGCTCGCAGGGGGACGCCCCAAGCAATCAGGATCTGCTGGATTGGCTAGCTATGGAGTTTGTCCGGACAAATTGGGATGTCAAAGCAATGCAGCGGCTAATTGTCACCTCAGCCGTATATCGGCAATCCTCGAAGGTCTCGCCTGAGCTGCTCGAAAAGGATCCTGAGAACCGTCTCTTGGCGCGTGGCCCGCGGTTCCGGCTGCCCGCAGAGATGATACGGGACAACGCCCTATTCATTAGCGGTCTCTTCACCGATAAAATTGGCGGCCCCAGTGTGCTTCCCTATCAGCCCAAAGGCCTGTGGGAAGAGATGGCGTACGGCGGCGATTTCTCAGCGCAACAATACGTCCAGAGCCATGGCCCCGATCTTTATCGGCGTAGCATCTATACATTCTGGAAGCGCTCGGTGCCCTTCCCCTCGCTAAACACTTTCGATGCGCCCGACCGGGAGAAGTGCACCGCTCTGCGCGGGGTCACCAACACGCCTCTTCAGGCTTTAGTGTTGATGAACGATCCTGCCTATGTGGAAGCCGCGCGGGCCCTTGCGGAACGTGACCTCCGCGAAGCTGGTCCGGGCGATATGGATCGAGTCCGCTACGCCTTTCGACTCGCTACCGACCGCGATCCTTCGCCGCAGGAACTCAATATCCTGGATGGCCTTTACAAAAAGGAAATCATGCACTACAGCTCGAACAGGACTGCCGCCGAACATCTACTCTCTATTGGTGAATCCAAGCCGAACCCGAAATTCCCGCCGGCGGAACTTGCGGCGTGGACACTTGTGGCGAGCACCATTCTCAATATGAACGAATCGATGACGAGGAACTGAGACACAATATGGATCCCATTCGTGAACGCGAACTGGTTCTCACGCGGCGCCAGTTGTTAGGCCGCAGCAGTAAGGGCATTGGCGTAATGGCATTAGCCTCCCTACTGAACCCGGAATTTTTCGCGCAGGAGGCAAGTCACGCCCGGTCGACCACAGGTGAAGCCCGTTCTGCCGGCCTCCCAGGCCTTCCCGGTCTTCCGCATTTCGCCCCTAAGGCCAAGCGTGTCATCTTTCTCCATCAATCGGGCGCACCTTCACAAATCGATCTGTTCGACTACAAACCGAAACTGATGGATTTATCAGGATCAGAACTGCCAGATAGTATCCGTAAGGGCCAGCGCATCACCGGAATGACATCGGGCCAGAATTCGTTTCCTATCGCTCCCTCCATCTTCAAATTCAATCGTGCAGGCGAGAGCGGAACCTGGATCAGCGAGCTTCTGCCGCACACCGCGAAGATCATCGACGACATCACAATTGTTAAAACCGTAAACACCGACGCGATTAATCATGACCCCGCGATCACTTTTATACAAACGGGTTTCCAGCAGCCTGGGCGTCCGAGTATGGGCTCCTGGGTGACGTACGGGCTGGGCAGCGAGAACCAGAATCTGCCCGCGTTTGTCGTCCTTATCTCACAAGCGAATGCCCTGAATCGCGACCAGCCCCTGTTCACTCGCCTTTGGTCAGCCGGTTTCCTGCCGTCCAAATACCAGGGTGTGCGTTTCCGGGGCGGAACCGACGCAGTCCTCTTTCTCGCGAATCCCGACGGCATCGATGCTGACACGCGCCGGGCCATGCTTGACAGTGTCGCGGAGTTGAACAAGATCACTGAGAACACCTACGGAGATCCTGAAATTGCAGCGCGCATTTCTCAATATGAGATGGCTTATCGCATGCAATCGTCAGTTCCTGAGCTGACGGATCTCTCTAAGGAACCTGAAAGTACGTTTCAGCTCTATGGTCCCGATTCACGTAAACCGGGCACCTATGCAGCGAATTGTCTGATGGCGCGCCGCCTAGCGGAGCGGGGAGTGCGCTTCATTCAGCTATACCATCGCGGGTGGGACCAACATAACGATCTCCCTCGGGACCTCGCGTTGCAATGCCAGGGAACGGACCAAGGCTCGGCGGCGCTAATCACGGATCTCAAAGCGCGTGGTCTTCTGGACGATACGCTCGTAGTGTGGGGCGGCGAATTCGGTCGTACGGTTTACTGCCAGGGCCATCTCACGAAGACAAATTACGGCCGCGATCACCACCCGCGCTGCTTCGCTATGTGGTTTGCAGGTGGCGGCGTGAAGCGTGGAACCGTGCTGGGCGAAACCGACGATTACTCATACAATACTGTGTCGGACCCCGTGCCGATACACGACATTCAAGCAACCATCCTGCATTGCCTGGGCATCGATCACACGCGGCTCACTTACAAATTCCAGGGTCGCCATTTTCGGTTGACGGATATCGCAGGAAATGTGAATAGAGCTCTGCTTGTCTGAGTTGTCGCCAGCCTGGCCGGTCAGAATGCCGAGACAACGCGTATATCCATTACCGTAATGTCATCGGGTTGCTCACGCGTGGAAGTGGCGGCTGTGGCAAGCACACCGGCGAGATCACTGGAGTGTTTGCTGCCGAGCCTGCGAATGCTGTCTATGATCCAATCTTCGTCTGGCTGATCCAGTCTAGCTTCAGACAAACCGTCCGAAAATAAGACGAGGCGGTCGCCTGGAGCAAGAGAAACGGTGCGCTCCAGAAACACGGAACCAGTGAATGCGCCTAGTACTGTTGCCGTAGAATCCAGAAGCTCGATTTCTCCATCAGCGCGAAGCAGAACCGGCGAGGGATGCCCGCAGTTCACGTATCGAATACTTCGCGTATCCGCTTCATACACACCGAAGAACAACGTTGCGTAATGCTCAGGACGCGTGAATTGGAAAAATAGCTGGTTCACACGGTCGAGCAGCTTGGCGGGAGAACGCGCGAGCTCCTGCTGACTTCGGATTGTGCCTTGCAAGTTCGCCACCAGCAGAGCGGCTCCGATTCCTTTACCGGAAACATCTCCGAGCGCAAACGCGACGCCTCCCGAATCGATTTCGAAAAAGTCATATAGATCGCCACCGATGTCTCCGGCTGGCAGGGACACACACTCACATTCGAGCCCGCAGGCGCTCAGATGCGGCTGAGGCAATAATCGCCGCTGCACGTTGCGTGCGATTGTAAGTTCCGTATCCTTCGACGAAGTCGAGCGACCGTCGTTGCGACCAGCATTCAGATGCTTCTCGACCACGGCAAGCATCTGGTGACTATCCCATGGTTTAGGAATAAAATCGCAGGCTCCCCGCTGCATGGCTTCGACAGCCAGTTCAATCGTGCTCCACCCTGTCATGGCGACGATCGGCACATCGCGCCTTTGTGCGTGTAGGCGCTCGAGCAGTTCGAGCCCCTCACGGCCGGACGTTGTATCGCACGTATAATTCATGTCCATCACGATCAGGTCGTGATCGCAAAAGGCCGCCGCTGCAAGGGCGTCAATCGGAGACTCCGCCATTTGAATCGCATATCCGGCGCGCTTCAATAGCAGCCGCAGTGCTTCGCGGACATCCGCCTGATCATCTATTACAAGAACTTTGCGCAAATTGGTTTTCGGACGGTCAACAGCTTCAACAGTCATATTGGCGGCTCGTCGAGTTATTGATATGCAAGTCCGTTGCCACAGCGCATCTGATCACGTCGAACCGCAGTTTCAAGCACTTGAGTTTTCTTTTCGGTCTCGGATGGTGTTCGTTTGCGGACATCTCACTTCGTTATCAGTCACTCAAGGGATGCCTTCCCCGTCCTCAGGGCTTCAGAATCTCGATGGTGCCGTTATTGTTAGTCAGCCTCATCTCGCAGCGGCCTCCCCCGATCGTCCCGTTCAAATCGTCACTCGAAATTGACCCTGAGACGTTCAGCGGAAAATCAGTGCGGATCTTGCCAAAAGATGTTCTTGCTGCGACTCGATAACTGGCATCCGGATTCAAACGAAGACGCAATGTGGAAAATGACGTGCGAATAAGTATCGGCTGACAACTACCGTGCGATGAACTCGTTGCGTCGACCGCCCCATTCTGATTCTCAACCTGTATAGGCCCCGAGACAGCCTCCAGAATTACTGGTCCGAAACTTGTGGTCACCTGGGCTCCTTGCGTGTTTGATGCCTTTACACCGCCATTCGAATTTTGAACCAATAACTGTCCGCCGATGTCGGCCGCCTGCACTGTACCAAAGCTGGTCTTCACGTTGCATTCGCCATGCACCTTTGCAATCGATACGCTGCCATTGTTTGATTGAATCCGTATCCCGCGCTGAATGTCGCTTACCGTGACCGATCCGAACGACGTCTGAATTGTCATCGGGCCGCCCACTTTTTCCCCGTTGACGCTCGAATTGCTGGTTCTAATAGATAATTGGCCCCCGATATCGGCGAATCGCACTTCGCCGAAACTCGTGTTCAGCTCTGCTGGGCCTTGCACATTGAGCGCCTCCACTTTGCCGTTCGCGTTATTTACGGTGAGATCTCCGTGAAAGTTATGTACCGTCACCCCTCCAAATGAGTTCCTGATATTGCCGATGCCACCGGAATCTGTAACTTGTACTGCCCCATTGCTGTTTGTGACCGTCAGTCCCCGTGAAACCCGAGCCGCCGTCACGCTGGCAAAGCGATCTCGTATGTTTAATGCACCAGTTATGTCGGAAGCATCCACCCCCCCGTTGCTCGTTTCGACCGTTACATCGCCCACGTTGTTGTCAACCCTGACACTGGCAAACGAATTTTCAAGCCGCTGCGCCCCGCGGCCATCACGAAACTCGAGCGCACCGTGAGATGTGGTGATATCGGTGCTTGCTTTCACACCGGTCACTGATACCGCGCCAAATGAATTGCGTACTTCGAGAGGCGCTGTTTCAGGTATTGTGATCTGATAGCGAACGCAATACGAGACGTTGCGGCCGAAAAACGAACTCGGAGTCTGAGGGTACCGCGTGCGAATCGAAAGCTCCGATGCTGATGGTTCTACTAGGATCTCCAGGCGATCCGCGAACTGCTTTGCCTGACTTTCGTCGGAAGCTGAGACGCGAATATCGGCGTGAATCACCACATCCTGCTGTGGGTGGGTGCGAATCACGATGTCGCCAAGCTTGTGTTCGAGCGAAATCCGCTGACCGCCGCGCAAAGCAAGGGTCTTGTCGAAAGTGCGCGTATACTCATCGCGAGCTAAGCCTTGCCAAACCAGCGCCAATCCAATGAATAGAAAGCTAATTCTTCTGATCACGAGTAAGTAACTCCTGAAGGGTTTGCTGTTTTTCGCGGTACAAGTCAGCTAAATCCCTCTGTAAATGAACATTGAACCGGTTCTGGGCCAGGTTGCCGCGCGTCTCAGAAATGGCGGAATCGAGCATCAACAGTTTCTCCCGGCAACTCACGGTCACCGCTGAGGACGACTTCTGGAGCTTCGGTTCCGCAAGTCGAGACAGCTTGTCAATTGATTGGCGATAAGCTGCCTCACTTTTTTCCACTTCGCGAAGTGTTTGTTCGGTCAGAAAATCGCGATTCGAGGAAAGTGGGGCTACCATTTGCGCTTCGGTTTGCGCTTCAGTGCCCGGAGCGGGTGCATTGGTCCCTTGCCAGGGCCGGCTCAGCAGCACTGCGCTAATCAGCACGGTTGCCGCCACGGCCCAGGTCCTCCATTCTCTCCACCACACCGGCTTCGGTTTCGGTTTAGGCTCGGAGTCGATGGCCTTCTTTATGTTTGGCCATAGCGCGGGCGTGTCCCAGTCTTGGTGCAGCTCCTTAGCGGCCACGGACAGCTCGTTCCACAACCGGTACTCACGACGGCACGCCGCGCAAGTTTTCAGATGTTCGCGGGCTTCCGGCATCAGCTCGGAAATTGCCAGAGCTCGCTCCAGATCGCCACATTCGAACTTCATGCGCTTGACTCCATCAATGTGCGTTTCAACTGGCGTTTAGCCTCAAACAGCCAACTCCGAGAGGTGCCTTCGGGAACTTCGAGAATTCCCGCGATTTCCGAGTGCTTTAGGCCTTCCACCTCGAACATCAGAAACACAATCCGCTGCCTTTCGTTGAGTAAGCTCAACGCCCGCTCGAGGGCAATCTTCAGCGGCAGCTTAGTATCGGTAGCGAAGTCCGCGGGTGCTGGCCTTTCAGCTAATCGCTGCTGCTTGCGCATCATGTCGTAGCAGCAGTTGATCAGAATCCGGTAAATCCAGGTGGAGAGCGATGACTGGCCTTCGAATCCTCGTACCGCCCTATATACCTTGAGGAATGCCTCCTGCACTGTATCTTCGGCATCCGCCCGGCTTCCAACTAAATGAAAAGCAAGACTCTTCATCCGCCCCGCATGGAGTTCGTACAACCGTTCAAACGCGCGTAAGTTTCCGCGCTTGCAACCTTCTACGAGCTCAGCGTCGGTCGGATTGTCCGGCAAACTATGGGCGAATTGCAGCGGCAACCCGATCTCCCACACCATATCCCTCGTTTTCGCGCTTTAGACGAAGACGAAGTGGGAAACGTTGGGAAATGGAGAAAAGTTCCCGATCGGAGTGTACGGCTGCGTACAGATGCGGCTACGGACGCGCGGAAGTAAAGACTAGAGTCTCTCGTTTGCCGCGCACTGTTATGTTTTTCAGTGTCATTTTCTGGATACCGGGCGGCAAAACAGCGCGAAACTTCTGCTCGAGTCCGTTTTCGGTGAGGCAAAGGCCGGAGTAGCCGAATACAAACTGTTGCAGGAAGGCGCCCGCTCCGGTGATGAAATTGGTATTCCGATTGCCTGGAGTTTCGGCAATTACTTGAAAGGGGGAGCGCAGATAGGGTGTGGAAACTGGCCCGAGCATCTGCCCGATGAGCTGCCGGTTGCCCAGTTCGGCCGCCAAAATCGGATAGAATTCGACGCCCATCATCGCCCCCGTTTTGCCGCGGCGAATCCAATTCAGTACGGAGTCAATCGCGCGTTGTGTCCGTTCGGTTGGGAAGTGCATATCCAACGGAAACCACAGGAGCGCAGAGTCGCTCTCCGGGATGTACATGGCATTCGCGATTTCTTCCCATTTGGGATTCGGCTGCTGGTGGACAGCGCGCGCGATCACAACGGCGAGCTCCAGGTTTTTTTTGGCAATGGCATTGGTCCAGGCATCGTTATTCACGCCAATTAGCGACTCGTTCACAGCAACAACTTTGGAAATTTCATAACGCTTCTGCTTTGGGTTGTATGAGACCCGGCTCACCCAGAAGTCGGCGGTGTCGCGCACAATCTGCCAACAGTCTTGTTGGAGCCATTGGCGGTCCCCCGTGGCAAGCCAGTACTGCCAAGCGGCCAGCGCCACATCGCCATTAATATGGTTTTCATATTTGCCGTTTTGGCTTGCAAAGCGCGGAGTTGTTTCCGACCCATCCGGGCCAGCTTCCCAGGGATACATTGCGCCGCGAAACCCGTTTGCTTGGGCGTTTTTTTGCGCGGCCTCGCGCGTACGCGACCGGAACGTCTCCATCGGTCGCGCGAGATCGGGATGCAGAATCAGAAGGGGAGGGAACATGAACGTATCCGCATCCCAGAAGATGTGCCCGTAATATCCCGCTGAGCTGAGACCCATCGGTGGCGTGCTCATATCGAGATCCTCGCGCACGCTGCCAAGCAAGTAAAACAGCATTGAATGGATAGATCGTTGTAACGAAGCATTGCCTTGCAAGAGAATGTCCGATTCCCAAAGCCGGTGCCACGCTGCGATATGTTGCGAAAGCAGAGTGTCCCAACCTCCTCGCTCGATGGCGGAGGCGCTTTCTGCGGCGGTTTCTTTAGGAGGAATCGGCTCAGCGGGAGTGAACAACGCCAGGAATTTCGTAAACGTATAACTCCCGCCGCGTTGTGCTGTAAGCGCCACTTGCACCCAGGCTCCTTCAGCGTCTTTATGGAAAGTCGCAACTGCCGGTGCGCTCCATTTGGCCGCGACGGCTTCTTCGACCTGAACGCTCGTACCGGGAGCGTGCGCGACAAGTGAAAGCAGAGCGTGCTCGGGCGAGCTTCGAACATTCACATTGCTGATTTCGAGATAGCCGGGATACCAGATGAGCCATTGATTTTTTTGCGCTGCCGCGTCGAGCTTATCGATTTGTGCAAGCGCATAGCGGTGGGGCGGAGGCCAATTATGAAGCGGAAGCCGTACCCTTATTTCACCGGCGAACTCAGGCGTCAGGACAACGCGGACCGCTGCAGAATGGGCGCGATTGCGGGAAACGAACTGCTCGATATGGACGCTAATTCTTCTGTTGTCTTGCGCCCAAACATAGCTTGTCCGCAGGACACCGTCGTACATGTCGAGGATCTGATGATAGTTCTCGAGCGGCGGAAGCGACGGCGAGGCGTTCAGCCAATGCGAACCGTTGTAGATATCGACTTCGTTCCAAGCCGGGGAGGAAGCGATGCGGGGCACGTCGCCGGGTGTCTCATCATAGACGCCAGCGAGGAAAAAACGGCCCGGAGTTGTCGCGAGCGGAGTAGTTTCTAAGCCAATAGCGCCGTTCCCGAGATAAGCGGCTGTGTACGGTTGCGGGCTGGCGGCTTCGAACAGAAATGAAGCGTCATCAGCCCGCGCGATGATCGCAGATGCGGCGATGATCAGCCCAGCACGGAGGGCAAGGCTGAACGAGCGGCCGCTCTGCATCAGAACGTGATGTGCGCGCCGAACTGCATATTACGCATTCCGTTTCCGCACGTCGAGCAGACCTGAATATCCGTGATCAGGCCGCCGGCAGGTGAATCGACCTGGTTATTCGGCAGAGCGAGATTTTGGCGATTGATCACGTTGAACACATCCCAACGCAACTCGAGGCCAACACGTTCTGTCAATTTGAAGCCTTTGGCAAGCTGCCAGTCGAGCTCAAGGAAATTCGGACCGCGCAAGGAATTCCGGCCGGCATTGCCAAAAGTATAAAGCGGCGGTGTACCGTATGCCAAAGGATTGAACCAAAGGTTTGCGGTTTGATTCGCGACGTTGGGGATTCCGACCAAGTCCGGACGGCTGGTTTGGTCAGGAGAGTTCAGAAAGGCCTGATTGCCGATGCTAGGCGAAAACGGCAAACCGGAGTAATACGACGTAATACCGCGAAATGCCCAGTTCGAAACCACGGCACTTACAAGATGGGACCCGCCCGATATATATTTCCGGCCGTGTCCGAATGGAAGCTCGACGGTGTGCGCGAGCGTGAAAACATATTCGCGATCGAAATCTGCCGGCCCATAATCCTGATGCGCATTGTATTGATTGGTTGGCGTGCCAAACTCGCCGAAATCGAGTGCCTTTTGCCAACTGAAGTTTGCGAGCAGTGAATACGCAGCGGAGAAACGCTTGTTAGCCTGTGCCTGAAACGCGTGTAGTTGCTGCTGGTACAGTCGCATTTATCGAAGATGCCTTGGGTGAGACCGTATTTAATGAACAAGGGCCGCCGTAGATCGGCATTGGAACCCGGACCCGGTATCGCAGCGTTGAGCCCAAATCCACCGTTTTCGTGGCGTCCTACATTGCCGACATAACCAACAGAGATGTTGAGTTGTGGTGCTATCTCACGCTCGATCGTGAAGTTCCACATATCTACGTAAGGGATCTTTTGGTTGGCGGGGATATAGGCAACGCCGATGCCGTTCGCTAACGGCAACAGGCCATTTGACGGAATGGTTGGAAATACGACTGGTGGAGGCGCGGTGGTCAGAGGAAATACAGGGAAGAAGGAAGATGTTGCGGTGACGCTCTGGTTGACGATGGACGGGTAGACGTCCGCGGCAAGATCGTTAAATGTCCAGCCAAACGTGCCGAGTGTATAGCCGCGTCCGTAACCGGTTCGGATAACGGTCCTCTCGTTCGGTGCGTAAGCTATACCAATGCGGGGCGAAAAATTACGCCATTGTGTCTCAGCATTGCCGGAGCGTGAAACACCGCCAACACCAGGAATGTAGACGATATTGTTAGTCACGTCATAGCGGCCCCCCTGACCTGCATTGAGTGAAAAGTCGGGGAACCACACGTCCCAGCGGACACCGAGGCTGAGCGTAAGCTTTTGCGTTACTCGCCAGGTGTCCTGGGTGAAGTAGAACATCCGGTTTTGACGATCCTCTTGGGTCGTCGAGACCTGTTCGAATCTGTTGAAGCTGGATGGATCACCCAGCATGAAGGATGCAAGCCCCAAACCGCTGCCGGAGACATTGGCGTCTGCAGTAACGGAGTCGTTGAACTGGTATGAACCGGCGCGATGTTGATCGCTGGGCAAGCGCTGGTTCCAAGCCATCTCGAAAGTACCGCCGAAACGAATCGTGTGATTGCCGGCGACTTTGGTCCAGTTGTTTACGTAATCGAGAAGCGTCTCGCGCTCGTGCAGCGGGCAGTTGCAACTGTAGCCCATGCTAAAACCGCCTGACCCGTTGATCGTTAAATCGGGCAGGCCGTTTGTGTCGGGCCGGCCCGACAGGTTCAGGCCCGGAATGCCCACAGTATTGGCCAATTGTGTGGTTTGATCCTGGGCACTCACGGTTACCCGATAACGCGAGAAGCCAAAACGGAACTCGGTCTGCAGACTCGGGCTGAATGTGTAAGTAACGCCTGAAGCAACGTTTTGATTCAGCGCGTCCGACAGCCCGGAAAAGCCCCATTGAGGGAACGCAGGGCCGCCGTAAAGGCCGAACGGACCGGCGCCGTGATATTCGCTGCCAGGTAACTGTATCGTCCGAAGAAGCGGAGGTTATCGCTTTTAAAATAATCGCCGCGAGTGTCGAACTGGTTCGTGTTGTAATTCTCGACGGTGCCGGTGGCGTAGTTAGGGGCAGCGGGATTGGTGGTCGCGATATTGGGAGGCGGAAGTGCCGCGAGAAGGGCTGCCGCGGGGGGCGAAATGCGGCCGGCGATATTGGCGCCGGGAAAAATGGTGCGCCCGGTTCCGTCAGGATTTCCTGTTGTCGGGTCGTAGATTGGAACACCTAGATCACTGAGATCTCCCGCGCGTTCCGCCGCGGTGGGGACGCGAATCGACTGAGAGGCGCCGATTCTTCTTTGCGTCCCCTGGTAGTCGCCGAAAAAGAAGAGTTTGTCCCTTTTAATAGGACCCCCGAGGGAGCCTCCGAACTGATTCCAACGGAGTGCAGGGATGCCGCGGTGAGGCGGGGCAGGAGTACCGGGCGTATGAAGACCCTGCGTGAACGGGTCCCGGGCCTGGAAGATATTGTTCTGGAGAAACTCGAAGGCACTGCCATGGAAGGTGTTTGTTCCCGATTTTGTTTCCACCTGGATGACGTTGCCGGTGGCCTGATATTCTGCATCGTAGTTGTTGCTCTGAGCCGTGAAGGCTCCGACCGAGTCGACGGCAGGATTTACCATGGTGATGCCAAGCACGGTGTCATTGTTGTTCATCCCGTCCAATTGATAGTTGGTTCCGGCGAATTCCTGGCCGCCAGTGTTCACAAGCGTAGACTGCTGCGGGTTCTCACTAGGGGCGTGCTGGAACGTATTCACAACGGAACCGGGCGTGAGCAGAGCAAGATTGGTGAAATTCCGATTGGAGATCGGGAGCGACGAGATCTCTGCCCCGCTGAGCTGGGTTTGCACTACTGCGCGGTCCGTTTCAATGCCGGGAGGCGCTCCGGTGACGGTGACTTCTTGCGTCGCTTGGCCGACCTGCAGCGAGGCATCAACCCGAATGGATTGCGAAACGTTTACGGTGACGTTCTGTTGGATGAACTTCTGAAAACCCGGTTTCGTGATGGTGACCGTGTAGTGCGGCCGGCAAGTTGGCTGCGGTATAGTTGCCTGATTCGTTGGTTGTGGTTTGATTGGAACCACCGGTTCCAACGTTTGCAATGCTGACCTCAGCTCCACCAACAGCTGCGCCGCTCGGATCTGTGACGGTGCCGATGATGTTTCCAGAAACTGCTTGGCCGAACAGATTAAGAGGTGTTGAGGCGGCGAGCAGCGTGAATATCAGAGAAGCAAAAAGACGGCGGTACATAATCAACATCGAATGACCCCTTAGCCCCAATTTTGCTCCGGGCTCTAAGGATAATCAAGAGCTTCGTTTACTAGATTGTGGAGCCCAGTCCCGTGAGTGTAAGAGTTTATTAGCAATTGTGTATTGGGATCGCACTCGTTTTATGGCTGGGGCTTCTGCGAGCAAAATGTGTTCGAGTCACTCCTCGAAATTACAGCGATTACGGGCCCCTCTCGTCGGCAACGGCTATCTTTTTGGTGCTACTGCTTGGAACGGTGCCACAGCGCTGAAGCAGTCGTTGCGGGTCTTTACGACCATCTGGCAGCAGGACTCGTATCCATACTTACTGGTAACGCCCGACTACGGAGTGCGGCCGGCCCGATCACGTTTCGTTTCCATTGGGAGGCCCGCCGGTAACGATGCGTACACCAATGCCAGAGATGAATTTGCCTGAGAACGCCAAGCGGAACGACCTCGGGTTAGCCCTAAAAATTTCGGCAACCCGGGATACAGCAG
>CAVYUB010000015.1:0-127344 GCA_963771565.1 uncultured Acidobacteriaceae bacterium
CGACGGAGCTGAGCATATCGCAGCGCTCGGTGCTCGCGCCCTACACTGCCCTTTTCCTCCATCTCGCGGTAAATCTGGGCCGAGCGCTGACTCTCGGCCTGAAGATACTCCGGCGAATAGCCCTTGATGTCCGGCGCGTGGTTCTTTCCCCGTTGAATTTGATAACCGAGTTGCCGAAGCTCGTATTCGAGTTCGTTCTGATAGATGGCCGTCGACATGGACTGAACCTCGAAAAGCTCGTACGGTTGCAGTGATCGGGCTGGCCGAACGGATCTTCGGTCATGTTGAAAACGACCACATGCGTGTGCAGATGCGGTACCGGATAGCCATCCACCGGTCGCGCCGTATCGTGCTCGAAAGTGGCAGCAATCCATTTACCCGTGTTCCCGCCCAGTCGGGCTTGCACATACTTTTCGCTTGCATCCAGGGCCGCGCGTACTGCGCTTCTGTGGGCCTCACGGACGCGTTCGTCCTCTCCTACCAAGGCGGTGAGACTCACTGTTTTTGGGGCGTTAAACGTCAGATCCCACCCCGCCCGGTTTGCCCGAGTTCTTCGCCGGGTTGAGTCTTGATGTGTCGCGATGTTTGATGAACTGCTCGCCGTTTCTCCGGATGCTGGCCTTCTGCCAAGCGATCGAACGCCTCTGCGCTCACTTCCCCCGACAGCTTCAGCACTGGAGCGAGCTGACCGTGCCATGCGCCGCGCAATGTCCCACCTTGCGTGAAATAGGAGTTCGAAGCAGAGGCATATTCCGAGCGGTAATAGCTCTGGACCTTGCCCGTGGTGAGCGGCTTGGAAATGTCGAGCATGGGTTATCCAAGTCCTTCGATGCCAAGGCTGTTCTGGTTGTCAATGACGTGCTTGCGGCTGCGCTTTTCCGAACTACGCTTACTCTTTCCAGAGGTCACCAGCCGCGGGATCGAGCGGCCGATGCTGGACTGCCGGAATCACACGCTCGATCAGGTCCGCGGCTCGTTTCTCCTCGCCGCTGGGCTGAACCGAATAGCGACAATTTTGTCCTGCTGAATGAAATAGCCGTGCAGGTCGTTTAGACCTTTAATCTCGGCTCCACGACCACCGGATCGACCACTCGTTCCGTGCTGTAAGTCCTGTGCCGATGTTGAAACCAGCGTGCCGGCTTGCTCTCACGAACGCGCTCAAGCGATCGCTTCACCCTGCCCTGTTTCTCATATTGGTTCTGGTTGCCTGGCCGGCTCATGCACAATCCGACGCGAACTCCGGAGCTCTCTTTGAAAAGATACAGTCCCTAGATACGCAACTCTTCGACGCTTATAACCACTGCGATCTGAAAACGCTGGCGCCATGATGTCAGACGACCTCGACTTTTATCATGGTGACACGCGCGATTGGCTACAACCACGAATCCTGCCGAAATAGGAATCCAAGCCGTGCTTCAGGTGATCATCTAACGGCTCAGCAAAATGCTTCGCCGTTACCCACGAGCGATTTCACCGTCAATCTACAAGCAAGGCTGAAAAGGCGGCATAACTTCCCAGATGGCCCGTCATCCGAGAGCAATCCGGAAGCAACCCGGATTCACTTGTCCAACATGCCGACAACCGTCAAAGTGGGAGGCGAGTCTCACGCTCGAATTCGTTCAAGGGAGCCGCCTCAGTTGCCGCCGAACTGTCTTCATCCTGTCCGCAGTTTGTTGTCCCTCAGAGAATCGTGAATCCATGGGATTACGTATATAATCCAAGGAAGAGCCGATATGCGTTACGAACCGGAACACAAGACGCGAACCCGCGATCGTATCGTGCGGAACGCCGCTCGCAAGGTCCGTGCTGAGGGGCTGAGCGCTCCTGGCGTAGCCAGCGTAATGAGGGCGTCGGGTCTGACCGTGGGCGGCTTTTACAAGCACTTTCGGAGCAAAGACGAGCTTCTCGCCGAGGCCATCGCGCAGGGATTCTCGGACTTTAGAGATAAGGTCTATTCCTCCGTGCAAAGCGTGCCGCGTGAGGACAGGTGGAAAGAGATCGTTCGGTGGTACCTCTCACCCGAGCACTGTGATCGTCCCGACACCGGCTGCCCGGTTGTGACGTTGGCGCCTGAGATTGCTCGCGCCAAATTCAGGATTAGAAAACGAATTGCCGGCCTGATGAGAGAGCTTACGGATCGGTGGGTGGAGTTCATGCCGGGAGTGACCGCAACAGAGCGGGAGCGGAATTTCTTGGTCATTTTTGGTGCGATGGCGGGTGCCGTGTTCATTGCGCGTCTTTTTACCGAGCCTGCCGACAGGCAGAGAGTGTTGGCTACTCTGCGAGATCATCTTTTGCACAGCTTTTGAGTTTTTTTGCGACCTTTGGATTACGTATATAATCTCATGCACATACGAGATCGAAAAACGAACTCGTGAGGGCTGAAGAAGTTTTCGGTCCGACAGAAATGAAACGCGTTTCTGTTGACAGTAGCCACGAAAGGACTCCTATGAATCTCACTGGTCGCAACATCCTAATCACCGGCGGCTCCGCCGGCATCGGCCTTGCTTTCGCGCTCAAGTTCGTCGAACTCGGCAACGAAGTCATCGTGACTGGCCGGCGCCAGGCGGTGCTCGATGAGGTGAAGGCGAAGCACCCGAAGCTCCACACCATCCAGAGCGACGTCGCGGATCCCGCGCAAATCGCCGACCTTGCGGCGCGCGTGAAGGCGGATTTCCCCAAGCTCGACGTCCTGATGAACAACGCGGGCATCTTCCTCAACAAGAACCTCAAGGCCCCGGCGGCCGACCTCGCTGGGTTAATGCTAGAGATGAACATCAATGTGGGCGGTGTAATTGGCATGACCTCCGCGTTCATCGACATGCTCACGGCCAATAAAGGCACCCTGATCAACGTGTCCTCCGCGCTCGCCTTCGTGCCTCTGCCATCCGCGCCGATCTACAGCGCCACCAAGGCGGCAATTCACTCCTACACCCAGTCACTGCGGTTCCAATTGGAGGAAACCGGCGTAGAGGTCATCGAGCTCATGCCACCCGCGGTGAAAACCGACCTGGCGGCAGAACTTGCCGAGGGCGACAGCATCACTCTGATGACGACGGAGGAGTTGGTGAAGGAATCCTTTGCGTCGCTCAAGACGGGTGCCCTCGAGATTCGACCGGGGCAGGCCAAACAGCTCGCGTTCATGCGCCGCCTCGCCCCCGATTTCATCAACGGGCAACTCTGGAAGGCATCCAAGAAGCTGGTGCCGGTCGGGGCTGGATAGGCCGGTTATAGCTGACGGTTTCGCCCCGTCGGCTGCCCACGTTTTGCTGCTTCATTTGAAGCCGCGAAGTCCACGCCCGAGTTCATTTCGATGGAACTCGATGCGGTTCGTTCTAATTCAGCGAGAAATTGGAGATAGAAAATACCATGAAGGCATTCGTCATCGATTGTTACGGAAGCAACGATCGTGTGCGGGCTGGCGAAATGCCAGACCCGGAGCTGCGGGAGGATGACGTATTGGTCCAGATCCACGCCGCTGGTGTAAACCTTCTGGATTCCAAAATCAGAGACGGAGAGTTCAAACGCATTTTGCCTTATCGCTTACCGCTCATTTTGGCTCTTGGATCTTGAGACTGGCAATGCGCCTTTTGAGCTATCGAATCAGGAAAAAAGCAGCACGTCATCACGTAAGCTATTCATTTCTTTTTGCTGCTCAAGTCTCACCCATATGTAGAGATAAGGGAGAGTGCCTGAGTTCACATCTGGAGATCTTCTACGGTTTTCTTTACAGTATTTGCCCGCCTGTCACTGCAGTATCGTAGCCGCCTACACTGTTCAGCTCCAGGCGAAAGCTCAACCGATTGATCGCGTCAAATAACGCCTGGATACCGGGGAGTTTCAGGTGTTGTTTCCGCACCACCAAGTCATAGCGCGAGGTCTCCAGGGGAATGAAGCTAAGGCCAAATACGCGAGCGGCTGCTTGGGTTGCAATGCAGCAGTCCGCAACTCCTGTCTTTACTTCCCAAGCGGCGGCCAGGTGCCCGGGGGCTGTGCGATCGTACCCACGCATACGCTTCGGATCGAGCTTCAGCCGTTTCAGGTGGATATCCAAAAGGAACCGGCTGCCTGCACCTGGTTCCCGGTTGAAAAACGTGATGCGCTTTCGGGCGAGATCTTGCACCCCTTCGATGTGCTTGGGATTTCCGTTTGCTACTACGAGACCTTCCTCCCAAACAGCAAGTGATATGGCTGCTACTGAATCCGCGGGGAAGAACTTGCTGATGGCGGAGAGGTTCGACTCACCGGTGGTTTCGTCTCGCAGATGAGTGCCCGCGATGTGCACGTGGCCTTGTTTCAGAAGCGACAGAGACTGCGAGCTATTTTGGTGCAGGAGCACGAGCTCGATGCCGGCAGATTGTAAGTAACGGGCGAGAACGGCCATAGCCGGGATCGCAACCGGCGAACAGAAGGCGATTATGAAAATTCGCGTCTGGCTCGTGGAGATGAACTTTGGCTTTACTTCGAACGGGAGTCCGCCCACTAATGACGGCATCGCTCGCCGGAAGATACCAAAACGGAGGCGCGGATGGAGCCGCTATCAGATGACCGTCCACGTCACACAGTCGCACTGGTTGACCGGGGTGGAGGCTCGTCACCTGGGAGCAGCGTGACGTTTTCAGATTGCCGTTCGGATTTCAGGGGCTGCGGGAGCGTGAACAAATCCTCGACACTAACAGCCAGCGCCCGTGCCAAGCGGAGCCCCACCGCTCGTGTTTGGGATGTAGCTGCCATCCTCGATGGCGTAGATCGTCTGGCGGCTTACGCCCACCATCGTGGCCAGTGCCGATGCGGAAAGACCTCGCTGCTCGCGAACGGCGGCGAGGTTGTTTGTGATCTCCTGCGTGGGTCTTTTCTTCAAAAGTGTCTGTCTCGTATCAGATACACTATCGTTTTAACACGACATGCCGAAATTCCCTTGCAGATTGATTGTACTGGCTGTTCTCACCTTGTCTTCGTTTTCGGCCCAAGTGTCGGCCGGGCTATCCGGGACGGTAACGGACCAGACTGGGGCAAGTATTCAGTCGGCTAAAGTGACGGCTAAAAACATGGATTTTGGTACGGAGCGCATGAGCGTGACTGATGCGGCAGGACGCTATGAACTCGATTCGCTAAGTGTTGGATCTTACGAGATCCATGTAATCAAGCAGGGCTTTAGCGAGGAGGCGCGCACCGGCGTTCATCTGGTGGTGGGCCAGGATGCCACAGTAGATTTCCGCCTTCGCGTGGGAAACGCGAGCCAGCAAATCACGGTGAGCGGGGATGCCCCTATCGTCAATACGACTACTGCAGATATCTCGGGTTTGGTGGGTGGAACTGAGATCAAGAGCCTTCCGCTGAATGGGCGCAGCTACGATCTGTTGCTCACGTTGAACCCGGGCGTGGTTAACTTCACATTTGAAAAGACCGGTGGGAGTCGGTGTATCGAACTCGACCGTAGGCAATAATTTCGCCGTCGCGGGAAATCGTCCGCAACAGAATCTGTTTCTCTTGAACGGTGTCGAATTTACGGGTGCGGCGGAAAACAACATGCAACCGGGCGGCACGAGTCAGCTGCTGCTGGGCGTGGATGCGGTGCGCGAGTTTAACGTGCTCCGCAATACGTATGGTGCGGAGTATGGAAAGCGGCCTGGCGCCCAGGTGGTGATTGTGACGCAGAGCGGGAGCAACCAGCTGCACGGTTCTTTGTATGAGTTTTTGAGGAACAACGCTCTGGACGCGCGCAACTTCTTCGATGGCGGCTCTGTTCCCGGCTTTCAGCGCAATCAATTTGGCGGCGCGGTGGGCGGTCCTATTCAGAAAAACAAGACGTTCGGGTTCGTCAACTTCGAAGGGCTCACGCAGCACCTACATCAGACCGGTGTCGATCTCGTGCCGGACAACAGCGCCCGGAATGGGTTTTTGCCTTGCAAAATCGTAACTCCGAAGCCAAAAACGTGTCCCGCTCCGGGGTTGGTCTTTGTGGGGGTGACGCCGTTAGTATCGGCTTGGCCCGTACCGACCCCAGGTGCGCCGGACTTCGGCGGGATCTCCGAAGCATTCAACAATCCTCTCCAAACGATCCGCGACGATTTCGGAACGGCGCGAGTGGACCGCGTGTTTTCGGAGAAGGATACGCTGAATGCGGTTTACACAATTGACGATAGTGCTGATTTCACGCCCACCAGCACGAACCTTTACAGCACCGACACTGAAAGTCTGCGGGAGCAGGTGGCTAGCGTGGCAGAGACCCACGTATTCTCACCGACGCTGCTGAATCAAGCGACTGCCGGCTATTCGCGAGCAGCCTATTTCTTTACTGGTGAGCCGACCCCGGGCACACCGGCCGCGTCGCTCCCTGGCTTCCTGGCTGGGGACCCTATCGGCGCGCTGGTTGTGGGTGGCAGTGCGGCTTCGAATCCGACGGCTCAACTCGGTCTGGCTGGAAGCAATAACGGCAGCAACTTACACGTGAATCGAAATCTATTCACCTATGAAGACCGGGTTTCTGTGAGTAAGGGCCGGCACCAGTTCACGGCAGGAGCGTGGTTGCAGCGGTTGCAATCTAACGAGACGCTTGCGCTCAGCCAATACGGGCAGGCCACGTTTACGAGCCTGCAAACTTTGCTCCAGGGACTTGCGGGTTCTCTGTTGTACGACCCCGCACCGACGGAGATGGGTTGGCGCGCGTGGTTTGGCGCCTGGTATGCCGGAGACACCATCCGTATCGGCTCGCGGCTGAACTTATCGCTTGGTTTTCGTGGTGAGTCGAGTTCGGGTTGGAACGAGGTTAATAGGCGGGCGGCTAATTACACGTATCCGAACGGCGTCATCTCCAATCAGCCGCGAGTGGCGGACTCGGTATTCACAGTGAATAACGCAAAGTTTTTGCCGGAGCCGCGGGTTGGCCTGGCGTGGAGCCCGTTCAATAGCGCCAAGAAGACAGTTATCAACGCGGGCTTCGGACTCTACAATGAGCTGCAAGATGCGCTCGGGTACCGGACCGATCAAAACACGCCATTCAATCCGACTTACAGTTTGCCCAATGCGCACGTGTCGAAACTTCCGGTGATTACCAGCGCTGCCGTGCCTGCCACAGCGAAGCTAGTTCCCGGCGGCGTGCAGCCTGAATCTACAAACGCCAACGCTAGTGTCGTGGTCGGTGCGGATTGAACAGGAGCTGGCCGCGAACACAGCTTTGAGTGTAGGCTACGTGGGTTCGCACGGATATCACGAAGTAATCGGCATCGATGCGAATGAACCATTTCCCGTGATCTGTCCGGCATCGCCATGCCCGGCCACTTACCCAAGCAACTTTCCTGTCGGGTTGGCAGGTACTCCTGTTCCGGCCGGGACTTATTACGTGCCCACCGCCACTCGCGCCAACCCTTCGCTTGCCAACACGTGGACTTACTTTTCGGAAGGCGATAGTTCTTACAATGCTTTTCAGGTAGACGTGAACCACCGTTTTAGCGGTGGCTTTGCTTTGCGAGGCGCATACACATGGTCCAAAACAATCGACGATGGCGATTCACTGAACTCGACGACATCGGGTGGAGAGCCCGCCCTCGCCTCCAATCCTTTCAATTTGCGCGCCGATCGTGGGCTTGCGAACTTTGACGTTCGAAACGTTGGAGTGATTAGCGCAATCTATGCACTGCCGTTCGGCCGCGGCGCTCGTTTTGCCAGCAACTCGGCAGGTTTTACAAACTTTCTGGTGAGTGGCTGGACTATTGACTCGATTTTCACGACTGCAGGGCGGTTTCCCATTCACTCCGCAACTCAGCTATAACCCATCTAGGAATGGCGACACTCGCAACCCGGTACGCCCGTTTGTTAATCCGGCTTTTACCGGGCCAGTCATCCTAGGGAACCCGGCGCGGTGGTTCAATCCTGCGGCGTTTCTGGCGCCTCCCAATAACAGCGGCTTCTACGGGAACTTGGGTAGAGATACTCTCATCGGACCGGGTGTTGCTACTTGGGACTTCTCCTTCCTGAAGGACACGCGATTGGGCGAGCGAACGAATCTACAGTTCCGGGCTGAGTTGTTCAACCTGTTGAACAGAGCTAATTTCAATACCCCGAATGCGATCGTGTTCACGCCAACGGGAGTTTCGCCGACTGCTGGCGTTATTACAAGCACGTCGACGTCGTCTCGTCAGATTCAGTTTGGACTGAAGCTGCTCTGGTAATAAGAACCAGAGCTGCTTACGGTGCCAGCGCGTTGATCAGACCAGTGCCATGAGGACTGCCCCATCCGGTGACCAGGTCGTAGCCCTTCTCGGTCGAATACGTGCCATTGCTGCCGCTGGCAATGTCATGGAAGTCGGTGGAATAGGTCGACTTCAGACCAATGGCGTAAATAGTTGGGTTGATAAAGCCCACAGTCTTCCTGCTATAGGCGACGGACTGTTGATTGACCAACGCCAGATAACCCGCCCACCGGGGCGCGGCAAAACTCGTTCCGCCCCACCCTCCGGCGCAGCCGCCGTTATAGCAGATGTAATTGTCCGTGTTCGCTTCGGCCGCGACATCTGGGGAATTGCGCATAAGTCTTGGATCCTTTGTTGGCCGTGGTGATAACTCCCGCGGTCTTCTGATAACTGGGAATCGCAATTCTGTTTGGAGAAACCCCGCCGCCGCTATCCCTCCAGGCAGTTTCGGATTTCCAACTACCGCCCGCGCCATTAGTCGTTAGGTCCGTGCCGCCCACTGATGTGACATACGCATCGTCCGCCGGGTAGACATAACGGGACCCGCTGTTGTATGCACCGCTGTCGCCGGATGCCACAAACAGGTTCTGGCCCTGCGCCGCGAACTCCTTGAATATCGGGTCATCACTGGTCGGGTCGGCCGGACTCCATCCCCACGAGCAACTCAACGACTTAGTACGATTCTCGCTAGCCATTTTGTTGAAGATGCTGACGTCGCTGGTATCGGATACGTAGACGCGCACCTGGCTCATGCCCGGCGCCATGGAGATTGCCACTTCGATGTCCAGCACTTGTTCTGTATCATCACAACTCCCGGTGCAGCTCAGGCTGGATCCGTCCGTTGAGACGCCGACTACAGCAACGTTGAGTGCTTGCTTGACCTTGCTGAAATACGATTTGATGTCATTGATGTTATACCCGGCGAATTCAAGCAAACCGACTGACTGGCCCTTACCGGTGAGAGCCGTTCCGCCATAATAGGCCTTCCGCATGTCGCTTCCGAGAAAGTAGCCATTGGGTCCCGAGCCGGTGGTGTTGCCTCTCACTTCCGAATCTCTTACCAGACTGGCGGGGCGGGGGATCGAGTAATTGTCCAGGCCCGTAATGTGCCAGAGCGGTACGCTCAGAGCCGGCGATGGCTCCCGGTCCGGCGAGTAGAAAGTGCGCTGCTCAGTCGGATGTTGATACAGGCCCATGGTCACCTGGAAAGCTCTCTCGATATTCGCCACCGAACCCGTGACATTCAAAACCATGCGATTCGGAAAGGTGCCGGTCACTGTCAAGCCGCTCTGTTCTGCGAAATGAACTACTTCGGCGTAGTCCTCCTCAGTGGGACCAAACCGATCAGTGAACTCCTGCACGCTAAGGAATTGCTGGAACAAGGGGCTTTGGGGATCGGCGACACCTTTCAAGAGATCATCCAGCTCTGCCTCATTTCGCAGTGGAAGAGCGATATTCAGACGCAACGACTGATTCGCTGGCAGCTCGTGCAGGAACGGCGCCTGCCCGGTTGTCACCTGTTGACGCACGTGACGCGTCAGTACCGACTGTGCCGTGCCTGGATATTCATGATGAAGAGGAGTAACGCCGAACACAGCACAACGTACAGTGCTCGTGGATTTGCCGCTCCACACCTCTTCCTTGATTGCTTCATCCTTTGACTCCTATTAAATTAAGTTCTCCGAGAACGCAAGTTTTGTAATCATATCGATTCAACTTTGTACGGTCAATGACAAGTTTGGCGGCTTGCGAACGGAGCTGGCTGAGTAATGAGCGACTCCAACCCCCAATTATTTACGGCTGCGATCGGTGAGTTAGCGCACAAGAATCAGATACGCGGCCATGCCGATACCGACGGCAGCTAGTGTCAGCGCAAGTATCACGGCGCCCTTAGAGACTTGTCCCGGTATCCACGTTCCCGAGCTCAATTCATGCACAAGTTGGACGTGGCGGATAACAGAGCTGATGTTGACGATGACACCTAAGGCGACCAACGCTACACCCGACCACAGTGAAAGGCCCGTCGTGTGAGCAGTTACATGTGATTCGCCGGCGCTAAGTTGGCGAAGGAAGAGGCCAAAGCGGCTGACAGCAAAACCGATTCCCATCAAGGCGAGCCCAGTTCGAATCCATGCGAGAAAGGTTCTCTCGGCTGCGAAATAAACCCTTGGATCGCTTTCTGCGGGTTTATCCATATGCGAATTGTAACGAGACATGCATTTGCCGACATGCTCTTACAAATTTATGATTGAACAAGGCCACTGAATGAACACGTTTCGAATCGCACTCGCCAACATCCGGTTGCCGGCGACTCCCGAGGAGTCGGTCACGTTGACCGAAGAAGCGATCGCTCAAGCATCGATCGAGGGGGCCGGTCTCATCTGCTTTCCGGAATGCTTTATTCCCGGCTATAGAGGACCCCGGAAGCTGGTACCGCCCCCTGACCGTGCGTTCCTCGAACGCGCCTGGTGCGAAATTACAGCGGCCGCCGCAAAGGCAAACCTCGCGGTTGTTCTCGGCACGGAGCGCATCGTCGATGACGCCCTGTTAGCCACCGCACTGGTCATCAATCGAGACGGAACGATCGCCGGCTTCCAAGACAAAGTCCAGCTCGACGTATCCGAGGAGAGTATCTATTCGCCCGGCTCTGGAAGGCGCGTTTTCCAAACCGGTCCGCTGACATTTGGTGTCGCGATCTGCCATGAGGGTTGGCGCTATCCGGAGACGGTCCGTTGGCCCGTCCGACACGGCGCACAGATCGTGTTCCATCCTCATTTCCACGAAGCCGAGCCCGGCGGCTACGTGGCCTCGAGTTTCGCCGATCCTGCGAACTCATTCCATGAGAAAGCAGTCTTGTGTCGCGCCGCCGAGAACACCTGCTATTTCGCAAGCGTAAACTGTGCAAGCGCTGGGTCGCCGACCACTTCAGCGGTGGTGCGGCCGGATGGGACACTGCTCAGCTATCAGCCATACGGTAAAGAAGGATTGCTCGTCGCGGACATCGACATCACTGCGGCCACAGGCTTCCTCGCGGCGACGCTACAAATCTGTCTAGAAGTTCCACGGCCCTCAATAAACCAGCACCGAAAGACGGCCGTTCGCCAACTTTGGATCAAATTGCCTCGGCAAGCCTCCGAATACTCTCTTTAATTGCATGTTCCCCAAGCCGTGTGTACCCGACCAACAGTCCAACCGGCGAAGGCCTTCGCAGGAAATATCTCGATATGCCGTAAATTCTCACACCGACCGATGCTGCTCTAGAGACGTGCGCCTCCTCGCTGCTTGACCCGTGCGGCCATAACACGACATGGGCGCCCGCGCCGTCACCAGTCACTTCGACTCGATCGCCGAGATACTTATGAATCGCATCCAGCAACGTCCTGCGGCGCGCACTATTCCGGCGGCGGATGCGACGAAGATGCCGCTCATACATGCCGCTTGTGATGAAGTCCGCCAGAGTCTGCTGCTCGAGAGTGGCGGTGTGCCGATCGGAAAGCCACTTTGCCGCCGTAAACGCGCGAACTAGCGCCTTCGGTACGACCAAATAACCAATGCGGAGTGCGGAAAATACTGTGCGCGAGAATGTTCCCATGTAGATTACTCGTCCTTCCTCATCCAGACCCTGCAACGATTCCAGGGCCTGCCCGTCATAACGAAACTCGCCATCATAATCGTTTTCCACTACAACCCCACCGCTCCGCGCGGCCCACTGGAGCAGCGCGAGGCGACGCGCGAGCGGAAGAATCGCACCGGTCGGAAACTGGTGTGACGGTGTGACGAAAGTCATCCGTGCCGCTGCTGGCAGCATGGCCGGATCTAAGCCATCGCGATCTACTGGTACGGGCCGCAGGCGCGCTCCAGCCGCGCGAAGCACTTCCCTTGTGCCTTGATATTGCGGATCCTCGACCGCTACTGGATCGCCGCGTTCAATCAACACACGCGTAATCAGATCGAGCCCCTGCTGCGAACCGTTGACGACGATCACCTGCGACGGATCGCAAACCACGGCGCGAGAGCGACGCAGATGGGCGCATATGGCTTCCCGCAACGCAAACGTACCGCTCGCCGGCCCGTAATCAAGCTCCCGTACCGAGGCCTTCCGCGCGTTCCGAAGCAGCATTCGCCGCCAAGCCTCAAATGGAAAATCCTCGATATCGCTTCTTCCGTATGCAAAGTCGTAACTGACACGCTTGCCCGCGTTTCTTGCCGGAAAATGCAGCTTCGATTCTGTGTCTTCCGCCGACGCGCCAAAGCGCGATAACCGGAACTTGGCAGAGCTTGCTGAAGCTCGATCATGAGGCGCGCCCAAACCTTCGGACACATAAGTTCCTGAGCCACTGCGGCCCGTAACGAAACCTTCGGCCGCCAACTGGTCATAAGCTAGCACCGTGATCGTCCGCGAAATGCCCAATTGATCGGCGAGCTCGCGAGTCGACGGGATGCGCTCACCTTTGCGCACCGCTCCCGACAGAATAGCCCGGCGCAATCCCAGGTAAACCTGGCGATATAGCGGTCCGCCGGATGTTGAAAGCGGTATCAGCAATCCCATCAAAAGTGGATCTTTCAAAATACCACGCGACGATGCATGATCAGGAGAGATGAACCGTCGCGACTCCCGGGAAGCAAATTGGGTCATGACTTTTGTCCGGGAGAAGAAATGATCCCGACGAAGCGTACTCAATTGGGCCGGCTGCCGAACCGTGGATCGCACGAGCTGGAAATCATCCGGCGAATTCTGGACGCAGGCTTTCTTGCTCACGCGGGGTTCTGTGCCGGCGGACAGCCCTTTGTCATTCCCACGCTTTATGGGCGAGACGCAGAGAAGCTCTACTTACATGGATCGTCGGCGAGCCGAATGTTGCGCGAACTGGAAGGCGGCATACCCGCTTGCGTGACCGTAGCATTAGTGGATGGATTGGTTCTGGCGCGATCCGCCTTTCATCATTCCATGAATTATCGGTCCGTGGTGGCCTTCGGAACCGCGCGAAAGATCCACGATCCGGCTCTGAAGATGAACGCCTTACGCATAATTTCCGAACACCTGATTCCTGGCCGCTGGGCTGACGTGCGAACGCCGAGCCAGAAAGAATTGAAGGCCACGGCCGTGCTCGAGTTCTCGATCGAGGAAGCCTCGGCGAAGATTCGAACGGGACCGCCCATTGATGACGCGGAGGATTACGCGTTGCCGGTTTGGGCCGGCGTGATTCCTCTCGAGTTCAAGGCCGCTCAGCCAATTCCGGACCCGCGCCTGGCGAATGCCGCCAGTGTGCCGCAATATATCCGGCGATATCGGAGCGCGTAATTTCCATGTTTCGATGCATTGCCGTACTTCCGTACCTCTTGAGCGCGACCACGCTCATTCCGGCCCAGAGCGGTTCAACGGAAGCTATGACTCATAGTGATTATCCGGTAATCGAGTTTCGCCGCTACACAATCAAAGAGGGCGAGCGAGAGCATTTCGTCAAACGCTTCGAGAGCTATTTTCCCGAAGCCATTCAGCAGACTGGGGCAATTATAGCCGGCGAATTTTTGGAGCGTGCGAACCACTCCATGTTCACCTGGATCAGGGGCTTTCACGACATGGACGACCGTGGAAGACTGAATGCAGCTTTGTATTACGGTCCGGTGTGGAAAGAACACCGATCCTTGATGAACGATCTCTTGGTCGATAGCGATAACGTGCTCTTACTTCATCCACTCGACCCGCAAAGAGGCGTTGCAGTTTTACCTGCCGTAGATCCAGCTAGGGAGATCGACGGTGCTCACGGCGTGGTGGTAGCGCAGATATTCGCGTTGAAGCCCGACCGCGTGAAAGCATTTTCCGAACAGGCGGAACCTGTGTTCGTCAGCTATCGCGCGGCGGGGGCGCGTGAGATGGCAGTACTCGTCACTCTCGATGTGCGCAATAACTTCCCGCAGCTTCCTATACGCACGGACGGACCCTATTTAGTGTGGGTGGGGATACTCAAAGACAATCGGACCTTCGAAGATCGATTCAATCCGCTAGCCGAGCAGGCATTGCACTCTTTCTCTGCCACCGATCTGCTCCGAGGTCGGCCGGAGATGGTTGTCCTCGATCCGGCGCCTCGATCACGAATGAGATGGCTTCCCGAGTGGCAGTAATGACATGCATGGGATAGGGGGACGCACTTCATGATTGGAAGGCCACAGAGTTCAGAAGCAGCTCCTTACTACTTCACTTATGTCAACCGCGTTCACGGTGAGGACGTCATTGCTGTTCTTTCCAACCAGCTTGATGAAACGCTGATGATGTGCGCGAAAGTTTCTGAAGAACAGTCATTCCATCGATACGCCGAAGAGAAGTGGAGCATCCGCCAAGTGATAAACCACGTCACGGACTCCGAAAGAGTGTTTGCCTTTCGCGCCTTCTGGTTCGCCCGAGGCTTCGAGACTGCTCTACCCAGCTACGACCAGAACATCGCCTCTGCTGGCGCTGAGGCAGATGGCACATCTTGGGCAGCCCACGTAGAGGAGTTCCGGCGTGTACGCCTCTCGTCCATTGCGCTGTTTGAGAACATGCCTCCGAAAGCTTGGATGCGGGGTGGCATTGCGAGCGATAACTACTTTACTGTGCGCGCACTGGCCTACATCATCGCCGGACACTTGGCGCACCATGCGAGTCTGCTGCTGAAAGAATATGGATTGACGTGATTCCTTGTCTAGGTGGCGATAAAGACCACGCTCGCTAGCATGATCGTATGCCGCTGAATGATGCTTTGCAGGTACTGACAGCGGCTGTTACACCTGTCGTGCTGGTTTCGGCGACCGCAATTCTGATCTCCGGAACCAATTCGCGCTACATTTCCATTTCGGATCGGATGCGTGCGCTCGCGCACGAATATCGGAACCCGAATTGCATCGAGCAGAGGCGGACTACCATTTCCCGCGAGATGCTCACATTTCAATATCGAATTCACCTGGTGTTGTGGGCTGTTCGCGCGCTGTACACGGCTGTGGGAGCATTCATTACCGATGCGCTCATCATCAGTGCCACATTGTGGCGTGAAATGCTGGTTGCAGCGACTCTGCCTTTATTCCTTCTCGGAATCCTCTTGATTGTCCTGGCAATTGTGTGTCAATTGCTGGAACTACAAAGCTCAAATCGCACAATCTTACTCGAGATCAGTGACATTGTGGAGGCGCGCCATTCCGAGTGAGGAGATTGAATTACGGGCGCGCCTCGCTGTGACCTGATTCGCATGATGATCAACTGCCTGTCGGTATTATCCCGTGATTCTCGACCATCAACATGACGGTCCGCTGTTGGGCGCGTGTGCGATGCATTGTTCCCTTTGGAACGACAAACCCCTGTCGCGGTAAAAGGTCAATTGTGTAATCTTCAAGATCGATCAGCAACTGACCCTCGATAACATAAAAGAACTCGTCGTCTTCATCGTGCTTATGCCAGTGATACTCGCCCTTCACGACGCCGAGGCGGACCACGGAATCATTTACTTTGCATAGCGTCTGGTTGTACCAGGCATACTCGCAGGCGTCGGCATGGGCCTTTTCGTCGATGACCTCCAAGGGTTTGTGCAGAATGTTTAGTCGTGTCTCATAGGGGAAAGAGGGATTCGCTGACATATGAGCTCTCCTCGCCTAAAGGATACGATTCCTGTCGCCTCGCCAACTCGCGGGAACTTCCGTCACTACTTAGGGCCTCCGCCGATCGAGTCGAGATCGGCGATCATTTCGGGAGGAAGTCGTAGCGTTGCAGCCTTGAGATTCTCGCGAAGATGTTCGACGGAAGATGTGCCGGGGATCAGCAGGATGTTGGGCGAGCGCTGAAGAAGCCACGCAAGCGCGACCTGCATTGGCGTGGCCTCGCAGTGATGCTGCCACTGCGTCGAGCGCCGACGACTGTAACGGACTGAACCCTCCCAGCGGGAAGAACGGCACATAAGCTATGCCTTGCTTCGCGAGGTCATCGATGAAGCCATCATCGTTCCGGTGTGCCACGTTGTATAGGTTCTGCACGCAGACGATCTCCGTAATTTTCTGAGCCTCAGCCAACTGCTCAGGACTGACGTTGCTCAGGCCGAGATGACGGATCAGTCCCTGACGCTTGAGTTCGGCAAGCACGGTCAGCGGTTCTTCGATGGATCCTTCCGATGGCCCCATCACTCCTCCGACCCGCAGATTGACGACATCAAGCCTGTCGAGCCCGAGATTTCGGAGATTGTCATGAACGGCATCGATCAGTTCCTGACGCGAAAGAGCATGGATCCAAGACTTGTCTTCACCCCGGCGAGCGCCCACTTTCGTGACGATCACCAGGCCGTCCGGATAGGGATGGAGCGCCTGCTTGATAATCTGATTGGTCACATGCGGACCATAAAAGTCGCTGGTATCGATATGGTTCACGCCGGATGCAACGGCCTCTCGCAGAACAGCAATCGCAGCGTCAACGTCACGCGGCGGTCCCCACACCTGCGGACCGGCAAGTTGCATCGCGCCATAGCCCATGCGGTTCACGGTCATCGATGTGTTAGGGAGTGTGAAGCTGCCGCCGAGGTTCGTTTGTTTCGTCATTCTGTTTCTCCTCTAGTCTGTTGTGATTGCACTAATCGTGCTTACGTTTGGTTAGATGAAGAAAGCCTCAGATTAGGAGTTCGCATTTGGCTCACCGTTCACAGGTTCTCTTAGAGCCCCGTAAATCGCCAGTTCAAGCGCGATCGGCCGCAAGCGTGGACGCCATTCTCGAAGCGACCATTCAGGTTTTGCTGAGTGTGGGAAAGGAACGGCTGACCACGACAAGGGTGGCGTTGCGGGCCGGTGTGTCTGTCGGAACCTTGTATCAGTACTTTCCAAACAAGAGCGCGCTCCTGCAGGCTGCCTTGAAACGTCACCTCGACGAGGTCACGGAGGCAGTCGAGCGAGTCTGCCGGGAGCAGAAGGGCAACACTCTACAGCACATGGCGACGGCTCTCATCACCGCATTTCTTGAAGCCAAGATGAGGGATGCGAAGACGAGTGTCGCTCTTTATTCCATAAGCTCCGATGTGGACGGAGCGAAGATCGTGCAGCAGATGGGGGTGCGGTCCAACAAGGCGATTGCTGGAATGTTGGCGAGCGCCTGCGAGCCGCTCACGAAAGACCCGCAACTGGTAGCTTCGATGCTGCAGGGTGCAATGGCTGGAGTCAGCCGGAGATTGCTCGAATCCGGTGCTCCCGAGAAGCAGCTCGAGACTTTGCGGCGGGAACTCATCTTCTTGGTGTGCGCGTACCTGGAAGCCTGTTCTGCGCGGTCATCAGTTTTAGTCACAGCTGCTTTGAACCAACATGCGTAGGCAGCATTGCCGTACAGAGGTGCTGAGCTGCGCTGTAGCCATTCAGGAAACCCCGACATTCCACTGACAGGTGACGGCTCCTTCTAACTGGCATTCCGTCGGCTTCATCGAGATTTCAGACTTGCCGTTGGTAGCACGGGCGACGTTGATATACTCCGCGGCGCTACGAATTCTCGTCCGAGGAGGACTCCTATGCTGAAATTCTCGCTGGTCGTTTTCCTGATTGCCGCCTCAGCAAGTGCCGGCTTTGCGGAAGAAAATGAGAAAGTTCATCAACCCAAGCTCACTCGGCAAAACAGCGGCACTACGCAGCTGCTGATTGCTGTCAGCCCGGTGAACTCCCGTGTGGTATGGGCGGCCGGAACGGGCGGTACGTATGTGGTAACAACTGACGGCGGAGAGACCTGGAAAGCCGCCGTCGTGCCCGGAGCTGAAAATCTGCAATTCCGTGATGTGTACGGCGTAAATGACAAGGTCGCCTATTTAATGTCCATTGGCACGAACACGACAGATTTTCGAATCTACAAAACCGTCAACGGTGGCGCGACCTGGAGGATACAGTTCACGAATGAGACCGTGAGTGCATTCTATGATTGTTTCGCATTCTGGAGTCCAAGACGCGGCATCACGCACAGCGATTCGGTGAACGGAGTGTTCCCCGATATTCGCACAACCAATGGAATGACCTGGCACTCTATCGCCGCCAATATGCCGCGGGCGTTGCCGGGAGAAGCCTCATTCGCGGCAAGTGGAACCTGCGCAGCAACAGAGGGAGAGAGAAATGCTTGGATTGCCACCGGCGGCTCAACAATTGCGAGGATCTTAGCCACCACAGATGGAGGCGACACCTGGGACGCGTATGACACGCCGCTAGTGAGCTCGCCTACGGCGGGCGGCATCTCGGTGGCCTTCCGCGACCCATGGCATGGCATCCTGGGTGGCGGCGACTTGGCCTCAAACGACGCTGCTGAGACCGCAAGGTCGGATGATGGCGGCCAAACATGGACCCTCACGAACAAACCGCCCGTGAAAGGAGCCATTTTCTGCCTCGCCTATGTACGCGGCAAGGACCATGAGCATAGCCACGAGGATGATGAAGAATTCGACCACGACCACGAGCACGATCACGACCATGCCGTTGTGATTACCGCCGAAACGGCGCCGAATTTCACCTCCGGAGCTGCGGCCTGGACTCGCGATGAAGGCCGCACTTGGTTCCGACTGCCCGAAGTGAGCGGCTACTGGGCCGTTGCTTTTGCGAATCCGAAAGCTGGATGGTTCGTGGGCAATGGAGGTCAGATCCTGAAGATTAGCTTCTAACATACTCTGGCGCACATAGTGCAGCGCGACCTACGCGCCTCATCCCGTTTATCCCGAAGGAGTTTGGTAGCCCTGTCGCTTCGTTCTGCGCCAATGAAGAGACGCGTAGGTTCGAGGCGCGGAACGTAGCGAGTGGGCTGTTAGGGAACTGATTCGGGATGAAGCACGTCCGCCGATGGCATGGACGGTCTCTTGCAACGATATGTTGTCGCGCTCTGCTGCACAGGGCTGGCCGCAGCGGTCGCCGGACAAGATGGCGCGCCAGTATTTCGAACCACGTCCGAGCTTATGCTGCTGGATGTGCAGGTGATTCAAAAGAAGACGGCGACTTCGACCGCGGCACTTCGGCGGGAAGATCTGCAGGTTTTCGAGGACGGTAAGCCCCAAAAGATCGCTTTCTTCAGCCGGGATGAGCTGCCGTTGTCGATCGTGATGCTGTTCGATATGACTGCCACATCGCAGGTCGTCCTGAAGCGGCTCGCTGAAGGCGCGCGATCCGCGCTGAAACACTTGAAGCCGGCCGATGAAGTTGCCGTAATGGTGTACGCGGCGCACGGACGGGTTATAGACGGGTTCACGACGGACCGCGAGCGGACTGTTGCCGCGATTGAGCGTGCTGGCAACGAGGACCAGCCGGGAGGCGCATTTTTCAACGAAGCCGTTTGGGAAGCTGCCGAACTGCTGCGGAAATCCGGTACCCCGTCGGGCAGGCGCGTTGTGATCTGGCTCACGGATAATTTGCCGAACGTACCGATGGGGCGAACGAATTCTAGCGATGGGGAAAGCCGCACGGTCCACACCGAAAGCGAGGCGATTCGCAGTCTTCACGAATCAGGAGCGGTTGTCGCCCCGCTATTGCTTCGCAGCTCTGTGGCGATGGCGTGGGCAGCCCCAGTGCTCGCCTTCGAAGCGCCATTCCGGCATTCGCATCCGCCGGGCGATGCCCACAAATACGCAGAACTCACGGGCGGCGAGGCGATCGGTCTGGGTGGTAAGAGCGTGGATGAGCGGCTGGGCGAACTGATCGACAATCTACGTTCGCGATATACGATCGGATACCGGCCGACGGATGAAAAGCCGGCCGGAACATTCTGCAAGGTACAGGTGTCACTCGCTCCAGGCAGTGCCTTAAGAGCACCGGAGTGGAAGGTGCTTGCGAGAGCGGGGTATTACAGGAAGTGATTTTGTGACTGTTTCTAGCGATGAAATACCTGCTACCGTTTGTAGAATGCAGAAGATTTGCCTGGCAGAGAAACTCGCCCGAAGAGGTTCACGTCCTCTGATGAACATTGGGCTCCGAAGATGCGGGGGACTTAAACGGAGCTGACATGTCAAGCTCGTGGAGTTTCAGCGAGTGAGTTCCTGTTAGCACCATCAGCGATCTGGAAGAAAAACAGGAGCTAAGTGTAAATGTGCCGGTCTGCAGGCTGAGGAGGAGTTCCAGTATGGATCATCAGAAGACATCGGGTCGGCGTCTTAACGGGCTCTCGAAATGGGGAGGTCTGAAGGGTCGAGTTTGATGATTGTGCCGCGCGGTACTGAGCGATCGTCCGGCGATTATGCGGCCGTTGCCACATAAGAGGTTCAACGTTCTGCTGTTATGCAGCCAAGCGGGCACGGTGTCGGAAACCTGAACGGGTCTGCGAACGTAAATCAGCCTGGAGTTAACGGGGCAAGGACAATTGCCAGCATCGGCCTTACAGGAACTTAGACGTGAAAGCATGGAACGGGCACCAAGTCCCCATGAAAATTCCCCTCCCGTCGGCACTAAGCGATGCACGGAGGACTTTGTTATCACTAAGGCGGCGGTAAAAGATGGAGTACCGATCGCGACCGAAATCGTGGATGTGCAGGAGCAGCCTAGTGCGGTTATTCCCGGCGGCGTCTTCGTAACCCACACCTACACGCTGCGTCCGGAGTAAAAGTGTTCGAGGATAAAGAACGCTTCTAAACGGAAACGCTGCTGAGCTCGCCGAAATTTCTAACGGGTTCGAAACTCTCAGGAGCATAGAGAGAAATATCAAACATCTCCAGACTGTTTTACTAGCTTGATACGATGCATTTAGCGTCCCGCTTGGACCCGCTTTTGCATGCTAATGTGTAGCTAGTGTCGTTCCCCTTGAACTTCCAGCTTGAGCAGTACGAGGGGCCGCTTGATCTCCTACTTGATCTTATTCGGAAGCAGCAAATCAACATCTACGACATTCCCATTGCACGCATCACCGCCCAGTATCTCGATTACATGCAGAAGGCGCTCGAGCTCGACATAGAGCTCGGTTCGGAGTTCGTGTACATGGCCGCGACTCTTATCCATATCAAGAGCAAGATGCTGCTGCCGCAGGATCCCGAACTTGACAAAATCTCGCCCGAGGAGGACCCGCGCAAGGAACTGGTTGATCGGCTTCTGGAGCATGAGCGGTTCAGAAATGCGGCAGAAATGTTGCAGCAGAAGCGCGTCATCGAAGAAGCCCTCTGGTCGAATCCGCACATTGGGCAGTTTCTGTCGGAAGACGAGCCGCGGGCTCTAGCGGTCACGATCTTCGATCTCGTCAAGACATTCCAAGTGGTTCTCGAACGCGCAAAGAACCGTCCTACCTACGAAGTAGACGCAGAGGATGTCAGTATCGGTGACATGATCCACTATCTGGAGCATCAACTCGACCGCACACGGCGTCAACCACTTTCTGCCATGCAGCTTTTCGAGCGGCAGCGCAGCCGTCGCGCCATGATCTGCCTCTTTCTTGCGATTCTCGAACTTGTGAGGCGCCAAGCAGTCGAACTTACGCAAACTGAGGCTTTCGGTGATATAGGTCTGCTTCGAGGGTTGCGGTTCGAAGAGTCACAGCAGTCCGATTGAAGATCTGGCCACAGTGGAGAAGGAATATCGCTGATCAACGCAGGATGCAGGAAGTAGAACAGGCCCGCGATATCGAGAACGCGACCGAAACGGTTCACGAGAGTTCGCCTGAGGAAGCCGCCATGGAATCGCAGCTTCTGTTTTCAGAAACAACGGTGCAGCCGGATTCGAGACACGCACTCATCTAATGATTTGAAAGCGGTGATCGAGGCGGCCATCTACATCACAGATGAACCACTCACGCCAGAGCAAATCGCTTCGGCATTGAGCAGCCAACCGATCGAGTCAGAGAAATTCTGAACCAACTGGTCGCGGAGTACGCCGCCCCGGATCGCGGTCTTATCAATTCGAGAGCTCGCGGGCGGCTACAAGATGTCGACAAAGCCAGAGCATCACGAATCGATTCGCCGCTTCGTGAAAAACTTGCAACCTCCGCTCAAGCTGTCGCTTGCCGCGCTCGAAACTCTCGCGGTAATAGCCTACAAGCAACCTATCACCGCTCCTGAAGTAATGGACATTCGCGGTGTCCAAGGCGCAGGCGTTCTGAAAACATTGCTCGATCGAAAACTGATCGCGGCAGCAGGAAGAAAAGATGTTCTTGGCAAGCCGATCATGTACAAGACCACTCGCGAGTTTCTCATTCAATTCGGCCTAAGCTCGCTTGCGGAATTGCCGACACTCAAGGAATTTGAAGAGCTTGGACGATTCGCCCTCAGCGACTCGGACAACGAGGTCGCGCCCTCGGAACCGCAAGATTCACAAGAACAGCAACCGGATGCCTGAGGAGCGTCTGCAGAAGATCCTGGCGCATGCAGGCGTAGCGAGCCGGCGCAAGGCGGAAGAACTCATCGTGGCTGGTCGTGTGTCGGTAAACGGCAAAACCGTCACTGAGCTCGGTTCGAAAGCGGATGTATCCATGGATCGCGTCAAGGTGGACGGCCGCGTACTCACGGCGCCGAAGCATCATCTCTACTTTGCACTTAACAAGCCAAAAAATTGCGTGACTACGCTTCACGATCCGCAAAAGCGAGAGACGGTGATGTCTTTTTTTAAAGGGACTCCACGAGCGTATTTATCCTGTTGGACGCTTGGATTATGCAAGTGAAGGGCTCCTGCTGCTGACAAATGACGGCGAGTTCGCAAACAAGCTCATGTCACCCGCCAGCCATGTAACGAAGACCTATCTTCGTCAAAGTTAATGGCGTGCTCACGCCGGAGCAGCAGGAGCAGTTTCGTCGCGGTATCCCGATGCATGGGCGGCGGACGGCGCCTGCTGGGCTGAAGCTCATTCGCAAAGGTGAGAATCCTTGGTATGAAGTTCGCTTAGTCGAGGGTCGTCAGAATCAGATTCGGATTATGTTTAAGCATTTCGGTTTTTTGGTTGAAAAGTTGAAGCGCATTAAGATCGGCTTTCTTGAACTGGGGAATTTGAAACCAGGCGCATATCGCACTCTAACAAATGCCGAAGTCGGTCGGTTCCGCAAAATCCTCAAGTCCAGTGAGCATGCCGGTGAGCAGCGCGCATTGAAACATGATGAACGACAAGCAGATCGCTGAGCTGCTGCGGCAGGCCAAAACGATCGCCGTTGTGGGCCTCTCGAGCAATCGAGTGCGCGCCAGTTTTGGTGTTTCCCGATTTTTGCAGAGGCAAGGTTATCGCATCATTCCTGTGAACCCGAATGAAACCGAGGTGCTTGGCGAGCACGCATATCCGTCTTTACAGGATGTGCCGGACGATCTCGACATCATCGACATTTTTCGGCGCTCGGAAAAAGTTCCTGAAGTGGTTGATCAGGCGCTTCAGAAGGGTACGCGCTGCATCTGGATGCAGGAAGGGATCGTCAACCACGCGGCTGCTCAGAAAGCCGAGGCGGCTGGAATACCTGTCGTGATGAATCGCTGCATTCTGAAAGAGCTCGCGCGTCTTCTCGGGTAGAGGACTGCGCTCCGCGCTAGACTACTCTCGTAAAGCCATCCTGCGAAATGCATCCGTGTTTGGTGCGCCTGGCAGCGATCAGCGCCCTCGCTTTAGCTCTGTTTCTTGTGTTGACGGGCTGCAGCGCGCAATCGAGTAACGCGATCGGAGAAGCGTATGTCGCGCCGGCCTCAATAAACCTGCGCCACGAGCTTACCCAAAAAAACAGCACGGTAGCCGTACTCAAGCACGGTGATCGCGTGAGCATTCTAGATGTGCGGCGCCGCTTCGTTAAAATTCGTACCCGCAAAGGTGTGGAAGGCTGGATCGATTCCAACGAACTTCTCAGTCCGGAACAAATGAACCAGCTACAGCACGAGAAGCAGCGGGCATTAGCGCTTCCGTCCGAAGGCTCCGCTACGGTTTTTGAGGCACTGAATATCCATATTGAACCGAACCGGCAGTCGCCGCCATTGGCCAGGATTCCAGACGGCGGTTCGGTACTGGTGTTAGCCCACGGGCTTGAGCCAAAGACTACCGGCCCACTTCCGGGCCGAGCGCTGAGCTTCGAGAAACCGCAGCTGTTATCGAGACGGCAACGCAGAGATAAACAGTTGAAAAATGTTTACCGCCTTCCTCCCAAGCCGCCCGCGCCGAAGCCGCCGGAGAATTGGCAGGATCTCTCGGCAGAGCGCATTGATGGCTCGAGCAGTACTGCAGAGATGAAGGCGGCAAGGGAAAAGCAAAGCGCCACCGCCAAAATAGAAGAGCTCAAGAAGCCACTGATTCTCGAGGATTGGTCGTTGGTCCGCACGAAAGACGATCAGATCGGATGGGTTCTCACGCGCAACTTGATCATGTCGATTCCCGATGAGGTGGCGCAGTACGCGGAAGGCAAGCGCATCACTTCTTACTTCGACTTGGGAGCGATCCACGATGATGTAAAAGGGATCAAGCACAACTGGCTCTGGACTACGTCCTCTGCTGCCGTTCCCTACGACTTTGATGCCTGGCGCGTGTTCCTTTGGAATCGCCGCCGCCACCGCTACGAAACCTCTTACCGCCAGCATGACGTCGAAGGTTATTTCCCTATACGTGTCGATTCACCCGGCTCAGACGCATTCGGGCGCACTTTCCAGCTTATTACGAAGGATGACGATGGCAAATTTTGGCGGAACAGCTACTCTTTCGATGGAGTACGCGTTCGTTTTTCTGGTAAAGAAGAGTACCACGCGAGCACTTCGGATCCCGGGAAAAAGGTCGGCGTACTAAATGTGAATCAGCTTCAAGCGAAATTGCCCGAGCAAGGATGGTTTCGCCGCCAGTGGAACGCTTTTAGGCGCAAAATGGGTGCAAAGAATTAGGTCTCTTCGATTTTGCCCGCGATCTCGACTCTGTCCATCGCTAGAAACTCCTTTACATGCGGATGTTGGCAGTGCTCCAGTTCCGACACGGGTCCGAAGTAGATAGCTTCACCTTTATAGAGAAAAACGACCGAGTCAGCCACTTTGCGCATGAGGTCGAGATCGTGGGTTACTACGATCGAAGTCAAACCCAATTGGCGCTTTAACCGTAGCATCAGATTTCCTAAATCGTCGGACATGATGGGGTCCACCATGGTCGTCGGTTCGTCGTAGAGAATGCATTCAGGCTGCGCTGCTAGCGCTCGCGCAATTGCCACTGCCCGCTTATAACCCGTGGATAGATCGGCTGGGTACAAGTCCTTGACGTGCAGAAGATCCACCATTTTGAGCAGACCATCTACGACGTCTTCCTTGTTTTGCTCGTTGTAATCTTCGCGAAGCTCCAGCGAGAACAGAATGTTTTCTCCGACAGTAAGAGAGTCGAAAAGCGCGCCCGATTGAAACACCATCGTGATTTTTTTCCGGATGCGCCTTAATTCGGCCTCGCTCATATACGTGATATCCACATGCGCAGCGATGATGTTTCCCTTATCGGGCTTGAGGAAGCCCATAATATGGCTCAACGTCACAGATTTGCCGACGCCGCTGCGGCCGATAATAGCCAGCGTCTTCCCGGCATCTACGTAAAAACTCACATCGATTAAAACTGGATGATCGAAGCTCTTGCTAACGTTTCGGAACTCTATGTAATGCGGATATTCCTCAGTCGGCATCGTGTGCGCTCATTGGTTGTGAGCGTGCTTCCACGCTGCCCATTCCTGAGGGCTGTTGATGTTCCACAGGGTACTGCCGATCTGCAACGTACATGCGCCAAGCTCTTCGATGGCTTCCAACAGTTTTAAGCGGTCTGCATCAAGCGCTCTCCGGATGACCGGCAAACAGCCGCTGCGATATACGGCGCACAGAGGATGAACGATCCCACTCGCGTCGCGGATCGTTACGCAGAGCGCATCGGTTTCTCGAGCCTTCCACAAAAGGCGGCACAGCCAATCGGCTTCGAGGCTTGGCATGTCGCAGGCGACGATCAGATTCAACTCACCTCGACCGCTCTCGAGCGCCGCTTCGATGCCTGCCAGAGGTCCCACGGACGAATGCAGATCCGGCAAACACTCGATCCCGAGATGATTGTATCGCTCTGGTCGACCAATGAGTGCGACTGAACCGGTGGCAGCGGCCACTTTTGCCATGATGTCTTGTATCAAGAGACGCGAACTCAACGGCAGCAGGGCTTTGTCACGTCCCATGCGCGAGCTGTTTCCGCCCACAAGCACGAAACCAGCCGCTTTCATGAAGAAATAGTAGCATCCATTTCCACATTTTCCGGGAATGGCCGAAGATCACCTGAGTGGAATACGTGAGTCGACAATGCTGTCCAGAACTGCGGGGAGAAGTGCGTCCTCGGGCCAGTTCGGAGGCGCATACCCTAGCCTGACGACTACCAAATCGAGCGAAGGAACGACATAGCAGCGATTAGACGCGTACCCCTTAAAGGCGAATGCATCCTTTGGCACACTTGGCCATTGTGCGGCTTCTGTATTAACCCAGAAGGTGTAACCATAACTGCGATTCAGTTGTTGCGAACTTCGTGTCGCCAGATCAATCCACCATTCCGGAACAATCTGTTTTCCTTTCCAGAGACCGCGGTGCGCCATTAAGTACCCCAAACGCGCGAAGTCTCGCGCTGATAACCGCAGGCCACTGTGTGCGTTCGTGTGCGGACCGATATGTCCTGCACCACCCTGCATGTCCCAGCCAAAGTTCTGAATACCGATCGGCTGAAAGACACGCTCTATCATGTAATCGCCGATCTCCTTGCCGGTCACTCTGGCGAAGATCAGCGAGAGGTGGGCAAAAGCAGCATCCGAGTAATCCCAATGTTCGCCTGGATCACCGGTCATTTTCGCGGCTGAGATTCCAAAGCGGCTGGGATCTTTTCCCAAGGCGAGTTCGAATTCGCCGTTTCCCGGGACGACTGCCACACCCAGCAGGCCTCGTGATTCCCCCGGAATTCCGGAAGTCATGCTGAGGAGATGCTTCAACCGAATGTTCTCCTTGCGCGGATCTGTTAGAGGGTGCCCTTCGGGAATGAAGTCGTAGGCGGGGCTGTCCAAATCGATCTTTACATCACGCGCTAGCTTGTGATTGCGGCTGTCATCGAAGAGCATGCCGAAGGCGATGCCGGTGGCTGACTTGGTGCAGGACCAGACATCGAATGTAGTAGCCGGCATAGTTGGAACACCAAACCACTCACTAACCAGGTAACCCTTTCTTACGATTGCAATGGCCCAGGGTCCGCCGTAAAGCTGCAATTGCGCTTGTCCAATCAAGTGCAGACGCTGTGGGTCCATCCCGGCATTGTTCCGAATTTCGTCATCGTTCCGGCAGCGACGCCAGCCACCATTCGACTCTGATGATGGGTAATACGTCTCGCCTGCGAACATCGCTGTGCCCACGATCACGAACGGTATTATTCTTAGCCTGTTTAGCATTCTGACAATTGATCAAGCGAGTTTGTTAGGAAAGTTGGCGCGCAACAGTCCACCCACAAGCACGGAACCAGCCGCTTTCATGAAGAAATAGTAACATTCATTTCCACATTTTCCGGGTATAATCGAACCGACAAACCTTATCGTTTCGTCTCATGCTTTGGTGGCGCGGTTACTTGCGGACAAGTTGTCTAAAAAATACGAGGCACACTGCCTGCGGCTTGCTGATTCGGAGGCGCGATTGTACGTACGTACTCGCTAACTGATACTCGCATGTTTCGCCTCCTCCGACCGGCCGTTTCATCTTCCGCCACCCTGATCGTTTTGTGCTTTGCGCCGATGGCTGGCGCGCAATCGCATAGCTCGCCTCACATTGAGGCCATCCGCTATTGGTCTTTTGGTGATGTCACGCGCATCGCGATCCAGACGGACGGTGATTACAAGCTCACGTCGGATCAGATTGACAATCCTTCACGCCTGTATTTCGATCTGAACGGTCTACGGCCACCCTCCCCGCGCCATCGCGGCATCGACACAATGCAGGTTGGCGATCGCCTGCTAAAACAAATTCGTATAGCTGAGGTCAGCCCGGGCAGAACTCGCATTGTATTTGATCTCGAAGCGCCTGTTGACGTAGTCTCATCTGAGTTAGTGAATCCAGATCGGCTGATTATCGAGATTCGCCCCAAGGCCGCCAGCCTTCCCGCCCTCTCTTCGCCGAACAGGCCTCCATTGCAGGGTGTGGCTGTTGTAGCGGCAGATGCTTCTAGCATGTCGGAACCGCCTCAGGTCAATACGGCGCCGCGGATGGACTCGCCAATTCCGGGTGTAGCGACCGTGATTGACTCGAACACCAGTCATAATCGGCCCCCTTCGCCTACCAAAATTAGCACCGTCAACCATGCAATTGGAGTTGCTACTGCAGCGAAACGAGACAGCAGTGGCGATCGATCTTTAGTTCGCGTATTTGGATTGAAACTCGGCAAGGTGGTTATCGATGCTGGACACGGCGGCCACGATACGGGAACCATTGGCCCGAACGGTCTCATGGAGAAGGATCTCGTGTTGGACGTCGCGCAGCGCTTGGGACGCCTCATCACGCAACAACTCGGTGCTGACGTTGTTTACACTCGCTCGGAGGATGTCTTCATTCCTCTCGAGGATCGAACCAAAATCGCCAATGATGAAAAGGCCGATTTGTTCATCTCAATTCATGCGAATTCCTCGCCTGAGCCGAGCGCCACGGGTGTCGAAACTTACTACTTCAATCTCACTGCCGACCAAAGCGCGTTGGATCTCGCTACCCGCGAGAATGCGACGTCCGTCAGTTCCATCTCCGATCTCAATGATTTGCTGCATAAGGCGGTGTTGAAGACGAAATCAGACGAGTCTCGGGAGTTCGCGCAGAAAGTGCAGACTTCGCTCTGGGGAACTTCAGTGAGAATGAACAGCCGCTCGCGAGATCGTGGTGTGCGCCAGGCGCCGTTTGTTGTCCTGATTGGCGCGACTATGCCGTCGATTCTTGCAGAGATCGGTTTCGTTTCCAATCCTCACGACGAGCGCCTGTTGAAGAGAACCGACCAACGGGAGAAGATTGCGCAAGCTCTTTTCAAGGGTGTATCGCTATACGCGAACTCGCTGAGCCACGTGCAGATTGCGCGCGCTGTTTCGCAGTAACGGCGTTACGGCTCTACTCGCGCGAGCGAGTTTCACGGCAGATTCCTCGTTTACTTCGCCGGATGAAATTGACAAGATGAAGTGTGTGTTCAGATGGAACCTCCACTTCGATGCGCGCTAACGCCTCTTGCGTCTTTAAACCTGCTCGGTAAAGCAGTTTGTAGGCGGCCTTGAGGCGTCCGATTTCTTCCTGCGAAAAGTTGGCCCGCTTCAATCCCACCAGATTTAGCCCTTTCGGCGCGACGTTGAAGTCTGAATACAGGAAGTAGGGCGGAAGGTCGCTGTTGACTCGCGTATTTCCGCCGATCATTGCAAGTCGGCCGATCTTTGAAAATTGATGAACCACAACTCCGCCCGAGATAAATGCTTGACTCTCCACTTCCACATATCCCGCCACCAATACGCAACTCGCGATCACAATGTTGTCACCAAGAACGCAATTGTGCGCAATGTGGCCCGACGTCATTACATAGTTATCGTTCCCAATGCGCGTCTCCGATTCCGGTTGGCTGCCTCGCGAAACAGTGTAGTGTTCACGAACCTTGTTTCGATGGCCAATGAATAAATAGCTTCGCTCGCCAGTGAAGCTTTTGTCCAGCGGATCGGTACCTAGGGCTGTGCCTGCTGAGATTTCGTTCCCATCTCCCATGGTGGTCCACCGTTTCACGTAGACGTACGGCTCCAATAGGCAGTGCGCTCCAATCATGACGTCCTGCTCAATCACGCAGAATTCACCAATCCGGGTGCCAGGCCCGATCATGGCATCTGGATGCACGCGCGCAGTCGGTGCAATGTAGGCCGATGCGTCAACGGGCATCATGTTAAGTATGTGACATGCCTCAGCTCACGGTCGCTCAGATTGCCGAACTTTGCGGGGGTAACGCTGAAGGGGATACTCGGCTTCTGATCAGCGGTGTAAATGCGCTCGAGAATGCGGCCGCAACTGACCTGTCGTTTGTGGCGAATCAGAAGGCTGTGAGGGCCGCGGCTCTCTCTCGTGCGGGTTGCTTGCTCGTTCCACTGTCGTTCGAAGAAACTGGTGCTCGGTCGCTGATCCGCGTAGACGATCCCCGCCGTGCATTTGCACGCGCGCTTCAAGTTCTATTCCCGAAAATGCACCCTTCTCCCTCCATTCATCCCACCGCCATAGTCGCTCTCACCGCAAACGTGGCCAGCGACTGCTTCGTCGGCGCTTACACGATTGTAGGCGAGCATACGCGGATTTCGAGCGGGTGTTCCATTGGAAATAATTGCAGCATTGGCGATCGCGTGACAATAGGTGAGAACACAATCCTGCACGCAGGCGTAACGGTCTATGACGACGTGCGCATCGGAGCTCGCGTCGTCCTTCACTCGGGCTCAGTCATCGGCGCCGATGGCTTTGGGTTCACGCTAACCGGCGACCGCTACGAAAAATTTCCGCAAGTGGGCACGGTTGAGATCGGCGATGACGTGGAAATTGGCGCGAATACCTGCATCGATCGAGCAGCGTTGGGCGTTACAAAGATCGGTGAAGGCAGCAAGCTCGACAACCTGGTTCACGTAGCTCACAACTGCAACATCGGCAAGCACGTGGTTGTTGCCGCGCAAACTGGTTTTTCGGGTAGCGTCTCTGTTGGCGATTATGCCGTTATCGGCGGACAAACTGGTATAGGTGAAAACGCGAACATCGAATCGAAGGCGATCGTGGGCGGGAAGAGCGGTATCCTGCCGTCCCAGAGGATTCATGCGGGAGAGCCCGTGTGGGGAATACCGGCACGGCCTCTCCGCAGCCACTTGAGCGGGCTGGCGAATATTGGAAAAATTCCGGAACTGCGACGACAATTACGGCAGCTCGAGCGAAAAATGAAAATTTCGGAGGCCCGGCAACAGGATCCGAGTCCTAATTCTTAGTAGGAAGAAGACGCGAACGCCAGCACACCTTCGGGTGCGCTTGTCCGCTCGAGAATCCGATTCACCTGCAAGACCATGAACTGAATGCGTCGCAAATGAGCATTCACTTTTTCATCCGTCGAGGTAAGTTCGAGATAGTAGGCAAGAGACTCAATCACGCCTAACGGCTGACGAATCTCATGCACAAACTCATCTAGCGATAGAGCTTGCAGATCCGCTTGGCGCGGATCGAGGTCACTCCCTGTGACGGAGCTGTCTTGCGGAGTGAAGGGGATATTCGGGGAGAGTTGCTGGTTCATTCAAAATCCGTTAGTCAGTCAACACCAAGACTAGGAGATTGATTCCGACCGTTTGATTGTGCGCTTGATTGGGAAGCGAGTCAAGAGTTTTAAATAGTAAATTTGCTAGTACTTTAGTTCCCGAAAGAACGGGGGCAGTCCCGGTACATCGCTGTGATATTCTCGTGACGGGTACGGCCTTACTCGTGGGCCTGTGGCGCAGTTGGGAGCGCGCTTCCATGGCATGGAAGAGGTCAAGGGTTCGAATCCCTTCAGGTCCACCAGAATCCCGAGTGTCCGGTCCGGACAAAGGACTCAATGGGGCGGCTGGTGGGATTCGAACCCACGACATCCAGAACCACAATCTGGCGCTACTACCAACTGAGCTACAGCCGCCGTGTCAGAATTCGAGTTTAACATTAGAGCGCAGGTCCGATTGCGGCCGCTGGTGCGGTTCACATCAAGCTAATCGGGTCCACATCTATCACGAGAGCCGTTGCGCCCCACTTCTCTTTTTCAGCGAAGCGCCGCAATTCCTGCAATATGGCCCGCAGCACCGGACGTTTGGCAGCCTTTAGCAAAATTTGAAACCGAAACTCATCTTTCAGGCGCGGCACGGGCGCTTCCGCCGGGCCCATTACCCGAATGCCTTCCGGCGGAGGATTCAGCGCAAAGCTGAGCTGTGTCGCCATTCGAAACGCATCATCCCGCTTCTGCGCGCGAACTAAAACATTTGCCAACGCGGCAAAAGGTGGATAGCGCAGCCATTTCCGGAACTCCATTTCTTTTTTATAGAAGCCTTCGTAATCGTGTTGTGCAGCGAATCTCACGGCATAATGGTCCGGGTTCAAAGTCTGGATCACAACTCGGCCGGGCGCCGCACCACGCCCCGCTCGGCCAGCCGCTTGCGTTAATAGCTGAAAACTTCGTTCAGCCGCGCGAAAATCCGGCATGCTGAGGCCTATATCGGCAAGTACAACGCCCACCAGCGTGACGTTCGGAATATCGTGCCCCTTCGCGATCATTTGCGTGCCAACCAGGATGTCGACGTCTCCGTTGCGAAAACTGTCCAGGATTTGCTCGACTGCACCTTTCCCACTTGCGCTATCGCGATCCAAACGGGCGATTCGGGCAATGGGCAAGTGCTGATGCAGTTCGTCCTCTACGCGCTCCGACCCGGTTCCGAGAAATTGAATATAGTCGCTACCACACTTCGGACATTCGGATGGAATCTTCTCAGCGTAGCCGCAGTAGTGGCAAAGCATACGCTGGTCACGCTTATGATGGGTTAGCACAACGGCGCAGTTCGCGCATTGCAACCGTTCGCCACACGCCCGGCATACCATGAAACTCGAAAAGCCGCGGCGATTGAGCAGCAAGATCGGTCTGCTCGCCCTGCCCGAGCCGCAGTTGCATTTCCTCCAGCAGCTTACGGGAGAACGTAGCCTGCCGCCTGGTCTCCAGAAACTCGACTCGCATATCTACGATCTGAACTTCAGGAAGCGGCCTTTGGGCGATCCGCTCGGGAAGGCGAAGCATGCCGTACTTGCCGTGCTCGGAGTTGTAACGGCTCTCGACGCTGGGCGTCGCCGATCCAAGCACGGCCACTGCGCCTACTTCTTTCGCTCGTACCAGGGCGACATCGCGGCCATTGTAGCGGGGCGCTTCTTGTTGTTTGTAGCTGGCGTCGTGTTCTTCGTCTATGATGACGAGTCCAAGTTTTTGTACGGGTGCGAACACTCCTGACCGAGTTCCGACAACGACGCGTGCTTCCGAGCTTCGTATTCGCCGCCACTGATCGGCTCTTTCCGCATCGCCAAAAGCGGAATGCAGAATCGCTACCTGTCTGCCGAATCGATGAAAGAACTGACCCGCCATGGCGGGCGTCAGCGCAATCTCAGGCACAAGTAGCAAAGCGTTCTTGCCAAGCGCGAGCGCCGCTTCAATGCTCCGCAAGTAAACTTCGGTCTTGCCGGATCCTGTTATGCCTTGCAACAGAAAAGTCTTAAACTCATTTCTCGCGAGTGCACCGCGAATCGCTTCAAAGGCCTCATGTTGCTGCGCATTTAAAATCGGTATCGGCCGTTCGAAGCCGGTTGGCGCACGCATTCCTTCAAGCTCCAGCCGTATAAGCTCTCGCCTCGCAAGGGCGCGTGCTGCCTGGCTCGCGTTTTTCACGTTGGCGTTGAGTTGCCCCACATTGTGCGGACCGGGATGCAACTCGAGAAAAGCCAACAACTCACGCTCGCTCTTCTTCAGCTTGAGCTCCGAAGCCGCCCGATGCAAAAACTCAGCTCGCAAGCGGCCGGCGGGCGCGCGCATGGGATCACGTTCCTCATGCGTTTCCTCAATCGTTACCCATCCGCGCTTCACCAGAGTTCGTAGTGAATTCCGCGCGTTCTCAATTTTTGTCGCGAGATACTCAGCGGATCGCGGTTGCTGTTCCAATAATGAGAGGATTCGCAAAGCCGCATCGCTCTCCCGCTTTACGATTAGTTGACGGGCTACATCCCGGCCTGCTTGTGTCAGAGAATACCGCGCGCCACGCCGTACCTCGCCGCTGAGTGGCAGCATGCTCTTCAGCACTTCACCAAGTGGAGCGGAATAATATTCAGCGATCCATTGGCCCAAACGCAACAGTTCACGATCCAGCACGGGTTCCGCATCAAGCAGGCGCAGAACCTCGCGGACTTCCTGCGTTGGCGGGTCATAATGCGTCCGAAACACAACGCCTGTCAGCTTCCGGGTGCCAAAGGGAACCCAAACGCGGCACCCCAAACACACGCGCTGCCGTAGCGTGAGCGGGAGCTCGTAGGTGAACAAGCGATCGACCGGTACCGGCAGACTTACGTCGCAATACCTGGGCTCCGCGTCAGGCATCCATTTGACCGATGGCGTGAAACGTCGACTTCAGTGCCGGATACAACGATTGGTAGATCTCATAATGCCTGCGGTAAAAATCGACCACCTGCTGTTGCTGCGGCTCTTTGATGTTGACCTCCTTCACTGCCACCCTGCTGATCTCAATCGCGTTCCTATACTCGCCCGTGCCGATCATCGCAAGCAGCGCGGCGCCGTAAGCTGAACCTTCCTGCGTCTCGAGAGTAGCGACGCGTTGATTGAGTATATCCGCGAACAGTTGCGTGCCAAAAGGCGCTCTTTGCCCCGCCTCCGGAGAGCCTTACTGAAGAGGGACGCGCCCCTAAGTGAGCGATAATCTCAAGCGCCTCCTTCTGGCTATAGCACACACCTTCAAGAATCGCGCGTACCAAATCCGCCCGCTGATGTTTCGCCGTAAGGCCGATCCAGGCTCCGCGTGCATTCGCGTCCAAATGCGGTGTACGCTCGCCCATCAAATAAGGCAGCCAAAACAATCCCTGCGCACCGGCCGAAGAACGCGCCGCCTGACCGATCAAATCCTCATACGTGGAATCTGGCGCGAAACGATTTCGAAACCATTGCAAGCTAAGCCCGGCTGCTTGAGTGACACCCATCACGTGCCAGGCTCCCGGAACCGCATGACAGAAGGTGTGCACGCGCCCAGCAGAATCGTACGCGGGCTCTGCTAAGAAAGCGAAAACAACGCCCGATGTTCCAACGGTGCACGATACCGTTCCCGGCTTCAACAATGCCGTTGCCAATCGCACTGGCCGCCTGATCTCCGGCTCCCCCAACCACCTGCGTGCCCGCCGAAAGACCTGTGGCATCAGCCAGCCAACTCAGTAATCTTGCCGGTCACCTCACTCGATTCGTACGCCTTTGGAAGAATGTCTGCGTCCAGCCCAACGCCTCTCACCATCTCGGCGGACCACTTCCGCTTCACTACGTCGAAGAGAGCCGTTCCACTCGCATCAGAAACATCGGTGGCGAATTCACCTGTCAGTCTTGAAGCGCACGTAATCTTTGGGCAGCAGCATTTTCCGTACCGCTTCGAATCTTTGCGGTTCGTTGTCGCGCACCCAGAGTAGTTTCGGTAAAGTAAAGCCCGTCAATACAGGATTGGCCGTCCACCTGACGATATTCTCCGGCCCAAGCTTCGTATTGAGGAAGTCTACTTCCCGCTGGCTTCGCTGGTCGCACCAGATCAACGCCGGACGTATGACGATGTGATTCTGGTCCAAAAGCACGAGGCCATGCATCTGCCCGGACAATCCGATGCCAGCGATATCGCTGCCGCGGGCGGAGGCCTCGTTAAGCACACCGCGAATAGCGGCTTGTGAGGCGCGCCACCAGTCCTCGGGATCCTGCTCTGCCCAAAGCGGCTTCGACATCCGCATATCCGCATGGGCAGCAGTAAACGAGTAACACACGCGGCCGCCTGGATCGACCAACAATGCTCGTGATCCACCGGTGCCGACGTCAAGGCCGAGCCAGTACATGCCGCTTTATGTTGGTCTGACACTAACCCGTAGCTTCGATGCGAGAACCCTCATGCTCGAAGGGCAAATACGCCGCGCCAAATAAACCCGCATCGCCTTTCAAAGCCGCTTTCTCAATTTTGGTCCCGGTACGAGCAAAAATGAAAGACCGGCGGTTGACCTCCGCAAACATTGACGGCGCGAAGATATCCCATGCCGGCAACGGACCGCCACTTATCAAATAGAGTGGAAAGTTGAAAAGATTAATGAGGTTTGCAAGAGCAATACCGAGTGCGCGGCCCACGGACTCGAAGACGAGCTTGGCCCGATCGTTCCCGGCGAGCGCGAGCTGATACACATCTTCGGCCGTGACTTCCTGGCTACTGAAATGCATCATGCGTCCCATCGCAGCGATTGCCGTTGCCGACGCATGTTTCTCGAGACATCCGCAGTTGCCGCAGCCGCACGGATTGCCGTCCGGATACACCGTCATGTGGCCAAGCTCACCCGCCATACCAAGGAAACCATGCAAGACTTTGCCATCAGCGATAATGCCACCGCCGATTCCCGTTCCAAGAGTAAGCAGAACCAAATCCTTAACGTTCTTTCCAGCACCCATCCACATCTCCCCGAGTGCAGCCGCGTTCGCATCGTTCTCAAGAATGATAGGCGTTCCCAAGCACTTTTGAATTTCATCGCGCACGGGGAATCCCTGGAAACCTGGCAGGTTTGCCGATCCAAGCACAAGTCCCGCTTGAATATCGATGAAACCTGGGACGCCAATACCCACTCCGCGTAGACCCGCTCTACCGATGCGAGTGCGAACACTCTTGATTACGTCCGCGATGTGTTTGACCACGCTCTCCGGGCCGGGCCGGAAGTTCACGGGCACCGATACTCTGTCAAGAATCAGCCCTTCTCGATCAATAGCCGCGGCACGTAGATTTGTGCCACCGAGATCTACACCGATCGAGTACGCGCTCATGCGCATGAATCATAACAGATGGGAACTGTTGCTTCAGCCCGGCTCTATCTCATCCGGAACGTACGCCACATTTAGCCAAAAATGCGCTGCGGCCTGAATCGTGCTCAGAAAACCGTCCAGGTCGCCAGGTTTGCGCAGATAACAGTTGGCGTACAGCTCGTAGGCGTCGCGAATGTCTCTTTCGGAGTCGGAGGTTGTGAATACCGCAACGGGAATAAGGCGGAGGCACTGATCCTGTTTCATCTGACGCAGTATGTCCCGAGAATCCGATTTCGGCAGATTGAAGTCCAGAAAAATCAGGGCCGGTGTGGGAGCTTCGGCGTGCTGGTCCTCACGTCTCAAAAACCGCAGCGCCTCTTCACCGTCGCCTGCAACATCAATTCTGATCGGCGGTTCGATGTGCCGAAGCGCCTCGCGCATTAAACGTACATCCCCGGGATTGTCCTCAACGATGAGTATTCCTCGGTGTCGCCGCAATAATTCTCCCGCTTGTACGATACCAGAGCGATAATGGATTGCCCTTACCGGGATCTGCAGTGCCCGCCACCCCTTAAGGCTTCATTTATACTGGTTCGAAAACGAATTGGAAGCTCTGAGTTGACCTGCGTAGCGCAAAAAGGCACCCACCCATGACAGCCCAGTCGAAAAGCACGTTAGCGCCAAATAGCGAAGGCATCGCAACGGTTTTGCCCACACCTGGACTACCGATTCAACTAGCCGAGGCTCGGCCGGAACATGTCAGCGAGTTGGGCCGAATTTGTTATGAGGCGTTCAAGGATCTTCAAGACAATCACCGCATGCCGGTGGATATCCCGAGTGCCACTGTTGCTCGACAGATCATCGGGATGCTGGTACAGCGCGAGGATTTCTATGGCGTCGCCGCGTTAGCCGAAGGCCAGCCAGTAGGCTCGAATTTTCTATCCCTCACCGATGAAGTGGCGGGCGTTGGACCCATCACGGTAGACTGCTCCATGCAAGGTAAGGACGTCGGGCGCGCCCTCATGAGGGACGTTCTCGGCTATGCTCGCGACCACGGCATTGCCCGCGTGCGCCTGCTCCAGGAATCCTTCAATATGAAGTCGCTGTCGCTATACGCCTCGCTGGGATTCGACGTCAAGCACGCTGTCTTATACCTCCAAGCGCAACCGGCTATGCATGTCGACCACAGCATCCGTGAGGTGACCGATGCGGACCTGGACGCGATCGACGCTCTGGGCCGTCGCTTCTATAAATGTAGCCGCCGGAATGAGGTGGCGGCGGCGAAACCATTCGGTTCCTTGGCGCTGTTACGTGAGCAGAAAGGACGCGTCACCGGATACTATATCCCAGGGCTCTTCGGCCATGGCGTGAGCGAGACGGTGCAAGATGCCGTGGCGTTAGTCGGCGAAGCCGCGCGCCGAGTACCGCCTTCGTTCGCACGAGTACTATGCCCTTTGGACGAAGGCGACTTGTATCGTGCCTTTCTTAGTGCCGGTTACCGAGCGTTAAAAATGTTCACGCTGATGGCGCTTGGTCCCTATGAACCGCCGGCTCCCGTTTGGATGCCGTCGATTCTCTATTGAGCTGGTCAAAGAAGGGCTCAGGCCCGGTCATCAGCGAGGTTTGTTTGTGAATGCCGGTGAAAGATTTGTCGATCCTTATCGTCCTGAACCAGTGCTCGCAACCTGGAGCGCCTCGCTCGCCTCGTCAATCAGCTTGGTCTCGCGCTCGAGTGCCTCGGCTTCACGGGGAATCTGCGACTCCGCCTCGCTCCAGTTCTTTCGGTCCATTGCTTCCAGCACACCGGGCAACGGTTTCGCTTCATAGCCGGTATAGGCTCCAGGAGCGTAAATCTGATTCTTGAACCATGGCCGGTTAGGCAAACCTGTCGGATCCGTGAGCATTGGCCCGCTCTGAATCAGGAGCTTGTTTACGCGCACGATAGCGGATGGAGGCAGAGCGATATCGTTCGACTGCACTTTAGCGACCGCTTTAGCAAATCGGTCTGCGCTGGCCGTTACCCTATCTAAGGCATTCTCCAGTGGAGCGAAGTTGAAGTGCGGAGGAACCTCGCGTGTAGGAGGGGGCAAGGAGTGGCTTCTGCGGATCGCTGCTCGCGCTGAACACACCCTCTTCTATTTCGCGATTGCGTTCCCGAATGTCATCCTGCTGCTTCCTCAAGAGTTTCTGAACGTTGCTCAAATACAGCTTCACGGTATCCGCGAATCCGGTGAAATCAAATGGCAGCAGATCAGCATCCGCGAGCCGCATAACGGCCGTCCCGACCGTCTGCGACTCTGCACGCCCGTACAGGAAGGTTGGATCTCCAAAATGCGTGTACCAATAGAAATCGTCGTAAACCGAGTGGTAAACGCCGCCACTACTCTCGCCACTAAAACGGATATCGGCGGATGCAATGCCCAAATGGTGGATGAACGCAGTGTAGTCAGACCCATCTCCCAGCGCACCAATCCTCAAGTTCGGGCGTTTTCGGATCTCCTCTCGCTGTTCCGGCGTTTGCGCATGCGCGATGTCGTACAACTTACGACGCTCCCAAGCCGAAATGTCCTTCTCCGGATCGATAATGTCGCGCGCGACACTGTTGATAAACTTCTCAAGAATGTGCGACCCCTCGGCGCGGAAATATCCTCGCGCGTTCGTATCGCTATTGAAATAAGCCACGGCATGCTGCAGCAACTCTTCGCTATGCTCTTCGACCCATTCCGTTGATCCAAGCAAGCCCGGTTCCTCGCCATCCCATGCGCAGTACACGATCGTTCGCTTCGGTTTCCATCCTTGCTTGACCAATTCGCCGAACGAACGCGCCTCTTCGAGTAGCGCAATTAGCCCCGAAACTAGGGTCCTCTGCTCCGTTTACCCATGCATCATGGTGATTTCCGCGCAGCACCCATTCGTCCGGAAATTGAGAGCCTGGGATTCTCGCAATCACGTCATAAAGTTTCTTTTGATCCCAGTTCGAAAACATCTTCAGGTGTACCTTCGCAGGTCCCGGCCCGAGATGATATGTGTTCGGAAGACTTCCGCGCCATTCCCGCGGAGCAACGCGCCCGCGTAGTTCAGTCAATAACGGCTGAGCATCCGCATAGGAGATCGGCAGCACCGGAATTTTGGTAATTGTGATGGCTTCTTGTAAGCTCAGCCGCTTTGCGTTCGGAGTAGCAGCTACTCCCGGCGTCAATGGATCGCCTGGATATTGAGTATCCATAACGCTTCCGCGCTGAATTCCTGCAGGCGGACGCCACGGCCCATTCGGGAAACACTTCGCCGTCTGTATAGCCGTCATCCAGTGGATCGGAGTAAATGATGCATCCCACTGCGCCATGTTCCGCTGCCACTTTAGGCTTCACGCCTCGCCATCCGTGTCCATAACGCGCAATTACAATCGCGCCTTTTACCGAGACCCCGTAGCGTTCCAGTTCCTCATAGTCGTCCGGCATCCCGTAGTTCACATAGACTAAGGGCGCGGTCACCTCGCCATCCGCGGAGTAGGCGTTGTAAGCAGGGAGTTGTTCATTCGTTTGAGAAGACGTTGGGTCCACCGCAATTGGTGGCTCTGCCAGCGTAGCCACGAATTTTCGCGGCTCTACCATCTCCAGTTTCAGTTCTTTGGGCGTCGGGAACAAAACGTCGAACGTCTCGATATGCGCGTCGAGACCCCATTCTTTGAATTTTGCGAGAATCCACTCGGCATTGTCTTTGTCGTATGGAGACCCCACATGATGCGGCCGCGCCGACAGCCGCCGCATGTACTCTTTCTGGTTCTCGGGCGAGGGTAAGGAACGGAACTTAGTTTCCCATTCGCGCTCCGTCTGGCTGTCGGTTGCCGTGTATCCATCGAGAGACGTGTTGCCACCTCTTGCGCGAATACAAGGCAGAACGATTGCGACACTTACAACTAGTACTGTAATCCGCAAAATCCAATTCATTTTGCCGCCTCTATCTTCGACGAATGTATCGTAGTCGCAAAACGGCGTCAGAGTCGCAGCAAAATCAGCGCTCGAGAATCTCTTTCTATAGGTAATAGCGAGCAGCCTCCGTCCACTTTTTCATTTCGCCTATGGCCGCCTCGATCTTGCTCGCCCTCAAGCCCAGTTTCGGCTTCATCATGATCTCCCAGCCGGTAACGATGCTGATGGCACATTCCGTGTCTCGCCTGTTCAACACCCGCTCAACGGGCCGGGGAACAGGGCTGCCGGCAATCCATCGCAAGAAGGCGTTGGTATCCAACAGCAGCCTCACTCAGAGCCCGCCTCATGGAGCGTTTCGAACATCTCCTCGATTTTCGTGTCTTCGTTCCGTGAGTCCCAACCAGCATAAAAATGAATCTTCTCCTTCCAAAGGCCTCGGCCCCGTCCGGGAGATATTGGCTTAGGGGTGGGAACAAGTTGCACTACTCGCTCTCCTCGGTTCGTCAAAAATACCTCTTCGCCGTCGAGCACAGCCTCAACGAGCTTTGAAAGATTGTTCTTTGCGTCGCGGATACCGACTTCCATCCCTATATCCGTAGCTACATAATGTGGCCAGCACATTCGGGGAGCCAGCTATCAAGTTCCGACCAAATAAACCCGATAAGTTCGATGAGCGATCAGGATCGGCAAGTGCCAATCCTCGCTCCCGAATATGCTGAAATCTTCATTTCGAACTGCCTTCTGGTTGTTGCTGGCCGTGTCCTTTGCTTTCGGAGCTGATTTTTCAGGGTCTGTGGTCGATTCCATTACCGGTAAGCCCATTCCCGGAGCGATCGTGACGCTCGGATCAAGAGTCGCGCGAACGGACGGGAAGGGTATTTTCGAAATCGAAGGTAACGGCACGGCAGTCCAGGCGCGCGCTTATGGCTATACACGTTCCCAGGTGGCGGCCGATGGTCACGGCGCGAAATCCATTGAATTAAAGCTGGCGCAGTTTACGCCGCATGCAGTCTATCTCTCGTTCTGGGGCATAGGAACCTCGTCGGTGCGTGAACCTGCTTTGCGCCTTGCCTCCACTACGTCCATGAACGCTGTGGTTATCGATGTCAAGGGTGATAGAGGGTACATCTGTTACCGTACTGCGGTTCCACTCGCCACCGAGATCGGAGCACAGAAGGTTATCACGGTCCCTGATATGCCCCACCTGCTCGACCAACTGCATAGGCAAGGTATTTACACAATTGCGCGTATCGTCACATTCAAAGACGACCTGCTGTGCAATGCGCGGCCGAAGCTCGCGGTCCATCAAAACGGAAAAGTCTTCAAAGACCATGAAGGTCTGACTTGGTGCGATCCGTTTTTGCCGGAAGTTCAGAGCTATAACATCGATCTTGCGATGGATGCGGCAAAAGCTGGATTTGATGAAATCCAGTTCGATTACGTTCGCTTCCCGGATGCCAAGGGTGTTGAATTTTCACAACCGGCCACGGATGACTCACGTTCGAAGACCATTACAACTTTTCTGACCGAAGCACGCGAACGACTGATCCCTTATAACGTTTTCCTGGCTGCGGATGTATTTGGCTACATTTGCTGGAACAAAGATGATACAGGCATCGGACAGAGAATCAATGATCTGATGGGGCCGCTTGACTATATCTCGCCGATGCTCTATCCGTCCGGCTTCATGTACGGTATCCCGAATTATCGCAATCCCATCGAGCATCCTTACGAGATCGTCCGGTTCTCGCTTGATCGCGCTAAGGAGCGGACGGGCGTCGACCCAATACGATTTCGGCCTTGGCTGCAAGCCTTTGCCGATTACGCATTTGATAAGCGCCAATTTACTGAAAAAGAGATTCAGGCGCAAATCAATGCCGCACAGAGCTTCGGAGCAGATGGTTGGCTGTTGTGGAATCCGCGAAATCTTTACTCGAGTGAGGCAATTCGCGGCAGGCGACCGCAGACCGCGGCACGAGGGAAAAATTCGGGCTTGTAAGTCTGGCTATGTGAGAACGGTTCTCGTCTCGCCTTCTTACCACCCGCTTATTTCTTAGAACCGGGATTGTGGCGGGTAAGTCTTCCGGGCTTGCGTTCTGAACCTTCATGGCCGGGGTCACTTTCCCGAAATTGATGTGAACGTGTCCATGGGCGTCAAGATCGCCGGTCAACGCATTGTAATCCGCTTCGTCTGCATAGACAGTCATTGAGCCGGTAATAACTTCAACATGGCCGCGAAGTTTGAGAATTCCGCCATCTTTTGTCTCGTTCTCCGCCAAAAGCGTGATCTTGTCAGGCGATGAGTTTCGACTCTGGTTATTTTGGCCAAATCCCATGACCGTACAAATCGAAATGAATCCAGCAGTGGCAAGCAGCTTCACATTGTCCTCCGCTGATGAGAAGTATAGACCCAAAGGATCTATCCGAGCGTGCGGGGGCTGTCCTAGTTGCTTCGCCCCTCGCGTGGTCTACCATGCGAGGAGGATGACACCCACACGCAAACGACGGGGTAGCCGTTGAAGGCGCTCGTAAAGAGCCAGTCTGCGCCCGGATTGTGGCTGGAAGACATACCCGAACCGACTATCGGCATTAATGATGTTCTGATCCGTGTTACCCACACAGGAATCTGCGGCACCGACGTGCACATTTACAACTGGGACGACTGGGCGCGTGCCACTATCCCGGTCCCGATGGCCATTGGACACGAGTTCGTCGGCGAAATCGTCGCGATCGGCTCGAACGTGAACGATTTCCATCCCGGCGAGATCGTCAGCGGCGAAGGGCACGTCGTTTGCGGCCGCTGCAGGAACTGCTTGGCCGGTCGCCGTCATCTCTGTGCTCACACCCAGGGTGTAGGCGTCAATCGTCCCGGAGCATTCGCCGAATATATTGCGCTCCCGATGAGCAACATCTGGCGTCACAATCCGGACATAAACCGGGAAGTAGCTGCGATTTTCGATCCTTTCGGCAACGCGGTCCATACCGCGCTCTCGTTTCCCGTGTTAGGCGAAGACATTCTAATCACCGGAGCCGGTCCCATCGGCGTCATGGCTGCGGCTGTGGTGCGGCACGCCGGAGCACGATACGTCGTCGTTACTGACGTGAACCCTTACAGGCTGGAGCTTGCGCGAAAGATGGGCGCTACACTTGCGATCAATCCGTCGGAAAGCTCGCTCCGCGATGTTCAGAACCAGCTCGGGATGCAAGAGGGTTTCGATGTGGGTCTCGAGATGTCCGGCAATCCCTCAGCCTTTCACGACATGATCGCCAATATGAGCCATGGGGCGAAAATTGCGATGCTCGGCATCCCTTCCGAAGAGATGCCCATCGATTGGAGACAGGTCATCTTTAGTATGCTCACCATCAAGGGCGTCTACGGCCGCGAGATGTATGAGACTTGGTACAAGATGACCGTTATGCTCGAGTCGGGACTTGATATCACGCCCGTCATCACGCATCGTTTCTGTTTCCGCGACTTCCAACAGGGATTTGAGGTTATGAAGTCGGGCAAATCGGGTAAAGTAATCCTCGATTGGACCTGTCAGACGTAAAAGAAAAATAAATGTACGCTAACGTTCAATCCTACTTGACCGACAAGATCGACGAGATCCAAAAAGCGGGACTCTTCAAGCGCGAGCGCCTCATTGAAAGTCCCCAGAACGCTGAGGTTAAAGTTGCCTCCGGCGCGTCTGTACTGAATCTTTGCGCGAACAATTATCTGGGACTGGCGGATCATCCCGCCGTCGTCGAAGCTGCTCATCAGGCCCTGAATCATTGGGGATACGGATTGGCGAGTGTGCGTTTTATCTGCGGCACGCAAGCCATCCACAAGCAATTGGAAGCTCGCCTCAGCGAGTTCCTCGGCACCGAAGACACCATTCTCTATAGTTCGTGCTTCGATGCCAATGGCGGGCTATTTGAAACGCTGCTCGATCAGGAAGACGCAGTCATTTCGGACGAGCTGAATCACGCTAGCATCATCGACGGTATCCGCTTGTGTAAAGCCGCGCGGCTTCGTTACAAAAATGGTGACATGGCCGACCTGGAAGCGAAACTGAAGGAGGCCAGTGGAGCACGGCACCGCCTCATCGCGACCGACGGTGTTTTTTCGATGGATGGCCACGTCGCCAAGCTCGCCGATATTTGCAATCTCGCTGACAAGTACAACGCCATGGTCATGGTGGATGATTCCCATGCCGTAGGGTTCATGGGCAAATCCGGAAGAGGAACCCATGAATATCACAATGTGATGGGGCGGGTTGATATTTTAACCGGCACATTGGGCAAGGCGCTGGGAGGCGCTAGCGGCGGTTATACCAGCGGACGAAAAGAGATCATCGATCTGCTGCGGCAGCGGTCGCGTCCCTATCTGTTTTCGAATTCTGTAGCTCCGCCGATTGTGGCCGCATCAATAAAAGTGCTGGATCTCTTGGGTGAAACTTCGGAATTGCGCGACCGTTTGTTTTCAAACACTCGGTTGTTCCGGGAGCGCATGACTTCCCACGGCTTCAACATTGTTCCGGGTGAACATCCCATCGTTCCCGTGATGCTGGGAGACGCGGCGCTCGCTGCACGGATGGCGGACATGTTGCTCAAACGCGGAATCTACGTGATTGGATTTTCATATCCGGTCGTTCCCCAAGGCAAAGCTCGCATTCGCGTACAAGTGTCCGCCGCTCACACGCCTGAAGAACTCGAATTTGCAGCAGAGCAGTTCGCCGCAACGAAATCCGAACTCGGAATCTGAACTGAATACATGGAAATAGAGGATTGGCGCGAAAGAATCGATGTAATTGACCGGGAGCTCGTCAAGCTGCTCAACGAAAGGGGTAAAGCCGCGCGCGCGATCGGCCGCCTCAAGCAGCAGACCGACCTGCCTATCTATGAGCCGCGGCGAGAGGAAACCATTTTAAAGAATGTTTCGGAAGCGAATGCCGGACCACTGCCGACGCCAGATCTGCACTTTATCTTTCAAAACATAATTGCAGTGATGCGAGCCTTTCAGCAATCGGACAAAGAGTCCGGCGACAAGGATCCTAACGCGCGATCAGTTCGATCCGTGTGACACTCTCATGTCTGAACGTATACTGCAGTTGCGAATTGAGCACTTGGACACTCGACTCGACTGGCTTGACTAATTCTGGCCGCACTTCGTCATTGCCTTCATAGATACTCCCGGCGCTCAGCGAATTCACCGTACCGGTTGTTTTAGCATCGAACCCATTCACCGATATCGTTGCCGGGATGTCTCGATTGAGGTGCCGATTGACACAAAAAATCGCCAAACGGTCTCCTTTCGAGTTGATCGCTGCTACAACGTCGATATACGGAACGCCCGATATATCAGGCAACCGGCTGATGCCGTCGCGTACGTCGTAATGCTCCGAATTACTTTCGACGGCAACGGGAGTGTCAATATCGGCGGTGGAGTATAAGCGAAATGTGTAATACGCGGGGGTACCGTACACGCGTCCGCGCTTTTTCCAGATGCCCGCAAACTCAATGATACCGGTCATGTCCGATATCGGCGCAATATCGGCATTCTGAATTAGCATGTTGAAGAAGCCAGCGGCTGTAATGGCGCCTCCCACGTTGTCGTAGCGTGGTGCGTCGGCAGGTCCCTGGTCACAACAAACTAGCAGCCACTCAGTGAAGGCGAGGTGCGCCTTGTTCCGAAAATCTGTTTGGTCGATCTGAGACTGCATGGCTCGCAATCGCCGACCTAACTCCACGGGTAATGCAAACGTAGCTTCCGCTATTGAGTCTGAACTCTTGTTCTTACGCTCCGTTCGATCCGTTGTCACGACAAAGTGGGTCGATAGGAACTCGAACGTATTTGGCGGGTTCTTAAGTTGCGCAGCATTCCACCCTTGATAATCGTCCGGATCTTGCCCGGTCGCGATTAAACGAGCCTGAGGATCAGCCGCACGAACTGCCCTACTAAACTCCAGCGTTCGCTCTGGCAACTGCTCCAATGTCGGATAGCCCAAATTCCAATTCCCCCACAACTCGTTTCCAAGTTCCCAGAGAAGGCCGCTGTGTTTGTTCCAATGCTGGTCGACATAGCGCACCCAATCTGCTGCTTCCTGTGGCGTGCCGCTCCCAAGATTTAAAGCGATCTGTGGTTGCGCTCCGATCAGCTCGCAGAAGCGGAGGAACTCATCCGTTCCGAACTGATTGTATTCAGGCATGCCCCACGCGATATTTAACATGCTGATCCGTTTGTCACGCGGACCTATACCATCGCGCCAATGATAGCCAGATGTGAAATTTCCGCCGAATCTGACAAGAGGCGTGTCCATGGCTTTCGCCATCTCGACCATTTCGGGGTCCAAACCATCAATTGCATCCGCGGGCATGAGTTCAATCTCGTCGATGAGAGCTCGCTCATCGCCTTCCACTGTGATCACAAAATCAGCCGGTTCGAGTGGTATCAGTTGCCCCGGCGGAAGGTCGAGCGTGAAAATGTACTTGCGCCAACCAGCAGCGGCTGCCTCCAACGTTGCGCGGCTCAGTACCTCTTCCGGGTGATTGCGGCGGCGAATGGAGATGCCAATTCCATTGGGCCCGCTCAGGTGTTTCACATAAATGCTTCCGTTGTATTGCAATTCCCGGTGAACAGGCAAAAAGACTTCCTGTTTGACTCCGGTTTCCGCGCCGGGAAGTCCTAAGATGGCGAGAGATCGCCAGGAATTTGCGGCATCTCCCCATCGAGGCTCATAACGATTTCGCTGATTCGCATTGAGTGGCTCCCAGGGCAACGGCAGCGCCAGCTCAGAGGCCCGCGCCAGAGAAGGCTCGTCCTTGATCATGCGCGCGATGGCAGTCGCGCTCCACAAGTTCTCTTCGAAGCTGGGGTTTTCCAGGATCTCGGCCCACAGTCCGTTGTATATCGAGTTACCGATCGGTTCCAGGAAACTGCCGAAAATCGTGCGCGGTATTTTGTACTTGGCCCGGTGCTCCGCATTCACCTGGATTCGGACTCGCTGAGGCTGTGAAGCGCCAGACGGACTGCTTTGTGAAGCTGCCGTAAGCGAAGCGACCACGAGAAGAGCGACTTGGCGTACAAACACTGTAAGTTGCATTTGCTTCAGGCATTGTAAGATTACCGGCAACTCAAAACGCTACCATGTTCGGAATGGATCGCCGACACTTCCTGTTATCCGGACTCGCTCTTATCGCTCCTCGTACTTCCTTTGCCGCTACAGCGCGAATCGAAATTCTACCTGACGAACCGATCGGCACAATTTCACCCGATATCTACGGGCACTTCACCGAGAACCTCGGGGGTTGCATCTACGACGGGATCTGGGTTGGCGAGAACTCTAAAATTCCAAATATTGGCGGTATTCGAAAAGCGCTTATCGAGAACTTGAAGCGCCTGAAGCCTCCTGTAATCCGATGGCCCGGTGGATGCTTCGCCGATAGCTACAACTGGCGCGATGGTATAGGCCCACGGGATCGAAGACCCCGGCGCACTAACTTCTGGGCGAATACGCCGTATCTTTCTAAGGCTCCGGATGGACCTCAAAAGTACGATCCGAATCAGTTTGGTACAAACGAGTTCGCCCGGTTCTGCAAGCTCGTGGGCGCCGAGCCCTACTTTGCAGCAAACGTACGAAGCCTCACCCCGCATGATTTCTACGAATGGGTTGAGTACTGCAATTCTCCGGAAGGAACAACGTCTTTAGCCGAACTACGTGCCCAAGGGGGCGATCCCAATCCGTTTCCCGTCCGCTTCTGGGGGGTGGGAAACGAAAGTTGGGGATGTGGCGGAAACTTTACGGGCGACGAGTACGCCGTCGAATTTCGCCGCTTTATTGGATGGATCCCGCGCTTCGGCGTAAATCTAGCGCTAATAGCTTCAGGTCCCAACGTGGCAGATTACGCTTGGACCCACAGTTTCTTTCAAAAGTTAGTTGAAAAGAACACAGAACCGTTGCGTAATCTCTTCGGCTGTGCGCTCCATTACTATTGCGGAGGCCCCGAGCATGATGACTCAATTGATTTTTCCGTAGACGGCTGGTACGAGCTTCTGGCCAAAGCAGACCTCATGGAGGATCTTATCCGCAATCATTGGCAGATCATGGGGCAAGTCGATATGGAACACCGCGTGAAGCTGGTCGTCGATGAATGGGGTGCGTGGCATCGAACCGATCCGAGTATCGATCCTAGATACCTCTTTGCCTATTTCCCAACATTGCGCGATGCGCTCGTATCGGGCATCACGCTCGACATCTTCAACCGCCACGCCGATAAAGTGGGCATGGCCAATGCAGCGCAGCTTGTCAATAATATTCACACTTCCTTCTTGGCAGTCGGCGACCGCTTCACGATAACTCCCATCTTTCACGTTTTCGAGATGTATGCTGCCCATCAAGGCGGCACTTCGCTACGCACCATGATTTCTGCGCCTCGCGTGAGCCAGCCATCCGCCCACGGCCTATGGGGCCTCGCCGGATCCTGTTCTCTCCACGGCAAGCATGCTGTTTTAACGGTCGTCAACCCGGACGTTCAGGATATGCAGGAGACGGAGATCAGCGTTCGCGGCTCGAAAATCTCAGGAGTTCGTGCAACCGTGCTTACATCAACTGATATTCACGCTCACAACACGTTCGAGCAGCCGCACGCTGTAATGCCAGTCGAGGACAACAACGTCACGACCGGCACTCCCCTGACATATCGCTTCGCGCCTGCTTCTGTCACTCGCCTGGAGTTTGACTTAGTCTAAAACAATTCATCTTGATCAGAGACCGGACGCAAAGCTCCCCGGAACTAGTGAGGGCGCGGACTTTGGCTGTCGATCACGCATTGGCGATGGCGATTTGTTAATTGCAGGAATCTAACTGGACCAGCGGTTGGGCTCAGGTCCAAAAACAAGTCTAGGATGAAGAAAGATAATTCTACTGTAACCTGCCAAGTCCACGGTACTCGAATCCGAGTCTCTTTACCTCATCCCTCTGGATTAAAGCCCTAGTATCGATTATCAAAGGATTTACATTCATTGCGGATTTAATCCTTTTGAGATCTATATTTATATACTGTTTGTGATCTGTTACTATAATGAGCACGTCCGTCGCCTCGACCGCTTTATAAACGTCCCCTATTATGCCATTTACGCAAGTCACAAACGGATCCGAAAGTTTTACCGTTGCCCCATTTATTTCAAGTAAATGCTTCAAAGTAAGCGAAGGTGCAAATCTTATATCATCAGTATCACGCTTGAAAGCCACTCCTGCAATTGCAATGGTGTTTGCATTCCTCTTCAGTTCTTTAACCATCTCGCACACGTGCGCCGGCATATTGCAGTTCACTTCCTGGGCAGCATCCACCATCTTTAGAGACAATCCCTTCTTTGCCAGGTCCGATTTAAGTATGAATGGGTCTTTGTTTAGGCAAGAACCGCCAACGCCTGGTCCAGGAATGAGAAGCCCTGCATTTCTACTATAACCATCTTTTGAAGCTCTCAGTACCTCCATGACGTCGACACCTACCTTCTCGCATATGAGTGCAAGCTCATTCGTTAAACCGAGGAATACAAGCCTTGCATAATTGTCGGTCATCTTGACCATCTCGGCTGTTTCAGGATTTGACACTCTAATTATCTTTCCCCCTATTGCGGTCGTCACTATTTCCGAGTACAGAGCAAAGCTTCTATCGTCTGAGGCGCCGATTATTTTTGGTAGTGTTCTATAGTCGTATATCGCCTGACCTTCTGCTATCCGTTCAGGGGAGAAGACAACACCGATATCTTCGGGTACGCGATAGCCTTCAGAATTTAGAGCCTTGATCACTCTTTGTGAGGTTGTGCCCACCGGCACCGTAGACTTGAGGACAACTACGTTGCCCCTGTTAATGTGGCTGCAAACAATCTGAAGCGCAGAATCGAGAAAAGAGTAGTCTACGTCTTTTGCTGTCTCTTCGTAGGGCGTATTCACTGTGATTATTTTAACGTTGCAATCTGATATGTCTTCCGGATTTGTAGCAAATGTCAGACCGCGATTGTCCAATACCTTATCTAATATCTCCTGCAGGCCAGGCTCCGCTAGCACCGGTTCTCTGGCTTTAAGTTTCTCTATTCTTGAAATATCTAAGTCAAATCCGATAACTTCGAGCTTTTCTGCTAAAAGGGCAGAGAGCGGCAAGCCAACGTAACCTAGTCCTATTACTGCTATTTTCAAGATCGGGAACTCTAATCGGAACTAAATTTCTTGCTTACTATTAGAACGCTCATCGCGAAAAGCCGGTCTTCATCTCGCGCACGATAAACACGATAAAGCAGTGCCGCGAATGGATGCGCAAGTCGTCGCGATTCTCCTGCAGCTTTACGAAACCAGCCAGCGACATACGACGGTGTATTTGCTAAGGCATCCATAGGACAGCAATCCCATTGGACGCAATTTTCCCCCTCAATCAGACGCTCGCCGGCCTTGGCTGTTACAAGGTAGCAATTTGCTAGTTGTTGATGATCGGTCTGAAAGGGAACGTAACCTGCTAGTAGGCATCAGCCTCGTTCGTGTGTTCCTTCCAAATTTCGTAACACCTCTCTTTTTTAAGTCGTCGACTAATAAAAACTGATCCCGGGACTAAGGGAAGGAGCCAGCGATTTTTTCTCAATCTCACCGACGACGGTCATCGCCATCATCGTCGTACTCTTGGGCTGCAATATTTAGGTCAAGGCACCTTATGAAGAGTTCGATCCAGCGATTCGCGATCACACTTCTTTCGACTCTCCTCTGCTCGGCGTCCAGCCAAGACGTTCAATCCGGGAGGAAGGCCCTCGCCGCGAAACCTCCGATGGGCTGGAATAGCTGGGACTGTTTCGGAACCACGGTACGGGAAGCGGAAGTGAAGGCCAATGCCGACTACATGGCGTCTCGCCTTAGAATTTATGGCTGGCAGTACATTGTCGTCGATATTCAGTGGTCAGATCCAAAGGCCAAAGCACACGGTTATCGTCCAAATGCGGATCTCGCCATGGACGCATACGGACGACTGATTCCGGCAATTAATCGCTTTCCTTCGGCGGCGGACGAGCGCGGATTCAAGCCATTAGCTGACTATATCCACAGCCACGGTCTCAAATTTGGCATTCACATTATGAGAGGCATCCCGCGGCAGGCGGTACGCGCAAATGCGCCGATTCAGGGCAGCACCTTCCATGCTTTTGAGGTCGCTAACAAAAATTCGGTTTGCAGTTGGAATACAGATATGTATGGCGTCGATATGACCAAACCCGGCGCACAAGACTACTATGATTCCGTTGCGCGCTTATATGCCTCCTGGGGCGTCGATTTCATCAAGGCCGACAACATGCTGGACCCGCTCCACGCAGACGAAATCGAAGCTCTATCCCGTGCTATTGACAAGACCGGACATCCCATTGTGCTGAGCCTGTCGCCGGGACCTACGAACATTCAGGATGCGAGTTTCCTTGCCGGCAATTCGGAAATGTGGCGCATTTCTAACGACTTTTGGGATCGCTGGGTGGATCTTAAACACCAATTTGAGCTTCTGCGAACATGGACACCCTATTCAAAAGCAGGATCGTGGCCTGACGCCGACATGCTTCCTTTAGGCAGGATTGCCATTCGTGCTGAGCGGGGCGACGACAGAATGACTCGCTTTACACACGACGAGCAGCACACACTTATGAGCTTGTGGGCTATTGCGCGTTCACCTCTGATGTATGGTGGCGATCTCCCGAGCAACGATGCATTTTCGCTTTCTCTAATGACCAACGAAGAAGTTATCGAGGTTAATCAGAAAGGAGCGCACAGCCGTCTATTGTCTTCCCATGGCGACCAAATCGTGTGGGTTTCCGGTCTTCCGCAGTCAGAGTCAAAGTATGTTGCGGTCTTTAATATCGACGATCACTCGCCGCGAGAGATTCACGTCAACTTCTCAAGCCTCGGGATGCCGGACACTTGCGAGATACGCGACTTATGGGAAAGGAAGACACTAGGTAAAGCGAGCCGCAGTTACACCTTCCATGTTTCTCCGCACGCGTCGGGACTCTACAGGCTCACGCCTTCTTCCTGAATCATGCCACCGCGTTTCCTCGCTGTGTCGTGAGAAAATACCGCAAGCTGGCTGAACATATGTCAGACCAGTTCAGCATGTAAGGAGGAGTGAATGCCTGCAGTTTCGAGAAGAGAGTTTTTCAAATGTGCGACGATGGATGCCGCCGTGGTAGGTTTCCTGTCCGCAAGCGCAGTGGACATTCGCGCTAATCCGCTCGGGTTGCCAATCGGATGTCAGACATATACTGTCAGGGCCATGATCGCCCGGGACTTCCCCGGCACGATCAAGCAGCTTTCCGACACCGGATTTCAAAGCATCGAGCTGTGCTCGCCTTGGGGTTACGCCGACTCAGGCTTCGCGGGCCTTGCCAAATACAAAGGAGCAGAGCTTCGGAAAATTTTCGGCGATATGGGTGTCACATGTCAGAGCTCTCACTTCGACATCAAGGAGCTTAGAGAGAATCTCTCGGCCAGAATTGAGTGGGCAAAAGAAGTCGGCCTGACGCAAATGATCGTTCCAAGCCTTGGCGGGCCGCGGAACCCGACGATGGATGACGTGAAGCGGGCGGCCGACGAATACAACAAAATGGGCGAACAGTCAGCCCAGGCCGGGATCCAGCAGGGCCTTCACAATGAGAACTTCGAGCTTTCGATGGTCGACGGCAAGCGAACCTATGATTTGTTATTTGATCTCCTCGATCCGAAGCTGGTTAAGTTTCAGTTCCAGGTCTCTACGATCAGTCGCGGCTACGACGCAGCCGAGTACTTCACCAGGTACCCTGGCCGCTTCATTTCGATGCACGTCCAAGGCTGGTCTGCAAACACCCGAAAAATAGTGCCGGTGGGACAGGGCACGCTCGATTGGAAGAAAATCTTTACTGCCGCGAAGACTGGCGGAATCAAGAACTACTTCGTGGAAATGAATCTGGACCTGATGAAGGCCAGCGTTCCCTACCTGCGCAGTCTGCAAGTCTGACTGATAGCGAAGCACCACACGTCGTTTGATCCCGCTCCGTATGGGTTCCGGCCAGCTGTAAACTGTTGACAGCAATGAGCATCGTCTCAACCCAACGCATGTGTCCCTCCATATAAACGGCCCGTGGACTAGAATTCGATCACTCTACAATACGTTCCGAGGCGGCGAGCTATGAGTGCCAGGACTAGCTTTCTACCCTGCCGTCGGCTATTATCTCAGCACCGCGAAAGGAGCGAAATGAATCTCGCTCGATTAATTTGTTCGAAGGGCCCGAGCGCAAAATCCACCCTCCTCAGCGTCACGAACCTCAAAGATGAGCTCCAGAGAGACAGGATAGATCAGAGGGAGAGCGGCCCATGCAAGGGTCGTCGAGAGGCGACAACGCTAGGGCATGCTCGGTGCGCCGGCCCTGGATGCTGATGCAGCTGGAACAGAATTTTTCGGGCCAGTGCCAAGCATCGCGGTTATTCCAGGCTCGTGTCGTCTTCCTGATCCTCAGAGTGCATTGGACCTGCTGCTTGAGAAGCTCGGCGTACGAGATGAGGAACGCGCTGAGAAGTATTTGCGGATTCCACTGATTCCGGCTTTTCCGAATCCACCTCGACCTCGTCGACACATGTTTGTCGGCTGGAATGGCTTGGACCGGTACGCCATTTCTCGTTTAGCAATCGGACTTCACTCAACTTTTCAAGGCAAATACAGCGCCAGTTTCCAGGGGAACCGTGAGGCTGTAGACCTTGGGAGCTGTCTCCGCCATATTGGTAACAGAGCGCTCGCAGCTGCCCCTCTTTTAGACCCAGGACGTGGGGCATAATTTTCGCTCTCGACTCTCGTATAGGGCAAAAACAGGTTGCCTGATCACGACGGCTCTTCTTATCAGGCTGTGGATCTCATCGAGCGTTTGCCGTTTGGTCAGCTTTAGATCCGGCATGCTACTTCCAATCATCACGCAGAAACATCACAGCGACACCGCGATTCGTGATAGCGTGTAACCACTATGACTATGACGAGCCTTGCTAGTTACAAGAGAATTTTTGCTTTGATGGTCATCACCATCGTGGGGGCTGTTGCGCAAGACCAGAAGCAATCTCCGACACCTGCCGTGGCCATGAGCAAGTATTTCGCGTACATAAATCGAAAGGTGCTCGACATGGCGCAGGACTTCCCGGCCGATAAATACGATTTCCGGCTTCGCCCGGAGATGCGATCCTTCGGCGAGTTGATCGTACATATCGCGTCTGGCAATATGTATGCAGCGAAAGCGGGCCGGGGCGAGAAGGTCAACTGGGACGAACTCGATCCGAAGAACTATAAAACAAAAGCAGACATTGTCGCTCTGCTCCAAAAGTCTATCGCGGATTCTACAGCCACGTTGAAGGCGGTACCAGAAGAGCACTTCACGAAAACACTGGAGCCGTGGATGGGCGTTATTGAGCATTCGGCCGAGCACTATGGCTTGCTCGTTGCGTATTACCGGGCGAACGGGCTGGTACCGCCGGAATCGCGGCCGAAGAGCAAGTAACAGTAAGATCGGAGCATGAAGGCGTGCTCCATACTTTTAGCTCTTGGTCTGGTTTTCAGTACTCGAAGCGGCTCGGCGCAGCAGGCTGACGCTCATCATCACGCCGAACCAGTTGAAAAGCTGGGATCGGTCTCATTCCCGATATCTTGCGCCGCGTACGTTCAGGCGCCGTTCGAAAGAGGCGTCGCGCTGCTGCATTCCTTCTGGTACGACGAGGCTGAAAAACAGTTCAAACAAATAGCTGACAAAGATCCCGAGTGTGCCATGGCGTATTGGGGCGAGGCGATGAGTTTTTATCACCAGCTATGGGATCGTCCCGACGAAGCGCATCTAAAGCGGGGATGGGAGTTGGTGCAGAAGGCGGAGAATACTGGCAAAAAGACCGAGCGCGAGGGGGACTACATTGAAGCGCTCGCGGCCTTCTATCGAGACTACGGCAAAGTGGACCATGATAAGCGTGCCGCTGCGTACTCGCAGGGCATGGAAAAGGTCTATAAACGCTACCCCGATGACAATGAGGCGGCAGTGTTCTACGCACTCTCGCTGCTGGCGTCTGAGCCCGACTCCGATACTCAGTTGGCTTACCCGAAGAAGGCGGTTGCCATCCTCAATGCAATATTGAAAAAGGACCCGGATCATCCGGGTGTAGCGCACTACCTGATTCACGCTTGCGATAACCCGAAAATGGCATCGCTCGGTTTGCCGGCTGCCCGGCGTTATGCGGAAATCGCTCCGGCTGCGCCGCACGCTCTGCATATGCCGTCGCATATTTTCGCGCGTCTGGGTCTGTGGCAGGAAGATATTCAATCCAATCTGGCGTCGAAAGCAGCCGCCGAGAAACTTGGCCCTATGCATGCAGGTGCAGAGAACCGGCTTCATGCAATGGATTTCTTGGAGTATGCGTATTTGCAAATCGGCGAAGACGAAAAAGCGAAAGCGATCATCGCTGAATCCGAGACCGTGCCGGCGGGCGACTTGGATCAAGGCTTCGACGGATATCTGAACTACGTGCGCGCGTATTTCCCGGCGAAGTATGTGCTTGAGACTCGCCACTGGAAGGATGCGGAAGCTTTACAACCGCCTGCTGGTGCTGAGCCTATGCATCAGGCAATCACATATTGGGCACGGGCAGTTGGCGCGGGACATTTACGCGATGTCGAGGGCGCACGAGCTGCAGTCCGGCAGTATGAGGCGATGGTCGAGGCTGTGAAGAAAGGTCCTCATTCATACGCTGTTAAAGGAATGGAAACGGATCGCGATGAGGCGCGAGCCTGGTTAGCTTTCGCGGAAGGAAAGAACGAGGAAGCGGTTGGGCTGTTGCGGCCGATTGCGGAGAAACAGGATCAGGTGGGCAAGGGCGAGGTGGAATTGCCCGCGCGCGAGATGCTGGCCGACATGCTGTTAGAGATGAACCGTCCACAAGATGCACTTGCGGAATACGAGAAATCTTTGAAATCCGACCCGAACCGATTTAACGGGCTGTACGGCGCGGCGCGCGCGGCGGAGTTAGCGCATTATCCTGATAAGGCTTCAGCGTATTCCGCGCAGTTGCTGAAGAACTGCGCGAACTGTGGCCAACTCGGATCGTCCGGAGCTTGCGCATGCGAAGGAGCTGGTGGGGCGGGAGCGGGCGTCGAAGTGAGCCCCGCTGCAATTGAGACTGCTAACGTGAACTGCTGATGTCCTCAGGCGCTTCGGAAGGCAGCTTGGCGGTTGGCCCGAAGTGGATGGGCCACCTGCGAAGCGTCCGAAGCGGACTACTATCAAGGGACAGTTCGTAACCATTGCTCCGCTCGATCCAGCGAGCCACGCGCAAGCGCTCTGGGAAGGCACACAGGGCGCGGAGAACAACGCGCTATGGACTTATCTTTTCGCTGGTCCGTTTACGGATCATGCCGACTTTGAGGCATATCTGATCACGCGGGCGATCGCAGAGGATCCGTTATCATTCGCGATTCTGGAGATGCTCCAGCCGTGCAGTTGGGATGGCTGCATTGATGCGGATCGAGCCCGAGCATCGGGTCATCGAGGTCGGCAACATCTTGTATACACGGGCGCTACAACGGACGCGCGGCGCTACGGAAGCGATGTATCTATTGGCACGACATGTGTTCGAGGAACTCGGGTACCGCCGTTATGAATGGAAGTGCGATGCGCTGAATGAAGCGTCGCGGCGGGCGGCTCTGCGGCTGGGATTCACGTTCGAAGGCGTTTTCCGTCAACACATGATCGTTAAAGGCCGGAATCGCGACACGGCATGGTTCTCCATGCTCGACTGCGAATGGCCGGTACGTAAAGCGGCGTTCGAACGCTGGCTCGATCCGTCGAACTTCGATGCAGATGGGCGTCAAAGGTCTAAGTTGTCGGTTCGGTAGGCGCGAACTGCTTAGACTGATTGGGTACGGACCTGAAATTCGCGCTTCGATCGTTGAGAAAGAACCGGGGATTCACCGTGTTCGCGCTGGTCGTGATGGCATTGGGCATCGGCGCGAACACGGCGGTGTTCAACGTGGTGAATGCGGGTGTTGCTGACACCGCTGGCCTGGTTCGTATTGGATCGACCATCTGCCGAGTGAATAAGCATCACGGCACCGAACGCGGTGTCTTTTGTCGCGGTGCCGGCAACTTTCGGAGCACTCGGAATTCCGCTCAAGCGAGGGCGGAATTTCAATGACGGCGTATGTACGATGCGTCGCTTACGCGGTATCTCTCGTAGCGAGCTACATTCCGGCGCGGCGCACGACAAAGCTCGATCCAGTAGTAGCATTGCGGGAAGAGTAGAGCTGGGTCGATCGCGGTTTGCGCGGGAACGAGTTTCGCGTGAGAACATAGTAGTTTGCGGATCGTTCCGGACGGTATCTATTACGCCTGCGGTCTCACACTAGTGGGGCTCGCCGCTGTCATATTTCCTGAACCCCTGGGTGGGGGTGCCATTTTATGTTTTGGCTGCGTTTTGCCTGTATTTTTTCCGCGATCCGGAGCGGATTCCGCCGCCGGGCAATGTGATCGTATCTCCGGCGGATGGGAAAGTCGTCTCCGTCCGGAAAGTAGGCGATACGGAGACGCGGGTGAGCATTTTTCTGAACATATTCGACGTACACGTGAACCGAGCGCCAATTCCCGGAACGGTTACCGACGTTAAGTATCAGCCGGGCAAATTCCGCGTCGCGAGCCAGGAAGCAGCTTCTTCGGAAAACGAGCAAAATACTTTAGTCGTGGAGGGCAGCGGCACACGAGTCATTTGCCGGCAAATTGCAGGTCTTATTGCGCGGCGCATCGTGTGCTACAAACGCCCGGGGGACTGTGTAGCTAAAGGTGAACGGATCGGCTACATCAAATTTGGGTCTCGCGTAGACGTTTTCTTTGGGCCGGAGTGGAATACCGTTGTACAACTCGGGGACAAAGTTGCGGGGGGCACAACCATACTGGCGAACTGTGCGGCACAGCAGGAAGGGAAATGAGCGGCCTGCCTCCTTACGAGTATCTTGGCGGCGCGCGGCCTCTCGAAAAGAGACCGCGAAGGGCAGCGTATGTTCTGCCCACTCTGTTCACGAGTGCGAACATGTTCCTGGGGTTTGTCGCTATTTTGCAGGCGTTCCAGGGAGCGCTGGAGGCAGAAGGCGGTGATTTCAGCGTCAACCAACACTTCACGATTGCGGCGAGGGCGATTGGATTTGCCGTTTTCTTCGATGGTCTGGACGGGTGGATCGCTCGCATGACGCACACTGCGAGCGCTTTCGGCCGCGAGCTTGACTCGCTTGCGGATGTGATCACGTTTGGCATCGCGCCCGCGGTTCTTGCTTATGTCTGGGGCGTGCTGTTCGTGATCTCGCCAATACAAGGTTTCGGCAGCCATGTGACGCGAGCTGGTTATATCGTGGCGTTCTTTTACGCACTGTGCGGCGCAGTCCGGCTGGCGAGATTCAATGTCCAAACCAACCCGGCACCCAAGAATCCGGGCCGGCCAGACCGCAAGTATTTCGTTGGGATGCCGATCCCCGCGGGCGCGGGATTTATTGCGGCTTCCGTATATATGGATCCATCGCCGGTACGCTCGTTCGCCTTCTCAGTGGCCTGGCTAATTGCGGTAAGTCTTATTGCGCTGCTAATGGTGAGCACGTGGCGGTACCCAAGTTTCAAGCAGATCAGCTCATCGAAGCCGCGTTCTCCGTTAATCGTACTGCTTATCGGCGCGGTGGCGATTATCTGGGCCTGGTCTCAGCCGGTGTTACTGATCCTTGCGGTCACCTATGTTCTGAGCGGTATCTTCCTTCGAATCGGTGGACTCATTCGGAGGCGCAAGAGATCGCGTCCGCCGGCGGCGATAGAGGAGCATCAAATTGGCTAGCGCCTTTCCAAGAACGAGAACGCCGCGGATCGCCCTGGTGGGAGACGAAACGCTGCTGGGCCGTGAATTGCGCGAAGTGGTGGAAAGCCGGGGAACGGGCGCTGTGCTCACGGCATATGCCTCGACGGGCGAAGGAAATTTCGGCGAAGAAGGTGGCGAAGCGATATACCGTGAGCCCTTAGAAGCACAATCGCTCATAAACGAGGATGCGATTCTAATCGCCGGTATCGCCGGAAGGCGCTTTGAAGGCATATACGTTGGCGAAAGCTGCCGGCGGTCGCCCTGTGTTGATCGACTGCACTGGACATCTGGATCATCAACCGGAAGCACGCATCGTTGCACCTCTGATAGAGGAGCCGGATTTCAAAACAAACTGGCTGCTTGTAGTAGCCCATCCAGCCGCCACAGCGTTGGCGCTTGTGCTGACGCGGCTCGCCAAGCACAAGCAGATCCGGCGGGCAGTAGCCGAGATTTTTGAACCCGCAAGCGAGCGCGGCAAACGAGGTATTTCTGAGCTCCACCAGCAAACGAGTAGTCTGCTGGCATTCAAGCCGCTAGAAAAGGAAGTTTTCGACGCTCAGCTGAGCTTCAATTTGCTACCGCAGTACGGCGAGGAGGCTCCGGCCAAACTTGCCGTAGTGGAACAGCGCATCGAGAGGCATCTGGCGACGTTGTTAGGCGCTCAGAACAAAGTATCTGTTCCGATGCCTTCTGTACGCCTGATTCAGGCCCCGGTGTTTCACGGCTATAGCATCTCCCTGTGGGTCGAGTTCCACTCTGATGTTCAGGCTGGAGAGATTGGCGAAGCTTTAGGTTCGGCCCAGATTGAGGTTCGTGGGCAGAGCGATGAAGCGCCGAACAACGTTGGAGCAGCCAGTCAGAGCGGCTTGATGGCAGGTGATATTCGAGTGGACAGGAACAACGCGCGAGCTGCCTGGCTCTGGATAGTTGGAGACAATTTACGGCTAACCGCGGACCAGGCAGCGGATCTCATTAGTAGACTCGGGACTGAGCGGCATTGAGGAGTCCCACCTTTCTATTTTCATTGGCTGACGGCGGCATCGCTGGTCTCGTGCGGTTACCATGTTGGCGGAAAAGCCGATCTGGTGCCGAAGAGCATTCAGACAATTTCGATACCCACATTTGGAAATTTCACAACGCGATATAAGTTGAGCGACACGCTTCCGCGGTACATTGCGCGCGAGTTCATCACCCGCACGCGGTTTCGCATAGAGGACAACCCCAGTGTGGCTGATGCGGTTTTGAACGGTAGGATTGCGAGTGTGGGTGTGGTCCCCGCCGTGTTTGATCCTACCACCGGCAAGGCAACTAGCCTGCGCGTAATTGTATTTTTGTCAATCCAGCTGTTGGAACGTAGAACGGGCCGCGTGCTTTATTCGCAACCCGCACTGTCGCTCGCGCAGAATTACGACATTGCAGTCGATCCCCACCAGTTTTTCGATGAGAGCGATCCGGCATTCGACCGCTTGGGCCGGGACGTGGCTCACACGATCGTGAGCGGTATTCTCGAGAATTTTTAAGATGATCCATGTCAGGTTGCGTGCCGCGCGCCATTAACTCTGATGAATCCAGAACAGTTTCTCATCCGGATCACTAAGCAGGCTCCTGCGCCCGCTTACTTGTTTTTGGGGCAGGAGGGTTACCAACGGCGAGTTTGCAAAAGCGCGTTGTTGGATCGTGTGCTGCCCGGCGATTCGCGTGCCGGCGGGCTGACGCAAATTGACCTTGAGAATACGAGGCTCCCGGAAGTGCTGGACGATGCGCGATCGCTTTCGCTCTTCTCCACTGAACGGGTGATTTGGATTTGTAGCGCAGAATTGGCTTTGCCGCGAAGGCTTCCTAGTGGCGGAGATGAGATGGAGGATTCAGACAAGTCGGGAGCGTCGGAGCTTGCTGCGTATCTCAAGACACCTACGCCCGGTACGGTGCTGGTTTTTGAATGTAGCCGCTACGCTTTCGCCGGTGACGATCGGGCCAAGCTGGAGCGGGTTGAAAGATTCTATTCGTCCGTTCCCGCGGTTGTCGAGTTTCACGAGTTCACGCCGGAATCGATCCGTTTCCTCGCGCAGCAGCTAGCAAAAGAGCACCAGCTCAAAATTGGCCGGGCGGAACTGGCGATGCTGCTCGAGGCGGTTGGGGGCGATGCCACCCGATTGGGCGCCGAAATGGGAAAACTAGCGCTTTTTGTAGGACAAGAGCGAACTGTCGTGATGGACGATTTACGCGCGCTTGTGCCGAACGCCGCGCAGAGCACAATCTTCTCCCTGGTCAACGCGCTCGGTAAACGCGACCGGGCAGGGGCGTTACAGTCGTTGGATATTTTGACTCGCGAGGGTGAGTATTTGCCGCTTGCACTCACGTTTCTGAGCACTCAGTTCCGTCTGGCGCTTGCCGCAAAGGAAGCCCGTGTCAGCTCAGTGCCGCAGGCCCAGAGTTTTTTTGCAAAGATCGGCGTACGCATGTGGCGCGACCGCGCGGAACAGGTAGTGGGAACAGCGAATACGTTCACGAAAGAACGTTTGGCCCAGGCGGTTGCCTTGATTTACGAGACGGATAAGAAGTTTCGAGAAGGATATAAGGACGACCGTATCGTGATGGAGTGTTTAGTGCTGGGGTTGACGAGATAGGAGCGGGGATACGGCCTGCTGTTCAGTCGCCTGTGCAGCCGAAGCCAATTCGAGTTGGCGGCAAACCGGCGAGTAGACGCCAGGATTCCTGCCAGGCGAAGGCCGCATCGAGCGCATTTGGCTGCTTTTCCAAAAACGCTCGGAAATGGGTAATTGCGGCAGCACGCACTCTGGACGCCGGAGCTCGAATTATTTTCCGATTCTCGGGATCGTCTGCGTCCGGGACGCCACCAGGATAGTAGAACAGCAGCTTGGCAGCATAGGCGCGGCCGAGGATGTAGTGCACGTACGGTGTCCACTGATCGGAGGGAAAGGTCCGCAGAATCTTTTCTCCATAGGCAATCAGGCCCTCGCGCCAGTCAGTCTTAGGCCCCTCGAACCCGCACGCGTCTTCTAACAACCCGATCTGAGCAAGTTCAGCAGCGGGGCCACTCGGAGCAAACCGTTGAGCGCGTTTGAGAAGCGTGTGGCCATAGGCAACGCCGTCCCTCGTGTCGACAAACACCGCACCGAACGACTTGAGGAGTTTACGTGTCGAACTTTTTTCAACTACTCCGGAGTAAAAGAAGCGCTCAAGGTAGATATCTGCGGCGATAAGCGCGGCGGCCTTGCGCTGTGGAGGGAGATCCTGTGCGATCTCGAGCCATTTGAGGAGCGGCGAGATCGTGGGCGAAGAGCGCTGAAGGTTCGCTTCGCGCCGCTCGGGCGGCAGCTGAAGCAAAAACACGTGAGTCAGAGGTGGGTCGATTGCGGCGATTCGGGCGGCCGCTTCCGCAAGCGAAGGCTGAGTGGCAGGAGGACCACCGTCCCAAGTGTCCATTCCGCTGATTCCCGGAGGTGCCTCGACATTACGTGCGATCACGAGCAGGCGCGGTCCTTCCTTAGGCCGACCTTCCGGATCGGCGGCGACTAAGACGCTTCTGTGCTTGTGGTGCCACGCGAAAAGGGGGTCCCACTCGCCGGAGCCCCACAAATCCCGCTCTGGAACTAGAACAACAGAGCCGTTCGCCGTTCGTGAAGGAATTGCAACCGGCGTGCCCCACGATTCTCCGAGTTGCTGGGCTACAGATTTCGTGAGGTCCGCGACGGCGGAAACATGCTTCACCTCGTACCACAACGACAGCAGCTTGCAACTCTGCACTAGGGAATTGTCTTGCTTCAGTGGTAAGGCGGGCATGGAACCAGGCTTAGGAGTGGGCGTGTAAAACAGCGCTAACCGGGTGAGCTCAATATCAGAATTCAGCGCGATTCGTGCCACCGTACTGGCGCACCAGCGACCTTGACCCTCGTATTCGATATCGAAACGCGCGGGTTCAACAGCTTCGTTTTTGTGCGATCGACGCCAGGTTGCCAGGGTAGGCTTCGCGTCCAAAGAGGAAACCTCAGCTTTGACTTGTGTGGCCACCAGCTGTGCAATGTTGGTCTGACCAAAACCACCAGAAATACTAAACGGTACGAGGCATGCGGCCGTAGAACAGCGAATCAGCAGCATGCGATCAAACCTTGCCACCGCTACCTACCTTGCCTCCGCCGCCACTCGAAGAGCACAACGCCTGCCGCGACGGACACATTTAGCGAAGCCACTGCGCCGGCCATCGGTATGCGAACCAGAACATCACAGTGTTTCTGAACTCCTTGATGCAGACCTTTGCCTTCACCGCCTAGCACGATTGCCGTGGGCGCGATGTACTCGATTTGATCGTAAAGCTGGGTGCCATGCTCATCGAGGCCATAGATCCAGAAGCCTTTCTCTTTCAACTTTTCGAGCGTTTGACTAACGTTAGTGATGCGAACCACCGGCAGGTATTCAACCGCACCCGCTGCGGCTCGAGATACCGTCTCGGTGAGAGGAGCGGCGCGGCGCTCGGGAACAACAACGGCGTTTGCTCCGGCAGCGTGCGCGGTGCGAAGGATGGCGCCGAGATTGTGCGGATCCTCCACCCCGTCAAGAACTACGATCAATCCCGCGGTGTTAACAATATCGTTGAACTCGGCATATTTGTGAGCTGCGCCAAATGCAATTACGCCCTGGTGGGGAGCGCCTTTGCTCGTGCGGTCGAGCAACTCGCGGGGTTCAAAGTGTACCGGCACCGAGTGAGTACGGCACAGCTCAATGATCTCCTGGATTCGCGGGCTTGCTGCTCCTTTGGCAATCAGCACCTTGTCGAGCGGACGCTGTGCGCGCAGCGCTTCCCGAACGGGATGAATGCCGACAGTCAAATGCTTGTGTCCCGACACTATTGAGTGGAGGCGGCCTGTGGGGCTCGCGAAACGAAAACTTTACCGCGGTGTTCAATGCCAAAGGCGATCGCCGCCGTTAGCACTGCGATGACTCCGATCTCAAATGCGGCCAGCGCCCAGGAGTATCCAAGCTTATTACGGAGAATGTACTCGATGGTGTTAGTAGGTGCTGCAAGCAGGATGCCGATCTGATATGCGAAACCGGGAACCAGGCCTCTGATGGCGTCAGGAGAGAGCTCGTTGAGATGCGCAGGGATGATCCCCCATGCACCTTGGACGCCCACTTGCATCAAGAATGCACCGCCGGCAAGGGCGAGTAATGAACTGCCGAAAGCCCAAAGTGGGATAACCGCCAAGGACACAAGAAGGGCTGCAATCATGCCGCGGCGACGTCCCCAGGTTTCAGACATACGACCGAACGCGATGCCGCCTAGAATGGCGCCGATGTTGTAGATCATCGCGATGCGCGACACCGTACTACTTGAAAATCCGCGACTCGTTTTGAGGAAGTCGGGGTATAGATCTTGCGTGCCATGCGAAAGCGCATTCATGAGCGCCATGAGAAGGACCATGTACAGGAAAGTTTTCCAAAATGCGCCCGCAGTGGTGAGGATTGCGCGAATACCCGGTGCACGATGTTGCTTCCAGGCCTCGGATTCCTTCACCCGCCAGCTGATGTAGAACGCAAGCAATGCCGGTGCGCCGCCGGCCCAAAACATGGCCCGCCATCCCAATGAGGGAAGCACTATTGCGGCAGCAATGGCGGCCAGCAAATATCCGGTAGAATAGCCGCTCTGTAGCACGCCCGAAATCAAGCCTCGTTTTTGTTGCGGGGCACTTTCCATGGCAAGCGAAGCCCCGAGGCCCCATTCTCCGCCCATTCCGATACCGAACAGAATACGTAGGACAAGAAACGCGATGTAATTTGGAGCGAACCCGGCCAGCAGTTCCATAAGAGAGAAGAAAAGGACGTTAGCGATCAGGGGCTTGCGCCGGCCGTAACGATCGGCAAGTAAGCCGAACAGCAAAGCACCGACAGGCCGCATTGCGAGCGTCGCAGTGATTGTCCAGATGATGGCAGCTTTTGACACGCCGAACTGGCGCGCAAGAATGTCGACGAGGAATACAACGATGAAGAAATCGAACGCGTCCAGAGTCCAGCCGAGGTAAGAGGCGGCAATGGCATGCCAGTGATAGGCTGGCGCACGAACTCTCTTTCCCGGCACCTGTGTATCAGGCCTCACAGATGTGCGCTTCCGGGGTCGCCACTCAGTTTGTCGATGGATTCGAGAACACTCTCCAAGACGTCCTGCGTGGTATTGGTTCCGCCCAGGTCGGGAGTTCGCACGCGTCCTTCAGCCAGAAGCTGACGCGTGGCGAGATTCAGGACGCGCGCAGGCTCATCAAGCTTCAGATGCTCAAGCATCATCGCCGCTGAGAAGAAGGAAGCCACAGGATTGGCAACTCCCTTACCTGCAATATCGGGCGCCGAGCCATGCACCGGTTCGAACATCGAGGGAAAGCGCCGAAGCGGGTCGAGGTTAGCGCTCGGTGCAAGTCCGATCCCTCCTGTTATCGCCGCTGATAGGTCACTCAAAATATCGCCAAACAAATTGGAAGCAACGACTACGTCAAAGCTTTCCGGCCGCCGGACGAAATTCATCGCGGCTGCGTCCACTAACAGAGACTCTGTTTCCACCCTGGGGTATTCGGTCTTTATCTTGTCGAAAATACGGTCCCACAGTACCATTCCGAATGCTTGCGCGTTTGATTTGGTAACCGATGTCACGCGGTTCTTTTGTTTGCGTTCGACGGCCAATTCAAAGGCAAACCGAATCACTCGCTCCACCCCATGCTGAGTGAATACGGATGTTTGAACGGCGACCTCTTCAGATGTGTTGCCGTGAACGAAGCCACCCACTTGAGAATATTCGCCTTCAGTGTTTTCTCGCACAATGACCATATCTATGTCTCCGGCTTGCAGGTTTCGGAGCGGAGATGAAACGCCGGGATACAGAATGGCCGGCCGGACATTGGCAAATTGATCGAAGGTCCTACGTATCGGGAGTAGTAAACCGTTTAGCGTGATGTAATCGGGAATTCGCGGATGACCAACGGCGCCAAGCAGAATGGCGTCGGCTTGTCTAAGCCGTTCTAGCGCATCCGCAGGCATCATCTGGCCATGCTGGAAATAGTATTCGGCACCCCAGTCGTACTCCGTCGAACTGAAACTGAAGATTGAACTTTCCACCAAGTCGGTTCAGGGCGGCTACTGTGGCTGGAATCACTTCCGGACCGATACCATCACCGGCGATTACGGCAATCGAAAAGCTTTTAACCGTGGACATGACCATACAAGCATCGTAAATCGCGTCTCGCGTACAATCTTTTTACTCGGCTACAATTAAGATCGGTTATAAATGGAAGATCTGGTTGCAAAGCGCAGTCTGAATCCGGAGATTCCAAACAAGTTATACTTCCGCATCGGCGAGGTCGCCAAGCTGGCGGGGATCAAGCCATACGTCCTCCGATTTTGGGAGTCCGAATTTGGCACGTTGGGGCCAAAGAAATCGGGTACGGGACATCGCTTGTACCGGCGCAAGGACGTGGAGCTGGTACTCGAGATCAAGCGGCTACTCTACGAGAAGCGGTTTACGATCGAGGGTGCCCGCAAGATTCTTGAAGCGAAGCCAAAGCGAGAGAGCGCCAAAGCTGCTGCATCGCGCGGGCAAGCTGAACTATTCTCTGCTACCTCGGCACTCTATCAGGAGTTAAAGCGGGAGCTGAGGGAGATTTTGGAGATCCTCAATCAGCCGCGCGGGGACCGGCCGAAGTAGTACTGGACTCACGTTTCTCAACAACGTCCATCTGCGCCAGGAGAAGCTGAGCGGCATGCTGGCTCGCGCCCTTCTTGGACGATCCACAGCCGCGGCTGCGGAACCGGTCTCCAATTTTTGCTTCGACAGTGAAGACTTTGGCGTGGTCCGGTCCGCTTGTTTCCACGATTTCGTATTGAGGGGCGGGCAAGCCCAGTGCCTGCGCCCTTTCCTGAAGCACGCTCTTATGATTGAGCCGGCCGATGGATTCCATGTCTTCCGGATTCTCCAAAGAGCCCAGCACGTGCTCCTGGATGAAGCTCCCCGCTACCTGGATTCCGCCGTCCATGTGCAGCGCGGCTATCACGGCTTCGAGGGCATTCGCAAGGAGCGCTTTTCTTCCACGTCCGCCGTTCCTTTCTTCCCCTTTTCCAAGCAGCAAATGATCGCCCAATCCTAGGCCAGCCGCGGAGCGGTGTAAGTGAGTTGCGCTCACGAGATGCGCTTTCCATTTTGAGAGCTGGCCCTCACCAAGCGACGGATGTCTGATAACGAGAGACTCACTGACTACGAAACCGAGAATTGAATCGCCAAGAAACTCCAGTTGTTCGTTGTCTCTGATTTCAGACGGGAGCGATGCGCGCTCTGAGAGCCACGAGGAGTGCGTTAGCGCGCGCACCAGCAATTCGGGATTCTGAAACCTGTATCCAATCTTCTCTTCAAGCGCTTGGATATCAGGCTTCATTGGGCCCACACTTGCGAACTATTTGCTGGCTGATTTCAGCTTTGTCGCCTGATCTTTCAGCTGCTGAGCGAATTGTTTCACCACTGCTGGAGCGTCGCTCATAGCCAGAACTTTGTCGGCAGTAGCGATTGCATCGTCATATTGCTTGCTGTCTACGTATGCTTTGGCGAGGCGATCCATCGTGGCAGGGTCGGGTTTAGAAGCTTCAGTGAGTGCCGTTTTGTAGTAATCGATCGCTTGCGGATAGTTCTTGCGCAGCATCGCGACCTGACCGAGCGCGTCGTGCGCTTGAGCTGCCAAGTCTTTCTTGTATTGCTGCCATTGATCGGGAGGAACAGCGACGCCGGGCGGCGGGGCAGTAGAGTTCTTTATCAGATCAAGAGCCTTGTTCGCGTAGTCTTCGGCTTTTTTAAGGCTCTGCTCCTTATCGAGATCGTTTTCGCGCGTATGCTGTGCGATAACCTCCGCCAGCATAACGGTGCTGAGAATGTTGTTTGGATCGGCTTGTAACGCACGCTCACCGTAGATGACGGTTTGCGGGTAATCCCCTTTCTGTTGGGCCGCATTCATGGCCATGCTGAGCAGTAGAGACTTATATTCGGTATCAGCGAAATTTTCCAAAACGTAATTAATAGCCTGGATCTCGCCGTCCCAATCCTTCGCCTGTTGGGCGGCCAGCACCTTACGCAATGCGTCCGATTCTTTCTGCGATTTAGGTTTTGGCCCCGCCTGCGGTTGCGCTTGCTGACTCTGTTGTTGTGCGATAAGCGGAATGGCCAGTACGAATAGGGCTATGACGTAGGCCATGCGTCGAAGTGTCATTGTTTTTGTTCTCCTGAAAGATCCTGCACACCCTTCTCGGCAGCTTCCCGGGCCTTGGCTGAAGCGCCTTCGATTGCGAGTGCAAGTTTGAATTGGGTATTAGCTTCTTCCGAGCGCCCGGCGGCAATGGCGAGCCGGCCTAGATAAACGTGGGCCCACGCCGTGATAGCGGGGTTAGGAGTGGCGTCGGCGGTACGTTGAAACAGATCCAGCGCCTCATCCTTTTTATTCTGTTGCACAGCGATGCGGGCAAGACCGTAGTAAGCGCGGCCTTGCATCGACTTGTCCGTAGTCTGCTCGAAGACTTTCTTGAAGAGCTTGCGAGCATTCTCGAAATCGTGCTGCTCATACAGGCCTTCGGCTGCCTGGAGCGTTTCTTCGGCCGGATCCAATTGCATCGGAGCAGGTGGCGCAATCACGCGCGGAGGCACATTTTCGACGAACTGCACGTGCTTCAAGCGCTTTTGCTCTTTACCGACATCGATGGCCGAGAGCAGGTCGGGATAGTAGAGACGGAAGGCCTCGTCTTGCTTCTCGTAGGCGGGAAGCAAGTCGGCGAAACCGGCCGTCAGAATGAATCCCTCGCGCATAGCCTCATTTACAAAGGCCTGCCGTTTCTCGGGGCCTCCGTGAATGAGACGGCTATCAATGGCTTTTATGAGACATTTCATCACGAGCAACGAGAAATTATCCTTGTACGCGAGGTCGAGAGCAGGCGCATCCTGAGCGAATTTTTCAAGCGGCTTCTTCTCCTTGATAATCTCGCTATATTTGAAGCTCAACGGATCGAGCAAGTAGGCGAGATATGCGTCTCGAATCTGGTCTACCGCAGGCGTGCTGCTCGGCGTGATTACGACGTAGTAGTCGTCACGATAGCTGCGCACTTGAACCTGGTCGGGCGCGGCGAGCAAATCAAGATAGATCTGAAAACGCCTCCCCAGATAGCCGGATGGGTTGCGTAGATAGCCATTCGCTTCAAAGAGCGTGCCGATGACGGCATCCTGATACTGGGAGATTGCGACGAGATACGCCTTTTGCGCCCGGTTCCAAAGATCTTCCAGATTGGCTTCCTTATAGAAGCGCGCCAGCAGCTCACTGAAGCCTTTCAACGGCTCGACATCCGGCGGCACGTTGTCAGGTAGCGCGAAATTCGGTGGGCCGGCGGCCACGAGGGCGAACGAGACGTATTGGCTCAGGTCGGCGGTATCAGACGCTGGCTTGTGCGCTTTATAGAACGTTTTCAATTCCGGAAGGCAGGCGATGTTGTGTTTGGCGAGCTCTTCGCGGACTTGGGACCGAATCTTAAAACGCTCGTTCAGGGGAGAATCCATCCCGGCGTCATAGCCGGCCGCGTTGATGGCTGCGAGAGTGGAGAACAGAGTGAGGCTGACGCCAAACTCGTTTTCTCCCGAATCTTTCTGAGGAGCAGCTTGTAAGGTCGCGCTCGCCGTAGCGTAAATAGGTGAGCTAAGACCGGCGAACCAGAGGAGAACAGAAAAGATGAGGAGGGCAGGGCGGCGTAGCAAGACGACCTTGAACGAGCGTATTCTCACGCCCAGTGTAGCCTAACTGGATTCCTATAGAGCGGAGTCCAGCTTGGGCTCAGTATGGCGTGGCCGCGTGAAGGGCGCTGCTCAGAGTTCGACACCGTTGTGATCCGTGTTTGTGAACACGCGTCTTTCATGCGGATTAGGTGGCGGTTTGTTCTCCTGAGTCGTGTTTTAATGCATGTTCAGACTTTTGCCGAGGCTAGGTCCTCCAGCTACCCTCATCTGCGGCCCACTCCAAAGCGAAATGCACAAAGCTGATGTGATTGCGGCCCGGATGTTGCAATCCAACCGTCAGATCGGGCAGTGCGGAGTTATCCTGGTTCTCCCCGAAGATCTTCGCAGCTTTCTCTACGCGAAAAGTTTCTTCGTGGATCTCCGGCAGATGCAGGGCAAAGCTATTGATATAGTCTTCCAGGGTCCAAAGGCCAGTATATTCCGCAAACGCGTTCTCGGGCTCGAAGCAAGCCCAACAAGGCAGGGACTCAAGCCGTTCTCTGAACCGCTGCCGCAGGAGTGCCTCCCGACGGATATCGGATTCAAGAAGCTCAGTTCCAGGTATCGCGCGCGCGACTTTCTCCAGTTTGGGCATTGTATTCAGGACCCACAAATAGTCGAGATAAAGCTGCGAAGCGCTAAGCAGCAGTTCAAGGAAATACTTCCGGCAGTCTCGCGGCCGCGATAGCTTCCAGGAAAAGATGCGTTCCATAGTTGCCCGATAAGTCGCTAGATCAAGCGCAAGCTTTTCAAATTGGAGGTGTATTAGCTTGGTCAGCGCTCGAGAATGCGTTTTAAGCAGGTCGGACCTCCGTGAGGGAACGGCATAAACGGATGTATCATGGGATCCGTCGCCTTTCCGGCTTTCTGCCAATATCTCACTGATGCCAGCTGGCGCTCGCCAGAATAAGGACTGATTTTTCCCAAGGAACGGTTCAACACTCAACGCCATTGACCGGGATCGCGCTCAGTACAATCGGTGCGTGGCGAGAATTCTCATGGTCTCCTCCGAGGCCGCACCTTTTGCCAAAACTGGCGGTCTGGCGGACGTTCTCGGAGCGCTTCCCAAAGCACTGGTCGAGGTGGGAGAGGAAGTCGCAGTGGTCCTGCCCTTCTATCGGCTGGGGGTGGTTCCGAATCCTCGCACTGTGTATGAACGCCTGCGGTTCGGCCTCGGAAGTCACGGCTATTCGGCCACCATTCTCGAGCAAGTGGAGAACGGGGTTGCCTATTTTTTCGTGCAAATACCGGAGCTGTACGACCGGGAAGGATTCTATGACGAGGGTGGTCGCGAGTACCCGGACAATCATCTGCGTTTCGCGGCGCTGTGTCACGCCGCAATGGGAGTGGCCCGGCATTTGTTCACCCCCGAGATCATTCATTGCCATGATTGGCAATCCGGATTGCTCCCGCTGCTATTGCGGGATGTGTACCGCAATCATCCCGCGTACCTCGGAATCAAAACCGTCTTTACCATTCATAACCTCGGCTACCAAGGGCTCTTTCCGCAGATAGCATTGACGGATCTCGGGCTGCCGAACCGGCTGTTCCGGCCTGATGGGCTCGAATTTTACGGCCAGATCAGCTTCTTGAAAGCGGGGCTGCTTTTCAGCGATATTCTTACGACCGTTAGTCCACGATATGCAAAAGAGATACAGACTCCGGCCTTCGGGTTTGGCCTCGACGGGCTGCTCCGTTCAAGGAGCGATGCTCTCGGAGGAATCCTGAACGGCGCGGATTACAGCTCGTGGGATCCGGCGACAGACCCGAATATCCCAGCGACTTTTGACAGAGTGCATCCGGCTGGCAAGCGTGAGTGCAAACGTGCCCTGTTAGCCGAGGCAGGTCTTGGAGAGGATCGTCTAGATACGCCGCTGATCGGTATTGTTTCGCGATTTGCAGCGCAGAAAGGTTTTGATCTGCTGATGCAAATACCCGATCAATTGGCGGCTGAGAATGTTTCTCTAATCGCATTGGGCTCGGGCGAGAAACGGTTCGAGGATTTCTTCCAGTGGTTCGGTTCCTCTTACTCGGACCGTGTTGCGGTCCAAATCGGTTATGACGATGGTCTGGCTCACCGCATCGAAGCCGGTTCCGACATGTTCCTGATGCCCAGCAGGTACGAGCCTTGTGGATTGAACCAGATGTATAGCATGCATTACGGTACGCTGCCGATCGTGCGCGCTACCGGCGGCTTGGATGATACAGTGGACGCCGATACGGGATTCAAGTTCGTCGGTGATAATCCGCAAGAATTGCTCGATTGCATCCGGGCTGCTCTTCAGGTATACGGGACCCCGCGCTGGACTGAGATGATGGATACGGCTATGCAGCGGGACTTTTCCTGGAAGGTATCGGCGGCTGAGTACAGTCGGCTCTATCGCCGTCTGCGCCCGTAAGTCTCACGTTCGTGAGCAGTTTAAGGATGCTGGCGCGGGAAAGGAATGAATCAATTTCATGCGAAATGTCATCAATCACAGTGAGGGGATATGGCAGGTAACGACACACTAATCTTTACAGACGATGCCTTTGACAAGGATGTGCTCAACTCGGACATTCCGGTTCTGGTTGACTTTTGGGCAGAATGGTGCGGCCCATGTAGAATGATGGGGCCCACAGTAGACCAAGTCGCGACGGAGTACGCCGGGAAGGTGAAGGTTGGCAAGTTGGACGTCGATTCCAATCAGCAGACCGCGGCCCGATATGGCATTCGTGGCATACCGACGCTCCTGTTATTCAAGGGCGGCAAGGTGGTCGATCAAAAAGTAGGCGCGATTGGGAAGCCTGAATTTCTAAAGATGCTCGACGTGCACGTGCAGGCCGCTGTCGTAACTGAGAAATAAGCACGAAGCGCCTCACCGATGGGCGCTCTTCGCGGTGCTACGCTGTGGAAGTGTTCCCGTCGGGCGCGCTGGTCATTCTCATATGGCTGATCTCGGGAACGCCCATTCCGCGCAGCCAAGCTTCGTCCACACCCGCCACCGAAGCACCACACACCGCAGCGCGAGCAGGGCAACTCGACCGGGTTAAACAACTGGTCGCAGCTGGTGCAGATGTAAACGCAAAAGATCAAGTGGGCAGCACGCCGCTGCACATTGCCGCGTGGTTCGGAAACACCGAAATTGCAAGTTTCCTTTTATGTCACGGGGCGGATGTAAATGCGTTGCAAGGCGAAACTGGCTGGACTCCGCTCCATTATGCCGCCTTAAGCGACAAAACGGAGATGGTGAAGCTGTTGCTCGCGGCCGAAGCACGTCTAGACATTCGCGATCGGTCTGGCGAAACTCCTGTTGACGTTGCGGCCGCGCGCGGCAGCCCGCAGGTTCTCGAACTGCTGCTGGCTGCACATCCCGATATCGATGCACCGGACGGAAAAGATAATACCGCACTCGATCAAGCCGTGCTGCACGGGCGGCCAGCTATTGTCGCTGTGTTGCTCGCACATGGCGCGAACCCGGGGCGGGTACACTCACTAGACGGGCGAGGGCCCTTGCACGAAGCCTGTATCAAGGGCTTCGCCGAGCTGATCGAGCCGTTATTTGCCGCAGGAGCGGACCCGGCAGAGCGTGACCGGTCTGGACAATCGCCTCTTGATCTCGCAGTTGCGTACAAGAACCCGAGGGCGGTCGCTGTTTTGTTGCGCATTGGGGCGCGACTGGAAAAGTGCGAAACAGCCGCTGAGGAGGCGATGGAGTCCGCAGCTTTGCGCGGCCAGACCGAGATTGCGACCATCTTGATCGAGGGCGGCTTCGACATTAATAAGCCCAGGGCAAGCGGTTCCACCTATTTGCATGGTGCAGCTTTGAAAGGTCAGACCAAGATGGTCGAGTTGCTACTCGACCGGGGCGCTCACGTGGACGCGTTAGATCGCAGCGGTGGAACGCCTTTGCACGATGCGGCCCTGAGCGGCAACACAGACGTAATCAACCTGCTGCTCAATCGGGGAGCGAAGATCGATGCGAAAGAACGAGAGTCGGGCGCTACGCCTTTGATGCTGGCTGCAGCGCTCGGCCGAACAGATGTAGTGGCGCTGCTGCTCGAGCGCGGCGCTAACCCGGCACTGAGGGATCGTGTCGGCCATACTGCGCTCGATCGGGCGAAAGAAAGCAACGACGAGGCTACAATCAAGCTGCTTCAGGCCTCGCAAGGGCGCTCTAAAGTGGCACTCTCAGAAAAAACCCACGGCTGAGACGAGAACCGTCCACCTCACCCCTTACTTTCCTAAGGTTTCTCAGTCCCCATGCCGATAAGGCTAGGGACAGGAACAAGCCACTGTGGAACGAGCTAAACGAGTAAGTCAGATATTGATTGCAGACGGCAATAAGCTGTTTCGTAGCGGGTTGCGGACTTTGTTGTCTGCTGAGAACGACTTTCAAGTAATGGACGAAGCGTCTGACGCATCCGAAGCGGTAGCGAAGATGCGCCTGGCACATCCGGACGTGCTGGTGATGGACCTCGCGTTAATAGAGGCAGACGGGCAGCAAGCGGCGTTCGCATTACGTCAAGCCCATCCTTCAACCGCGATTTTGTTTCTGACGCCGGAAGATGAACCTGAGCATTTACGGATCGCAGTAACGGCAGGAGCTCGCGCATATATGTTAAAGGACAGCACACCAGCTCAACTCGTCGGGGCAGTGCGGCAAGTGGCCAACAGCACGGACGACGGTAACCCGATGGGATTGTCTCAAATGATGCCTGACCTACAGGCGCTGGCGGAATCGAACCAAGGCTACGCACGAGCTAACGTCCTGACCGCGCGTGAGCAGGAAGTGATGAAGCTTTTGGCGGAGGGGCGAACCGTCCGCGAGGTCGCATCGGAGCTCTCGCTCAGTGTGAAAACCATTGAGGCGCATAAGCTGAATCTCATGCGCAAGCTTGATATACACAATCGCGCGAGTTTGGTGGAATACGCCATCCAAAGCGGAGTGATTGCCGTGCCCGTGACTCGATAGCGGAACCGCCCCGCAACTTGCTACTCTTCCATTGGGAGAGCTGTTCACCTTATGCGGAAATTCCTGTTGGGTGTACTGGTCGGCGTCTTGGTCGCGGTGGTTGGAATCGTCATCATCGTACTGGTGATCGGTCGTCTTGCCGCAAGCAGGCAACCGACGATAGCCGCAAACTCTGTGCTTGTGCTCGCGCTGGAAGGCGATATTCCAGAGGTCCCGCCGGTCGATATACCGCTCCCATTCGTTCCGTCGCAAGGTGTACCCACGGTTCGTGATGTTTGGGCATCGCTGCGCGCGGCTGCTACGGACAACCGCATAAAAGCCGTCGTTCTCGAGCCTCAAAATCTCTCCATCGGTTGGGGCAAGCTGCAGGAGTTTCACGAGGAATTAGCCGCGTTTAAGGCATCGGGCAAGCCCTTATACGCGTTGTTACGGGCGCCGCGCACGCGCGAGTACTACTTGGCCTCGGTGGCCGACAAGATCTTCTTATCCCGGGAAGACTTGCTGGACGTAAAAGGGCTTCTTGTTGAAGCCGTGTATTTAAAGGGCGCCTTGGACAAGCTCGGAATCAATATGCAGGTCGATCATATCGGCCGCTACAAAGACGCGGGTGATGTTTTTACCAGGAGCAACATGTCTCCGGAAACGCGCGAAGTCCTAAACCAGGTCTTGGATCAACTGTATGGAGATTTCTGCTCAACCGTGGGTCAGGGACGCCACAAGAGGGCTGAAGAGGTGAAAGCTCTGATAGATCAGGGGCCCTTTCTTGCGAATAAGGCCAAAGCCGCCGGTCTCGTCGATGAACTGGGTTACGAAGATCAAGTCTATGCAGATCTGAAGAAAAAGGTGGGACGCGGCGAGCTGAACAAGACGTATATCAAGAACTACTTCCGTGCCGTGCCGGGCAGCGGAGACCGCATTGCACTACTTGTAGGTTCGGGTGAGATCCAGCGCGGGGAACCCGATAACTCGTTCAGCAATCCCGATGTCATTTCTGCTAGTGCATTTGCCAGGACCATCCGGCAGGTCAGGAACGATCGCAGCATCAAGGGAGTCATATTACGAATCGACTCGCCGGGCGGAGATGCATCTGCCTCCGACGAGATCTTGCATGAGCTCAAACTGCTCAGCGGCACCAAGCCCCTGGTCGTTTCCATGTCGGACCTGGCGGCCTCCGGAGGCTATTACATGTCGATCACCGGGGATCCGATCGTTTCATATCCGAATACCATCACAGGCTCTATTGGCGTCCTTTACTTGAAACCGAACGTGCATGACCTTTACAACAAACTAGGACTTCAAGAGGAACTGCTGACTCGTGGCAAATTGGCCGATCTTGATTCGGAGTCCCAGCCGTTGTCCGATGCTGGACGGCAAAAGCTCCACGAGTCGATTGAAGCGACTTATGTGGCATTTGTGAGCAAAGTCGCGGCAGCACGTAAGAAAAGCTACGATCAGATCGATCCAATTGCCCAGGGCCGGGTTTGGATGGGAGCCCAAGCTGTCCAGAATGGGCTTGTGGATCAACTTGGGGGGCTAAATCGAGCCATAGCCATGGTGCGTCAACGAGCCAAGCTCTCTGTAACGGGGAAAACTAATCTAGTCATTTATCCGCCGCGCCGCACGCTGTTTGAAGTTCTCACCAGCTCCTCCACGGACGCGTTTGCCGACGAGATTGCCGAGTATGAAGTTCGGAAGACCCTTCCGGCCTTGCCGAGCCGCACGTTGCTCGAAGGCGGAATCCTGCGCATCCTTCCTTACCAATTCAGGATCCGGTAGCTTTGCTAGCCAGCGCTCGCGAGTCTCTAAAAGGCTGCTGCTGAATGAATGCCGCTGCCGCCCAGTGCACTCTGCATTCGCTGAAGAGCGCATTTGTGGATTTGGGAGACGCGGCTCTCGTTGACTCCGAGGATGCCGCCGATTTCTTTCATCGTCATATCTCGCTCGTAGTACAGGGTAACCACCTGCTGATACCGCTCGGGCAGGGTTTTCTTGGCGGAAGCTTAGTTTTTCGCGCATTTCTGAACGGGCGCAGACCTCATCAGGACTATGGGCCGGTGAAGGCGCGTCGTTTAATGGCTGCTCATCTCTGTCCGTCCCACGCAGTTGTGTCGCGACCAGGCCCAAGCTGCGAAAATCTACCATCAGGCTCTGCCAACGGCGTGAGCTAAGCCCCATTGCAGCGGCTAGTTCGCTCTGAGTGGGCGTGCGCCCCAGTTTCGTGGTCAACTCGCGCGTCACCGTTTCCATTTGCTTGTGCCGCTTGCGGAGGTCACGCGACGCCCAGTCAAGCTGCCGCAGACCGTCGAGAATGGCTCCCCTGATGCGGTGCTTCGCATAGGTTGGGAAGGCAACTTTTTTGTCATCCCGGTACTTCGATGCAGCGTCAAAGAGGCCCATAACGCCTGCGTGCACCAGGTCATCAAGTTCTGTATGAACCGGGAGAGACCGCTGCACGTGTGCTGCGATCGCTGTAACGAGGGGCAGATGCTCCAAAATCAACTCGTCCCGGCGGGTGTGGTCTTTTTTCGTTCGGTTCGTGCTTGGGGCTGATTGCGTGGCGGCGCTCAATTGGGTTCCTCTTCCCGGCTGAAGCGCTTATTTGCCGCTTAGCCTGTCGCCTTGGGAAGGGCAACCCTGCCACCACGCAAATGAATAGGGAACATGCGAGATCAGAATGCCCGGAGGTCATGCAATGAGACCGCTTTGGTTTGAATAACTTAAGTGCGCCTCTCTGGTGCGCGGAGTAGCGAAGCGAAGAGCCACGGGATCTCAATAGCTGCATGCGCGACCGGGTTTTGTACCCCGAAGGGTTCCGAAGCTGTACGCGTGCCCCGCTTTGAAACCGCGACGCGGCAGTCGGCTGAGAGATAGGATTTTTCTTGTATTCCGCCTTAATATCGCGGAATTAATAAATTAATTAATCAAATAACCTTAAATAATAAATTCTGATTATTCGCGCAGCTTCATGCCTGAAGAGTGGCGGAGTCGGATCTGGTCCTGGAGCTCCGTAGGGTCGAGAAGATCCAGCACAGTCATGTCGAGTTTGCGCATGATATGGTCGGCCAATTCAGGTTTGAGCTGCCGCGCGCCCTTTAAGACGTTATGCACTTGGGACTGCGAAATCCCCAATATTCGGGCGAAACCTCGCTCGGTGAAGTCGCCATTTTCTATGCGCAGATTTACGAAATTGATGAGTCGTGCCTTCAGAACGGTGAATGAAGCCTTCTGCCGCATCGAGATTGATTCCACTTTGAAATAGCTCCTAAGCAACGTGTAAAAATAGGTGATTTGGGCTGCGTTTAAATCCAGACTATTCCGTACATATAAACATATGATGCAACGGGATTTGTCTCTGAATTATACAGAATATCTCATATACCTAGGGTAAATATTTGAGATATTTCTTGGACACATTTCCGAATCCGCGTATGTTGGTTCCAGTACAGAAGAGCTCGTAACCCCGTCAGAGTTCCGAGTCACGAAGGAAATATAAATCAAAATGGAATGGACTCGTTCAGAGACCCTTGTTCTTGCTCAGCAGTCATGCACGTTTTGCTGCGGTCTTGGCTTAAGAGCGGGACGGTCTGGGGCGTCGACCCCATGTAATTGCGTTTTCCGGGCAATTTTCCGCGCCTGCTACGCGCGATTCCGCCAGTGCGCGTCGAAAGAGAAATACGTCAGCCGTGTCTCCCTGGAAGCGAACCCAGGACGCCATAGAAAATCGGTCTGGGGCCTCAAGAATGAGGAATACATGGCCGATTTCATCCTCGTGAGCCGTCGCACACTAGATGAATATGAGTACACAGTGTTCAAGTATCATTTTCTGCTGGGCGCTGACTGGAATTTGTGTTGCCGGAAATTGAACGTCGATCGTGGAGCGTTTTTTCACGAGGTATACCGGATTCAACAGAAGCTGGGGCGCACTTTTCGTGAACTGGAGCCGCATGCCCTATTTCCAGTTGACCAATACTTCAACAGCCGGACGAGAGACCCCATTGAGATCTCACCGGTCTTCAAGGTGGAGACCGAAGCGCCTCCCGAAGTGAAACCTCGTCTTCGATATCCCCTTAAACGCGCCGCGTAAAACAGAGTCCGTCAGAGGACCTTTTTGGGCCAGGCTTTTCAAGTCTGGCCCTTTTTTTCGTTTGGACGATGGGGGACAATGCTAATCGCGCCGCTCCTGGAAAAACCGGTTCAGGAGATCGGCTGCATCTATAGCCAGTAGGCCTTCTTCAATACGGACGCGATGATTTAAAAGCTCAGAATCAGCCAGACGGAATTTGCTGCGAATCGCCCCAAAACGGAGATCCCGGGCAGCGAAGACCAGCCGCTCGATACGGGCAAGCACGAGGGCACCTGCACACATTACGCACGGCTCCAGGGTCACGTATAGCGTGCAACCGGGCAGGCGATAGTTTTTCAAATGCGACGAAGCCTGCCGTAGGGCCTCAATTTCGGCATGCGAGGTGGGGTCGAGTGCCGAAATCGGCCGGTTCCAGCCTTGTCCAATTACTACGCTCTGGCAGACGGCTACGGCCCCGACCGGAATCTCGCCTTCGGCTTCCGCTTTGCGGGCCAGATCGAGCGCCATCCGCATAAATCCTTCGTCGGAATCGGGCCAGCGTCGATCGGAACTTGATTGAACCACAGAGGTCAAGAGTGCGTACTTCTCAGGGGATTGTCAATTCGGATGGCTCATGGGAATGATGAAGCCATTCGCCCGTGACTTTACGGTACCCTAACTCCTAAGGAGCGGTATGTTTCGATTTTTCTCTCTGGCTTTCAAAAACAGCCTACGTAACCGGCGCCGGAGCATTCTCACCATCTCGAGTATTGCCGTCTCGCTGTGTCTGTTGGGCGTTCTGATCGCCATTTATCATGCCCTTTTCTACTCTCAGGCAACACCTGCGCAAGCCCTTCGACTAGTGACTCGACACAAGGTGTCCTTGGCTCAGTCCATCCCTGTGGCGTACGAAGAGAAGATACGCAAGATTCCGGGGGTAAAAGAGGTTTCCGCTTGGAACTGGTACGGAGGCACATATAAGGACAACCGTGACCAGAAAAATTTCTTCGCACGTTTTGGGGTCGAGCCCAAACCGTTTTTGGCTATGCACACCCAAATGGAGATGCCCGAAGATCAACGGCACGCGTTCCTCACGGAACGAAGGGCCTGCATCGTCTCACGAGACCTAGCTGAGAAGCTGAATTTGAAGCTGGGTGACCGCATCACCCTCATCGGGGACATTTATCCGGTCAATCTTGAACTAACTCTACGTGGTATCTTCGACGATCCGGATACGCTACAGTCGCTGTTTTTCAATCTTGATTATCTGCGCGACGCATTGCCATTATCGCGGCGAAACCAGAATGGCACGGTCGCCATTCTTGCCGATAGCCCAGAGGATGTTCCGCGAATAGCGAAAGCAGTTGATGACATGTTCGCTAACTCATCGCCGCCTACCAAGACGGAATCCGAACAACAATTCGCGCTGAGCTTTCTCTGGTTCCTTGGAAATATCAAACTCTACCTACTGAGCATTTGCGCCGCTGTTACGTTCACTATTCTCCTGGTTTCGGGGAATACTATCGCGATGTCTGTGCGCGAGCGAATCAAGGAAGTAGGCGTGTTGAAGACCCTGGGATTCACCAATGACACGATTCTTGGAATTATCATTGGAGAAGCGATTACCATTTCGCTGATAGGCGGAGTCATCGGGCTGATTCTCGCAAGCGGCTTAACGATTCTCGTTGGCAAGGCTGGCCAGGCATTCGTCGGTCAACTCCACGGGTTGTCCATAACGTGGATCACGGCCCTGATTGCACTGGGAGTGGCTATTTTCATCGGCCTGGTCAGCTCGTTTGTTCCCGCGTGGAATGCAGCGCGAACCAACATCCTGGATTCGCTGCGATATAGCGGGTGAGTGCGGGTTATGGCGATTCCCATTTCATACAATATCCGGAACTTGATTGTCCGGAAGGCCACGACGCTCATGACCGCAGCAGGTATTGCGATGACAGTCGCGGTCCTGCTGGCGATAATGGGCCTGGTTTCGGGCCTCAAATCAGCTTTCGCAGCAACTGGTGACCCGCTGCGCGTATTGGTGATGCGCAAAGGTGGAAATGCGGAACTTACCAGCTTACTTACGCAGCAGCAATTCCAGATCGTGAAGAGCTTTCCCGGCATTGCAGTGGGGTCTGACGGCCAGCCCCTAGCATCGCTCGAAGTCGTGACGATAGTCAATCTACCGACTGTGGCTCATCCGGAGGGAGAAAATGTGTCGGTTCGCGGCTTGTCGATGCGGGGCGTGCAAATGCGTAAGCTGAAGCTCGCGTCGGGACGTTGGTTCCAGCCAGGCGAGCGCGAAATTGTGGTCGGCAAATCGATTGTCAAGCGATATCCAACTGCGCAGATTGGGAAGCAATTGAAATTCGGCAAAGGAATGTGGATCGTGGTCGGCATCATGGACGCAGGATCGAGTGCTGTAAATAGCGAGATTTTTGGCGACGGCAATCAGGTTGCTTCGGATTTCAATCGTGCTGACACCTACAGCTCGGCCTTGCTCCAAGCAACCGACGAAGTTACTGCGACGGCCCTTCAAAAATCGCTCGAAGCCGATCGGCGCTTGAATGTGACGGTGATGAGCGAGAAAGCGTACTATGATTTACAGACGGTCTCCTCAAAACCCATTCAGTTCTTGGGCATTTTCGTGTGCATCATCATGGCTGTCGGCAGTTGTTTTGCCGCCATGAATACCATGTACGCAGCCGTAGCGCGCCGGGCAACGGAAGTAGGCACTTTGCGCGTTCTGGGTTTCTCGAGGGGAAGCATTTTGCTTAGCTTTCTTTTAGAGTCGTTGTTACTCTCGCTCATCGGCGGCGTAATTGCGTGCATCGTTGTTCTGCCGCTGAATAGTGTTACCACGGGACTCGGAAACTTCATCACGTTCAGCGAGACGAGCTTCAATTTCCGAGTTGGCCCGGACATAATGGCAATTGGAATCGTGTTCGCGTTGATTTTGGGTGCTGTGGGTGGTTTGCTGCCGGCCCGGCAAGCCGCAAAAAAGGAGATTCTGACCGCATTGCGCGAGGTGTAGTGCAACTGTTGTGGTTTTAGGAAATGGAAACAGAACTTAAGAACCTTCGCATAGATCGGACTGAAAGGCGCACTCGCGAATCCAAGCCCGTCGTGCAACTTATCGTTATTTCACTTGTGCTTGTCGCCGTGGCATTTGGCGTGCTCCTCGCTTATCAAAAGGTAAATGCGGCAGTCCCCGTGCAGGTGGTTCAGGTGCAATCGCCGATGAATGAATCGGCTGCGGGCGAGCAGGTCATCCTGACCGCGACCGGCTATATCGTTGCGGCACACAAAATCGAGGTTGCTTCCAAAGTGGTCGGGCGCGTGGCCTGGATTGGCGTTGAGAAGGGCGACAGAGTGAAAGCTGGTCAAGTACTGGTGCGGCTGGAAGATGACGAATACCGGGCCCAATTGCTGCAGGATCAGGGTCAGCTTGCCAATCTGGAGGCCAAATTGGAGGAGCTGCAGAATGGCTCGCGGCCGGAAGAGGTTGCCAAAGCGCGAGCCGATGTAGAGCAGGCCAAGGCCGATCTTCAGGATGCCAAAACTTCACTTGACCGCACGAAGCAGTTAGTTACGGAAGGCGTACTCGCCAAACAATCTCTGGATGATGCGCAGTCGAAATACGACGGCGATGCCGCGAAAGTTGCCAGCCTCCAACGTACGCTTGATCTCGCTGTTCTGGGTCCCAGAAAAGAAGAGATCGCGCAGGTGCGAGGCCAAATCGAGCAAGCGCGTGGTGGCTTGGAGTACGCCCAGACGGAACTGGATAACACAATCATTAAGGCACCCGTTACCGGCACCATCCTCGACCGCAATGTTGAAAAGGGCGAATTCGTCACCAACGGTTTCGTCGGCGACAAAGGCGCTAAAGGATTTCTGGTGACCATGGCCGATCTCAACGATCTCCAGGTCGAGCTGGACATTACTCAAAGTGATTTTCCGAAATTAGGACCGCGTCAGAAGGGCATCATCACGACCGATGCCTACCCAGACCGCAAGTATCAGGGCGCGATCGAGCAAGTTTCACCGGAAGCGGATCGTGCAAAGGCAACAGTTCAGGTGAAGGTGAGAGTTCTCAATCCTGACGATTATCTGCGTCCGGACATGAATGCGACGGTATCTTTCTACAACGAGGCCAAAGCGGCGCCAGCTTCCGAAGCGAAACGTGTGATCGTCATTCCGCAAGGGGCTGTACAGAACGGCAGTGTTTTCGTCGTAGCTAACGGCCATGCTCGCAAAAGGTCGGTGACGGTCGGAGGCGCGTCAGAAAGAGGAGTGCTTGTCGAGAGCGGACTCATCGGTGGCGAGGATTTAATCGTAAGCCCGCCGGCAGGTCTAAAAGACGGAGAAAAGGTGGAAGTAAAGCAATAGGCGACGGAGGGCATGGCGATGAGCGAAACGATAATCAGAACACGCAAGTTAAGTAAAGAGTTCGTGCGCGATGAGTTTCACGTAATTGCGCTCGAGGAAGTGGACATTGAGATCGAGCGAGGCGATTTTACTGCGCTGATGGGCCCGTCGGGATCTGGTAAATCGACGCTGTTGCACCTCATAGCCGCAATGGATAAGCCAACGACCGGCGACATTGAAGTGCTCGGGACGAATTTGCGAAACCTAACCGATAAGCAAATCGCACATTGGCGCAACGAACATATCGGCTTTATCTTCCAGTCTTTCAATTTGATCCCTGTGCTGACCGCACTGGAAAATGTCGAACTGCCTTTGAAGCTGACCCGGCTCGGAAAGAAGGAGCGCATCGAGCATGCGGAAACGGCATTACGTCTGGTTGGGCTGGGCGACAGATTCGATCACCTGCCGAAGCAGCTCTCCGGCGGCCAGGAACAGCGTGTCGCAATTGCTCGGGCAATTGTGACGGACCCGGATCTGATCCTGGCTGACGAACCGACCGGCAATTTGGATGCTGCCGCGGCGGAAGATGTGCTCACCATGCTAACGCGCTTGAATCGTGAGTTCGGTAAGACCGTGTTGATTGTTACTCACGATCCCCACGCGGCGAAGTTTGCAAAAACGGTGCGGCACCTCGAAAAAGGCCAGCTACTTCCAGTCGGTACGCTTCCGGCAGATTGGGCATCCGCAATCGGCGCCCGCGGTTAATGCCTGAAGTGGCGCACGCCAGTAAAGACCATCGCCAGATTCAATCGGTTCGCAGCCGCAATCACTTCTTCATCACGAACTGAGCCGCCGGGCTGAATTACAGCCGTAATTCGATGTTTGGCCGCTTCCTCGATACCGTCAGAGAAAGGAAAAAAAGCATCCGAGGCGAGGACGGTTTCCTGGAGCGGGAGAACAGCCTTCATGGCCCCGACCTTGACGCTATCGACTCGGCTCATCTGCCCCGCGCCTACGCTCACCGTTTGTCCCGGACGTGCGTAAACAATCGCATTAGATTTCACGTGCTTGCATACAGTCCACGCAAACACGAGCGCTTCTCTCTCAAGCGCCGTCGGTGGCCGCATTGTCTTCACCTGAAGAGCGGAGATGTCCAGGATGGCGGTGTCGGCAGTCTGCGCTAGAAGCCCGCCTGAAATCGACTTCACAACCAGTTCCGGTGTCCTCAGTGGGTTTACTTTTACCAGCCGCAAATTCTTCTTTGCGGTCAGGATTGCAAGCGCATCTTCTGAGAATGCCGGCGCTGCTATGGCCTCCACGAATAACTTCCCAACTTCGCCTGCTGTCTCCTTATCGAGTTCGCGATTAAAAGCAAGCACGCCGCCGAACGCTGACACCGGGTCAGCTTCTAGCGCTTTCCGATAGGCGTCAGCGAGGGTTGGCTGCTCGGCGCAACCACATGGGTTTGTATGCTTGATAATCGCTGCCGCGGGCGATTCGAACTCCTGCACAAGCTGCCACGCTGCGTCCAGATCCACAAGGTTGTTGTAGGACAGTTCCTTCCCATGGACCTGTTCGGCATCGGCCACGCCGCCGTTTTGAAAACTGTACAGCGCAGCTTGTTGATGCGGGTTTTCACCGTATCTAAGAGCAGCCGTACGAGCTGCCGCGATCCGGAGTCGCTGCGGGAGCTCCTCTTCGTCTACCCTGCTTTCATCGGCATGTATCTGAAGAAGACGAGCGGATACCGCATCATCGTAAGCGGCCGTATGTGAGAACGCCTGCTGCGCAAGTTTCCAGTGAGTGGCAAAACTCAGCGCGCTAGAGTTGTTCTCCATCTCTCTCAAAATGGGCTCATACTGGGCGGGCGAAACGACGACCGCGACATCCTGGAAATTCTTCGCAGCGGCGCGAATCATTGTCGGGCCACCGATATCGATGTTTTCGATGAGTTCTTCTCGAGTAACTCCCGGTTTATTGGCGACCTTCTCGAATTCGTACAGATTCACGGCCACCATTTGAATCGGCGGGATGCTGTGCTCGGCAAGCGCCCGCATGTGCTCGGGCTTATCGCGAACCGCGAGAATGCCAGCAGCGATTCGCGGATGAATGGTTTTCACACGGCCGTCGAGCATTTCCGGGAAGTCAGTAATTTCGGACACCTCGCGGGCCGGGATTCCGTTATCTCGAAGCAGTTTTGCCGTCCCGCCTGTCGAGATTAGCTCGACTCCAATCTCGTGTAGTTTCCTGGCAAATGGAACAATTCCGGTTTTGTCGGTGACGCTCAGCAAGGCACGCTCGATGCGGGGCATAAACAAACATTTTTGCAAAGCACAAGCTTAGAGTTCTTGAGGGTAAGAGTTCGAATCTATGGTAATCTTCCTTGCATCTGCTTTCGAAAGGAGCGCATAGGCATGATTCTTGTCACTGGAGCCACCGGAAGTAACGGGCGCGCGCTAGTCGAGGAACTCAACAAACGACGCGTTTCCTTTCGCGCAATGGTTCATAACATCAATAACCGAAACGCACTCCCCCAGGGTATTGATCCAGGGTATTGATGTGGTCGAAGGTGATTTCGCAAAGCGGGATACCTCGCCCGCGCCGTGGACGAAGTCGATCATGCGTTCCTCGTTTCGCCATCGTCGGAGCGAAGCGCCGGACTCGAGGAGAATTTCATTGCCGCCGCGAGGTAGGCAGGCGTGGCCCACATCGTCAAAGTTTCGGTTATGGGAGTCGATCTACGCTCGACGTGTAGGTTCATGAGATTCCATCGGGACATCGAAATTGAGCTTGAAAATTCGGGTATGGGATGGACGAATCTCCGGCCGAACCTTTTCAGGCAAACGACGCTTATGTATAAACCGATGATCGTTTTCGCAGAATGCGATTTTTGCGCCCGTCAGCAATAGCCGAATCAGTATTGTGGATGTGCGCGATATTGCAGCGGTTGCGGCCGTGGCGCTGACTGAGGCTGGGCACGAAGGCAAAAGCTATGCCATCACCGGGCTGCAAGCTCTAACCTATACGGAAATCACGCAGCATCTCTCCGATGCGCTTGGCAAGCAAATGCGTTACGTCGACATTCCCTACAGCGCGGCTCGAGAGGCCATGCTTCAAATGGGAGTGCCATTCTGGCAGGTCGAAGGCATCATCGAGCTAAACGAGAGCTATAAACGTGGCCAAGCAGCAGAGGTAACCGATACCGTCCGAGCCGTGGCAAGAGAGGACGCCACGACCTTCGCCCAGTTTGCGCGCGACTTCGCGGGCGCGTTTTCGGGGGCTGCTGCCGCGACGAGAAGTTGAACCCAGTAGGAGTTATCGCACTCGGGACTCGATAGATCCTCTCCAAACGGCCGTTCGTCCGGAGTTTCGATTTGCGGGCGTTTTGCGTACGGCGGCTCCGATCACGAACGGAGTCAAAGGCGGCTCATTGTAAATCGGCACGCTGCCCGCTAGGCCGAATCCCTGGACGTAATAACTCGAAGCAGTGTTATTCGGCAGAACGTAAAGATTAGCCTCCGAAGCCGCCCAGACAACAAAATCCGTCAGTCCATCGCCATCGAAATCGCCGGCGATGGGAACGTCACCTGGCAAGCCCCATTGCTGAACGAATGGAGCATTAACAGTGTTGTTCGGCTGAACGTACCAATTGCCTTCTGTTGGTCGAAACACGGCATAGTCGGTCATCGGAAAGCCGGTCGTTCCATTCACGCTTCCGGAGTAGTTGCCGGGGACAGGAATATCACCTGGGAGCCCCCATGGCTCTAAATAGCTAGGTTGGGAAGTGTCGCTCGGCAGAATATACCAATTGCCTTCTATGGGCCGCCAGACCGCATAGTCGGCTAAGCCATCGCCATCGAAATCGCCGAGCACGGGAATATCACCAGGCAAGCCCCACGGGACCGTAATCGGCGTTGCGCCGACGCCGGGCAGGATGTTCCATGTGCCGTCCGAGGGCCGCCACACAGCGAAATCGGTTATTCCAGAGGTTACAAACGCGGCCGCGACCGGAACATCGCCCGGCAGACCCCATTGCTGGATTATCGGAGATGCTGGGGCGCTGCTCGGAACAACAAACCAAGTGGCATCTTGAAGACGCCAGAGTACGAAATCGGGGTGAGCATCGTTATCGAAATCTCCGTTCACGCGGACATAAACGCCCGGTCCGAGAGTGCCCACGCTGAATTTGGTCGCAACAAGGCTGGTTGGTGAATTGAGTTGCTGCGTGTAATACGTTCCGGGAGCACTACTCGGGGCGATGTAGAGGTTTTCCTCTGATGGTCGCCAGACCGCGTAATCGGTAATTCCATCGCCATCATAATCGCCAGGCGCCGGCACATCGCCCGGTAGGCCCCATGTCACTGTAAATGATGCCCCACCTGCACCGGGCAAGATGTACCATGTGCCATCTGAGGGCCGCCAAACTGCGAAGTCGGTGGTACCGGCAGTCTGGAAAGCGCCCACGACTGGAATATCACCCGGCAGTCCCCATGGGACCGTGTAAGATGCTGCGCCATTACTCGGCGTGATGTACCAATTTCCTTCAGAGGGGCGAAAGACCGCATAATCGGTTCTCCCAGGGACGGTGAAATCGCCTGGCACGGGTACATCGCCGGGCAGACCCAATGCCACCGTGTAAGAGGGTGCCCCACTGCTCGGCGCAATGTACCAGTTGCCCTCTGAGGGCCGCCACACCGCAAAATCTGTTCTCCCATCCCCGTCGTAATCGCCGGGAACGGGAATATCGCCCGTTAAACCAAACTGCACAACCACTGGGGTGGCCGGGTTGCTGCTCTCATATACGTACCAAGTACCAGTCGAGGGACGCCACATAGCATAGTCGAGGCTCCGGTCGCCGTCGAAATCGCCTTGCACTCGAATATCATCGGCAGTGCCGAAATCAGCCTGCGCGAATCCGGTATAAGCGCAAAACAATGCCGCCACAAAAGCCCAAGTTGTCCGGCGTGCCAACCGGGTCAGGGAACGGATGGCAAGATGCGAGAAGAAGATCGAGTTAGAGCGAATTGGGTCACCCATGGAAGTTCCGAAGTATAGATGAGCTGCCGTCGATTCTCTAACAGGGAGAACACAGTCAAAAGTATCATAAGTACTATTCCGTCCCGTTTGGGAATTTTGTTTCGCTCTGAGGGGAGGCAGAGAACGACGGCCTTAACGCGCACCCTCATTGTTTGAGCGCGCTGTGCCCGCTTTCTGAGGCGCCGGGTGCAGAATGGGTTCTTGCTTCAGCTCTCGCCGGCCGTGGCTGCTCCGGCACCTACGGAACATTCAGCATGGCCGCAACTACATCCAATCTCGGTCATTTTCCCAGCACCCGCACAGTAGGTACTGCAGTAATCGCTGTCCTCTTTCGCCTGGCAATTACAACTCGGATGGGCACACTTCTTGTTCTTAGCCATAGATCCTCCATTGGATGGACTCGCAAATCGGGCTAAGGATCACAACTGATTTATGAACATTCTCAATGCTGCTCGGCGGAAGCCTTTTTGCGCATCGCGATCACCCGGGCGTCGGAGGCAGCCTGCACGGCCTGACGTGCGGTGTTGATGATACCATTGAAGTCCTTCCGCGCTGCGTACAGCGATTCAGCTTGATTCAAGGCGTCTTGCGCTTTGTTGAAGGTATCCGGCGCCGCCTCCGCCGCTCCATCGGCCTTCGCAATCTGAACTGCGTTGCGCGCCTGATACAGCTCGAGCACAGCCTCATATTCGGTCATCGAAACGCCCGGAGCAGTTTTCATGCTGGCTGAAGCCAATTCCTGCGGCTTAATGTTCATCGTGTATTGACCGCGCGGCAAAAGCTCATATTTTGCCTCCACTTCTTGCACGCGACCAACCGTATCCGGCCGGACAGCGCTTTCCAGCACCACTACGTCGCTTGGGTAGGGAACTGAGAAATAAGGTTCCGCCGTCACAAGCAAGCCGAACGTCGAATAGGGCGAAGTGACTCGCATGCTGGCTTTGTTTGAGCTATCCCCGATCACTTCCCCCAGATTGATTGCGTGGCCGTCTGGCGTGATTGCCCAAAGCACGTAGGTCAGGTATTCCGCGCCGAACCTGGTGGGCGGGTCGAGATGCCTGAAATTCGCGTCGATTTCGGTATAGCCGTTCTTCACCTCTACTTTGGCCTCACCCTCAGCCTTGGGCAGCAAAACGGTTCCTTTGAAGTCGATACGCGTCGGACCGCTATGACTTTGAAAATTGACGGCTTGAAGGGCGCGCTGCACAACCGTAAGGCGATAGATGGGCACAGTCCTGTCGGGCTGGGTCTGCGCGTTCGGCGGAGCTTGCGCAAGCAACGGCGCAAGACCGATGACGCCCCATAGCCCGAATGCGGTAAATAGATGCAGAGGTTGGCGGCTTCGCATAACCTCTCTATTCTTTCAAATGTCAGCATCAGTGTCACACGCCCGCTGATAATCGTGTACGATGCCCGTGAGAAGAGATTTTACGAGAACCATGAAGAAATTGTTTTTCATACTGATAGGCTGGCTCGTCCTTGCGCTTCCGCTCCCCAGCGATGCGCAGCAATCTCAGCCGCCGAAAGCGCAAGTCGAGAAAACCACTCCTGCCCGGCCCGCAGCGCCCCCTAAGACGGAGCAACCGCCGCAGCAGGCCAGCCAAAATCCACGGGAAGAGGTCCGTTCTCCTCGGGCATCGGCCACCGGCGAGGAGGAAAAAGAGCCATCCCGGGATCAGCACTTCGATATGACGGAGGTCCCGCCCGTTATCACGCACCATCAGATGCAAGTGAACGGCCGAGCGCTTCATTACTCAGCAACCGTGGGTCACATGCCCATCAAGAATGCAACCGGCAAGACCGAAGCGATGATGTTTTATGTCGCCTACACATTAGACAACGCCGATATTAACCAACGTCCGCTGACGTTTGCATTCAACGGTGGTCCGGGCGCGGCATCCATATGGCTCCATATGGGAGCGCTCGGTCCGCGGAGAGTGGTGTTGCAGAAAGAAGGCTTCATGCCGGCCGCGCCGTATCGGTTCACCGACAACAGCAGCACACTCCTCGATAAGAGCGATTTGGTTTTCGTCGATGCGATAGGAACCGGTTTTAGCCGCCCCGTCAACGTCGACGTGGGAAAGAAATTTTGGAGCGTCAAGGGTGACCTCGAATCGTTCGGCGAATTTGTCCGGCTGTATATTACGCGCAACGAACGATGGTCCTCACCGTTATTTCTATTCGGTGAGAGCTATGGCACCACTCGCGCTGCCGGCATCTCGGGCTATCTCGCGAGCAAAGGCATTTCATTCAATGGCATCGTTCTGCTATCAACCGTATTGAGCTTCGAGACTCTGGAGTTCAATAAGACCAACGATGTGCCTTATCCGCTGATTCTTCCGTCGTACACGATGATCGCCGCCTACCATCACAAACTTGCGCCAGACCTCGCCCAGAATTTAGAGCGAACGCGCGGCGAAGTAGAACGATGGGCGTCAAATGAGTACACCCGGGCATTGGCCAAAGGCGATGCGCTCCCGCCGCAAGAACGGCAGACGGTAATTGATACCCTCGCGCGCTACACAGGCCTCAGCAAGGAGTTCATCGATGAATCGAATCTGCGGGTTGATGTGTCCGGCTTCACTCATCGGCTGATGGCGGATCAGAAACTGCGGGTGGGCCGTCTCGACGGACGATTCGTAGGCCCCGATCCGCAGGGATTCAACGAGACCCGATTTTACGATCCAACGAGCTCAGAGACAGAGCCGCCATTCAACTCGGCGTTCAACGATTACGTTCGCCGCGAGCTCAATTACAAGACCGATATGCCCTATTACGTAAGCGCGCACGAGGATTGGGGGCCGGCTTTCGATTGGAATTGGGGATCCGCAGTCGCTGGATTCCCGGATACAGCCAGCGCGCTGCGTCAGGCCATTGTGAAGAACCCGTATCTGAAGGTCAAGGTTCTGGAGGGCTACTACGATTTAGCCACTCCTTATTACGCCGCCAACTATACGATGGATCATCTGGATCTCACTTCGCACTACCGGAACAACATTTCCTACTCTACCTATCCGTCGGGGCACATGGTCTATCTGGACGTGCAATCTCTCAAAAAGATGAAAGCCGATGTCTCGAGCTTCATCGATCAGTGCCTGCCCGGCACACAATGACGCGCTAACTAAGGAACACGATGATCGCCGGCGTCCCGACCGCCGTATATTGGCCGGTGAACGTGAGGTCGCCCGTTTCACGATTGATGCGGAAAGCGGCTATCGCGTCGCTTCTCTGATTACACGAGTAGAGAAAATTTCCCGTGGGATCGATGCTAAAGCTTCGCGGATAATCGCCGCGCGTCCAAGCCTCACCGGCGAATGTCAATCTGCCCGCATCGGCCACGGTGAAGAAAGCGATGCTGTCGTGCAGCCGATTGGCGGCGTAAACGAATTTCCCATCGGGCGAAACCACGATCTCCGAAGTGAAGTTCGTGCCGGCAAAGCCCTTTGGCAGAGTTGAGATGGTCTGCTTCGCGGTTAAGCTTCCGTTCGTCGCCTCATAGTCGAACAACACGATAGTCGAGCTTTCTTCCTGGAGCGAATAGAACGAGTGGCCATTCGGATGGAAGGCAAAATGACGCGGTCCGTCTCCAGCAGGCAGTGATACTGACGCAGGATGATTGGGGGAAAGCTTTCCCTTGTTGACATCGAACTTCCAAATGAAGATTTGATCCAGTGCCAAGTCGGTTGCTAGCACGAAGTGACCCGCTGGATCCGAGTGGATCATGTGTGCGTGCGGGCGATCATGGCCGCTGATCGCAAAGCTTCCCGGAGGCCGCTCGAAGCGATGGATTGAGCCTACCGTTCCACGATCCTATTTGATGTCCGTGGGAGTGCCGAGTTCTCCATTCGATTGAATCGGCAATACTGCCACAGTCCCGCCTTCGTAGTTGGCCACGAAGACAAACTTCCCAGACGGATGAACGCTCAGGTGCGCGGGCCCGGCGCCCCCAGAGCTGACCGTGTTGAGCGGCGTTAAATGTCCATTCGAGCGATCGACCGAAAACGCGCTCACCGACCCGGAATTAGTCCCCTCAAAAGTCGTGGTTTCATTCGCGGCGTACAAATGCGTTTTGGAAGGATTAAAAGCGAGCCAGGACGGATTCGAAGGATCTGCAAATGCCTCGCGTTGCGATAAAGATCCTGTGGCAGGATTCATTTCAAAAAGATAAATCCCTTGTCCATTCCCCTTGCTACCTTCCGGGCCTTGCGGCGAACTGTACGTCCCTACGTAGGCGAGAATCGGTCCGTTACCTCGCCGGGATTGTTTCTGTTGGGCACGTGCGAGTGCCCTATTCATAGCCAGAACTGCGGTGCTTTTGAAAAATTCACGGCGTGAGGGAAGCCGTTCCCATCCCTCCATTGAGCCACGTACGCATGTATTCATAAAATCGTTCTGCACTTTCATTTCGCTGTTCGGTCCTCTGTCATTTTGGTACGAGCAGGCTATAAAAGCTGCGCAACCGCGTCACATACTCCGGACCCGCAACGTCTAACAGATCGTTATGATGCGCGCCTGCAACCGGCCAGAACTGTTTTGGCTCGTTAGCGGCGTGAAAAACGGCTCGCCCTTGCGAAAACGGCACGATTTCGTCGGCCTCTCCATGGATGACCATCACCGAAGCGTGCACGCGAGAAATCTTGCCGTAGGTATCATATCCGCGCACGAGTAGTGGCCCCACAAATGGCAGTACTGTCCCGGCAATCTTGCCAGCCGACATCAGAGGCGATTCAAGGATTACCCCTGCACACCGTTTCCGTATCGCAAGGTCGACCGCAATAGCAGTTCCGAGAGATTCGCCCTGTACGATAATGCGGTCCGTTACATAGCCGAGTTGCAATAATTCAGCATATGCGGCATCTGCATCTTCGTTCAGCCCGCGCTCGCTCGGCTCGCCTTCGCTCTTCCCGTAGCCGCGGTAATCAACGACCAGGAATGCCGATCCCGCATCAAGAACAGCTTGCGCGTGATCGATGCGATGCGTTACGTTCCCAGCATTACCGTGCAGGAATAAAGTCGCAAACTGCGCGTCGGGTTTCCGAAACCACCAGGCATTAAGCCGCGTGCCGTCTGCAGCCTCGAGCCATCTATCTTCGGCACCGAACTTCGCCTGCAAGGCCCACGCTCCCTGCGGATACCGCATGGGATAGTAAATGAATCGATCTGCCAGGCTCCGAAGCACTGCGTATGTAAACACGATAACTGCAAGCGTGATTAACACACGAGAGCCGGCCACATCGGCGATACTGCGAGGGCTCCGCAGGAGCGTCAGTTCGCGTTCGCGATGTTCGTCACTGGTATGGCGTATGCCATGCCCATAGCTGCCCAGGCCGTAGCGGCCGATGAGATCCACTGGTCGTCATCGTAGGGGAAACCGCTTTGAAAGTACGGTTGGAACTTCGGTGCTCGACTGCTTACGTGCCACGACCCATCGTCCTGCTGATTACGTAGCAAATATTGAACCCCGCGGCCATATACTTTATCACTCGCTGGCATACCCGCTTCGTGCAGCGCATACAGCACCTGCCCGGTTGCGTAACCGTCGCTTGATAGCCATGGAGTCTGCGCCCATCCGCCATCCTCGCGTTGCAGTGCCAACAGTTCATGTTCGCGTTCCTCTACCGGTATTCCGGCCCATCGCAGACCCAGCAATTGCATCACGCGATCCTCAGTGCTCCGCGGCTGCGCCTTGTTCAACCACGTTCCGGCCCGATGAATCCGGTCTTTAAATTCAGTGTTCCGTCCAGGAACATTGTAGAGCTGCAAACAGCGAATGCCCATCGCCGTAAGAAAAAAGTCTCCATCCTCGATTGGGGGCCGCGGTATGCCTGTGTATGGCCAGTTTCCTTCCCTGCGTTGTGCCGCCGCAATGTAACGCACGAACGAATCGACGGCTCGCGAGGGCGGCACGCCTGTCGCGCCAAATTGCAGCACCGAATACTCCATCCCAAGCTGTGCGGGAGGCGGATCGACCAGCTGCATCAATGTCTGCTCAATGCCACCCTGCAGAAGTAACACGCTCCGCGCCATCTCAGCGTCCAATTTGGCGTCTATTTCCGCTCCGTTCATGCTGGCGACCTTCACGGCCATCCCGGTCAGGTTTTGGGCATGGCAGCCAACGCAGCCGCCCGTCGCAACGAATTTGCTGTTCGTCCTCTGAAGCAGTACGACGCTCTTTTCGACAGCGGCCTTTACGCCCAGCTTGCTTGCCTCAATAACGGGCCGTACGGAGACGTCCTTCGCCTCCGCCGTGGCACTCATTCCCAGTGCTTCGAGAACTTCTGGATTATGGAACTTGTTTGCCCAATCGATAACCGTTTCCGCGCGCTTGGACTTGGTCGTCAAATCAGCACCCTTTGAGCGAAGCAATCGAATGATCCGAGCATCTGGCCGGTCGGTCGAGACCGCCAGCATCAGGGGCGTCATTCCGCGCGCATCTGCTGCATTCACGTTGGCACCGGCATCAACCAGCAATTTCACCGTATCGAACCCGCAATACGGCAGCGCGATTATCAGTGGAGTGAATAGGCCCAGCGCAATGGGCCCATTCTTCACAGTCTCGAAGGAATCGATCGTAACTGCGTTGACATCGCTGCCCTTTGCGAGCAGTAATTTGACCGCCTCGGCATTACCATTCATCGCTGCTGCCATCAGGGCAGTCGCTCCAATCCCATCCTTCGCTTTCACGTCGCCGCCGTGCGCTAGCACTAGCCGGATGGTAGCCGTATCGTTGCCCTGCGCAGCCGCCTCGAGCACAGTGAATCCGAGTTTGTCATGGGCCGTCGCATCGGCGCCTTTTTCGATCAGCAGTTTCGCAGTTTCGAATGAGCCGTCGTGCAGAGCCGCGATCGAAAGAGGCGTGCGGCCGACGTTCGAACGCGCATTCACATCGGCACCCTTCCCCAGCAGAAGCCGCACTTTTTCTATGTCCCCGGCCGCCCACATCAATGCAGTGGCGCCAAAAGCGTTCTTGGCATTCGGGTCCGCACCGCGATCGAGCAACAGTTTCACCGCATCGGTGCTGCCAAATGCGGTGGCGTCCATGAGCGGAGTTGTGCCATCGCGATCGGCAGTGTTTACGGAACTGGGGGTTGCGATAGTACGGAGCGAGGCCAGATCGTTGTTGCGAACTGCCTGATAGAAACGGTCAGCACTGTCTTGTGCGAAGGCGCTGCAACAGGCGAGTGTTCCGACACACGACACCGGACATGCGACTTCACCCAAGCCGAAACGTGGGAAGAGCTCCGCGCAAGTGTGCTGGAGGCGGCCACCCTCCATTTCGAGGACGCCCTAATGCACCCGCAGCTTCTCCAATTGCATTACGCCAAGACGAACTGATTCCCTCCACACGACCAAACCCATGTCAGCGAGACGTGACTTTGAGCGCATTGCCTGGGGCCTCGCGAACGTCCTGGTCTTGATCGCCGGTTGCGAGCCTCGTAAGCTGCGCCGCGACTTCCGGATCGCCTTGGAAAGCAGCCAACCCTGCCGCTGCCGCCTTCCTACGGAAGATCCCGGATCATTGATCGATTGCCTGAGCGCATTTTTTATCTTTGCGACGGACGTTTGCTGGAGCTTCACACGAACCGGAACTTTCGTCATATTCGTGAGCACCCAAACTAGACACTCGCGTGTCTCTTGTTCTTCCTCCGCTGTAGGAGTGTTTGCGAGCCTTCCAGGGTTGGGTCGACCGCTGCATCGCCAAAACGTGCGATTTCGGCGACCGGTGCCCGACGATTGACAACATCGAGTAAAGCCGGTATCGACCGGGGATCGCGCAGAATCATTACGGCGGTGCCGAGGTCTTCGATATAGTCCGTCATGCCTTCATCGGCATATCCGTGGACCACCACGGCTCCAGTCTTTTCAAATGCGTTTTCACGCCGAAGCGAGGCAATCAGACTGGTGATGAACAACTCCTCATCGGCGGGTGCCAGAGCCCGCAAAAGGTAAGTCGTCGTATCCTCCACACTCGGGTACGCAAGTTGTGGCGGAACAGGCTCCGGATCGGCGTTTTGAAAAATGTCTCGAAAAGCTGCTTCCCGGTCCTCCCAGTTAGGAAGCGTATTCAACGCGGCCAAATCCTTCAGCAGCCGATCCCGCGTGAACTTCGTCGGCTGCTGTGCAGATCCGCTGGAGAGCGCTCCGAGGCACAATACCGTGAAACACACCATTGTTGTTTTCATTTTTTTCTCCATAAACTCAACCCTTCTAATGCACCCAGGAAAGCCAGGGAACCCGAAATTGCGCCAGTCCCCATGCACACACGCGCTCGATTTAGAACGCGATCAGAGCATTACGAATATCGGGTAGAAAGGGCACATTGTCAACAATATTCTGCTGAGTACCCCTACCGCCTGGTTTCCATGATAGGGCGACTGCTAAGGATAAAAAGCGTAAGTAAGCTTAAGCCACATACGTCGCTCTATAGCTCTCTCACCAGCTTTGCCAACAACGCCACTCGATCCGCAATTCGGTCGATAAAGATGCTCTCATTCACTGCATGAGCGCCCTCGCCCACCGCGCCCAATCCATCGAGTGTCGGCACACCCAGCGCAGCGGTAAAATTGCCGTCCGAACCGCCGCCCGTTGGCGATTCTTCTAATTTGATTCCCAGATCAGCCCCCATCTTTTTCGCTCTTGCGAACAGCTTCGCTATCGCTTTCGTGCGCTCCATCGGAGGCCGATTCAATCCTCCCTCGACGCGAATGCTACAACGCTTGTCTATCGGCCGAAGTGCACGAAACTTCTTATCCAAGCTCTTCGTATCTTTCAAGCGCATTACTCGAATATCCACATCGACACGCGCCTGCGCGGCAACCATATTAGTACGGGTTCCACCGCTGATCACGCCGGGATTCACCGTAATGCCGCGCTTCAGATCGGTGAACTTAGCAATTCGTTCAATCTGCCGCGCCGCTTCCAAAATCGCGCTCGCACCGTTGCTGAAATCAACGCCCGCATGCGACGCTCTGCCTTCAATCGAAACCGTGTAGTCTCCGACCCCCTTCCGGGCCGTCTTGAGTTTCCCCGTCAAACCCGTACCCGGCTCGACTACCAGCACGACATCGCTCCGTTTCGCCTCAGCCTCCGTGACCGCGCGCGAAGTCTCGCTACCTACTTCTTCATCTGAAACGATCAACAGCATAACCTTGCGTCCGACTGCAACATCCAACTCTCGCAGCGCGCGAACCGCGTAGATAAAGAAAGCGAGTCCAGCCTTCATATCCAGCACGCCGGGTCCCCACAGCCGCCCATCCTGGTCACGTACTGGCATCGTGCTCAGGGTTCCGAGCGGCCACACCGTATCGGAATGCCCCAATCCTAGAATCTGTCCCTTTTTCTTGCGGCCTGGCAGGTCGAATTCCAGCCGCAGATGCTTACCAAAGCCCTCGGACTCAATGGTCTTAGCCGTTGCAATATCTTTTGTCTTTTCCACGACTAAATCGACGAACCGATTCACGTCGAGCGGCGAGTTACTAGGCGATTCACATTCCGCTAACTCTTTGATCAACGTCATGATTTCTGCTTGTTTCTCACTGGCATAGCGGATAAAAGCATGCATGGGATTGTTATAATCCATGCATTAATGGACGTTCAAGAGATCCGCGAGATCCTGCCGCACCGCTACCCGATGCTGCTTGTCGATCGGATCCTGGACATCACGGGCGACTCCATTGTTGGCGTCAAGAACGTGACCGCGAATGAGCCCTATTTTGTGGGGCATTTCCCCAATTTTCTCGTCATGCCCGGAGTTTTGATCATCGAAGCCATGGCCCAAGTTTCGGGCATACTCGTCGCCAAGCTGGCGCCTCACACGCGCGGCAAAATAATGTTCCTCGCATCGATTGAGGACGCGAAGTTCCGCAAACCAGTAGTGCCTGGCGACCAGTTACGTATCCAAATGAAATTGATCCGTCTTAAGACGACAGTCGCGAAAATAAAGGGCGAAGCGACGGTCGACGGGCAGGTGGTCGCTGAAGCCAGCCTGATGTGCAAGCTCACGGATCGCGCCTCCGAACTGGCGCCAGCCGTCGAGGTACCCGAGCATCAGATGGCCTGAGCTTCAATCTCTCACCAGCCACAACGGGATGGCAATTCACCAGACCGCAATCGTCGATCCGCGCGCCTGCATTTCTCCTGACGCTGAAATTGGACCTTACTGTATCGTCGGAAGCGAGGTCATCATAGGCGCGGGCACGCGCTTAATTGCGCATGTGTACCTCGAAGGCAAGCTATCAATCGGAGAAGCGAATACTTTTTATCCGTATTGCTCCTGCGGCGTGGCGCCTCAGGACAAGAAATATAAAGGTGAGCCGTCTGAAACTCGCATTGGTAATGGCAACTCCATCCGGGAATTCGTCACAATTCACCGTGGCACTGAAGGCGGCGGCATGGTTACTTCCATTGGCGATCGCAATCTCATCATGGCCTATGTCCACGTGGCGCATGACGTCGCAATTCAAAATAACGTCATCCTGGCGAATGGTGTCACATTTGCCGGTCACGTAGTGGTTGAAGATTACGCGAATATCGGCGGGCTGAGTGCCATTCATCAGTTCTGCAGAATCGGCCGTCACGCCATGGTTGGAAGCTACAGCGTCATTAAGCAGAACGTGCTCCCATACTCGATTACCGCTTCGGACCACCACATAGAGGTATATGGCGCTAACCGGATTGGCCTGGAGCGACGCGGCTTCTCGTCCGATACAATCGAAGCTCTTCAAAACGCGTTCCGTATCTTGACGCGCGCCGGTCTGAACACCTCGCAAGCTCTTACTCGCATCGAAGAAGAGATTCCGCAGACCGATGAAGTTCGAGAGCTGCTGGAATTCATTCGCGGTTCCCAACGCGGGTTCATCAAGTAAGGATTCGGGCTTGCCGAACGATTTACCTCAGCGTTACGGAATGATCGCCGGAAACGGGCGCTTTCCGGTTCTCGCGCTCCAAACTGCAAAGCAGGAAGGGCATGAGGTTGTCGTCATTGCGATTGAAAACGAGGCATCCCGTGAGGTCGAGCAGCACGCTTCATCGTTTCATTGGATCAACATCGGCCAACTTGGCAAGCTCATCGAAATCCTGAAGCGCGAGCAAGTCTCAGAAGTAATGATGGCCGGACAAGTTAAGCACGTCAGCATCTTCTCTTCCATCACGCCCGATTGGCGGCTTTTCAAGCTGCTGATGTCTCTCAAAGAAAAGAACACCGCCGCGCTGATCGGTGGCATACAGCAAGTTCTCCACGACGAAGGCATCGAGCTAGTCGATTCCACTCGATTGCTCAAGCCTTTCCTCGCCACCGAGGGCGTTCTTACAAAACGAAAGCCGGACAAAGAAGAGGAAGCGGATATCCGCTATGGCCGCCGCGTAGCCTCAGTCCTTGCATCCGTGGATATCGGCCAGAGTGTCGCTATCAGTGAAAAGGCATGCGTGGCCGCAGAAGCCATGGAGGGCACCGATGCCATGCTGCGGCGCGCTGCATCGCTCACGAACGGTAAACCGCTCCGCTTAATCAAGGCTTCGCATGGACGTGCCCACCTGTTGTTTGACGTACCCGTGGCAGGTCCTACAACCGTCGAAACCATGATCCAAACACAAACCACAGCGTTGGCTGTCGATGCGGGACGCACACTGCTGCTCGACAAAGACGAGATGCTCACACGCGCAAACGATGCCGCCATCACAATCGTTGGTTATCCGCCGTTATGAGCGCGATTCGAGTTGCCGTAATTGGCGCGGGAAGTTTCGGCCACCATCACGTTCGCGTCATTAAGCAGCTTCAAGAAGCGGATCTCGTCGCCATCGTTGATCTCGATCTCGATAAAGCGCAGCAGCTTGCCAGAGAATATGGCTCGCGTGCGTTCAGCCACGACCGGCGAGCTCTTATCCGAAATCGACGCAGCCATTGTCGCGACCCCGACCATCACTCACGAGCAGATCGCGACGAGCTTGCTGCAGGCTGGGGTGGACGTTCTCGTCGAAAAACCCATCGCCGCCTCGTCGGATGCGGGCGAACGCCTCGCACGCCTCGCCCAGCAGCACGGCCGCATCCTGCAGGTGGGTCATCTCGAGCGATTCAATCCTGCTGTTACAGCTCTCGAGAAGGCCGTCACAATTCCGCTCTTTTTCGAAGTCCATCGACTTAGTACGTTCACTCCGCGCAGCCTCGACATTGACGTCGTGCTCGACCTGATGATCCACGACCTGGACATCGTTTTGCACTTCACTCGAGAGATCCCAGAGGAAATCCGCGCTGCCGGAATCTCCGTTCTTTCGCCACGTGTCGATATCGCGAATGTTCGTCTTTCATTTGCTTCTGGCTGCATCGCGAATTTGACGGCCAGCCGCATCTCCACCGAGAAGATTCGCAAGCTGCGGCTCTTTCAACCCGGCGAGTATATTTCGCTCGATTACCAGCGCCAAGACGCGCTCCGAGTGGCAATTCGCAAAAACGAACCCAATCCGGCCGAGGGGGAGTTCGTTTCGCAAAATGCACCCCGCGTTGGCTTCGTTCCGCAATTCAACTTCGACCACCTTCCTGTCGAGCACGGCGAACCGCTGCTACTCGAGCTTGCCGCTTTCTTTGCTGCGGTGCGGGATCGCTCGCGCCCGCGTGTCGACGGCTTCCAGGCCGCCAATACGCTTCGCGTAGCCGAAGCAATTCTTGCTAAGATCAATGAGCACGCACACTTAGTGGATGAGACGCTTCATTCGTCCCGCTAAGCGTCTTCAGTAGTATGGAGACCCAAACGGTCGACCTTCCCAGCGTCGAACCTGAGCTAAACCTTCTGCTCGAGTGGCCGAATGAGCGCTCCGGCGCTCGCTGGACGGCTATCTTGTCCGGTTCTGTGTGCCTGCATCTTCTTCTTTTCTTTGCCGCGATTCAACTTACCTAGCTTCGTTCGGCGCACCGCCCCTGAGCGCACCGTCGTCATCAAACGAACACTGCTATATCTGCCCCCCGATGTGCTGACCCAGAAGGCGCCCAATCGGCAGAAGTTATCCAAGCAAATCGATCTCGCGGACCTCCTCGCGTCGCGCGCCTCCGAGGCCCGCAGACCTGCTCCCTCGCCGAGCACAAAGCGTTTCGAACTGCCGAAGCAAGTTGTTCCTCGACCGATCGCGAAGAACACACCACCGCAGATAACTGCCCAGCCGCCAGATGTCGCCGTAAACGAAGCACCTGCCCCCGCCCTCCCCGTGCCGTCTGCCCCTAAGAACTCCATTTCAGAATGTCGGCCCCGAACCGCCGTTGAAGGCTCAACCCAAGCTCGCCACGCCAGATTCCTCGGTCCAGGCGGCCATCAATGGCTCTAGCTCGCAATGCGAACGGCCAAAAGCTGGTGGTCAGCGACGACAATCCATCTGAGCCCATGCCCGGAGCTCCAGGATCGCTCACCCGCGCGCCGGCGCAACACGCCGCCGTCGAGCTGCAGAGCGATCCACAAGGCGCCGATTTCAAGCCTTACCTCGCGCGTATCCTGGCGATTGTTCGATCGAATTGGCGAAACGTCATTCCCGAAAGCGTGCGTATGGGAACACGGCGCGGCCGCACGGTAGTAGAATTCGCGATCAACCGCGATGGCAGCATCCCGAAGCTTGTCATTGCGGACCCTTCCGGCTCTGAGCCGCTCGATCGCGCGGCGGTCGCGGGGCTGAGTATGTCGAACCCGCTGCCCCCTTTGCCCACCGATTACAAAGGTCTGCAGGTTCGTTTAGCATTTTCGTTCAGCTACAACATGCCGGCTCAATGAATCCCTCCGAACCATCTCGAACCGTCATCGGCATTCGCACTGCAATGGTGTTATATGCGCTGCTTTTGGTCGCCGCTTTTGCAACCCTGAAGGGAACGGCGCTCTATATTGCATTAATTATTGTCGTTGGAATAGCCGTTAAGACGTATTTGCACCATCTGCGTAGCCGTATCGAGTAAGTTTCGACTGCACGGCAAAAGGTGGCTCAAATGCACCAGCAGCGGTGCATTGCAACCGAGACCAGATTGCTTAAGTGCTTTGTTTTTAGAAATATAACCGTACTTTGGGATGGCGAAACGCGTGCATGATATTTTCCGTCGAGACTAACGAGGGCAGTCATGAGAAGTCTTTATAACAAATCATTCCGGACTGCGGCCTGCTATTTCACAATCGCTATATTCGCCGCATCTACTTTCGCATACGGGCAAGATTCAACGGCTCCGCCGCCTCCAGACAATCAGCAGCAGAGTTCTGCATCAAGTGGTGGCTGGCGTCGAGTGGACGATCCGCCTCCGCAGGATCAGCCCGCGCCTCCATCTAATCCGAACGACGCTTCGAACCAGAACAACGGAGCGCCGGATCCCAATCAGGCTCCGCCGCCACCACCTCCGGCAGACAATCAGCCGGGTAACAACCAGCAGCCGAACCGAATACAACCAACAGCAGCCCAACTATCAGCAGCAGCCCAATTACAATCAACAGAGCTATCAGATACCAGCGCAGCTCACGATTCAGCAGGGCACTTACATCACGGTTCGTGTGAACCAGCCGCTTTCATCCGACAACAACCAGGCTGGTGATGCATTCTCTGCGACACTCGTCCGGCCCTTGGTAGTCGATGGCGTGGTGGTCGCTGAGCCTGGACAGACGGTTGGTGGCCGTGTGGTCGAAGCGAAGAAGGCGGGACGCGTGGAAGGCGTCGCGCGATTGCGACTTCAGCTCACGGATTTGACCCTGGTTGATGGCCAGCAAGTGCCGATCCAGTCTCAATTGATCAGCCGCAGCGGGCCGACATCGGTCGGCAGGGACGTCGGCGCAGTCGCGGGCACGACAGCATTAGGCGCGGCAATTGGTGCCGGTGCGGATTGGGGACGCGGAGCGGCAATCGGCGCAGGGGCCGGACTCGCTGTTGGGAACGCTTGGCGTTCTGCTGACGCGCGGTCGCCCGAGCGTCATTTATCCAGAGCAAGTTCTGACATTCCGCATCGAAGCGCCAGTCACAATCTCAACTGTGAATTCGCCTCAGGCTTTCCATTTCGTCGAACCAAACGAATACAATCAGTCCTATAACGGCGGACAAGCGCAGCCATATAATGCGCCGCAGCAATACGCCACCGCAGCGCCGCCACCTCCTGCGCCGTATTACGGTGCTTATTACGGATATCCTTCCTACTACGGTTATCCTTATCCCTACTACTACGGTTATCCGTACTACTGGGGGCCCGGATTCTCGTTCTACTTCGGACCGGGTTATCTGGTGGGGTGGAGACTACTACCGCGGATATTACGGTCGCGGTTTCTACGGCCGGGGCTTTTATGGCGGTCGCGCATTTGAGGGCCGCGGCTTTGTCGGACGCGGTGCTGTCGGCGGTGGAGTCGCTCGTGGATTCTCTGGCGGCGGTGGTGCTCGTGGTGCTGTCGGGGGCGGCGGCGCTCACGGTGGCGGTGGTCACCGGTAACAGATCAACCCAAAATTGAAAGCGCATGGGCTGAAAGGTTGTTTCCTTTCAGCCCATAATTTTTTGAGACCGGCCTCTTCGGGTTCCGTGCTAACTAGAAGAGTGGGAATTCTTATGAGTCGCCGGGAAATGGCGCGATCCCTCGCGGCGGCCGCTGCGCTGCCAACTTCGGCCAGCACACCTCACACGTACGCAGTCATCGGCGCCGGAGCGTTCGGCGCTATGGACCGCTTACCATTTGAGGCGCGCTGGACACAATGTCACGCTACTCGACGAATACGGACCAGCGAACAGTCGCGCCAGCTCGGGCGGAGAGTCCCGAATCATTCGCGCTTCGTATGGCAAAGACGAGGTCTACACGCGTATGGCGATCCGCTCGCTCGCACAATGGGACGCGTTTTTTGCACGAACTGGAGGGATCTCCTGCACCGGACGGGCGTGTTATGGATGGCGAAAACAGGACAACTCGTACGCGCACGAAAGTCACGACACGCTTCGTAGGCTCGGATTAGAGTTCCAGGATTTATCGCCCGCAGAACTGAAAAAGCACTATCCGCAGATTCATGTGGCGGAGGACGTGGGCGCGATCTTCGAGCCGAACAGCGGCGCACTCATGGCACGGCAGGCGGTTGAAGCCGTGGTTCAGCAGTTCGTGCGAGATGGAGGCGTGTATCAGCACGCGGCCGTGCGAACGCCCGAAGGACATGGAAAACTTGCACAAATCACGACGGCGGATAACAAAACGATAAGGGCCGACGCGTACATTTTCGCTTGCGGGGCCTGGCTCCCAAAGGTGTTCCCCAACATTTTGGGACACCGCATTTTTCCCACGCGGCAAGAAGTGTTTTTCTTTGGAATCCCGGCCGGAGATCGGCGCTTCGAGCCGCCGCAGATGCCAGTTTGGATCGATTTCAGCGATGATCGCGGAATGTATGGATTCCCGGATCTCGAAGATCGGGGGTTCAAGGTTGCCTTCGATAAGCACGGTCCCGAAATCGATCCGGATACTGCCAATCGCTTCGCCAGCGCGGACAAAATCACAGCGGTTCGCGCCTATGTGGCTGAACGCTTCCCTGCCCTCGCGAGCTCGCCTATTGTCGATTCACGCGTTTGCCAATATGAAAACACGCTCGAATGGAGATTTCGTCATCGACCGGCATCCCGAGTTCGAGAATGTGTGGATCGCAGGCGGCGGATCGGGGCACGGCTTCAAGCACGGACCAGCAGTTGGAGAATACGCGGCAGCACGTGTGACCGGGGCGGTCGCTCCCGCCGTTGAACCCCGTTTTTCTCTAGCCTCGAAAGGCACGCAACAGAATCGGGCCGTCTACTGATTAGAACTGGAAGTGCAGACCGAACTGCATCTGTCGCATCGGCACTTGAACGCTCGTGATCTGTCCCGCGTTGCTCTGATCGATGTCCACCGTTCCATTGTTCGGTAAGCCAAGATTCACGTGATTGAAGACGTTGAACGCATCGGCACGGAGTTCCAGAGACCTGCGTTCACTCGATAGGAGGTTCTTCGCAAGTGACAGGTTCGACACTGCGAGCGCTGGACCTCGCAAAGAATTGCGCCCGGCCGTGCCGTTGCGGAACGGTTGTTCTGGTTCCGTAAATGCGGCCGGATTGAACCACAGACTGGCACTCGGATTGGGAAGGCTCGGGTTTCCGATGACATCAGCCCGAACCTGAGCAAAATCCGCGTTCAGCAGCGGCGCATTGCTGACCAAGGGCGTGAACGGCAGACCTGTCCCCCAAATATGAGTGCCGCTCAGACGCCAGCCTCCGAGAACGGCATTGGCAATCGCATTGTTGCCGAGGTTCCAGTGCCGGTTGCGCCCAAACGGGAGATCCCAGTCGTGTTGCAGGGTCACAACGTGCTCACGGTCCCAACTAGCCGGCCCATGATCCGCCTGAATGTCGTATACGTTTCCGAAGTTAGAGCCGCCCTCGGTGTTGGTCATGGCTTTTGACCATGTGTACGTCAGCAGGAAATCAAGCCCGCGCGAAAACTGTTTCTGCAATTTCGTTTGCAAGCCGTTGTAACTCGAAGTGTCGCAATTGCAGTATTGATAGATACCTTGCGTCAGACCATAGAGCACGTAATACGGCCGCCTGGGATTGAAATCTCCCGGTCCTGGGACCGCTTGGTTCTCATTCACTTCTTCAGTAAGATGCCGTCCGACATTTCCTACATACGCAACTTCTAGCGCCAGATCTGAAGCGAACCGATGCTGAACGGTGAAATTCCAGAAATAAACTTCCGGAATCCGATACGCATCCAGCGGCCAGGTAAAGTAATTGATGCCGATATGGTTCGGAAGCGGATAGCGGCCGCTCGCGCTTACCGGTGGATTTGCCGGGGCCGGCGGCCCGTTTAGCAGATTAAAGTCGGGTACATACGGATTCGGCTGATTTACCACCTGGGGGTTAACGATCGGCGGATTGTAATCTGCTCCTTGTCCGAACACCGATCCTAAGCCGCCGGGATTGAAACTGATTCCATATCCCGTACGAATGACCGTCTTCTCATCGGCTTGATAAGCAACACCAATGCGCGGCGCGAATCCAAGATTGTACGCTTTCACTCCCAGGTTCAAAGGGACAGATCCGATTCCGGCTGCGAGCACGTCGCCAGTCGAAGGATCGAAGCTGCCTGCACCTCCCGGTTTCGCGGCCGTCTGCGGTAAGTAATCTTCCCAGCGCAGGCCGTAGTCCACAGCCAGTTTGGGCGTAATGCGCCAGGAGTCTTGTGCGAACAGGAATAGGCGGGTTTCCCGCAACCCGGGGTAGTAATTAGAGCCGGTGAAATAGCGCGAGAAAGTGCCTGGTAAGCCGATCAAATATGAGCCGAGTGCAGCACCTGTGGAAACCACACCACCGGCCAGGGTGTCAAGGGTGGGATCACCGGTTGTGGAAGAGTTGAAGGTAATCTCGCCCGATCGGTGCGAATCGCTGGGGATTCGCTGTTGTTGGCCGCGACGGACGTCGACTCCGAACTTGAGCGTGTGATTGTTCAGGATCTTGGTCCAGTTATTCACCCACTGAAACTGGTTCTCAGTTTCCTTCAATGGGCAATTGCACTGGTTCACGTTCAGCGCATATCCAAAATTGAAGCCACCGTTTCCGTTGATATAGAACGCGGGCATACCGCTTGTTTCAGGGGAGCCGGTATTCAGGCCCGGGAGACCGGCGTCAGTTGCCGGTGTTGTGCCTACATCATTGGGTTGAACGCGGATTCGATAACGATAGAAGCCAAAACGCGCGTCCGTGATGAAGGTTGGGCTGAACGTGTGATCCAGGCCGAGAGCGAGACTTTGATTGCGATCAATGGAGTCCCCGGAAAAACTGAAGGCCGAAGGCCCACCTGCTAAATCGCCGAAGGCTGCCGGCGAGTAGTTATTGAAATCGGCCAGGGTATAGCGGCCGAACGCGTGGGTTTTGGTGCTCCAGTTGTAATCTACGCGTCCATCGTATTGATCGCTGTCGAATCTTTGGACACCATCACTGACGTAGTTATTTGTGAAGCCGGGGCCGTTATTCGGAAGTGGAAGTAGGGAGAGGAGCTTGGCCATGGGGGCCGCGACGGGAACCATGTTGACTACGCCGTTTTGTGCGAACACTTCGCGGCCAACGCCCGTAGCAGGATTTCCTGTGCTCGGGTCAAATACCATGCCGGCGCGTGCAGGAACGCTTGCGCCTCCCGTTGTTGTGACCATGGCAGCAGTGCCGCAAGGCGTCGTCGAAACTGTACCATTGCTGCAGATATAGCTGCCCAGCAGATTGGTCAAATCACCACTGCGTTCAGCAGCGGTCGGTACAGTCGTGACAACCGAACCTCCAGTCCGCCGGCGCGTGCCTTGATAATCGAAGAATCCAAACAACTTGTCTTTCAAGATTGGCGCACCCACAGATCCGCCGAATTGGTTCCATCTAAGAGGAGGGTTGAGCTTAGTGAAGGGATCAGTGGCATTGGTCAGATTATTCCGCAAATACTCGAAAAGCGATCCGTGCCACTGATTTGTGCCTGATTTCGTAGTGGCTTGAATCAGCGCGCCGGATGCCGAGCCAAACTCCGCCTCGTAGTTGCTGGTGCTGACCTTAAACTCCTGGAGCGCATCAATGTTTGGATTAATCACGGCGATACCGAGGATGGCGCTGTCATTCTCTGTGCCATCTAATAGAAAGCCGTTTGCAGTAAAGAATTGGCCGTTGGTATTCGCTTGGATTCCCTGCTGCGGATTTTCAGCGGCCGAATGTTGCCAGGAATTCAACTCAGTACCAGGAACTATAAGCAGCAGATTCGTGACGTTACGATCGAGCACTGGTAATTGCTGAACTTGCCCACCTGTGAAAGTTGTCGCGACTTCCGCCCGATCGGTGGTGAGCAGTGGCGTGGCATCGGTGACGTTGACCGTGGTCGCCACATTTGCGGGCGTGAGCGTGGCATCCAAGCGCGTCGTGGCGTTTACCTCAACGGTTGCATTTCCAGTGAAGACGCCAAGCCCCGGGCTTTCCACTTTCACCTGATAGCGGCCAGCGAGTAGGTGCGTCTGCTGGTAGTTACCATCCTGATTGCTTTGCGTGCGATAAACGGTCCCGCGGTCGAGATCGGTGATGGTTATATTCGCGTTTGGAAGCACGGCGCCGGATGCGTCCTGGATTGTTCCAGAGATGTTTCCTGAAACCGCCTGCGCAAGCGCAGTTGATGCCGCAATGAATGCAATGGCAGCGACAGCTATCGCTGGGAATATTTTTCTAAACATCTGAAAGGCCCCTTTATGTTGACCGAGTATAGGGCACTTGCCGCTTGCGCGTCAAATCAAATTCAGATAAGCTGCAGGACTTCAGAACATCAGCTTGAGACTGACTTGAATGGTGCGCGGTGTGTTTTCCGTTCCGAAGGCTTCGCCAAAAGGAAAACAGGACACCTGTGAAAGATCCGAGCAGAAATTGTTGTATTGGGCGTAATTGAAAGCGTTCAAGAATTCGCCACGCAGCCACACTTGGTAACGTTCGCCTCCGAAGTTCTTGGCAACTGCGAGATCGACATTCCGCAAGGCGCGGGTTCGAAGCTGTGTCATTCGTTGAGGCTCATTACCGAACGTGTAAATTGAGGGCAGTTGGGCGAAAGCGTTTGGATTTATCCAGTTGTTCGGGCCTTGATTGCTCGCAGCGGGGTTGCCGATTAGATTCGGTAGTTGTGGCCCAGGATAGCCGTAATTATTGAGTTGGTTGTAGTTGCCCGTGTAGACGGCAGGAATCGGTTGACCGCTAGCCAGCCTGACTATGAAGGATAGCTGCCAGTTTCCGAGGACCTCCTTCACTACTCCTGGTGCATTATTTCCCCAGTGCTTGCCCCTGCCGTAGGGCAGGTCATACACGAGCGCCGTCGTGAAGCTCTGCGGAATATCGTGCGTACTGACGCCGTAATCGAGATTTGTGTTGTAGTAATCGCGCCATCCGTTCCCACCGCCGTTGATTCCCCCGGCCCAGCCGAAGTTATCTTCCGGACCGTTATCCAGCGCTTTCGACCATTGATAAGTCGTCAAAAGACTCAACCCAGCACTGAATTGATGGTTGTACTTCACTTCTAAAGCGTCGAAGGCTGATCGCGCGCCGGGCAGCGAACGGGTCCATTGCAGATTCGTGAATTGCGGATAAGGGCGCAGCAGCAGGTTGTACGGGATGGTTGCATTTTGCCCGTAATACGTCGTCGGGTCTACGAGCCCGTAGAACGGATTGGGAACTCCTGAATCGAGCGCAGGGCCGAGGCCCAGAAATTGATCCGGCATCTGATCAGAATCCAGGCTGATATTTCCATACAACAGCTTTTTTCCACGGTTCCCGTTATAGCCGATCTCAAATACCGAATGCGGGCTGAGCTGGTACTGCAGATCAAAGCTCCACTGTTCGGTGTACGGGGTCGGATGCGAACCTTTCGGCCAGATTCCATTAATCCCGCTGCCTACTTGTGTGAACAACCCCAGGGAGCTGCCTGGCGGCTGGTTGATTCCATAAGGGAACGGGTTGCTTACCAGATTCAGAGGAATATAGCTGTTCTGCTGAGTGGCTAGATATGACGTGGTCGAGCTGAAACCGATTGACTGTCCGCCATCGTCGCCGATCAAGGCCGATGGAGGAAGGAAGAAAATCCCGGCGCCCATACGAGCAACAAGCTTGTCAGTGATCTTGAAAGCGATTCCAGCCCGCGGCGCGAAGTCGTGGTTGTTCGGCGACCATTGATAGCGATCATTGCCGTTTGTGCCTGGATATTCGAACCCTCCTTTCAGCGGATGCCCGAAAACCTGGCTAATTGTTTGCCCGTATTGCGGAGACACCTCATTGCTGATCGGATTCACTACATTCGTGTTGTAGTAAGTGATTCGATTGATACGTTCAGTCGCAGGGCGCTGGTTTTCATACCGCAATCCGACGTTTACGGTCAGACGAGAATTCACGCGCCACTGGTCCTGAATGTAAGCCCCGTAGTTATGCAGGCTCAGTGCCGGATCCAAGTTAATTCCCTGTCCTCCGCCGTTACCAGTTCCGAGCAGCATAGAGGCAATCGCGTTACCGCTAAGAGTAGATGAGTTGCTGCCCTGCACTGCCGTACAAGGTCCACCTGAATTGGGATCGCATGCCGTCAAGCCGCTACTAAAGCCGAAATTGCCCGCAGCCTCATTGACGACGTTAATTAACTGGTTATCGAAGTTCCCGCCGAACTTCAACGTATGCCGACTAAATACCTTCGTGATATTCACTTCGATTGTGTCGGAAGTCCGGGAAAATCTCTGAAAAGTGCCGCTACCCAAGTTCGCGAAGCCATTGTCCGCAGAGATCGTTGGGAGTACTGGCGCCTGAAATAGGGAGGGCGATAACCCGATCGCTGAAGCGTCTACCCCGAGCCCTTGCGCGACGTGCTGTTCCAACCAGCGACTGTACGCGACATAGGAGTTAATCACCCAGGTAGGACTTGGCGTGACGGTGTCGTTCAGAACCACCTGGAAGCCGTTATTGTACTGGTTGACGCCCGTATCTGCTCCGTTGCAAAAGAAACAGTTAGTAACTTGATCCTGCCGCCAGCGATCAGACCAGCGCACGAACATTCTGTGTTGCGCGTTTTCCTCCCAATCGACACGTGTATCCATCTTGTCGTTCTGAAAATAACCTGCGCCCTGCGCGTAGTAGTTATCAAGATTGTTCGGCCCCACGCCCGGACGATTCGGAAGCGGGTACAGGTTTACAATCTTCTGGCCGACAGGATCGATCAAATTCGGCGGAACTACGTTGCCCGCAAAGGGTGTGCGAGTGTACCCGGCGCTGTTATTTGCCGGACTCGTGGAAAACGGGTTGTAGATGAGATCAGGCGTACCGTTCTGAGTCAATGCACCAGAAAAATCACCCGTGCGTTCCGCCGCGGTTGGAACGGTAAGAAGACCGGTATTCTGCGTATTCGGCTGACGCAGACCTTCATATCCACCGAAGAAAAATAGGTTGTACCGCTTCAGGATGGGACCAGCGATGTTTCCACCGAATTGATTCTGTTTGAACTGCCCCTTTGGAGCGCCGTTTCGATTGTTGGTCCAGCTGTTCGCATCGAGAGCGGAGTTCTGTAGGTAATCGTAGGCCTCACCGTGAAACTGATTGCTACCGCCCTTCGTGATCAACGTCACGACACCGGCTCCGCCCCTTTCGTACTGAGCATCGTAAGTATTCTGAATGATTTGCTGCTCCTGCACGGAATCTTGCAGCGGTGAAACGATCAGACCGCCCCAGTCCACAGCCTGCGATGGAGCCCCGTCAATCAGGATCGTTTCGTCTCCCGTGCGGCCGCCGTTCAGCCCGAAATTACTAGACAACTGATCGAATGTCCCGTACGATTGCGTTTGGCCACTGCCGGATGGGGCTGGCGTCGTGCCTGCGACCGCAAATACGAAATTGAGCGGATTGCGCGTATTGTTCGGGAGCGCTGCGATGAGATGGCTGTCCATCGTGACTACGTTGTTCGCGGTCTCGGTATCGACCAAGAGTGCGGAATCGGTGACTTCCACTTTTTGCTGCGTGTTTCCGAGCTCCAGCGAAATGTTGACGTGCGACCCTGTGTTGGCCTGAAGAACTAGATTCTGCTGAACGAAAGTTTTGAAGCCAGGTTGGGTCACGGTGATCTGGTAGCTTCCGGGAGAAAGATTTGTGAACTGGTAGGAACCATCCGCGGCAGATGTGAACTGTCGCACGTCGTCGGTCGCCATGTCCTTCAGTTCGACATTGGCACCTTGAACGGCGCCTCCAGTCGGATCTGTAATGGTGCCTGTTATGGAAGACGTAAACGATTGGCAAATGGAAAGCTGAGCCAACGCGAGCGCCAGAAATGCGATGGTCACGGGCAGCGCAGCGGCATGCCGAATCACAACTTTGCATCCTCGACAGAGTGAATGCACGGACTACCTCCTGGATTCCCCTAAATTACGCGGCGCTTTTCAGCGACGGCGCGCATTATCACGACATTATCACGACCGCGAGCGTTCAATGCGGGCCGGAGCGTTCGGCTGCTTCTGTTTTCCCGGCGAGATCGAGTGTAGTCGCTCTCATCAACGAGATCTCAGGGTTGTCCGGCAGGATGCGCGCGGCTTCATCCACCAGCTCGGTAGCTTCCGTCACTCGACGGTTCCTGATCAGAAGCAAAACTGTTTGCCGATACAGCTCAGGACGGGTTGGAGCCTTATGTAGCGCTTCATTCACGGCGGCTATCGCATCCGGAATCTTGCCCGCTGCATCGAGCATTAGAGCTCGCGCCAGGTGATAGTCGCCGGTTCTCTGCGCTTCAGATATCTGATCCATCTTTTGAAGACCCGCCTGCGCGCTTACCAGATGAAAGGTCACAATTGCGAGGTCAAGAGTGAAGTCCGGCGATGGACCCGTGAACGCAACAGCCCGCTCCAGAAACTCCTTTGCCAGCGCGTATTGTTCGGCGGCTAACAAGGCCCCGGCTGCGTCTGCGAGAACAGCCGCACTCGGTTTCAAAGCGAGGATCTGGCGAGAGACAGCCGCGGCTTGGTCCATTTTTCCATCACCGAACGACAATTTCAAGAATTGCACCTGCGCATCGGCGTTTTCCGGATGTTTTTGTACGGTTCTTTCCACGCCAGCGCGGTAACGCGCATATTGCTCTTCGGGTGAGAGACTCAAGAATTCGACCAAACCCGCAGGATGTGCAAAGTTCGACCGATTGGGACCGAGCGCGCGCAAACGCGCCATTACCGCGCTGGCCTCCTCTTTGTTTCCAGCTTTCAGCAGAGCGCGGCCAAGATGCATCAATGTGGTTGAATCCCTCGGCGCAAGCTCGGCAGCCTTCTGCAGGACCCGGACTGCGTCGGGTGTTCGGTCCAGGGCGACGTAGATTTGACCGAGGCGATCTAAGATATTCGCGTTCGCTGGCTCGCGCTCGGCGGCAAACTCGAGATCCGGCAGAGCTGCTGCGGGTTTTCCTTGCCGATAATTCAGAAGAGCGCGAGCGACATGCGCCTCTGCGAAATCGCGTTTCAGATCAATCGCGCGGTTGAATTGCGCAAGCGCGTCGGTCGGATCGGCCGAGTTTTCGACCACCCCCAATTCGTAGTGTCCTACCGGGTCGTTCGGATGTTTGCGGATAAAAAACTCGATATCGGCTACACCGTTCTTGGTATTCCCTCCAAGAGCAGTTTCCGCAAAACCCCGCTCACGTCGCGCCGCGTCATCGCCAGGAACGAGTTTTATGTAGCGGTTCCAGGCCTCCACGGAATCGCCGAAATAACCGATTTCTGCGGTCGTGCGAGCCAGGAGCAGTTGTACATCTGCGCGTTCGGGTGCAAGCTGACCGGCTTTTGCGAGGAGCTGGACTGCAGCATCTTTATGGTTTAGCGCGGCATTGACGGCCGCCAAGTCATACAGCACATCCACGTTCTGGGGCTGCTGCTCGAGCGCGCGGGAGAAGAATGTTTCCGCCTTGTCGTACTGCAGCGCCGATGCGAGCGCAACACCGAGCGTGAAATTTAGGCGAGGATCGGTTTGCGCGGAAGGAGAAATTTGCGTGAAGAGAGCATCAGCTTCCTTATCGCGATGCAATACGTACAGGGCCTGCATTCGTACGATCGCAATGTCCGTGCTCTGCTGTGCGCTCACCGGAAGTGGCGTGAGATACGATAGCGCCTCCGAGCCCGATTTTTTCTGCAACGAAATACGCGCCAATTGAACGCGCGCGTTGATATGAGCTGGGTTCAACGCGAGCACTTCCAAAAAAACCGTACGTGCATCCGCTAGCTTCCCAACCGCTAGCAAATGGTTGCCATAGTTGTTCAATAGGCCGGGCGAGGGTTGAGGAGAGCGGATAGCGCGACGATATATCTCGTCCGCCTCTGCATATTTCTTTTCCCTGTCGAGCACGACGCCGAAAACATCGAGCGCTTCCGTATCATTCGGCCGAGCTCGCAATTCCACGCGCAAGGTTTGTTCAGCTAAGGCGAGATCTCCGCGCTCGAGCGCCGCTACCGCATCGCCGACTGCATCACTCTGCGCAACCAAAACGCATCCAACAAACAGAGCCAACATCCAGCTTCATTATTGCGGCAGCGCTCCGTTGTCGAGCCGCACACGTATCGGGATTGCTCCAATCGACTTGCCACTCGACTCGGCCTTGATCGTGATCATCTGCCAACCTGCCGCTTTCGTCGTGGGCGTCTTCGCCTGTAAGTAGAGAGAATACTCGCCGTGCGGGTCGACTGAAAACGAGGCAGTACTCCTGAGCAGCTTCCATTCGGCATTGGGCAGACTAACCGAGAGATTGACGTTGAGACTGCTGCCGGTGGGATTCTCGACCACAACGGGAATGGTCAACACACTCGAATAGGCCACTTCAACTTCGGGCGGCACGAGATTTGCCAAGTGCTCAATACCGTGAGCCTGCCAAAAGCTATGGTAGAAACGCCACGGCCCGCCAAGCTCGAGGATCGGTCCCGAAGGTTTCCGCGGAATGAATCGCGGCGGAGGCTCGTAAGAAATGCCGCCCGGCGCCACGCCTTCGAATATGTCACCAGTGATACTGGACTTCACGCATGATTTACCAAAGATAAGTTGAACCGGTTCTTCGAAATAGTGCAGATCGTTCTTCGCTAGCGCGGTCTTGGCCGCTTGACCGGTATCATCCTGGGTCAAATGGAAGGCGCATTCTTCCGCTGCAAGACGTGCGTATGGAACGTGACGGGACGGAGAAATATCTTTCGCCGAATAGGTCGGGCCCTTACCGGCCAGAAAATCAGTATGGGCTGCATCGGTGAAATAATAGATCTTCGCGACCTGCCAAGGACGCAAGCCTTCCGTGAGATTGTTAATATCTTCGCGATTGCGCGGTGGCGTGATTTGTTCCGGAAATGCGGCGGGATTCGCAGCCAAATCAAAAGCTTCATTCGCGAGGACGCTCGCCGCCTGATGATCGCCATGGTTTTCTCCAGCGACGTATTCCGGCAGCCAAGTGGCAATGACGGAGGGCCGCGTGAGCCGTACGAGCCGCACCAAACGGCCTAAGGAATCGCCATGATTCCACGTTTCGAGCGATCGCAATACATCCTGCCCGGGTGTATCGGGACCATTCAGGAACCAGACATTCATAACGCCGAAGTGTTCGAGGGCGCGCCGTGCTTCAATCTCGCGGATTGCCCCGAGCGCTGCTGCCTGCTCCTGGCCTTCGGCATTGCCGCCCTCATTTCCGCGGGTTCCAAAGACTACCGCGACTCGTTTTTTTTCGTCGAATATAGCCCGCGCCATGTACGCGCCAATCTCGGTTTCGTCATCAGGGTGAGCGACGACGACCAGAAGATCGGCCTTGAAACGCTCATCCGGTTTGGGATTGGAACGCTCATCCGCAAATAAAAACATGGACACACAGCACACAACCGATAACAAAGGAAATCGAATGCTCATGATGTATTTGAGTGAGTGAGATAATGCCCTAGCACCAGCAAATGAAAGAACGTGTTTTCGTCATAGTAACAGTGGCCCTACTCTTCGGCTTGGCCGCATCGAAGCATTCCGCCACGTCATACAAGGATCGGCGGGGATGGAGCGTCTACGGAGGTGGAACGGACAACATCCACTACTCGACGCTGAAGCAGATCGATAAAAAGAACGTTTCACGCCTGCAAGTCGCGTGGACTTTCGATAGCGGCGATGCGTTCACCCAATCGGAAATGGAGTGCAATCCGATTGTGGTGGACGGCGTGCTGTTTGCGACAACACCTAAGCTGCGGGTCATTGCGCTCGACGCCGCTACCGGCAAACTGAAGTGGGCGTTTGATCCGAATCAGGGCCACCGCGTTGTCGGGAAGATGAGAAACCGCGGAGTGACCTACTGGGACGGCGGTTCAGAACACCGCGGGCATATCTTCTTTGCCGCGCGCCAGTATATGTACGCTCTGGACGCTGAGACTGGTCAGCCAATACCGGAGTTCGGCGAGGACGGACACATCGATCTTCGGCGCGATCTTGGCCGTGATCCGGCTCTGCAGTCTATCTCGGACAGCAGCCCGCCTGTGGTTTATAAGGACCTTCTGATCGTCGGCAGCATTGTCAGCGAGAGCCTGCCCGCCTCGCCCGGTGACATCCGCGCTTACGATCTGCGCACCGGAAAATTGCGCTGGTCTTTTCACACCCTCCCGCATCCAGGAGAATTTGGCTATAACACCTGGCCGAAAGATGCCTGGCAATATATCGGTGGCGTGAATAACTGGATGGGCATGAGCCTCGATCCCGAGCGCGGGGTCGTATACGCCCCAACAGGGTCGGCGTCGTTCGATTTTTACGGCGCGAATCGACTGGGTGACGATCTGTTCGCCAACTGTGAGCTTGCTCTGAATGCAGAAACGGGCGAGCGCATCTGGTACTTCCAAACCGTACGTCACGATATCTGGGACCGCGATTTACCGGCTCCGCCGGCTCTCGTGACGATCAAACACAACGGCCGCCGCGTAGATGCTCTGGCGCAGATTACTAAATCCGGTTTCGTTTACGTGTTTGATCGCGAGAGCGGGAAGCCCTTGTTTCCGGTTGAGTACCGCAAATATCCGCCCAGCGAAATTGACGGCGAAGTGGCTGCCGATACGCAACCATTGCCCACGAAACCTCCACCGTTTGCGCGGCAGATTCTCACGGAAGACATGCTGACGACGCGCACGCCCCAGGCGCATGAAGCCGTACTCAAGCGCTTTAAAACAGTGCAGAGTGCTGGGCAGTTCGTGCCGCTGAGCCGCGAGGGCACGGTCATCTTCCCGGGGCTGGATGGAGGAGGCGAGTGGGGCGGTCCGGCGTTTGATCCCGAGACTGGTTTGCTCTATGTCAATTCGAACGAGATGGCGTGGTTACTGCGGCTTGGGCCTCACCAGCTCAGTGCGAACGCTCGCACGGGAAAAGATCTTTACATGGCTAACTGTTCGGGTTGCCATCGCGCGGACATGAAAGGAACACCGCCTGAGTTTCCCTCTTTATTAAATCTCTCCGAGAGGTTGAGCGAGATGGAAGTGGAGGCGATGATCCGTCAAGGGAGCAACCGCATGCCAGGGTTTCCCCAATTGCCTTACGACGATATGCGTGCCATTCAGCGCTACGTGCTTTACGGTGAGAATGCGGCGGTTGCAGCCAAGCCAGGCGCGCCATCGCCTATCGATTTGAAATACGGCATCGATGGCTATAACAAATTTCTTGATCCGGAAGGCTATCCGGCAGTTCAGCCACCCTGGGGGACATTGAACGCCATCAATCTCAACACAGGGCAGATCGCTTGGAAGGTTCCGTTCGGCGAATATCCTGAACTCGCGCAAAAAGGTCTCCGCAATACCGGAAGTGAAAACTACGGTGGACCGATTGTTACAGCTAACGGCCTGCTGTTCATCGCAGCAACCGTTTACGACAAAAAGATTCACGCATTTGACAAGGCCACAGGCGAGCTTCTTTGGGAAGCGCCACTACCTGCGGCCGGTAATGCCACCCCCGCGCTTTACGAAGTGAACGGCAAGGAATACATCGCCATCGCTTGTGGCGGGCGGTAAATCGAAAGATCCTTCGGGCGGCAGTTACGTAGCATTCGCGCTGCCGGATTGAGGAGTCATTCGATTACGAGCTTGCCGCTTTCGACACGAATAGTACGTTTCTTGCCTTTGAAGTTTACGCCGCGCAATTCGAGCGCCTGCCAGGTAGGCGGAATCAGCGGAGGATATTTGGGGCTTAGTCCCTCGCTCGAGAATCGCAGGCCAGTAAAGCCGAAAATTACCTGTTGCAGAAACGCTCCCTCGGCGGTAAGAAAGATGAATCTGTTATTGGATGGCGTCTCCGACATCGCATAAAACGGCGGCTTGGCGTAGGAGCGCATCGTGTCCAGAAATAGGCGGTACGCGAGCTCGCGGTCGCCTAGCTCGGATGCGACGATCGAATAAAAGTTGCCCATCATACCGACCTATATCCGGACTTGCCGAAATTTTTCAGGGCTAACTCGAGGTCGTTGCGCTTGCTCTCTTCAGAGAAATTCATCTCAAGCGGATACGTGAGGAGTGTCAACGCGTGAGCGTATCTCCCTTCCAGATCGCCAGAGTGCTCGAAGTGGTGTGCTTTCTGAGGGTCGTAGGGGATTAGTATTTTGGGGGCAATCCGGGCCCATTGAGGATTTGGGCTAGCGCCAATTATCCGCGCCGCCTCAGTCGCGACCTCCATCACGTGACGCGCCACAGCATTGGTGTACGCATCGTTATTGACGTGAGGGATGGCTTCATTGGGGCCAGTGACGTCCAATATTTCGTAGTGATCGGCGGATTCGACATACTTCACGCGACTGGACCAGAAGTCGGCGACATCGCGCAGAATAGGGTAGCCGCAAGCGCGCAGCCAGCTGAGATCGCTGGTTTCGAGGAAGTATCGCCACTGACTCAACGCGACATCGCCGGTGACGTGAATCTCGCTGCTCCATTCGGGAGCTGCCTCGCGGCCCGTCTCTGCCGATTCCATCGGGAACAGGGCGCCGTGATACCCCCGCATCTCTGCATTGCGCCGCGCTTCAGGTAGCCTCGCACAGCGATAGCTGACCATGGAGCGCGCCAGCTCGGGATTCAGCACCACAATTGAAGGAAAAATAAATGTCTCCGCATCCCACCAGATCCGGCCCAAGTAGGCCCTCGAGGGTAGAGCCACGGCTGGGATGCTCGCATTGCTGTCGCGCCGGATGCTAGATAAGAGGTAGAACATAGCGGCGTGTACAGCGCGCTGAGCCTCGACGTCGCCTTGAATGCGGATGTCCGTCGTCCAGAGCTCCTTCCACGCTTGCTCGTGCGCAGCGAGGAGAGATTTGTCGCCCGATCGTTCTGCAGCTGTCGCCAAAGCCCGCGCTCTCTCGACAAAGGCGCCCGACTCCAGCGAGGTTACTGTCGCGACCAACTTTGCGAACGCGTACGTCTGCCCCTGATTGACGATGAATTTCACATTCACCCTGGGCTTCTGCGGATCTTCAGTAGAGACCCCTGCCAGCACTTCGTGAAGGTGGAGATTCGCCGGCAGAATTACGCGTACCGCCTGCGCCACCCTGACCTTTCGGTCGCGCGTCTCCGAAATCACGACGAAACCGCGGCCGTCGGCGTCTGGTTCCACTTCGCGGATGGGGATGGCGTCCGGCAGTGTCGCGCCTTCCAGGGAACGTCCCGCCGGCGGGCCTCCCAATGGAAACGAGAACGTGATCGGGCCGGCCGGACTCCGTAGTCGGGCGTAACCAGTAATGTGCCACCGCTAGGTGAGGTTCCTGGCGGACGGGAAACGCTGTCACTTCGATATGCGTGGCGCGATTGGAATCGAGCCAATCGTAGCGAGTATTTAGAATCCCGCGGAAAGCGTCGAGCGTCTGCACGTAACCGCCGAGGCTCGCCTCGCCCGGGCGGGTCTGGCTCAGCCAGCGGGAACCGTTGAAGTAGTCCACTTCATTAGGAAGGGACAATGCCTGGTATGGATACGAGTCCTGCTGCCAGATGGTCGTAAAGACCCGCAACGACTGCTTCAGCAGCTGTGGCACCGTTCCAAGCAGTAGCACCAAAAAGATAGCCGTTGCCGACGAGAGTGGGCCCGTAATCGCTGTAATTTCGAGTAGTGAACTCGAACACATCTTGCTCGCAGAAGCCCCAGCCATAAAACGAGTGCAATCCCAATCTCACAATTGCTAATAAACTCTTACACTCACGGGACTGGGCTCCACAATCTAGTAAACGAAGCACTTGATTATCCTTAGAGCCCGGAGCAAAATTGGGGCTAAGGGGTCATTCGATGTTGATTATGTACCGCCGTCTTTTTGCTTCTCTGATATTCACGCTGCTCGCCGCCTCAACACCTCTTAATCTGTTCGGCCAAGCAGTTTCTGGAAACATCATCGGCACCGTCACAGATCCGAGCGGCGCAGCTGTTGGTGGAGCTGAGGTCAGCATTGCAAACGTTGGAACCGGTGGTTCCAATCAAACCACAACCAACGAATCGGCAACTATACCGCAGCCAACTTGCCGGCCGGCAGCTACACGGTCACCATCACGAAACCGGGTTTTCAGAAGTTCATCCAACAGAACGTCACCGTAAACGTTTCGCAATCCATTCGGGTTGATGCCTCGCTGCAGGTCGGCCAAGCGACGCAAGAAGTCACCGTCACCGGAGCGCCTCCCGCCATTGAAACGGACCGCGCAGTAGTGCAAACCCAGCTCAGCGGGGCAGAGATCTCGTCGCTCCCGATCTCCAATCGGAATTTCACCAATCTTGCTCTGCTCACGCCCGGTTCCGTTGTGAATACGTTCCAGCACGCCCCTAGTGAGAACCCGCAGCAGTCTACGCTTGTGAACACTGGCGGCCAGGAATTCGCCGGAACCAACTATCAATTGGACGGGATGAACAACAATGACACCGTGCTTGGCATCACCATGGTAAATCCTGCCGTCGACTCGGTCGGAGCCTTCACGGCTCAGAGCAACAACTACGATGCAGAATATCAGGCCACCGGCAACGTCATCCAGGTGGAAACAAAATCGGGAACAAACACCTTCCATGGCAGTGCCTTCGAGTTTCTCCAGAACAATATCTTCCAGGCCCGGGACCCGTTCACGCAGGGTCTTCATACGCCCGGTACTCCTGCCCCGCCTCACCGCGGCATCCCTGCACTCCGTTGGAATCAGTTCGGAGGCTCCCTCGGGGGTCCTATTAAGAGGGACAAACTCTTCTTTTTCGGCGACTACCAGGGGACGCAAAGAAGAATCGGCGCCTCTCAGTCGATTCGCGTCCCCACCGCGGCGGAACGCGCGGGAAATCTCAGTGATCTAGGTGTTCCAATCTACGATCCGACAACAGGAAATCCTGACGGAACCGGGGGCACCATTTTTCCCGGGGCCAATATTGCCGGCCGCATTTCGCCCCCCGCGGCAGCCCTTCTCGCGGCACTTCCGCCTCCCAATATCGCGACCACCAATCCCGCTGCCCCTAACTACGCCACCGGCGCCGTCGAGAATTACAACACGAACCAGTTCGACACTCGCGGCGATTATTTTAAAAGCGAAACCTCCGCTTTTTCGGACGATACAGTTACCTGGCAGCGAATATCACGGCGCCGGGTCCGTTCGGCCTTTACGGCGGCCCTGCGTTCCCTCAATGGGGCTTTTCCGGGCTGTCGGACGCGCTGAATCAAAACGTTGCTTCAGGCGTTACTTACACATTCAGCCCGAGTCTGCAGACCGAGTTCCGTTTTGGCTTCTCGCGTTATCGGGTAACCGTCAGTGCCCAGGATCAAACCACACAATTGGCCAATACTGTGGGCATTCCGGGCCTGAACCTGTCGGGCCGGCCCGACACAAACGGCCTGCCCGATTTAACGATCAACGGGTGGGCAGGCGGTTTTAGCATGGGCTACAGTTGCAACTGCCCGCTGCACGAGCGCGAGACGCTTCTCGATTACGTAAACAACTGGACCAAAGTCGCCGGCAATCACACGATTCGTTTCGGCGGCACTTTCGAGATGGCTTGGAACCAGCGCTTGCCCAGCGATCAACATCGCGCCGGATCTACCAGTTCAACGACTCCGTTACTGCAGACGCCAATGTCTCCGGCAGCGGTTTGGGGCTTGCATCCTTCATGCTGGGTGATCCATCCAGCTTCAACAGATTCGAACAGGTCTCGACCAACCAAGAGGATCGTCAAAACCGGATGTTCTACTTCACCCAGGACACCTGGCGAGTAACGCAAAAGCTTACGCTCAGCCTCGGTGTCCGCTGGGACGTGTGGTTCCCCGACTTTTCACTCAATGCAGGTCAGGGGGGCCGCTATGACGTGACTAACAATATCGTCTACATTCCTGGCGTTGGCGGTGTTTCACGCTCCGGCAATGCTGAGACACAATGGCGTAATTTTTCGCCCCGCATTGGTATCGCTTACGCACCGAACGAGAGGACCGTTATCCGAACCGGTTACGGACGCGGCTATACACTCGGCACGTTTGGCTGGACATTCAACGATCTTGCCGCGGACGTCTACCCGTCCATCGTCAACCAGAGCGTCACCGCAACATCTTCATTCTTCCCTGTATTCCCTCTGACCACCGCGCCTCCACCAGTCGTATTTCCAACCATTCCGTCAAATGGCATGTTGCCGTTAGCGAACGGCATCGGCGTCGCCTATATCCCCGCCAACCAAAAGATCCCATACGTGATATGTGGAACTTCACGATCGAGCGTGAGATAGCACCACAACTCAACATCTCTGTTGGTTATGTCGGCAATGTAGGACGCCACGAAAACGGTGGATTTGGGCTCAACGCTGCGATACCGGGTCCGGGTTCCAATGCCGATCTACGGCGGCCCTTGTTCATTAAATACGGTCTCACCCAAGGCATCTTCGATAAATGCGACTGTACCAGCAGCAACTACACGCGTTTCAGGCACAGGCTAACAAGCGTTTCTCCGCTGCGTATTCACTGCTCGCAAACTTCAGTTGGCAAAAGGCACTCGATTTCGGCGAGTTTGGCACGCCAACCAATCAATACAATGCGCATCAGGATTATGGGCCGGCAGATTTCGATCGCGAATATGTTTTCACGCTCGCGCACACCGTCGAGCTTCCATTCGGACACGGCCGGAAATATATATCGGGCGGGTCCCATCTTGTAAGTGCCGTGGTTTCGAACTGGGCATTTCGCGGTATTACGTCGTATTACTCCGGTTTGCCGTTTTCGCCTAGCATCGGCAATCAGGCCTTTCTGAACTCTCCTGACCAAACCAGCCGTCCGGACTTGGTCGGAAACCCCAACGTCGCGAATCAAACCGCAAACCTTTGGTTCAATCCTTTGGCATACGGTACACCGCCGCTTTATACTTTTGGCAATGCCGGCCGGAATTCCTTGCGCGGTCCGAATTTCCTTGAGCTCGACTGGCAGCTTGCCAAAGGCTTCAAATTGACAGAACGTGTTGGCCTCGAGTTGCGTTGGGATGTGTTCAACGTGATCAATCGCCAAAATCTCGCTCTGCCGAATAACCAGGTCGATTCACCTGCCGGCGGCCTGATCACGGATATTCAGGTCTGCTCGACGTGCGGAAACGGAATGCGTAATATGCAGTTCGGCGCGCACATCACGTTCTGATGCAGAGCGGCCGCTCGTTCAGCCTTGCCCTCCGTGCTGGGCTGATCATCGCCGCATCTGCGATCATCGCGCGGGCTGATGACGCTTCATTTTCTGTTCGAAGCCCCAGCCCGCAACCGTACACAGCCGCTTATCTCGGGAACGGCGCTATTGGCTTAGAAACTACTCCGCTCGCGACAACTCCGGGCCGTTTTTTCCTCGCTGGCGTCTATGATGAGACACCCGGCGACGTGCCCCGCATCGCTTCCTCCCCGGCTTGGAACGAAGTCGATATCTACAACGGTTCGCATTGGCTGAACGCCTCGCCGTCGCTTCCGCCGCTCGAGAACTATCATCAGATCCTCGACATGTACGACGGTGTCCTGCGGACAAGCTATGTTTGGGCGCAAGACAACAGAAGAATTAGCGTCCATATCGAGCAGTTCGTTTCCCGTAATCGCGCCCATTCCGCAGCGGTCCGCGCTGTCCTGACGCCCGAGTTCGCCGGCGAATAAGGGTACGGCTTTCCATTCGTAATTGGCCTCCGCCCCACCGCTACGCGCTTGCACAAATCGAAAAGCTTGACGCCGCAGCGCAAAAAAATCAATGGCTCATCTGGTATCCCGGCTATCTCGAAATCAGCAATGTGAATGTTCGAAGCTCGTCCGATCACGCTCTGCTTTCACTCGCCGCGCACGTTCCCGGCACGAGCGTTCAGGTCGAAGAAGCTATCGGGGCCAAATGGAGCGCGCCGGCAGTTGCGACTGTCCATAAGGACGCTGAAGGAGCCTGGGTGCAAGTGGCGCTTAGAGCACAACCCCGCGTGAGTTACACGTTTACTAATTCCTGGCGTTGTTCACTCCCGCTGAGCCGATTCCTCGTAAGAAACGGCCTCAGAAAGCGCTGCCGCGATCGAGCGAGGAGGCTGGGACACTCTGCTTTGGCAACATATCGCGAGCGTGGCACCGGCTTTGGGAATCGGACATTCTCTTGGAAGGCAATGCTTCGTTACAACGAACTATCCATTCAATGCTGTTTTACTTCTTGGCAGCGTCCGCGAAGATCTCGACATGAGCACGCCACCCATGGGTCTCAGCTCAGCGGGATATTACGGGCACATTTCTGGGATGCGGATACGTTCATGTTCCCTCCCCTTCTGATTCTTCATCCCGATCTTGCGCGACCCATGGAGACGTTTCGGTCGCGTACGCGCGAGGCCGCGGAAAAAAACGCCCAAGCAAATGGGTTTCGCGGCGCAATGTCCCCCTGGGAAGCTGGCCCGGATGGTCGGAAACAACTCCGCGCTTTGCAGACCAAAACGGCAAATATGAAAACCATATCAATGGTGATGTGGCGCTCGCCGCTTGGCAGTACTGGCTTGCCACGGGCGACCGCCAATGGCTCCAACAAGACTGTTGGCAGATCGTGCGTGACACCGCCGATTTCTGGGTCAGCCGGGTCTCATATAACCCAAAGCAGAAGCGTTATGAAATCTCCAAAGTTGTCGCTGTGAACGAGTCGCTAATCGGCGTAAATAACGACGCCTGGACCAATGCCATTGCCAAACGAAACCTGGAACTCGCCGCCGTGATCGCGCGCGCCGTCCACCAACCGGCGAATCCCAAATGGGAAGAAATCGCCAAAGCCATGTACATCCCGGAGAGCGACTCTGCGCTCCTGTGGTTTCCGCCTGATATGCACTTCCCAACGGAACGGACACAACGCGCGATTGACTCCGTACTGAATTGGATTCGCCGCGGCAAAACCGGGGCGATGATGGGCGTCGAATTCTATCCGATTTTGGCGGCCGAACTAGGCAACCGGCAGCTCATCGGCCAGATGCTCGGGCCAGTTTCCACACCCTATTGCGGTCGCCATTTCAAGTAATTGCCAAAACTCCGCGCAATCGGAACACCAATTTCATCACCGGAGCGGGCGCTTTCCTGCAACAATTCATATTCGGCTACTCCGGCCTTCGCCTCACTCAAAACGGACTCGAACAGAAGTTTCGTGCCGTGTTGCCGCCAGGGATTGAGAAAATGACGCTGAAAAATATAACGGTGCGCGGCAAACGCCAAACGTTAGTGTTTCTTCCCCCCGCGACTAGCGGCATCTGTACGCTGCCATACACTCCGATTGGGAACTTTTCTTCAGTTCCCAACGTTTACTCCCCAATTCGTCTTCGTCTAAAGCGCGAAATTCAATATGGTGTGGGAGATCGGATTGCCGCTCCGGTTTGTACGAAGCATTCCCGACAATCCAACTGACAGCTGAGCTTGTGGAGGCGTGCAGGCGCGGGGATCTGCACGCCTACGAACGCCTTTACCAGCTCCACGCGAGCAAGATGAAAAGTTTTGCGTTTCACATGCTGGGCAGCCGGGCAGATGCGGAAGACGCGGTTCAGGACGCTTTTTTGAAGATTTATCAGGGGATGAACCAGTTCGAAGGACAAGCGGCGATCTCGACGTGGATGTTTCGCATCCTGATCAACTGCTGTTACGACAGCCTGCGGAAGCAGCAGCGTAAGGCGGAAGATGCGCCGAAGAACGAAATTGCCAGCGATCCAAAGCTGGCTTTGAAAGTGACACTCGAACGCTCACTGGCGCGTTTGGGGGAGCGGCAGCGGCTGGTGTTCCTGATGTTCGAAGTGGAAGGCCTCAAACACTCTGAGATTTCGGCCGTTCTTCAGGTGCCGGAGGGCACTTCGCGCAGCTGGCTGTTTGAGGCGAAACGGGATCTGAAGCGGATGCTGATGGGGTCTAGCACATGAGGTTCGAGTGCGGCGATCTGGAGCGGGCGCTAGCGAGTCCGGAGCTGATGCCGGAAGCGCGCGAGCACCTGAAAACATGCGCGGCGTGCCGCCGGGAGTACCGGGTCTGGAATGAACTGTCCATGGCGGCCAAGGAACTGCACCCAGAGCTTGGGACACGCCCGCGCTTTGGCCAAATATCAAAAAGGCAATCGAAGCCCGAGCCTAAACCGAAACCGAAGCCGATATGGTGGAAAGAATGGAAAACCTGGGCAGTGGCGGCAACAGTGCTGATTGGCGCAGCGCTGCTAAGCCGGCCCTGGCAATGGACCAATGCACCACCTGCGGGCACTGAAGCGCAAACCGAAGCGCAAGTGGCAGCACCAGCTTTCCTCGAATCGCGATTTTCTGACTGAACAAACACTTCGCGAGGTGGAAAAGAGTGAGGCAGCTTATCGCCAATCAATTGAGAAACTATCTCGACTTGCGGAACCGAAGCTCCAGAAGTCGGCCTCAGCGGTGACAGTGAGTTGCAGGAAAAACTGTTGATGCTGGATTCCGCCATATCTGTCGAACTCGCGGCAACCTGGCTCAGAACCGGTTCAACGTTCATTTACAGAGGGAGTTAGCTGATTTGTACCGCGAGAAACAGCAAACTCTTCAGGAGTTACTTACTCGTGATCAGACGAATTAGTTTTCTATTCATTGGATTGGCGCTCGTTTGGCATGGCTTGGCTCGCGATGAGTATACGCGCACTTTCGACAAGACCCTTGCTTTGCACAGCGGCCAGCGGATTTCGCTTGAACACAAGCTTGGCGA
>CAVYUB010000016.1:0-205584 GCA_963771565.1 uncultured Acidobacteriaceae bacterium
CACACTGCAGGCTGCGATTGCGGCCGTTCATGCGGAGGCGGAATCGGCCGCTGCGACCGACTGGCGGCAGATTGTTGCGCTTTACAACCAACTGGTACGAATTCAGCCTTCGCCGGTTGTACAGCTAAATCGCGCCGTGGCAATTGCCATGCGCGACGGTCCAGAGGCCGGTCTGGCGCATATCGACGCGGTGTTGGAACGATGGCGAATTGGCAAATTACTACCTGGCGCATTCCAGCCCGTGCAGAGTATGTACCGCAGGCTGCGGCAGGACCGCTGAGGCCCGGTCCTCGTATGAGAAAGCTCTGGCGCTGACCCAACAGGAACCGGAGCGGCAATTCCTGCAGGAGCGGATTCGGCAGTTGAAATAAAAATTGGAGTAGCTGTCGATTTTCCGTTTCCCGAACGACTATAGGACAAAAGAACGATGAGCTACGGTTCCTGAGTGAACAGGAAACGAGTCATCGGAAACAAGACCACAGAAACCAAGGAGAAAAAGTCATGCCACAGTATCTGGTTTGCAAATTACATCCCCGACAACTTCGATCCTTCCGTTGTCACCGAATAGATGATGGAAGAGATCCACGCCATCAATCGCGAGTTGATCGCTGCCGGCGCGCGAAAGTTCGCTTGCGGCGTCTCCCCAGCCGCCAAGGCAAAGAAGCTACGAAAGCAGCCCGACGGCAAGGTGCGCGTCACCGACGGACCATACACCGAGACCAAGGAGCACATGGGAGGATTCTGGATCCTCGAGGCCGCCAACATGGATGAGGCGCTCGCCTGGGCGAAGAAGCCCGCCATCGCGTGCGATGTGCCCGGGGAAGTCCGTGAGCCCTTTTCTACCCCGCTCCGGAAAAAGAATCCGGCGAAAGCAAGTAAACAACCTGGCGCTCCGGCCTTCGTACCACGCGCCGTAGTGGCGAGCCCAACGAGCCGGGCGCCTGCCTCTGCTACAGGCTCCGGCAACCAACATTCGCTTTCAGGAGAAGGATTATGAAGTACATCTGTTTTGGCTACTACGACAAAGACAAATTCGAGTCCATGACGGACCGTCGAGCGAAACGCGATGTTCGATGAATGCTTTGCGATCAGACGACCACCTTCGCGCCAGCGGGCACTGGGCGGGTGGAGAAGCGCTGCAGGGGGCCGGAGACCGCCCTGACGTTGTCGTGGAAGAACTGGCAAAGTGGCGATGACAGACGGCCCCTATGCGGAAACCAAAGAACAACTCGGCGGCATTCTTGTGCTGGAGGCAAGGGGGATATGAGGCGCACGCCGTACAGCTGATGGGCGCAGCATCCGGCGCAGAAGTTTGGCACAACCTTCGAGATCCGGCCTACGGGTGACCTGAGTCCGAAGTCAGAAAAGCCAGCGAGGAGCGACGGCGGCAGAACACTGCACGCTGAAGACGGTTCAACTTTGTCAAGACGGAGTTCGATGAAGCGCCGCCAGGCTCCAAGAAAGCCGCGGGCAGTGCGCAGGGGGCAAAGCGCGAACTGTCAACTGTTGCGAACAGGCCTTATCGCAAATCGGAGCTCCTCGAAAATAAGGATCCGAAACGGTCATTCACCGGCTCCTCCAGATTCTGCTTGCATCCGAGGTAGCGTTCGGTGGTAGGAAACTGAGGCGTGCCCGAGGAGGAACTGGATTTGCTCCAGACGCCGTCGTTGACGTGGCACAGCTTGGCACAGGTCCGGCGAAGGTCGTGAGGGGCGAAGACCCTCAAGTTGCACCCGGTTCGCGACAGTTCCGAACAACATACCAGATGACGTTCTCAGAGATTCCCGTTCCCCACGGAGTTCCCTGTCGGCTCACCGCCCTGAAGATCTTACCGTCCGCGACCCTCGCTGCCGTTAGCCATCGATCAACCGCAGCCTTGACCCAGATCGGCATTGGAACGGTGCGGACGTGATTACCTTTGCCGACGAGATCCACAATTGCCCAGTGGCCCCTGTCGAATCTGGATGTCGTCCTTGCGGAGCCAACGCCAATTCGGCCCGCCGCAGGCCGCAGCCTAGCAGGATCGCGATCATGGCGAGGTCTCGCATGGTACGCAAGCTTTCCCGTCTGACTTCTCCAGAAGTAGTTCAGCTTGATTTCTGTTCAGCCAGTTTCCCGATCGAGAGCCCAGCTGCTTCAACACCTTTCACTCGTCTGATGCCAGCAGCTAGTTCCGGGCTCAACAGCCCTGAGTCAGCCGCCTCATAGGCAAGACGCCTGACTGCAGCCAGCCTCTGATTGATGGTTCCTGCTGCCAACCCGAGAGATTCCAGATGGAGCCGGAATCGAAGCACCACTGTGCGGTTCAGTGCCAGCCGTGGTTCCGAGCAATACCAGGTAATGAACTGCTCCATGGCGAATTTGTAGTTGCGCCTTGAGTTTGGCGAACTCAGGCTGTTGAGCACCGAAGTTTTTGCATGGTCAAGGTCTGGAAGACGTAGCACGACCTTCCGGCAAATAGGCCGCGTTTCTCTTTTACGCATACGAGCGGCCTCCATTGCCGTGGCATGCATTGACCCTATACGCCTTTCATCAACTCACCACATAATCTATGTCAGGGAGCGCGTAAGCGATTTGGCGTAAAACGAGAACTCTCCCGGCGACGTGCGCATTTAGCGGGAAATGCCGTGTTCCGCGCTGGGTTAGACTCGGCAAACCAGATATCGAGAAGCCTCGGGAGCCGTGACTCTTAGAGAGTGTTGGCTGAGGCAGTCCCGCCAAGCGCCGCCGCAAAGACCGCCATCATCGTCTACGGCAAGCGCGTAGGCACAACCCTAAACGTATGCACCGATATGGGACGCCAAGTTTGGGAACTTCTCGCGAAGAGCTCCAGTCATCATCACCGAGTGGATTTCCGGAGCGTATTTCTGTGACGCCGATACGCCGGAATTCACCGTGCAATTCCTTCAGTACCTGCAGGAACATGGAATTGGTCTTGAGGTGGGTGTTTGCGAATGGACTTCAGGAGGCTTCGGCAGCGCCCGCTGGGACTTTCCTTCTCCCAAAGTCTCCAGCTTTACCGGTCTGTCGTGTCACCAGAAGGGCTACGGCCCTGGAAAGATGGTTGACACCTGGTACGCCACGGGCATACCTCCAACGACTCCGAAGTAGACAGAGCTGTTATTGCTTTGCGGCACTGGATCGGCCGGATCGCGTAGAGACCGTCCTCTTCGGCAATCGCGGAACAACCTGAACACCCGCCCAAAGCGTCGCGATCGTTTGCTCGACCACGAGAGTCTGGTCAGGCAAGTCAGGCACAACCCCTTGTATGACCATGAGCGTGGCGAGGCCGAAGATCGTGTACCACCAGGTGTGGGCTACCACTATGTCATCCCTGCCTGGCAATCCTTCATCCCTGGCAACATCGAAAAAGAGCTGTACGAAACGTTGGAACAAAGGCGCGCCAATGTCGTTGATATATTGTCCGGCGCGGATGCCGTTGCGGTTCTCCGGCCCGAAGAAGACGTTGCGGAACTGCTGTGGATGGGCAGTGCAGAACTGAATCAAGCCGCGTGAAGTCGCAAAAAGACGCTCTTTCGGTGCAGGATGTTTAGCGGCAATCGCGTCGAAGTTCTGAATCAGCAGCCCGATCGTCTCGCTGCTCAACTCGGCAAGAATATGCGATTTGTCAGGAAAATACTGGTAGATCACGGCGTGCGTATAGCCGATCTCTTTAGCGATCGCACGAAGCGTCACGGCTTCGTAACCGCGATCGGCAAACATTTTGCTTGCAGCCGCAAGGATTTCGCCCCGCAGCCTCTCCTTACGTTCTACCCGGCGACTTGGTGATGTGGATGTCACTTCACCAGCTTACTCCCTTTTGGCCATTTTTCGACCAGTTGTCTAATTATAACCATCGGTTGAAGTAATCGATGGTTTGCCGTGATGCTGAGGATGACGTTCAAGGCCCACGCGCGACGACGAAGTCCTTCGCATTCGAGCGCTTGCGGTCCCTGATGGTGATGCATCGAATACGCAATATTCGCCACTGATTAATTTGTAACCAATGAGTATTTGCAACCAATGGTTAGATCGGCGTCTAATCGTTAGGTCGCACATTTGGATTGGGCGGCCAAACAAGAAGGAGAAGCGATGAAAGTTCTTAACAAGGAGAAAACGAGCATGTATTTAGTCATGGGCATTACTGGAAAAGTTGGGGGCGCTACCGCGCGGCATCTGCTGAAGCAAGGCAAACAGGTGCGAGCACTTGTGCGCAATCGCGAGAAAGCGGCGAAGTGGGCAGACCAGGGCGTGGAGTTGGTGGATGGAGACTGGAACGATGCGACAGCCATAGCGGCGGCGCTCAAAGGTGTTGAGGGCGCGTTTGTTATGTTGCCGGCTGTATGGGCACCCTCGCCTGATTACAGAGAAGCAAAGGGCGTGATTGCGAACTATGTCGAGGCGCTGACCAAGGTAGCGCCACCGCGGGTGGTAGCGCTCTCGTCGATGGGCGCGAATAGAACAAGCGGGGTGGGGATGATCACGGCCTTATCGCTCCTGGAGCAAGGTTTTCGCAGCCTGCCATCTCCGGTCGCATTTGTGCGCGCAGGCGGCTTTTTCGAAAACTTTCTTTTCGGCTTACAGGCCGCCCAAGGCGGAACACTACCGGTCTTCTACAGTCCTACAAACCGGAAATCGACAATGGTCGCGTCAGACGACATCGGCGCAGAGGTGGCAACGCTTCTGACCGGGCCGGCGTGGTCAGGGCATCGCGTCATCGAGCTGGGTTCGATGGTAAGCGCGGATGAAGTGGCCGGACAATTGGGTGAAGTCCTGACACTCGACGTAAAAGCCTTTGCAGTCCCGCGTGCAGGGTGGGCGGAAGCGTTCGAGCAGTTCGGCATCCCGAAGGGCCACACTGGACCTGCCGAAGAAATGTTTGAGAGCGTTAACGCGGGATGGATGGACCTCGGAATCACGGGTACGGAGCACGTAGCGGGTACGACGTCCGCACGCGATGTGTTTGCGGCTGCACAGAACGCCGTCAAGGCATAAGTCCGGGGCAAGCAATATGAAAGCTGAACACACAATAGATAAACCCGCGCGGGCAGGTCTGAGCAACTCAAATAGCCGCGATGGTAATAACCGGCCTTGTCGCCTTCATTTGGGTGTACTTCGGAAGGTTATATCTAATTCGCGATCCCGGCGAATGGAGGATCGCCAATCAGCAGCTCGGATACCCGCTCTATATCATTCCTCTGATTGGCGTGACCCACATCCTTGGTGGCGTGGGCCTTCTGATTCCCAATGTGCCTCGATTGACTGAGTGGGCTTATGCTGGTCTCGCGATCGATCTTTCACTCGCGTTCTATTCACATCTGAATGGCGGTGGCAGTACTTGGGATAAATTTGATCCGATTCTCGTCATGGCGTTCGTCTTTGCTTCGTATGTATTAAGACGCTGCATGCGCGCAAACAGGTGGTCGATATGAAGAACACGCTCGGCGGGCAGTTTTACTTTTTCCAGGCGCGTCGCGGAGGCCCAACCAGGGTCCGGCCCGCCACTCATCCGAAGCCCTAAACGTACAAGTCGTCCCTGCTCAGTAGTAGATAGCCAATCATGAAGCTTTCATCGGCAGGTGTGGTCGTGCCCTTATAGATCAAGCTTCAGAATTTCGCCTTGGCCCGAGGTTTGATTCCATCCATGCGAGATGATTTCTATTCTTCCTCCTGCTGTGAGGCGAGTTTTGTCACGACCGTGAGATCTTCCAGAGTTGTCACATCTCCGGTCACAGCGTGAGTGGTGACGATTTCGCGCAGGAGTCGGCGCATGATTTTTCCACTGCGCGTCTTCGGAAGAGCATCCGTAATCCGTATCTCCTCGGGCCGCGCAAACGGTCCAATTTCATGCGCCACCCATTGCCGCAGTTCGTTACCGAGTAGCTCGTGATTCCAGTCTCCCTGTTTCAGGGTTACAAAGCAGCACACAGCCTGCCCCGTAATCTCATGCGGCTTCCCCACAACTGCGGCTTCAGCAACGGCCGGATGGTGAACGAGTGCTGATTCCACCTCCATCGTGCTAAGCCGGTGTCCGCTGACATTCATCACGTCATCCACTCGCCCGAGGACCCAATAGTATCCATCCTCATCCCGCCGTGCCGCATCGCCAGTGAAGTAGGAGCCCGGTACACGTGACCAATACTGTTCTTGAAACCGCTTCGGATCACCCCAGATATTGCGGATCATGGAGGGCCAAGGTTCTCGAATAACTAAGTAGCCCTCCCGATTGTCGCCAACCGCGTTCCCCTTAAGATCTACAATGTCGGGAATCACCCCGGGAAGCGGAAGGGTTGCAGATCCCGGTTTTGTAGGGACCACCCCCGGCGTCGGCGAAATCATGATTGCCCCGGTCTCGGTCTGCCACCACGTATCGACGATTGGGCAGCGCTCTTTTCCGATCACACGGTAATACCACTCCCATGCGGCTGGATTGATCGGCTCGCCTACAGAGCCGAGTACACGCAGACTCGATAGATCGTGTGCGTTGGGCCATTGGTCACCTTGCCTGATCAGCGCTCGAATAGCCGTAGGTGATGTGTAAAAAATTGAGACGCGGTATTTCTCGACGATCTGCCAGAACCGATCGTAAGCAGGATAATCCGGCGCTCCTTCATAGAGTATGCAAGTAGCTCCTGCCGCCAAAGGGCCGTACACAATGTAACTGTGCCCCGTGACCCAACCTATGTCCGCGGTACACCAGTAAATGTCGTTCTCCCGTAAATCGAATACCCACTTCATCGTCATCAATGTTTGCAGCAGGTACCCGGCCGTAGTATGCAGAATTCCTTTCGGTTTGCCCGTTGTGCCCGATGTGTAAAGGACGTAAAGCGGATGCTCCGCGTCAACCTCTTCAGCGGGACAACTTTCGGCCTGATGATTAAGAAAAGGGTCGCTCGATAGGAGCTCGTCCTGTTCGTGCCACCACAGATCGCGTCCCTCCTTCATCGGAATGGCTGATCCAGTGCGTTTGTACACAATCACATTGCGAACGTCCGGACAGTCCTCTAAGGCTTCGTCTACTGCGTCCTTCAGACGCACTTCCCGGCCCCGGCGCCATCCGCCATCGGCCGTAATGACGACCGTCGCGCCCAAATCGAGAATGCGAGCCTTCAACGCCTCGGCCGAAAAACCAGCGAACACAACACTGTGCGTGATGCCCAGCCGCGCGCAGGCAAGCAGGGCCACCGGAAGCTCCGGAATCATCGGCATGTAGATCACCGCCCGATCTCCCGTCCCGTATTGAAGCTGCTTCAGAACAGTTGCGAAGCGCGACACAAGCCGGTGCAACTCTGCGTATGTGATCGTCCGCTGGTCGCCTCGTTCACCTTCAAAAATGAATGCGAGCTTCCCCTTGCGGGCGGTTGCGAGATGCCTGTCCACACAGTTGTAACAAGCGTTGATCTTTCCGCCTGAGAACCATTTGGCGAATGGCAGTTCCCACTCGAGAGTTTGGCCGAAAGGACGAAACCACGTGAGTTCCTCGAGAGCCAAGTCGGCCCAAAATCGTTCCGGATCTCTTTTCGCTCGATCGTAGAGCTCGCGATACTGGTCCATGCTCTTCACATAGGCATGGCCGGCAAACTCAGGGCTGGGAGCGTACGTCTTCGAATCACTCATACTTTGTTCGGCATCTCAGCGGCCAGTGTAGCTCACGTGACGTCCCTAGACGCGAGATTTTGCGGGCGCTACTCTTTACGTGACAGGAGCATCAAACATATGTGGGTCTGGGGCGGCTTCTTATAGTTGCGGGGCTTCTTCTCATCGCCCTCGGTGCCGTCGTTCTGCTACTGAGCAGGCTGAACGTGCCTCTAGGGCGAATGCCGGGCGATATCGTCTGGCGCGGAAAAAACAGCACCGCCTACTTCCCGATAGTGACTTGCCTGATATTGAGTCTTTTAGGCACCTTTCTGCTTTGGTTGTTTAGTAGACGGCCCTAAGCAGGTGGCCAACCTCATCACGCAAACTTAGATCGAGAGCCTCGAGCAGGCTAATCAACGACACCTGGCGGCAGACCGCGAGCGCGTTATAACTGCGCGACGTAGTACCCTGTGGCCCATGCGGTCGAGGCAAGAACCCGTCGTGGCTATCCGGCGCACAATACCTTCGCGCTTACTGCACCTCTTTCTCGGCATCGGTGAGCCGACGCATCCTCGCTTCATGGAACGACCGAAGAGGTCACCACAACTGATCTATTCCGTTGACGAAATGCCTCCGATCGGGAGCACGCTGGTGCTCGGTCTCCAGAATGTATTCGTCATGTCAGTGGGCTGGATCTTTGTCGTGGTTCTGGTCACCGCCATAGGCGGCACGGCTGCGCAGACGCAGGGCATTATTCGCGTATCCATGATCGCCTCGGGGATTGCAACCGTCCTGCAGGCGCGAGTGAGCGGCAGGATAGGCTCGGGCTATATGTGCCCGTTCTCTTGCGGTCCTGCCTATTTAAGCGCGTCCATCCTGGCAAGGCGGGCGGACTGCCACTAGTATTCGGGTTGACGGCCGCAGTCGGGCTTTTTCGAGGGGACTGTTGTCTCAGCTTATCCAACGCCTGCGCGTGTTGTTCCCTCCTGAGGTGACCGGTCTCGTCGTGTGTATGGTCGGCATCGAACTTATCGGCCTGGGTTGCCCTCGCTTCTTCGGATATGCCGACGGACAGCGGATAAACGCGCGACTATCATTGCCTGTATCACGCTAGCCACTATGATTGGCCCGAGTATCTGGAGCAAAGGAAAGCTACGCCTTTATCCCATCCTGCTTGCCCTGTTGGCCGGCTACACGGCATCGGCAATGCTGGGCTTCTTGTCATTCATGCAGGCACGCACAGCCTTCGCCGCACCCCTGGTCTCATTGCCCACGCGCGTGGGTGGGGGAGGACTTGGGTTCAGCCTTGCGCTGCTGTTTCCGTTTTTGATCGCCAGCCTCAGTTCGACCCTGAAGAGCGTCGGCGACCTTACGCTATGCCAGAAGATCAATGACGTGAATTGGAAGCGCACCGACATGAAATCCGTGTCTGGTGGCGTCCTGGCGGGCGCTATTTGTACGACCTTGGCCGGGCTGGGCGGAGGAATGGGGCAGTCCCGTTTTCCAGCAACGTGGGCCTGACGGTCGCGACCGCAGCTACCAGCCGGGTAATCGCGCTCCCCACCGGGTTGTTTGTCATTGCGCTGGCATTCTTCCCCAAGCTGGCAGCTATTTTCTCGATCATGCCTCCTCCGGTGATGGGTGCGGTGCTGGTGTATGTGGCCTGTTTCATGATCGTGGGTGGCCTGCAGGTCATCACGTCTCGTATGCTGGACGTGCGCCGCACATTTGTTGTAGCTATCGCGCTCATCTTTGGGTTGAGCGTGGAGATGGTGCCCGGCCTCTATCGGCACGTTCCCAACTCGTTCTCGCCGCTGTTCTCGTCCGCGTTGTCACTCGCGACAGTTCTAGCGGTCACACTGAATCTACTGTTTCGCCTCGGAGTGGCGAAATGCAGGACCGCTCACCTCGTTCCCGATGACACCGGAAACCTCGATGAGATTACGGGGCTGCTGCGGAAGCAGGGTGCGGCGTGGGGTATGCGAAGCGAAGTGGCAACGCGCGCTATCGAGGCGATTCACGAATTCATGATCGCCGTCGCGCGGCGCGGCGTCGTTACCCCCGTCCTAGTACAGCTTCGGTTTGACGAATTCAAGTTAGAAGTTGATCTCGAATATGACGGCGAGCCAATCGAACTCCCGAGCGCGCCGCCATCGACTGAAATGCTCAGCAGTAGCCCCGAATCAGCAACGGTGAGCATCGCGGCGTACTTAGTCCGTCGATTTGCCGACGGGCTCAGCATCCGCAGCACCCCCGGGCATTGCCACGTGCATCTGCATTTCCAGCATTAACGACCTGAATGTGTATGGATCACGCGGTATCGGAACGTTGGTCGGCCGAAAAAAACAAAGATTACTGCTTTACGGCAATTGCCGAAATTTCAATTTTCGCTCCGCCGATCAAGCCCGCAACCTGCACAGTGGCTCGCGCTGGTTTGGGATCGCTCATGAGCTTTTTGTAGACCTCATTCATTTTCGGGACATCATTCAGGTCCGTGACATACACGGTCACAGAAACGATGTCCGTCATCTGAAATCCCGCCTCTTTGACAACTTTCTCTACTGCGGCGATAGCATTTGTAGTTTGTAGAGTGATATCGGTACCCGTGACCTTGCCATGCGCATCAGGTCCTTGCTGACCTGCAACGTAAAGCGTGTTTCCCGCGACGTACCCTTCACTGAAAGGCATCCCGTTCTTGAAGCCGATCGCGTGATTTTGGGCAAAAGCGCTACCCGAAGTACACAGTGCCATCAGCCCGGCTAGCAAGAGCCGCTTCTTTACCGCCTGCGAATATTTCCTCTTCATGATTTGGTCTCCTATCCTTCCATCGATAAGAAATTCTCTCATCTCCCTGTCCGTTTCGTGTGTGACACCCTTGGCGCTGCGCCTACTCGTGTTTCCCTACCGACGATGTAAGTGGCGCCAGTGGTATGCGTTTGCCGACAAGAGCTTCGTAAGCATTCAGATCCATTGCCACGCGCCCCGAGTACAGTTGAAAGGAGCTCTTCCCCCCTGTCAATAGGTTCTCCACCGAGGAATAGTCCATAACCGGCAGATCAATCGTCACGTGTGTGTTGCGGTTAGAGAGATTCAGAACGACCATAATTTCGTCTGCCCCCTCCCTGCGGAGAAAGCTCAACACCTTGTCAGGTTCAGTGTTATTGATCCAGAGCAACTCTCCGGATTGCAAAGCAGCGTATTGGTTCCGGATTGCAAACAATCTTTTGTACCTGGCCAACGCTTCCTCTGGAGCTTTACGATCGTTGCGATCGCTCGGTTGAGGCCACTCGATCGGAGCATGCGTCAACCAATGCGTCGGTGTGCAGTCCGCAATCTCCTGACCGTTGTACAGGAACGGCACGCCATCAAGCGTAAAATTCAACACCGCTGCAGCATATGCTCCCCGATCGCCGAATTCGATAACCGCGCGACGCCAATCGTGGTTGTCGCTGAACCGCATGAGCCTGGCGCCACGTGGAAACGTCCTCCTTGTCTCCTCCCATCGTTCCCGAATCTTGATGGCCGGCTCGCCGTCGCGGATCACCGAACGGAGTGTCAGGTAGCCCTGAAAGTTGTAATTGATGTCAAAGGCCTGGATCTGGTCATCAGGCCGGTCCGATTCCGAAAGAAGGATGGCGTCGCGATTCACTCCGTCAAGTGATTTCCTCGCTGCTTCCCAAAACGAGAGCGGAACGCCGGCGCCGACATCGCATCGAAACCCGTCCACTCTGAAATCGCGCACCCAATGCACCATGCTTTTAATCAGATATTCGCGGACTCGTGGATTTTTGAAGTCAGGAAGCGGTTGGGGCCAGAAGCCGCGTGCGACCTTGCCGTCTTGCGTATGCACGAGCCACTCGGGACTTCTCATCATCACGCCATCGGGAGCCGTGTGGTAGTAGATCAGGTCCAGCATCACCTTCAGCCCGAGCTGGTGCGCCTGCTCAACGAAATCGCGTAAATCCCGCTCGTTTCCATATTGCGGGTCGATTGCGTTGTAATCCGCGATGTTGTAAGGCGACGCATGCGGCGTTCCGGATCGCTTCGCAATGGGACCGAGATAAACCACCGATGCGCCCAGCTCGGACACACGCTTCAGACCCGGTATCGCACCCCGCAGCGTGCCTTCCTTGCTGAATGCGTTCAGCCAAACCTCATAGATCGTCAGCTTGCTCATCCACTCGGGTTCGGACCGGGCCTCCCGTGAGCCGAACGAAAGGTCCTGCGCCAGACAGCACGATGAAAGCGATATGGCAAGGCAGAGATGGCAAAAAGTGCGCATGTGTATAAACGTAAACGCTCGTGTTTGAGGCAAACGTTAGCAGGGCTATTCTGTGCCGTGTTCCCGCTCGCCTTCCCCATCACCGTACTATTTCGCGGTTCATTCGTGCATCGGCCTGGTTGAAGCGGCTTATGCCAAGGCTGTCATGATTACAACGCGGGTGAAGGGCAAAATTATGAACCAACGAATCATTGGCTTTCATCAGGATGAGCAGGGTGACTGGGTTGCCGAGTTAGGCTGCGGCCATGGGTACCACGTGCGGCACAATCCTCCTTGGCTCGTTCGAGATTGGGTGCGGACCAGAGAAGGCCGCCAACGGTTTATCGGCCACCTTCTGGATTGCGCAGAATGTGATAAAGCTGAGGTTTCTTCCCGACAACATCAATCGCAACCCGGTACAGGAGAAGGCTAGTAGTTTATCCTTGGCGGGATCCCGGACGCCAAATTGGTAATCCGAATTCGCCCTTGAGACGCTTTGTCCCAGTCTCTTCTCAGCAGATACAGCTTTTGTTGTGGCACCTAGCGAAATCCGCTCTCGCTGTAAGCCGGCTACAAACGCCAAACCGGCGAGCATAATCGGTAACACGCTCGATGATTCGATTCCGGTCTTCTTCACTAGGCACAGGTTGACTGTAGATGGCAATCCTCAGTGGCGGATTCAACTTTGAAGAGCTCCGTCGAAGCTTTTCGAGCGCAGCCAAAGCCAGGGGACCGACGCCTAGCTTCTGCAATTCGCGCACTGAGCTACCGGTGAGTTGCTCGGCTACACACTCGGCCCGATACGTATGCAGGCCATTTTCGCAACCGCCCACCGGCAGTGCTAGTCGAGGATCGGCCTAGAATTGGGGATGTACAACCAGTGAACTGAGCTTATTCAGGTGCAAGGTCCATCGGCCAGGCGCCACAGAAAGATAGTTGCCCTGATTCGCTTCGCTTGACTGACCCAGCAAGCCTGCATAATAACCTGGTGCGATACCAAGGGCCCCGGGTAGGCTGAGTGTTTTATCTTCACCCCGATTGACTGCTACTAAGACGACCTCACCTCGATGTTCACGCTCATACATCAGAATGTCTTTATCCACATAGGCCCTGAGATATTTTCCTTCCGAAATCGCCGGACTCGCTTTCCTCAATCTCGCCAAGGTTTTAATTATTTTGAAAGCCGGTGTGTCCCGGTCCCATCGATTTAGACCCTGGCGATTCCACGGATCATCGTCGCCGGTATTCACGTATTCCGGAGCAGTCAAATTGCCATCATTGTAGTGGGCGAGATACTGCTCATCCCCGTAATAGATGATCGGGATTCCACGAACCGTCATCAACAGAACTATACCCAGGTCCATGCGTTGTCTGCGCTCAGTTTCGTCGTTTATGCCGATCTTCTGCAGGCGCACCATAGTTCGGATCTGGTCATGATTATCAAGGAACGTCCCTTGCCAGGTGTCTCCTCCGTTAAAAGCTAACATGCGCTCGTGAAGGAAATTGTCGAGGTCGAAAGCACTTATCTTGTTCTTAATATTGCCAACATCGACCTCGTAGTTCCCCACCGATAAATTGATTCAGCTTAAATGACAATTGAAAATCGAGTATGTTCGTTCGAAACACATCGTAATCGTTCGCGAAATCAAGAGACTTCGTATCTCCAACTCCGCCATTCGACCACTCCCCGACAATGTATGGCGAGGGCCGGTTTAGTGTTGCGAGATAATCACGCATCGTATGAGTAAACTTGGCGATGAAATCAGGAAACGGGAACTTCACAGCGTCAAGCCTGTAATCGTCCACCCCGTGATCAATCCAGGTCTTCCCGGCTCCCAGCAAATAGTCGGCAACGTCCGGATCGTGCTGGTTATAGCCGCTTAAATCGGCCAGCAGACAATGGTGTAATTGCCAATAACTCCAGTCATAGTCCGGCAGCTTCTTCGCTGCTATGCACGCTGGATAATTTTCGTAATGCTTGTAGTAACGGATGCCGGTGCCTGGATCATAATCGTCGTTATAACTTTTGATGAAGATCTGATCGGAAAGACTTGACTCAAAAAGCCGGCCGTAAACGTGATTGTCCAGCGGATTGGAATGATTCAGGGTGATGTCCTGTATGTATCGCATGCCTTTCGCGTGCATCTCCTGGCTTAGTTGGCTTACGTCGTCCCAGTCGCCGAAATGCTTATTTACCCGATAATAATTTTGGACCCAATAGCCGTGATATCCCGTTCCATAGCCTGTCTTCGGAACATAGGCTCTGACATTCTCCATCAGCGGCGTCACCCAGATGGCGGACGCGCCCAAATCATCTAAGTAATCGAGCTTTTGAATAACTCCCTGGATATCGCCGCCCCAATAACTTCGAAATTCCCGGTCTTCGTTGCAGGGCTGCAGGAAGCAGTTCACTTTGTTCGTTGCGGATGGATACTCAGGATCGACATAGGGCGCATAGGGCTGATGGGGGTTAAATCGGTCGGTCATCAAGAAATATATCGTTCTCGACCTATAGTCCCTTGAGCTCTGGCATTCGGGAGTAGGTTGCTGCGCTTGGGCGGCATTCACGGTCGCCGATACTGCTATGAGGACGACAGGAATAACTGACCAAAAGCTAAAAATGCGCATTATCTTGAATCCTTTATCCACCCTTGGGCGGTTAGTGTTCTGGTGATTTCTTTTGCGACAGCTTTCGCCATACGGTCCGTGTCACCTTCGGCGCCTTGTTTGAGCTCCGTTACGCCACCGACAGCAGCGGCTGCTTCTGGCGCGGCACCGGCTCCCATAGTTTCGGCAGCCCCAGGTTTCCTCGAGCTTTTCGATGTTGCTTTGAATTCACTCAGCATGACGTTTTTGTCTGGCTGCTTAAGGTAGCACTCCACGTGCGCCACTACTTTTGAAGCCCCGGCGCCAAGACCTATCGCCATCCGCCGGGTCCGGTTCCCCTCATCGATCGCCAGGAAATCGCCCTGCACAGCGAGGCTGTTATCGAGCGCCAGCTCGCCGGGGACACCGCGAGAAACCGGCAGCCCTGCTTTTTCAAGATGCTTTACAAGCGATTCGGTGAAATCGGCCACAATTTTGTGCGCAAGCTTGGTCTTCTCGTCGTCTTCCGTACCGCTCGCCTTCATTCGTACGCGGTGCAACACGGCGCTGTTAAGCTTAACTTCCCCAGGCGTAGCAGCGAAGTTATAAACCACGATGGAGGCTGGTTTGGTCAACGGCGGAGTGCCCGAATACGGCTGAACAGACTTAATTTGAACTCGCCCTGTACCCGGCGCCTGTGCGCTCGAAAGGCACACGCTCAGACAAGTGGCCATCAGCCCGAATCCTCGAACGCGTTTTGCCATTTTATCTGTTGCCTGCAGTTTGCTGTGTGAAGTCGTACGATTCAATATTGACGACAAGGTCTTTCCCGGGCACTGAAACCTTCATGCTCTTCATCATGTTTGGACCGCCCGGTATCTGCTGATAGTCCTGAGCGATGGTCATAGGATCTCCACCGTAATCTGTCTTGATGTCAACGTGGTTAGCGAGATGGGTCGTCGAGTTAACGAGCATGATCACTGAATCGCCCGGTTTAACTAGATCGTTAGCTTGCAGCCGAATAGCGCCTGGCGACTGAGAGACCTGTGCTTTTTTTACGGCTTCGACCATCTGCTGCGGCTTGTTATAGCTGGCCGCAAGACTCATCATGTCCTTTACGTCTTCCTTTACACCTGCGGCGATTCTTCCTCGTATGCGACCCCTCTGCTCTGGGGGAGCTGATATCGTGGTGCGCTGCATCTTGCCCGCCGAATCAAAACGCACCTGATCGATAATTGGTTCTGTCGGCTTCTCTTTGCGCACAACTATGATGCGCTGCTTCCATTCGTATTGCATGACCCGTTTCGCATTTGCGCCCATCGCGAGCAACAGTGTGTTGCTCATTCCGGACGTCTGGGCAAGCAGGGATGTCAGCGAAATTGAAACGCCAATAGTGAGAAGCGAAGTTACACTCGTCCGCGCAGTTTTCATGATTGAGCAGATAGACTATCAGATTTAGGAAAAGAGAGTAAGTGTCATACGGTCTAGGTCTAACCGAGCTCTACCGTATGATTCTTCCGGTCTCCTCGATTTGGGTGTACACTAGCCGAGCATGGCGAATGGACTCAACGGCGTTCTGGTCCTTTTTCTATGCGGGTCCTGCCTTACAGCGGAGGAATTGCCACTCGATCAGGCAGTCCAGCTCGCCCTTCAACACAATGTCGATATTGCCAACTCAACCCTTGATGTGTCGAAAGCCACGCATCGTTCGGCTGCATTCCGAAGCTTGCTTTTCCCCAAACTTTCGGTCTATATGCTGGGATCCGAGCAGCTACAGCCTGTGAATATAACAATCCCTGCCGGGAGCTTATTGGCTGCCGGGACCTATCCCGGCATCGGCCCAATTCCCCCGAAAGATGTCAAATACAGCACGCCCATGCAGCCAACTGGCTTTTTCTTGGGGCGCCTGGTTCAGCCTCTGTCTGCAATCTATCGAACGCGGCTCAATTTGAAAGCCCTCGACTTCTCGACACAATTGGCACAACAGAAGACGCGGTCGAAGCGCCAGGACGTGGTCCGCAATGTTAAACAGCTTTACTACAACATCGAGCAGGTCCAGAGCTCCCTGGTTGCAACGCGAGAGACCGTCAAGCTATATAAGGAAGTCGAGCGTGTTACTAGTGACTACGTACTGAAGCAGACGGCGCTCGAGTCCGAACTGCTGCAGGCTCAGGCCACCCTTGCCGACGCTGAACAGTCCGAATTGGCCCTTTCCAATCAGGAAGCCAAGCAGAAGGAGCAGCTCAACGATCTCCTCGGGCGGGACGTCCTGACCGATTTCAGCGTTACTGCGATCGGAGAGGAAGCCAGCAATCCTGAAATCGATCTCGTCGCCGCGCGCAAGAAGGCGCTTTCACAACGGCCGGAAATACAACAGGCACGTCTCAAGACCATGCAATCCGAGCAGGAGTTGCGGGCGAAACGCGCCGAATACATTCCGGATATCTCGGCCGAATTCAACAGCATCACGCTCCTGAATTTCAATTCGTTTTTGCCGGGCGGGACATACAGTGTCGGCGTAAGTCTTTCGTGGGAGCCCTTTGATTGGGGGCGCAAAAAGAACGAAATGGGCGAAAAGCGGGATACTGTCGCCCAAGACAAGAACACCCAGGCCTCAGCCGAACGCAAAGTAATCATGGATGTGGACGATAATTACCGGCAAATGCAGCAGAGCTGGTCGAAGCTCCGCGCTGCGAGGCTTAGTCAGCGGGCGGCACTCGAGAATTTGCGCGTCAACAAAAATGAGTATGAAGTACACGCCGCTTTGCTAAAGGTTGTTTTCCAGGCACAAACAACTCTGGCCCAGGCGAATTCCGATTACCAGCACGCCTTGGCCGACTATTGGAGCGCCAAAGCGGAATTCGAGCATGCCCTCGGCGAGGATCAATGAAGATTCGACGTCTGACCCCGTTTTTCATATTGCTCGATTCCTCTTTCTGTTTTCCTGCAGTCGCCAAACGCCTGTGCTCGAGAAAAGCCGCCACTCCAGTCCGTGTTTCTGCTGTCGAGAGATACACGCCAGGCCAGGGACAACGCTATTCTGCGTCCATTCTTCCAAACCGGCAGGTCAACCTGGCCTTTCGGGCGAGCGGATTCGTGGAGTCCATTTATCAGGTCCGGGGAGCCGATGGCAGGATGCGCAGTGTCGATATCGGAGACATCGTCAAAGCAGGCACGGTGCTCGCACAGGTGCGCTTGAAAGATTATCAATTGCAGGTGTCGCAAGCCGAGGGTCAGGTGAAACAAGCCACACAAGCCGGGCAAACGGCCGGCGCACAACTGGCGCAAGCCGAAGCCGCAGCGGCAAAGGCGAAACAAGACTTCGATCGGGCGGACGCGCTATTTAAGAAGACTTCGCTCACAAAATCCGACTACGATGCAGCGAAGGCAAACCGCGATTCAACACGCGCTCAAGTCGAGGCAGCGCGTTCGCAGGTCCAAGGCAGCACGGGAGCGCTCAGCGCCGCGCAAGGTGCGCTCGGAACCGCGACTCTCGCATTAAACGACACCTCGCTTATCGCTCCCTTTACCGGCGCCGTGGTGCAGCGGTCCGTCGATGTCGGTACGCTGGCAGGTCCAAGCATGGTTGCCTTTGTGCTTGCCGACGTCTCGTCAGTAAAGGCCGCCTTTGGAGTATCTGACATTCTGGTCGCGCATCTGAAGAACGGCTCGAAATTGTCCATATATACCGAAGCCTTCCCGAACCGCCAGTTTCAAGGGTTCGTGAGCGCGATCGGCGCTGTCGCGGACTCGAGCACCCGTGCATTTCAGGTCGAAGTAACCATTCGGAATGAACACGCCATGCTCAGGCCGGGTATGATTGCTTCGCTCGACGTCGGGGAGCAGCCAAGATTACAAGCAGCCACCGATTGCGCCCTTGGATGCCATTGTTCGCGCCTCAGACGACTCATCTCAATTCGCAGTAGTGGTGGTAGACAACGGAGTCGCCCGGCGAAGACCCGTAACTCTCGGCCCGACCTACGGAGATCGGATCGCCATCACAGGTGTCGAAGCCGGCCAGAAGATTGTAAGCTCAGGCGCAAGCTTCGTGTCTGACGGCGATGCGGTCAGTGTGATTCCGTGAGCAACACACATCATCGCTCGGATACCGAAATAATTGCCGGCACTCACAATATCTCCCGGTTCTTTGTCGAGAATCCGCAGATCGCCTGGGTCTTGTTGGTTGGCACGGTGGCATGGGGATTCTACGGTTACCTGAATATGCCCCAGCGCAAAGATCCGGACATTCCAGCGCGACAGGCAATGGTCATCACGAACTGGCCCGGAGCAAGTGCCGAAAAGGTTGAGCAACTGGTTACTCGTACCATTGAGCAGACCGTTGCTTCGAATTCGAATATCGCCCGGATCGAGTCAATTTCCCGCGCTAACGTTTCCAACGTCACTCTTACGCTTGCGGATAAACTAACCGACACCGGCCAGACTCTCGATGACATCGGCGGTCGCCTGGCGGCTATAAACACTCTGCCGCAGGGTGCCGGACCCATAAACTTTCAGCGCGATTTTGGCGACACTGCGACGCTATTACTGACGGTTGCGAGCCCCAAGGCCGATGCGAGGGAAATCGATTTCCGCTCGGTGGCAATTCTTCGAGCCATCAATGCCGCCCGCGCAAAAGGCGCGACCAACCGCGTCTCTTTGGTCCTTTGCCTGCCGCTAAACGTAGACAAGCGGCTCATCTTACTTGCGGTCCCTCGCTTCCAGGAACAACTGCAGAAGATGAAAGCTGGCGCCGATATGCGCCTTCTCGAGGGTCCTGGTTTCATCGGGATTGACTTTACAAGCGACCGAAGCGATCAGGAGATCCTCCGCACGCTCCAGACCTTCGTCAGGGAAACCTATGGCGAAAGTCCGATCCACCCCGATGCGTGGCCGCCCTTTGTTGTGCGCGATCCTTCTGAGATCGGAGCGAAGCTGAGGCAGGTTGCCGGAGAGAAGTACAGCTATCGTGAGTTGGATAATTTCACGGACGATATGTCCAAAGCTTTGCTCTCCACCGCCCGTACTGCCGATGGCCCGCCGCTTGTGGCGAAGGTCACCCGCTCTGGAATTCTCAACGAAAAAATTTATTTGCTCTACTCCCAGGAGAGGCTCGCTTCTTACGGGCTCAAGCCATCCAACCTGCAGAACGTTCTGAGCTCCCGCAACATCACGTTTCCGGGAGGACAGCTCACAGTGGGCGGGAAAAGCGTTGTTCTGAATCCGTCCGGCGAATTTCGTAGCACGGATGAGATTGGGAATGTGATCATCGGTGTCACTCCTTACAGTGCTCCTGTCTACCTCCGTAATGTGGTCGACACCGTGCGAGCGTACGACGATCCGCCACAATTCCTGAATTATTATTCCTGGCGTGACTCAAGCGGGCAATGGCAACGCACACGAGCCATTAGCGTGAGCATCCAAATGGGCAAAGGCGAAAAAGTGGGCCATTTCGCCAAGGCGGTTGATTCGACACTGGCGAATCTAAAAGGACGCCTCCCTTCCGATCTGATCGTTGCCCGGGCGAGTAACCAGGCCGATCAGGTGGCAGAGAACATTCACCTCTTCATGACCAGTCTTTATGAAGCGATCGTGTTAGTCGTGATCGTTTCCCTTGTAGGGTTCTGGGAATGGCGCTCGGCGCTGTTGATGGCCCTGGCTATTCCCATAACTCTGCTTATGACGTTCGGGATGATGGACGTGCTCGGGATCGATCTGCAGCAAGTCTCGATCGCAACCTTGATTATTGCGCTCGGCCTGCTGGTCGATGATCCGGTAGTCGCGGGTGACGCGATCAAACGAGATCTCGCGATCGGTCATCCCCCTCGCATTGCGGCCTGGCTGGGTCCCACTAAGCTGGCGACAGCAATTATGTACGCCACGGTCACCAACATCGTCGCCTATCTGCCATTCATGCTGCTGACGGGTGATACAGGAAAATTTCTCCACTCCCTGCCTATCGTGATCGCCTGTTCGCTCGTCGCCTCCCGTATCGTCTCGATGACTTTCATTCCTCTGCTCGGCTATTATCTGCTTCGAGCCCGTCCGGAACCGGGCATTGAAGAGCGGCGCAGGCGCGGTTTTGGCGCAGCATACTATCGCATCGGACAGTTGGCAATCGAGCACCGGTGGTTAGCGCTTTTGCTCTCTTTGGTGGTGCTTGGGGTGGGTGCATGGATTGGATCCGATCTCAAGCTGCAATTCTTTCCGAAGGATCTTTCGCATCTCGCCTATATCAATATCTATTTGCCCGAGGATGCGCCCTTCACTCTCACCGATCAGACAGCCTCAGCGGTCGCGCGTATTGTAGAGCGGGTGTCCGCCGAGCAGCATCGGCCCGTTCAGTCCCTCGATACATTCATCGGCGGAGGCGCGCCGCGCTTTTGGTACTCCCTGGCCCCTGAATCGCGCCATGCCAACTATGCCCAAATCGTGCTGACCTTCCGCGACGAGCATGATACCGGGCCGCTCTTGCCGGCGCTGCAGACTCGGCTCTCGGGCGAAATTACAGGCGCCCGCATTGACGTTCGGCAGCTCGAAACGGGCGCCGCTGTCGGGTTGCCAATTCAGATACGCGTCTCGGGTGAAAATATCGACGCACTGCGTGCCGCGGCTGATCGCGTCACCAGGATTTTAGCCCATATTCCGAAATCGGCCCGGGTCCGGGACGATTGGGGCGAGGATCGGTTTGCGCTGCAACTTAAAGTAGATCCCGACCGGGCGAATCTCGCTGGAATCACCAATCTGGATGTGGCCCACGCGTCCGCCGGGGGCATCAACGGCGATCAGGTCACGGTTTTGCGCGAGGGAGACAAACAGATTCCAGTCGTTGCGCGGCTCAGGCCGAATGAGCGCGCCCAGCTCGATGATGTCCAGAACCTGTATGTTTACTCCAGCTCGAGCACTCAAAAAATTTCTCTCGGCCAGGTTTCCCGAATTGATTACAGTCTCCAGGACGAAGTAATTCGACGGCGTAATCAGTTCCGCACTATCACCGTCTCCGCTTCACCTCAAGAGGGCGTACTTGCTTCAGAGGTGATGAAACAGGCCCAACCGGAATTGACAGCCTTGGCGAAGCGTTTGCCCCCTGGGTATCGATTGGAAATCGGAGGCGAAAAAGAGAAGCAGGAAGATGGCTTCCGCCAATTGGGCATCGTACTTCTGATTTCCTCGGCCGCCATCTTTCTGGCGCTGGCCTTTCAATTCAAGAGCGCTGTGAAGCCGTTCATCGTTTTCGCTGCCGTTCCTTATGGCGCCGTCGGTGCGCTGATTGCGCTCTGGATTATGGGTGCGCCGTTCGGGTTCATGGCTTTTCTAGGAGTGGTGAGCCTGGTTGGCGTAATCGTCAGTCACATCATCGTTCTTTTTGACTTCATTGAGGAAATGCATGCCAAAGGCGAGCCGTTCGAGCAAGCGGTCCTTGATGCCGGAATCATGCGATTGCGTCCCGTTCTGATCACGGTCGGCGCAACCGTGATCGCCTTGTTCCCGCTCGCCATACATGGCGGACCATTATGGGAACCGATGTGCTACGCGCAGATCGGCGGATTGACTGCCGCAACCTTTATCACGTTGCTTCTCGTTCCGGTGATCTATTCGATCTGTGTGCTCGATCTGAAGATCGTGAAATGGGAAGTATCGCCAGTGGAGGGGCCTGATTTTTCATTTCAAAATGCAATGCAAAGCAGCGTCCCTCAGAGTTCTCGATAGTCTCGAACTCTTCCTCAGTGGCCCAAATCTCTGCATCGTCCACAATTCGGATCAGCTTAACGCTTAGCCGATACTGCCGCGCAGCTTTCGAGACATTTGGAGGCGCTATCAAGCTGAAAACGGGGACATAGCTGCCCTTGGGAATGTCGATCAGGATCTGGCCATCGCTCTTGTAACGTGATCGCTGATAATATTCGAGCAGCTTCTGGCGGAGTCGGCGTGCGCCATTTCGGACAATTGGATCGAGACCAGGCTCGAATGATTCGTCTCGGTTAAACACCGAGATCCCGATGCTGTATTCACACAATTTATTGGCACGTCCGGCAAGTCTCTCTTCCACGACGAATTTCAGGAAGCGCCTCATCCTTTCAGCGCGAGCGAAACCCTCACTCTTGAGGATCTTCGAGAGCTGGATCCTCACAGCGTGAGGGGACGTGGAACCGTTGTGCCTGGCTGGCCGAACCGGTTTGGGCAAATGCCGGTCAGTGAATGGCAACACGACGGCTGGCTTCATCTCTGCTCATGAAAAAGAAGCCAACAAAAGCGGTAGCTTTGTAGGTAGGGTTGCAAAGTAATGGCTCCGAGCACGGCCTTACCTGTCACCTCTTATCAATCGGCGGCGGTACGTATGTGCCGTCAGCAACGCTTCCCAGTGGGCCGTAATCACGGAGCATCACATTGAAGGGCCCAGGCGGAATCGGAAGCCAATTAGCAGCAGGCACGCCTGCAGGGAGCTGTCTCGCCATATAAATAGAGATCGACCCGTCTGCGTTCGTCTGCGGCCCGGTGTAACTCGCGACGAGGTATTTCTTAGCCGAATTGGGCACCAGTTCGATTGCCTCTGGGGTGTAGGCTGTCAAAGACCAGAAGCGGCTGGTCGCAGGAATCTCCTGAGACGAAAAAGTCAGGACATAGCCATTGGGATCGGTTCCATTCAACGGCAAACCATCACGATCCTTGAAGGCGTGGAAATAAGCCGCTGCTTCATGGTCGTTTGCATACTGGATAAATTCTGTTATTGAGGACCGTTGGACGGCTAAGGAGGACCCTGGGTCGGGATTCGTGCAAGCATAAAAATCATCGGGGTTGGGGCACCAATGCCCAATGTTCTCGTAAGTGATCCAGTTTGTATCGCCAGTATTGTTGAGGTAATCGTTGATAATCTGATTGTGCGCTGCCCGCGCGCCCCTCGCAAATTCGGACCTGTTTTTTGCTATGCTGCTTGGAAACAGCGCGTTGAAGTGGTCCGATAGCGTGTGCACCGCTGACGACATCGTCGGAGTTTTAGGAGAGTCCACCGCGCTCTGGAGCAGCCGCAAGAAGGCGATTGGGTCTACCGCGATCAAGCTGTCAGCGATCGTCTTGAACGGTAAGGCGAACTCGATTTCCGGCACGATCTTAGTAAAGTAGGGCCCAGGAGGTACTCCGGCCGCGCAGCTCTGGTTCGGATAGGCGGACAGCGGCATCGCGCACATTCCCCGCCTGAAGGTATCGGCGTCCTGAGTCGTGTCAACATATTTATTATCAGCACCCTTCTTAAACTTATCCGCTCGGAAAATAATCGCCATGTAGTTGAAAGGCAATGAAACGGGGATAACGGTCATAGGGAGATTATTCGGGTCGGAATCGGGTCCGTAGAGCGCGTACGTTCCTGGCGTGTTATTAAGGAGCGCCTTGGAATGGAATATGTCGCAGTAGCGATCAAGTGTGAGCACCGAGTAGTTGGCAGGCGTTTTCGGAATCGTCAGGATCACCGGCCCCTTCGACAGATCAAGAAACGAACTCGCGTAGACCGTATCGTTATTGATCGCGACTACATAGTGGTATATGGGAGAGATCTTGTTGGGGCCGACCAGGAGATTGGGAGTGCCAAGGGAGGTCTGATAGTAGGTGAACCATAGCGGATAAAACTGCGAAACGTAATCTCGCGTCGTCGTAAATGCGTCCTGTGCTTTGGCGACGGCCGGCAATACGGCCAGTGAGAGCACCAATAGAAGATATGCAAAGAAACGTTTCACGCAAACCTCCTTTGAGCTGATGCCTTGGGCGACCGATTTATAGCCGGCCAATAATCCGTCGCCTGTAATCGCGGCCGTAGACTTCAAAAATTTTTTGCGTTTCATGAAAATCCTTTGCTTTGTAAGCCTATTGACGTTGCCGCTCATCAGGAAGGTAAGAGAGGGAGTTGCAGGGGTACAAAATGGGGTATAATTCCTTTTCTTACCCCAGGTAAATCTCTTAGTTAGTTGAGGATCGCGCTGTCGATCACACGTTTTTGGTAGCTCGAGTGACAAAGCGCCAGCAACCGATTCCGCCCGGCGAAATCCGGGAGCAAGTACGGAAAATCGGTGCAAGCCCGGGTTTCTTACGTGCGGCGAGAATGCGGCGCTTCCTCACGTTTGTCGTTGAAGGTGTGCTCGCCGACAACGGCCACGCCGGCGATCTGAAGGAGAGCGTGATCGGCATGGCGGTATTCGACCGTGATGCATATTACGATCCCAAAAACGATCCCGTGGTCCGGGTGGAAGCGCGCCGCCTGCGTAGCAAGCTTGAGGAGTATTACCAAGGGCCGGGGAAACAAGACGCAATTCGGATAGAGATCCCCAAGGGCTCGTATGCTGCCATTTGGCAATGGCAAAACCAAGAGGAACCACCCGAAGTTCCGAACCGCTCCCATCAGCGGTGGCCCCAATGGATACTGACCACCCTCCTTGCCGCCGCAGTATTGACGGTTCTTGCGCTCCTTTGGACCCGAATCGAAGCGCGGAGGCTAGCTGAAGGCAGCCATACCTACGGAACCAACAAGATCCACTCGCTCGCCATTCTTCCGTTCCGCAATATCTCGGGTGATTCATCGCAGGAATACCTGTGCGCCGGGCTAACCGATGAAATCACTACCGATCTCGCGAAGATTCGAACCTTGAAAGTGATCTCGCGTACTTCCGCCGATCAATACCGCACGACGACGAAGCGGCTACCCGAGATTGCCCGCGAGCTCAACGTCGACGCCGTCGTGGAAGGAACCTTTCTCAGCTCTTCCAATCGCGTTCGCGTCAGCGCTCAACTAATTCGGGCAGCCACGGATACTCACCTATGGGCCGATTCCTACCAGCGCAACGGCAATGATCTGTTTATCCTTCAGACTGAAATCGCCGGAAATATTGCTCGCGAAGTCGGCGCGACACTGAAACCGCCCGGTGAAATAGCGGCAACGCCGCCCGTCAATCCCAACGCGTATGACCTGTACCTCAGAGGCCGCTATCTCTGGAATCAGCGCACGCGGAGCGGCTTGGAAAAATCAGTTTCCTATTACAATCGCGCCGTTCAAATCGACCCGGCGTACGCGAAAGTCTATGCAGCTCTAGGCGAGTCCTATGTTGTGTTGAGTACGTATGGTGGTCCAACACCTGCCGAATGGCTTACCCGCGCTCGAAGCTCTGCCCAACAGGCTTTGAGGCTCGATCCCAGCCTGGCCGAAGCGCACACCGTGCTGGCGGCCGTCAAAGTGGCTTACGACCGGGATTGGCAGACGGCCACGGCTGAATATCAACAAGCCATCAAATTGAATCCAAACTATCCTACGGCGCACCACTGGTACAGTCTCCATCTCTCGCGGCTGGGACGCCACGCCGAGGCAAAGGAAGAAATCCAACGCGCGTTGGACCTCGATCCTCTCTCTCGCATCATCAATATCGACGCGGGCGAGACGTTCTATTGGGCGCGCGAGCCCGACCAGGCCTTGCTTGCCTTGCAACGCGCAGTGGAACTCGATCCCAACTTCGCCCAAGTGCATGTCGTGCTTGGAAAAGTCTACGAACAGAAACGAGACTTTGAGCAGGCTCTCGCCGAATTCAAGCGAGCCGATGAGCTCTTACCTGATTCTCCAACCACTCTCGCTTTCATTGGGCACGCTCTGGCCCTGGCCGGGAAACGAGAACAGGCCCTCGCGATCGCGACGAAGCTGAATGAGATTTCGAAACACCATTACGTTTCGAACATCACTCTCGCTTTTCTGTACTGTGCTCTCGAGGATAGCGACAGCGCCATGGCCTGGCTGGAGAAGTCTTACCGTGAGCCGGGCGAAAGTATCGATTTCATTGGTGCAGAGCCTTTGTTTGATGGATGCCGCTCGGACCCACGATTTCAAGCTCTGCTTCAGCGACTTAATCTTCCACAGTAGCGAGGCTTCACAAACAATCCAATATCAGTGAAAGCGGGCTTGTCGTATCACACTTGATTCATATCAAAATCTGCGACAACGTGGAAGGATCTCGGGCGATCGAGAAAGTTTCACAAGGAGAAATGCGGATCACAAGTTCTGTCCGGATCGGCCGACGGGTCCGAAAAAAGAACGACAACGCGCATTGCATTCGGCTGAAGCGCAGGGTTTCCAAGCTCTTGCTTGTTCTTCAGCAGCAAGAGTTGAGCATATCGGTAGAACACAGGTGTCGCCACTGGACAGTACGGCGATTGCAGCGGCTAATCGCAACTTGGACAATGACGTGCGCGAGGGCAAGTTCCATGAGGAGCTTTGTCACGGCTGAATGTGGTGATGCTGTGCTCGCCGCCGCTGCGCGAGCGCAAAAAGGATGTTCTATTACTCGCACGATATTTCTGGAGCTCGCGGCTAGCCGGTGTAAAGGTAGCACACAAGGGCTTCGGGGGCCTTGGCCTCTGTGCCGTGCCTGCCGAGCTCGTTATAAACTAAAGAGCCGGGAGATAAGCCGCTGCTTCTGCTTACCCTGATCGAGCTAACCCAACCTAAACCTGCTTCCCTAACAACGCCGCGCACCTGCAGTGATCGGTAGCTGAGGTGGATGCACATGGGACGAAAGCAGCAACAAGCCCTGAATCGCTCAGCTCCAATCCCCGGGCTCTCTGAGGTTCTTGAACAATCGACCAACGGCGACCATGACGCTTTCGACCGCCTCTTCACCCTGATCTACAACGACTTCCGCGGCCTTGCAAAGAATTATCTCGCCCGCGAAGCGCATGCTGACACATTGCAGGCGACGGCTTTGGTGAACGAAGCCTATCTCCGGCTTGCCGAGCAACAACAAGTCGATTGGAAGAATCGCAGCCATCTGCTTGCGGTCGGCGCCGTCGCGATGCGACGCATCCTCGTGAATCATGCTATTGCGGCCAAACGCGACAAGCGAGGCGGAGCGGCAGCCAGAGTCACACTGAGCGAGGATCTCATCGGTGCCAAGCAGAACCTCGACGTGCTTGCCGTGGATCAGGCTATCGACGCTCTGGCGAAACTGGACGAGCGCCACGCCAAACTTGTCGAATTGCGTTTCTTTGGCGGGTTGAGTGTTCCGGAAGTGGCCGGCGTTCTCGGCGTGAGCGTCAGCACCGTCGAGAAAAACTGGAGGTTCTGCAGTGCGTGGCTCAAGAACGCGCTCCGGCCTTAACGCAATAACCGATCCGGCTGTCTACAAGCGAGTAGCGGAGCTTTTCTCGCAAGCAGCCGAGTTGCCGGTACAAGATCAAGCCGCCTTCCTTCGAGATAAATGCGGCAGTGATACCGATTTACTTCGGCTGGTAGAAAACCTTTTGCAGGAAGACCGGAAGGGCCTGATTCAGCCGGAGCTCCCGGCAGATCGCTCGATGCCGGCCGTTCACGAAGATCTCAGCGGACGAACTGTATCGCATTACGAGATCGTTCGGCCGATTGGAGCTGGTGGAATGGGAGTCGTTTATCGCGCAACGGAGACGCGCCTCCAGCGGACTGTGGCGGTGAAATTTCCGCCGCTATTGCTCAGAGACGACTCCGTCAGCCGCGAGCGTTTCATCCGTGAAGCGCGCGTCATCGCCTCCATCGATCATCAGAACGTGTGCCCGGTTTACGAAATCGAGGAAGCGGATGGATTCATCTTTATTGCGATGGCCTGTCTCGAGGGCACGTCGCTCGAGGAAAAGATTCGAACCGGCCCGATTGCTGTGAAGCAGGCCATCGGCATCGCACTCCAGGCCGCGTATGGTCTGCAGGCGGCCCACGCTAAAGGTGTCGTGCATCGCGATATCAAGCCGGCGAACCTGATGCTGACCGGCACGGAATGCGCGGAGCCCCTGGTTCGCATTCTCGATTTCGGAATCGCGCAGTGGACCGGGAAGACCGTTCTGACTCAGGAGGGCTTAACAATCGGAACGGTGCTGTTTATGGCGCCGGAACAGGTCGCCGGATCGCGGGTAGATCAGCGCGCCGATATCTGGTCGCTCGGCGTCGTGCTTTACCAAATGCTCTCGGGCCGGGTGCCGTTTGAGGGAAGTACATTGCGCGAAACACTCGCCGCTATTGCAGGCCCGCAGGCGGCGGACCTCAGTCCGATTCAAGAAGTCGCGTCTCCTGAACTCGTTTCCATCCTAAGGAAGATGCTCGAGAAGGAGCCTGCGAAACGGTATCAAACAGCCAGCGCGTTGATCTCCGGCCTGGAGGGTGTCCGGCACGCAGCTGCGCCAGGCCTGATCGCTCGTATCGCGCGCGGCCCCGCGGATTTACAGGGCGGCGGGAACCATCGCGATCGCCGCGCTGATCGCACTCTCGATATTCTTACTTGTTCGTTCCAACAGACCGCATCCGGCGGATACAGCTGAGAATCGTTCCGTTTACGTACTATCCCAGGCTACCAGGAAGACCCCGCCATTTCGCCCGACGGCAAGGAAATCGCATTCGTAGGGCAAGGAAAGATGGCAACCACCCGTTCGAAGTCTACGTGCAACTCATCGGCTCGACCGATCCGCTGCGACCTGACAAACATTTCTGCCGGTACAGCGGATGGCTCGCCAGTCTGGGATCCGAGCGCAACCAAGATCGCGTTCCTTCGAAGCCGAACCGACGAGCGCTTCGCGAGGATTCTGACGATCTCAGCGCTGGGCGGTAGCGAAACAGATCTCGGCATGGACAAAGTTGCCGGCTCCGGAAGACTCGCGTGGAGCCCGAACGGGCGCACATTGGCATTCGCCCGTTGGTTGGGAAGGACCAGAGCGCAATTTTCGAACTATCTTTTTCTGACCACAAGGTTCACCAGCGATCGTTTCCAGCAGCCGGTCAAACCGATTCCTATCCGGTATACGATCCGAGCGGCGCTCGATTAGCTTTCAGGCGTAATAACATGGAAATCGTTGTGATCGGCCAGCGGCCGCGAAGTCGTACGAGCGAACTTCCGGCGCAAACGTGGGCCGGATCTTACCTGGACAGCCGACGGCCGTGCGCTTGTGTACTCCTGGCTTGGGAGATTAGCCGAGATCGATCGTGTAAGCGGCTCGGTTACGCAGCCTGCTCTGGCTGCGGCACTCGGGCCCGATATCAGCGACGTCAGCATTCGCGGCAACCGAATGGCGTATGTGCACTGGGCGCTTGAGCACAGCATTTGGCAGCTCACCTTGCGTCGAGCCGAAGACGGGCGAACACCGAAGACCTCGGCGGCGCCGGCAATGCCAGCTGATTGCATCCACAAGGCCCGATGATACGCCTCAGTTCTCCCCGGACGCAGAGTGGATTGCGTTTGACTCGCAGCGCTCCGGCTCCCCCGAGATCTGGATCGGACGAAGCGACGGCTCCGGCCTGCGGCGGTTGACGTTTCTCGAGGGGTTCGCGGGAACGCCGCGCTGGTCTCCCGACGGAGAATGGATCGCCTTTGACTTCCGGCCGCCATCCTCGAAGCCCGACATTTGGCTTGTCCGAGTTGCAGGAGGAGAAACTCGCCAGCTGGCCACGCAATACGGGCGGCGCCGACGTGCCGAGCTGGTCGAACGACGGCCACTGGATCTATTTCCATGCCCGGTCGGACGATCAGATCTGGAAAGTTCCAAGACAGGGCGGTAAGCCTGTTCCGCTTACCCGCCAGGGAGGATTCGAAGGGTTTGAATCCATGGATGGCAAGTATCTTTACTATTCTAAGAGCCAGGAACATTCGGGAATCTGGAGAATGGACCTGGGCAATGGAAGCGAAACACCGGTTTCCGAGCTGTCGGGGACCGGTGACTTCCGGCAATGGGCGCTGGGCGGAACCGGGATCTTCTTTGTTCCGAATGACGAGGCGTTCAGCAAGGATGCGGCTGTCCGGTTCTTCGATTTCGCCACCCGAAAGAATCGTTCGGGTAGCCACGGTGGGCAGACTCGTTACCGCCGGCCCGGGCGCGCTCGCAGTATCGCGCGATGAAACTCGACTGCTCTATGTCCACATGGACCGCGACAACCGCAATATCATGTTGGCGGAGAATTTTAAATGAATAAGTGGTGGCGAAGGCGCGACCGTCCTCGCCACCATTATTTTGAGGTTCGATCCGCGCGCGCATTGGGATGGCTCCTCAGTAAGCCTGCCCCTCCGTGGTCGCGGCTGTAGCTAGAATGGTTTGCACTGGCCCAGTTTGCTCTTGGCCGTGTTTCCTTGACCCGTGATGGATTTGTTGGCCAGGCAGCTTAGCGTTCGGGTGACCGAATTGTCATAAACGGCGATGGCCCCACTGTTGACATCGATGGTCGCATTGCCGCCAACGGTGTTACCCGCACAGGAGGCCGGCGAAGCCGAGCCGATCTGCAACGGGCTGGCGTCTCCAACGACTGCGAAATCGTGCCGCACGTTGACGCCACAGACCTGGTCCGTCGTGAGCCTGGGGGCGATGAGTCCAATTCCCAAGCTCCCGTCGATTGTCGTCGCCGGGCCCAAGGAGAATGTGCTGGCGCCTGCGATCCCCACACTGCCTCCGATCAGGCCGTTCGCAAAGGCAAAATTCCCGCCGGTCACGAAGACGTTTCCGGTGACGCCCCCCGAGCGACGAACCTGCAGTTCTGGCCCGCCGATACTGTCATATTGCCTTTGAAGGTCCCGTTGTAAATACCATTGCACGCCTTTCCCGAAGAAGGAACAGAGGCAGGCGCGAAGGCTACTGCGAAAGGGGCAGTCCCCACCGTAACCGAACCCGTCACGGTGTTGCTGGCGGTGGAGATCACCGAGACCGAATTGGCACCACCATTCGCGACATAGACGTGAGTCCCATCCGGGGTGACGGCTAATTGCAAACACACCTATTAGGGACGCAGGCCCGATTGGGATCGGGGAACCCACAACCATGTTGCTGGCGGTGTCGATCACCGAGACGTCTGTCACTGGTCGGGGGGTGGGGTCAACGTTCAGCGTATAGGCGTGAGTCCCGTCCGGCGTGATGGCTACTGCGACAGGCCCCGAAAGCCCAGAAATTGTGCCTACGACCGTGTTCGTGGCGATGTCGATTACTAACGATGCCGCCTTCGACCATTCGCAACATAGGCGTGGGCCCCATCCGGTGTGATGGCGATGCCAATAGCTAAAGTTCCGACCGGAAACGTATCCACCACGGTGTCGGTGGCCATGGCGATCACGAAGACTCTGCAGGAGGTGGGGACCCCCACATTCGAATCCACAAGTAGACGTGGGCTCCATCCGGCGTGATCGCGATCCCGCTTGGGTTTGTCCCCACAGAAATCGTGTCCACCACGGTGTTGCTGGCGGTGGCGATAACCGAGACGGTATTGCTGCCGCTATTCGCCACATACACACTGCTTCCATTCGGGCTAATGGCTATTCCGCCAGCGAAGAGGACCGAACGTTAGACGAAGGGCCGATAGACGGCCCACCGGGATCGGAGAGCCAACAACGGTATTGGTCGCCGTATCGATCACCGAGACGCCGCCGCCAAGTTACCACATAGGCGCGGGTCCCATCCGGCGTCACAGCGAAGGCCCCTGCGCCGTCCGTCGAAATTGTCGCCACCGAGGTGTTCGTGGCGGTGTTGATCACGGAAACGGTTCCGTCTGTAACGTTCGCGACGTAGCCGCACGGTCGCCGCTACGGCCTGGGCGCCTGATAACGCCAGCGCCAAAAAACAAATGCTGATTCCCCGCAGAACGGCGGCGAAAACGTCGCCCCCTGCTCTGTTTGCTGCTCTGATTCTCATGCTTCTTTTGCTCCTGGCTTTCTCCTGCGTTTTGCCGACCCGCCTTCGGGTGTAAATTAGCCGGTCATCTCAATACGCAACATTGGCCGCCAAAAGCCGTAACCGGCGTTCAACTTTTTTCTGGGAAATAGGCGGCGATCGCGGCTTTAGAATTGGAGGAAGCCTTCACACGCCCCCATGTTGAAACTGAGCCGGAAGCGTAAGCGCCCTAAATTGGATTGACGCGCAACCTCTATTCCAGGCAGCCTCATGCTCCCGGTTAGGTTAGCCACCCTGCAACAAGCGCGCATTAGGTCGCTGACGCTTCCGGCTCAGTTCGAGGCTGCCATAATCCATGCCTTCTCCATGTTGCGCCGATGCAGTTGTGTTACCGGAACTCCGCGAAATGGATCGACGCGATCTACTGCTTCACAATTGGCGGCGAATTCCAACGGCCGTTCAGCACTACCTGGTCCGGCCAATACGCGCGAAGGAAGAGTATGAATTTGCTCGCACTGGCATTAGAACCGTCCGGTAAAGGCGTTTCGAGCCAGTTACAGAATTGTTTCGGATCAGAGGGCGGATCTGATTGGATGTAGAGGTCGAGTGAGCCGTCTGCGTTCAGGCAAGCTTGTGGTTCTGCACATACGGTATGCCAATCGCGTTGTAACTCGCGTTTGGAGCCATGTTTACATTGTTCACGAGAAAGCCATTGCCGTCGTACAGGGTGACCGACCAGAAGCCGTCAGGATTTACGGGTGGAATTTCGCCAGTCCGATGCAAATTCGTTTCGGGACTGACGTGCACCACATAACGATTAGCCCCATCAAGCTCGCGGGTCAGGCCCAAGCTCAACGCTGGTGTGGAAGCCTGAGCGATCCCTCTGACTCGGATTCCCGCCGACTATAATTCTGAACGCGGAATCAAGCATGAGTTGAAGCCCGGCGCTCGGCACCTTGACAACATGCCGAATCGCGAAAGGACTGCCGTCCTGCCCGGAAGAGGAGCAGGCGCCCCGTTAAGGTACATTGCGCCCACCGCTCACCGATTCTCATAAGAGGTTCTGCAACCGCCACGAGCCTTGTTTGTAAGGCTCCTGACGGGCACGCATGTATAGACAGTGCCGTAGAGAAGAAGCCATCTAGTGATGTGGAATCGGGGGGTGCGAAGACGACACACGCACCACGGGCGGTAAAGCGCTTCAAAATTACCGCAGCGGCTGCCCAATCCTCACGTGGCTTGAAAAGAGGCGAACGTCTCCGGAGAATAGAATTGCGAAACCCAAACAGCACACTATTATCGCCAGCCCTCGCCGATACTGCGCGATTCGCTCAACACCTGCCGCCGCTAATATCGCCAAAGGAGCGAGCACCCAAAGCATTTGCCTGATTGGAAGGAAATAGCCGAATACTCCATCCGCAAGAATGGTCATCGCGACTGGAAGAGCTACGTACAGACCCCAAAACCAACGCGCCTCATGCGTGAAACGGTCATGCCGCAATCCCAGATATGCCGCGCAAATGATGAGCGTCGTAGCCGGATACCCTGCACCTGTGATTTCTCTCAAAATCATTTGAATGGCTCGTAGCACGATGCCTCTTTCGGTGTTTGCGTATGGTGCTGAAGCATTTCGCCAGGAGTGGAATGCGTACACATACCAAGGTGCAAAGCCCAAACTGGCAATTAGAATAGCCAACGTGGTGAGGGCCACAACATTCCGTTTGGCTCTGTCTGATGGGAGAAAACACGCCGAACAGAAGTGAACCAGCACCACAAATAACGTGTAAGGTTGAGTATAAAGACATGCGATAACTAGCAAACCATAAATCAGAGCCGACGCTAAAGTGGCCTTGTCCACTAGATTGAAGAAGCAGATGGTGGCCCAGACTGTCAGAGCTAGCGCTTGAGAATATGGTCTAGCCTCCAACGCATAACGTAGTTGTAGCGGCAATAAACAAAATATTGAAACCGCGAGGAGTGGAAAACGAAGTTGTAATCGTCGCGCGAGCACGAAAATTCCGAGACAGGCTATCAATGCAAAAACAGCCGAGGAAAGTCTTCCGGAAAAACGGGAATATCCAAAAAAGTGAATGGTTGCCGCTTGAGCGAGATAGCCGAGAGGTACTCCAGCATTTCGGGCAATGTAATTGATCAACGTCGTCAAATTGTAGTCACGGACCGCCTTGAGATCGATAATCTCGTCCAGACACAGCGAGAGCTTAGGCAGAAGGTAAAACAGGCATCCGGTGTAGAGCAAGAGGAACGCAACGAATATCAGCGATGAGCTGCATAAAGCTGCGCGGCGTCGAGGCGTCGTTGCGTATGGATACAGGCACTGAGTCAAATCGTTCAGGTAAAAGACACCCACACTGCCCACTGACACGTGAAAGTCGGCATCTTTCGATTCCTCGAAGATCCGTGAATCCCGTCGCAGCCGGCACTCTTGTTGTGAGTCGAGAAGCCGCACGATTATGGATGAGTCGTCCACTCGTGTGACACTGCCGTAGAGTTCGTACTGGGCAGCGAGACGCCCATCATAGTGCAGGTGCTTGAGTGAGATGTGAACCGACTTCCCGATGACATCCTGTAACGAGACTCCCTTGCGGAGACATGCACTCGATTTGGGTGTATCTGCCCGAACTCGCAAGCTCCGGGCGAGGCGTCGTATAAACATGAATCGGTCCGATCACGGCGACCCCGAACGAAGCACTGCCGTGCCAAGTGATACGACCTTTTGATCGATAACTTTACGACAGCAGCGACCAAATTAATTTCTGCTCGCCCGACTGCTGGCCGACCGCCCTATCCACCGCAGCCGAGAATGCGGTTTAGGGTCGTTAGCTTGTGGGAAAATCGGTTCAACAAGGCAACTGCTGCATGAAGCTCATCTCGAGCTGGGTGCAGGAACGGGATCTATCACCGGCGCTCTTCTTAAGCGAGGAATCGAGCCCGAGCGTCTCTTTCTCATCGAGCGTGATCCATCGCTCGTCGCCTACCTGCGGGACCATTTCCCCAACCGGAAGTTAGCCGACGCGATGCGGACCTCCGGATTAAATCGGACTGATTTGCGCATTTGCGCAGCTAGAAAGGATTTTGCGCAAGATGTAGGCATGCGTCGACGCCGGGGAGCTACTTATCAACGGGACGCCCAAAACAGAGCACATATCCGCTGTTATCGGTGATCTCAAACGCCCTGAGTCCATCGCTAGTATTGGTCAGTTCCCGATGCACGGGAACCCCCCTGCCTGCGAATTCTGCGTACAGTGAGTCGGGATCATCCGTGCCGATGAACGCGTCCCAGCGCGCCCATTCGTGACGCGAATGATTCGGCTGTGGATGGACCTCGGGCGTGATGGTCTTGAACATGAGCATCGCTCGGTCGCGCCCCATGATGGCGAAGTAGTCATCTCCGTCTTCGTCGCCACCACCCTTATAGAGAACATCGAACGCCAGCTTGGACTCATAGAAGGCAAGCGTGGCGCTCAAATCGTCGACGATAAAAAAGGGGGCAACACTGTTCAACATAGCGAAGCCGCGCTAGCTCGAATATAGTCTACGTTGAAGCTCGTGCAATCGGCAGCTGTATACACAACGCCTCATCTCATTCAGCGCGTGCGACGCGGTGGCACGTAATGAAACCGCACCAGATAAACATTATTGCCGCGGCCGTGATTGGCCACCTTGAGGAGATCGACAACGCCGAGGAATCCTGACGCGCGCGCCAGCTCGGGAGTGATACCAGGAAGACCGATCGGCTCGATGGAATCTACTTCGATCTCGCCTTCCTCCATTTTGTAACGACCGCCCACTTTCACATGCGGGCGTGTCCAGATTCGGACGCTGCACGTGATCTCTCCACGGCGAACGCCATCCCGGAGCCGCTTGGTGAACGTCATAGGCAGAGTCTACGCCTCAGGATGGCCGGCTGCCGCAATGCGTTCCTGCCGGTTTGCGGGCTGTGATCGGATAACGGGTAACCCGGAAATTATCCGGAACCGACCACGAATTGAAGCCTGATGCTAGGCACATCGCGCCCGTTCGTTCACCAATTCACAAGAAAATCTTCTCTTTCGATTCCGTCAGCTTACAACCGCCAGCGTCAGTTTCATGCGGTTCGCGTGCTAGTTTGTAGCCGTTTATGACCAGCCGTCAACTTCGCAACCAACGCCGCGCTGCTGAGCGCCGGGAACAGAAACTCACTCGCAAAATCGAGAATCAGAACGCTTCCTTATCGGAGGGTACGCGTGTTCCATCTGATAACCAGGCCGCCGCGCCTGCCCCTTCTACCCGCGCAGAAACCAACCGCGCCAACTCCCAAAACTCTACCGGTCCGCGTACACAAGAAGGCAAACTGAAATCCAGCCAGAACTCTTTCAAGCACGGCCTCTATTCCAAGCAGCTTGTCCTGCCCACCGAGGACCCCGCCGAGCTCGACCAGCTCCGCGCCTCCCTGCGCGCCGAGCATCAACCCGTCAACACCACCGAAGAGATGCTGGTCAACGAGATAGCCGAGAACTTCTGGCGTCTCCGCCGCATGCGCGAGTTGGAAGCTCGCACTCTGCAACCCCAAGATGTTAGTGACTTGGACCGCCTACTGCCCATAATCCAACTGATTCAACGCATCATGACTTCCGCCGAGCGTGGCTTCCACAAATCGCTGCCTACTCTGCGAGCGCTCCAAAAAGATCGTGGCTTCGTTCCCCAAGAAGATACGCACGCGGCCGCATCATCAGCCGAAATTGGCTTCGTTCCGCAAGAAACCACTAGCGCCACAGCTGGAATTGGCTTCGTTTCGAAAAACGCCTGCCAACCCGAACCCGACTCGCCTTTCCTTCAGAGCCCTGAGCGCAGCGACCGGTCTTTTCCATCTCCTGAAACTGGGTTCGTCTCGCAAAATGGCCAGGAAGAGCTAGCCGAAGCCGCTTAGCAGGCAGAATTCCGCGCTCTTTGGCGACTGAATAAGCCTCGTCTTTGCCGCTGCAACTCAACGTGTGCTGAGTCGAGAATGCGGCTTAGGGTCGTGAGCTTGTGGGAAAATCGATTCAACAAGGCAACTGCTGCATGAAGCTCAACACGGGGCGTAAGCTCCTGGCCCTGGCGGTCTTAACCGGCAGCTCTTGTCTGTTGCCGGCGACATCCCAAGCGCAATCGGATCAGAGCAGCGAGCGCAAGAGCTACGCGGACAAAATACGCGAGAACTATAACTTCGCCTTCGGCAAAGACCAGTTGTCGATTCCTGGAAATGCTGCCATTGAAGGGAACAACTTCATTCAGCCCGGAGCTTTCCCCAGCGCAACATATTGTGCTCATTGCCACCAGGAAGCATACAGCCAATGGCGGCAGGCGTTGCACTCGAACTCATTTCGAACGCCGTTTTATCGAACCAGCGTAAACATTCTCGCGCGGACGAAGGGCATCGAGTTTACCCGGCACTGCGACAGCTGCCACAATCCAATTGGGGTTTTAGCCGGTGCGTTGACGAAGAATTCGACAGTAGATCGCAAGTTCGATGAAGATGGCCTGACCTGTACAACCTGCCACTCGATTCAACGGCTGCAGTCGACAGCGGGGAATGGAGGCTTCACTTTAGGAGTGCCGGCTGTAATGGTGGACGAGGCTGGTAAACGCATTCCTGGAATAGTTCCGGACGAAGAAATTATGGCGCATCCGGACCGGCATTCGAAAGCGGTGATGAAAGATTTCTACCGCACCCCGGAGTTCTGCGCTAGCTGCCATAAAGCCAACTTGCCGAATCCCTTGAACGGTTATAAATTTATCCGGGCATTCACGGTGTATGACGAATGGCAGAATTCAAAGTTCTCCCGGCGCAATCCGCTTACATTTTATTCGGCGGACCTTGTCACCTGCCAAAAGTGTCACATGATGAGGGTACCTGCGACACCCGAGGAATACGGCGCGAAGCAGGGAACCTTCGCTTCCCATCGTTGGGTGGCCGGCAATACGGCTGTGCCCTTCTATTACGGCTTTGATGAGCAATTACAGAAAACAGTCGAGTTCCTAAAATCCGGCATGTATCTGAATGTCGATCTTTTCGGCATCCAGAAGGAAGGCGCGGACGGGATGATTGCGCCGCTGGGTTCCGTGCCTTTTAGTCTGGCGCCTAACAACGTTGTGCAAATGATGGTCGTCATACAGAACAAGAATATCGGCCACTCCTTGATTCCTGAAGTGCGCGATTTATATGAGGCATGGGTCGAGTTCGCTGTCAAAGATGCCGGCGGCAACGAGATTTACCACAGCGGCTTTCTCAAGCCGGATGGAATGTTGGACGAGCGTGCCCACAGCTTCACAAACCGGCCCGTGAACACTGAGGGTACTTTCGTAGACAATCACAAGGTTTGGACCATCCACTCCGTCGCCTATGACAACACGATCCAGGCCGGCCGTTCCGCCCTCGTCCGTTATGAGTTCCGCATACCGGCCAACATCAAGGGCTCGGTTACCGTCACGGCGCGAGTGAACTATCGTCATCTGCGGCAGAGTTATCTGAACAACGTGTTCGGCAAGGATCACCCCGCCTATCCAGTCGTAGAAATCGCCTCACGCACCCGCACCCTGAACCTCGGCGTGAATCCAACTACGGCCCCCGGCCCGGACGATAATCCTGACTGGATGCGATGGAATAATTTAGGCATCGCCTACCTGGATCAACTGCAGTATGCCGATGCCATCCACGCCTTCGGCGAAGTCGTGAAGTTAAGGCCCGATTATGCAGACGGCTGGATTAACGTTGGGCTTACGGATATCGAATGGGAGAAGTACGCGCTGGCTCGCGGCAGCTTGATAAAGGCGATCAGCCTCAGTCCCGGCAATGCACGCGCACTCTATTATTTGGCGCTTGTAGAAAGGCGAGCGGGAAATTTCAATTCGGAAGTGGCCGATTTACAAGCTGTGGTCGGACAATATCCGCAGTCACGCGACGCGAGGCGTGAGCTCGGAATTTCCTACTATCAGCAACACAGATACCAAGAGGCCCGTCAGCAGTTCGAGGCATTGCAGGCGATTGATCCCGATGACGTCGCTGCACATTACAACCTGGCAATTCTGTATCGCCGCATGGGCATGAAGGAAAAAGCTTCCGAGCAAGCGGCGCTATTTGCGACGAAGGAGATCGATCCTGGAGCGCCGACATACTCTCTGGATTACCTTCGTAGCCACCCCGAGATTTCGATCGAGAGTGTGCCGTGGCACATGCACAAAGACCCTTCGCTCGACACTACAACTGCCAAGGCACGACGGTAGTTTGTTAGGAGATGTATTTGGATCGTAATCGCCGCCGTTTCATTCGTTCGCTCAGTCGCACCGCACTTGTGCTTCCGTTTGCGGACGTGCTGGCAATGGCGACCCCATTCTCAATGCAACAAACGAAACTCCCTGGACCGATCGAACGCACTTATAACGCTAAGGCTATGCCGGCCCCCAAAGGACCAAAGTCTCCAATAGAAGGCACGCCGCTTGGTATCACGTTCGTGGATGTGGTCAAAGAGTCGGGGCTGGACGTCAAAACAATTTATGGCGGCGAACAGAAGAACAAGTATCTTCTAGAGACCACCGGCTGCGGCCTCGCTTTTTATGATTACGACAACGATGGGTGGCTTGATGTATTCCTGGTGAACGGCTGGCGACTGGAGGGCTTTGCTTCCGGGCAAGAGCCGCGCTGCCATCTTTTCAAGAATAATCGCGACGGCACTTTCACCGATGTAACCAAAGGATCTGGCCTCGAAAAGCGCACGGGATGGGGGCAAGCCTGCTGCGTCGGAGATTACAACAATGACGGCCACGACGATCTGTTCGTCACTTACTACGGACAAAACGCGCTCTATCGTAACAATGGGAATAGCACCTTTACGGACGTGACCGAGGCGGCAGGATTAATGCAGCCTGGTCCAAAAACGCGCTGGAATACCGGTTGCACTTTCGTGGATTACGACCGTGATGGCCATCTCGATCTGTTTGTTGCTAACTACGTCGATATGGATCTCAAGACCGCGCCTCCGCCAGAAGCTGGCCCGTGCACTTACAAAGGACTGCTTGTGGCCTGTGGACCGCCGGGGTTGCGCGGCGGCAAGAACATCCTGTATCACAACAATGGGAATGGAACGTTTGCCGATGTTAGCCAGAAATCCGGAATTTTGAACACAACGGGCACGTACGGCCTGAGTGTCGCCGCGTCAGATCTCGACAATGATGGTTGGCCGGACATTTACGTCGCCAACGACTCTAGTACCGCGACGCTCTACCAGAATCAAAAGGACGGAAGCTTCAAAGACATCGCTATTGAGTCGGGAGCAGCCTTATCTCCTGAAGGAAAGCCGCAAGCGGGCATGGGTGTCTCAATCGGCGACTATAACCGCGACGGCAACCTCGACGTTGTCAAGACGAACTTCGCCGGAGACACTGATTCGCTCTATACAAACCTGGGCGACGGCTCGTTCGAAGATCGCACCTATCCTAGTGGGCTTGGCGTCAACACACGGCTGCTTGGCTGGGGCGTGGGGTTCTTTGACATGGATAACGATGGCTGGCTCGACATTCTGATGTCAAATGGGCACGTGTATCCGGAGGTCGACAGGTCTAACACGGACCTGAAGTATGCGGAACACAAGTACCTTTATCGCAATTTGCAGAATGGCCGTTTTGAAGAGGTGACCGACAAGGGCGGACCGGGAATTCTTGAGAGCGCTCCGGCGCGTGGCTGCGCGTTCGGTGATTACGATAACGATGGCGATATCGATGTGGCAGTAAACTGCGTCAATGCTGTTCCCCAGCTTTTGCGGTGCGATTCCACGCTGAACCGAAACTGGATCAAGATCAAATTGGTCGGCGTGAAGTCCAATCGTACCGGTATCGGGACCCGGGTCACCGTGATCGCTAAAACAAAGCCGGATGCTCAAAAACCGCTGGCTCAAATGGATGAGTTACGAAGCGGCGGCAGTTATTTCTCGCAAAACGACTTGCGGATGCACTTCGGGCTCGAACACGCGACAAAAGTGGATACACTCGAAATTCGCTGGCTTAGCGGTCAGGTCGACCAGCTAAAAGATCTTGATGTCAACCGTCTTTACGTCATCCAGGAGGGTGGCAAGATCCTGAGCGCTGAAGAGCTCAAGTCCGCTCGAAAACAATCGACCTGATGCGAACATTGCAAGTCGTTCTCCTCGTTGCTGCTGCTTTTCCTGTGGTATGCGCCGCACAAGAAAGCTGTCCATGGCTGAATGCTGCAACAGCCGGCGGCGTGTTAGATGGCCCTGTTACCGCCGCAATAACACATTCAGGTAAAAACAAAGCAGACACAACGTGCGACTTCGTCCGGAAGGAATCCATCAAAGCTGAGCTGCGAATCGAGGTAGAAACGATGACTGAACCAAAAACTCAGTTCGCGTCCTTTGCAGCGCAGTGCGGCCCCCGAATACCGCTGAAGGCAATCGGCAACGAAGCGGCCGTTTGTACATTTAACGCCAAAAAGGGACGGCTTTCGGAGCAGGTGGTAGGCAGGGTGCGTGACCAAGCGTTCATCATCCGCGTCACCACGAACGATCCTGCGGCGGAGCGGAGTTCGGTTCGCGAGAAGGCTCGAAGCGTGGCAGAGCAGGTCGCAGGCAATCTATTTTGACTGCCGATTATGTGCTAATCCCTGGTTCAGCTTCTTCTCTTTTTCCTGTTCTTCGGCGTGTCTGATTTCAGCTGCCTTCGCGAATGCTTGCTTCGCACCCTCCGAGTCACCCTTGCGGCGTAATAGGAGCCCTAACGTGTTAAACGCTCCTGCATCTTTATCATCGATTGCGACCGAATGCCGCAGCGCTTCAATAGCGCCGTCAACGTCACCCTGCTGTTTCAGGATGGTGCCGAGCTCAAACCACGCGTCGCCGTAGTCAGGCCGTTGCTGGACTGCAGCGCGTAAGTGTGCGATTGCCTTCGTCGGGTCGCCGCGATCCACGTAAACAGTTGCCAGAACATAGTGCGCTTCGGAAAGGGACGGATCGAGCCTCACCGCTTGCTCGAGTTCCACGCTTGCACGCGGCAGGTCGTCGGTTTGCTTATAAGCAATGCCCAAATCGTAATGAGCATCCGCGGCATCGGGATGATTCCGGGTCACCTTAGAGAGCTGCTCAATCGCTGCTTTGAAATCTCCGCCCCCGATATATGCGTAACCGACGTTCACCTGGACATGTTCGTTATTCGGGTCACGCTCTAGAATTTTGCGAAACTCCCGGAGTCCAGCCGCCGGATCTCCCGACTTAATCAGCACAAAGCCATAGCTGTTACGAATGCCAGCATTGTTCGGATCGAGCTGAAGAGCTTGCCTGTATGCATCCCGCGCCTCGGAAAACAGCTCTCGCTTCTGACACGCAAGGCCCAGCGTTTCCCAGACTGCGGCGTTCTTGGCTAGCTGCTTGGATGCCTTTCTCAGTTCGGGAATCGCCTGTGCATATCGGCCACTGTCACTGTAAGCAGAACCAAGACGGTAACGATAATCCGCTTGATCAGGGGCGAGCGCGACTGCTTTCTGCAGAGCATGAATGGCAGAACCCGTGGGTTGATTCAACCAAAGTGCGACTCCCAGGTGATACCACGCTTGAGCCATATTAGGGTCTAGCTCTGTCGCGCGCCGGAAATGAGGAAGTGCGTCGGATGTGCGGTTCGTAGCTGCGAGTAAGAATCCGATCTCGTCTTGATACGCGGCCGATTTTGGAGCTATTTGGGCGAGTTGCTCATAAGCCGTGAGTGCTCCGCTCGCATCGTGAGCTGCTAGACGCTCGCGTGCTGAACTCTCGAGTTGCTCAATAGTGCCAGGGGATTGGGCGGCCAACAAGACGCACACAGACAGCAACGACAGAGTGCATCGAAGCCGCAACACGTTTCATTATATTCGCCCATGCCGTTGGAATCGGCGTCATGCTATCGTGCAGTTTCGAATACTTGTGTCCGGCCATGCCTGCTTCAACCGAGACCTCCTTCACTGTTGAAACTCAGGTCGCAACCTTCCCCGCCCTCACGCTCGATTGCGGAGTTACGCTCCTGAACGTCAATGTCGCCTATGAAACCTATGGCACTTTGAACGCCCCCCGCACTAACGCCATCCTGATTCTGCATGCATTCTCCGGCGACGCTCATGCAGCCGGTATCAGCAAGGAGAATGCTCAACCGGGCTGGTGGTCATCGATGATCGGCCCGGGTCTGGCCTTCGACACAGAGCGCTACTTCGTCATTTCATCCAACATCCTCGGCGGTTGCCGCGGCACCACGGGCCCGAGTTCCATTGATCCGGCAACGGGCCAGCGCTACGCCCTGCGCTTCCCGGTCATTACGCTCAGCGATATGGTCCGCCTGCAAAAGATGCTCATCGATCATCTCGGCATCGAACGGCTCCTGGCAGTCTCGGGCGGCTCGATGGGCGGCATGCAAGCTCTCGAATGGGCACTCGCTTACCCGGACTGCGTTGCCGCAGCCATTCCGATTGCAGCTAGTTCGCATCACAGCGCCCAGCAAATCGCGTTCAATGAAGTCGGTCGCCAGGCCATCATGGCTGACCCGGATTGGAACGAAGGTAACTATTACGACGCAAAGCCTCCCGCTCGTGGTCTCGCAGTCGCTCGCATGATCGGTCATATCACTTACATGAGCGACACATCCATGCGCCAGAAATTCGGCCGCCGTCTCCGCGGCAGGGACGCTTTCAGCTTCGACTTCTCTGCCGATTTCGAGGTCGAAAGCTATCTCCGCTATCGCGGAAGCCAGTTCGTTGAGCGCTTCGATGCAAACTCGTATCTCTACATCACGAAGGCCATGGACTACTTTGATCTCGCGGCGGGCCATCTGTCTCTCGCAGCCGCTTTCCATCGCGCGCGCGCCCGGTTCCTGGTCCTGAGTTTCACCTCCGATTGGCTCTATCCCACTTATCAATCACTCGAAACCGTCACCGCCCTTCGTAGCTCCAATATCGACGTCGCGTTCTGCGAACTTACGTCCACTTATGGTCACGACGCGTTCCTCATCGAGACAAAAGAGCAGAGCGAGATTGTCGCTGGCTTCCTCGATGGTGTTTTTCGTGACATCTCGCTTCGCCCCAGTCTTACGGCACAATCCGTTCGGAACCTGGAGCGAATCGGCGGAATACCTGCTACCCAACCGCAACCTGCCAGTCGAGAGCTGCTTGCCCGCAGCGACTACGCCATGATCGCCGAAATTGTCGAGCCCGGGTCCCGCGTCCTCGACCTCGGTTGCGGCGAGGGCGAGTTGCTTGCCTGGCTGCGCGACCATAAACGAGTCGACGCGCGAGGCGTCGAAATCGACGGGAACAAGGTGCAACGAGCGATCTCCCGAGGCGTATCTGTGTATCAGGGTGATCTCGATCAAGGTCTCGCCGACTACCCCGACGGTGCTTTCGATTTCGTCATTCTCAGCCAGACTGTCCAAGAGCTGCGCTATCCATTGCGTGTTCTGCGCGCGATGCTTCGAGTTGCCCGCCACGCCATCGTCGCTTTTCCGAACTTCGGACACTGGTCGGTGCGTCTATCCCATCTGATGAGCGGCCGTGCGCCTCAAACCACGCTGTTCCCGTACGATTGGTACGAATCGCCGAACCTGCATTTCCTGACTATCGACGACTTCGTTCTGCTCTGCCGCAAACAGCAATGGACCATCGAACGCCAAATCTTCCTTCACGGCAACCGCCAAATACATTCACTCCCGAACTTGCTCGCCGAGGTCGCAGTCTTCTCGATCCAAGCCTCGCAGAACGTCAACCTATAATTAAAATCTAAGGACCCGCATTGCCATCCGCAGTAGAAGCCTTTGTACACAAAAATGAATCGCGTCTTCTAGACGAGCTGACCGATTTCCTCCGCATCCCGAGCATCAGCACGCTTCCTGAACACAAGGACGACGTAGCGCGCGCAGCCCAGTTTGTAGCTGAGAGCCTCAAACGTGCGGGACTCGACAATGTTGAGGTTATTCCTACACACAAGCACCCTCTGGTGTACGCAGACTGGCTTCATGCTCCCGGCAAGCCCACCGTGCTCTGCTATGGCCACTACGACGTGCAGCCTCCCGATCCGCTGGAGTTGTGGAAGACCCCTCCTTTCGAGCCAAGCATTCGCGACGGCAACATCTACGCCCGCGGTTCGTGTGATGACAAGGGGCAGATGTACATGCACGTTAAAGCCGTCGAAGCGCTGCGTGCGGTACATAACGGTAAAGTGCCTGTCAATCTCAAGTTTCTGATCGAGGGCGAAGAAGAGGTCGGTGGTGAATCAATTTCCAAATATGTGCCGAAACACAGGGAAAGGTTGAAGGCTGATGTGGCGCTCGTTTCGGACACCGAGCTCTTCGCGGACGGCGTTCCGACACTCTGCATCGGCCTGCGCGGGCTGGTGTATGTCGAGGTTGAAGCCACCGGTCCTGCACGTGATTTGCACTCCGGCATGTATGGCGGCGCCGCGCCCAACGCAGTTTATGGCTTGATTGAGCTACTGTCGAAAGCCAAAGACGCTGACGGCCGCATTCAAATTCCAGGCATCTACGACGACATTACCCCGCCCGACCCAGCCGAGATCGAAAGCTGGGAGCAGCTCCCGTTCTCAGAGGATCAGTTCCTGAAGGAAGAGGTCGGCTCTACTCAACTTACCGGTGAGCCCGATCAATCCGTCCTCGCGCGCGTTTGGGCCCGCCCCACCTTTGAGGTTCATGGCATCGCGGGTGGGTTCACCAGTGCGGGTGCGAAAACTGTTATCCCCGCCAAGGCCACTGCCAAGGTCAGCATGCGGTTAGTGCCGAAGCAGGATCCGCAGCGTCTATTGACAGCGTTCAAGCGGTGGGTGAAAGAGAACACACCGAACGGCATTCGCACCGCAGTGCGCGTACTCAGCGCGGCCCCGGCCATCTCGGTGAACCCGAATCATCCCGCAATACAGATTGCTGCGAAGGCTTTTAGCGAGATGCTCGGGAAACCCACGGTTTTCATTCGCAGCGGTGGGTCGATCCCGATTGTAGGCGAATTTGCGAACCACCTCGGCATTCCGACTGTATTGATGGGCTTCGGTCTACCTGACGACGGTCTGCATTCGCCGAACGAAAAGTACCGCATCAGCAATTACTACCAGGGCATCCTCACCATCGCCCATTTTCTTGACGAGTACGGCCGGCATTAAACCATCACAATCCGAGCAAGTCGCTCGTTCCGCAGGCGTAGTCTCCGGCGCCATCTTAGTGAGCCGCATCACCGGCCTCTTCCGGGAGATGGTAATGGCGAACAAGTTCGGTGCAGGTCTCTCTTATGACGCCTTTCTACTCGCGTTCCGCATTCCAAGTATGATGCGGACTCTCTTCGCCGAGGGTGCGCTCTCGTCAGCTTTCATTCCCACATTCACCGCGTCTGTAACTAGCGGCGGACAACAGGAAGCGATACAGCTCTCGAATCTCGTCGGTACAGCCATCATCATCGTTGTCGGATTCATCTGTTTGTTGGGAGTTATCTTCAGTCCTCAGCTCGTCTGGATTCTCGCTCCCGGCTATGCGGCGGTTCCAGGCAAATTCGAGCTTGCAGTTCGCCTGACTCGCATCATGTTTCCATTTCTGCTCCTGATTGCGCTTTCGGCGCAAGTCATGGGCATATTGAATTCCTGTCCATAAGTTCGGCGTTCCTGCCATAGCTTCCACCTTCTTCAACATCGGCTCAATCTGCTTCGGTTTGGCGCTCGGCTTCTGGTTCGGTCCATACATTGGGATCACGCCCATAGTGGGAATGGCGTATGGCGTAGTGTTAGGCGGCATACTGCAGCTTGCTTTGGCAGATTCCGAGCCTGCATGCATTGGGCTTTACCTTTAGACCTGCCTTCAATTGGTCACATCCTGGGTTGCAGCAAATTTTTCGGCTAATGGGACCAGCAATCCTCGGCAACGCGGCCATACAGATCAACGTCACCGTAAATACCAATTTGGCGTCCCGTCTCTCCGATCCACTGCGTGGCCCCGATGGTCCAGTCAGTTGGCTCACCTATGCTTTCCGTTTCATGCAGTTTCCGCTCGGGTTATTTGGCGTAGCCTTTGCTTCCGCTCTTCTACCCTCTGTCTCGCGTAGTGCGGCAGTCAGCAACTTTGAAGAGTTCAGGAAAACATTCTCGCGCTCGCTTGCCTTGGTCTTTCTGCTGACTATTCCATCATCCCTTGGATTGATCGTGCTGGGCCGCCCTATCATTGGCGCCATTTTCCAAAGCGGACGGTTTGACTCCTATGACACAAAGCAAACCGCAGTTGCGCTGTCTTGTTATGCGATCGGCCTGCTTGGGTACACGGGAACAAAAATCATGAATCCGGCTTTTTACGCGCTCTCCGACGCTCGCACGCCCATGTATGTCAGCCTTCTCTCAGTTCTCATAAATTTCTGCATGGCAGTGATATTGCTCAAATATTTTCACCTCGGCTATGCAGCTCTCGCGCTGTCAACCTCCTCGGTCGCCGTCGTGTCCTCTCTCTTTTTGTTTGAAGGTTTGACGGCGCAAGCTCGGCGGAATCGAAGGGCGCTATCTCGTTGACCGGGTTGTGCGCATTACAGCCGCTTCGTTGCTCATGGCGCTTGCAGTAGCCTCGGTACACTATGTCGTCAGCCAGCACCTGCGTGCAACACGGACAAGCTATTTGGGTGATCTCGCCATCTGTTTGCCGCTCGGTGTCCTCATTTTTTTGATTGCGTCACGCATCTTCGGTGTCGATGAGATCGGCATCGCATCGGACGTGTTCATCTCGCCCCTTCGACGCAGTTTCCTCGCGACGCGTGCTAAAATGCGAAGTTGATGCTGCAGGACCTCGCTCTTGCGCTGCGTCTTCAAGCGCTGGATCGCAACATCGCGAGTCTCGAAAACGAGATCGCGACCCTCCCAAGACATATCGCTGAAATTGAAAAGCGGCTCGAATCTCATACACGACGCCTCGAGGTGGATCGTGCGGCGCTCTCGGCTAATCAGCGCGATCGCAAGAAGTTCGAGGGTGACGTTCAGGTTCAAGAGCAGAAAATTTCAAAGCTCAAGACTCAGACGCTCGAGGTCAAAACCAACGAGCAATACCGCGCCTTTCAAAACGAAATCGCTTATGCCGAGGGCGAGATACGCAAGGCTGAAGACAAGATTTTGGAGCTCATGGAGCAGTCTGAGCGCCTTGAGAAGAACGTGAAGGCTGCTGAAGCAGACTTGAAGCAGGAACAGCAGCACGTCGAAGGTGAAAAGGCCCGTGCCCGCGAGCGCACTGCTCTTGATCAGAAGGAACTTGCGGAACGACGCGCCGAACGTAAGTCGATCATTAGTGAGATGGATCCGAAGAACTACGCGCATTACGAAAGAATCCGGAAAAAGACCAAGGGCACCGCGATTGCCGACGCCACCGAAGGCCGTTGTGATGCCTGTCAGATTGTACTTCGTCCGCAATTCTTTCAAGATCTGCGGCGTGGCGATCAGATCATGTTCTGCGAAAGCTGTGGTCGTATGCTCACATACAACCCCGTTATCGATGTTCCAAGCGACATAGCTGCCACGCAGCAAACCGCCTGAACTTCAGCGTAATCAGCCTTACATCCAAAGCGAGGGGATAAAATCGTTTTTGGTCGGCTCAATGTCGATCTGGAGACGTTTTTATGAGGGTTTTTGATAGTTCCGACATTCGGAACGTTGCGTTGATTGGACACGGACATTCCGGCAAAACATCACTCGCCTCGGCCCTTCTGTATACGGCAGGCGTTACAGATCGGTGTCTCAAAGTCGATGAAGGCAACACCGTCACCGATTTTGATGAAGAAGAAGTTTACCGCAAGCTCACCATCACTTCTGCCGTGGCGGCATTCGCTTGGCAGAAGACCAAAATCAATCTGCTCGATACGCCCGGCTACAACATCTTCTTGAATGAAAGCCGATCGACACTCATCGCGGCTGATGGTTGCACGCTCCTGCTGGATGGAGTCGCCGGCGTTGAGGTCTCAACCGAGAAGGTATGGCAATTTGCAGAAGAGTTTAGCCTCCCCTGCGCCCTGCTCGTTAACAAGCTCGATCGCGAGCGTTCATCGTTTGAGCGCGTGGTAGACGGTGTGCGCGAGGCTTTCGGCAGAGCCGCCGTGCCTGTGCAGTTGCCTCTTGGGTCGGAAAAGAATTTCACCGGCATCATCGACCTGATCCGTATGCGTTCATTTTGCTATAAGCCGGGTGGTGACGGTAAAGGTAAAGAGGCCGAAATTCCCACTCCTTATCAAGACGCCGCGACGAAAGCCCATGAGGCGCTTGTCGAGATGGTTGCCGAAGGCAACGACGAGCTGATGGAAGAGTTCTTCGAAACAGGCACACTGCCTTCAGAGCACATCATCACGGGGCTGCAACAGGCTGTTCGCGAGCGCCGCATTTTCCCCATTCTCTGTGGAGCGGCCCCCCAGAACATTGGTTCGGATCTGCTGATGAACTTCTTCGGCGAAATCTTCCCGTCACCTTTACAGGGCCGCGAGTTGCGCGCGATCAAGGATGGCACGGAAACGACCAAAGCGATCTCGCCGAAAGAACCACCATCCGTATTTGTTTTCAAAACTTCCGCCGACCCGTTTGCCGGGCGTGTCACTTATTTCAAAGTTATGGCCGGAACAGTGAAGGACGACGCCCATTTGACGAACATGCGTTCGAACTCCAGCGAGCGGCTTGCGCATATCGCCACTCCGTTTGGTAAAACGATGCAGCCCATTACTGAGCTGCGCGCGGGCGACATCGGCCTGGTACCAAAACTGAAGGACACTCTGACCGGCGACACGCTCTGCGAGAAGACCAACTGCGTCGTTTTCCGTGACATCGAAGTGGGTGAGCCATCCATTGCGTACGCGATTTCCGCCAAGACCCGGAACGATGAGGATCGCTTGAGCACGGCCCTGGCGAAAATGCTGGAAGAAGATCGCTCGCTGCGCTTCTATCGCGATCCGCAAACGAAAGAGTTCTTGCTGGCAGGCAATGGCCAGCAGCACGTCGAGATCGTCGTCAGCCGTTTAAAACGGCGCTATGGAGTGGAAGTTGAACTGAAAGCGCCGAAGATTCCGTACCGAGAAACCGTTCGTGGCACTGCGAATGTTCAGGGTCGCCACAAAAAGCAGACCGGCGGTCACGGCCAGTTCGGCGATTGTTGGATTAAGCTCGAACCGCTGGCCCGCGGCGAGAAATTTCAGTTCGTCAACGACATCTTCGGTGGCGCGATCCCGAGGCAATATATTCCAGCGGTCGAAAAAGGAGTTCTGGAAGCCGCCGAGCAGGGATTTTTAGCGGGTTACCCGGTAACCGATTTCAAGGTCACGGTATACGACGGCTCTTATCATGACGTTGATTCGTCCGAAATGGCCTTCAAACTGGCGGGGAGAAAGGCATTTCGCGCGGCAATGCAACAGGCGAAACCGACACTGCTCGAGCCCATCATGAAGGTGGAGGTGGAAACGCCAACCGATTTCGCAGGCGATCTCATGAGCGATTTTAACGGCCGCCGGGGGCGCATTTCCGGTATGGACTTAAAGGGCAATATGCAAACCATTCGCGCCCAAGTGCCGATGTCTGAAATGCTCAATTACCAGAACGACCTGATCTCTAAGACTCAGGGTCGCGCGTCATTCCACATGGAGTTCGATCACTACGATTATGTGCCCGGCGCGCAAGCTGAGAAGATTATCGCCGCAGCTAAGGCACATGTCCGCGTTGAAGAGGAAGAATAATTACGTATTGAGCTAATGCGCGAAAATCCTCTCGAACAGATGACGCATTTTGTCCTGCAAACTCTGCAGCTCCGCCTGAAGGGCGGACGCGCTCCGATATCCACCTGTCCAGCGATGCATCAGCTCAGCTAACATCTCCTGCTCGACGTGCGAGCTCGGGAGTTTCTCCTCTGCGCGCCCCAATGCGATGCGAAGACCGTGCTCGAGGGCGCGAAGAAACGTGGTTGCCTCGAGCAGAAATTCGGCATCAGCTCGCTCGAGATGCCCCATCTTCTCCAGCACGTCAATTCGCTCCGGAGTATTCAGACTCTTGAAGAACATTCCGGCACCCTTCAGGCGCAAATACATCAGGATGAAATCAGCGTCATAGTAGCCGCCATGCCCGGCCTTCAGTGGACTTAGAGTGCCTTCTTCACGTTGAAGGCGCATTCTCATTTGATACAAGTCCTGTTTGGAACGGCCGCCCTGACCGTAGCGGCGCCAATCGACGTGTTGAAGCTCGGTCAGAAATACCGTCGCGCGCTCGATGTCCCCAGCGACGCCACGCGCCTTCATGTAGGCAATGCCTTCCCAAGCTTCGGCCTTGTTCGCGAAGTAGTCGACGTATTTTGATTCAGTCTGAACAAGCATGCCTTCGCGTCCATTCGGCCGAAGGCGCGTATCGAGCGACAGGATGGTGCCGTCGCCTGTATAAGTCGTGAGTATCTCGATGACATGCTCGGCGACGCGCGTCCAGAATCGCTGGCGCTGCGCTTCGCTATCAGGAATGATGAAAAGCAAGTCGGCATCGGAGCCAAGATCGAATTCACGCATCCCCAAGCGTCCGAGGGCCACAACCATCATTTCGTTTTGCGGCTCCTGAAATGGCTTGCTCTCGGTTGCGTGAGCGTGGGCATGCGCGATTCCGCGTTCGAGGCCGATCCGGTATGCGCGCGCGATCACGAACTCAGCCAGCGCGGATGTGCGGTCGAGTGTCTGAAAAACTGGCTCAGGCAGGCAGATGCTCCCTGCTTGGATCGAGAACATCTCGCGGCGGAAGAAACGTCGGAGTCCGTTGATATCGTTCAGCGGCGCGGCAAGGCCTTCGAACGCCCAGCGCCGCGTCGGATGATGCGCGACACGCCCGATTTCCTCGAGCAGTTCAGGATAGCGTGTCAGCTGCTCAGAAAAGAACGGACTTACCTCAAAAATCTGGATCGCGTAGTCCGCCAGAATCGGATGACTATTCAGAAGATCAAGATAAGGTGGATGTTGAAGCAAGCTTTCGAGAAAGAATGCGAGCGCTCGGTCCGCACGGTAAATGCCGTGCTCCCGAAAGCGATGGGCAAGACTGGGAGCGAGCTGCTCGAGAGATTTCAGAAGATTACCCGAGAAGCCGGGCGAACCACGTTCTTCTACCGGTCGTGGTGAAGCATCTGGCCTGGAACTGGCCGACGGCATGTGTGAGTAAGAAAGTGGCCGCTGGGCATGCACGATGCGATCATAGATGACCTGCACATTTTCTAAGTGCCGGTTAAGTTCCTGCAGAAGTTGAACCGAGGAAGTAATGCCAGGTTGGTTAGCTTGCGGCGCGGACGGCATACGTCGAGCGAGCCGTTCGAGCTCCGCCTCCGTCGCAGGAAGCGCATGAGTTTGCCGGTCCTGTTCGAATTGCAGCCGATGCTCCAAATGGCGCAAGAACGTATAAGCGTCAACCAGGCGCGAGTATTCAGTTGCGGAGAGAAGATCGTTCTCTAACAAATGTGACAGCGCGGCGAGTGTTCCGCCATGCCGAACGGATACTTCGCGAGCCCCATGCAAGCGTTGCAGGCACTGAACGAGAAACTCGATGTCGCGGATCCCTCCGGGAGCGAGTTTCACGTCAAGCTCGTCCTTGCGGAGCCGCTTGCGAGTTAGTTTCTCGCTGATGCGCTCGCGTGTGGCTGACATCGTCTCAATAGTTGAGAAGTCAAGCGTTGTCGAATATATCGAAGGCTCTACAAAATCGAGCAGCGCTTGGCCAAGCGCTTGGTCGCCTGCGGTGACGCGAGCCTTGATTAGCATCTGCAATTCCCAATCGCGAGCGCGCTTTGAGTAGTACTCTTGAGCTCCAGCCAGGGAGATGCAAACGTCACCAAGGCTTCCCTCAGGGCGAAGCCTGAGATCGACACGGTAACACACGCCCTCAGCCGTGTACGTAGAAAGAAGATTCGTGAACTGGTTCGCTACCTTCTTGAAAAATTCTTTGTTGCTGATCCTCTCGGGACCGGATGTCTCGCCGTTGCCGCTGTAAAGAAACATCAGATCGATATCGGAGCTGTAATTCAGTTCGCAGCCGCCGAGCTTGCCCAGCGCGAGTACAGCAAATGCGGCGGACACAGCCAGTCCCGATGAATCCTGCGCGAGCGGAGAACCATAGCGGTCGGCTACTTCCAACTTCACCTTTTCAAGCGCGCACGCAAGAATGGCGTCGGCCAAGTTAGAAAGTTCTTCCGTAATTTCAGACAGCGTACCCAGGCCGGACCCGTCGCGAATGACGAGGCGAAGCAGTTCTTTGCGCCGGAACAGCGCTAGATCTAAAGCTGTGACCGAGGCGATGCCCCGTTCTTTCAGAAACGCAGTGAGACGCTCCTTGTAATCGTCAAGTGAGAGCGGCCGGTCGACCTCCGAAATCCCCAGCAACCATTCGGGACGTTGCAGCAACTCTTCTGAAAGAAAGCGGCTGAAGCTGAAGACAGTGACGAGCCAGCGCAATCGCTCATCATCAGCATTCAGCTGACCTAAAATGCCCGGGTGCCTCGCTGCAAATTCGGTAATGTACTGCGACGGCCTCTCAGAATCGACTGATGTATCGACGAGGTTTTGAATTTGCTTTGGCAGTGGGTGCGACCTGGACCCGCTAAAACTATCCGCCTCGATTATATCTTTGATTTGCAGAATGGCCCGTCCCAAGAATGCCGATTTTCATGTCTGGGGGCAAGCCAGCCTTTTATTGTTGAATCTGGATGAATTCAGTGGAGTCTGCCGTATGATTGACATCACCCCAGCGCAGACCCTCACGCCGGTGCAGAACGCGATTTACAGTTCGTCCTACAGCAAGAGAACCGCTGATAAGGTGACGCGCGCGCACAGGCCCGCCTACTTTAATGTCGCCCAACCAGTGCATGCCCATACTCATGGAGCAGCCACATTCTGCACAATTGGGCTCACCGCCAAAAACGCAGGGCTCAACGCGGCTCTTGAGATCGGCAGTGTAATTGATGGAAAGCTTGGAAAAGAGACATGTAGAGGGATTAGTTGGGGGCAGAAGAAATGCATCCATGAGACCCTTGTGCATGGTGAGCTTTGGATATCGTCCCGCAACAGAGCGGAAATATGCGGCGAGCTGCTTCCTGTTCTCTTCAGTCAAGCGCTCGGATGATTCTTCGTTCATCTGCGGCGTGTAAACACTAACCCAGACTCGATTCACCTCGGCCTGAGCATTCCAAAAATCGAGATAGCGGTCCATGTAACCTGCCTGCTCGATGTTCTTGCGGACGACAGTCCAGTGAATATTGACTTTGTGTCCTTTGATGTTCCCGAGAATGCGCTCGTAGGTTGCAGGTTTGCGGCGAACATCGTGGTCTTCCGGATTCCCATCAACAGACACTGCGACCGTGACATTTGGAAGCTTGGTCCATTCCTCCGGAATGGGAATGACAGCGCTCGTAACGATCATTGTGTAAACGCGACGGCGGCTGAGCTCCGGAATAACTCGGCTTAGCTCACGGTGGCGAAGCAACGGCTCGCCACCAACGAGCGACACTTGCAGCGGGCTGTGTTCATCAACCAGGCGAAGAATACCATTTACAAGATCATCGCCGCGGAAATCGCTCAAGGAACGTAGGTTCGGAGCGCCGTCTCCAAGATGCGAATCGCCATAGGCATAGCATCCTGGACAGCGAAGCGGACACTCACGAGTTACTTCAATGGAGAGCATGGGGATTCTGCCGGTAAGAACTTTTCCCCAGGATTGAAACACGTTTAGCGGTTGCATCAGACCCTGTTAAGTTGTTTGACGCAATTCGCTCGCTCTCCGGTTCACTATTCCGTCAATTGGCAGAGACTTAATTTAGCAGAGACTAATTTAATAGACCCAGCCCAATGTGACTTGGTAAGTTCTGGGCGTAACCCAATGAGTACCGCTAAACGTAGACAAAAAATTATATAGCGCGGCCTCGTTGGTGATGTTCAATGCCGTGAATTTCAGCGTTGTTTTCAACTTTTCGGTATGGAAAAGATTGTCTGTTCCGATACCAACATCGAACAAGTTACGCGGTGCAATGCGCGGAGGATTGGTATCGGGGTTGTACGTGCCTGGCGCCGGAATGACGAGGCGCGTTGCTCCGTAATTTCCCGAGCATGACTTGATTCCATGATATACAGTGGCGACCTGATTCCCGCAAAAGAAACCAATGTTCGCCTGCTGAGCGGGAGTGAGAGCGAGGGCATCGGCGAGATCAGTAACAGAACCTGCTACTTCACCGCTGTCATAGCGCCACGTAAAGGTTGCCCACGGACCATCTTTTTTGTATTGATAGCGCAAGAACGTGGTCTGCTGAAGAGCTTGGTCGTGATCTATCCGGAAGACCCCAGTACTTAGCGGCGAGTTGAAGATGAGGCCGCCCGTTTCAGGGCCGAAAAAACGAGCGCGTGTGTGACCGAGCGTCGTATACGCTTGGAAGCCATGCAGATTTGAAGTGGAGAGGCGAACGGAGACTCCATCAATTTTTGACTGACGCCATTCGATTGGAAACGCGATAGAGGTGTTGAAGAGGGTATCGAAATCGAAAGCGTTCTTTGTGTACTTCCAAAAATACTCGCCATCAATTTGTAAGTACCTCTTCAGTGCTTGTTGCAGACCAACGTCATACTGATTCCGGTGCCCTGGCCGGAGCGGTTGGCTGCCAAATGCACCAAAAACATTAGAAGCCAAGCCGCCGGAGCCCGTGGTACTCGAGAGGACTAGATTCTCGTTATAGGGCGTCTCCATAGTGCGGGAATATGAGCCACGTATAACGGTCCCGCTCTTTTTAAACAGGTAAGAAAAGCCGGCGCGCGGCTGCACAAGCTTGTCCTTAGAGATGCCGTGGTAATTGTCAAAGCGCAAGCCAAGATTGAGACTCAGGTTCTTGATCGTCATTTGATCTTGCGCGTAGACCGCCTGTTCGTTAATGTCCGCAGCGCCATGAAATCGGAACGGTACACCGCCGCGAGTCAGGTCAAAGGGTACAAGACCGGGTGAAAGGTTCGGATTCGGGATGTCACCAAGACCCGCACATGCAGACGGGCTTGTGACAGTAGGCAGTGCGAGCGGCGTGCCCTCAGGATTCAAGCAGACCGCATTGAAATTTGGATTAGTGAGGCCGAGCGCAAAGTTTTCGACCAATCTGGTCTGCATGAGCTCCGTGCCGATCTTGATATTGTGTATGCCCTTCGCGTATGAGATATCGGCGCGCGTACCCCAATTCGTGAGATCGCGGTCTTGGCTAACGGTAGCAGGAGTGTCGTCAAATGGATCTCGACTCGGGTAATAGTTGACGCGATCCTGGCGGACGAACGGATCAATGGTGAGCAGTGTTTGCGGATTAAACGTGTGCTGATATCCGAGCCCGAAACTGAACGTTTTGGCGAGCTGGCGCTGATCCTGATTGAGTTGATCGTAGGTATTAGGAATTTGGAACCAGTTGCGAGCGCCAAACAGATTCAGGTGCAAAGAGTCCCGGCTGCCGGGCTGAAAATCGATGCGGTCAAAAATGGATTCGTTATTGCCCTTGTCGTGAAACGGAGTGAACTCAGGGCTGTCTAAGAAACGCCCGCTTCGATCCGAATCCACCACCAGAAAATTACCCCATTTCGCGCCGCCTATACCAAATGTGGCTGCTTCGCCGAAGTTCCCGAAGGAACCGTAGTATGTCTCGAGGCTCGCCGTAGGCTTTTGACCGAGACCCGAGCGGGTAGTAGCGCTCACGACAAGGCTGGTTTTATCGCCATATTCAGAATTGGGCGCTCCGCTAATCAGTTCGAGTGATTGAAAGGCGTTCGGCGGAAGCTGAGTGGAGAAAGTTTTGCTCTGCTGATCGTTGATCGGCTGCCCGTCGACTACGTAGCTGGTCTCACCGTGATCTCCTTGTGGGTGGAAAAAGCCATTCGAATCGGCAACCACACCGCCAGAAGTCAGCGTAATGGCGTCACTCAGGCCCTGGCTCGCGGACGAAACCGGGAGCTTGGAAAGCAAAGTCTGATCCGCATCCGTGTGCGCCGAGGGCACGTTTTCGAGAACGTCCGCGCTGGCCTCCACATTGACGGTCTGTGAGGATCCGGCCAGTACCAAAGCGGCATTAACCTGAATAGGCACTTGGGTACGCACGGCGACGTCCTGCTGGAAGGTCTGAAAGCCCGCGAGCATGATCTGCAGATGATACTGATTGGGCGGGATATTCGTGAGCCGGAACGTACCGTTTGAACCGGATTTCGCACTCTGCGTGTAGCCGGAGACAGGATTACTGATGGTGACTTCAGCGCCAGCGACAAGGGCGCCACTCGGGTCTGTGACAATGCCCTGAATAGTGCCACCATTTCCGGTTGCTTGCGAACAAAGGCCTGTTTTTAAGCAGAGAAAAAGTGGAAAAAGCAGCAAGACCAGCATTCTCGCCGGCTTGATCATTCGATTCAAAATAGAATTTCCTTCCATGTCCGAGAACAGTTGGACAGGCTACACGTACCGATATCAGCGCTGTAGCCGACGGCAAATTACGGCGAAAGGAGTGAAAGCTGCAAGACGCCACGAACGTGGCATGTGGAGCATATTCGCCGATCTGCAATGGCACTTACTCGAATTATAAACGCAATGAGATGCGGACCCGGGTGATAGCGCGCTTATGATTTAACGTACTCACGGTGGGGCAACCGAAAAAGCGGCTCACCCGTCCAACGCAAGGGAACGTAAACTGTGAAATGCGAGCGTCCGGTTACCGTTCCTTGTAAATTAGAATAAGTTCCTGCAATATGAGCGAGCCGGTTCCTGAAGCGATTGCGACTGCACCTGGCTCCGCGGCCGAAGTGTCGGAGCGGTCCCGGTCTGCGGTCATCACAACCATTGCGTGGTTCCGCGATTTGATGCTGTCTGTCCTTATCGCGGTCCTGGTGATTCTGTTTTTGTACCGCCCGGTGAAGGTAGAGGGCACAAGCATGATGCCCAGCCTGTATGACCGCGAACGATTGTTTATCAATCAGTTCAGCTACAAGTTCGGCTTGGGTAAGATCGAGCGCGGCGATACGGTGGTGTTCTGGTATCCAGGTGACCGCACAACGTCATACATAAAGCGAGTGATCGGCCTGCCGGGTGACACTGTTTCGGTAGACGACGGGTACGTCATTGTGAATGGCAAAAAATTGGTAGAAAATTACATTCCGCCCGAGTACCGCGATGAGAGAAGCTATCCGCCGATTCTGATACCTCCGGATCAATATTTCGTTTTGGGCGACCATCGCATTTCGTCAAACGACAGCCGGGCCTGGGGTCTGGTGCCCAGGAATTACATCTACGGTAAAGCGGTTTTCGTATTCTGGCCTCTTGACCGGATGGGCACGGTTCACTAGTTCGCTGTCCCTGGTCAGATTGGGGCAACACCTCGCTTACGCTCGGGGCTCAGTTTGAGCATCAGCCAATTTTTCACCGGAATGGTGGACTCAGGCAGCAGTTTGCAGCTTCGTTCTGACGTCTGAGGCTCGCTTGAAGGCGGCATAGCCAATATCCAAGACGGAGCTGTCGCCGGAGCTGTACTTCTCGATATCAGAGATTGAAAATTCGAACCCAAGCGCGGCGGGATCGAAAGGATTGGTTGGCGCGTTTGGCTTGCTTGTTGAGACGGGAGGCGGCTTCGAGCGTGTTGGTGTCCCGGTTTCTGCGCTCGGATTGGAGCTGACGGAACTCGGCGGTATCTTTTTCGCGACGGCGATGGAGGCGCGCTTCCTGGAGGTGCAGATTGCGGAGCTGCTTTTCGTAGGCGAGGAAGATTTGGAGCTCGATGAGAGCGGGGCGGACGGCGGCGTCCTCGTGATCGAATTGCTCAGCGAACTGGGTACGGCCTTGGGCGTAAATGGCCATTTCCAGAGCGGAGATGCGGCTGAGACGCCAGGCGGAATCGGCGATGGATTGAACCAGGTCGCATTCGCGCTGGCCGCCGGGACAGAGCTCCTTTTCGTAATCGCGAACGTGCTGTTGATAGGCAGGGGCATCGTCACTGTGAAGGAGGACGGTGCGGCCGGTGAGGCCTGTTTTGACTGCGTTGAGGGAGGATTTGGCCTTGCCTTCTGAAGTTTTGGGGCCGCTGGAGAGCTGGGCGTTGGCTTGGTTCGCGATTTGCTTGGCTGGCGAGACGCGGGCGGGGGACTCGGATTCCGGCACGGCGGCGGAAGCAGAGGTCGGGAGCTGTTCAGGTTTCATGCGCGGCTAAAACGTAGCACGCGGGAGGGCAAAAACGAACTTTGGGGAGCTGGAAATCGGGGTTATGTAGGTGGGGTGGAGAGAGATAGCGATATTTTTCTGAGATCTGTTGTGACCGGGATTTCGGGAATGTGCCAGGGCGAGCTGATTGAGAGGCTTGCGCCTGCACGGGGAAGAGTAGCGCGTTACACGGCAACTTGAGGTGGGGGGCACCCTCGGAAGTCCTGCCACACCGCCGCACGCCGCAGAACAACGGTCGAAGCGGCGACAATCCAAGCTGAGAACGACCCACGGCTGCTTGGAACTCAACCGCCGGTTGATGAGTTCAATCAATTGCACGGGTCAAGTGAATCGAGGTGCTCCAACAAACAAGGGAACGGATGATTCTGCAGGAACACTGAACTCATTCAGTCCATCGGCACCTTCCCCGCCCATTGCTCCGAGAGCTGATTCTCGATTTCGTGAACCAGTGAAGCAAAGGCTACGGGATTCGTCGGAGACGCTCGGTGCCTCGCGAAGCACAACCTGTGCTAGGTTCTTTCCCTGGTGCACCAACAAGTTCGGCAACGAGCCGTTTCAGCAGAGCGTCGCTCGGGAGAATAGGTATTGTTCGGAGTTCAGCACCAAGCAGCCATTGATTGCGCGCACGGCGGCACCGCCGACCTGCCGAGAGCCGGCAGCGGGGTTTCCGGAATTCGTCACTCTCAGGCAGACGCGCGAACTGAGCGGAACGAAAACCGCAGCTCCCGGTGTGATCCGTCCAGCACCCTCCAGATCTATATCATGGGACTCCGGCGGCACGATCACGAACGGATTGTCTCCGACTATGAAACTCCGTCGATGCGGGGCGAGGAGCAAGGTCCATTCGAGGTCAAGTAGGACACGCCGAGTTGTGCCCGTGCTGACAAGAACGTTCAAAACATCGTTTCGGCAGGCATTGTCAGCGCGGCGTGGCGATACGCTGTCACACTGCTCCTCGGCGAGCACGTAAGTGTCGGCTTCGTGATTTGGTGGTTCGGTATGATACTTGATCGAGTTGCGGTCAGGACCGAGCACGCCGTCGGTCTGCCGGAACCGCGTTTCTGTCTCGCGGATCATGGCCGGCGTCCGAGGATCCTGAGATACGCCACAAAGTTCGCCAGTTGTATCAGTTCCTCGGTTGACGCTTCCTCCCGGTTTTCTATCTTCCGCCGGATAGGTCCGAATCGTCCGTCGAGCGACTCGAACCATTTCGTCTCGATCTCCTGCGACAGCTCGTCTCCCGTAACTATCGTGTACAGGTCCCTCTCGGCTCCGATGATAGGAATTCCAAGTGGCTTCAGGGAGCTGTCAACGCGGTCGTATCGCCACACCTCTCCGGTTGGGGGTCGCACCCCTTCAAATACACCTGGGGGAGATAATGCTGCCACTGGTTCTTGGTCACGACGACAACAAGAATAGCGCCGAAAACGGGCGGCTCTCTAGGGCAGAGTGAATGTCTCAGAGTTGCCTTAGTTATAACGCTTGTATCGGTTACAGAGCTTATGATACTATCAAAACTAAGGAGGTGTCTAAATGTTTTCTGAGAAGGTCTTTACGATCGAAGAGATCAGTCAACATCTCCGCGTGCCCGAAGACGCGATACTCAGCGAGGTCACCGCCGGAACTTACGAGCCTTGCGCATCGGTGAACATGTCCGATTCCGTGAGTCGGACCTCGGCGTATACCTCAATACAGATTTTCAAGCGCCAGAGGTGAAAGCGCTCACATCCGCAGCGACAACAACTGAGATCAAGAAACTGAGTCCCCTTGCTCTTATCCCGCAAGCTCGTTTGATCACACGTGGCCAGCTAAGAAAGGAGCGGTAAAAACGACTGAGCACTTCACTGACGCGCGCGAGGGCATCGTGTCAGACGGCGGCAGAGAGCGTCACGTCAAGCTTGGATTCACTTGCGCAAGTCAGCAGGAAGGCGTCGTCGCCGATGTTTGATCCTAGTCGACCGATACCCCACGGTCGAGTTCGTCGCAAGAGGACGAAAAGCCCGACAGGGAAGATGGCCAGTATCATTAGGGATCGCAATGGAAAGCAACTCCCCATCGGTGCAACATTACCCCCCGAATACAAGGAGCTTCCCGTCGGGGCCTATAACGAGGTTGTTAAGGGGCCCCGTGCTTCGAATGGAGTAGCAGTGGTGTGCGAATCGCAAGATGTCCACTATGGTCAAGCACGCGCTTGTTCGTCATAGATTTCGTGGGAGACGTTCAATATAACCATTAGAGAACCAGCGACAAGGCGCTTGCCTGTTCGACTTACGCCAGTATCGAGAACGAGTCGCCAATCCGGAATCCACGAAACGGGTCGTGACTCGATTAGGTATCTCTTGGTAGCCACCACACCCCGAACTCCTGTATACTAGACCATCCTCTTAGCCTCTGCCCTAGAATGGCCTCAAAGCACCTCAATAAATTCCCGAAGCCCTTGCTGGACGACCTTGTCGCCAAGTCGTTGGCTGCCAATAGTTCTGGCGCCGGGTTTTCTCGTAACGCTGTTCTTCCCCTCAAGAAGAAAGTGCCGCTATCGAACGAGCCTGGGAGACCTACTAAGGCCGATCTCCGCGATTATAGCCCATCGGCGCTCTCGATGCTATCTCCCGGCATACGAGCACGAATAAAGGCCCGACAATTAATCGAACGGCTTTCCGAGCTCTTGCACGTCAACGAGGCTCGACCAGGCGAGGCACACAAGGCCTTCTGCTCCATCCAGTTCGATATCGTTTGCACGACCAACTTCGATTTCCTCCTTGAGCGTCAATACGATCTCATTCCCCGGCAGTGCACACCGCTGATCGACGAAGAGCAACTCGCAGTCAAATTGAACGAATCCGGCACCGCCCTGCTTGAAACTGCACGGTGATCTTAACCACCCGAGCCGCCTTGTGGCAGCCGAGACTGACTACGATCGGTTCCTGCATTCCTTTCCGCTCCTTGCCACCTATCTCGCCCTGAATCCTCTGATTAGCACGGGACGGCGGTGCTCGTCGGCTACAGCCTCGATGATCCCAACTTCAAGGGCAGGTCTGGCAGGTGGTCGCCGAGCGGCTCGGGCGTTCGCGAAGGATCGCCTACGTGGTACTCGTAGGCGCGAGCGCGACTGAATGGCTCCGGTATCAACGCCGGGGCATTAGGGCATCGATTTGTTCGGGTGCGAAGGGCCGCTACGCCCAGACACTGGCCGAAGCGTTTACGGAGCTGAGTGATACTGGCGGAATGCTGTGATTCCTGCGAGCCAAAGTCAAAGAGGAGCAGCCCTTGCGCGAACTGTCGCTTCCGACCGGATCGCCCACTCGACTCTGTCTCTTCGTGGTACCGCTGTCACTGGTATCGTTTTATAGGGAGCGCGTTTTCCCAGTGGTGATCGAATTCGGGTTTGTGCCCGTCACCGCTGATGACGTGGTGGTCCGGAGACGCAGTCATCGCGAAAGTCGACGCTCTCATCAGCCGCGCCCGCCTAGTCGTGGTGGATGCCGTCAGACTACACAGTCCAACAGCTGCGGCTGCACTCAAGCAAATGGAGTTTTCCCGCATTCTTATCGTCATACCTGCTGGCATAACTCTGCCGATCGACATCGCAGGAGCTGCCGCGTTCAGCGGGCCTGACATCATCCGCCGACGCGGAGGATTTCTCGATAGCCTCCGCGGCTGGCTTTCGACAGCAGAACAGGAATATGCGCCCACCCTGACAGACGAACCGAATCGCTGTTGCAGGCCGGCGAATACCGTGCCGCCGTCATTGCCGCTATCACGCTCCTTGAATCCACGCTCCGGGACCAATACAGACCGCTTGCAGCTTCGTTCTCCCCGGCCCACACGATTAAAGGAACTTCTGGAAATCGCTCAAGACACCGCTTGCTGGGCAGGGCTCCCCTTCCCACCGTCCAGCGCTGGCTTGCGGTCCGCAACCAGGCGGTCCACACCGGATCGACCCATTTCGCGCGCGGAGGCCACGGAGATCGTGAGGGGCGTTCACCAGATCATTTCCCCGGATTAATCTGCCCTCCCCTTTTGGAGCCGCGGTCACTTAAGTTAAGCCCTTTCGAGCTTCGCCGATCCACTTGGCCGTGTAGTCGGCATTGCTGACATTGGACGGCTAGCGCGTTATTTTGCAATCATGTTGCGAAAGGCTCTTTATTCACCGCGAATCCGGTGGAGTGTGTACTTCTCGGATCCGTTTGGCTGCCACACTATTTCCAATTCAAACGTATTCGCATCAAGCAGTTTGTAAATGATTGCTCGTACAGGTGGAGCATCCGGCGCGCTTAAATTTCTTATGTCGAACATTTCAAACCGCAGAACGCCTGGCACCGAGCCGTCTGCGAGTCGCAAGTGCGGTTGGTTACCTCGATTGCAGAAGTGAATAACCTCAAGTCTGGCCGTCTCATATAAAACACCGAAAGTTCCTTACCGAATTGCTCGGTCACGATCAACTGGTTAGAAGCCACTCCGTAGGACATCTGGACTTCATCGGCTTTCCCTCTACTTCTATCCTCCACGTACCTTGAAGCTGTTTGAGAGCATCGAAGGCGCTCTCCGAGGTTATCGAAGCGAACAGAGAGCAGCATAGAGCCGTCAACAGGAGCACAATCCTTCCGAACATTCGGCTTAGTATACCCGAGTTTTCTGCGGTGTCGATTAATTTCGCAGACGTTTGGTTGGCACGCCAAGCTGTCGCAAGAACTCGGCGGCGCGCGTCTGTACTCGTAGACCCCACACTCTGCATGTGGGGCTTTGCAATGTCTACTTCAGATCGTTAGGCCTTCCGTCATTGGTCGAGGAGTGATGGCATAACTTCTCGAACCGCCGCGTACGGACCCCGCATGTGCGGCGGTGCGGAGCGGCCGGTGGGCGATCACGGCTCCTGTGCCGATCTCGCGCACCATTCGGAAGTCAGTGGACCTGTGAGGCAAGCGTTGGGACGGTATAAACACATGAGTAACGGCATAGACTAACCCACTTGGCTGGTTAGTCGGCTACGCTTCCTTGTTTTTCGTCCAGGCCACCGTCGAGAGCGTTTTCTGGTCCGTCATCACTTGAGCGGATGTAACGTCGGAAGAATGCATGGCTGAGAGCCCTTATCATGTGTGACGACTGAACCGAGCCCCTAAGCTGGCACTAAGCAGCTTGCAGCGTATTAGAAAGTTCTTCTGCAGTCTGTTCAGGCGTGTCACGAATCAGGTAGCGGCGTAATCGGACATCTAATGGAAGAGCACCTGGATCCATGCCTTTGGGCACTATGGAAACAACTCGCTTTCCCATGCCAATAGCTGCCCCAAGTTCAAAGAAAAGATTGGGCTTCGACGAAGACTCCGGGTCGAGTAAGGCCACGAGCACGTCACTACCACGTAAGCCAGCTTCAAGCGCATCACGCCAAGATTCACCTGGTTGGACGTCAAACTCGTCAAACCACACAGATACGCCGCGTTCCTTTAACGCTCGGGCAAAAGATCGTGCCCAATCAGCGTCTCTCGCCGAATGTGAAATGAAAACTTTTCGCTCTTCCATGCTTTTCATTCTTGATGCCGTGAAATGCGCGCGGCTAACTACTCGATCCTCATTCAATTGTTGGAGGTCTCGCTTGTAGGCGATCCGGAAAGAATCCGCGCACAGGTTACGACCGAGATGCCGACTTCGACCCAATTATGCGCAACTCCGATGTATAGTAATTTGATAGCTGCAACAGACACATGAAGGTCAGCGTTGCCGAAGCCAAAAACAAGCTCACCCAATTGATCCAGCAAGCAGAAAAGGGCGAGCGGGTCACCATTTGCCGTCATGGCTTGCCGATTGTCGATCTCGTGCGAACGGGATCTGAGGACCGAAAACCACGGCGGTTTGGGACGCTGAAAGGCAAGATCAAGATTCTGGATCGCGATTGGGCGAGGCCGCAGAACGATCTCGAGTCGTGGGTGCGGGGCGATGTCTGAGTGCGCGTGCTGCTGGATACCCAGATTTTCATTGCGCTCTCTTACGTGGGACTCGACGACTTTAGCTCGCGCGCCAGGAAGCTGATTGAGAATGAAGACAGCGAGCTGCTTTTCAGCGCTGTTTCGATAACGGAAATAGTGGTGAAGGCGAGCATCAATAAGCTAGCAATCACAGCAGGGGACGCTTCGAAGACTGCTGAGGATCTGCGCCTGACTTTGATTCCGTTCGAACCGCGTCACGCGATGCGAATGTTCCAACTGCCAGTGCATCACCGAGATCCGTTCGATCAGATGCTGATCGCGACAGCTCTCTCCGAAAGCGTGCCGATCATCAGCCAGGACAGCGAATTCAAAAGTTATCGCGGATTGAAGCTGATTTGGCAGACTGTTGACATTGATTGCGCCTCATCACCCGGACAGGGCGGTGGCGTTCGCGGGCGAGGGACTCGGATTCCAGCGCAGCGGCGGACCCGGGGGTCGGAAGCTGATGAGGGTTCATAACCGGTTAATCGCTGGTGGGGAATTCGGGCGGAGGTTTTGGGGCGCAGACGCGAGCCGCATTTCGCGCTCATGCCGGCAACACGAGAGCCGCTTTGCGCGTGAAACGCCACACTGCTGCGGGAGGAAGATTCATCCAGACACGGCCGACGCGTTCTGCATTCAGACCCAAGCTTCTAGCGGGAATGGGGCAATGCACGGCGTATGTATATTGAATGAGCTGACCACCGGGAGCTAGAGCTTTCAGGATGGCCCGCACGGTTGCAATCTGATCGTGGGGGGCGAGATTGCGAATGGGCAAGCTCGATACAACGGTTTTCACCTGTCCGACAGATTCGCTAGATAAAATGCGGCTGGCGTGGACAGCGTCGCCACACCTGACGCGAACCCCCGGGAAACGGTCGCGCAGATAGGCGACGAGCGATGGATCGCGTTCGATGAGAAAGAGACGCTCAGGCTCGATTCCTTGCTTGAGAAGAGCGCCGGTGATAGATCCCGTTCCCGCGCCTAGCTCGAGAACGCTCGAAGAGCTGGAGTTCACACGGGATGCGATCAGGTTAGAGAGGCGAGGCGAACTTGGGGCGACTGCGCCGACAGCTAAGGGATTGCGTAGGAGGGAGCGGGCGAATACCACTGGGCCGCATGATTGGAGCACCATCTGTGTTAAGGATACGCGACGGGCTGATATTGTTTCGAGTGAGTTGACTGGCGGCCGCAGCGCAAAATGACGAAAAGGCGGACATAAGCAGCAAGCCCGTGACAAAATGGCACATGTGAAGTGTTTAGCTATTCTCGTGTTCGGTTAGCCTTTGCGAATCCCATTGGAGGTCCTTGATGATGACGGATGATCGAAATCGACTCAGCCGGCGCCGGTTTGTCGAAACCGCAGCGCTGGCAACCAGCGCCCTTGGGACAACACAGCTTAGCCGGGCTGCTACGCCGCCAGCCGATGTGAAACTAGGTTTGTACAGCATCACGTACGGAGGCGTTTGGTATCGAGGCGACGCTCTGACCGTGGAGCAGGTGATCGAACGAGCCAAGAGATTCGGGTATCAGGGCGTGGAAATCGACGGCAAACGTCCGCACGGTAATCCGCTCGACATGCCCAAGGCTCGGTGCCAGCAACTTCGTAGGATCGCCAATGATCAGGGAATCGAGATCTACGGCGTTGCGGGCAATAACGATTTCAGCAGTCCCATTCCGGAGCATCGGGAATCACAGTTGGTCTATGCACGCGAGTTGATGCGCATGTCGGCCGACCTGGGCGCGAAAGTGATGCGGGTGTTTCTTGCCTGGCCGGGTGTAACGCTGCGGCCTGAAGGAGGGGGCCGCTACGATATCGCTCAAGCAGTGTGGAAAGCGGAGCACAAAGACTTCTCCGAAGAACAGACCTGGGCGTGGTGCCGCGAAAGCCTGGACCAGGCAGCCAAGCTCGCCGGCGATTTCGGGATTGTCCTTGCTCTGCAGAATCACCCGCCGGTTATCAACAACGGCTACCGTGACGCTTTGCGCATGGTTAAGGAAGTAGGATCGCCGAATCTAAGAATCTGCTTCGATGCGCGTCTGGAACACAGTTTGGATGAGACCGCCATTCGCAAGGCAGTAAATGAGGTCGGTCCGCTCCAGACACTGTGGCACTTCGGTGGCGAATACGACCGCGGTCCCGACGGGATTACGCAAAAAGGTGACGAGAAGTGCTTGCCGGAAATGCTTGGGCTTCTCGACATCGGGTACAAGGGCTACGCCGGCTTTGAATTGTGCCACCCTCTGCCAGTGGTCAATGGCCAGACGGTGGGCGTGGAGTTTGTCGACAAGAACGCTCACTTGGCTGCCGAATACATGCGCGGCATCCTGGCTGAGGCCAAGAAGCAGACCTCGCAGAGTTAGCACCTCGCTGCGAGGTTAGCCGCCTAAGGCGTACTTCGTCGCGACACCGAGAATCGCCGGTCAAGGTCGGGCAATAGTTCACAACCCAGCCCCGGGAGTGCCGGCACGGTAACGTATCCGTTCTCCACTTTCGGTACCGCCGTTATTACCTCCGGGTACCAGCCTTTATAGAAGGCACGAACCGATTCCTGCACCAGTGCGTTCGGTGCATTAAGCGACAGATGTGTTGATGCCGTGAACACGACTGGTCCAGTGCAGTCGTGCGGTGCCACAGGAACATGCCACGCCTCGGCCATCGCCGCAATCTTTCGGGCCTCCGAAAGCCCGCCGCACCATCCCAGATCCAACATGACGACGCCCGCCGCGTCCGTTTCGAGCAGATCGCGAAACGCCCATCGGCTGCCAAGTGTTTCGGATGCGCAAACCGGCGCGGGCGACACGGCAGCATAGCGCTTCAGGCTCGCCAGGCTGTCCATCTTGATAGGGTCCTCATGCCAGAACGTCTCGTACGGCGCAAGCGCCTTCGCGATTGCCATCGCAGGAAGTAGTTGCCACATTGAGTGAAACTCAACCATAATGTCCATTTTGTCGCCCACTCGGTGCCTGATCTTCTCGAACGGCTGGAGTGCTTTCTTCAGCTCGGCCTTCGAAATATAATGACCGCGATTGGCTTCTGCCGCTATGTCAAACGGCCAGATCTTCATTGCGTTGATGCCCTCCGCGAGGAGCGATTCGGCCAAGTCGTCCGCACGCGTTAGAAAGTCATTCAGGTCGTCGAATCCCGTGATCTCCCCACCACTCGTTTCGCGCCCTATGCCCCAATTGCTCGAAGATTGCGTCTCCGCCCGGCGCATGTAGTGCGCACCCGCGCACGTGTTGTATGTGCGGATGTTTTGACGGGTCCAGCCTCCCAGCATCTGTACTATCGGCTGCCCCGCCGACTTTCCAAACACATCCCACAAAGCCAGGTCGATCGCCGACGCCGCACGCGCCTCTACTCCGGTGGACCGAAATCCTACGTACCCAACCAGATCACGTGCGATTGCGTCGATTGCCAAGGGGTCTCGCCCGATCAACATGGGCGCAACATCGTCGTGCAGATAAGCTTCTACTGAACTCGCACTGAAGAACGTCTCACCGAGTCCCACCAGCCCTTCGTCGGTGTGAATGTGTAACCAGAGTAGCTGCGGAAACTCCGCGATGCGTATCGTCTCCAAACGCGTGATCTTCAAGCTCGATTCCCCATATGAGACCAAAATCGAGCATACGACGGCCTCTGCGCGCGCGAGCCACACAGATGCCGGCCTCAAATCGTAGGGAGCCTGATACAACCCTGGTCACGGGCGCATGTCACAGTTCCTTACGGTAGTGCACACATCGGTCCACAACCTGATAGCCGCGCGCCTCGTGCACGCGCTGGGAGACCTCGTTCTCGACCCACGTGTCAGACGCCATCTCCACAGCACCCTGGCTGCGTGCCCAGTTTTCTGCCGCCGCCAAAAGCGCGCTACCTATCCCCGCGTTTCGGTGGTGCTCAGCAACGTACCAACCTTCGATATAGCCTACTGGCCGTGCTGGGTCGCATCCGTCGGCGTGTGAGCGCATGTCGGCCTCCAGGAAACCGACTAACATCTGATCACTCGCCTCGGCGACCAAGATAATTAGTGGCATCGTCGCGGAAGCTTTACCTTCGAGAATCGGTGTGAGTTCTGCGGCGTGCTCTTCCGCGGAAGATGTAGGCCACAGTGCCTCGGACAATCGCGCCAATTGCTCGCGATCCGACAGCTTAGCGAGCCTGATGCAAATATCCGACACCTCGCCATCGTAACCGAATCTGACCCTGCAAACCATCCCTTCGGCGTCGCCGAACTCACGTCTCCTGACATACTAACTGCTGAGAATGCCCCAGTCTGACGCAACCCTGCGCTATACAGCGGCGCAGATCATGGATCGTTGCGCACTGCTCGCCCGCTGCAGTGAGTCCCAAACGGGAACTACCAGAACGTTTCTCTGTGACGTCATACATGAATGTCATCGGTACGTTAAGTCCTGGATGGAAGCATGTAGCATGCGCACCACTGTGGATGCGGCTGGGAATCTCCGCGGCACTTACTCGGGCACCGGCCAACCTGCAAAGCGACTTCTCATCGGCTCGCATCTTGATACTGTGCCCAACGCCGGCGCCTATGACGGGATTTTGGGCGTTGTATTAGGTCTCGCGCTCGTTCAACTGCTTCAGGGGCGCAGATACCCATTCGATATCGAAGTCGTCGGCTTCTCGGAAGAAGAAGGAGTTCGTTTCGAAGTTCCGTTTATCGGCAGCCGGGCGCTCGCGGGCATGCTCGCTCCGGAAACCCTCGAACGCGAAGATTCTTCGGGCATCACGATCAAGCAGGCGATCAAGAGCTTCGGCTTGGATGTATCGCAGATTCCCAACGCCGCTATAAACGCGGAAGAGATCCTCGGTTTTGTGGAGTTCCATATCGAGCAGGGTCCTGTCTTGGACTCCCTCGGGCAGCCGCTCGCAATTGTGGAGGCGATCTGTGGCCAAACTCGCGCGTCGATTGCATTCCGAGGCAAGGCCAATCATGCCGGCACGACTCCGATGCATCTCCGCTACGACGCGCTGGCTGGAGCTGCCGAATGGATTCAGGCGGTCGAAGATTACGCCCTCTCCCATGCGGGTCTGGTTGCAACAGTGGGCAGCATCGAAGTTCATTCAGGAGCAAGCAACGTCATACCTGATGACGTTCGAGCGACGCTCGATGTACGCCATCGCTGTGATGCTGTGAGAGACGCAGCTGTCGAGCATCTGTTACAGCAGGCCAAAGCGATTGCTCAGCCGGCGCGGCCTGCAGGCAGAGCATGAGATTCGATTGATCCAGCCCGCTGTTACTCTCGATTCCGCGCTCATTGGCTTGGCCGAGCGAGCGTTAGCTGCCTGCAATATCACGCCAATCCGGCTGGTGAGCGGGGCCGGACATGATGCGATGATCATGAGCGAGAGAGTGCCGTCTGTCATGATTTTTCTGCGCAGCCCGGAAGGTATAAGTCATCATCCAGACGAAACGGTTCGCGAGGAAGACGTCACACTCGCGCTAGCGGCGGGCCTGCAGCTCCTAAACCAACTCGCCGGAAACCTCAGCCTATGACGGACCCGCCAACACGTCATTTCGGTGAGACTCGCAGCGCCCGCGCCCGCGATCATCTGCTCCAAAGCCCAGACACTTTCGTTCGTGCGCTGTTGCCTGGCATGCGACGTGCGACCGCTATTATTCACGCCAGCCCCGCGCTTGGCGCTCGCTTCACCCAATACACTGCTGAGATCGAATCCGATGGCAGTATCGAAACCTGCGAATACCAGCGATTTGTTTATGTCTTGGAAGGGCTGGTCACAATCGAGTGTGAAACCGCACAGACTCTCTCTGCGGGCGGGTATGCGTACCTGCCTTCGCGAGCGGAGGCGAGGATCAGTTCGCAAACCTCCGCTCGTGTAGCGGTCATCGAGAAAGAATACATTCCCGTAGACGCCAAAAGGGAGCCGAATCTTCTCGCCCGTAAGGAGGAAGAAGTCGCCGCGCAAGCTTTCTTAGAAGATCCCGCCATCGAGGTACGCGTGTTATTGCCCGATCAAGCCGATTTTGACTTCGCCGTGAACACGATGACATTCCAGCCCGGCGCCAGCCTTCCCCTGACGGAGATCCACACCATGGAACACGGGTTGCTTATGCTGGCGGGCGGCGGCATCTATCGCCTCAGCGATCGCTGGTATCCCGTCTTTGCAGGCGATTTCATCTGGATGGCTCCGTTTTGTCCGCAATGGTTCGGGGCGCTTGGAAAAACGCCCGCCCGGTACCTTATATACAAAGATTGGAATCGCCACCCGCTCGCCTCGAATGAACATTCGCGTTGATACCGCCCGAATCCTCTCTGAGCTCGAGACGCTGGCAGGTTTTTCAGACGCAGAACCGCCCGCAGTCACTCGAGTGGTTTTTACCTCGGCAGATCTCAAAGCGCGCGCCTGGTTGAAGCACCGTTTCGAAGAGGCCGGGTTGCTGGTGCGCCAAGATGCAATCGGCAACACCTTTGCCAGATGGAACGGCACAAATGCGGACCTGTCCGCCGTTGCGACTGGATCTCATATCGATGCGATCCCGAATGCCGGCAAATACGACGGCACAGTCGGCGTACTCGGCGCGCTCGAAGCCATGCGTGCTCTCGAAGCTGCTGGTTTCCGTCCCCGCCGCTCGATCGAAATCGTCGTCTTCACTTCTGAAGAACCGACCCGTTTTGGTCTCGGTTGTCTCGGCAGCCGCTTGCTTTCGGGTACTCTTACGCCGGACGGATTCCGTGGTTTGGAGGACCGCGACGGCCAATCGCTCGAAGAGGTTCGCACAAAAGCTGGCTTCTCCGGGAATCTCGAAGATGTGTCGCGCGCGCCAAATTACTATATCGGCTTTCTCGAACTCCACATTGAGCAAGGGCCGCTGCTTGAAGACCAGAACATCTCGTTAGGAATCGTCACCAGCATTGCCGCGCCGGCCAGTCTTCGGGTCCAGATCCATGGCGAAGGCGGCCACGCTGGAGCAGTACTGATGCCACGGCGCCGCGATGCGCTAACCGGCGCAGCGGAACTTATTCTCGCGGTCGAATCCGCCGCCCGTTTATCAGCAGCCATTGACACGGTTGCCACCACGGGCGTCTGCGATGTCTTTCCGGGAGCCGTGAACAGCATCCCAAGCCGGGTGAAGCTGGACATAGATGTTCGCGATATTGATGGCGCTCGCCGCGACCATGTGCTTCGCAGCATCACAGACGCTGCTGGAGAAATCGCCCAGCGGCGCGATCTAGCTATTAATGCCGAACTCCTGAACGCGGATGCTCCTGGTCAATGTGACCCAACGCTTCTAAACACCTTGGTCGAAGCCTGCCAGGCCCAGCACCTTAGCTTTATGAAGATGGTCAGCAGGGCCTATCACGACTCGCTCTTTATATCGCGGATTGCGCCTACTGCCATGTTGTTCATTCCCTGCGCCGGTGGACTCAGCCATCGGCCGGATGAATACGCCTCTCCAGAAGCGATAGAGAACGGGATCCGCGTGCTTGCCACGGCACTTGCGCAGCTTGCGAGTTAACCGGCCCTCGCTCGAGCGGCCGTCAGCAAGTGCGACAATACCGCATACTCAGGTTCAGCGGTGAGACAGATGATTCGTTCTACCCGCGTGGTCACGCCCGAAGGAGTGTGGCCAGCGTGCGTTGCCTTTGAACAAGGCCGAATCACGTCGATCGACGATTACGCTTCCGCATCAAATCACAAGGCCGTTTACGATGCCGGCAGTCACTTTCTGCTGCCGGGCCTGGTGGACTCTCACGTTCATGTCAACGAACCGGGTCGCACCGAATGGGAAGGTTTCGCCTCGGCAACCAAAGCCGCTGCCGCCGGCGGTATCACGTGCATTGTGGACATGCCGCTGAACTCGATTCCATCCACAACCACGGTGGACGCGCTCGGGCAAAAGCGCTCTGCTGCGTCGCGGCCAATGCGTTATCGATTACGCGTTCTGGGGCGGAGTCGTCCCTGGTAACCAGCACGAGCTGATGCAACTCGCCGAAGCTGGAGTGCGCGGCTTCAAATGTTTCCTCGTGCATCCGGGAACGGACGAATTTTCAATGCTGACCGAAGCGGAACTGCTTACTGCACTGCCGCTGATTGCGAAAACCGGCCTGCCTCTTCTGGTACACGCTGAGTCTCCGGATTCGATCTCGACACGAGCGGCAAACGAACCGAAATGGCATGAGTACGCGAGCTACCTGCAGTCGCGGCCGGATATCTCAGAGAGACAGTCTGTTGAATTTCTGATTCGCGCCTGCAGGGAAACGCGTTGCCCGATCCACATCGTCCACCTGTCTACTTCTACCGCTCTCGAAGGTCTGAAGCACGCCCGTCTTGAAGGCCTGCCCATCACAGTCGAAACGTGTCCGCATTACCTACACTTCGCCGCCGAATCCATACCCGACGGCGCGACGCAATTCAAATGTGCGCCGCCGATTCGGTCGGCATCAAACCGCGAACTGCTCTGGGAAGGCTTGTGCGCGGGCATTATCGATTTGATTGCGACGGACCACTCGCCCTGCCCGCCCGAGATGAAACGCATGGCTCAAGGCGATTTTTGTGAGGCCTGGGGCGGCATTGCCTCACTCTCGCTCGGCATCTCGGTGATCTGGACGGAGGCTATTCGCCGGGGACATCCGATTACAGACCTGGTTCGCTGGATGTGCGAGCAGCCGGCGAAGCTTGCCGGATTCGAAGAACGCAAAGGCCGCATTGTACCCGGCTATGACGCCGACTTCACGATCTTTGACCCGGGATCTGAGTTCCGAGTCACTCCCGATCGTCTCCACTTTCGTCATGCAATCTCACCGTATCTAAGCGAAACACTCACCGGAGAGGTGAAAGCGACATTTGTCCGCGGACATCAGGTATTCGCGAACGGCGCTCACCTCGGAAATCCGATCGGCGAAGAAGTCCCGTAAACTACGGGTCGAATTCCGCGTGAATCCACGCTAGAGTAAAGAAAATATGCAGCATCGGGTAGTCGGAACGGCCGTGCCGCGTAAAGAGGCGCGCCGCAAGGTCACTGGCGCCGCGGAATACGTTGACGATCTTTGCATGGACGGCATGCTTCATGGCACTACCGTTCGAAGTACGGTTCCGCGTGGCCTTATTCGCGATATCCGTTTCGGCAGCGGCATTCCATGGGACGAGATCGTTATCGTGTCTGCCGCAGACATCCCGGGCAGAAACGTCGTCTCGCTGATCGCGGAAGACCAGCCATACCTGGCCCATGAAGCGGTCAACCATTCACAGGAGCCAATCCTGCTGCTCGCCCACCCCGACAAGAACCTGGTACAGAAAGCGCGCGAGCACGTCCACATCGAATATGATCGATTGCCTGCCGTCCTCACAATGGATGCGTCTTTAGCACAGCAGACACTGATCTGGGGCGACAGCAACGTTTTCGAACGGTATCTCGTCGAAAAGGGAAATGTGGATGCTGCCTGGTCCGAAGCTGCATTCATCATCGAAGGCGAGTACTCGACTGGCGCGCAGGAACAGCTTTATATCGAGCCCAACGGCATGGTCGCCGTTGCCAATCCGCAGGATGGGATCGCCGTGTACGGGTCCATGCAGTGCCCTTTTTATGTGCAGCGCGCGCTGATGTCGCTGTTTGACTTGCCTGCGGATCGCGTACGCGTTGTACAGCAGGAAACCGGCGGCGCGTTCGGCGGTAAGGAGGAATACCCGTCCATGATCGCCGGGCACGCAGCGTTGCTCGCCTGGAAATCCGGCAAGCCCGTCAAGCTGGTCTACGACCGCGAAGAGGACATGGCCGCGACAACGAAGCGCCATCCCTCGCGCACACGGCACAAAACGGCGGTGTCAAAAGACGGACGCTTGCTCGCCATGGATATCGAGTTCATGATTGATGGCGGCGCTTATTCGACGCTTTCGCCAGTTGTCTTGTCCCGCGGAACCATTCATGCCGCTGGCCCTTACTACTGCGAAAACGTGCGTATCCGTAGCACTGCTGTCGCGACGAATACTCCACCGCACGGCGCTTTCCGCGGCTTTGGCGCTCCGCAAAGCCTGTTCGCTCTCGAGCGTCATATGAATAAAGTGGCGAAGGTCATCGGCCTGCCACCCGAAGAGTTTCGTCGCCGCAATTTCCTTCGCCGGGGCGACACCACGGCCACAGGTCAAATCATCAGCGAGGAAATAGATCTTGCCGCTCTCCAGCGCCGCGGACTGGAACTCGCCGGTTACAACGAGAAGGTCCGGTCCTTTCCTGCCGGCAACCAAAGCAGCACTCGCAAGAAAGGGATTGGCTTTTCCACGTTCATGCATGGTGCCGGATTCACGGGCTCCGGCGAGAGGCATCTCTGTTCCTCTGTCGAGCTGGCGGGCGAGGCTGACGGCACGGTCAAAATCCTGAGCTCAATGACGGAAATGGGCCAAGGCACGAACACCATCCTTGCCCAGATCGCGGCCGAGGCGCTGGGAATTCCTTACGATCAGGTGGAAGTGATTCGTCCCGATACATCGCTTGTACCGAACAGCGGCCCGACCGTTGCTTCCCGTACCGCCATGGTTGTCGGCAAACTGGTCCAAACCGCGGCCCTCAAGCTAAGGGACAAGCTTCGGGAATGTGGCGCTTTACCACCTGACTACACATCCGAGCAATTCAGGGCGGCATGCAATTCGTACATCGCAGAATTCGGCTCGCTCCGCGCCGAAGCACAATACGAACAGCCGCCGAACATCAATTGGGATGACGAACACTATCGCGGCGATGCTTATGGCGCGTACTCGTGGGCCGTTTACGTCGCGGAAGTCACTGTTGACACGCTCACTGGTGAAGTTCAAGTGGATGATTTCGTCGCACTCCAGGAAGTGGGCCGAGTCCTTCATCCGATCCTTGCCGCAGGCCAGATCGAAGGTGGTGTCACGCAAGGCATCGGCTTTGCATTGTACGAAAAAGTTGTCTGGAATGATGGCGTCATGGTCAACAATCAAATGACCAACTACATCATTCCCACTTCCACCGATGTGCCACCCATCCGGGTCTTCTTTTTTGAAGACTCTCCCTACACATACGGCGGTATGGGAGCCAAAGGCATCGGCGAACTTCCTATGGATGGCCCTGCACCCGCTGTCCTCAACGCTATCGAGAACGCCTTGGGCATTTCCTTCAATCACGTACCGCTCCTGCCCGAAGATATCCTCAAGCGGACAACTGATGAGTTCCGTTCAGATGAAGCTCCGTTGGAGTTTGAAGAAACTCGGATTGTGGCCTGAAGTGAAGCGCTCGGTATCTTTCTTTCTTAACGGAACAGCGCACACCGTGGAGACGTACCCGATGAAGCGTCTGCTCGATGTGTTACGGGAAGACTTGCACCTCACCGGCACCAAGGAAGGCTGCGGCGAAGGCGAGTGTGGTGCCTGCTCAGTGATCATCAACGACGAACTCGTCAATAGCTGTTTAGTCCCGATGATGCAGGTCGAAGGTGCGCGCATCTGTACCATTGAGGATTTGGCGAAGGACGGCCATTTGCATCCCGTTCAACAGGCCTTCGTCGAAGTTGGCGGCGCGCAGTGCGGCATTTGCACACCCGGCATGATCATGGCGACCATTCAGCTCTTATCGGAGAATCCAAGCCCCAATATGGAGCAGATCCGCGAGGGTCTCTCAGGCAATCTTTGCCGCTGCACTGGTTATGCAGCGATTTTTGAAGCCGTCCAAAAGGCGAGTCAACGCAGCGAATGAGATCGTTGGTCGCAGATTATGATCTGATCTCGCCTCCGAATCTCGACCAAGTTCTTCAACTGCTCGCTTCCGGCGAAGGATGGCGTCCTATTGCAGGCGGGACCGATCTCATGGTTCTCTTCAATGCGGGTAAGCTGCCGTTTCGCAAACTCGTGAGCGTTCGCAACATACCCGACCTGCGCAACATCGAGACTGACGAGAATCAAATCCGAATCGGAGGCGCTGTAACCTACTCGCAAATCCGGCGTCACAGCTTGCTGCAGTCAGAATTGCCTCTCCTCTGCACGGCCGCTGCCTGGACTGGAGGAATCGCGAATCAGAATCGAGGCACGCTCGGCGGCAACATTGCGAATGCATCACCGGCGGCTGATTCGGCGCCCGCGCTGCTCGCTTACGATGCCGAGCTCGTGCTCACCTCCCGAAACTCGGTTCGAGCTATCCCGTATCGAAATTTCCACACGGGCTACAAAGAGATTCAACTGCAACCTGACGAAATCATCTCGGAAATCCGCCTATCTCGCCCGTCTCGTGATCTTCGCCAATACAGCAGGAAGGTAGGAACACGGAAGGCACAAGCGATCTCTAAGATCTGCATCGCCGCTACTGCAGAACTCGAAGGCAATATCATCCAAGACGTTCGTATCGCGCTGGGCAGCGTGGCTCCCATTTCCTTGCGGTGCTTCCGCACAGAGGAACTGCTGCGCGGCCGGACGCTCTCGCCCAGGCTCGCCGCGGAAGCGCAACAAGTCATCCGGGGCGAGATTGAGCCGATCTCGGACATCCGGTCGACGGATGAATATCGTTCGATGGTAACGGCTAATCTTCTCGGCGAGTTCCTATCTACGCTTCGATGACCATCGCCGAACTGAATCGCTCTCCAAAAGATCAAGCGGTCGCGGTACTACTTGAATGCTGCGGCTCGCGAGTTTGGGGTATACGTATGGTCGAAAGCAGACCGTTTGTAGATCGCACATCGCTTCATGGTGCCGCTGGCGACATCTGGTGGTCTCTGAGAGAGACGGATTGGTTGGAAGCTTTTTCCAGGCATCCGAAAATCGGGGAGGGAAGCCCAAGCGCCGCATCCCCGTCGCAGTCGACCGAGCGCAGGTCGATTGTGGAACGAAGTTTCTCGGCGGAAGAACAGAGCGGCATGTCTCAGGCATCCGGCGAAACCGCCATTCTTATGGCGGAGCTCAACCGCACATACGAGGCCAGATTCGGATACATCTTCATCATCTGCGCTGCGGGGAGGCCGGCGGCCGAGATGCTCGCTGCGCTCGAATCGCGCTTGAGAAATGCTCCTGAGCAGGAGCTTCAGATTGCCGCTGCTGAGCAGGCCAAGATCATGCATTTACGTTTGGACAAGCGTTTGGCCGAATGAGCAGCATCTCTACGCACGTCCTCGACATTTCGAGCGGCAAACCGGCCGCTGGCATTCGTGTACACCTGTTCGGTGATGCCGGCGAAATCTCATCGGGGGTTACGAACGCGGACGGCCGATGTGCGGCGCTGGTACCTCAAGATTATTCGCTATCCCCGGGCGCCTATCGTTTGTCGTTTGAAATAGTGGATTACTTTCCGAACGGCTTCTATCCCGAAGTTACGGTTTGTTTTCAGGTTCGCGACGCATCGGCCCATTATCACGTCCCTTTGCTGATCAGTCCTTTTGGATACACCACTTACCGTGGCAGTTGATCGATGCCCATGCTGAGCTTTGATACATACGGAAAGACCGGCGTTCGCCTCACACAGGTGACCCGAAACGATGGCCGCCATGACGTGAAGGAAGTTTCGGTGAAGATTTTATTCGAAGGCGATTTCATGCGCTCGTATACGGCTGGCGATAACACAAGCGTTCTGCCAACAGATACGATAAAGAACACTGTCTACATCGTCGCCCGGCAGAAACCAATCCAAAGCATTGAACAGTTCGCTGCCGATTTGGCACGCCACTTCCTGTCACGCCTGGCCCATCTGACGAAGGTAACGGTTGAAATCGAGCAGACGCCTTGGACTCATATGGGGGCTCATGATACCGCGTTCTTGCAAGCTGGCGGAGAATGTCGTTCCGTAGTTCTCTCCGCGGCACGCTCTAATGAGACCTTTATCTCGGGAATTCGCAATCTGGAAATCCTGAAGACCAGCAAGTCTGCGTTCACCGGTTATATGAAAGACGAATATACGACCCTGCCCGAGACCCAAGATCGCCTGTTGGGCACAGTTCTTCATGCCGATTGGACCTATCGCGCCGGCACTGTCGATTTCAATGTTTCCTATAGGGCGATCCGCCACACGCTCCTCGAAACGTTTGCAAAACATGAAAGCCTGTCCGTCCAGCACACGCTCTATGCGATGGGAGAAGCCGCGATCGAAGCTTTTCCAATCCTCGAAGAGATCCATCTCGTAATGCCCAACAAGCATCGCCTTTTGGTCGATCTTTTCAGATTTGGCCTGGATAATCCAAACCAGATCTTCGTGCCTACAGATGAGCCTTCCGGCTACATCGAAGCCCGCATCAGCGCCGGAAGCCGGAAGTGAACTTGACTTTTTGTCTGTCGCCAATGCGCTCCACTGGACGAGTACAATCTTTCGTTAATCTCGGCCCGAAGGGATGCCGAACGATTAACGCGCTGCTGGGAGCAACTATGCTTCTGACGGCACTCGGCAGCGTAAAGGGTCGGGAGGTCCGAGCAGACTCGCAAAGCCAGGTACACGGACAACCTGTCTCTTCCGAGCCCCTTGTAATACAAGGCCGTATCACGGGAATACAAGGCGCTCTCGTGACCGTGAAGACGCCGGACGGCTACCCAGGCGGACCAGGAGGCCATGCGCAGTTCGTGGTCGCGGGGCCTACCGTCAAGGTTGACGTCTCTCGTGCCCGCGTTTTGTTGCCCGATGGAAAGCGGGTTGATAAGTCGCCACTCGCCGTCGGTGATCGCGTGTTGATGGTTCTGAACAGGCCCGATTCAGGATCGCCTGCGCCCGGCGGCCCCCGGGGTGCTAACCAGACCTATTTTGCGTCCACTATCGAACGTATCGTACAGAGCGACACGATCATTACTCACTAGAGCGGGAACATTCGCTTCCCAGCAAGTGATATCCGGTTGCGAACCTGGGGCACCCGGAACAATAGGGGAAAAAAAGAGGCCCTGCCGGGCGGGGCCTCTTGAGGAACTGCATTCTTAAACTGTGAAAGGTTATTTTCCGAGGTGGCCGCGCGGGCTTCCGATACCGGTGCACTGATCATAGCCTTTAGCAGCGGCGTGGCCGTTCGATCCCGTTGTGACGTCGTAGAAGTTGGCCTTAAATGCGGTATACGTATTGAGCTGCGAATAGAGGAGGTTGAGCTCAGAGGTTTGGTAGTAGCCGCCGGCTTTCGACGAAGCCATTCCTAACCTGTTGTCGGAGGCGTTGACGATGCCAGCGAGTGCAGGGGAGGATACGCTAGTGCCCCCTACGATATACCAAGAACCGCCCTCATCGGTATCGTAGACCCATACGCCGCTATTAGGATCGGCGTTGAAGGAAATGTCGGGAGTGGATCGGGCGGGAAAATCATACGGAGCCCCTCCGAACAGTTGATATTGATAATCAGACCAAGGTCCCATGCCGTTAAAGATATTCGGCGGGTTGGCCCAGGTTTCCACGGCACTAGAGCCGCCGCCTGAGTCAGACCAGCAGCTCTCGCTTAAGAAATTCCCGCTGGCGTCGCGGTTTACGGTGGTGCCGCCCGCGGAGACTACCCACGGTGAAGCACTGGGGTAGAGAACCTCCGCTCCAGAGTCGCCAGCCGACGCAAAATAGGTGATGTCGGACCAGTAGTAACGGTAGAAGAAATTGTCATCCTCTTGTTGGGTGAAAGTCCCGCCGCCGTCTCCGGGTTGTCCAACGTAGCTCTCTGGGTATCCCCAGCTATTGGAGATATCGCCACCGCCGTACTTACCAACCTCTATGCCAGCCACCTGCTCGGCAAAGAGCAAATCTGGGAGGTTCTGGGTGCAAGCCTCTACCAAAATGATCTTCGCGGCGGGTGCCATCACGTGCGACCACTCGATGTCTAGAGACTCCTCCACGTCCCAGCCAATAGCGTTTGCCGGTGGCGGCGTCCCGCTGCAACTGGCCGTCAGCCCGCCAAGAGTGCCGAAGCTCGAGTTGGCGTAAACCACCGCGAAGCTTGCTGTAGGCAAGCCCCAATAGGTGTCGAAAAACGCCAAATCGGACGCCGCATGCGGGTCGTCATAGGCGTCCACCAACGCTATTGCGCCCCAACCGCCGATGGGGTGGTCCTTGCCACCGGTTGACGGTCTGCATCCGCTGTAGATAGGCCCGACGTTGTAAACGCAGCCCATCGATGCGGGTGTTTCGGCAAAGGTGTAATCCGGGACCGCGGAGGATACTTGGTGGCCGGCGGGAACGAAAATCTTGAAGTTAGTGTGAGCTCCTTTGCCGGGACGCGAGACGCTGCTGGCTGGGGTAATCACCGTCCCCTGAGGCCTAAAAATTCCGGACGGTACCGGCGCTGCTCCCTGTTGGGCCTCCGGTTGAACTGGAGTCATGTTGACGTCCTGAGCGGGTGCCTCAGGATCCTGCGCCGCCGTATTCTCATGCACCGAGGCTTCCTGTGGATCGCCAGGCTCTTCAACCTGCCCTTGAGCTAAAGCGCTGGCTAGCGGCAATAGTAAAAGCGATGCCGTTAGGATAAACGAGAGAGGATGTTTAATTTGGTATTTCATTGAAAGTTCTCCAATCGAATTTTTCTCATGCTGGTATATTTTCTCCTTGTGGAAAAACTCCCAGCGACGTTCCTAACGCATCCACATGGCCTTGAGATGGGCTGGTTTTGTTTTCACCAATTTGCGTAAAAACTTGTGCGCGGTCGTGAACCTAAAAGGTGAATTGCTAGTAAAAATGGATAGCAGTTTTGTCACATATCCACTCTAATCGCAATGGTAATAGTCAAATGCGTGTGTCTATTTAGAGCTGCTGTGGCCTTAATTGACAAACATTAGTAGAAGCAAGAATGATTTACTGACTGCTGTTGGAAGAAAAGGGTTAATTAGGATCTGTTTTGGATAATGACCTTTGCGAAATCCTGGTCTCGATCTATGGGGCAACAGACCTAAACAGGTGGGAGGAGGATGCCGGCCTCGCAGGCTTGCTCGGCAGAAGGCGGTCGCTGGCGCCTAAAGATCGAGAATCAGATCCGGATCCTCTCCGTTTTGTCGGCCCGAAGGCAGCCTGGGCACTGAACAACAGAGTAGGATTTCGCCTTGACCGCGGTCGGCCAATGGCTCTTCCAAATAGCGCACGGAACCGGTCTCAATATGCGTTCTACAGGTTCCGCAAATGCCCGAACGGCAACCGAAGGCAGGCGCGAGCCCTACCTCCTCCGCAAATTCAAGAAGCGTGCCTTTGTCAGGCGACCATGTTGCATCGACCATCGATTTGGCGAATCGAATCCGCGCCGGGCCAGTATCCCGCCCTTCGACGCGTTGAGCAGCTCCCCTCGGGATCTCTGGCTTCAGCACTGTTCCGGGACCGAAGGACTCAAAGTGAATCCGCTCGGGTCGGATGCCTAGTCCAATCAACCCGGAATAGAGAGAGTTCATGAATGCTGCCGGGCCACACAGGTAAAAATCGTGATCAGCAAAAGACGGAAGCTGTTTCAGAGTGTCAATACGTGATATGTCCGTCGGCATCATGAGTGATACCTGCCTTGTCGCCATTGGCCGGCCTGCTGTAGCAAATACGTACGCTCATTCGCGGGATGCCGGGCAGCAAGCTCCTGGACGTACTTCCTAAATGCGTGAACGCGGCTGCTTTGAGTTCCGTGAATAAAGTAGATTGGGCGGAACGTGCCTGTGCGGCGGCCCTCTTCAACGATATGCTCGGCAATGGCCATCATTGGGGTAATCCCCATACCGCCGGAAACCAGCACTACGGGTCGCGTGCAACTTTGATCCAGAACGAACTTGCCGCGGGGCATCAAGGCTTCGAGACGAAAGCCCGCTTCCGCCTTGTTGTGGAGGAACTGGGATACCAGTCCAGTGCCTTCGCGCCGCATGATGGAGAGGCGATAGAACTCCGGATTACAGCGCGTGGAGAGCGTGAACGTCCGTAAGACTGGCTCCGTTTGTCCCTTCATCGTGACCCGGATCGGCAGAAACTGGCCCGGCTCCCAGGGATAGAGGCTCCCGCCATCCGCTCGGCGCAAATAAAAGGAGCTGATGGTTTCGCTCTCCTTTTCGACCCTGGCTACTTCCAACTCCACGAATGTGTTGCGTTCGCTTTCCGGAGTCACCGAAGCAGATGGAGCGACGGAGATCGTGCTTGCCGCTTGCGTTTCACCGGCCTGAGCTGTCTCTTTCAAAGCCAGCGGCCCTTTTGCCAGTGCGTTGACAATCAATTTTTGAAAATGGATGCAGAGGTGCTCGCTGTTGATCAGAAACCTGCCGCGCTCCGGAATGCCGCCGAGCAAACCGCGCTGAACGGAGTTGGTTAGGACATCGTCTTCATAGCCGACCTGCTTATTGAAGGCGATCAACTCTTGTGCAAATTCCTCAGATACGCCCGGCCCAAAGTATTGTTCGGAGAAACCTTTTGTCTTGTTCGCTCCATCTGGAACCCAGATATCGATAGAGAGATTGGGGAATCCCGGATTGATGTTGATCGTAATGTTAGGCCACAGCAGATGATACTGCGCCTGCGCCACTTCGCCCCGAGCGTCATAGATCTTGACAGTGCTCTTGCCCTCGAGTGCCGAGCGACGGACATGCCCCACCTGACTCGAGAACCAGCCATGCACTCCGAGATTGTAGTTGTCGGGCATGACATCAATCGCAGCGCTGAACCCCGGGTGCGCCACCGCGCAGTGATAACACTCGAGGTAGTTCTCGAGCATCGTCTTCCAGTTTGCGTTTGCCTGCCACTCCTCTCGTTCATACAGCTCGAGGGTGTCAAGATTGATGCCGCTGGCCGCAAGGATATCGAGCAACTTACCGAAATACGAGACAAGGGGTGCCGCGTTTGGGTCCAGATTGACGAAGGCCCAGGGACCAAGGGTTTCCACTTTAAGTGACAGCAGGGGATAGTCTTCGAGCCGGAAGTTTGGCTCGACTGCTGAGCGCGGCGCACCCTTCAAGCATCCAGTGAGATCGTACGTCCATGCGTGATAGCCGCAGCGCATCATCGTTGCGTTGCCACGGCCTTTCATTACTTCGTGCCTTCGATGCCGGCACACGTTGATGAAACCTGTTAGGCCGCTCTCGTTCCGGATCACCACCACGGGAACCTCGCCGGCGTAGCCAGTGATAAAGTCGCCGGGCTGCGAGATTTCCTTCAATGGTCCGATGTAGTTCCAACTCTTTCTGAAAACGTGCTCGATCTCCTGGGCCGTAATGGAAGGATCGGTGTACCAGTGGGCCGGGAGAGATTCGCCGCGATCGAGCGCCGCGATGAAGCTGTCGGGGTTATCAATGCTCTGAGTCATATTGCGTTCTCCTATATTTATTTCGATGGGGTTGCGTCCGGCCGGCACCTGGACGATTCTTCGACGCCCGCCGGCCGCGGTGAGTCCGCCAATATGAGAAGTGGCGTGCACAGTATCAATGCCGCGCTTACGCAAAGCAGAACGCGGAAAAAGCCCAGTGAGCGAGCTGCCGCAGAAGTGAGCGCGGTTGTCGCCAGCATCCTTACCGAATAAACGACGTTGTAAACCGCATACACGGCGGAATACGAAGACATTCCGGCCCGGTCTACCTCATTTGCCGAGCTCGGCTGAGGCCGGGTTCAGCGTGAATGCAAACGAGCAGTTGATCAGGCATAGCGCTACGCTCGTGAGCACAATTCCGTGGAAAGCCGATAACAGTGGAAGAGTGGCCGCCATCGCGATCGTGCCCGCAACTATGACCCTCCTGACAGGCAGGCGCTCGCATACCCATCCAACCAAGGGCGAGCAAAAACCGTAGGTGATGGATGAGGCGGTGAACATCAGGCCGATGGTCTCAGGTTTCATGCCATAACGGCCCAGCCTTATCGGCAGGAGCGGTTCTATGGTCCCAAAGGCGGCCAAAGCTAACGAACAAGCCAATATCGACGTCTGCGCTGCAGTAGTCCTGTTTCTTCCCACGCAACGGAGTAATCGACGAGGCGCTATCGACATTCGCGCTTTGTTCCCGAGCTGTTCTTCGCTGGTGATTTTAGCCGGAGAGTGCGCTGTTAACGTCATCACGACTCCGTAAAGGAAGTAGTCGACGAACAAACAAAACGCTATGACCACTACTATCGCCAGGGATTTAGGTGGAGCTTGCCGCACGACGCCTCCGGCAATGTCTCGCTAATCTCAAGCCTTCCAGGTATAGAACCGGACGCTCAAGTTTCGGCATAGTAGCGGCGCGTTGCTTGAACAGTGAAACTCTTCTGCTTCGTTTTCAATTCAAGTTTACGAAAGCCGGAGTGGGTAATAGAGCGATCTGAGACGAAGCCGAGACTGTATTGATTGCGCAGCTCTGCCTGAATGGCATCATAGATCTGGCCGATGGTGCGAGTTTTCGAAACTTCGAAATAGCCGCCGCCGGTCTCGCTCGCAAGCCGCTTGAGGACGCCCCTGCCGCTAGGGCCGAGCGAGATGCCGCCATAATACGACTCATCAGAGAACAGGATGCAATAGACCAGCGTATCGGCGCGCTGGGCGGACTCGATGGCATCGGTGAGGTTGACCGCGCTGCCGAAATCGACACCATCTGTCAGTACGACGAAGGCTTTGCGGCCCTGCACGCCGCGCATCACCTGAATGGAGGCAGTTCGCACGGCATCGTAGAGCAGGGTGCCGCTGCCCTCGCGGGCTTGCTCGGCAGTAGGGGAGTCGAGCAGCGAGAGCGTGTCCTGCAGGTCTTTGTGGGATATGGTGAGACCTTGGCGAATGACGACGGCCTGATCAAACTGAACGATTATGGCTTTGTCTTTGTTCTCGCGCAGCACCTGGTCGAGAAAGCGGTAGCTGGCGCCGCGCTCATCTTCGAGCACCCGGGTCTGACTGAGGCTCGTATCGACGAGCAGGCCAATGGTGAGGGGTAGATTGGATTCCTGCGAGAAGTAGCGGATGTTCTGCCGCTTGCCGTCTTCTAGCAGCGTGAAGTCGTCCTTGGTGAGGTCGGTGACGATATGGCCGTCTTTGTCTCGAACTGTGGCGAAGACGTTGACTACTTTGACTTCGGTCGAAAAAGTGGGCTGATTTTGAGTGGGTGAGGGGCGCGCCGCCAGGAGGCAAGCGGCACTAGAGACCAACCATTCGCGCCGGGACAGAGGACTCGCGGCAGGATTGGGAAACCGATGCATCGTTGAAATAGACGGGATCGGGGTTAAAGCCGGTACGGGGATGCAGCGGCTCAGTGCCCATGTGCCCGATGAAAGCTCGCAGCTTCGAGCAGGGGACCAGTGTCATCTTTGCATTTCTAGGCGCATGTCTTATAATCCAAGTAATCCTTAGTCTCATGCTGATCCTTCTCAACGGCGGCATTCTTATTAACCTGGCCATTACGGGCCCGGCCTGAGACTTCGCGACCAACGGAGTTTTCGAGGCCACCGGGCGAAAGCCGGTGGCCTTTTGCATTTTGAATTATGAATTTTAAGACGGGTAGCTTATGAAAATCTTTACATTCGATACGACGCTCCGCGACGGTACTCAAGGTGAGTCCGATTTCTTTCTCTGTAGACGACAAACTGATGATTGCGGAGAAGCTCGATGACCTCGGTATCGACTACATTGAGGGCGGTTGGCCTGGGTCGAACCCTAAGGATAAAGAGTTTTTCGCGCGGGCTAAGAGCTTGAAGCTCGAGCACGCTAAGCTGACGGCGTTCGGCGCAACGCGATTTGCCAAGAATCCGGTCGAAAAGGACTCGAACGTGTCGGAGTTGCTGGCGAGTGGAACTCCAGTAGTCTCTATTTTCGGAAAGACATGGAATTTCCATGTACAGCGTGTGTTGGGCATCACGGAAGAAGAGAACCTGCGCCTGATCTCTGAGACGGTCTCGTATCTAAAAGCACAGGGCGCGAAGTCATTTATGATGCCGAGCATTTCTTCGATGGCTACAATGCCAATCCCGCTTTTGCTCTGCGGACGCTGGAAGCCGCGAAAAAGGCCGGAGCGGACGTCCTTTGTTTGTGCGATACGAATGGCGGCACGTTACCGATGTCTTTGGTCGAAACGATACAAGAAGTTCGCAAGCATTTCGACGGAGTATTGGGTATCCACTGCCACAATGATTCGGACGTGGCCGTTGCGAATACCATTCTTGCTGTCGAAGGGGGCATAACGCACGTACAGGGATGTATAAACGGTTACGGTGAGCGCTGCGGAAACGCGAATCTCTGCTCCATCCTGGCGGATCTCGAGTTGAAGCTGGGCCATACCACTATTGGCCGCGACAATCTGCGGAAATTGACCACCGTGTCGCGTTTCGTGGCTGAAGTGGCAAACTTGCCACTGCGCCGCGAGCAGCCTTTCGTGGGTGGCAGCGCCTTCGCGCATAAAGGCGGCATTCACGTCAGTGCGGTCCTGAAGGACGCGGCAAGTTACGAGCACATCAACCCGGAGATGGTTGGCAATCAGCAACGCGTTCTGCTTAGCGATCTTTCGGGGCGAGGCAATATCAGCTACAAATTGAAACAGCACGGACTTGGAGAACACCTCAGCGACACAGCGCGCCGTGAAGTGCTGCAGCGGATGAAGCTGATGGAACATCAGGGCTACGATTTCGAAACGGCGGAGGGTACGTTTGAATTACTCGTTCGCCAGGCCGCGTATCCCGACTTTCACCCGTTCGACATCGTCAGCTACGAAGTCTCCACAAAACTTCAGAGCGGCGCTTCCAAGCTGCAGGGCAGTGATGAGACTGAAACTACAGCGAGCGTGATGCTGCGGGTGGGCGATGACGTGCATTCAGCAACGGCGACGGGCCATGGCCCAGTTCATGCGCTCGATATGTGTTTACGACAGTGTCTCGCATCCATCTATCCGGCTATCGCCAATGTTCAACTTACCGATTACAAAGTTCGCGTGCTCGATCGACGAGCTAGTACCGAGTCCAAGGTGAGAGTCTTGGTCGAGTGGACTGATCACCGCCGGAGTTGGACAACAGTTGGGATTTCTGACAACGTGATCGACGCGAGTTGGCGGGCGCTGGTGGATGCTCTGCGGCTGGAGTTGATGCGCCTGATCGAAAAAGACGAATCAGCTACATCAATGATCCGTGATTACAGTTGGGGCGTGTAGACTGCGCAGACCGGGCTATTCAATCGTTAAGAGAAGATCGCGTGCCTCGACCGTATCTCGAGGGTTGACAATGATCTCCTTAATGACTCCGTCCATTGGCGCGTAAACTGTGGTCTGCATCTTCATCGCGTCCATCACAAGTAGCCGGTCCCCTTTTCTGACCTGTTGGCCGGACTTCACGTGCAGCATGGTGACCGCGCCAGGCATTGGCGCTCCCACATCACCCTTCTTCGCTTGATCTGCCTTCCGGCGAACGCTAGCTGCCGCCTTTGAAGATTTGTCCCGTACTTCCACTTCTCGCGGCTGGCCGTTCAGCTCAAAGAAGACGGTCCGCATTCCGTCCGGCCTCGGCTCTCCTACGGTCAGGAGGCGAATGATCAGCGTCTTGCCAGGCTCCAGTTCGACTGTCACCTCCTCCGTCTCCTTTAACGGGTAAAAGAACTGCGGAGTCGGCAAAATCTCCAGCTCGCCATACTGCGAGCGTGCAGCGGCGAATTTTTCGAAGACATCCGGGTACATCAAATAGCTCATCAGATCGGTACGGCTTGACGATCCAGTCTTTTCCGCGACCATTCCCGCGGCTTGCTCGAGGTCTGTTGGCTGAAGTCGCTCACCCGGCCGTCCCTTATTCGGCTTCCGCCCTCGCAAAATGATTTGCTGTAGCTTGGGCGGCCAACCGCCCTCCGGCTCACCGAGCGAACCCATAAACATGTCGACAACAGAGTCTGGGAAAGTTAGTTGATGATCGGTCGGCAGGCTCTCCAGATCTTTCACACTCATGTCACGGCTGATTAGATAAAGCGCAAGATCTCCCACCGCCTTACTCGAGGGCGTCACCTTGATGATGTCTCCGAATGCTCTGTTCACATCGGCATACATGCGAGCAATTTCAGGCCATCGACCGCCGAGACCCATGGACTCTGCCTGCTCTTTCAAATTCGTGTATTGGCCACCCGGCATTTCATGGATATAAACATCGGCCATACCCGATTTCGGAGCGTTGTCGAAGGGCAAATAGTACGTACGCACCGTCTCCCAGTAATCGGAGCAGCGATTCAATGCGTCAAAGCTTAGACCCGTATCTCGCTCCGTGTGCGCCAAAGCCGCTACGATTGAGTTCAGATTAGGCTGGCTGGTGGTGCCACTCATAGCAGAAATTGCGGCGTCCGCCACTTCAACACCCGCCTCCGCTGCCTTCAGAATTGTTGCGGCGTTTATCCCGCTCGTGTCGTGCGTGTGCAGGTGAATGGGAAGCCCAACCTCCTCGTGAAGAGCCTTCACGAGCTTATATGCTGCATAGGGTCGAAGCAGCCCAGCCATGTCCTTAATACCAAGAATGTGCGTGCCCATCCGTTTCAATTCCTGGGCAAGGCGCAAATAGTAGTTCAGCGAATACTTCTCTCTTGAAGGGTCCAGAATATCGCCGCTGTAGCAGATTGCGGCTTCGCAGAGCGCCCCGGTTTTCAACGTAGCTTCGACAGCTACTTGCATATTCGGCATCCAGTTGAGCGAATCAAAGATGCGAAAAATATCGATTCCTTGAGCAGCCGCCTCACTGATGAAGTCTTGACTACGTTGTCTGGATAAGCCGTATATCCGACCGCGTTTGAAGCCCGCAACAGCATCTGAAAGCAAATGTTCGGTATCTTCTCACGCAGATCCTGCAGCCGTTTCCATGGATCTTCCAGCAGAAATCGCATAGCCACATCGAATGTCGCGCCGCCCCACATTTCCAGGCTGTACAGTTGCGGCAGTTCCTTCGCGACGAAATCGGCAATGCGCAACAGATCGTAGGAACGAACGCGTGTAGCCATCAACGATTGGTGTGCATCGCGAAACGTTGTATCAGTTATGAGCAGCCTGGATTGGTTCGCGTGTCCACTCAGCAAACTTCTCCGGTCCCAGATTTTCAAGCAGCTGGCGCGTACCCTCGAGTGGCTTACCGGCGCATGACTGAGGTACGACTGCCTCGCGAATTACAGCGGGTCCAGTCTTATTCGCTACCTCCGGGTTGCCGTTTACGATCACATCTGCCAGGTAGATCAGAAGCTTAGTCGCACGATCGCGCCTCGGTTCAAACTCGAATAACTGTGGAGTGTCGTCCAGAAATGAGGTTGTCGTTCCGCCTGACTGGAAAGTGGGATCATTAATTACGTTTTCCAGAAACGGGATATTGGTCTTTACACCGCGTATGCGGAACTCGCGTAAGGCTCGGTCCATGCGTTGGCAGGCCTGCTTGAAATTCGTTCCCCAGGCCGTTACCTTAACGAGCAGTGAATCATAATACGGCGATATTACGGCGCCGTTGTATGCCGATCCGCCATCCAGACGAATGCCGAAGCCGGCCGGCGAACGATACGTACGAATTTTGCCGTAATCCGGAACAAAATTGTTTGCAGGGTCTTCCGTGGTTACTCGACACTGCAATGCCGTGCCGTGCAGCGGAATTTCGGATTGCGGCGGCAATCCCAGCTCTTCATCACGCAGAGAAAGTCCCTGTGCGACCTGAATCTGCGTTCGAACAATGTCGATGCCCGTAATCATTTCCGTTACAGTGTGCTCCACCTGCACACGTGGATTCACTTCAATGAAGAACCACTCGTGAGTGTCGGCATCCACCAGAAATTCAACAGTCCCGGCATTGTAGTAGTTTGCCGCTCGTGCCAACGCTACCGCCGCTTCGGCCAACTGCGCGGCGCACGTTCTGAGGGAGGCCGATAGCCGGTGCGATCTCTACAACTTTTTGATGCCGGCGCTGAACCGAGCAGTCACGTTCGTAAAGATGGAGGATGTTGCCGTGTGTGTCGCCAATAATCTGGATCTCTACATGTTTGGCGCGTCGTATGTAGCGCTCCAAAAAGACAGCGTTGTTGCCGAATGCGGCCGCTGACTCCTGGCTTGCCTCTTGCAGCTTCGACGTAAAATCAGCCGCCGAATCCACGACGCGCATGCCGCGCCCGCCACCGCCGAAGGCTGCCTTGACGATGAGAGGAAAGCCAATCCGTTCAGCGATGGCCTGCGCGTCCTTACTATTTGGATCGACCGGATTTTCGGTCCCGGGCACAACCGGTATGCCTGCTCTTTGCGCCAGTCGCCGCGCAGCCGTCTTGTCGCCCAGCGTTTCTAAAATCTCGGCACTTGGCCCCACGAAAGTAATGCCGGCGCGGTCACACGCACGCGCAAGAGCCGGATTTTCAGAAAGAAATCCGTATCCGGGATGGATCGCGTCCACTTCTTTCTCCGCTGCCAGCGCGACCACCCCATCGACATCCAAATACGCTTGGACTGGGCCCTTTCCTTTGCCGATTAGATATGCCTCATCGGCTTTGAAGCGGTGCAGGCTCAAGCGGTCTTCCTGCGAATAGACGGCAACAGTCCGAAGGCTGAGTTCGTTCGCAGCCCTCAGGATCCGAATGGCGATTTCTCCGCGATTAAGAGCAAGCAGTTTTTTCATCGAACGGATGCCTAGAACAATCGACGATGTAAGCGTTCAATATTGAATTGCGCGGTATCGGCGACGGCCATTACTGCCATTACGCCTGCTTGCACAGGATCAGTCACAACCAGATCGCAGGCGTTCGGCACACTGCCGGCCATATTCAGACTAATCACAAGCAGACCTTGGCTACGCACTTCGCGTACCGCCGCTTCGATATCCCCGCCCATGAGAGCACCCGCCAACACCAGAGCCCGAACACGGGGCAAACGGAGTACAGCGCGAACGGCTGCGGCCAAGGTCTGCTCACCTACCAGCGGAATCGTATCGACAGAGATATGTTCGCCCCGTATATTGTGGCGATCAGCTTCGGAAATCGCTCCCAGCGCTACCTGGCCTACCTGTGCTCCACCTCCCACAATGATGATCCGCTTTCCATAGATTTTCTGGAGAGATTGCACGGGAGTGACGGACCGAACTACCTCAAGGTCCCGAAGATCGGTCACGAGAGTTTCTGACGCACCCGGCAAATCAACCTCAAAGTAAATGCGAGTATCAGTTGACTGATCCTCAATGATTGAAATGGAACTGATGTCGCCATCGTGCCTCGCAATGACGCCGGTTAGTTGATGCAATACGCCAGGCGCGCTCGCTGTCACAAGAACTAAACCGAGCTTATCGGTGCTAGGCTCGTTCAGAGTGCCACCTCCAATCAAACCTCAATCCCATACGTATAGAGAGACCGCGAAACATGATTTTACCCGCGAGAAGGAGGACTAGTCGTTGAAAGGTTTACTGGTCATGAAGTTCGGCGGGACCAGTATGGGAAGCGCCGAGCGAATGCGAGCGGCGGGAGAAATCATTTCGGCGCAACAGAAGGAACACCCTTTAACGGTCGTTGTCTCCGCCATGTCCAAGGTAACAGACCTGTTGCTAGAAACCATGCGCCATGCCGAATTGGGCGACAGGACCGCGGTAGACTCCAGGCTGCGCCGCCTCTTGAATCATCATCTCGAGACCTGTGAAGATCTGTTTGAAGAGACTGCGAGCGCAACTGCAGTTCCGCCAGGCAGCGTACGAAGCTGTGCAGTCGCTGGTTTCGGAATTTCATCGGATTGCGAACGGAATCCTTATGTTGGGCGAACGCCCGCCTCGTTCGGTGGATGAAGCGCTTGCAATAGGAGAGCGGCTTTCCTGTGCGCTGTTAGCTCACTATTTGGAGTCGATGGGAGTGGATGCTCGCGCCGTGAACGGAAGCGATGTGATCGTTACCGATGCTGTGTTTGGCAATGCGTCGCCGCAAATGGATCTGACACAGAAAAAGTGCGCCGAGCGCCTCTTACCACTGATCGAAAGAGGCACCGTGCCGATCGTGACCGGCTTCAATGGCGCGACGGTCGACGGCCGTCCAACTACGCTCGGCCGAGGCGGTTCCGATTTCTCGGCATCTATTCTTGCGGCAGCTATGGATGCACAGGAACTCTGGATTTGGACCGATGTGGACGGCATCATGACAGCCGATCCGCGTCTCGTCGCAGATGTCGCCGTTCTTGATCAAGTGAGTTACGCCGAGGCAGCAGAACTCGCCTATAACGGCGCCAAAATCCTGCACCCCAGGACCCTTGCCCCGCTGGTCGAGAAGCACATTCCGGTGTGGAGCAAAAACAGCTTTGCGCCAGAAAAGCCCGGCACGAAGATCGTATCTCATTTTGACGAGCCTAGAGGTGTGCGGGCGGTCACATCCATGTCCAACGTGGCACTGGTCTCGATGGAGCCGTCCAATGCGGTGTTGAGTGGCACGAGGTTGATGGCGCGTGCTCTAGACGCACTCGCGCTGGGCAATGTCGAAATCTTAGTCTTCTCGAGCTCGAGTTACCGCCAGAGCTTTTGTTTCCTTATCCGCAAGCACGATGTTCTCGCAGCCTTGAAAGCCTTGGAAGCGAACCTTTCGATTGAGCTGGCGCATGGGTATTTAAAGCCCATCGAAGTGGATGAAAATGTCGGCTTACTCGCGGTCGTAGGGGAGGGAATGCGCGGTACGCCTGGGCTCGCCGGCCGCGTTTTTACCGCAATTTCCCGCAAAGAGATAAACATTATCGCCATCGCTCAAGGCTCGAGCGAGCTTACCATCGGTATCGTTGTGCGGTTGGATGGCCTTGACAGAGCAGTGCGCGCCGTTCACGAGGAGTGTCATTTGGGAAAACTTCCAGCAGTATCCGTGGGCTGAAGGAGGATCGCGGAATCCGGAGCCGCTTTGGGAATTCTGATGCGCCTTGATCCTGCGGATCGTGAAAGGCAATCCTAGAGGCAGAAAACTTCTTTCCAGCAGTCCTTCAATTGCTTCGAAATTACGTTCCGCTAAAGCGACGATGGATGGTCCTGCGCCGCTGAGGCAGACGCCGAGAAGATCAGGATGCTCGAGAGATAAAGCCTGTTCCAGACCGGGCACGAGCTTTTGGCGAAACGGCTGATGAACGCGGTCGCGCAGGGCTTCCCGCAAAAACGTGAAATCACCGCTTTGAAGGGTTTGAAGAAGAAGTGCTAGCCGTTGCAGATTGAAAACCACGTCATCACGAGAAATTCTCTCCGGTAACACATCTCGCGATGCAGTGGTGGACAGCGGCAATTCTGGCGTCAGCACAATGAAACCCAACGATTCCGGCCATTGCAGCCGTACAGCAACGACGGACGTATCAGATAACTGGCAGCTCGCGGTAAGACCTCCGAGCAGAGCTGCGGCGACATTATCCGGATGACGTTCGAGGACGCACGCGGCGTTAAACAGTGCTTGCGGCGGCAGCCGGCCGGCAACGGCCTCATAAAGCCGCAGGCCCGCTACCGTTGCTGCCGCACTGCTGCCGAGCCCGGCTCTGGTTGGGATATCGCTGTCCACTTCTACCGAGAGAGAAGGGAACGAGCGCCCATGCTGGCCGGCGAGAAACCGAAACGCGCGCTCGATGTAATTCTCGCCATCGAGTTTCCAGCCTGGGAATTTGAAATGTAATTCGCCGGTGCCTGGCTCGACGCGAACATGTATCCGCAAATAGAGTTGTATTGCGACCGCGAGCGTGTCAAATCCCGGGCCGAGATTGGCAATTGACCCGGGCACCTCGATTTCCAGCTCCGACGACGATCGCCGCTTCATTTCTGAACGGCCATCGAGTTCGTCAGCACGCATGAACTCCCGCCACCTCTCTGGATTCGCGCTTCTGCTGAGACTTGATGATGTAGTCCGTATCTTTCAGCGCATGGCCTGTCAGAACGGCGGCGACAACCGCATCTGAATCAATCTTTCCTGCGGCGGTCAACTTTCGAAGCCCGGCGAGCGTTGTTGCCGAAGCAGGCTCACACCCAATTCCATCCCGCCCGATCAGTGCCTTCGCCTCCCCGATCTCCTCATCCGTAACATCGATCACTAAACCGTCCGTGAACTCGACAGCACGTAAAGCCTTTTTCCAAGACCGAGGATTGCCGATGCGAATGGCAGTCGCGACGGTCTCCGGATGCTCGGTTGCCTCCAATTTCTTAGAGCCGGAACTCCAGAGGCGAGCAAACGGATTGGCGCCTTCCGCCTGCACAATGACCATTCGTGGAACGTTTTCGATAAAGCCATGGCTCTTGAGTTCCTCGAAAGCCTTGCCGAATGCCGATGAGTTGCCGAGATTACCGCCTGGAACGACCAAGTAATCAGGAACTTCCCAACCGAACTGCTCCAGCAATTCGAACATCGCAGTTTTCTGGCCTTCGATGCGGAACGGGTTAATAGAATTCAGAAAATAGAGGTCCGGATTGGCACTGCGAAGGAGCGCTTCGAGCGCATCATCGAAACTGCCTTCGATTTCGACGATTTCGGCCCCAAAGTCGATCGCTTGAGCCAATTTATTGAGCGATACCTGACCCGCAGGAAGATATACGCGCGCCCGCAGTCCAGCACGCGCTGCATAGGCGGCCAGAGATGCAGCCGTATTTCCGGTTGAAGCGCAGCCAACCGCCTTCGCACCCGCGAACCTGGCTTCTGTTATGCCAACTGTCATGCCTAGGTCTTTGAAGCATCCGGTTGGATTCCAGCCTAGATGTTTAAACCAGAGATTTCGAAGACCTGCCCACTGTGCTGTTTTCTGTCCCCGCACGAGTGGCACGTTGCCTTCAGATATCGTCACGATTCCGGAGTCGCCGTAACAATCGGGCAAGAACTCGCGGAATCGCCATACACCGCTGGTGTCCCGTGGATCACGGGAGCTACGCCGCTCGAGCCAGACTTTCTTCAGCACGAGGGCATCGGGCAGGTTCTGCTCCACTACGATTTCGAGCAAGTCTCCGCACTTAGGGCAGGCAAGGGAACGATCGTGGAGTTCCAGCGTGGCGCCACATGCACCGGCACTACAGCGAAGATGCATCGCAGCTCCTCGCAAAGAAGGGATTATGAAAGCCGGACCAGAAAATCGAATGCACTGATTCCATTCAAATTAGCATCCACGCGGATACTGCGTTTTAGAAAATCAGTAATCTTCGATCGCTTTCCGAGAAACGTTAGCTGAACCCGAACTGAATGCTGTGTGCGAATCGGTGTGTCGGACTATCGCGCAGCGTGAAGGTCTTGCCAGAACGTATTTGGATCGAGGCCAAGATGCTCAAATGACCGTTGCCAGCTGGCCTTGCGCCCGAGTACACTTCCAACGCTTAGCCACGGCCCATCTGCCTCATCGCCGAAGGGACCGCTGGAACCGCCCTCAAACATCCATTCGTCTCGCCATCTTCCTGCGCTCACATTCTTAAGCTTTCTCTTAGCGCGGTAGCGCAACTGTTGAACAAGGGATTCTTTTAGGTGATGCGGATGACTGCGGAGGTTTTCCTGATCGATCAGTTTAAATTTCTCGTACCCAAGCTCGTGCAGTCGATGAACGTCGGATCCAAAGTCTTTTCCGCACTCGAGAGACACATACCGAGGAAGGCATTCTGCACACAAGGACTTCAGGCAGTAAGAATCGGCGCCTTCTATATCGATCTTCAGGTAGTAAGGTACTCCGTACTTCTGAAGCAAAGTAGAAAGACTAGTGCACTGCATCGGCACCGACTTATATGAGTGGTGTTCTCGAGACGCCATACCCAAGTCAAATGAGCACCATTTATCGACTTCGCTGATATAGAAGGGGCGTACTTCGTCGTTCTCATGGATCGCGACGTTCTCGATGTGAAGTTGGCGTTTTTTCAGTGCTTCTTTGAACCGCTCTGCCGCCCTTTCACACATTTTTGGATTCGCTTCTACCGCAACTACCTTGTATCCTCGGTGCAGGTAGAACGCGGTGTCCTTACCATCATGCATGCCGACATCGAAGATGATGTCAGGGGCGAAGCGAAATCCACCGAGCACGCTTTCGTTGAGCACGATTCTTCTCGCTTAATCAACGCTCGGCGTTCGAAGAGCTGCGTTTGTCCAGCGCTCCTTCATAAAGCCCCAGTAGAAAAGAAGATTGCATTCCCGCTCGAATGCCTCCGCTCTCCTGCGCTTGAAGAGAAATCGTAGGAATTCTATTCCCGCTTCTATGGTCTGCCTGTACATAAAAGCGGGCACATCGAGTAATCGCCGGGACCCCTCCCATTCGGGTCTACGAGCCTTGGCGTTAAACTTCCCGTGCCCGAGATGCCATGTACGATGGTAGGACTTGACCAACCGGTCCGTTGGAATATCCGTATAGCAGACGATATTTGGGACGTACATTGCGTAGCCGCTGTAGCTCCAGACGTTAGTCTCCCAATCCGCATCTTCGGTCGATCCGACTCCTTTCTTGACACGTTGCGTTTCAGTCCTAAAGAGTCCGGCTCTCTTTAGCGCGCGGCGGCGAACGATCAAGCTAGCGCCGATCAAAACACACGGATGCTCTCTCGAAATTCGGAAAGGCTCATTTCCGCGTTCCTGCAAAGCAAATGGAGCCATTCTTAAATGGGCCCAATCAGGCATAGGTTTGTCAAACAGGGGAAGAACTTTCCCGCCAAAGAACTCAGCGTCTGGATATTGCAACGCCGCTTCATGGATTTTTTGGATCCAGTTATCCGCAACTTCCACGTCGTCGTCGGTGAAAACGATCAGGTCCGCGCCAGCCGCTTCGATACCGGCGTTTCGGGCGTATGACAGCCCCTGCCGGCTTTCGAAGATGTAACGAAATCGCTTGTCATTTTCGATAAACGATTGGGCGACTTGACTGGTAGCGTCTGTGGAATTGTTATTGACTATGATGATCTCGTACTGAACTTCGCCCACAATTTGCGCGGCAAGCCTGGAAAGCGCCTTGTTCAGCGTGGTGCAACGATTGTAGGTTGGAACGATAATCGAAACGTCCATAGCCGGTTAACCCCTGTGTGCACCTGGCGAGAACCGGGTTGTCCAGCGTTCCTTGACGAAACCGATAAAGAAAAGCATGGTCATCTCGTGCTCGAACGCAGAGGCGCTTTGTCCCGCGAGAAGGCAACCCACCATCCTCATCGGGGCTTCTAGTAACTGGCGATACACGAAAGCAGGCACGTCAAGGAAGCGCCAAGCTCCCCCTTCATAATCGCGACGGCGCGCCAGGGCATTGAATCGCCCGTGGCCCAGGTGCCATCGGCGGTGATATGACTTAGCCAGTCGACTTAGCGGAACCTCAGAGAAACAGACAATTTCCGGCACATACATTCCGTGGCCACCGTAATGCCAGACTTTAGCTTCCCAATCCGCATCTTCGGTCGAGCCGATGCTCTCTTTTACCCGCTGTGTTTCGAGAGGAAATGCTCCAGCTTTTTCTATCGCACGTTTACGCACGGCGAGACACGCGGAGATCAAACAGCGAGGCTCATCCCGCGAAACTATCACCGGTGCATCACCATGATCTTGGAAAGCCAGCGGAGGCATCTTTCCGGTTACCCAGGACGGCGGGGATTGTGTCCATACGGGGAGAACTCTCCCCCCTACAAACTCAGCGTCCGGATAGCGAACGAAGGCCTCAAATATTTTTTGAACCCAGTCCTCTGTGACGCATACGTCATCGTCGCAGAAAGCGATCAGATCGGCTTGCGCAGCGCTAATACCTGCGTTGCGGCCGTAGGCCACGCCTTGCCGCTTCTCAAAAATGTATCGAACACGGCTGTCGTGCTTGACATAGGAATTGATCGTTTCTTCGGTTTGATCCGTCGAGTTATTGTCGACAACGATAATTTCATATTCAAGACCGCTAGTCTTCTGGTTCAGAAGAGCCTGAATGGCCTTATCCAAAAGATGCGAACGATTATAAGTAGCGACTACTACAGAGATGTCCATCAGCACGAGAAACTCTAATTGTAAGAATTATCGGCTAGTTTTGGGAACATCCACAGTGTGCATAAATCCCGAAATAAGGAGTAAATCCGTACTACCCCCGCGCGGACTGAGTGGTAAGCCTCGAGGCGGAATGTAGTGATGGAAGTGCAACAGCCCAAAGCGATTCCGGGCTCTTCTCTTTTGGTGCCCTGCTTTTGGGCCGTATCACTTCTCTTATGTATTGCACTATATTGGCCGAACTTGCACGCCGGCTATTTCTCGGACGATTTCCTATTCTTTTTCGACTCTCCGCCCGCTCATCTTTACAGTTACTTTTCACAAATGGGCGCTGCAGCCCATGCTTACAGGCCTATTGAGGCTATCGTTCTAACGATCATCCAGCAGCATTTTCGATTCGACACATTCCCTATACATCTCCTGTCGTTTTGCGCTCATTCAGCATTGGTCTGTGTTGTACTAGCCGCTGCTCGGCGTCTTGGACTACAAATAATCGACACGTTTCTTGCTTGCACACTTACTTTCTTTAGCCAGGTGAGTGTGACAACAATCCTCGGAAACGATACGCTCTCGCAAGCTGCTAGCGCTCTGTTTGGATCTCTCAGTGTATTTTTTCTCTATACCGCTTTTCTTGGTCGGTCAGAAGAGCTCAGGCCTACTCAGACCAGTTATCGGCTGATTTCGAGTGTCGCTTTCTATGCCATAGCACTTTTCTGTAAGGAAACTGCGTTGGGATTTCTCGCCGTAGGCGTCATTCTTATAGCGGCTGTAGTGTCGCGGGAGCCGGTGTGGCCCAATCGTTTAAAGAAAGCGCTACTACTTTCCGGGTTGTTTATTGGCGTTACGTTAGTCTACGCTGCTGCTCGTTTTCATGCCGGCGGTCATTACTCTGCACCCGGAGCTTACCGTATGGGACTCGGATTGAATGTAATTCGTAATATCGCAGAGTTTAGCCTGGCCGCATTTGGTCCTTTCTCAACTGTGAGTGCCGCAGTGGCATCCCAGACTGGCAACAAACTTTACTTAATATCTGCAGCTTTGGGTTGGACGTTTGTTGTCGGTACGGTGGCGGCTGGAATACTAATATCAAGACGCAAGCCACTGATTTTGTGTTTGGCTGTTTGCGCGCTTGCTTCGCTCTTTCCAACTTACTTGCTTTTGCATGTGAGTGAACTCTATCTCTACAATGCAGTGCTGTTCATTAGCCTGATCGTTGGCATAGCGCTGGGCAGTCTTTTCCGTCGAAGCCAAGGGGGGCGACTAGCGGCGATAACCTGCGCAGCTTTGCTGATAGGCACTCAAGTTTATGCGGACCGACAAAAAGCTGAGCTGATGACCCAAAATGGCCGTAGCGCAGCCTTGATGATGGCCGTTGTCGCTCAATTTATGAAGGGCTTACCCGCCAACAGCGAAATATTGTTAGTGAACCCTGCAGAACGTAAGCCGGAGTATTCCGTTTTCGTCCTGAAGGGATTCGATGTACTCGAGTTCGGCACCTATAAGCTCGGTCCTTTGCTAGGGCGCCGTGATGTAAACGTGAGGATTATAAACGAAATGGACGCCCGGGAGCTTACGCCGCATGCAAATGTCTTAATGTTAGAGCTTGCTGGATACAGAATGCGTCCATACGCGCCTGGTACAAGAGAATAACAGCGGACCATAACATACTGCTCTAAAGAGTAAGGCAGAAGCCGCCGATGTATCCGGTGTGAAACTGCCACCCTTGTGTGTAGATCTTGATGGCACTCTTGTACGTACCGATACGCTGCTCGAGTGTTTTCTGTTGTTAGTTAAGTGGAATCCGATCGCCGCGTTTCGCGCGCTGGTGTCCCTTATTCACGGAAAGGCCCATTTCAAAAAGGAGATCTGCGGTGCGCGGCTATTAAAGGCTGAGGCGCTCCCTTACCATCGCGAGTTCTTGGATTACCTTCGGCGCGAGGCGGCTTCTGGCCGCCGCCTTCTTCTGGTCACCGCTGCCGATAGCATAGTTGCTCAGGCGGTAGCGGACCATCTAAAGCTATTCCTGGGGATCATCTCCTCGGATGGCGTGCGGAACGTCTCAGGGAAGGTCAAGGCCGCGGCGATCGTCGAGAAGCTTAACGCTCAGCCGTTTGTCTACGCGGGGAACTGTCGCAAAGATTTCCCCGTATGGGATAGCGCTCATGCCGCCGTGATCGTAAATGCGCCAGCGGCGTGCGAACGGCATCTCAGGCGCCGTGGCGCCTCCATTGCCAATATCTTCCCTCGGCGGCGGTTTTCGGTCCGTACATTAATTCGTTTGATGCGGGTGCATCAATGGTCAAAAAACTTGCTTGTTTTTGTTCCGGTGACGCTGTCTCACCACTTCACGAACACTCGAGTGCTCCTCGCGTCGCTGGTTGGATTTATCGCATTCTCTCTAGCGGCATCGCTGGTCTACATTGTCAATGACTTATTCGACGTTCAGACGGATAGGCTGCATCCAAGGAAAAAGAACCGGCCCTTTGCATCCGGTGAAGTAAGCGCCAAGTTTGGATTAGTGCTTTCTTTTGCGCTCGCCGCTGTTCTCGCGCTTATTTGTTGTGTAATGCCGTTGGCTGCCTCCTTGTTTATTACGGCCTACCTCGTTTCTACATTTGCTTATTCGTTTGTCATTAAGCGCATGCTTTTTGCCGATGTGGTCTTGCTCGCGGGCTTCTATACGCTCCGCATCTTGTTTGGTGGCGCATCGACCGGCATAAACATTTCTATTTGGACGCTCGCACTCTCGATGTTTCTGTTTCTCACGCTTGCGCTTTCGAAGCGCATCACCGATCTGAAAACCACTCTAGGGCAAAGTACGGCTGAGATATCGGGCCGAGCTTATAAGTCGCCAGACTTGCCGCAACTCGCATCTCTCGCCTCAGCCAGTGGTTATCTTGCCGTTCTCGTAATGGCTCTCTACATAAATAGCCCGGAAGTCACAATTCTCTACAGGCCCCCCAGTTCCTATGGGCCATTTGCCCATTACTGATTTATTGGATCAGCCGGGTGCTGATTCTGGCAAATCGCGGCGGTATGCATGACGATCCTGTGGTGTTCGCACTTCGGGATAAGGTCAGCTGGTTGGTGGCAGCCGGAATTGTTGTTTTCGGAGTGTTCGCGCTCTAACCACGTCAGTAAAGCCGAGCTTTCGCCCTGCAAAAGAGAAAATGCTTTGAAGATCGGCACTTAGAAGCGAAGTCCTGTGACCGGAGCAAGGGATTGGGCCGAGTATTCAGCCGAGCTATACCCGATGGGTCCAGCCCGGTACCGATCATGTTGATGGCTCGCGAGCTTGGGCCGGGCGGTACAGAACGGCAGTTAACCGAAGTCGCGCGCTCCCTCGACCCATCCCGTTTTGAAGTTCACGTGGGTTGTTTCAGAGAAGGGATGCGAGCCGAGGAACTACGTCTCAATGGCGTCGCCATTCTTCGCTTGCAAGTCACCTCCTTCATGAAACCCAGCGCGATGTCTGGCGCTTGGCAACTTCGCTCTTACCTTCGCCAGCATAAGATTCGGCTCGTTCACACCTTCGACTACCCTCTGAACTGTTTTGGCGTTCCTGTCGCGCATACGGCTCGAGTGCCCGTCGTTATTTCGAGTCAGCGAGCGGATCGCCGCCTTATACCTGGTCCATATCTTCGGCTGCTTCGCCTGACAGATCGTCTGGTAAGCGGGATCGTCGTCAACTCTGAAGCAGTCCGGCGCGAAATGATAGCTACCGAACACGTTCCAGCTTCATTGCTGCATCTTTGTTACAACGGAACTGATACGCGCCGCTTCCACTGTAATGGACGAGTGCGCGTTCCTCCGCTCCAGAATGCTTCCCTTGTAATCGGTGTGGTCTGTCTTCTCCGGCCCGAGAAAGGGCTGACCACTCTGGTCGAGGCATTCGCAGATGTGGCACGTCAAAATAGCGGTCTTCGTCTCGCAATCGTTGGCAGCGGGCAGGAACTGGCACGCTTGGAAAGCCTCGCGCAAGAACTTTGCATTCTTGACCGGTGCGTATTTCAGCCGGCGGTGTCCGATGCCGCCATTTGGTTCAAATCCATCGACATCTTTGTTCTCCCTTCGCTGTCCGAAGCACTTTCGAACTCCTTAATGGAGGCCATGGCATGTGGCTGTGCGTGTATCGCCTCTCGAACGGGCGGGAACCCTGAGCTCATTCGAGACGGCGAGACTGGGCTTCTTTTCGAGCCCGGAAATAGCCAGAATCTTGCCGAAAAGCTTCATCGCCTGCTCGATAGCCCTGATCTACGTTTGCGATTGGCGCAAGCAGGGAGTCGGTCTATCCGCGAGGACTTTTCGCTCGGCGCGTCCGTGAAACGCGTCGAGGAGATCTATACAGGCTTCTTACGGAAAGAATTTAACCCGTTTAACCGATGCATACCGAGGACGAACGCGATGAGTTCAGAAACGAATGCCACAAATCGCGGTGCTTGGCCTAGGGTATGTCGGCTGTGTCTCGGCAGCATGCTTCGCGAAGCTCGGGTATCAGGTCACCGGCATTGACCGCGACGAGATCAAAGTCATAAACGTGCTGAACGGAATCGCTCCGTTTTACGAGCCTGGGCTCGAGTCGTCTCGTTCGGGACAATGTCGCTGCCGGCCGCCTCACCGCCAGTGCGTCGATACAGCCGGTCGTGGACTCCGATATCGTGTTCGTTTGCGTCGGAACGCCCTCCGAAAAGAACGGGAACCTTGGTCTCGAACAGCTTCGGCGAGTGATCACTGAAGTTGCAGGTACGCTTTCGAAACGCACCAAACCCCTGATCCTGGCGATACGCAGCACCGTTTTTCCTGGTACCTGCGAAGAAGCGGTTATGCCTTTGTTGAAAGCATGATCCGCTCGTCTCTGTCGTTTCGAATCCGGAGTTTCTCCGGGAAGGGGTCGCCATCAAGGATTTCCTGGAACCGTCGCTGATCGTTATTGGCGCTGAGCAGCCGGGGCCATTGAAAGCGGTTGCCTCTATCTACGCACCGCTTGAAGTGCCACCTTGCCTTGTGGGGCTGCGAACGGCGGAAATGATCAAATACGCCTGCAACGCTTTCCACGCCGTGAAAATCTCGTTCGCGAATGAGATTGGGGCCCTAAGTGCCCGTCTGAACGTCAATCCCACTGAGGTGATGGCCACTCTTTGTGAAGACAAGAAACTCAACATTTCTCCGGCGTATCTAAAGCCAGGATTTGCTTTTGGCGGATCATGTCTTCCGAAGGATTTGCGTGCGCTCAACTATCGCGCCAACCGTCTTGATCTCCGACTTCCGCTGCTTGAATCCACTCTGCCAAGCAATCAGCAGCATCTTCAGCGAGCTATCGAGGCGCTCCTTGACTTACCCGCGCGCCGGCTCGGTGTCATCGGTCTGGCCTTCAAAGAAAACACCGACGATCTGCGGGAGAGCCCTGTCGTTACTCTTCTCGAGCAATTGATTGGCAAAGGACGTCAAGTGCGCGTTTTCGATCCGCACATTCAACTCGATACCATCTACGGCAGTAACCGTAACTTCATCCTTCAGCAGATTCCGCATATCGGTCGCTTGCTCGATGACTCGCTCGAGCGGACGCTTTCCTGGTGTCAGCATGTGGTAATCGCTCAAAAGCTCACCCCTGAGTTTACGAGCAAGATAAATCAGACGGGATTACCGGTTACCGACCTCGTAGACTCATCCCTCTCGTACAGCGGTTCACGGGAGCTTGTGATGGAGCAGCACGGAAACAACATCTGAAATCTGGAATGAGTGAATCCTCCGGACGCGCACTCACATTTCTGTGGTTTATTACCCTTGACTTCTCGACAAGACTTCATCACGGTGCTACTCTTCGATACTTTAACTATTCGCGGGAACTCGTCGCGCTGGGCCACCGAGTCTATTTTGTTGTCCAGTTTCAATCAGGAGAAGCCGAACTAGGCAGGAGATTTTTTTCGGAGCTGAAAGAGCAGGGAACCTTCACTGATTTTTTCGACTGCACCTATACCTATCCTCGCTGGAAGGCCCGCATCGCTTCACTTGCTGTTCTGCCCTCGCTCGCGAACCGGTGGCTGGCTCGGAATCAGTTGCCGGCTTTGAAATCCTCACAGGAACTTGCATCTAAACTCGGCGCTGATATCTGCATTTTTTCCAATCGCAAATTCTTTTTCCTTGTACCCTGGTTCGTCAAGATCTTGCCGAGCATTATCGATTTCGGTGATTGCCTCACGATGTATCGCTTACGCGAAGCTCGGTTCTTGTGGCACAATCGCGATTTCCGGAGACTAAGAACTTGCCTGCGATACCTCACCGAATCCTATTTGCAAGAGCGCTATTACGGGCGCGTCTCCCACGTCGACATTGTAGTCTCGCCCATAGATAAGAACGCTCTCGACGAGATCACCACAGCTCCAGAACGCACGCAGGTGCTGCTGAACGGCGTCTCCATTCCAAAGCCGTCCGCGAATCTCAAAAAAGTGAGTGGGCGGCTTATCTTTTCCGGAAATATGAATTTCCCGCCAAATTATCAAGCGGCCATCTGGTTCATCGATAGTATCCTCCCGCTGGTCCGTAAAGCACATCCGCAAGCGCATCTGGTTGTGGCCGGCGCGAATCCGGTGCCAGAGTTGCTTCAACGCGCCGGGGATTACATCCGGGTGACCGGATACGTGAAGGATATGAATGAGGAAATCGCTGCGAGTTCGCTCTATGTCGCTCCGCTCATTACTGGAGGCGGCTTCAAGAACAAGGTTGTAGAGGCCCTGGCCAATAGGACTTATGTAGCTGCAACCCCAATGGCGCTCGAGTTCTTTGATGCCGGAACAGTCCGCAAAATCCTGGTTGGCGATTCCTCCGAAGCGTTAGCGAACCGCATCATCGAGTTTCTTTCTGATCCAGAACAGTTCGAGGAGCGGCTGTCTGATCTTCATTCGATGGTGCTTCGCGAATTCACGTGGACAAACAGAACAGCACAGCTACTGAGCGTTGTAGCAACAGCCCGGCAAGATTTCGGCGTCGCTGAGCCTGTCTGAAGTTACCATTCGGCACTTTACCCGGACTGTTATTTTGGAAAGATTATGTTGCGCGACCTACTCTGTACCTTCCTTCTGCTCGCTTCGGCAATGCCAGCGCAGGACACGTCGAAGTTGGCACACGTTGTGCGCGCTTCCGGCGAAGCAACCGTAACTGCAAAGCCCGATCGGGCCCAAATCACGATCGGAGTCCTTACTCAGGCCGCATCGGCACAACTTGCATCGTCCCAGAATGCAAGCCAAACGACCGCAGTGCTCGACGCGCTGCGGCGTAGCCTTGGCGCAAGCGGGCAACTAAAAACGAGCGGGTACTCGATTTCACCCGACTATCAGTATTCGAAAGATGGAAGCGCTTCGAAGGTGATCGGATATCAGGCCAGCAATGCTGTTTTGGTAACCGTGGATGATCTCTCCCTAGTAGGGAAGATCATCGATGCAGCCACGGGCGCCGGTGCAAATAACATCAATGGCATTGAATTCACGCTGCGCAATGACGAAGCCGTTCGAGCTCAGGCGTTGGCGGAAGCCGCAGCAAAGGCGCGCGCGAATGCTGAGGCCATCGCGAAGGCATTGAACCTCCAAGTGGTGGGGATAGTGAATGCAGAGGCTACCGAGCCGCCCGTAATGCGACCTCTATTCGCTCAAGCAAAAGTCGGGGCTCAGCTAAATGCACCAACACCCATTGAGACAGGCACGTTAGACATCCACGCCAGCGTCGTCGTAAGTTTGCAAATACAGTAAGCTAGTGCGCTAGCGCAGCGGACACCAGATCGCTGAGCCGATCGATACCCTGCATCAAGTCCTTGCCGAGATGAACACGCAAGGCGCGCCGACGCCGCTCAGCCAAGACCTGGAAATCTCCCCGCGCCTGCGCAGCTTTGACGATACCGAACGTATATTTCTGCTGCGGCACGGGAAAGTCTTCCGCGTCGTCACACGTAATCTGCAGGAACACACCTGAATTGGGACCGCCCTTATAAGCCTGTCCCGTACTGTGCAAGAATCTAGGTCCAAACCCCAACACAGTAGCGACCCGCTTCGAGTCGACAATCTGCTTGCGAATCGCTTTCAGCTTAGCTTCGTACTCCGGAAACATCGGTATATAGGCGAGTAAGCCGAAGTAATCTCCCGCCTGGAGCCGATCCAGCTGCGCGCGAATCACGCCACCTAACGTGTGGTCGCGTTTGAGTAAAGCTTCAGCATTAGCCGGGTCTGTGAATAGCTTGATTCCGTCCTGCTCGAGAATAGGCTTTTCCGGCGGCAGCGAACCACTTTGCTCAAATGCCGACGTCAGCTCTCGCGTAGCGATCTTACTTGCCTCAACGTCCGGCTGATTGAACGCGTTGATCCCGATGAGTGACCCTGCGACGGCGGTCGCGATCTCCCACTGAAAAAACGTTTGGCCGAGGTCATAAAGATCGTTAATGATGATGCGTACGATGGGCATGTTCGCCTTCTCCAGGGCCGCGATCGAAGCCTCCATTTCCGAATCGTTGTCGCCGGCAAATTTGATATACGCGAAAACCCGGTCGTTGCCGTACTTTTCGGGCGGAAACAGTGGCTCGCGGTCCACCGGGATCAGACCGCGGCCTTCCTTTCCGGTTGACTCCGCAAGCAACTGCTCGAGCCATGCTCCGAGATCGTATATCGAATGCGAACACACGAGTGTCACCTTGTCTCGTCCGAACTGTGTGGCCGCCGTTCCCAACGCCAGCCCTAGTGACACACCCGGATTCTGCGAGGAGCTGGTGATTCTACATCTCTCAACCATCATTGCCGCGCGCTTCAAGAAACTTTCTGTGTCGAGTCCCATCGCCGCATGGGGCACAAGGCCGAAATCCGAGAGAGCCGAATAGCGGCCACCGATACTGAGGACGCCATGGTAAACACGACGAAAGCCTAATTTTTCCGATACACCTTCCAGCTTCGAGCCTGGATCGGTGATCGCGATGAAATGATGACCGGCGCGATCACCCACTGCTCTCTTCGCTTCATCGAAGAAATATTGCATGTAAATGTTCGGTTCAAGCGTCGTGCCTGACTTGCTAGAAACGCAGAATAGCGTTCGGGCCGGATCGATCCGCGCCCTCAGGCTCCTGATGTAAGCCGGGTCGGTCGAATCCAGAACCAATAGCTCCGGGTAACCAGCCTGCTTTCCGAACGTGAGACTGAATACTTCCGGGCAGAGGCTCGAACCGCCCATGCCGAGCAGCAACATATGCGTAAAGCCGTCTTCGGAAACCTCGCCCGCCAAAGCTTTGAATTTCGATACGCTCGATAATTGCTGGTCGACGATATCCAGCCAGCCAAGCCACTTTCCTTCGTCGGTATTTGTCCAGAGCGAAGCATCTTTGTTCCAAAGTCGCTCGGTGTTTCGGCCGCTGTCCCATTTCTTGCCCGCCGCCTTCACGGCTTTGTCTAAATCATTTGGCAGGGAAAAAGACAAACTCGCGACTTCGGCGGCACTACGTGCATTAGCGGAACTCATTTTTCTCGATTCCTTTCACCTTATTCAGGCGGCGGACATGGCGCTCTTCTCCGCTAAATTTCGCTTTCAAAAAAGCCTCAGTGGCATCCTGAGCAAGCATTGGCCCAATAATGCGCGAACCCAGGACCAGAATGTTCATATCGTCGTGCTCTACACCTTGATGCGCGGAATAATGGTCGTGGCAAATGCCGGCCCGAATACCTTTGAATTTATTGGCTGCGACTGAAACGCCGACGCCACTGCCGCAGACCAATATCCCCCGTTCCGCATGACCGGACCTGATATCTTCAGCAACTAAAATGGCGTAATCCGGATAATCATCCGGGTTACCAGGCTCGAACGTGCCGACGTCATGAACAGTGTGGCCTAGTGACGCTACAAATGGGATCAACTCCCGTTTCATCTCATAGCCTGCGTGATCCGCGCCAATTGAAATTTTCATTGAAGTTAGATGCCCTCTGCAGAGTAAGATGCTTCTCGCAATTTAGCGATGTGGTTTTCATTCCGGCCCGGCTCAGGCGTGTTTCATGACAACCGTTGCATTCAGCCCGCCGAAGGCGAACGTGTTCGACATAGCAACTTCCAAATTGGCGATGCGCGCTGTATTTGGAACAACGTCCAGAGCACAAGCAGGATCGCGCGCTGGTGAAGTTAGCTGTAGGAGGAACCAAGCCGTGCTTCAGCGCCAGCAGAGTGGCGATGGCTTCAATGGCGCCTGCCGCTCCAAGCGTATGGCCATGCATGGACTTAGTTGAGCTGACAAGCAGCGAATCAGCAGCTTTGTGGGGGAAGACAGAGCGAATTGCCTCGGTCTCGGTGGCATCGTTTGCCATAGTACCGGTGCCGTGAGCATTAATGTAATCGATCTGGTCCGGTTGTATACCCGCGTCTTGAAGCGCCCACTGCATCGCTTTAACCGGTCCATGCGGACAGGGCTGAGTAATATGAAAGCCGTCTGAGCTCATACCAAATCCTAGGATTTCGCCCAAGATCTCCGCTCCCCGCGCTTTAGCATTCTCCCAGTTCTCAAGGACCAGCATTGCGCCGCCCTCGCCCAGCGTGAGGCCCTTTCGATCTGACGAAAACGGCCGGCAAACATCCGGCGAAACAACACGCATCGCCTCCCACGCCCGTAGCAGTCCTTCCGCAAAAACAGCTTCACTCCCACCGGCGATTGCGGCCCTAACTTGTCCGTTACGCACCATCCAAAATGCCTGCCCCAAAGCATGGTTCGATGAGGAGCAAGCGGTCGCGACGGTGTAAGTCGGCCCGTGAATGCCGAATTCGAGCGAAATGCGGCTAGCACCAGCGTTTGCCATTGTGCGGGGGATGGTCAATGGTGCAACACGTGGATTGTGATCTATATAAAGCCGCTGATATCCTTCTTCTTCGGAAAATTGACCACCAACGCTAGTTCCGGTAATCACCGCGCACTCGTCGGCAAGTTGGCCCGTAAAGGACAAACCGCTCTGATTTACCGCTTCGCGCGCCGCTACTGCCGCGAGTTGGGCAAAACGCTCCAACACTATTAAATCTTTGTCGGTGAAGTGCTCAGAGGCATTAAAGTTCCAAGCTTGCGCACCGTTCTGAAATTTGTAGGGCGGATTGCCTGGCTCCCTTAGCCGCCCAATGCCGCTTTCCCCGGCAGCTAAACGCTTCCAGCATTCCGAGACAGTGTTTCCCAGTGCGCAGACCAACCCAAGGCCGGTCACCGCTACTCGGTTCACGCCGCACCCGGCGGCACGGTTTGGTTCTTCTCCTCAAGGAGCTTACGGACACCCTCGACGACTTCCCGAACGGAGCGCATATTCTGCACGCCGTCATCGGGAATGTTGATGTCGAACTTATTTTCTAAGGCAAAAATGATATTGATCCCGTCCAGTGAATCAATTTTTAGTTGCTCAAAAGTGCTTTCGGGCGAGATAGACTCGACGGGAATGCGCTGCGTCTCGGCAATCACTTGGATCACCTTAGCGCCCAAATCATCTATTTCCAAGTGTTCGGGCATATGATGAAACTCATCATAACTCCCGTCCACTTGCGGTCATTAAACTAGAGAGCCGAACGAAAAAGTGCCGGGTACATATTCAGCACCCGGCACGAGAGCACCCAAGCAGCTCAGAGTCGCCGCTGGGCTATGGTGGAGTGATTTACGAAAGTAGGCCGCCGTGCCCGAGGCAAGCGATTTCCCAGCCCGTGACGTGGTACCTCGCCAGTATTGGGGGCAAGATCATGTCCAAGATGTTCGGCTTGGGCGATCGAAAGCAGCACGGAGCAGACACAATCGGGATATCGTCTTTGTAGCTCAGCAACATTAAGTTGCCCGGTTCTACAGGAGCCAAGAAGCGTTCGATATGCGCTCCCAATCGTACGAATGCTCTGCCAAGCACGTCTTCCGGGCCGGCCGGCGCTGTCGTGGACGCAACCAGAACCGTAGCGGGTTTCGTGCGCAACAAATGTTGGAGCGCCCGCGTCACCTGCTCTTCTTCCTCAACTGCGGAAAGGGCATAGCGAACCGTCGCTCCTAGCCGCTCCAGCCGCGTGCGAACGACATTTTCAAACAGCAGGCGAGCTCGATCGCCATGCACAGGGTCCGTATATAGGACTGCGACGCCCGCATCCCGGATGGGTCGTGCTTGCAAAATTGGGCCCCGTTCGCCCAAAATCGACAGAATAGCCTCTAACTGCGATTGCGCGATGGCGAAGGGTGCACTTTTAACCGCAGCCAGCTTTTCGCCTGCCTGGACGAACCGGAAATTCGCGACGGTCGCAATCACAACGCTGCTCGTACAGTTAATTTGTTTCAGCAGTTCATCATCTACCAGCGAACAGCAATTCTCGGTGGCGATCAGGTTTGCACGCCCTCCCGCAGCGAGCCGGATCTCGACCGCACCGCAGCACATGGCTCCGCCAACGGCCATCACCGCCTCATCTTCCCCGATCTCGCCTTCTTCCAATTCGGTCACCCAGACCTGGCTCATACCTTCCGTTTTGAGCAGACGTACATCTTCATCGCTCAAAATGTGCCCCTTCGCCAGTAGCTTCCTACCACCGGGGCGGAAAATCGTGCAGCACAGGATCCGCCCGCTGATTGTTGAACGTCCATTGTTAGCGCACGCATTTTTCCTCCATGGGAACATCTTAGTACTAATTTATTGGTACTGAGTATACTAGTACTAAGTGAAGTAAATCCAGAGAAAAGTACTGAATAAAGCGATCTTATGGCGCTATTTAGGGGAAATCCTAGGGAATTTCCGGGAATTTCGCTCGTTAAGAGGTGGAGAGTGTTGCCAGAATAACGGCCACTCGACCCGCATCCATTTTACGCGCGATCCCTACCCTTTATCAGCCGCAGAGTTTTCGAGCCAATGCTCAAGTTGGTACTATCTCCGTGTGCTCGTGTTATGGGTAGCAATTTCCGTCTCCGCAGTCGCGATTCTGCGGGCATACGGCCAAGCCCCCGCCAATTACTTGGATTCCGTACGTGAATGGCAGAAGCAGCGGGACGCTGGTCTGCGCGCAGAAGACAGCTGGCTAACACTGGCGGGTCTGTTCTGGTTGAAACCCGGCGACAACACCATCGGCTCCGCGGATTCGAACGATTTCGTTTTGCCCAAGGGGTCCGCGCCGGCATACGTCGGGCGTTTGCGGCTAGAGAGCGGGAAGGTGCTCTTCAGAAACTCCGGTGGCTCCGCAATCACCGTCGACAACCGGCCCGTTACTTCTGAGGCCACGTTGAAATCCGACGAAGGCGACAACCCGGACATCGTCCGTGCGGGCACGGTGTCATTCTTTGTGATCAAGCGAGGCGACCGCCCAGGCATACGCGCCAAAGACACCGCGAGCTCGGTTCTTAAGAATTTCCAGGGTCTTAAGTATTTCCCCATCAACCCGGAGTTCCATTTCGAGGCGAAATTGCTTCCCGATCCGAAGAAGATTCCGATCCCCAATATTTTGGGCCGGACCGAGATGGAGGAGAGTCCCGGGATAGTGGAGTTCACTTATAACGGCCAGCCGTATCGCCTGCGCCCAATTTTCGAGGGCCAGACGCTGTTTTTTCTGTTCAAAGATCCAACCAACAGAACGCAGACGTATCCGGCTGGCCGCATGCTAAACACACCGCTTCCTGTGAACGGCAAAGTAGATCTCGATTTCAACAAATCCTACAATCCGCCTTGCACGTTTACGCCGTACGCAACCTGCCCCCTGCCGCCAAAGGAGAATGTGCTGCCGATGCCAATTGAAGCCGGCGAACTGCGCTATGGCAAAGGGCATCCCGAGTAGTAGGATGAACAACAAACCCGTCGCTTCGCTCCGGGCTCCGAATCAACTGATTCTGACGCCCGATGCCGAGGATAGCGGTAAACGCCTGGACGCGTTCTTGCATGAGCGGCTACCAGACTTCAGCCGCTCGCGTTTGCAGTTCTGGATCAAAGCGGGTCGGGTTCTGGTGGACGGAAAGGCTGTGCGCGCATCCTATATGGTGCGCGGCGGCGAAAATGTCTCCGTCACCCCGGCTGATCTCGTCCCGCTAAAGGCCGAGCCCGAAGCGCTGCCTCTCAAAGTTCTGTACGAAGACTCGGACGTGATCGTGGTCGATAAACCTGCGGGCATGGTAGTTCATGCAGGTGCCGGACACAGCAAAGGCACGCTGGTCAACGCCCTACTGCATCGTTTCGGGACACTCTCGTCTGTGAATGGTGACTTGCGTCCGGGCATAGTACATCGTCTGGATCGCGACACAAGCGGCGTGCTGGTAGTTGCTCGCACGGACCGGGCCCATCAAGCTTTGGCTCGACAATTCCATGACCGGCAAGTCGAGAAAACCTATCTCGCTTTGATTCACGGCCGAATGAAACAGCCGCAAGGACGTATTACGAAGGCGATCATGCGTGATCCCGTCCGGCGCACCCGCATGACTGCCCGCCTCGGCTCCGGCCGCTCCGCCGACACCGAGTACCGGGTCATCCAGGAGTGGCCGCATTTTAGTCTTCTCGAAGTGCAAATCAGAACCGGCCGAACGCATCAGATCCGAGTCCACCTTTCAAGCATTGGCCATCCCATTGTTGGGGATCGCCTGTATGGCGCACCGGCTGCATTGCCTGGATTACCCGCTCTCAGCCGCTTCTTCTTGCATGCGCACAGGCTTTGCTTCACCTCACCTTCTACAAACCAGGTGATCAGCATCGAAACCCCCGTGCCTTTGGAGCTTTCTGGTTTGTTGGAGTCCCTGAAGAGCAAAGATAGTTAGAATAGAGTGATCTCGATGAAGTCTGTAGCAGTTACCCTGGCAGCGTTGGCCAGCGTTGCCGGCCTCTGCCTGATCCCGATTCAGGCTCGACAAAACCAATCAAACTCACAATCCTCCCCGCCAGAGCCGCAGCATGAACCCGGTTCGATCGTCGCCGAAGTCACGCGGGTGAACATGCTGTTTACCGTGACCGACAAACGGGGCCGCTTCGTCACCGATCTCAATAAAAATGATTTCCAGGTTTTCGAGAGCAAGAAGCCGCAGACCATTATCGAGTTCACGTCGGAGACGGACCTGCCGCTCCGGCTCGCGATATTGATCGACACCAGCAACAGCATTCGAGATCGATTCAAGTTTCAACAGGAGGCTGCGACAAATTTTATCGACAGCGTGATGCGTGACCAGGATAAGGCGATCGTGGTGAGCTTCGATACCGCGGCCGAACTAGTCGCCGATCTTACGAATGATACGAATAAGCTGGAGAACGCGGTTCGCCATCTGCGTCCGGGCGGCGGAACATCACTTTATGATGCAATCTATTTCGCCTGCAAAGAAAAGCTCATGCAAGATCGGCCGCTGTATAAGTTTCGGCGTGCCATGGTCATTCTGAGCGATGGCGAGGATAACGAGAGCCGCTGCAGTCGCGATCAGGCGCTAGAGATGGCGCAACGCGCCGACACGGTGATCTACACAATATCGACCAACATCAGCCATATCGAAACCGAAGGGGACAAGGTGATGCGCTATTTTGCTCAGCAGACGGGGGGCGTCGCGTTTTTCCCGTTTCAGGCGAAGGATCTGAACCAGTCATTCGAGAACATTGCCAACGAACTGCGGCATCAATATAATCTGTTCTACCGTCCGGAGCCCTTGAAAACCGACGGCCAGTATCATCCCGTAGAGATTAAGATAAGAGGCCGAAAAGACCTGGTCGTTCGGGCGCGCAAGGGCTACTACGCGCGCAAATCTGCGAATACACAAAGCTAAAACAAAATCTGCCTTTTTTGTTTGGTTATACTACTGAGAAGGACTCTCAATGGACGAAAAAGAGCGCAACCGTACTTTAACTCTGACGCTGGGCCAGATCGAGAAGCAATTCGGCAAAGGCTCCATCCTCCGCCTGGGAGCGAAAGACGCAATTGTTCCGGTGGCTGCCATTTCGAGCGGATCTATCTCGGTGGACTACGCGCTGGGAGTGGGCGGGTTTCCGCGTGGGCGCATTTGCGAGATTTTCGGTCCTGAATCATCGGGCAAGACCACAATTGCCCTACAAGTAATCGCTGAGGCTCAAAAAGTGGGTGGCATGGCCGCTTTTATAGATGTCGAGCACGCGCTCGATCCAGCCTACGCCAGACAACTGGGTGTAGACGTGGACAATCTGCTGGTCTCTCAGCCGGACTTCGCAGAGCAGGCTCTCGAAATTACAAGCGCGCTTATCAGTTCGGGATCGATTGACGTGCTGGTAGTAGATTCGGTGGCCGCCCTGGTTCCCAAGGCAGAACTGGATGGCGAGATGGGCGATTCGCATATGGGCATGCAAGCGCGCCTAATGTCGCAGGCTATGCGGAAACTCACCGGTATCGTTTCGAAATCAAACACTTGCCTCATATTCATTAATCAGATCCGAGAGAAGATTGGCGTGATGTTTGGCAACCCGGAGACCACGACGGGTGGGCGCGCGCTCAAATTCTACTCTTCCATCCGCGTAGATATTCGCCGGATCGCCGCGATTAAAGATGGTGAGTCGGTTACGGGGAACCGCACCAAGGTGAAGGTGGTGAAGAATAAAGTAGCTCCGCCTTTCCGTGAGGCCGAGTTCGACATTATCTATGGTGAAGGTGTGTCGCGCGAAGGCGATCTGCTCGATCTGGGTGTCACAAACAGCATGATTGAGAAGAGCGGCTCGTGGTTCAGCTACAAGGGTGAGCGCATTGGCCAGGGGCGTGAAAATGCTCGTCAGTTTTTGAAAGACAATCCTGACATTCGAGTCAAAATCGACATGGAACTGCGCAAGACGTTGGGCCTGACAAAGAGTTCGGAGTTCGAAGCGGCTTCGCCCAATCCCACTCCCATTGACGCAGCGAAGCAAACCGCCGCGGCACGGGGGCGCTAGGTCAAATAATTCGTAAGTCGTAGTACACCCAAAAACCCGCAAACACATCTCCCGCGGGAACATGATAATCTATCTGAAAATCTAACCGAGCTTGAGGACAACGTAATCCGAGTAGCTTGGTATAGCAGATTTCTGTTCAGGGGTGATGAAGCATGCGAAATACCGGGGCTACTGCTCTCGTACTGGCTCTCCTCTTTTGCACTGTGCGCATCCACGCACAAGAAGCAACCGGCAAAATTACTGGAACCGTAACTGACCCAACCGGGGGTGTGGTGCCGAACGCGAAGGTCACCGTCACTGCCACCGCAACTAGCGTCAGCCGCGACACCGTTACAGACCCGTCAGGCAACTATCGCATTATGGATTTGCCCATTGGGTTATATCGTGTGACTGCAGAAGCGCCTGGCTTCAAACGAGTAACAGTTGAGTCGAAGACCCGGCTCGAGATAAACCAGACGCTTCGCATCGATATTACGCTGCAAATCGGTCAGGTAAGCAGTGCAATTGAGGTGCAAAGCAACGCATCTATGGTCGAAACCGAAAACCAAACGCTTGGTTCGACCGTAACCGGCCAGGCGATCTTCGAATTGCCTCTAAACGGCCGCGACACGCTCGACCTGCTAAAGACCCAACCCGGCGTCACTCCGACCAATCCCGATTCGGGCGCGGCCGGAAACTACAGTATTGGTGGGCAGCGGACCGACTCCGTCACATATCTGCTCGACGGCGGGAACAACAACGATCTTTTGGGGAACGATGTCGTTGCCGACCCCAACCCCGACGCCATCGCGGAATTCAGAGTTCTTGAAAGTAACTATAGTGCCGAATATGGCCGGAATGCAGGCGGCATCGTCAGCGTCGTGACGAAGAGTGGCACAAACAGCTTTCATGGCAGTGCCTACGATTACGTTCGGAACAATTTCTTCGATGCGAACACCTTCTTCAACAACGAGCAAAATCTGCCGGTTCCCGTTCTGAAGCGGAACCAGTTCGGCGGCACTATCGGCGGCCCAATCGTCAAAAATAAGTTGTTTTTCTTTTTCTCGTATGAGGGCCAGCGCGAAGCCGTCCTCGATTCCACGCCGGGCAGGGTCACGACGTATACGCCTGCCGAAGCCAACGGCGACTTCTCGAATACCGATTATGCGTCCACAGTAGCCACATTCCTGCTTGCGCATCCGCAGTACCAGCCGAATCCCGCTCTTGCAGGGCAGGGCATCATCGATCCCTCAGCAATAGACCCCGTTGCGAAGGCGTACTTCGCTAATGGCCTTGTTCCGATTTCGCCTACGGGTTTCCTTTTCCCCCAGGGCGGCGCTACCAGCAACTACAACGAGTATTTGGGCCGCTTCGACTACAATCTCACCTCAAAAGATGTAATCACAGGAACATTCACCACCCGTGACCACCCGGTCCTTTACCCGTTCGGGTTCACGGGAACCAATTTTGACGTTCCCGGTCCTGCTACCAATGTCCTCGGATATCCGGTGACCTATTCCAACACGAGTTACTTCGGCTCTGTCGGTTATACACACACATTCACGCCCAGTCTCTTGAACGAATTCCGCGCCACTGCGCAGCGCCTGAACTATGCGCAAGCCGTTCCCGCGAAGAAGCTCCCGACTGCCGCCCAGTTAGGGGCTAATCTAATTTCGGATGACCCTACCGGCCCGCCGCGGGTGGAAATGTTTGGATCGAATCTCAATCTGGGATTCGACCCACAAGGGTCCACCAGCGAGATCAACAACACATATGCGTTCTACGACAATCTGTCATGGACCAAAGGCAGCCATAACTGGAAATTCGGCTTCTACTTCTCGCCGTACCAGAACAACACCGTGTACGACTTCTACGCCAACGGCGATTACTTCTTCTATGGCCCGAGTACAGGCGTGGGCTCTGGTGTGGATCTGGCCGACTTTCTCATGGGCCTGCCTGACGAGTATTTTCAATTTGGGAAAGCGCCATCGAATATTCGTTCGCATCAGTATTCCGCTTTCGGTCAAGACGCATGGAAGGTCAGCAAACGGCTTACTCTGACTCTGGGGCTGCGCTACGAATATGCCGAGCCGAAATTCGATACTCAAGGACGTTCGTTCTCCTTTATTCCTGGTCTCCAATCCCAACGCTTCGTGAACGCTCCGAACGGGCTAGTCTTTCCCGGCGACCCCGGCGCTCCGAAAGGTGCCAATTTCCCGGACAAGAACGATTGGGCGCCGCGCTTCGGCTTTGCATATGACGTTTTTGGGAATGCGAAGACCAGCTTGCGAGGCGGTTCGGTGTCTTCTATGACATCTTGAAGGGCGAAGATAATTTGCAGTTCAACGGTCAGGCGCCCTTCTTCAGCTCTGCAGATATCTTGCCCTCCGCCAGCGTCGCACCCAGCGGCTTGCAGGATCCGTTTGCTGCTGCGGGCGTGGTCAATCCGTTCCCGTCCAAGCCGCCGACGAAGGATCTTGATTTCGGCGCGGCCGGTTTTATACCCTTCGGCGGGGGCGGCGTTTACTTCGTCGATCCCAATCTCCGAACGCCGTACGTGTATCAATACAACCTTTCGATACAGCAGCAGCTTGCTTCCAACACCATGCTGGAAATGGGTTATCTCGGCTACTCGGCGCATGGGCTTACAGGCCTGATCGACGTAAACCCTTTTACTCTTGGGACCAACACGCGAATCTACAACGCGCCGTACTCAAGTGACACGTTCAGCTATCTCAATGAATTCCAGAACATCTCAAAGGCAAATTACAATGGCGCGGAGGTGAAGCTGCGGCGCCAAGGCTCTATGGGCGCCTGGGGAAGCGCCTTCTTTACGCTCGGCTACACCTGGTCCCATGAAATCGACAATGTCTCCGGTTTCCGCCAGCGCAACTCTAATATTCCCTACTATGACCACAATGCGTTCCGCGGATCGGGTGACACAGACGTGCGTCACATTTTTACCTTTTCCGGTGGCTGGGAGCTGCCTTTCGATCATCTGTGGCAGAGCGGACCCAAGCTCCTCACCTCCGGCTGGAGCCTTTACCCGATCTTTACCTGGCGTACCGGCTTTCCGCTTGATGTGTTCGCGAACCTGAACACGACAGAGAGCGATCCCGGACCATCAGGCGCCGGTGACGCTGGCAATATCCGGGCTGATTATGTGGCACCCGTCGTCACCATGAATCCGAGGAGCTTCCAGACCTTTACCAATCCGAATTCCGGTACCACTCAAGGCGGAAACTACTATTTCAATCCCGCTATTTTCAGCAACGCCAATCTGATAGGGCTGGATAACATCGCAAGTACCGACGCCTCGAAGCTTCCGTATTTCACCTATGGTTCCTTCCCCCGCAATGGTCTGCGCGGCCCTGGCTTTACAAACCTCGACATAGCCATATCGAAGCACTTTCGGTTCCGTGAAGGAAAGGAGGACGTGGAGCTGCGTATGGACGCCTTCAATGTGTTCAACCACACCCAATTCCAAAATCCGGATACTTCGGTTACCGCCATAACGACCAGCACGTTTGGCCAAATTTCGACGACCTATCCGAGCCGCATTTTGCAACTCGCGCTTCACTTCAGTTTCTGATTGATTTCAGCCCAGCCAGGCGTCGCTAGTCGGGCTCAGTTCGCGCTATCGTACGAGTTTTAGTTTCAATAATCTAGGCCCCAATTAGACGGCGTGCAGCATTTTTGTTACGCTAAAAATGCAGAGGGTCGCAGACTGTCGACCTGTCACTGTATCCCAAATGGAACCTGTAAATACACCGAATGGCGTTGCCACGGAAGACGGTCAGCCGGTCGCCGAACCCGCCTCTGAAACTTCCGAACAGCGCGAAAGCTCTGCCGGGATGGCAGAACTGACTGCCGAGCGTGACCGTTTGGCCAAGGAAAAGAGCGAGTTGCAAGACTTGCTCCAGCGCCGCCAGGCGGAGTTTGAGAACTTTCGCCGGCGCGTCGAGCGTGAGCGCAGCGAACTGTTTGAGTTTGCAACTATGGACAGCATCAAAACGCTGCTGCCAATCCTGGATGATTTTGAGCGAGCGCTCAAAGTAGAACATACGGATAGAGAATATGCCCGTGGCATGGAACTGATCTATCAAAGGCTGTTTGAAGCTTTAAAGAAGATGGGTCTCGAGCCGATCTCGACGGAAGGCACGCTGTTCAATCCACACGTCCATCACGCGGTAGAGATGGTGGACACGAAAGAGCATCCGGATCAAACAATTCTCGAAGAATATCAACGAGGCTATAACTTTAAAGGACGGCTGGTTCGGCCCGCGATGCTAAAAGTAGCGGTCAACCGGTGATTGCTTTGTCAGGACGGCTCAATACACGATGAGTGTCGCCAAACGAGATTATTACGAGGTTTTGAGCGTCACCCGCGACTGCGATGAGCAGACGCTAAAGAGCGCATACCGCAAACTCGCGCTCCAACATCATCCTGACCGCAATCCGGACGATCGAGGCTCGGAGGAGAAGTTCAAGGAAGCGGCGGAGGCTTACGCTGTCCTCAGCGATCCTCAGAAGCGGGCGGCCTATGATCGTTACGGTCATCAAGCATTCAATGGGGGCGCGGGCGCAGGCTTCGATGAGACGGCTTTCGCCGACTTTGGAGATATTCTCGGAGACCTCTTCGGGTTCGATTTGTTTGGAGGCGGTCAGCGGAGCCGGCGTACGCGAGTCCAGCGTGGCGAGGATATTCGCTACGATCTCGAGATCAGCTTCGAGGATTCCATGCGCGGCCTATCCGCCGACTTGCAGGTGCCGCGCCTGGAACCTTGCACGAAATGCCACGGAGTTGGTGCCGAGCCAAACGGCGGAATGACTACCTGTTCGGTCTGTAACGGGCGCGGCGAAGTGGTCTATCAGCAGAGTTTTTTGTCGATTCGCAAGACCTGTCCTACTTGTGCCGGGCGCGGCCAGGTAATTCGACACGTATGCTCTCAATGCAGGGGCGAACGCTTCAATCGTGTAGAAAAGAAGTTAAAGGTCAACATACCTGCCGGCGTGGACACGGGGACACGGCTTCGCTTGGCAGGTGAAGGAAATCCTGCACCGTCCGGTGGTCCGTCCGGCGATCTATATGTGGTAATCAAGGTTGCCGAACACCCGATTTTCGAGCGGCGCGAAATCGATCTTCACTGTACTCTGCCCATTAATATCGCGCAGGCTGCTCTTGGCGCAGATATTGCCATCGAGACATTCGATGGTCCGCAAACGATTCGGATTCCCGAAGGGACTCAATCCGGCGCTCAATTTAAGTTGCGCAACCTTGGCGTGCCCCACCTGAACAGCCGTGCTCGCGGGGACTTGTACGTGCATGTGGATGTTCAAGTACCGAAAAAGCTGACGCGCGAACAGCGCCGGCTCTTCGAAGAGCTGCTGGGCATACTGCCCGCCGACAATGCGCCGCACGAGAAGACTGTCTTTGAAAAAGTGCGCGACTTTTTCGGGTAAGGTTTACTCCGGCAAATTTGAAATTCCAGTCTTACCCTGAGCTGGTCGCGCGCACGCTGCGCAGGCTGGCATTAGTTGGAGTTCAGATGTTAGGGAGCGAAGTCCAATATAGGGTACCAAGTTACCTCACAAATCGAACAACTTCCTTCATATTCCCGTTGTTTTGACTGTGCCGCCCTCAGCAGTCTTAAAGGACTCGGGCGAACGAAAACGAGCGCGGGGTGAAAGAAACTGACAACGAGGTAACACATCGAGTTGCTCTTCTATTTAAGAGCCAATGCGGCGCTGGCAAAAGTGAATGTGGGTGCATCAGGAGTCGCGAAAGGATAGTAACGGCAAGCGCTGGAACTTTCGCATTTTGGCATGACGTGTGGACTGAAAGCACGGTACTCATAGCAGAACGATTGTTTTTCTGGGATGACAAGAAAGCGAACTGCGGAGTAGTCCTGTTCCCGCCAGGCTCGAACGTGCACTTTTCTCGCTTGAAGCAACTGATCGGAAAATTAGTCAAAGATCCTGCCCTTTGCCAAAAACATCGCAGGGAGTTGCATTTTCCTTTGGAGCGGCACTATTCGGACTATGGAGCCTTCCCCTAAAGAAAAGCAATGCTGATTTATCCGAACTTACCGCGCGCAGTGATTTGCCAAGTAAGTTATCGCCCAATATAGCTCAAAGCTTCGCTGATTTTGCCCCTAAATTGGCGTGCTACGTCCCAAAAGCGGACAGGTCACACGGATTCAAGTCCTAAAATCTTTATCAGGCGATACCTCGAGTGCCGCTCTTCCGGCACTGTGATTGCACGGCTATCATCTTCAATCTTTCAAGAAAGGTGCCCTAAATGCTCAAATCCCTGCAGCATGCCGCGAGAATGCTGCGCAAGAATCTTGGCTTCACCGCCATTGCGGTCTGCTCTTTGGCGATTGGTATTGGTGCAACCTCCGCGATGTTCAGCTTCGCCGACGCGCTTCTGCTTCGGCCTCTGCCCGTGTTGAAACCGAGCAGTGTTGTGGCAGTCACTACGGCAAACTCGGCTGCATTCGGCACCAATGACGCCATCTCTTACCCGGATTATGTCGATTTTGGCGATCACAGCCACAGCTTTGAAGGCTTGGCTGCGGCCTCCTACGCTACGTTTGGATTCAGCCCCGATCAGGCCGCCCTCCCCCAGATGAAATTTGGCCTGTTTGTCTCGGGGAACTTTTTTCGCGTGCTTGGGGTTGAGCCCTCGCTTGGGCGCGGATTCCGCGACTCTGAAGATCAAGCTGTGGGACGCGACCCCGTTGTCGTGCTCGGCCATGACTTCTGGGCCAGCCATTTCGGCGCGAATCCTTCCGTACTTGGCTCCAAAATCCGGCTTAACGGAATCGAGTTTTCGGTCATAGGCGTAGCGCCGGAGAGCTTCACAGGTATCGATCAGTTTCTCCGCCCAGCCTTGTTCGTCCCATTGGCCATGTCCCCCCGAACGGCTCAGGACAACAATCTGACTCGCCGCGATGTCCGTTGGTTAATTGTGAAAGGACGCTTGAAACCCGGTGTCAGCGTAGCTCAAGCGCAGGCGGATCTTGCTGCGATCGCCTCGCAATTGCAAAAGATGTATCCCCAGAGTAACCGCAACCAAAGAGTCACGGTTCAGAGCGAGCTGCAGCTCCGTGCCGAGCAATCGCCGCCGAACACGGCGTTGGTGGGAATGCTGGTTTTGCTTTCACTTTGCGTCCTGCTGGTGGCTTGCGCAAACGTGGCTGGCCTGTTGTTAAGCCGTGCCCGCGCCCGCTCTCGCGACATCGCTGTGCGGCTCGCGATCGGTGCTGGGCGGGGCTCTCTCATCCGGCAACTGTTGCTCGAAAATCTTCTGCTCGCGCTCTTGGGCGGCGTGGCTGGCGTAGCCATCGCATATGGCGGGGCCAAATTCTTCAGTCGCCTCCCCATTCCTTCCGATCTTCCAATTGTTCTTACGGTTGGGCTGGACCGCCGCGTGTTGCTCTTTACGCTCGCCGTTTCGCTCGTCAGTACACTGCTGTTCGGCCTTACCCCCGCGCTTCGAGCCACGCGTCCGGACTTGGTTTCCTCCCTGAAAGCGGCGGACGCAGATAGCGCGGGCAAGCGGCGTTTCTGGGGCCGCAACCTGATCGTCGTTGGACAAGTCGCTCTGTCGCTGGTATTGCTCATCGTCTCGGCGGTGCTGTTGCAGGGCTTTCGAGATCAATTGACGCAAGGTCCCGGCTTCCGCACCGATCATCTGTTTCTCACAAGCTTCGATACACAACTGGTTCACTACTCGGACGATCAGACTCGCCATTTCTATAAGGAACTGCTCGATCGAACCAGAGCGGCCCCTGGTGTTAAATCCGCGGCTCTCACCTCAGTCCTCCCCATGATTGGCGGTGACAGCATGGGTTTTGTTCCCGAAGGCTATCAGTTGCCTCGGGGCGAGCAGGCCCTCACGGCATTCGACGCCTATATCAGCGACGGTTATTTCAACACAATGGGAGTCCGTCTCCTTCAGGGGCGCAGCTTCCTCGAATCGGATCAGCCCAACACTCCGCGTGTGGCGATTATTGAAGAGCATCTCGCCAATCATTACTGGCCCAAGGGAGATGCGCTCGGCAAGAGCTTCCATCTCAGAAATGCCGCCGGAGATCTCGTCCAGATCGTCGGCATCGCCAAAACCACCAAACATTTTTGGATCGCCGAGCCTCCACTCGATTTCCTGTACCTGCCGTATACACAAAACACAACCCGCGCGGGTGCCTTCGCGCCTACCACGTCTTCTGCCTTGAACGTGGTAGCGCAGTCCGATGCACAGGATGCCTCCACGATTGGGCCGGTGTTACGTCAAGTCGTGCAAGGACTCGATCCGAACATGCCTGTCTTTGATGTCCGAACCATGCAAGACTTGTACGCACAGCGGGCCGTGAAAACTCCGAACATGATCGCCCAGAGCGTAGCCGGTTTGGGCCTGATGGGGCTCATGCTCGCTATGGTTGGTCTGTACGGTTTGATTGCCTACTCGGTCAGTCGCCGAACTCGTGAGATTGGCATTCGCATGGCTATTGGCGCAGACCGGCAGAAGGTGGTTCAAATGGTTCTCAAACAAGGGCTCACGTTGAGTTTGGCTGGTATTGCAACGGGTCTGGTGGTGAGCTTCTTCGTGTGTCGCGTCCTTACATCCGCGATTTGGATCGCCACGTTCGACCCCACGAATCCTCTGCTGTTTGCAGCTATCTCGCTGCCGCTTCTTCTGATTACGTTGCTCGCAACCTATGCGCCAGCGCGCCGAGCATCGCTGGTGGATCCGATGAGGGCTTTACGGGATGAATAAAGCGGCCAATAATTATCGGGCACTACTCATAACGTAACGCTACTGCCGGATCCACCCGGAGCGCCCTTAATACGGGAGACACGCTGGCTGTCACTGCGACTGCGCCGAGCACTGCAACTGTAAAGGCGAACACCGTCGCGTCATGCGGGCGAACATCGGCTGCCAAGAATAGAGCGAGCGATGGCGTCGCGACGAATGCAAGCGAAAGTCCTGCCACAATGCCGCCACACAGCATCCAAAAGCTGTCTCTCAAAACTGTGTTGATCACCGCTGCTCGAGAAGCGCCCAGCGCCACACGCAGACCGAACTCCCGCAATCGGCGGCTAACCGAATAGATCAGGACTCCATAAAGTCCGACAGACGCCAGCAACAACGCGAGCACGCTCATACTGCCCAGGAGCGTAGCCCCGACCTGGCTTGGCAGCATGGCGAGACCTAGCGCTTTCTCCATCGGCTTGACCTCTATCGCTGCGGTCCGGTCGACTGAAGCCAACGCATCGCTCATCTCCTTTAACAAAGTTGCAGGAGGCAAAGCACTGCGAACCATGAAATTTAGGTTGACAATTGCATTATCGGATTGGAAGTAGCACGAATACATCGCGGGCACATCTTTCTCACCCATGGTGAGATACTTGCTGTCCGTCGCAACTCCTACAACGGTCAGAAGCGGCCCCGAATGCAGGCGAATCGTGTGGCCCACCGGCTTCTTATCTCCAAACAGCCGGTGCGCGAGACTGCTGTTCAGGATGACGGTGCCGACAGAATTTTTCGTGTCTGAAGGCAGGAACTCCCGGCCCGCAATGAGCGGAATGCCCATCGTTTTGAAGTAATCCGGGCCCACCGCATTGTTCTGGTAGTAAATTATCTTGAGGGTGGTGCTGCCGTCGATACCTACGTCAATGCTCGTGCTTCGCTGTCCATTGAACGGTACAACTTCCAGCGTGGCTGCCGACTGCACTCCCGGCACCAGTCGCAATTTCTGCAGCGCAGTTCGGATGACCGGATCGATCTGCTCTTTTTTTGTATATTTCTCAGGAACCAACCGCATGTATGCCCAGACTGTGTGGTGTACATCAAATCCCGGACTGATTTTCGCGGCGAACAGCAAATTCTTTAAGAATAGAAAACCCACCGCTAACAGCAAAACGGAGACGGCAAGCTGACCCGCGACGAGAAGCCGCTGCATGGGCGACCGGCCACCAACCTGCCGTTCCTCGATTTTAAGACCGCTGTTCACATCGCGTTTTGTCGCTTTCAATGCCGGTAACAAACCGCAGAGCAGTGCGCAGGCGATAGCAAGCGCGACAGAGTAGCTCAATAGCCTCCAATCCGGCTCGATATGGAGCCGCAGCGGAACAGGCAGCGGTAGGCGGACACCGTTCATTGCGATGCTTGCCGCAAAGTTCAACGCCAAACCTGCGATAGCCCCAAGCCCGGCCAATAACAGACTGTCTGCAAGCAACTGCCGTACAATTCGACCTCGGTTCGCGCCAATCGACTGGCGGATCGCAAGCTCCTGCTGCCTGCTTGCCGCTCTCGCGAGGAGCAGACTCGCCACATTCGAGCAGGCAATCAGCAGTACGAGACCAACCACGGTCATCAACATTCCGAAGAACGCGGCCAGCGGAAGCATCGAAAGGGACCGCAGGCGGTCCAGCCCGGCAACGGCGCGCAGCTCTGATTGATTAGCCCATTTGAAATCAGCTCGAGGATAAACACGATCCAGTTGCTTCGAGAGTTGTTGCAAACGCGTATATGCTTCGACGTGCGACATTCCTTTGCGTAGCCGAATATAAATCGCCACAGGGAGATCCGCCTTATGGAAAGTTTTATACAGGTCAGTTGACAAGCCGAATCCAGTCAGTGTGCGATGATCAGTCGGCAGCACACCTACAACCGTGTACAGATCTCCATCCAAAACCAGCCGATGCCCGATTATGTCCGGGTTGCCGCCCAGTTTTCCTTTCCAAAACGCATAGCTCAGCACCGCCTCGTTCTGTTCGCCGGTGTGGATTGGGCGTCCGAACAATACCGGAGCGCCTACTACGTCGAAAAAATTGTCCGTGATGTTTGCCGCCCAAATGCGTTCCGTGTGGGCGCCGTTCCGCCAATTAGCCTCAGTCTCTTCGTTCGATCCGGCAACACCTTCGAAGGTGTGAGAATCGCGAACATATCTATACTCCTCGATAGCAGAATGGCTGTTCCCGCCGAGCAACACGTATTGCAAGCTGGCCGCATCGCGGCAGGACGGTTTGCTGAATAGAAACTCCATCGTGAGACTAAAGATGGTCGTATTCGCACCGATCCCGAGCGCCAGCGACAACACCGCAGCGAGCGTAAAGCCGGGACTACGCCGTAATGCCCGTATCCCATAGCTCAGGTCAGCAAGCAGATCCTCCAACCACCGGAACTGCCATGCCGCGCGGCTCTCTTCGTGTACTCTCATCTGGGTTCCAAACTCACGCTGTGCTTGCGCTCTTGCGTCGCGCGGCGGCATACCCGTCTGCATCAGTTCTTCCACCCGGCTCTCCAGATGAAAACGGATCTCTTCGTCGAGATCTTCATCGAAACCGTTGCGGGTTCCGAAAAACAAAACCCTCCGCTTCAACTCGCGCCACCAGCTCACTGTGCGTCCCTCATGCCGTCTGAATGACCATGGAAATCGCGCGTACCACATCTTCGAACTGGCGCACCTGCTGCTTCAACTGCGCAGCGCCTAGCGGAGTCAGTTTATAGAACCGCGCCTTTCGATTGTTTTCGGAGATACCCCATTCGGCCGTCAGCCATCCCTTCACAAGCATCCGGTTCAATGCCGGATACAGCGAGCCTTCCTCGATGATGAGCGAATCGCCTGACGTTTCCTTAATCCGCTTGGCAATGGCGTAACCGTGAAGCGCGCCGCTCTTCAGTGTGCGAAGAATCAGAAGGTAGAGAGTTCCGGGAAGAAGTTCTGGTATCTCGGCAGCCATTTCCCTGTCCAGACTATATATAGCACGGACAAGGAAGCTGCACAACGATTGTTTTCGAGCTCGTGCCAAGCTTCACAAATCTTTTACAGCGCCCACACACATGAGAATTCTGCCTGAGGCTCTAATGAGACATGAAACAGATCTTGACCATCGGCCTGCCATTCGTGCTGGTCTCTTTTGCGTTTGCTCAGAGTAAGAGCGGTACTTTCACGGGAGAAATCATGGATAAGCAGTGCGCGCAGATGGGGTCGCACGAGAACATGATGAAGTCTATGGGCGCCCACAACTCTAAAGAGTGTGTGCTTGCTTGTGTCAAGAATGGCGATAAGTTCGCCTTATTTGATTCTGCGACCAAGAAGGTATACCCAATTGACAACGAAAAGAAGGTTCGCGAATACGCAGGCCAGCGAGTTCAAATCACTGGAAGCTACGATGACGACGCAGGTGCGCTTCAGGTCAAGAGCATAGCTCCAGCGCAATAGCTCATTACTGCAGCTGAGTAATAGACCGCCAAACGCTGAAGGACTCAGCGGCGGAGCAACTTAAACGCGTGATTCGGACCTTGCCCTTGGTTCAGGGCAAGATCGATCCACAGCATGGCAAGAGGTTCAAGGAGGCGGGCGTTTCGAAGAGGACCCACATCGACTGGCTCTAATCCTACTTCGTCAACCAACTGCTTTGTTACATCTTTTGCTTCCTTGTCGTCGCCGCAGTAAAATCCATCCGCCCGCAAATTTCCAAACTGCGCGTTGCCATAATTGACCGCGCCAATCGTGTTAAAGGCCTTCACTACTCTGGCTCTCGGCGCCCAGGTCGCGACCATCTCCCCGGCCGAAGTTGTTAGACCGATAACGAGGCCCTTTAGATCGGGAGCAACAGGATTCGTACAGTCAATCAGAACTTTGTTGTCTAACTCGCCTGCATCTCGAATCGCCTGATGAGCGGCAGGCCACGGCACGGTGAGAACGACGACATCAGCTCCAGCGACTGCTTCTTTATTCGTGGTGACTTCGGCGCCTGTGCCGAGGTTGCGTTTACTCTTCTGAGGGTCGGGTACTCCGAACGCAATCTTATGGCCTTTCTTGAGCCATATCTTGCCCAAGCTTCCGCCCACGTTGCCTGCCCCTAACACTGCGATACGAAGCGCTGCATTCATGTCGCCCATGATAACCGTTGATTGCCAGTGCGGAAACTAGCAGATCGGGCAGGTATGCTAACCACTGGAATATATGAGCGGAGATCGCTGGGGACCCGAAGGCCCACCTCCGGAAGCCTACTCGCGCGTCACTAACCCGGAGCGATTCGCGCCTCTGCACGACATTGCAGCGGATTTACTGCACCGCTTGGAGCTGGACTTCGACGTCGGGCGTGACGAACGATATGGCCTGGATTCCGAGTTGGAGAGACGCTACCAACTGGCACGCCCGAGTGTATCCCTCGTGCCCCGGGACATCGATGCCGCACCGATCATCATTACTTTCTCCACCTTCCCTGGGCTATACACTCGTTTCGGCCGTTGGTATACAGCGGCCTTCCCAATCTGCGGATGCGATGCATGCAACGAGACCGCCGAAACTGAAATCGAACGTTTGAAGTCGTTCATCGACGACGTAACCGCGGGCCGTTTCAGGGAAGCTATCCGGATTCCCGATGCTGGAGCGGCGCGAACGGAATCGGAGTTTTGGTCCGCTAACGCGCGCGTCGCGGGAGGATGGCCGCTCGATCGAGATCGTGCTCAGCAATTACTCGCCGCGGGTAACCGGTCCTCGTATGACTGGGCGCCGTGGCCAAAGCGGAAGTGAAACTCCGGAACGCACACTGACAGGGTTTCTACTTCGCCGGATACTGTTTGGAAAACTTGTTCCGCGGGTTGTATACCTCGAAGCTGCCATCTGAGTTCGCAGTTACGCGCAGATAGTAGCCCGTGTCCGCTTCTGTCACGTTCGCAATAAAAGGATCGGAGACGTTGTGCTCCTTGCCGCCTGCATCTGCAAAATGCAGCTGCCACAAGTCTTCAAGACCTGGTGACGATTTGACGACGTCCCACGCTGGCGGGCTTCCGCCTTTCTTTGAGCCATTGTCCATAATCGCCACTCGCGGCTGAATTCCGTGTACCAAAGCAGGGCTATTGCTTTGATCCAGTCCGTGATGGGAAACCACGAAGATATCGGCCTTGCCGATTTTGTTATTCGGGCAGACTAACTCCAACTCTTTATCCCAAGTAAGATCGCCTAAGTCGACGATTCTCAGCTTTCCAAAGGTGATCACAACACCGAGCGAGCGCGCATTCTCACTTGGGTCCGTCGCCTTCGGCTCTACGCCAGTACAGAAGCTGTTCGGCTGCCCCGCGCCCGGAAGCGGTTGCTCGATCGCGTTTCCGTCCGCGCTCACGACCACGGCCTCTATCCCTTTGATGGGCAGATGATCGCCTGGCTTGGGCGTCAGATGATTTGCGCCTGCGGTCGCTTTCTGATACGCGGCATAGAGGTAGTTTGTTTCCCTGCTGTTTTCGCGGTTTGGCCCGTGATCGATAAATGTGCCGACAGGGATCTTTGCCGTGAGCTGTGGAACACCGCCCACGTGGTCCGAATGGTAATGCGTGATGAGCACGTAATCGATTCTTTTGATTTTGGCGAGTTTCATCGCGGCGGCTATACGGTTGGCGTCGCGGTAAGCGTTCGCCGGCCATCCTGTGTCGATCAATAACGATTGACCCCCAGGAGGGACGAACAAGGTGGCTTGTCCGCCCTCGACATCGACAAAGAAGATTTCAAGTGGTTTCTGGGCAGCCTGCGCGACTGAAACAAGAAACAGAAAACAGAAAGCAACAAACGCGGCTCGCATTGCTGTGCATGATCGTATCAGATGGTGGGCGCGTGGAAGCTATCCTGAATGTATCGCGCCGAACACCGCATGAGTGTGCCTCATATTCGAGCTCTCGAATCCGAATCCATCTACATTCTTCGCGAAGCGGCGTCCCAGTTTAGCCGGCCTGCACTCCTCTATTCCATCGGAAAGGACTCTTCGGTTCTGCTGCACTTGGCGCAAAAAGCGTTCCAACCGGCCCGTATTCCTTTTCCGCTCCTACATGTCGACACCACATATAAATTTCGCGAGATGCTCGAGTTCCGCGACCGAATCTGTGCGGAGCTCAAACTCAACCTCCTCGTGCAAACGAATCATGAGGCTATTAACGAGGGCGCAAACCCTTTCAAGCTCGGTACTGCGAAGTGCTGTGCACAGTTAAAAACGAAGGCGTTGTTGGACGCTTTAAAGCTGTACCGTATTGAGGCCGCAATCGGCGGAGCGCGCCGCGACGAAGAGAAATCTCGCGCAAAAGAACGTGTTTTTTCATTTCGCGATGCTTTCGGTCAATGGAATCCAAAGGAGCAGCGCCCCGAAATGTGGAACCTCTTCAACGGGCGGATCGATCCAGGCCAAACTATGCGGGTGTTTCCGCTCTCCAATTGGACCGAATTTGATGTTTGGGAGTACATAGCACTCGAAAATATTCCGGTGGTCCCGCTCTACTTTGCGCGCGAACGCGAGGTCGTGGTCCGAGGATCGCTCTTGATTCCAATCGAGCACAATCCGCCTCTGCTGACGGGCGAGCATGTCGAAACTATAGTCTGCCGTTTCCGCACTCTCGGTTGCACTTACTGTACAGGTGCGGTTCGCTCCAGAGCGACGACAGTGCACGAGATAATAGACGAACTGCGTAGCGCGCGCAGATCGGAGCGCGAAACACGTATCATCGATCACGACACGGAAGGCTCAATGGAGCTGAAGAAGCGTGAGGGCTATTTTTAGCGCCCCCCGACCCGCCTTCGGGATGCTACGTGATTCGCATCATTCATACGCTGGGCGGGTGTGGCGGGACTCTGTTGAGCCGCTGTTTAGGCGTCCTGCCCGATGTCGCCCTTTTAAGTGAGATTAACCCCGGCTCGGTCAAGCTGTTCCCGCACTTCGATCCGCTCTATCAGGATCGAAATTGGCTGCATCTCCTGCACCCAACCGATATCGAACGGTTTTCCCAAATAGATCTTGGAATAACAGCAAATTTCCGCGATTTATTGCGGCGGTTTTACCTTTGCGCGAGTGCGTCCAGCCGGCATTTGGTGCTTCGAGACTACAATTATGTCGAGTTCGTAGGGGTACCGTACCTCACAGATCCTCCGCGACGATTGATTATTTACGACGCTCTGCCGCATGAAGTTTCAAGCACGTCCATTGCCTTTATTCGCCATCCCATCGATCAATGGGTTAGTTTATGCAAACACGAGCACGTCCGCGCCGTTCTCACGCCATCCATCTTCTGCGCTGCTTATGTTGCGTTTCTTCAGCAGTTAGGGGGCAGGAGGATCTACAAGTACGAGGACTTCATAGAGCGCCCTGAAGCGGAATTCGAAGCAATCTGCCGTGACCTCGCACTCCCGTTCGACCCGTCCTTTGTCCGTCGCTTTCACGCCTTCGACTCTGTAACCGGCGATTTTGCTCGCCAAGACGAATCATGCATTTCAGTACCGGCAAAAAAGCCGGTATCTCCGTCCGCGATAAACGAGTTTCGCTCGAGCCAAGATTATTGGCGCATCGTAACCACAGCGGGGTACCCGGAGAGGATTCAATGAGGCCGACTAGAACCCGCAGTATCAGCTCCTCTTCAGTTCGGTTGACGCGAACAATCACCTCAAGCTAGAATTCTGAAACCCGCTTACAATTGATTCGATCAGAGCCAGGAGGCATGTACGAAGATGAACAGCGTGTCATCCCCGTACACGAAAATCAGCGTGTCTGCTTCTCGTTCACGGTATTTAAAGAGGGTGAGGGCGATGATTTGCACCGCGACCGTGCGCAACACAGTAATCGCGTGGGCGCTCGTTTCGCCGCATGCCATCGCGCACCAGAACTCGGCGCAAGAGGAGTTTGAAGCGGGCAAGCGCTACGAACAGGGCGTTGGGGGCAAACCGGACCTCATAGAGGCTGCGGTGTCATACCGTAAAGCCGCCGAGCAAGGCTATGCTCCCGCCGAGTACGCGCTCAGTCTTTGCTATGCATTTGGCAAAGGTGTTCCGAAGGACCGCAAGCAACAATTCGAATGGGTACAAAAGGCGGCTCAGCAAGGGCTTGCCGATGCGGAGTATGACATCGCCTATTTCTACCATCAGGGGCTGGTGGTCGCACGGGACGATGCTGCGGGCGCGCAGTGGTTCCAGAAAGCCGCCGATCAGGGGAAGGTTGACGCTGAGTTCAACCTCGGAGCGGATTATCAAAATGGCACTGGCGTTCCGAAGGACTATGCCAAGGCGCTGTACTGGTACCAGAAGGCGGCAGCGGGCGGTTCAGCAGCAGCCGAGTTTTGGCTGGGTAGCCTCTACAACGACGGACTCGGCGTGCCGAAGGATATCAAGAAGGCTGTTCAACTCTACCGAAAATCTGCCGATCAGGGCTTTCCTGAAGCCGAATATTGGGTCGCGGTCACGTATACTGGCGGCTCGTGGGGTATCTCACCTGATCCGGCACAGCGTCTAGCCTGGATGCGGAAATCCGCTGAGCACGGGTTTGCGGACGCGGAAAGCGAGCTCGGTGCCTATTACGCGAATGGGCAGTTGGGTCTGCCTCATGACGACGCGAAAGCTTTGGTGTGGTTCCAAAAAGCGGCTGATCAAAGGAATCCCAATTCTGAGTTCAATCTAGGATTGTTTTATCAGTACGGCCGCGCAGTTCCTAAGGATTTGGCGAAAGCTTTGTACTGGTATCGAAAAGCAACCGACCATGGCCAATTGAGCGCCGAGGTAAACCTGGCAGCCTTGTATGCCGATGGGATTGGCGTCCCTAAAGACCCGAAAGCCGGATTCGAACTGTATCGCAAGGCGGCCGAAAAGGGGCATCCTATCGCGCAGTATAGTATCGGCAAAGATTACGATTCCGGAGAAGTAGTAGTGCGCGACCCGGGCAGCGCGACTGGCTGGTACAAGAAATCTGCAGAGCAAGGCTACGCTCCGGCCGAAGGGGTCTATGCCGAACACCTGGAGTTCGGAACCGGTGTGCCTAAAGATCCGGCAGCGGCGCGCGTATGGTACGCAAAGGCTGCCGATCAGAGTAACGCGGTGGCGGAAGCTCGGCTGGGGGCCTTCTTCGAAAACGGGGTTGGCGGTCCGAAAAATCCCTCCCAAGCCCTGGCCTGGTATCAAAAAGCCGCTGACCACGGGCTGCCCTGGGCACAAGACAAGATTGGAGAATGCTACGGCTTCGGCCTTCTGGGCGTTCCAGTCGATAATGCAAAGGCGTTGTCGTGGTATCAAAAGTCGGCCGCGAACGGCGAATTAAGTGGCGAGGTGGATCTCGCTCTGGTGTACGCCAATGGCGCGGGTGTATCCAAAGATCCAAAAGCCGCGCTCGAGCTCTTTCGCAAGGCTGCCGAGAAAGGTCAGCCCGTTGCGCAATACAATCTTGCTCAATACTATTCATCCGGAGAAATCGTGCTCGCGTGATCTCGCTGTTGCAACCAGCTGGCACAAGAAATCTGCCGATCAGGGCTATGCCCCGGCCCAGACCGCCTATGCCGAAGACCTGCTCTACGGAAAAGGAGCGTCGAAAGATCCAGCTGCCGCCCGAATTTGGTACGCAAAAGCGGCGGCCCAAGGGAACGTCTTGGCCGAAGCCGGGCTGGGATATCTGCATGCGAGGGCCATAGGTGGTCCGGAGGATACCGTTCAAGCCGCCCAGTGGTGTAAGAAAGCGGCCGATCAGGGCCTCGCTTGGGCACAATCGACCCTGGGCACCTATTATCTGAACGGGTATGGCGTCCCACGCGACCTTGCGGCCGCCGCAAAATGGTACCGCAAAGCGGCGGATCAAAACGATTCCGCCGGTCAATACGGATTGGGTCTTTGCTTCGAAAAAGGCCAGGGTGTTCCGCGAGATCCAGTTGCTGCGCGTAATTGGTACGCCAAAGCGGCAGCCCAGGGCAATGCCGACGGCGAACTCAATTTCGGGTTCTTATTGGAGAGGGGTCTCGGTGGCCCCAAAGATGAAGCTGCAGCAAGGAGTTGGTACGAAAAGGCGGCGGCTCAAGGGAACGCGATGGCTGAGAATAATCTCGGCAACGCACTGGAACAAGGAATCGGGGGCCCTCGCGATTACCCGAGGGCGCTCGAGCTTCTGAGAAAGGCGGCCGGACAAGGGGTCGGACTCGCGCAAAGCTATCTTTGTTGGGGTGAGATGAGTGGCGAAACCTTCCCGGTTGATTATCAGGAGGCGCTCAAATGGTGCTATGCGGCGGATAAGCAGGGAGACGCGGGGGCCGCGAACAACATCGGCCTCGCGTACGTAAGGGGCTGGGGAGTTCCCCAGAACATCAATGAAGCCGCCCAATGGTATCGAAAGGCCGCCAAGGAGGGTAATGAACTGGCTAAGCAGAACCTCGCGAATTTAATGAGAAGCCGCTCCGCAAGGTGATGTTTCCCTAGCGATACCAGGTCGGTGCAAGAACTTGCTCGCACCACCCTAGCGCTTTGCGGAAAATGTCGTGATCCTGAAAGAAGAACACATTTCCCCACGATTTGGTAACGGTATCGCGGCGGTTGCAGTAATACGAAATGCGTCGAGCTCTCATCTAAGTGATAGATCACAATGTGCCAGCCATAGCCGCGGCCCTTCATCGCGGTCACTAGATTTTCCAGTCTTCCATGTCCGGACCGGCCAAAGGGGTGATCAGGATCCCAAAACTCTGTCATGACAACTTGGAATCGCCCGTCGCCCATGCCGCGTATCACCTCCAGATCGAAACCTTCCGTATCGATCTTCAACACGCCTGCACCATTTGGAATCTCACCCTGCCGCTGTAAGCTTTCCAGGCTCCGCACCTCGACAGGAACTGTCTCCGAAAACTGGAGATCTTCCAGCATCGCGTGTTCCACCAAACTATGGAAAAGAGATGTATCCCATTTCTTGTCTTTCGAAAGATCCGTGGCGACATGCAGGGTCATCGCTCCATCCGTCGCCCCGATCGCGAACGGGAACGCACAAACCTCCCATCGGCCAGTTTTTGTAACGTAGCGAATGCCGGAGGATACGGCTCGAACGCATACACCGTATAACCAGCCTTTAGCAGCCGTTCTGACACTCGCCCAACATTAGCGCCCACGTCGATGGCATTCATATCGTTTAAGAAGGAATACAGATACTCGAGCAGCCCCACCTCGGGATTCTGCTGCGTAAACTCGTCGCTCGAAATTAGCGTCGTCTGTGGCGTGCTTTGCGCATTCGCGCTGCTGTCTCTGAGTTCGAAGCTGAACGTGCGGACTTCTTCACTGAGCTTGTCCAGGCTCTTCTCGATCCGACTATGCATCTGCTGCATCGCGCCAAGGATTTGCGCCAATGCGTCGATGATCGTGCTGTCGTTCAGAATCACGGACTGGAGTATAGGTTCCAGCTCGCGTTGGATCTCGACTAGTCTGTCCAGGCGCTTGTTTATCGCGTCACTCATCTCCGAAGAAAGCCCCGGTTCTTCCGTTTGCTTGTCGAACGGAAGCTGCAGGTTTGCGACGTTGGCTGGGAGGACGAGCGATGGTGTATTCTAAATCGCCGTTGATCGCCGGCATCAGGTTTTCGTACCTAAGGTCGCAGGCTTCGCCTTTTTCGAGTGAGCGCCAGATCCAATCAGCAGAACTGGCGGCGGAGAAATTCGCGCTCAAGGCTGCCGCCCGTTTTCGTATCCGCGATTGGCTCTCGGACGTTAACAGTCCGGCCAGCGCCGCCTGCACTGCCTGGCGATCATAGGGGACAACCACGCCAAGCTGAAACCGATCCACAAAGCGCGCTGCCGCAGTCGTTGGATGCCCAAGTACCAGAACCGGCAAATGAGATGTCGCAACGATGGTCGGAATCCTGCTCGGCAGGCTTAGCTCCGCAATGGCACGAACAGCCGAGGGGCTTTGCCCATCGAGGGTGTCGGAGGGCACTACCGCGTAGGCATAGCCTGACAGAATAGCCGGAAGATCGGGTTCCTGAATCGGATCTCGCAACCTGATACCATCGGCCTCCAGCTCATCTCGATCGAAGATAAGCGAGCTCGGGTTTTTGTCGTTGCAATACCAATCCACTTGATAGCCGCTCCCGCGAAACGTCCCGCGAAGCAGCTCCAGCCATCTTTGCCCCCAGATATTGCCCAGCAGAACCCCACGGCCAGAATCGACTCCCTCCGGCAACTGAACCGGATTCGTGCGGATCAATTCCTCCGGCACTAACGGAGGAACCAGCCAGAACTTCATACGATATTTCTTTTCGTAGGCTGACCGCATTTCCGGCGAAATCACCAGGCGCAAATCGGATTTCGCAAGCAACACTTCCATCAGAGAGTCGGAAATTCCTTCCGCGCACACATTCTTGTCATCCATCACGTAGGTACACAGAGGAACATTGAACATTTCCTTGACTGTGATGGCCACGATGACATCTGCCGGCATATACGGGAAAGTGACAATTCTGCGCACCGAAGTCCCCGCCAGATACCATTTCAGCCAGGAAGAGATCTCTGGGCCGGATGCTTGTGCCAGCGGTAGACAGAGTTGTGCTGCTCCAAAGGCCTGTGTGCCGTTATAAAAGTTGCTAGTCCGCAGTGAAATGATGGACGATGAGTCCGGAAACATCCTCAGGAGCAACGTGCCGGTTCCATGGAGTTCGTTCACCTCGCATGGCGTGATAACGACGTCGGCTGGAGAAGGTAAGTAGTTAAGTCTGGACTTGGCCCTGAACGTCCTCCGCCCGGCCATCCTGCAATGACGTAAGTACCGCTTGCAATCGAGCGCGGGCTTTTTGGGCAATAACTAACGGGCTACCTACCATTCACGAGCGACCTCCCTAGGGATTCTACCTAAAAGGTATTTTCCTTCAAGTACATCTCTCTATGAGTTTATTGCCAAACCGGCGGCTTTTGGCCAAGAGCGTACGGTACTGGATCTTTGTGTTACTCGATTACCCCATATTCCCGAACCAGCGCATCGATACACCTTAACTGCTGTGCTGTGAGCGAGTTGTGCCCATATCCTGAGCGCCCATCGCGGATATGGTGCAAGTTCAGGAGAGTCCCCGGATCGTACATAATGTTCTTAATCTGCGCCAGCCGCCCCTCGCCTGAAATTGTATTGATTTGCTCCACTTTTTCGCGCATCCGTTCGAAGGACGTCTCCTCCGCGATTTCGCGAACCACCTCCAGACTTGCATCTAACCCGAGATACGCCGCGATGCCCTGAATGGCCTGTTCCGAATGGGCCGTTATGTCCTCGTAGCCAACGATTGCAGCGTTCCCCGATTTCTGGTGAAACCGGTGCAACTCCAATGACGAGCGCATTACGGCAATCGCGTGTTCGAATTCCACCTCAAACATGGTGATAAACGAGACGGTCGCGTCCGCGATGTTTCGCAGGGTGTAGATCACCTTTGCCGCACCGGTCTGCGCTAGAATCCGTCCGACCGGGTCCAGCGTATGGCATTTCAAGACCACATGCGATGCTGCGGGCGGGGCTGATGCAAGAAAGTGCGCGACGTTCTCGTCAAACCCGCTGTACACTTCCTGATCGGGCATCAAGCGCCGCAACAGCGCCATTACAATGTTGAAAGACCAAGTGGAGGCGCTGCGCGGCATCCCGTTACATAGAACCAGCATCCCGATTCTGCGTGCTTGACCCAGTATGCACCGTTTTCCCAAAGCGTGGCGGTTCCGTGTACAATGCAGCCGTCAGCCTGAATGCTACTTGAAGTTGAACACCTGACGAAGCTTTTCGGAAAATTCAAAGCCGTTGACGATATATCGTTTTCCGTCCGCGAAGGCGAAATCGTCGGCCTTCTCGGTCCCAACGGAGCGGGCAAATCCACTACTATCCACACGATTCTGGGTTTGATTTCCGCTACGGCGGGTCAGGTCCGAATCTTCGGCAAACCCTTTAACCAAAATCGCGAAGACATCCTTCAACAAATGAACTTCACGGCACCTTATGTCGCATTCCCGATGCGACTTACCGTCTTTGAGAACTTGATGATCTTCGCACGCCTCTATGGCATTCGTTCGCCAGCCTTGAAAATCATCGAGCTCCTAGAGCTATTCGCGATTGAACATCTGAAGAAGAAACCGGTTTCACGTTTGTCCTCAGGCGAGAATACCAGGGTTGGCCTCTGCAAGGCCTTCCTGAACGAACCGAAACTGCTGCTTCTGGACGAGCCGACCGCTTACCTGGACCCGCAGGTTGCGTTCCAGGTCAGGCAGGTTCTCCTCGAGATGCAGCAAAGCTACGGAACCGCCATCCTATACAGTTCCCACAACATGGCCGAGGTTGAGGAGATGTGTGGCCGTATCATTTTTCTGAGCCGTGGCCGTATCATTGCCACCGGTAGTCCGATCGAGGTAACTCAGACCATCCTCGCCGAGGATCGGAACGAACCAGCGCTTCAGGAAGTCTTCCTCCGTGTCGCCAGGGGCCAGCATGAAGTGGTATAGGATTAGAGCCGTAATTCTGCGGCACACTTACGAAGCGCGCCACAACCTGGATCGAGTCACCGACATGGTGTATTGGCCGGTGCTGGATGTCATCATGTGGGGCTTCTTTACGATCTATCTCGCTCGCGGCAGCGGTGGCCTAAAGCCGGGAGTAATCAGCTTTCTTCTCGGCGCGATCATTTTGTGGGGAATGTTCCGGGGTTTTCAGCGTGACATGGCGGTGGGGTTTCTCGCGGAGCTCTGGTCGCGAAACTTTGTCAATCTCTTCTCAACCCCGCTCACCATATCGGAGTACATGACGGGTCTCATCACTGTAAATCTTTTGAAGGCCATGGTCGGCATGATGGCGGCGGCATTAATTGCCTGGATCTGTTATGCCTATGACATGTTTCCAATGCTCCCGGCATTTATCCCGTATTTGTTGAATCTGGTTCTCTTCGCTCTCGCTATTGGCGTCGTCACAACTGGACTAATCTTCCGCTACAGCACCAGGATCCAGGGCCTCGCCTGGAGCTTCGCCGGATTGCTGATGCCTTTTTCTTGCGTCTTCTATCCCCTGCAGTCGCTGCCAAAGTTCTGGCGCCCAGTCGCTTGGGTCCTGCCGACGACCCACGCTTTCGAAGGCATGAGGCAGGCGATTGCTGGAGGAGGATTTTCGATTCTACACTTCTCCTGGGGTCTCGCGCTAAATGTGCTGTATTTCGTTTTCGCAGTCGCATTCTTCCGGAGAATATTTGAATCCGCCCGTTCACGCGGCCTTCTGGTAAAGCTGGAGTAACGTGACACGAAAGCCCCGGAGCCTGCTCCGAATCCTGATTGCCGGAAGCGTCGATGACGGCAAGTCCACTCTGGTCGGGCGCCTGCTGCACGATGCGAACGCCGTCTACGAAGATCAGTTGGAGAGCGTGCGGCAGCCCTCGTCGAACGGCTTCGAATTGGCATTCCTCACGGATGGTTTGCGTGCTGAACGCGAGCAGGGCATCACCATCGATGTCGCATATCGCTATTTCAGCACCGCACAGCGAAAATTCATTCTTGCCGACGCGCCTGGTCATGACCAGTACACGCGCAACATGGCCACCGGAGCTTCCCATTCCGAGCTCGCCATCATTTTGGCCGATGCGAGAAAGGGAGTGTTGTTGCAGACGCGCCGTCACGCGTATATCTGTTCGCTGCTCGGCATCCAGTACGTTGTCTTAGCCGTCAATAAAATGGACCTCATCGGCTTCGATGAAACAGTGTTTTCACAGATTCGGAAGGAGTTCGAAGAGCTTGCGCGGCCTCTCGGATTTACCGAAATAACCGCGATTCCAGTGAGTGCATTGAACGGAGACAATGTTGTAGAGCCTTCGCGGAAAATGCCATGGTTTCACGGACACTCGCTGCTCGAATTTCTCGAAACCGTGAAGGTTGGTGCACCCGGCCAAGAGCCGTTACGGCTTCCCATACAAGTTGTTCTGCGCGCTCCAAGCGATTTTAGAGGCTATGGCGGCGAGATCGCCTCCGGTCATCTCAAGGTAGGCGATCCCGTGATAGCTCTACCCGGCCAAGTCGGCGCGCACGTTTCTTCGCTTATGCGACCCGATTCTGCTGAGCTGGAGGCGTCTGCTCCGCTTTCGGTAACTCTGACGCTCGACAAACCGATCGACCTCAGTCGTGGCGACATGCTCGTCGATCCCCTTAGGCCACCCTCCAGTTCGCGAGTGTTTCGCGCAAATGTGGTTTGGATGAGCCAGAGTCCCCTGGTTGCACAGCGCCCTTATTTAATTCACCATACGACGCGCCAAGTCTGTGCCATCGTTTCAGCGGTGGAGAACGTCCTCGACTTGGACAGGCTTGAGATGACACCGTCCGACAAGGTCGACCTCAATGGCATCGGGACAGTTATCGTCGAGACTCACCAGCCCTTATATTGCGAGCCATATCGGGTAAATCGCTCGACCGGAGCGTTTATCTTCATTGATCCCTCGACCAATCAAACCATCGGTGCCGGCATGATTTCCGAAGTCCTGGACTCCGGCCGCGGAACTGAGGTCCGGGGAGTCACGACTTCGGGCGGTTTGACCGTGTGGTTTACGGGCTTGAGCGGCGCCGGCAAGACGAGTATTACCCAAGCAGTGTATGAGAAGCTGTGGGCCAATGGATTGAAGGTTGAAGTTCTCGATGGTGACGTCGTGCGCAGCCAGCTCTCCAAGGATTTGGGTTTCAGCAAAGAGGACCGCGACGAAAATATCCGGCGCATTGGTTTCATTGCCCAGCTGTTGAACAGAAACGGCGTGATTGTCCTCGTTTCCGCCATTTCGCCTTACCGTGCGGTTCGCGAGGAGGTGCGCCGGTCAGTCCCGAATTTTCTGGAAGTTTACGTGAATGCGCCGCTCGAAATCTGCGAACAACGGGATCCCAAAGGACACTATCGCAGGGCCAGAACCGGCGAGCTGGCTCATTTCACAGGCGTCACTGATCCCTACGAAGCTCCCTTGACCCCCGAGTTAGAGTGCCGGACGGACTTGGAAAGCCTCTCGGAATCTGCAGCGATGGTCATGAAAGCCATCGAGCAACGTCTCGCGGGACAGTAATACGTTGGGCAAATGGGGAACAAGAGTATGATTCTAAACGTAACTTGAGATAGAACTTCGGATGGAGGATGCGAGCGTTGCCGTTTTGTACAAATTGTGGGACTGGCGTTGATCCCTATGCGTCCTTTTGCCACAACTGTGGAACACCCCAACCTCATCCAATAGCTCAGTCCAAGGACTTCCTCGAAGGCCTCAGTGACCGGACCGCAGCCATTCTCTGCTACATACCCGTTTTCGGCGTCATTCCCGCCATCGTCTTCCTGGCGTCTCAGAAATATCGAGCCAACCAGCGGGTCCGCTTTAACGCTTTCCAAGCGCTGTACCTGTTTGTGGCTTGGCTGATCGTTTCGTCAGCCTGGCCGGCCTTCGGATTTCCAGGCTGGGGCATGGAGCGCGCCATTTTCGGCCTCCTGAAACTCGGCCTATTCGTATGTTGGATTTATCTGTTGATCAAGGCAGCTAACCAGGAGCAGGTGAAGCTTCCCATCATCGGTGATCTGGCTGCGCGGTCCACCTCTGAGCAGTTGTAATATACAGACCAGTTGTTGTAGTATACTTATTCATTGGAGTGAATACTTATTCAGAACGCCCGTGCGTGGGTGTGGTCGGCTTTCGCGGTTACAGCGGGAACGAACTAGTCCGGATTCTTTCCCGCCATGCGGATGTCGAGCCTATTCTGCTGGAGCATCGGTCCGATTCCGAAGAGCGCCACGGACCGCTCGGATCAAAGCCGCCCAAAATCATTCCGGCAACCGTCGAAGCCATTCAGCAGGAGGGCCTTGCGCTAATCTTCTTGGCAACTCCCGCGGAAGTGTCAATAGAATTAACGCCCGGAATACTGGGCACGGGCGCCAAGGTTATCGATCTCAGCGGAGCATTCCGGCTTCGCGACGGGGAGACCTACTCGCGATGGTATAAAGCGCGACATAAGGCGCCATCGTTCTTGGAACAAGCAGTCTATGGAGCGCCTGAATTCTATCGTGATCAGATTCGGGGTGCCAGCCTGGTGGCGAATCCAGGTTGTTATGCTACCTCGGCGAATTTAGCGATTCGACCGCTGATTGCCGCTCAGATCGCTGACCGGAGCCGTGGCATCATTTGTGATGCGAAGTCCGGAGTTAGCGGGGCGGGCAGGACGCCATCCTTGAGAACTAGTTTTTGCGAGGTGACGGAGAATTTCACTGCTTATGCGCTGATGGAGCACCGGCACGTGCCCGAAATTCTGCAGAACTCCGGCTTGGGCGAACGCGAATTTACGTTCACCGCTCACCTACTACCCATCGAACGTGGAATCTCCGAGACCATTTACGTCCGGACCCAGCGCGTCGAAAAACCAGTCGATCTGCTCGCAATTTATGAAGAGTGTTACGCCGATGAGCCATTTATCAGGCTGTACGCGCCGGGCAGAGTGCCGGATTTACGCGCAGTGCAGAAGACGAATTTCTGCGATATAGGTTTTGTTTTCGATCCGGAAAGTCAGCGAGCTGTAATCGTCGCCACCGAAGACAATCTGGTGAAGGGCGCGGCTGGGCAAGCCGTGCAAAACATGAACCTGATGCTGGGCTTTCCGGAAACGCAGGCGCTTTTGTGAAGGTTCTCATCAAACTCGGCGGGACGGTTTTGCAGAATCCGGAACGCCGCAACGCAATTGCCCGCCAGTTAGCGGAAATCGCGCCGGATCACGAGTTGGTCATCGTGCATGGTGGCGGCAAGCAGGTGACGCGATTCCTGGAAGAGCGAGGCGTCCAGAGCCGTTTTGTGAATGGGTTGAGGGTATCCGATGAAACGGTAATCGATGCCGTCGCGAACGTGATCGCGGGAGGGCTTAATAAACGTTTGGTTTCAGCATTGTCGCAAGCCGGTGTGCCCGCGATCGGTCTGTCGGGAGTTGACGGCCGACTGACCACTGCTGTTCAATTCAATCCCGAGCTTGGATTCGTGGGGAAGCCTGTCAAAACCGATGGCGGCTTGCTGGCGCTATTCGAAAGTGCTGGTTATGTACCAGTGGTCGCGTGCATCGCGGGTGACGCGCAGGGAAATATTTATAACGTAAACGCAGATGAAATGGCGGTCTCGTGTGCCGTCGGATGGCAAGCGGATCGGCTGATATTTCTCACCGATGTTCCCGGCGTGAGAGATGAACGAGGTCAGGTGATCTCCAACTTAACCCTCCCGGAGATTCGAAAATTGATTGAGTCGGGAGTTGCTGATCGCGGCATGCAAGCGAAGCTCGAAGCAGTTATTACCGCTTTGGAGCAGGGAATCGACGAAGTCACGATTGCCCCCGGCAGCGAACCTGACATCTGCCTGCGCTTACTGGCTAGCGAACCGCTTGGCACGCGGCTGAGAAGTGAACGGGCGCGGCCCAGGAGTGTACCAGCATGATGCAGAGTACCCTCTCCGTGCGGAAAGCCGGCATGCGCGATATTCCCCATGTGCTCGCGTTGATCAACGGCTACGCCGCAAACGGAATCATGTTGCCCCGCACTGAATTCGACTTGTCCGAAAACATTCGTGATTTCTCGGTTTGTTTCGATTGCGATGTGCTGGCCGGTTGTGGCGCTCTCCACTTCTACACGCCTTCCGTGGGAGAAGTCCGGAGCTTGGCAGTACTGCCGGAAGCGAAGCAGCACGGAATCGGGCGGGCCGTCGTTGAAGCGCTTGAAGCAGAGGCGCTCGAATACGATCTCGAAGCCATCTTTGCTTTCACTTATGTTCCGCAATTTTTTGCGAAACTTGGTTTCGGCGAAGTAGAACGCGGCGAGCTGCCCCTCAAAGTCTGGAAAGATTGCCTGCGCTGTCCGAAGTTTCAAAATTGCGATGAGATTGCCGTTTTGAAGCGGCTACGACCACGCGCCCCGAATCGCTTCATCGATTCCGGAAGGGCCGCTGAAATCAAAGCTTGTCAAGACATGCAGGTCGCCACGGTCCAAGGGTTTGCAAAGTTTCAACATTTTGCACCACGCTGACCTCGATTGCAATGCTCGTCCGGGTAGGCGACAAAGAACGGCTCATGCAGGCGAGCAGGAGCAATGTGCCTAACAACTGTCTTCGGTCTGCGGCTTTCGGGATCACAATACCAGCTTCTTCTAATTGCCGCAGAGCCCGGTCTATCGTGTGGTGAAGCTTAACGCGCCGATCGCACAGTAGTTCGACAAGGCGCGTCATTTCTTCGCGGTCTCCCGTCTGCAGCCATTCCTCTGGAATCTCGTCCTCAATCGAGGTTAAGCTGTTCTCCGGTATCTCGTCGATGCGATCTACTGCGGCGTGATATTCAGGCTCTGTAGCGGCGGCTTCGTAAACCGATCGGTCGTGATACAAACCGTTCAGCCCGCCCTCGCATAACTCCCAGCGGGAACCGCCAAAGCTGAGTCCATGGTCGATAAGGTATGCGCGAAACTTGGTCCCGTCGCCAGCACCGCGCTCCCGAATGAAAATTGCCTGTCTGCTGTCAGTTTGATTTACCCACTTGTCGAAAACGAACGCTAGGACGAGATCGGGCAAGTTCACGACATTTTTTAACAAACGTCTGGGCAGATGATCGAAAATTACCTCACGCGCCGGATTCACAGGGCAAAGCGAACCGAAATGCACGCCCTCGGCAATCGGGATCCTCTGCTTTCCTATCTGGAACTCCAAGAGCCCGTCCCCTGGAATACCTCTCTCGATTCGGATCGCATGGACTGCCGGAGTCGACACCCGTAAGTGTTTCAGCAGTCGGCTGACGATCCATTCATTGATTAGCGTTCGGGTTCCCTGTGGATTCCCGACGCACTTGGCCACGTACGCATTGCCGATCCCATCTCGAACCAAAAGAGCTTGCGCGCCACCGCGCATTCGCCGCTCAATGCTGTGTATAGGGATCGCGATCGTTGCCATCGTCTGTTGTAAGACGCTCCCGTTACTCGATTTAGCCGCTAAGGCTTCCCCGTATCTACATACCTCGGTCGGCAATAATGTTTTCCCGTCATAGATCCGCTGCCGAAACCGTTCACAACATTTAGAAAATTTATAAGCAGTCTTGATTTCTCCTTGATTGAACGGGTTACGACAAATCGCGATCACGGCGGCCTTCAAATGAGCCATAGCGCGGCTATCGTTGGATCGCGGCTCTTTGCTGCCATAGGAGAAAACATGTCTTGGTTACGCAAAATCTGGAGAAAGTTACGGAATGCTTTCAAGGATGCTCCCCCGCCACACCAACCATAACTGCGACGAGAATCTTCTAAGCTGAAACCTACTTACAATTCGTGGACCTATCGCGTTTCGATCAGGTTCTTTGGCTCGCCTCGGCCGTTCTGGCCGCTGCGATTATTGCACGCATACTTCAACAACGTCTCTTTCAGTCCCCGCTTAACAGTTTTGCCTGGATGTTAGGCGTCGTGCTTGTTCGGGATGCAGCTCTATCGATTCCTCGCTACAACACGCACGCCTACGCTGTGATTTGGGAGTGGACTCTTCCAGTCCTACTTGCAGCCCAGTTGTGGGCCGGCTTCGACACATTAAGAGCCATCGCAAGGCTTTATCCCAATATTGGCAGGTTCGCAGTGCGGATCTTTCTAGCATGTCTGGCAATCACTGTGACAGTTTGCTGCCTGAGCTTGCCGTTTGAGCTGCATCGCCTGGCAGGCCCGGAAGCCCTGTTGCGCTCACTTTTCCTTTTGCACCGCTGCGTGGACAGCTGGATTGCCGGCACTCTCATTTTGGTAGTGGTTTTCTTTGCCCGTTTTCCCGCGCCGTTGAGGCGACCCCCGCGCAACCTGGTGATGCATACTCTTCTGCTGAGCCTATATTTCACCGGATACGCCACTCTCTTTCTTGTCGAGAATTTAGCTCCGCTTGGAGCAGTAGCGGCCCTCGAGCGTATTCAGTTTGGCCTGGTTGTGCTCTTGTATACGGTCTGGGCGATTTGTCTGTCGAGGAGTGGTGAAAACCGCGAACCGTGGCCGCAAATAGAGGTTATGCTGCTCAGAGCGGTAGAGCATGCTACCCAAGCGGGCGTTTCCGCTATTCACGCAATTCAACAATCGTTGCCCCAGCCCCGCCTTCCGCTTGCGCCGCCGGATAGAAGCGGCTGACGTGGGGATTCGACCCGAGAAATTCACTGACTGCTCTTTTCAGCACTCCCATCCCGTGGCCGTGAATGATGCGCACACGATTTACGGAAGCGAGCGCGGCAGAATCCAGGAACTTGTCAACCTGTTCAATAGCTTCTTCGGCGTGCTGGCCGATGATGTTCAGCTCCCGGTACGAAACGTCCCAGCGTGGACCAGTCTCGACGCGAATATTCTTTGGCAAGCGGGGCTCTTCGGAACTCGGCAGCACTGCCGCGACGTCTTCTCGTGGAACCTGCATTTTGAGAAAACCCGCTTCCACTTCCAGCATTCCATTCCTTAGCAGTCGCCGGACAGTAGCTACTTCGCGAACGTCCTTCAATCGAACCTTTGCGCCTTCTTCAATCCGGAGGCCTTCGGGCGCAGTTGCCGCTGGCACAGGCGAAATCATAGCTGCCGCAGCTTCCTCGCGGAACTCGCGTTTTGTCTTCGCGATTACACGTTGCGCCTGCTCTGCCGCTTTGCGGTTTTCGGTCGCTTCCGCCAGCCGACCCATCGTTGTCTCGGCTCGAGCTTCAAAATCGGCAATGATTGCTTCCGATTTCTTCTCCCACTCGCGCTGGCGTTGCTGCTCACGTCGAATCGCATCCTGGGCGATTTCAGCTTCACGCTTCGCAAGCTGCGCGGTAGCTGCCTCCATTTCCCTTGCTCGTCGCGCGTTTTCTTCCACCTGCCGGTGCAGTTCAGCCAACAGCTCTTGAAAATCGGCTTGTATCCTTGGCATCACGGCGCGCGCATGAGATAACACGGACTGCGGTATTTCTAAACGCGTCGCGATATCCAGTCCCGCTGATTTTCCGGGCATTCCGAGACGCAGTTCGTACGTGGGTTGCAGGCTCGCTTCATCGAAACCCATTGAGCCGTTGAGTACGCCGGCAGTCCTCGCACCGTACAGTTTCAACGGCAGCAGATGGGTCGAAGCTAGGCAGAATGCGCCCGATTTCCGAAATTCATCAAGTATCGCGACGCCAAGTGCGCCGCCTTCTTCGGGGTCCGTCGCGCGGCCCAGCTCATCGAGCAGCACCAGGCTGTCCGGCGTGACCCGTTCGAGCATTTCTTTTACGTGCAGCAAGTGGCCGGAGAAGCTGCTCAGGCTTTCGGCAATCGACTGTGTGTCCCCAATGTCAGCCAATACCTCATCCAGCAGCGGGAACTCCGCCTCGGCGCAAGGTACGGGGATCGCCGCATGAGCCATCAGCGCTAAGAGGCCGGCCGTCTTCAGGGTCACTGTTTTGCCCCCTGTATTCGGGCCGCTAATCAGTAGGCATCGGCGCTGTTCATCGAGCTGGAACGAAATGGGAATTATCGGTTTGTATTGCTTACGCAGGACGGCTTCAAGTAAAGGATGGCGTGCTTCGCGCAGAACAAATCTGCGGACATCGCCGCTGAAACGCGGAATCACAGCGCTGTAGTCGAGCGCGAATGCTGCCTTCGCGAAAACGCAGTCGAATTCCGCAAGAGCTTGGGCAGTCGCTGCGATTTCCGCGCTATGTTCCCGGAGTGCGTCGGTAATCTCAGCCAGGATGCGTTCGATTTCGCGGTGTTCGTCCTCGCGCAGGCGCACGAGCTGGTTGTTGAGGCCGATTGTTTCAAGCGGCTCGATAAAGAGCGTGCGGCCTGTCCCACTCGAACCGTGGATCACGCCATCAACGCCCCCTTTCTGTCCGGCAACGATCGGAACTACGTAGCGGTCTTCACGAATCGTGACGAAGTCTTCCTGCAATGTGCCGTCGTCTCGATGCGCCCGCATGAAACGACCAAGTGAGTCCTGAATCTCTTTCTGCTGCCGCTCGATATCCTTCCGAATCCGTCGTAAAGCGACGCTCGCTTCATCCGCTAAGGTCGCATCGGGAAGAAAGGCGCGCTGATAGCGGCGTGCGATACCCCGCAGATCCGCCAAATTTTCCGCGCGCCGCGCCAAACGCGGATAACGGGCCGCCACTGAAGCCAGGAGGCCATGATACTCCCCGGCCAGCGAAAGCGTATGGAAGAGATCCAATATCTCGCGGCCGTCGAGCGAAGCTCCTTCGACACGCAACGTGCGGAGAGCTCCCTCAACCTCCCGCAGCTGATCGAAGCGCAACCGTATGGCAGCGCCACGCGCCGTCTCCTGCGCCCCGGAAACTTCGCGCAAATATTCGATTGCCTCGCCCACTTCTGCCAGATCCGCCTCGAGTCGGAAGCGATCATTGTGTGGATCCAACGCGAACACAAGCGCCCGGCCAGCAGCGCTACCCGCGTATTTAGCTAATAATTCCTTTAGTTCGTCGAATTGAAGCAGGGAAGTGCTGCTGAACGGCATACTAGGGCGCTACGGGCGCGTCACATGCGAATGGGTTACCGGCCGCGCACAGCAGGCCTGGATAACTTCACGGGTTCCATCCGTCACGGCAATGCCTGAGAGCGACTCGATATCGAACCAGTCGACGCGGCGTGAGTCGTCGCCCGCGCGGAGTTCTCCGCTTTGAATCGCACAATAGAAATCGACGAGTACATAGTGATATTCGCAACGCTCCGTACAATCCGTCATGATGCGCTCGAACACTGTGGCAATCATGTCGGTGGTGACGTGTAGGCCAGTCTCTTCGAACACCTCTCGGACCAATGCGTCTTCGAGCCGCTCGCCCGCTTCAACCACCCCGCCCGGCAGCGACCAGTAACCCGCCAATGGTGGGTTCCCACGTTCGACCAGCAGCACCCGCCCGTGCTCTAGTATCAGCGCCCCAACCCCCAGCACCGGACGCAGCGGATAGCGGCGGCTATCACTCACACCTCTAGCTTACGGCGGCTAATACTTCTTCCGCCGCCTGCAACCCGGAGCATGCGCCCGATAAACTGTCCCCAAGGAGTTGGGAATGAGATTCAGATACATCTGTCTCGCAATCATCTTGGCAATTGCGCCGGCAACGCGCCAGCCACTCGCTGCGGCTGATAATTCGATCGCGAGTTGGCAGGACTTGCTGCAAAATCGTATTTCAGCGTACGGTCACCGTAACTGGATCGTGATTGCCGATTCCGCATATCCCACTCAAACCAGCAACGGAATCGAGACTATCGTCTCGAATGCCGATCATTTCGAGGTGCTGCAAACCGTTTTTAAAGCACTTGGCAAATCGAAGCATGTGAGACCGATTGTCTACACAGACCGCGAGCTGCAATTTGTCGAAGAGAGCGACGCTCCTGGGATTTCTGGATACCGGCAGCAGCTCTCCGATTTCTTGAGGAACGCCCAGCCCACAGCTCTTCCGCACGAGCAGATTATCTCGAAGCTCGACCAAGTCAGTCGGAGCTTCCGTGTGTTGATCATCAAGACGAACATGACTTTGCCGTACACATCGGTTTTCCTGCAGCTCGATTGTGCCTACTGGAACGCCGGCGCCGAACGCAGGCTCCGCTCGGCCATGGCAATGGCGTCTGCGAAGTAGAACGCAACCGGCAAGTGGCGCGAACCCCCAGCCACTACGGGCTTAGAATCGTCATGATGACTGCGAACACTTCTCCACTAGACGGCATCGTTATCCGCAAAATGGCTCCCTCCGATGCAAGCAACGCTGCAGAGTTAAGTGCCGAGCTTGGGTATCCCGTCCCGGTTGACGTAATGGAAGCGCGGCTTCTTCGATTCGCCAATATGGGCGGCCATGTTGTGTATACGGCTTGCCTGCAAGATCGCGTTGTGGGGTGGATTGATGTGGGAATTGTGCATCATCTGCAATCTCCGCCGTACGGTGAAATCGGCGGTCTGATCGTTTCTGGTAAGCATCGAGGTCGGGGGATCGGAAGGAAGCTTGTCGACCAGGCAGAAGAATGGATTGCCAGTCAGAAAGTCACAACTGTTCTGGTTCGGTCGCGGATTGCACGAGAAGATGCACACAGCTTCTATCTGAGACTGAACTTTTCCCGCCTAAAAACATCGGCAGTGTTCACCAAATCTCTGACAGTCTCGTAGATCTAGCGCGAGGCGACAGGGATAGACTTCATGACCACGTCGAAGGAATCTTTCACGGCGTAGGCAGGCGTGCTCGCTTCCGGATCAGACACACGCACCATGACGCCATGCAAGCGATCTTTTTCAAGGGTGAATTTTACGTAGTGATAGTTGGGGAAAAGCGTGCTCTTGTAAAGATCGTCTCGTGTGCGCTCGACAAAATAAGGTTTCGCTCCACCGCCGCCAGATACCAAGTACAGCACGTCATCCTTGATCTGGCGTTCGTAATTGTGAATGTGTCCTGCGCTCACAACAAAGCGGGCGTGTGACTGTGGGGCAATAGCGGAGAGGTAATCTCGCAATGCGATCTCATTCGGTCTTGGATTGTGATTGACTTCGATGTGTGCCTGTACGTCGGCAACTGGAGGATGATGAAGGCTGAAAACGACGAAGTCGACAGTCGCCGGCAGGGAGCTCAATTGTTGTTTAAGCCAACGCGCTTGATCGCTCTCGGGCAGAAGCGAAGCGTCGCTATCGAGCGCGATGAGATAGATGCGCGAACCAAGTTGCCCTGAATACCAACGCCGATTCCGCACTTCCGGAAACGCCTCCCACCAATTCTCGAGACACTGCTGTGGATCTCCATTGAATTCGTGATTGCCTAACGCGGGAAAAACGCGCAGGTGATTATCGCGCCACGGCTGGGTCTCGGCCTTGAACACCTCGTAATCATTTTTTTCCTTGCCCGCGAGCGGGACATCTCCGTTCAGAATCACTGCTCCCGGGTGTTCCTCCGCGATTCGGTTAACCAGCCAACGCCGAACTTTCGGATCGCTCGCTTTAGTATTCGCCGGATCGGTAAACCGTGTATCGCCATACGTAATGAAGGTGGGCGGGCTACCGAGTTGTTCGTCGCTAACCCGGAACGTCGGTCCGGGTTCGCTCAGCAAGCCACTTGTCGGCAAACTAGCGGGGTCCGGGTGGTTTTGAGGCGGCGTTGCTGCCTGTCCGAGCAGCGCAGCGCTCGTGATTATCAAAAAAAGTGTGCGTTTCATAGGCATGAGGAAAGCCGCGCGTCCAACAGGTTGCAGCACGGCGGATTCTTATCGATGGGACATCTTGTATTAGTGCAACGCAAATGATACCATCCGACCTAGTAATTTTCAGAGTGCATTGCGGAGCGGGCGAGTCATCGAGTTGACGCTCGAAACGTAAAGGAGGGGCGATGCAACGGCAGGGACTAGGTTTTCTCAAGCATATCGTTCTGATTTCTCTCTTGGGTCTTGTGTGGAGTGTCAGCGCCCAAGCCCAAATCGAGCGCGCTACGCTAACGGGCACGATTACGGACCCCAGTGGGGCGAGCGTTCCGGCGGCGCGAGTCGAGATCGTCTCGCCCGGCACCGGTTTCGAAAGGCACGTCGACACTGGGAATGCCGGAGTTTACAGCATTACCGACCTGCCAATCGGGACGTACAATGTCACAATCTCTCGCGCGGGATTTAAGACCTTCGAGGTGAAGGGGATCCAGCTTTCGGTTCGCCAGACCCGCACGGTAGACGCGCAACTCGAAGTGGGCACAGCCATGGCGAGGGTCGAGGTGCAGGGTGCAACTCAGCCGCTCGAAAACACTAACGCCGAGATCGGAAACGTCCTCCAATCAAAACAAGTGAACGATATCCCCATCAACGGGCGCGACTGGTCCACCCTCATGACGCTCGCCCCGGGTGCCATTAACTTGGGCGGCGGCGGACAAAGGGACCTGCGGTTCGTCGGGCGAGGCATAGACGACAGCAACTATACCTTCGATGGAATCGATGCCACGGGTGTCCAGGAGCAGAGCCAGAAGGTAGGTGTGCGCTTGAACATTTCGCTGGAAACAATCGCGGAGTTCCGCGTGAGCTCGTCCGTCTACACGGCAGAAAGTGGCGGTTCGGCCGGGGCCCAAATCAGCGTCGTATCGAAGTCGGGCACGAACGCCTTTCATGGCGGCGTTTTCGAGTTTTTGCGCAACGACATATTCGACGCACGCTCGCCGTTCGATGGACCGAGTGTCCCGCCGTTCCGTTTGAACCAGTTCGGCGGTAGCCTGGGCGGGCCAATCAAGAAGAACCGCACTTTCTTCTTCCTCGATTACGAAGGGCTCCGGCAGAGCCTGCACACAACCGTGATTGGGTTTGTGCCGAACGCCGCGTATCGGGCCAGCGTGCTGGCGACCTCGCCCGTTCTCAAGCCTTTTCTCGATTCCTGGCCCATAGGGCAGACGCCCGCCGGTCCCCTGGTCGACCAATGGACGTCGATAGGGATAAACTCCAACCGCGAGGATAGCGGCGCAGTCCGTTTAGACCACAGCTTCACCGACAGAACCTCCATGTTCGGCCGCTTCAATATCGACGATGTCACCCTCCGCGCACCCTTGGACACGGTGGGTGGGGTCGATGCGCCGGTCGTCCGCCCCTCCAATCTGGTTATCCAGTTAACGCACATCTTCTCGCCGACGGTTGTCAACGAGCTGAGAGGCGGATTCAACCGCTCCGCCATGCACCATTACCAATATGGAACGTCTCCGCTCTCGACGGCCAACGGTGAGCCCGGCTATGTCGGGGTGAGTGTGTCCGGTTTCGATGCCCCTAGTACAAACTCACTCGATACGGAGGTCGGCACCACGATTGACGGGTACGACGATTTGAGCATTGTTAGGGGGCGGCACACGATCAAGATGGGGATAGGGGTTGAGCGCCATCGGCTTAACAATTCGTCCGAGGGTGTCGCTGCGGGGACACTCACATACAGTAGCCCGCAGAACTTCATAAACAACGTTCTCGATGACTATCAGTTCCTCGGGCAATTGACCCTGGGCGGAAATAGACGCACGTACTATATGCCCTATGTGCAGGATACGTACAAGGCGCGCCCCAACCTCACACTCAATATAGGCTTGCGCTACGAGTATTACTCGGTCTTGCACGAGGTGTTTGACCGCATTGCCGTCGTAAAGTTCTCGTGTGGAGGCTTTTGCCCGAAGGGGACGCCGCTGTATGCGCCAGTCCGAACGGACTTCGCGCCACGGTTAGGTTTGGCATGGACACCCGGGGGCATCTCAGGAAAGACGGTCATCCGCACGGGGTTCGGGATGTATTTCAGCCCGAACCAGATGGACGACTTCAGCGATGGGCACGAGAGTACAGCCCAACGATTTGACGTGTCGTCAGCTATTGTGCCAGGCCTCTCGTGGCCGGTTTCTTTACCCTGCTGCCGACGCCATCCTACTCGCCCAAGGCCTGGGACCCGAATCGTTCGGACGGGTACGACGAAAATTGGGATTTTGCGGTGCAGCGGCTGTTCCCGCATAGCTTTCTGGGCCAGATTGCTTATGACGGCAGCGAGGGGCACCACCTGTTCTCCGCCATTCGAACCAATCGCATAGATCCCTTAACAGGCACACGCCCATTGCCGCAGTTTGGCGAGTACAACGAGAAAGGTAACAACGGCAACGCGAACTTCCACTCGCTTCAGGTATCGTTGCGGCGTTCGCTCACAAATGGGTGGCTATGGGAGACACAGTACATGTGGTCGCACGCAATGTCTGACAACGGATTCGGAGCGGGCGAATATCCGCATATCGAAAACTATTCGTGCATCAGATGTTCCTATAGCGACTCGGATATAGACGTTCGCCACGCCTTCTCGGCCAATTCAATCTACGAGCTTCCATTTGGCCGCGGCAAGCGTTTCTTGCATGACGGCGGTGTTTTGGGAAAGCTGGTGGGCGGCTGGGCGCTGAGTGGAATTGCGTCGGCCTCGAGCGGCCGCCCGATCGACATCTTAGTGGACCGGAGCCCGACGGACCTGCCCGACGGCGTCACACGGAATCAGCGGCCGGACCTAGTTCCAGGCGTGTCCATTTATCCGGCCCACCAAACCATCAACAACTGGTTCAATCCCGCGGCCTTCGCGGTACCGGCACCTGGCACGTGGGGAAACCTGGGACGCAACGTTGGACGTGGACCCGGGTATTACGAAATCGACACGGCGCTCGAGAAGGAGATGCCCATTACCGAACGGCTAGCTCTAAAGTTCCGAGCCGAGGCGTTCAACGTGCTTAACCATCCGATCTACGGCGATCCGGCGTCCGACATCTCGTCGCCTTCTAGCTTCGGAGTTATCACCACGCCGCTGAACACCGGCGCCACCGGGATCGGCACGCCACGGCGACTCCAGTTCATGTTGCGACTGGAGTTCTGGGAGTAGCGTTCTAAAAAGGATCAGAAGGAGAAGCGCGCACCGAACTCGCTCCAGAGCGAACGCGGGATGATGGTGCTAGCCGGGGCGATGAATCCCTCGGGGTGTCCGAAGGTCGTTGGATCGGAGATGTCGTTGTTGTAATCGTTTCCGTAATTCGCCCGATTCGTCAGATTGAACGCTTGAGCGATCAGCTCCAGCCTCATTCGCTCGCCGAACCTGATGGTTTTCGAGAGCCGCAGGTCCAACTCAAAGAACGGATCGCCGCGGAGCGGGTCGTACTTGGCAATCGTGCATGTTCCCGGCGCGAAGCCGTTCAAGCCATAAAAACAGTTTTGAGCTGCCGTGTTGTTGCCGCTGAACGCAAGGTAATTGGTAGGATTGTTTGCCGGAACAACCACGGCATTGAAGGTCCCGCCCCCGGTATTCAACGTGTTAGCCGAATTCGTGATGCTGATGCTATTTGCGGGTTCCCATTTTCATACGGCCGGGCAGAACCGAACTGCAGGATGGGCGCCAACTGCAGACCCCAGGGCAGATCAACTATGCCGCTGATCGTGACGTGATGGCGCTCGTCATTGGGCGTTGGTCCCCATTCGTAAGACGCGAAAGGATTGGTGGAAAGCCTCGGATAATCGCGGAAGGAGGGTTGGCCGCTATCATAGCCATAAGCCCAAGCCAGAGTGTAGTTCGCATTGACCGAGAAGTGATGGGTCATGCGCTGGCGATAGCTGAAGTTTACGCCGTCGTAGTGTGAACGGCCGATCGATTGTTCGTCGCGAACGCTCGCCAACTCCGGTTGCGTGGAAACGGCAAAGGCCGGGTCGAGAGGGCGGAAACAACAGACTCCGTCCACGGGCACCTTTTGATCGATGTTGATCGTTTTGTTTTCGTGCAAACCGAGCACGTGTGTATATTCCGCCTCGATGACCGAAGAGGGAGTTCGGCGCCCAACTATAACCGACGTTGAACTCCTCGGTTACCGGGTTTCGGTAATTCGGGTCGATCAAACGGCCAACACTTCCGGACGCAAGCTGGGATGAAGGAGGCGGAACGACGGGCATCGGATCGACGCCGTAGCGCCAATTTCCCAGAGGAATGCCGGTTCCGGTTACGATATCGGTGGGAGAGGACAAGCTGATGGCCGTCTGAAATACCGTGGGATTGGCCATTTGTTCCATGAACAGGGGAATGTTCTGGAACACGTTTCCATAGTAGAGACCGAAGCCGCCGCGGATGACGTGCTTGCCGGTGCCGGTGAGGTCATACGCGAATCCCACACGGGGGCTGAAGTCTTTATTGTCGTCGTGCGGAATCTTGCTGACATACGGATTCGAAAAAGGGTTGTTGAGCGCAACCAGTTCCTGGTAAGTGCGGCTTTTCTTGATATCGGATCCGCCAATCAGATTGAAGTCCTTGTCCCAGCGCAGCCCAAGATTCACAGTCAGCCGGGGAGTTACTTTCCAGTCGTCCTGGAAATACACGCCGAGCTGCTTGGTCGCCACTTCGAAGTATGGATCGCCGTTCGCTATGGTCATGCCATTGACCAAGCCGGGGGTAGAAAATTTCTGCGGATACAGCGCCGGGTTGCCCAGAATGGCGCTCGGATTAACTGAAAAGTCGATTTCTAGCGTCGAGCTGAACTCGAAGAAGCCGCCTTCGACGGGATTAAAGATATAATCCACTCCTGCTTTCAACGTATGTTTCCCAATCGTTTTTGAGATATCGTCGCGGAATTGCCATTTCTTCTGGAACGATTGCTGCGGCACATTGGTATTCGTGCCGAACGATGCGTTCGGGAAGGTGACTAAGGGCGCGCTGATATTACTGGCAATCACGTTATTCCAATACTGATATCCAGTGGTGAATTGATTAACTGTGGTGTTCGAAAGAATGGAGTTCAGCGTGAAGTTGGCGAGCAGCATATGGTTATTTGTAAAGTTGCCATTGGTGAGATCGCCGGTGCCGGTGGACTGATCGTTCAAGCTGTTATTGCCCTGCGAGCTGTAGCTGACATAAGCCGTGTTGTTATCGTTGATCGTGTAGTCCATGCGGCCGGTGTACCGCGTCTCGAAGAACGGACGTGGGATCGTGAGGGACGGCTGAGCCGCGAGGCCGGCGGTTTTGGCAAGCGACAGCTCAGTGAAGGCAGATCCGCTTTCCGCCAGCTCCTGGTGCTCCCTTTCGCGCTCGAGGGCAAAGAAGACGAACAATTTGTCTTTTTTTAGGGGCCCGCCGATGGAACCGCCAAACCACTGACGGCTATAGGCGGGATGCTCCGGATTACTGCCGCCCTTGCCGTCGGGTACCTGCTCGTCCGTGTCCAGCGCGTCATTGCGGAAGTAGCCAAAAAGGGAGCCGTGATACTCGTTAGTGCCCGCTTTGGTAATCACATTGATGGCAGCGCCTTCCGAGCGGCCGTTCTCGGCGGAAAACCGCTGGGTACTGATGTGGAACTCCTGGATGGCTTCCAGGGGAAATTGCATCACGGGTCCGCCCACCGTATTGTCCTTGTTGTCGACTCCGTTCACCGTGACGTTGACATTGCGGCCGTTCTCGCCATTCACCGAAAGAATCGCGTATCGATTCTTGGTCGGGTCGTATGAATCGGCGAATCTGACGCCCGGCGCCAGATAGGCCAGATTGGCGAAATCCCGGCCGACCAGCGGCAGATCTTCTACTTCGCGCGGGCTAATGGCCGTGCTGACGTCCGTTTTCTTGCATTAATCAGCTCAGAGGACGCTTCTACCGTAACCGTCTGAGTCTGTTGACCGACCTCGAGGGTCGCGTTGTTAGTCACGGTCTGGCCTACAGCCAGAATCACGTTGTGATGACTTTGGTCTGGAAGCCGGAGGCCGAGATGGTCACGTTATAGCGCCCGGGCGTACGAGATCGAAACGGTACTCACCCTCGCCATTGGTACGGGTCTCACGGACCGCTCGTGTATCGGCGCTCTCTAGCCGCACTTGAGCGTCGGCGATGACGCCTCCGGTGGGGTCCTTTACGACGCCTGTCAAATCGGCGTCAGCGGTAACCTGAGCTAGTAGAGTTATACACGCCAACAGCGCCAAAAAAGCGAAACGTAGCGAGTTGTGGAACTGCTTAGACATAGAATCCCCCCTGTGCCGGCGATAGGATTGCCGGCTTCTAAAGAACATTCGGCCCGAGTTACTGAGCCGGCCCCCGGCAGTTCGGACGAACCGGATACATGACCTAGCCGGATAGGTGACCTAGTATGTTCCCGGGGACCAGCGTTTGTCAAGACTGTTTTGGGATGGGGTGAAGCTCACCGTTGTCTTTTGCTTCTGTAAGAACTAATACGGCACCGAATAGTACCCTGAACGACTTACAGCTCACAGCCCTTACGTGCGACACGCCGGTCGTTCAAGATCGACCTGTGCAAGTGCTCGGTCATTTTGCTGATCAGCTCAGTCAGTAGCTTCGATTCGAAAAATTGGCTTCCTTTTTTCAACTTCATCCCTCGATGGCAAATTGGGTTCGTTTAGTAATTTCTGGATACTCACGTCCAACCCGCCGAGTTCATCTGGCAAAACACGCCTTGCGGCCGTGTTAAATTCGGCGATAGATGTCCCCTATTTCGCGCGTCTGAGGTTAGCAGACGCTCGGATCCTATGAGAAAGGAAGAAATCGATAGTTAGCTCGCTTGAAGCCTTTGAGGTCTATGGAAAGCGCCGAGGCAAGCTCAGGGAACGGGATGTTGCGGACGCTTTCCTACTGATCTGGCACGTTGATCCTCCTTGTGAACTCAGGAGTAGCCTGAGGGCGCAAAGGGATTTCTAATAAGCAGAGTGAAGCAATTCTGAAACTTTCCTTAAGACCTTTTTAATATCTATGAGGTTTTTTAAAAGGGCGGGTCATCTTGTCGAGGTTTGATATGACTGCGGACAGCACAGTAGCAGCAGCAGTTATTCCAGCGGCGTCGATGATGGACACGTCAGCCATCGACCAGATACATGCTTCTACAAAGAAGAAGGTTTCACGGCAGCGGCTAACAGAAAATTTATTTATCTCCTTAGTTTCAGACACTTAACCCTTATTTTTAATATTCGACTGAGAAAAGCTTCAATCTCTCCCGAAAGCCACCCAGCGTACAGTGGTTCACGTCGCCGCTCTCAGATCTACACATCGCCGCTTTACGGGCAGAAGTTACAGAACCGGGCAATCGCTGGGTTGCCATGAGAATGGCTTAGCTTCGATTCCGTGAATTGTTGAAGATAAACTGCGGAACTCGATTTCCGCAGACTTAATAGGCGATTCGCAAGACTGAATTGGCCCGTTTGCGTCCTACCGGAAGTTCTCAACCAGTACTAGATCGGAACCGGCTTGTTCCATTCCAACCACAAGGAGCCGTCGTCCATCGCGGCTCACAGCCAGAGAGGACGTATCGAGCGGGAGCTCGTGGCTCAACGTGCCGGCCGGAATCACCTTTCGAGTCTCGAACGAGTAGAAGCGTAGCTGTCTCTGCGCTCTCAGATGCTGAGCACTATCGGAACTTACGAAGTAGATGCCTGCGTCCGCTACCGCCCACCAAAAGTGGCGCACGGAATCAAGGACGCGGGTCACCGGTCCGCCTTCGACGGGTACGCTCCACAATCCCGGCGCCTTTTGTTTGGAGTAATACAGGAGCTTACCATCGGGCGATTCAAAGGACTCGTACCCTCCACCATGAGTGACCTGTACTGCTGGGGCCCCTTCTGGGCGCGCCTTCCAGATATCGGAGCTCCCCGACCGATTAGATGAGAAATAAACCCAACGGCCGTCGTGAGACCAGCTGGGCAGGATGTTTTGCGAAGACTCAGTTGTGAGTCGCCGGGCGGGGCCTCCCCCGGCCGACACGATGTAAATATCAAAATTCCCCGCGCCGGCACAGTCGAACGCAAGCCGGCTGGAATCCGGAGACCACCGCGGAGAACCGGCTGAGCAGCCGGGGAGATTCGTCAATTGAACGAGATCTGATCCGTCGCGACTACACAACCAGATCGCCAACTCCCCGGCCCGGTCCGACGCGAACGCGACCTTCCCCCCGTCGGGCGAGAATTGCGGGTCCAGTTCGACTCGGGTGGACGGGGTGAACACCGACTCAGATGCCGGGAGCGCAATCCGAGAATCAGGCGCGCTATCAACTTTCACGCTGTATAAGTTGGCATCACTTACTTCGCGTTCGTAGACGAGGCGAAGGGGCGCGTTCACAGAAGGTCGGGAAATGGACGGGTGTGATGCGTTCTCGGCCCATGGATACGGCGAAGGTACGCCCGTCGACTGGTCATTGATCGGGAGTCGGGCCAGACTGAAGCGCCACGTTCCTGTTCCACTCGTCCCGACCAGCAGCTCTCGCCTACCTGGTATCCACGCGAGTCCGTTGATCCAATGCTCCTGGGAAGTAATGCGGTGCGCGTTCGCTCCGCTAGAAGATGAAACATACAGGTTGTCCAGGCCGGCCGTGAACTCCCGGACAAATGCCAGATATTTCCCGTCGTCGGAGAACGCGCAATCATCATCCACCATGCCCTGGGATGCGGAAGTCAATTTGCGCTGCTCGCCGCTCGCGATTGACACAAGCGATATGCCCGAAGTTTCGTCCGGCACGCCAATGGAGGTACTATCTGACGTCCAGCAAACTGAGTGACCGCTCGTCTCTGCGATCTTTCGGTCCGGGCCGCCCAGAGGCGATATGAGATACACGGTGCCGTTCGGTCCGGGATCACGGATAAAAGCAATGTATCGTCCGTCGGGCGACCAGGTAGGAGCTGTATCAGGCGCGGGGTTCGTTGTCAGCCTCAACGGCGCTCCACCGGAGGTCAATACAACATAGATATCGTAGTTGTCCTGTTTTTCTCCGTTCCAGCTAAACGTAACCTGTCTGCCATCCGGCGAAAAAGTCGGGTGCTTTTCGTAACCGGGGTAGCTGGTCAGCGGAACGATCGTCATGGGCGGCGGACTTCGCCTATCGAGCGCGTACCAGGCAGTCGCGATGACAGCGCCCAGAGCAACTGCGCAGGACGCGAACAGAACGCGTAGCGACACCCGGCGCATCGGCCGCAGCGCAGGATACAGCTCTCCTGTTTCCAACTCTTCTCTCAGCTCTTGCAATGCCACCTTGATGTCATCCATGTGCTGGAAGCGCCGCAATGGATCTTTTCGCAAACAGCGCGAGATGACGCGTTCCAGCTCATGCGGAAGCTCCGGAGCGAGTTCGGTTGCAGGCCGCGGGTCCTGATTAAGGATTGCGGCAAGAGTTGAGATGGTCGTGCTTCCTGAAAACGCCCGCCGGCCCGTGGCCATTTCGTACAGAACCGCGCCGAAAGAAAAGATATCCGACCGGCTGTCCAAAACTCCGCCTTGCGCCTGCTCAGGCGACATATATGACGCCGTTCCGAAAATGGTGCCTTCTGCCGTCCGCGGGTCCATCGCTTGGGTGCTTTCCTCGGTTCCCGGCCGTGCTTGGTCCACAAGTTTCGCGAGCCCGAAATCGAGCACTTTCGTACGTCGCTCAGGCCCCACCATGATGTTGGCCGGTTTCAGATCGCGGTGAATGATACCCGCCGCATGAGCGGCAGCAAGCGCATCCGAGATCTGAATCGCGAAGTTGAGCGCGTCGGCCACGCTGAGGCGCCCTTTCTGAATGAGCTGATTAAGCGCCCTCCCTTCGACGTACTCCATCACGATGAACGGCTGCTCGTGATCGGTATCAATTTCGTGTACTGTGACGATGCCGGGGTGATTGAGTGCCGACGCCGTTTTGGCCTCTTTCACGAAGCGCTTACGGCGATCTGGGTTCGAGATGAACTCCAAGGAAAGAAACTTGATTGCGACGAACCGGTCGAGCGAAAGGTCGCGAGCTTTGTAGACTACCCCCATACCGCCTCGCCCCAGTTCCTGAAGCACTTCGTAATGCGAAATGGACCTGCGCGTGACGATGGTTCTTGGATCTTAACGCATTCGAATCATCGTAGGCGCGCTTCTCGGATTGAGAAAATCCCAAGGACCCGCAAGAGATCTCGCTGAACGCCAAGGTGTGCTTAATCGCGCTCTTCTGCATTCCGTCAGCAGTCTAACTCGTCGCAAGTTTGGCTTTACGTTCACAAATGCCAATTGTCGAAGGCAAACGCGACGGTTTGCGGAGCCTTGAGTACCTGTAATTCGCTCTCAGAAATCGCGAGAAATGCCGCATTCTGGCATGTCGCGGGCACCTGGCAATCTAAACGCGCGTCCCGAATAAGTGCCGCTCCTTGGATTTTGAAACCCAAAAGCGCCTCTGACAACTCGCCGATAACGGCGAGTGGTTTACTAGCTTTCAAGCGGATTTGAGCCACATCCCTGGGACGCAACGCCAGCAATTTTTGGGAAATAACTTCCGCAGGTTCCGCCCGGCAGATGGCCGCGCAGGGTTTTCCCAAGCTTCCCAGCTCTACTGGCGCCTCCAGCCAGAAAGTTCAGCCCTTTCCTGTGAACGGATTGCGGCTCACGGCCCCCTCCGTGCGGCGCCGGATCGTTCAAGATCGACCTGTGCAAGTGCTCGATCATCTTGCTGAATAGCCTGGATTCGAAAAAATTGGCTTCGTTTTTTCAACTTTATCTCGAGGAGGGCGGATTGGGTTCGTTTCGCAAATTTCAGGATCTTCGCTTTGGTTCGGCAAAACCACACCTTGAGCGCACACTTTGGCTTCGTTCCGCAAAAACGTTTATTGCGTACTCGAATTGGGTTCGTCTCGCAAAAACGAGGGTACCGCGCCCGGCTCCCGCCCCTTGGCCGACGTCAAAACCCCTTCTCTCACCGCCAAAGCACTGATAAACTAACTTTCAATGGCAATCAGCGAAGAGCTGCTCGAAATTCTCGTCTGCCCCGTTTGCAAGGCAAAGGTTGTACTTAAAGAGGATGGAAGCGGGCTCAAGTGTGTCGAGTGTTGTCGCGTCTATCCCGTCCGCGATGATATTCCGGTGATGCTGGTAGACCAGGCAACCGTCGAGCCGTAAGCTTTCATGACCATTCTGGAGCAATTGCCGGAACGCGCCCGGGTTTGCATTATTCGCCTGCGTTCGCTGGGCGATTGCGTCCTTACCACCCCAGCGCTCGCCTTAGCGAAGCAAGCCCGGCCCGATCTGCAGATCGGTATGGTCGTTGAACCGCGCCTTCGAGCCATATTCGAAGGTAATCCGGCCGTTGCTGGCATCCTCGCAAGCACATGTCGAGCAGTGCGTGCGTGGAAGCCTCACCTGTGCGTCAATCTTCATGGCGGCACAAAAAGCCAGTTGATGACCGCACTCTCAGGAGCGAAATGGCGCGCTGGATTCGCGCATCACACTTTGAAGTTCGCCTACAACTTCAAAATTGGACGCGCGCAGGAGATTATGGCCGTCAATCGCACGGTGCACACGGCAGAACATATGGCGTCGGCGTTTTTCGCTTTGGGGGTTTCGCTGCAAGACGTCCCACGCGCGCAACTGTTCGCTGCGGATTCGCCGGTTAAAGGCAGGTACGCAGTGATTCACCCATTTGCCTCGGCGCCTGAGAAGAAGTGGCCGGACGAGCGCTTCTGCGAAGTAGCTCGATATCTGAACCTGTGGAACATCAGCCCGGTGTTTCTGGCCGATCAAGACGACAATGCTTCGCCCTTTGTTGCTCACAAAATTTTCCGGGGCAAGCTGAGCGACGTAAAGGCACTGCTATCCAAGGCTACCGTCTTCATCGGTAATGACAGTGGGCCGGCGCACATGGCTGCGGCTTTCGGTGTTCCGAGTCTGGTCCTCTTTGGCGCATCAAACCCCGCCATTTGGGGACCTTGGCGCACGGAGTCGGCGGTCATTGTGGCTCGCGAAGGCTTGGGCCACGTCACTGTATCACGAGTGATTGCCGCCCTCGAACGGTTGCGCATGCTTGAAGAGGCGCACGCTTGAAAGATCTGTATCGGCTGCTCCGGTACGCCAAACCGTACTCGCCGGCATTGCTCGCGTCGGTCATTTTCATGGCTGTTGTCGGGCTTTCACAGGGGCTTCTAGTCAAGCTAATTCCCCTGGTCTTCGAGCGCGTACTGAAGCCCACCACGCCGGACACCCCAGCCGTCCTTTTCTCCATCCCGTACACAGGCACAACCATTTACCTGAACGACATCGTTCCACCGTTTGTGCACAACATCTGGACCATGGTCGCGGTCGGTATTCTGATGTGCTTCATCGCAAAAGGCGTGTGCGATTATCTCGGGAACTATCTCGTGAACTGGGTCGGAATCAGCGCCATCATGGACCTTCGCCAGGAGGTTTACGATCGCGTCCTACGGCAGGATGCGCAGTTTTTCGAAGATCAGACCACTGGGCGCATCATGTCGTCGATCATGAACGACATCGACAAAATCCAAGTGTCGGTTTCGACGATGCTCGCGGATTGGCTGCGGCAGATGTTCACGGCCTTTTTCCTGCTTCTGGCGATGATCACCATTGATTGGAAGCTATCGCTTATCAGTCTGGTCGTTTTCCCAGTGGTGGCGTTCTTGACCGTCAGACTTGGCCGACGCATCCGGCGAACCACGCGCCAGGCGCAAGATATGGCCGCGGGATTGACTCAAATACTTCAAGAGACGATTACCGGACATCAAGTTGTCAAGAGTTTCGGAGCGGAAGATTACGAGTCCAAGCGCTTCAGGCTGGCGGCGCAACGCCTCAAAACGGGTAACCTCAGGTATGTTGCGCAGCAGGCATTAGCATCGCCCATCATCGAGTTCTTCGGCGCCGTTACGATTGTCCTGTTGCTGACTTTTGCTCGCTTGCAAGTGAAGAGCGCAACCATGACAGCCGGGAAATTCACTGGGTTCGTGTTGGCTCTCGTAATGCTATACGAGCCGGTCAAGCGCCTCACCGGGATCCACAATATTTTTCAGCAAGGGATTGGCGCCGCGTTGAAGGTCTTCGAATATCTGGACCGGCAGCGCGACGTTATGGACAAGCCGAATGCGGTGCGCCTGTCGAAATTCGAAAGGAGTATTCGATTCGATAATGTTCGCTTTCACTATCCCAATGTTCCGGACCGGATGGTACTCGATGGAATCAATCTGGAGGTCAGGGTCGGCGAGATAGTCGCGCTCGTAGGACCCAGTGGCGCGGGAAAGACGACCCTCGCGAATTTAGTGCCTCGGTTCTACGATGTCAGCAATGGCGCGAGTGCGAATAGACGGTAAGGACGTTCGCGACATACGGCTGAGCAGCCTGCGCGAGAGCATCAGTATCGTAGCTCAGGACACCTTTCTCTTCAACGATACGGTCTTCGACAACATCGCTTATGGTCGCCCCGATGCGAAGGAAGAAGATGTCTACGACGCCGCCAAGACCGCGCTGGCAGACGAGTTCGTCCAGAGACTTCCGCAAGGGTACGAAACGCGTATTGGCGAGCGAGGCTTAAAGCTCAGCGGTGGACAGCGGCAACGTGTTGCGATTGCCCGAGCCTTGTTAAAGGATGCGCCAATCCTCATCCTGGATGAAGCGACATCTCACCTGGATACGGAATCTGAGCGCCTGGTCCAACAAGCATTGAATGCGTTGATGAAACGCCGGACAGTTCTCGTCATCGCGCATCGGCTGTCTACGATTCGCCAGGCGAGCAAGATTGTCGTACTCGATGCGGGCAAGATTGCCGAAACTGGTACGCACGATCAGCTGATTGCCGCTGGTGGCATTTACTATCGTCTGCATGAACTTCAGCACGTGGCTTCGAATGCAACTGTCGGATAGCCGCTGGTCTCGAGAGGGCCAGCGCTGGTGAGTTCGCCCGCGAGCGAGACCTCTCAGCCGGCTCTTGTTACCGCGCCTATTCGCAGCATGACCGGATTCGCGCTCGTGCGACGGCAAACAAGCGCTGGAGAGTTGACTATCAGTCTACGCAGCGTCAATCATCGCGGACTCGACCTGCATTTCCACATCGGCACCGAACTGGCTGTATTCGAAAACGCAATGCGGAGTTTCTTGAAGCAGCACCTCGGCCGTGGACATGTGGAAGTGCGAGCGTCGCTCAAGAGAGATCCCGAGGGGGAATCCGGTTCATACAACCGGGAACTGCTCGGCCGCTATCTTTCCTTATTCAAGCAGGCTTGTGATGATTTCGGACTAGCGAGCAAGCCAGATCTGAATACGTTGCTCATGATTCCCGGTCTCCTCGACGCAGCAGCGGACCCAAAGCCCCTGGGGAACGCGTTCGAGGCCCAGGTAATTGACCAACTGGCAGCGTGCACCGAATGAGCTGAATGAATACCGCGAGCGAGAAGGGCAGGCCCTGTGCGCGGGCCTCGAGCCGGAGGTCCGAGCGATTATGGACGCGATCAAAGAGATTGAACGAATCCGGGCAGAGGCGCTTCCGCATTTTCACGCCAGGCTTCGTCAAAAACTGCTCGAACTGCTGGATGATACCGCAATCAGCGAAGTCCGTTTAGCCGAAGAAGCTGCGCTGCTCGCCGAGAAATCTGACGTTCAAGAAGAACTAATTCGATTGAACGTTCACACTGAGCAGTTGCGCCGCGACTTTCAAACCGGAGGCGAAATTGGCAAGCGTCTCGATTTCCTGTTGCAGGAAATGAATCGTGAGACCAACACCATCTTGTCTAAAACATCGGGTATCGGGGAGGCAGGACTGACCCTCACGGATCTTGCGCTCGGGATAAAGGCTAACATCGAAAAGATACGAGAACAGGTCCTAAATCTTGAATAGCCGGTTTGAACAGCCGTCGGAGCCCGGAACGAAGTGACGGGTTCAGGCGAGCGCATGTCGACTGTCTTCATCATTTCTGCGCCCTCGGGTTCGGGCAAATCGACGCTTGTTTCCTGCTTGCTGGCGCGCGATCCGCAACTGCGGTTCTCCGTCTCCTACACCACGCGAACCCCACGTGGGAACGAAAAACCTGGCGAGAGCTACATCTACATTTCCCGGCGGGAGTTCGAGGAGCGTGTCCAGCGCGGCGAGTTTCTGGAGCACGCTCAAGTGTTTGGCAACTACTACGGTACGAATCGTAAGGTGCTGGACCTGGCGCGGAGCGAAGGCAAGGACCTGATACTCGACATTGACGTCCAGGGTGCGAGACAATTGAAAGAGAGGATTCCGGAGGCTGTCAGTATCTTTGTCCTGGCGCCTTCTCGCGATATCCTCGAACAGCGATTGCGGATGCGATCGGAGGATTCGGAAGAGGTCATTCAGCGCCGCCTCAGGGACGCGGCCGAAGAGATTCGTAATTACGCTGAGTACGATTACGTAATCGTCAATCATCAACTCGAAGAATCGGTTGACACGTTGGCGGCCATCATCAAAGCGGAACGGGTTCGCCGACTCCGTATGGAAGACCAAATACGGCCGATACTCAGGAGCTTCGAGTTACCGCCGCCCTCGCTGTTTTGAGCAACACAGCCGGAATTCCGATTCCTGCGATTTACTGGAGAAGAGATGTCAGAAAGACCAAAATCTAACGCGATGTATGCAATTCCGGATGATCCGGACGGCAGTACTTACAGGTTTATCGTAGTGGCCGCGAAACGTGCGCGCCAGCTACAAAACGGCCAGCGCAGCGTGCTGCCCGCTACAAACAAGAAACCAACTGTGTTGAGCATGGAAGAGGTGCGGCGCGGACTTGTGCCTTATAGCGACGTGTCTCGCGAAGAGCAGGAAGCGCTTCCTGAATAGCTGCCCGCATGCGCATCGTGCTTGGTGTCGGCGGGGGAATCGCCGCCTACAAGTCGGCCGAGCTTGCTCGTACGCTCGACCAACGTGGTCATCAGGTCCAAGTGGTCATGACCCGCGCGGCACAAGAGTTCATCCAGCCTCTCACGTTCGCGGCCCTCACCGAATCGAAAGGTGATTACGGGCTTGTTCTCACAAACCAGCGATCACGACACGCTTTCGAGCGCCGTTGAACATATCGCTGTCGCACAAGAAAACGATGCCCTCGTTGTAGCTCCTGCAACCGCTGACCTGCTCGCGAAGTTCGCCTACGGCTTCGCGGACGATTTCCTGTCCACCCTTTACCTCGCCTTCACCGGGGCAGTGATTCTTGCGCCATCGATGAACACGGCCATGTGGGAACATCCTGCCACGCAGTCGAATCTGGAGATGTTGCGTAATCGTGGATGCTCAGTGGTAGATCCGGATGCTGGTTGGCTGGCCTGTGGAACAGTCGGCGAGGGCCGGCTGGCAGACCCCATGCGGATCGCTGAACACGTGGATTCCCTACGGCGTCAAAAAAAGGATTTCGAGGGTGAAGTCATTCTGATCACTGCGGGGCCTACGCAGGAGCCGCTCGATCCGGTCCGCTACATCAGCAATCGCTCGAGTGGCAAGATGGGCTACGCCATCGCGGATGAGGCCGCCAAACGGGGCGCCCGGGTGATTTTGATCTCTGGACCCGTTACCGTTCCTGAGCCGCGTAACGTACACGTGATTCCGGTTCGCACTGCTAACGAGATGCGAAAGACGGTTATGGACAACCTCGCCGAATCCACCATAATCATCAAGAACGCGGCCGTTGCGGATTACCATGTTTCGAACGTCCCGCGCCAGAAGTTGAAGAAGACAGCAGCCCGTCTTTCGCTCGAACTCGATCCCACGCCTGATATCCTCGCCGAGATCGGACAGCAGAAAGGCGACCGCCTGCTGATCGGCTTCGCCGCGGAGACACATAATCTGATCGAGGAAGCTCGACGTAAAATGATATCCAAAAACTGCGACATGCTCGTAGGCAATCTTGTAGATCAAGAGGGTCTGGGATTTGAGTCCGATCGGAACGAGGTGGAGATGATCACTCGGTCCGGCCAGACGATTCATGCTGGACCCGCCAGATAAACGGGAGATCGCCGAGCGCATATTGGATCAAATCGCAACTCTGCGCCTCTCCATTCGAGCCGTGGACCAGCCGGCCTAGCTCGAAGGACACGCATGACGCGAGAGCAGATCCGCAATTATCTGGAGTTCTATCGCGACCTAGGCATTCAGTCCATCTATAGCCGCCCCGCGGCACCTGAACCGCAAGCGCCGAAAAGTACCAGCACACCCGTCCCGCTCATCGCGCTCCCGAGTCTTGCTCCCGAACGCGATACGTTAGAAAAGATCCTGGCTGACATCGGCGATTGCAAGCGCTGCCGCTTGTGCGAAGGCCGCCATAACATCGTTTTTGGATCGGGAAACGAGCACGTCGGCACTCGTGTTCGTTGGCGAAGGTCCGGGTGCGGAGGAAGACGAACAGGGATTGCCGTTCGTTGGCCGCGCTGGTCAATTGCTAACTCAGATGATCGACAATACCGCCACGAAGGAAGGCATACCGATCCGGCGCCGGGACGTTTATATCTGCAATGTAGTGAAGTGCCGGCCGCCCGATAATCGAACGCCGCTTCCCGATGAGATGGAAACTTGCGGCCAGTTCCTCTTTCGGCAGCTTTTGGCGATCAAGCCCAAAGCCATTTGCGTCCTAGGCGCCACAGCCATGAAGGCGCTTGTTAAACGTCAAGGAGGGCATTACAAGGTCACGCGGAAAGTGGCACAAGTGGCACGATATCCCGGTGATGGTTACCTATCATCCGTCCTATCTTCTGCGGCAATACAATCAGACTGCAAAGCGCGAAGCCTGGGAAGATCTCAAAACACTTCTGCACTTTGTTTATGACTGAGGCTCGGCTTCGATGAAGAGGCATGGCGGCCTGTTCATCACCTTCGAGGGAACCGAAGGAAGTGGCAAGTCGACCCAGATGCATCTGCTCGTCGAGCGTCTTCGTGGCAGCGGTTTCACGGTAATTGAGAATCAGGAGCCAGGTGCAACGAGCATCGGAAAGCAGATCCGGCGCATTCTTTTGGATCCCGCGCACCAGGAGATGGCACCTATGACGGAACTGCTTCTGATGTTCGCCTCGCGCACACAGGCCGCCGCTGAAATCATTGCCCCTGCTCTCGAGCTCGGTCACATCGTCGTAAGCGATCGCTTCACTGATTCGACGCTCGCATATCAGGGCGAAGCGCGCGGCCTCGGTTTTGACGCCGTGCTCGAGGCGCATCAGCTCGCGCTTGGGTCACTGCAGCCGGATCTGACGATATGCATCAGGATCGATGTGGAAACAGGTCTGGCGCGCGCACAGAATCGCAACCAAAGGAGCCCAGAAGATGCCATCGAGGCGCGTCTTGACCGGCAAGCCCTCGACTTTCACCGGCGCGTCAGTGAAGGTTACGAAAAGATTGCTGCGCTTGAGCCCGAACGCTTCCGCATGGTCGACGGACACGGCGACCGTGCAACAGTCGCCCAGAGAGTCTGGGCAGGAAGTCAGCAGTCTCATCTGCGCCTCCAAATGACACAATGGAAACTTATCGATGGGCCCTTTTAAGGATTTTTACGGGAACTCGCACGTGGCGCGAACCCTCGCTCAGCAATCGAGCAGAAGCGCATCCCGCAGACCATACTGCTGAGCGGCCCGGAAGGCGTTGGAAAGGCCACTTTGGCAAGGCGTTTTGCGGCCGCTTTAATGGGTGATGCTGCCAAAATCGAGCGCGATGATTTAAGCCTGCCGCGCCAATTTGGAGATCATTGAGCAGCGCGAGAAATGGACGTCTGAAAAGCGCGCCGAGGATCCGCTTTTGTTCTCGAGCCATCCGGATTTCGTGACGTTTGCTCCCGAAGGCCCTTTGCGCCAGCTCACGATCCAGCAAATGCGGTCACTCAGGGCGCGTGCACAATTCAAGCCGCTGCGCGGCGCGCATCGCGTTTTCCTCATCGATCATCTGGACCGGGCCAACGAGCAGTCCGCCAACTCTCTACTCAAAGTGCTCGAAGAACCTCCCGAACACCTGGTGATCATCGGTACCACCGAGAATCTCTACGATCTCTTGCCTACCATTCGGTCGCGTTCCTTCGTTCTTCAGATGAGCAGATTATCCGATGCTGAAATGAGCGAATTTGCCGCGAGCCGGAAGTTGCTGGATGCCGATACCCGCATTGCTCTATGCGAGGGTAGCCCGGGCCTCGCCGTGACCCTTGATGTGGAACAGTTCCGTGAACGCCGTGCGCTGGTTTTGGCTGCACTTGAATGCGGCGCCGGCATAACGCCGTTTTCAAATTGGGTCCAGCGGTCGGAATCCTTCGGAACCCGGAAATCTGAAAAGCTAGACTTGTACCTGAAGCTCAGCCTACGCAGTTCTTGAAGATGTTTTGAGGCTGTGGCAGGGAGCGCCCGCGATCAATAACCGGGACGTCCAGCAGCGTATCCAGGCAATTTCGCAAGCCGTTACGTTTGGCTGGATAGAACATGCGGTACGTTGTTTGGATGAGCTTGTGCAAATGGTACGCCGAAATATACAGAAGGTTCCAGCGCTCGACGCTTTCATCATTAATTTGCGTAACCGCCCGGAGAGCGTTTGCACCTAAATAGGCAACCACGACAGGAAAGCACGGCTCGCTAAACTAGCGAGTAGACCTATCCGGAAAGACAATTGAGACCAATGAGAGATGAGAGGCGCCCTGAGGCGCTCATCAGAAGACCTATTCGCACACCGAGTGCATGAGGGAAAGGACCCTTTGCGGCGTTCGCTCTCGGGCAAAAAGAGCACCCCGCCAGAGCAGACCAACGCCGAGCAGTTTTATTACTCGAAGCAGATGCAGGGCAAGACTCATATGGTTGTCGTGCTCACTGACGGCGAACAACTCGAAGGAGTGATCGAGTGGTATGACCGCGACTGCCTTAAACTGAACAGGGACGGCGCGCCGAACCTGCTGCTCTACAAGCATTGCATTAAGTACATGTACAAGGCCGGCCCGGAATAATCGCGTTCGGAGGCCTCCAGGACCGCCTTAAGTAAGCTTTCCCCAGTACACTTTCGTTTCGGAGAGAAACTCTACTTCGCCGTTCTCCTCATGTTCTCCGAAAAGCTGCTTCAGTTCCTGCATCATTTCCTCGTATCGCGGTTCGCCCGGCAGCGGAATGACCGAGTACGATAGCAATCGCCCGCTCAACTTACTGAAATCGAGCTGCTCCACATTATTGAACCCGGCACTCTCAACCGGCTCTCGTGCTAAAAGTCGTTCATTACATCTTCCACACGAGGTCGAATCTGAGGATTGGCATATTTTCGAAATAGCTCGCGCACTCCGTGCATCAGCGGCGAAGCCTCTTTGCGCCATCGGTTGGTGAGCGCAACCAGCGCTCCATTTCTCTTGAGAATGCGGCGAAACTCAACACGGCAGCGATCGTTATCGAACCAATGAAAGGCAGAGCCCACAACAACGAAGTCGGCTACACCATCGGGTAGTTTTGTCGCCTCGGCCGTTCCATCGACTGCTCAAGAAATTGGGATATCGGCTGAGGAGACGTTCAGCAGCCGCGCGCATCTCCGGATTCGGTTCGACGCCGTAAACCAGTCTCGAATACGGGAGAAACAATTCTGAGGAGATTCCAGTTCCGGAACCAACGTCCACTATCACAGAGTGCTTCGAAAAACCGGCGCGTTCTGTGAGATAGGGAATGACTTCGGGCGAGTATCGCGGCCGGCACTCGGCATAGTATGCCGCCCGGTTCGAGAAACGTGTCGTGCTGTCAGATACGGGAGCTGCCATGATATTCAGCCGATTACTTTTGGCAGCTCGCAAGCAAAGTTCCGGCACTCGTAGACCGTGATCTTCCCTTTACGCTCGAGCTTGAGCGAGAAAGGGTGCAGTCCCCGCTAGCCTCTCCACTGACTTGTCGGTAACAACCACAAGTACCGAGTTCGGGGCAAACTTCTGCCGCCGCTCGGCTAACAACTCCTCGACCTGAGGGTCGATCGCGGCGCAGCGAATCACAACCTGCTCGGGCTCCGAAAGCCAGCGCCCCAGAGCCACCAACATTTGCGGCGCCATCGTTGGCTGAGCTTGCAATTTTGGAGCAACCCACCGCAAGCACCTTTCGGCCCGATCGCGAAAGCTGGTATCTCCGGTCAAGTGCGCCAGTCTCAACAGAACGTCGGCCGCAACCGAATTACCCGATGGCTCCGCCCCATCGTAATCATCCTTAATGCGCAATAACAGATCGCTCGCGTCGCCAGCGGTGCTGAAAAAGCCGCCTTGCTCTGTGTCTTCGAATTGCTCGGAGCCCATTCTTCGCAAGGCTCACGGCGAGCTCTAAATAAGAAGGGTTGAAGCAGGCTTCAAAGAGATCAAGCAGCGCTTGCGCGAAGAAAGCGTAATCGTCCAGAAACGCCGGCACCGCCGCTTCCCCTTCGCAGAATCGCCTCAGAAGCCGTCCGGATTTCGAATCGTACATCGTGGAAAGCAGAAAGGAGGCGGCACGCTCCGCCGCATCGAGGTACTGCTTGTCTCCCAGCACGGCATAGCCCTTGGCCAATGCCGAAATCATGAGCCCGTTCCAAGACGTAAGAATCTTTGTGTCCAGATGCGGTCTCGGCCGCTTGCTCCTTGCCTCAAATAGTACGGCGCTTGGCCGCCTCCAACATTGGACCGTCATCTCGCGCCTCGTACAGAATGTTTCGCCCGGTAAACTCGCCGTGCGGATCTTGCTCGACATTGCCTTCATCCCGCACCCCAAATCGCGCACAAAAGACAGCCGCGTCCCTTTCACCCAAAAGACGCTCAATTTCTTCCTTCTTCCAGATGTAAAAAGCGCCTTCTCCGGAATGCGACGGGTCCTCCGGATCGGGACTGTCCGCGTCTTCCGCCGAATAGAACCCGCCACTCGGGTCCGTCAAATCTCGCATGACATAGGAAAAGATATCTCGCGCGGTTGCGGCAAACTTCGGTTCGTGCGTGACCTGATACGCCTCCAGATAAGCCACCGCCAGTTGCGCTTGATCGTACAGCATCTTCTCGAAATGCGGCACGAACCAGCGTTCATCGACCGAGTATCGGTGAAACCCGCCGCCCAAATGATCGTGCATTCCGCCGGCAGCCATGCCGCGCAGCGTTGCGGTCACCATATCGAGCGCTTCCGGATTGTTTTTGGCGGAATAGTACCTGAGCAGGTAATTCAAGACCACAGGCCGGGGAAACTTCGGAGCATTGCCGAATCCACCCCACTTCGAATCGAACATTCTGCGGAACTGCCAAAACGCGGCATCAAACAGCTCCGGGCCAGGTCCGGTCCCGGCGCTGGCCGAATTGGCAATTGAACGAAGTTGCTCCACTACCTGCGTACTCGAGCCTTCCACCTTTTCCCGCTCCTGCTGCCAAGCCCGCGCCAGATGCTGCAACACATCGCGGAAGCCCGGGCGCCCATACCGCGAATCAGGCGGGAAGTAGGTTCCTCCAAAAAACGGCTTCAGCTCGGGCGTCAGCCAAACCGACATCGGCCATCCGCCGCTCCCCGTGGATGCCTGGACAAACAGCATGTAGATCCGGTCAACGTCCGGCCGTTCCTCGCGATCCACTTTGACAGGCACAAAATCACGGTTCAGAATCTCAGCCACGCCTTCATCCTCAAACGACTCGTGGGCCATGACATGGCACCAATGGCATGTGGAATAGCCGACTGACAGGAAAATCGGTTTGTCTTCCTTGCGCGCCTTCTCAAAAGCCGCTTCGCCCCACGGCAGCCAAGCCACCGGATTTTGGGCATGCTGGCGGAGATAAGGACTCTTCTCATCAATAAGCGCGTTGGTGTGCATGCGCTTTCAGTCTAGCGTCGGTGAGAACACCTGGAATCCCATCCGCGCAACAGCGATTCCCAGAATTGCACGGTTGAGGCAACCATCGGCCCACGGTGTTCGCTCTCCTCTATTACAGTTCGGTGCGAACAACTTGGCATGTGAATTGCTGGTTCGCGCACCGGAGGCATTTTCCGTGACACAGCGCAGTCGTGACTTGGTGGGAGGACCGCTTAGCTTGGATTACTTCATGCGACGAGCGGCAGACGGGTGGACATTGGCTGCCGTCGAGTGGGTGCGAGAAGTCGGAGTGGCAGAAGGTACCACCGAGGTGCCGCCGCTCGAGATCAATGTCCAGCCGGAGGAGATTCCTTACGGGCTGCGCATCAGCGATGATGGTCTGCACCTGGAACCGAACCCAGTGGAGACCGCAGTCTTGTTGCTGATTTTAGAAAAAATCGTGATGGAAAAACGGCTCAGTCAAATCGCGGACGATCTCAACACCAGAGGCTTCAGGACGCGCAGAGGAACGCGTTGGTCCTCTCCGACAATTTTCGATCTCATGCCCAGGCTTATCGAAGTCGGTCCCAAACTGCTCAAGAGCTCCGATTGGCGGGAACGCCGCAGCCAGATAAGCCTCACGCACCTCCCAATGTGACCGCGCGAGGCGCTATTTTGCCTCCCGTGGCACTCGGCAAAGGTTTCCGAGGCATCTCTTCGTCGTAATTCGCGATGTCGTACACAAGCGTTGCAATGACGGCTGATGCCTGCATCAAATCCTCCGGAATCGCATGGCTGTATGTGTCCATGTCCGAGTGGTGCGTGACCGTGCCGTAATCGAGCGGATCTTGTATGAACTGAAAACCAGGGAGCCCCACCTCATCAAACGATAGGTGATCGGTCCCTCCGGTGTTCTTGAGTGAGGTGGTAGTCACTCCAAGATCGCGGAACGGTTGCATCCATTTTTCAAATAAAGGCCGTGCCGCGTCATTGCCTTGCAGGTAAACGCCGCGTATCCGGCCGCTCCCATTGTCCAGGTTGAGATAGGCGTCTAGTTTCGCGTGCTCCGGCTTCACCTGCATCGTCTTCGGGTCGGCAAAATGAGCTTTTACATAGGCCTTTGAGCCGAAGAGGCCCTCTTCTTCGCCGTCCCACAAGCCGATACGCACCGTGCGATCCAGCTTCAGATTCAGCGCTTTCAGTATTCGCATTACCTCGATCATCACCGCGCTGCCAGCGCCATTGTCGGTCGCACCGGTACCCGAGTGCCATGAATCGAAGTGGGCTCCAATCATCACCACCTGATCGCGCTTACTCTGCCCCGGAATCTCGCCGACGATGTCCATTCCGTCGACATCGCTATCGGAAACTTTTGCTTCGAGATTCATGCGAACCGATACGGCTTGCTTCTTCTCAATGAGTCTAGTGATTCGGGAGTACTGCTCCTCGGTTACCACGAAAGTTGGGGGCGCCATCGCATCCTTGGTCTCATGTGAGCCAGCCGCCTCTGCGAAGATCAGTCCGTTGTGCGCACGGCGGTCAGCGCGGATAACGCCTACAACACCTTCATCATGGAAGAAGCGCCCTTCCTCGTTAATAAGCGCGAAATACTGATCGATGAGTTGATCGATCGTGGCGTTAGGAAGGCTTGCAAAGTACTTGCTTGCTTCCTCCTGGTCGGTTGGAACTTTTATCTGATCAAGCGGAATGTTTTTGTGAACAGCGGGCTCAGGCGCCTTCGCGATGTCGGCGAGTTCCGCGTCCGTATAGCGGCGAAACAAAGGCCTTTCACTCGGTTTTGGCGTTTTTGCCTCCGAGATCAGGACGATTTTGCCTTTCAGCTTGCCCTTCCACTGCGCCTTGTACTCGTCGAAATCCTTCTTATTCTGATTGATGTCGCCGAACCTGCCTTCATGCATAGGAGCGAACAGAACATCCCCGCTCTGGACACCGTTCGTCGGCGCACTCCAGGCCAGCGGAGCAGCAACCAAATGCGAATAGCGCGGTGTGATCATTTCCAGCGTGTAGTTCTGAAGCGACCAGCTTCTGCCAAACGGACCCCACTTCTCTGGGTGTACATTGGCGATTCCATATTCTTTCAACTGCGACATCGCCCAGTCAGCCGCCTGATGGAATTCGGGTGAGCCAGTCAGGCGCGGGCCATACACGTCACTCAGATACGAGAGATGATCCATCACCTTCGAATTATCGAAAGCTTCCATCTTAATCCTGTGAACAATATCGAGTGTCTTGTCCTGGGCGCACAGAGGCGCCACGCAAAACGCGAGAGAAAGGAAAAAAGCGGCAATTCGACGCATACAGCCCTCTGTTTTATCACGTCCTCTTACTTGCATGCCGAGCTGATCGAACAAAAAGGAGAACGCGTCGGTGAATTGAGCGATCTGCTCGCTGAGCGCAGAGCCGATACCATGCCCCGCATTGCTCGTGGTGCGCAGTAGAATCGGTCCCTTCGAGTGCCCCACGGCTTGAAGGCGCGCCACCATCTTGCGCGAGTTCGCCGGATCGACGCGAGGGTCATTGTCGCCGGTTAGAAAGATTGCGGCCGGGTAAGCTTTGTCGTCTGAGACATGGTGATATGGCGAGTAGGCATGTAAGGCCTTAAATTGGTCCAGCTCCTTCACCGTCCCGTATTCAGTCACATTGAATGCACCGTTCGGCGAAAGCTCGACGCGCAGCATATCGTAGATCCCGACGAATGCGACAACCACGCGGTACATTTCAGGGTGCTGCGTGAGCGCGGCGCCCATCAGCAGACCTCCATTGCTACCGCCGATGATGCTCAGCCGCTCAGGCGTTGTATATTTGTGCGATACAAGAAACTGTGCGCACGCATAAAAATCATCAAAAACGTTTTGTTTGTGCGTCAGTTTACCGGCTTCGTGCCATTTCTCGCCATATTCGCCGCCACCACGCAGATTCGCATCCACAATCACGAAACCGTGATTGAGTAGCACGCGGTTTAGCGGATTTAGTTGTGGCGTCTCGCTGAGGTTAAAGCCGCCGTAGCCGGTAAGTAACACCGGATTTCCACCGTTGAGCTTCGTGCGCTTCAGCCGAATTATATTGAGGGGAACGTGAGTTCCGTCCTTTGAGACCGTAAAATCACGCACCACCTCAGCATCCGTGAACGAAAGCGAAAAAGGCGGCGAGAGCACTGGAATCAGATTGGACTTTTGCAGTCGCCGGCGAATAGCGGAACCACTCAGGCGAGTGTATATATCCAGACGTTCTGAAGAGAACGCTATCTTTGCCGATGCGCTCGATACCATTGACGGAGACCACGCCCTCAACCGGCACTTTGCCCGCGAATTTGCCGTTTGTCGTAAACATACGGATCTGTGACGGTCCACCCGCCATGTCCACGACAAAGAGCCGATCCGCTGTGGGCGCGAAATTTTGGATTGCAACGTCACTCTCGGGCGCGACCACGTGGGCCGCATCGATGGAGCTTGCCGGGTCCGTGAGGCGCAACAGTTTCCCCATCGGCGCATTTTGCCGCGAGAGCAAATAGAGCGAATCATCAACTCCGAACCGGGCCTCACTAATCTGGTCTGAATAGTGCGTGAGCTGACGCCAATTTCCATCTACGCCGCGAACCAGATGGAAAAATTCACCGCCATCGCCATTGGCAACCGTAGCCAAAATCCACTTGCCGTCATCGCTCGTCTGAAGTGCAATTTCGGCTATCCGCGGAAAATCTTTGCCCGCCTCATAGCGGTCATCGGCTACCGGGCTGCCTAGCTTGTGAAAATAGATCTGTTGATAGAAGTTGAGGTCTGCTGGAGGCCGCTCGCCCGCTCGCGGGTATCTCGTATAGTAGAACCCCGTGCCGTCGGCATTCCAAGCGACGCTGCCACCTGCGGTTCCATTATTGACGCGAGGCACGATATCGCCTGTGAGTTCCTTGCCCGTGGCAACTTCAAAAACGTGAACATCTCCTGCTTCACTGCCCAGCCGCGAGAGCGAAACTGCTATGTATCGGCCATCGAGTGACGGCTGGTAGAAATCCATTTCAATGTGGCCCTGAGTATCCAGTTGCAGCGGATCGAGCACAACTTTTTCGGCACCCCCACCCGTAAGTGACAAGAAGACGACGAGCTCCGGTTGCTCGCGCGTTGGCTCCGTTTTTAACGCGAATACCTTGCCGCTGACAACGCGCAACGTCCCCATAGCTGGTAGGAAGCTTCTTTATGGTCGCGTCAACTTCATGCGCGAGCGCTGCGCGCCCCGGAATCTTGTCGAGCACAGACCATGTGTAGGCATTCTCCGCCGCAACCCACTGCTTCACTTTTGGATCTGAAAAGTTCTCGAGCCAGCGATAATCATCTGACGACTGTTACTCCGTGATAAACATCTTTTACGGGCTGCTTCGGCGTTGCAGGAGGCGCTTTGCGAGCTCGCCGATACGCACACGAACAAGCCTCCCAAGCACGGCAATAGAGTCGGCCATACATGAGATCTGCTCGATTTCATGCTGCGAGTCTATCAACCGCGTTGCATGATATCGTGGGATTGCATCCGGGCCCTTAGCTCAGTTGGTTAGAGCGCTACCTTGACACGGTAGAGGTCAGAGATTCGAGTTCTCTAGGGCCCACCATCTTGCCCTTCAAACGAGATTTCTGGTCTGCCCAGGTCGTAATAATCGATCGAGCCTCGGCGAACCGGCAGAAAGACGATTTCGGGTCGTCGTCTTGGGGCGGGCCACTCCTGGATGCGGAGGTCCTCCGGCAAGGTCTCAACCTCGGTACCGTGCTTGCCTTTGATCTGCACGAGCTTGAGTTTCTTCTCTTCACTCGCCCACACTTCGCCTAGCTGCTTGACGAAGATTTTTGTGCCGAACCTTCGCGCCGTCGTAATGAGGTGCCGCATCCAGGCGAAATTCATCGGGCGGGCTTCGCGGCTGCTCTCGCCTCCCATGATTATCTAGCCGATCCCGGTGAGATCGATATCTCCGAGATCGCCGAGCAGCGGCTCACACGAGAGGAAGCGCACGGCGGCAGGCATGGCGCGAGGTATTGGAATGCGCTCTTCTGCACAGTGCCGGTTCTCGGCTGTGGTCCCGAGCCACACATTGGGCCAGGGCCTCGTCGGTCAAACCCAAGGGAGATATTTTGCGTAGTTTCTGGTCTTTTGGTAAGAAGGAGCCAATCGGGATGCGGAGTTTTCCGGTCACGGGCTCCAACCGGGGCTTCATCATTAATGACGTCCGAAAGGCTCGCGCTGAAGACGCGCGCCCGAATGCCCTCGGCTTGCGCTCTATGATTCCAGGTGAGAGGTTTTCGCCAGTAGTCTTTGCTCGTCACGCGGCGGGGGTTGCTGGGACCCCACTCTACCCGGTGATAGCGCTTGTCTTCCTGCTCTTCGGCGTAGCAGTGTTTGCAGCCTTTATTTTTGTGCACCCGCGCCACGAATGTGTGATCGGTCCAAGTCCTCCGACTCGTCGGGATGCTCCGTCATTCCTGCAAGAGTCGCCTGATTTTGCAAAAGGAGGATGGACGGCATGAAGTAATAGAGCTTACCCTTATATGCTGTATTGACAGCTTTGATTTCCCTCATGGACCGCTCGCGTTACGCGCTGAATCGCCCCTTTTTGCTGTTGCCGTTCTTGTCTGTTGTGGCAGTGATATCGCTGCTGCCGCGTACCCACGGACAGGCGGGCTCTGCTTATGAAATCGTTGCTGCGAAGAATGAGATGGTTGCAATGCGCGACGGCGTCAAACTCGCGACCGACATTTATCGCCCGGCGAGGAACGGCTCCGCTGTCGATGGGAAGTTCCCAGTTATCTTGGAACGCACTCCCTATAACAAGGACAGCCTGAGAGTCGCTGCAACTCACTACGTTCCGCATGGATTCGTCGTGATTGCACAGGATGTGCGCGGACGTTACAAGTCGGAAGGGCATTGGTTTCCGATTCGAGACGACCCTAACGATGGCTTCGACACTGCGAAATGGATTGGATCACAACCATGGTTCGACGGGCACATCGGCACAATGGGGAGTTCCTACGACGGGGCAACACAACACGCCATGGCCATTGCGAATGCTCCCTACTTGAAGGCAATGATTCCACGCAACGCCATGTCCGACTTTGGGCACTACGGCGTGCGACATAACGGTGCATTCGAACTCCGCTTCTTCAATTGGGTTCTGACGCTAGGAAATCCGTCGCCTACCGGAAACGAAGCCGCTGCGGCGGAACGTGCTGCAGTCTATTCTGCTGCCGCTCCTGCGCTTGTAGAGATGGGGAAGCACGTTCAGGATTACGTGCGCGGTCTGCCGCTGCGTGCTGGAACCACACCGCTCAAATTTGCTCCCGATTACGAAAAGTGGCTGATCGAGGCGATGAGCGATGGAGATTACGACAACTTCTGGAAGAACTCCGGTTCCAGCGTGGTCGACCACCTCGCCGAATACGAAGACGTTCCGGAATATCACACGACGGGCTGGTACGACTCTTGGGGCATGCAGGTCGCCAACATCAATTTCGTTGAACTGAGAAAGACCAAGAAGAGCTTGCAGCGATTGATCGTCGGCCCGTGGATTCACAGTTCCGAGAACCGTAATTACGCGGGGGAAGCACAGTTTACGGACGACGCAGCGCTGGATCTGTGGGCATTCCATCTGCGATGGTTCGACCACTGGCTCAAGGGAATCGACAACGGGGTTGATCGTGAGCCGCCTGTTCGCGTCTATGTCATGGGCGGCGGCGACGGCCACAAGACGCCAGAAGGACGCATCTTTGTCGGTGGGCATTGGCGTGACGAACAGGAATGGCCGCCTCCACGTGCGAAGGCCACTCCGTACTACTTACATGCTCAGGGCGTCCTTTCTCCCGACGAGCCTTTAGACGATTCGCCCGTCCACTATTTGTTCGACCCGCACAATCCCGTCCCGACGCTCGGCGGAAACGTCTCTTCGCAGGGAACTCTCATGTTCCAGGGCGCAGCAGACCAGCGATGCCGTCCCGACTTCTGGCTCTGCAACGATTCGAAGCCGCTGTCGGCGCGGAATGACATCCTGGTATTCCAGACGCCTCCGCTGAAGCAAGATATGGAAGTCACCGGTCGGTTGATCGTGAAGCTGTGGGCTTCATCAAACTCGCTCGACACTGACTTCACTGCCAAGTTGATTGACGTCTATCCTCCGAATGCGGGCTTCCCGGCGGGAGTCGATCTCAATATCGCCGACAGCATTGTTCGAGCACGGTATCGTACCGGTCTAGGCAAAGCAGAACTCCTGAAGCCAGGTCAGCCCTACGAATTCACCATCGAGATGTACCCGACGTCTCTTGTGTTTCAGCGAGGCCATCGCATTCGCCTCGACATTTCAAGCAGCAACTTCCCGCGCTTCGATATCAACCCGAACACGGGAGAGCCGTTGAATGACAATCGCCGCTGGCAGATTGCAGAGAACACCGTCTATCTCGACGCGAAACATCCGTCACGTATTGTGCTGCCGGTCATACCAGCGCAATGAGCATCGCGCTCCGCGCCTCTAGTTCGAAGCTCACGCAGAATCAGATTCGCAGCTTTTGGGCAGCGTGGGCAGGTTGGGCACTCGACGGCATGGACTCGTTCATCTATGCCTTGGTGCTTGTTCCATCGCTTCGCGAATTACTGCCAAGTTCAGGGATTCCGGTCACTGCCCAGAGTATCGGCTTCTACGGTGGCCTGTTGTTCGCGCTGTTCCTGGTTGGTTGGGGCTTGTCGTTCCTATGGGGACCCGTGGCCGACCGCTTCGGGCGAGTGCGCACGCTGACGCTGACGATCCTGTGTTATTCCGCATTCACATTTGCAGGCGTATTCTCAACCAACGTGTGGGCGCTTGGCTTCTTTCGCCTGCTTGCGGGTATCGGCATTGGCGGGGAATGGACGTTGGGTGGAATCCTGGTAGCGGAGGAATGGCCGGAACAGCGCCGCGTGCTGGGCGGTTCGCTTATGCACACTGGGTACTACTTCGGAACGCTGATCGCATCCTTTGCGAACTACGTCATCGGCGCAAACTTTGGTTGGCGTGCGATGTTCGTGTTAGGCGGGGCCCCCGCGCTGCTAGTTGCGTTTGTGCGGTACGGTGTGGCGGAGCCAGCCAGATGGACTCAACGCTCCAGAGACATGGGCCAAGAGCTTACGGCTCGGTCGTCCTTCTCAATGTTGTTCTCCCGTGAGTACCGAAAACGAACGATCCTCAACGCGGTCTACGTTCTTATTTCGATGGTCGGGTTGTGGGCAGGATCGGTATACGTGCCGACCGCAGTGACGCAAATCGCCACGCGAGAAGGACGCACGATGGCGGACGCAGCACGGCTGGCATCAAGCGGAAGTGTGCTGCTATCCAGCGGAACCATCCTTGGATGCTTTCTAGTACCTGTATTTGCCCGCTTCATGGGCCGTCGATCCACGCTCGGCTTCTTCTATTGCTCATGGCAGCATTTGTGCTACTTGGTTTCGGTTATGTCTTCTACCTAGCGCAGCACGCGCTTTTTTGGTTTATGGGATGTCTGTTCTTCTTAGGGGTAGGCGGCGCAAGCTTCTGCGTGTTCACCGTCTGGCTGCCCGAACAGTACCGCACTGAGTGCCGGGCCAGTGCATTTGCATTTGCGACATCGTTTGGTCGATTCATTGCAGCGGGTGCGACATTCGCAGTCGGTTCCGCCGTCGCTCACTACGGCACGCTTGGCCGTCCGGTTGCAATGACAGGGCTTGTCTTCATGGCGGGATTGCTGATCCTGCCGCTCGGCCATGAGACCCGGGGAACCACGTTGGAAGATTGACGATTAATGACCCATGACCTTGATTGATCTGTTTGACCTTTCGCTGCGGGGCCGGGCCAGTACACCCGCGTTGGAGTTTGGTCAGGATACGTACATATTTGGCGAACTGGACGACCGCAGCAACCGGCTGGCACAGTTCTTGAAGGGCCAAGGCTTCACACCCGGAGATCGATTGTGTGTCTACCTGGCCAATTGCGTGGAGATGATTGACATCTATCTTGCGTGCGTTAAGACGGGCGTCATCTTCGTACCGATCAACGTCCTCTACCGTGATCGGGAGATATCGCACATTCTCCTCGATACCGAACCACGTGCTGTCGTCTCCGATGAGCGGTTGTTCGCTTCAGTACCAACCTGGACACGTGCACGTATCCGGGCGGCTGTAGAAAGCAGCCCGGCGATGCGGCCTGATGTGAGATTGAACGGAGATTCTCCAGCAAGCATCATCTACACATCCGGTACGACCGGAACCTCAAAGGGCGCGATACTGAGCCATAACAACTTCGCGGTGAACGCCCTGAATCTGGTGACCTGCTGGCAGATTACGTCGAGCGACCGTCTTCTACTTGCGCTGCCTCTGTTTCATGTCCACGGCTTGGGCAACGGTCTTCATTGCTGGCTGACGAGCGGCTGTCGAATGAAGCTACTGGAACGCTTTTCGCATCAGACTGCATCCGAAACATTCCTTCAGTTCCGGCCCACACTGTTCTTCGGCGTTCCCACGATGTATGTCCGAATGCTCGAATGGGAGCCGGACATCGCCCGTGAAATTGGTTCATTCATGCGGCTCTTTGTTTCGGGGTCAGCGCCACTACCAGCCGCTGTGCTTGACGATTTCGAAGACCTGTTTCATCACCGAATATTGGAACGCTATGGCATGAGCGAGACGCTGATGAACACCAGCAATCCTTACCTCGGCGAACGTCGCTCCGGTACGGTTGGCATGCCTCTTCCCGGTGTAACAGTTCGGCTGCTTGATCCCAGCGGCAATCCTGTCGCGGACGGCGAAACGGGCGAGGTGTATCTGCGCGGACCGAACGTGTTTTCGGGTTATTGGAGGCGCGAAGATGTTACACGCGCGGCTTTCGCAGATGGATTCTTCCGCACGGGCGATCTGGCGACCCGTTCGGCGAATGACTATTACACGCTCTGCGGGCGCAAGAGCGACTTGATCATTTCAGGCGGTTTCAACATATACCCCCGCGAGATCGAGGAGTTTCTGCAAGAGCAGCCGGAGGTTGTTGAAGCTGCGGTTGTCGGAGCGAACGATCCGGTTCGCGGCGAAGTGCCCGTCGCTTACGTTGTCGTTCGTGAAGGGTTCGATGCCGTAACGATGGAAGCGCGGTGTCGCAGCGAATTGGCTTCGTTCAAAGTGCCGCGTAGGTTCGTCGCGGTGGAAGCATTACCGCGTAACGCAATGGGCAAGATCCAGAAACATCTGCTCAATCCATAATGCGCTGCAATGCAAGGCCGACGGCAGTTAGCGATCGTGTCCGAGTGGCTCGTGATCCAGGACCATCAAAGACGTGTCGGCGTGTTCACGTCAGCCTCGCCGCGCTGCCTCGATGGCAGCGATGTCGATCTTCTTCATCGGCATCATCGCCTCGAAGGCACGCTTTGCCTCACCGCCACCAGCCGCAAGCGCCTCGGTTAGCGCGCGCGGGGTGATCTGCCAGGAGAGGCCCCAGCGGTCCTTGCACCAACCGCACTGGCTTTCCGTGCCGCCACTGCCGACGATCGCGTTCCAGTAACGGTCCGTCTCTTCCTGATTGTCCGTCGCGATCTGGAAGGAAAAGGCCTCGCTGTGCCTGAACGCCGGGCCGCCGTTGAGACCGAGACAGGGAATGCCTAGGACCGTGAACTCCACCGTCAGCACATCGCCTTTCTTGCCGCCCGGATAGTCAGCGGGGGCGTCGTGAACAGCGGTTACTTCACTGTCCGGAAAGGTGGCAGCGTAAAAGCGCGCCGCCTCATGCGCGTCTTTGTCGAACCAGAGGCAGATCGTGTTCTTTGGCTTCATGTTCGTGTGCTCCGTGTGCTCGATCAGGGCGAACGCCGCGGTCTTTGCGTCGGTCCGTACCAGTGACCCACCAGTTCATTGGCTGATCTGCTGCGGCCGACATCTCAAATTGGTCACCACCCATCCTGCCCTTCTGAATCATATCGCTGGCAGGGATCGACTTCGAGATCCGAAGCTATGACGGGCCAATTTCCATGGGGATTAATCGGTTTTGATCGGGTCTTGGCCGGCTAGCGGTGGAGAAAAGGCCGATCCGTTCGCGATTCTTCTGCGATGCTAACGGTAAACTCGCTCGTTTGGCAACCGTGTGGCAAACCAAAACGCTGCTGGCACGCGCCTGCCGCTTCCGGCTAAGTTCTAACTGTTGTTACCGGAACGTGCACCGAAACGCTCGGTTAGATTCCGACTAGCAGATAACTCTCCGATCTCAAGCAAGCCTGCCTGAAGCGTGGGCTTGATACGCCGGACTGATGTCTTTGCCGTCATGAAGGCGCGACTTCCTTAGATATCATTGATGGATCTTGAAACCCAAAATTTTCATTGGATCGTCCGGTGAGAACCGCCAATACGTCAACGCAATCCAGGGACAGTTACAAAACGACGCAGAGTGCACTCCCCGGACCGCCGGAGCGTTTGATTTCGGCGAGATCTTTCTCGAAAGTCTGATGCGAAACCTTCGCGAGTCAGATTTTGGTATCTTCGTTTTTTCAGCGGATGACTCAAGGCCAGCAAGAACATTGGTGCTCATAATCTCGAAGAATTACAAGCTTGGTTAAAGAATCTGCCCAACCAAAATCAGGCAATCCAAGTCCGCATCCGTTCTCTTGCCCCGTGACCTTTCCGACGATCACAGGGTCCAGGCACTTGCCTGAGGTCTCGGCAGGAATTATGTAGTGTCAGCCGATCCACTTGTCCGTAGAGTCGGCAAGCCGGAAGTTGAAATCTTACGAGCAGCTTTTCAGGTTCAACTTCATGGCCCGACCATGAACGCTTTCGAAGCCGCCGAAAAGAGCGGAAAAGTGGAGGAGCTCCACAGCCAGCTCGTGGACTGGCCAAAGCGCAGAACCAGAGCAAGAACGGCGGCACTTCCGTTCCTGCCACGTTCCTAAGAGTTACTGTTTCTGTTTGACGTTCGATTCTTCGGTGTATACTGTCCTGGCCCGGGCGTGGTAAATCAAAACCCGGCTAAACAGGAGAACAACTCATGCTCGGAGAGGTGATCGGCGAGACCAAAGGTAAGAGAATTGTGAGGCGGGTCCTTTCGACCGAACCGCCTACTGTGGAAGTGTCGTTCGAAGACAGCGGCAACATGTTGGGCGTCGCCAGTAACGGCTTTGGCACGTATACATCATCGGTCCGACCCGATGGCAGCGCTTATGGCGAAGGCGAAGGAGTGACAATGACGGCGGATGGCGAGATGATCACGTGGAAAGGAACGGGCCTGGGTAAATTCGGGCCGGGCGGCGCCCTCAGCTACCGCGGCATGTTGTTCTTCCAAACTGCCTCGCAGAAACTAGTGCGCCTGAATAGCATGTGCGGGGCTTTCGAATACGAAGTAGATCCGTCTGGTAGCACCATCGCCAAGATCTGGGAGTGGAAGTAGGGCTAATAACAAACATTCAGAGTGGCGCGACGCTGATCCCGATTCGAATGATCGTTCAGGCCCTCAGGAAAATCCACGCCACCTCGACTGTCGTCGTCCCCTCTGCGTTTCCCGACATATTTATTGTGGATGGTCGGCTTACCCTTCCAGCTCGTAATGGACGGATAGCCCGTAAACCTGACGCTATCCGGAAACTACGCGCAGGCTCGTAAAACCCTTGCCTACTGCGCAGGATGTATGGCTGAATGTTGTGGACCGACTTCCGGATCTACCATGATTTGGCAGTCTTTGTTTCCTGGTGCAAGCCCAACAGAATTAGTTGTCCTTCAATGCAGGATGCAGGCGAGAGCCGCAATCGCAATACGATGCGTCCAGCCACAGCATAGATTACCAACACCATACCTTCACCAATGAGTTCTGGGAACTGACCGACTTCTGGTGCGGACGGACGATGATCTCGCCCGGCCCGCCACTGCGGATCTTGCAAAGGAGGCCGCACTGAACCGCCATAAATCCCCGTCAAGCCGGCAAAGCCAGCGGCAGCCAGCGAGAGAAGGGCAAGCCGTGATAGCACCAGGATAAATTTCATCGTGCGCCTTCTAGAAAGCGGCGGGAGATCTTCTCTCCGGCCGCGAGCGCCCATTCCCAATTTATTGCGAGATGAAACCCCACCAACATGACTAGGGCCGCCGAGAACTGGTTGTGAAGAGTATCCCATCGCCAGTCCATGTCCGGCGCGGCTTTCGTGCCGGTCAACGTCGGAATCGCCTTCTGTGATATCAGAACGCCGGAGAAGATCACTGCGGTGACGGCGGCGAAAAGACTTAGGTTGAAAAGATAGTTGATGCGCGCGCGGATGGATTGCAAGGTGAAGAAGCGGCGGCTCTGCGAGGCAATCCAACTCCAGGCAAGCAGCAGGTGAGCGAGAACCATACCCACCATCGCGAGTCCAAGCCACTCATGGAGAACAAGTCCGGTAAAGCGTACGGTCTGCAACGCGCAGATCGAGACCAGTAGTGTCACGTCCAGCCAAAACGTGATCTTCAAGCGCCATTGTGCTGGCTTCGCTGACTCGCGCGTTGCTGCCACCATTCGAGTGCCCATCTTATTACCACCCAGCTTTCCGATAATGGTCAGATACTCCCTAATGTACAGAGTCACCCGATGACCCCAGCAGGCTTTCGCAGGATTGCACTGAGCCTGGAGGGGGTGGAAGAGTACTCCCACGCAGGATCACCGGCGTTTCGTATAGCAGGCAGGAAATTTGCTTCGCTGGCCTCGCAAGCAGAGGGGTACGGAAATCTGATGCTTACGCTGGAGCAGCAGGCGGCTTTTGTGGGGGAGGCGCCCGAGATTTTCCTGCCGATTCCTGGCGGCTGGGGAAAGATGGGACACACGCATATTCGCCTGGCGGCGGTGAGCGAGGATGTACTAACGGGTGCACTCCGAACGGCGTGGAAGCTGCGAATTGATAAGAACGCAAAGACAATCCGAAAGAACCCCCATATGGCGGAGCGCAGCGGAGTAACAGATAAGAAACCCGGGAAGCGACGACTATGAGAGCGACAAGAGGGCGAAACATTAATAGCAACAAAGAGGACTTGTCACCAGAACAACGTGAAGAACTACTCAGAGCATTGAAAGCCCGTTTTGAGAAAAACATGAACCGCCATAAAGGTCTTGAATGGGCTCAAGTGCAAGCAAAGCTGGAAGCTAATGCTGAAAAACTGTGGTCACTCAATGAAATGGAAAGAACGGGCGGTGAACCGGACGTTGTTGGCCATGACGAAAAGACAGGCGAATACATTTTTTATGATTGTTCAGCGGAAAGTCCGAAAGGCCGCAGAAGTCTTTGCTACGACCGTGAAGCGCTGGACTCAAGGAAAGAACATAAACCAGAAGATAACGCTATTGATATGGCAGCTGCCATGGGCATTGAGCTTTTAACGGAAGAACAATATCGAGAGTTGCAGAAACTTGGAAATTTCGACACGAAAACGTCGAGCTGGGTGAAAACACCTTCTGATATCAGAAAACTCGGCGGCGCGCTCTTTTGTGATCGCCGCTACGACACTGTTTTCGTGTATCACAACGGTGCGGAATCTTACTATGCCGCTAGGGCGTTCCGTGGCTCGCTAAGGGTCTAAATTTTGCATGCCGGTCACATCAAACAGTCTGGTCGGCCATTCGGAGTGCGCCGGGATGAACCGGCATGTTGTTGGGAATGAAAGAGTCCTACAAGAAGGAGAATGCGACTCCATCTCGGCCTTGAGTCTTGCGGCGGGCATCGCGAGGTGCTGGTCGAAGCGTAGACAGAGGTATCGGTGGGCCGGGCTATTGAGCTTCGAAAAGCCGATGTATTAGGATGCCGACTCCGTTCCGTAGAGGAGGAAGGCAACACGGCAACCGCGTTATCGCGAGCGGTTGTTCGGTCCTACGTAGTCTAAGAACCCGCGCACGCTGAGAAACAACATGCACGAGAACCGGGAGATCTCCTGTACGTCTTGGTCGAAGGATCAAGACCGGTCCGCGAAGGCCATAAACCGAACGGCGGACGTGCACGTACAGGAGAAGTCGGACTGTGCCGTAGTACCAATGAACCAGCCGAACAAAGAAGGGCAACCTTCAGCGGAGGTTGGGGAGGGAAGGGCACAGGTTGAGGAGAACATCGTACGATCTCACATGTCCCCGACACAGCGCGGGAAACGCATGTGCCAAGGATTGCGCGGTGTGCGGAAAGCAGCAACAGAAAGGAAGCAGGAAAAGTTCACCGTTTTGCTCCACCATGTTACTGTCGATCTGCTTCGGGACAGTTTCTACGCGTTACAGCGGCGAGCTGCACCAGGAGTAGATGGTGTGACGTGGCGAGAGTATGAGGCCGGATTGGAGGATCGACTTGTCGATCTGCACAACCGAGTTCACCGGAGAGCGTACCGGGCTCAACTATCAAGGCGAGTCTATATTCCGAAAGCTGATGGGCGGCAACATCCATTAGGCATTGCGGCCCTGGAGGACAAGATCGTTCAACAGGCTGTGGGGTTTTCGTCCGCAAAGGCCGTGATTTGTGAAATCACTAAACAATTCGAAGAAACTCCATAAATTAGTCCTGTGAAGTCCACCAGCATCCATTAGTCTCGCGCTTGCTGCTGCTGAGCTGTTAGCGGCATTCTGCTGCGAATCGCGGCCTGTATCTGATGGTTCGCATCAGGGGCGTTAACAGTGTTACTGTTTCCCGTGAGGACGAAATCATGCGCGATTTGAAGTGGTCACCATCGGAGAAGCTCATAGCCCGTAGGGCTTTCGATAAGGCCCTCAAGACGGAACTGCAAGAGATCGTTGGTGAGGCTAAAGAAATGGCAGCGGCGGTGCATGAAGTGTCCCAGCTATGGAGCTTCGAAAACTGGTTGACTCAGCGCCGACTAGAGATTGAGCGCAAGTACGATTTTCGGTACTCTGTGCTCCCATTGGTCTTCGCAGCTCTGGTGAATGAGGGCCGCATTAGCGAAAAAGATTTGCACGGCCTCGAGCTGGAAAAGATCGAACTGATCCTTGGCGCTGCATCAAGGCTTTGAAAGTCACAGCCGGCTGATCGCGTGGCCGGGCAAGCCGAAAATCGGCCTAAACCCGGCCGATTACCGAGTGGCGCGTCTGAACGAACTCGCTGACGCGAGGGACGCTACGCGTGCGCGCTGATCAGCTAAATCCGTTAAACTCGTCCGGAGCGTGGTTTGGAGGAAAATGGTGCTTCGCCGTGTCGCGCCTTGCCTTGCTGCAGAAGCAGCCTCCTCCGGCTCCGCAGACGAGCAAACGACGAAAATCAATTGAAAACGCATAGCGGTACATTGCCAAACTGGGCCGCACCCCTCGCAAACGGCAGCGAGTTCCTCCTTACGACTTGGTCCGAAGCGTCCCGGCCCCGGCGACCACGCATTCGTTCGGCTCTTTTCCGCCGGGCCGCTTCCGATAAAGATCCGTCGTTACTCGGGAACCGGGCGTGCTTTATAGTCGGGCAGACGTAAAATTAAAAGGCTGGAGGTATTCAGATGCTATACAAAAGGATCAATGTCGAACTGATCGTCGTCGTCGATGAGGCCGAGGCAGTCGTCGCTGAGTTGGAGACGGCGCTTGATCGGCTGGAAGAGAAGCACACACTTTTCGGTGGTGGGATCGAGACCGTCGCTTTCGAGCATCTGGGGATACAGAAGAGATCCGCGCTCGCGCATACTATTGCCGCAGCTGGGACGGCCGCCGTTGCTTTCAGGACTGCACGTAAGAGCGTGGCTGTTGTACTCCGCGCAGTCATCTGATGTAGGCCGTCCCGTCGAAGCGAAGGCATAGAACGTGCTGAGAAGCTCACAGCAAACGGCTTGCTTGGGAGATTGCTCCCGAACAGTCGGCGATCCGTCCATAACGGGTCCGAACTAGTCCGACGTTTCGGCTGAATCCCGATTCGGTCATTGACGGCATTGCGGATCCTCTGCTTGCAGCCAAGGTATCGCTCGGTTGTCTGGACGGAAACGTGGCCAAGCAGAAATTGGATCTGGTCTGTTTCGCCGCCAGCATTGTGACAGAGCCTGGCGCAAGTCCGCCGAAGATCATGGGGAGCAAGTTTGTCGATCCCTGCTCTCGTCGCATACTGTTTGACCACGTGCCAGACTACCTTCTCGCTCAACCCGTCACCCCAAACCGTGCCAGCACGGGTGACCCTGCAAAAGATCCTGCCGCTGGAAATTCGGGAAGCATGCAGCCAATCGTCAATGAGTTCCTTCACCCAGTTCGGCACCGGAATCGTTCTAATGTGAGCGGCCTTGCCGATCAAGTCAATGATGGCCCAGTGGTCCTCGCGCTGCTGCAAATGCGAAATGTTTAACTCGACGGCCTCGTGCCGGCGCAGACCGCACGCGACCAGAATAGCCAGGAGCGCGAGATCCCGCTTGCCTTTGATGGTCTCCGGATCGGGAGCGTCAAGCGGCCCGATCGCCTGATCCGGCAGAAGCCAGTTCCCGAGTCGCACTCCGATCTTCTTGACGCCTTTCACTCGCCGGATTCCGGCAGCTAAATCAGTGCTGAGGAGTCCGCAATCGGAAGCCTCGTACGCAAGCCGTCGCACAGCACCCAATCGCAGATCGGTATCGGAGCACGACGGTACGGTTGAACGAGAGCCGTGGTTCAGAGCAGTTCCATTCGACGAACTCGTCCATGGCGTGCCGGTACCCGCGTTGCGCGTCGACGGAGGTGAGACTGTTTAGAACCGCCGATTTCGCCTGATCAAGGTCTGGCAGCCGCAATACGGTTTTTCGGCGAGACGCGGCGTTTCTTTCTCAGCTAGTGCTTTCGCATGGATTCGCGGTCCTCCCAACCGCGAGTCGATCATGCCCAAACTCAATGACGGTTTGCACGTCATTCGCTCATTGGCGGTAGGAAGGCTTTGATCGATATCAAGCAACCCTCTAGCTTACGAGGTTGATAGGATGTACCCGACGATGGAGGGCATTTTTCTAGAAGTCATACTCCTCGAAGTCTCCCGCACGGCAGTCTCAACCTGCAGTGCCGGCATCGCGCTTTTCGCGATCGGGCTGTTGGCTGCCAAAAAAATGATGTCGTACAGGCTCGTGGCGCGAACAGGATTGTGGTGTTGAGCAATTTGTGCTCCTGGTCTTGTGTATCTATGGTCCAATCCTGATCGCCTCATTATCAGACCCGAGCACTGCGGTCAAAGTTGAGGGAATTAATTACTTTGCAGATACATTGCTCTTCGGCGGAGTTACTCTTACACTCGCCGCTTGGGGGTTTGAAGCAATTTAGCGGTTGTGTGCGGGCAGTCGACTCTTTCATAATCGCGGTTTGCCTGTGATTGAGGAGTTACCCTGGGAATCGACCTGATTCGGACGCGAGGTTAAGCGGAATGGCGACGAACAGAAGGGATCATGGCACTGTCTTGATCACCGGAGCTTCGGCGGGCGTCGGGCGCGAACTCGCCGTAGAGTTTGGCGCACGTGCAGAAACACTCGTGTTGGTGGCTCGGCGGCTGGACCGACTTGAGAAGTTACAAGCCGACCTGTCAGGACGTTATCCGCAGTTAAGAGTTGTTGTGTTGGCCGCGGATTTGTCCGACGAGCGCGAGATTGAGATGCTGCTTGGGCGAGTAGCTGAGCAGGTGGGCCCGGTTGACGTGCTGGTGAACAACGCCGGAGTGGGCGATTCAGTATTGTTCGATTACTCGGATTGGACGCGGACTCGACAGGTGTTGCGCACGAACATATTTGCGGTGGCCCGACTTGCCTCGGCACTGGTGCCGGGCATGGTTAGGTGGGGCCGCGGGGGAGTGCTCAACATTGGCTCAGGCGCCAGCCTCACGGTCATGCCAAACGCGGCGGCCTACGTGGGGAGCAAACATTTCGTGGCAGGGTTCAGCGAAGCGCTACGCGCCGATCTTGCGGGAACCGGCGTAACCGTGACACAGGTTTGTCCGGGTCCGGTGGACCGCGAATTCGATCAAGTCGCTGGATCGTCGGGAGGCATGGCCGGTGGGCCGCCGCAGTTTCTCCGCATCAGTGCCGCCCAGTGTGCACGAGAAGCGGTCGCGGGATTCGAGCGGGACGAGGCCCTAGTCTTCCCAGGCCGGGCCTATCGGTTTGCAATGCGGGTGCTGCCGCTGTTTCCATTGTGGTTGCGGCGCAAGCAGGCTGCCAACGCGGCGTTGCGACTGCGAGCGGGACAGATACGCAACAGCTAGCGCCACGGCCTTTGCATTGTGTCCAGTATGGTCGCAACTCTTCCATTACTCGGGTTTCTGGAACGATCCCGCATTCCTTCTCTCACAAGCGAGCCGTGATCGATATTTCGGCCGTTAGTTGCCAATGATCGGCCCCGATGGTATCAGCGCATTCGGCGGGAAGCGAAATAGATAAAATAATCAGCCTGCAAAATACCTGTATTGGCGCCGAAGCCGCGCTCCCGGATCTGAAATCGCCGTCCACTTCCACGGATATCCGCGTCCAGAGCCCAACAGTTGACATCTGTCCGGAACTTCCAGGGCAAATTCGTTCAAAACGGCGCAAGCACGTAGACACATGCCATCCAAAAAGATTAGATACTCTCTGACGTATGGGAGTCGCCCGATGACCGTAGAAGATTTTCGGAGGATTGCGCTGAACCTGACCAGGAAACGGTCGCCCAGGTCGCGGCTCTCGCGGCTGTTGGCTGCGAGTGTATCTATCGCGAAAAGGCTTCCGGCGGTAGGTGGGACCGCCCTGAACTCCACAAAACCCTTGACGATGCACCTGGAATTAAGCGATCAATGCAGACCAGCAAGAAAGGCGCGCATCTCTCGCAGCACGTCCGCCTCGTTTGACAGGAATATATAATGATTCGCACCCGGCACCGTGATCACATGCGCTGTGGGCACACCATCTTCAACTGCCTTCTCTTGTCTCTCGATTAAAGTTACTAACGCCATTGAATAAGCCTTGGCTGCATTCTGCACCGAAGGATCTGTATTGCCGATCAACCCAGCTTCCTTGACTGTGCGGGTTCGCAAAAATAACAAGCGCAGGCACCGGAATAGCGCTGTACTTGTTCGTGCCCATCATCAGGGACATCAACAGGGCACCACCAGGAAACTCACGTTGTTTTCCAACCTCTCCGTCGAGAGTCGATTCCCGTTGCTGGCGGAGTTCCGCTTCGGGGAATCGGAATCCGTTCACACGCTCATAATATTTCTGCAGTGCATTGAAGCTGGCCAAATCCGCGCCGCCAGCCGGCGGAGCTTGAGGCCCACGGAGTTCCTGGATTTTCTTAATGCTTGCTCCCTTGCCGTTGTCGAAGGCGTAAGAATATGCGGCATCGAGGTAAACCAGGCCCGCAAGTCGGTCCGGATGGCTGTTTGCAACCGAACTCAATTCTGCTCCTGCGATGGAGTGTCCCACCAAGATTGGTCTGTTTAGTTTGAGCGAGTCAATCACCGCCAGCACGTCATCGCCGAGGCGGTCGGCCGGGTTGTCCGTGGCTGAATAACTGGACGCGCCGAATCCGCGCCGTGTAATAGCGTAGACATGGTAGTGGGCCGTGAACTTCGGCGCGAAATCATCAAATACGTGAGCCGTATTCCCGCCTCCCGCCAGAAGAACGATCGGCCTGCCAGCGCCACCCCAATCGAGCACTTCGAGCTGAACGTTCTTATCGACAGTTACAATCGCGTCGTGTGAGGCGATGTGTCCTTCCAGGCAGCGGGCTTTTGTGAATAAGCTGGAGCTACGAGCGAAACGAGCAGGACAAAGGCTGCCACTAGCTGACTGCGCCGAGATGCAGGGTACTCCACTCTGCTATATACGCTCGCATCATCCTCAATGTTCCTCTGCTAAATTCGCACAGCTACTCACCGCCGTGTTGCGCAAACCCTGAATGCCGTTGAAAAACTCGCGTGCGCGTTGCTTGATGTATGTCTGGACAGCTCATTCACGGGTCTACGGAACGATATTTACATCGAAACTGGACACTTCGGGACCGCGTTCAACATCGCGGTCACGATAACGCCAGTTCGTTCGCTTAACATGTAAAGCGGAATCCATGGAAAGCGGCTTGAGACGGCAGTGTTGGCTCGAATGGTTAGCTCTTGGTTTTGGTTTGCCTGCGCTGATCTCCGCATTATCAAAACTTGTCACGTTATCTGTACCTGCAGCGCGGACTGGCACGCTTGGGGAACGCTACTTGTGGAGCCTCGCTGGGCCGATCATAGCGGAGTGGGTGTTTGTGATCGGCGCGTTTTTGGTCTTGAGGCGTCGCGGCGAGTCGCTACGATCAGTAGGTTTAGAGCGGATGGGCAACTGGGCTGCGTGGATCACGGCGTTGCTTTTTGCAGCGATCACAATTGCAAGCAATCTTAGATTCTTTCCGAGAATGGGTATACCGATTCACTATGCTTTTGCCCCCACGGGCTGCCACCTTGCTGCGTCGCTTCTCACGGGGATAACTGCAGGGTACTGTGAGGAACTCCTCTTCCGCGGGCTGCTCATGACCGACTTCGCCGAAGCAGGATACAGCAAGGCGGCCCAAATTATTGTTCCGGGAATTTCTTTCGGCTTTTCCCACCTTGGCTATTCGGTACATGGGTTGTTGCCGGCACTGGGAATCATGGCGCCGACTGCTGTCCTCGGGATGCTGTGGGGTATTTCCTACCTTCTCGGAAAACGGGCGCTGCTCCCGTGTATGGTTGCACATTTTTTGAACGACGCGACCGCGTTGTCTTGGGTCGGATTCTTTATGTTTAAGGGCAGTCTAGGTTGAGCCGCGGAATGTTCGTGGTGTTGCCTAATCACCAGAGGAGTCTCCACGGCTTCCAGCCCTTCTAAATCCCTTAGTTTCTAAAGGTTTCAGTGACTCTAGGGTCTTCACAGACGTCTAACCTATTGATTGTTGATGTCGTTCTCGATTGATTTTCGTAGAGGCGCGCTGCTCGTTATGATGGGTCAACAAACTCGTTCTGAGTCGCTGTTCTATCAGTTCCGGATCGAAGAGCATATTCCCGAAAATCATTTATTACGGCTCGTGGATCGACACACCGACTTCGCTTTCGTGCGCGAGACATTGAAGGAAAGCTACAGCCACACAGGCCAACCGTCGATCGACCCCGAAGTCCTGTTGCGCATTCTACTGATCGGGTACCTGTACGGAATAACCAGCGAGCGCCGTTTGTTGAGGACGTGGGGATGCACTTGGCCTACCGCTGGTTCACGGGTCTGGGATTCGATCAAGAGGTCCCGCATCACTCGACGTTCTCTAACAATCGGCATGGCCGTTTTCAGGAATCGCCACTCTTTCTCGAACTTTTCGGGCGAATCGTCCAGCAGTGCATGAATGTCGGGCTTCTGAAGGGCGCCGATCTGTCGGTGGATAGCACGCAGATCCGTGCTGATGCCAGCCCTGACCGCACGATCACTCGCGAACAACTCCCGGAGGCCGCCAAAGTACGTATCGCAACTTGCCACCGCTGAAGATCTCGACTACTGACTCGGAGACAGCCCTGTCCAGCAAGCGAGGGGCGTCCGAGTTCGCTTACTACGACAACTATCTAATCGATAACCGCAGCTGCATCATCGCAGGTATCATGGCAACCCCGGCACGACTCAGTCAGGAAATCGTTGCTGCCCGCCAGATGTTGGAAAGAGCAAAGAAACGGTTCGGCTGCAGCCGATCAGCGTGACTGCCGACAAGAGTTATGACACCGGCGAGTTTCTTTCCTGGCTCTCTGATCGGCAGATTGCACACGATATATCCCCGTGCTAGATCGCAAACAGCAGACGAACGGTTTCTATACGCAGCATGAGTTTACTCCCGTTCCGGATGAGAACGCTTACCGCTATTCCGGAGGCGAGTTGCTCCGCTATATCGGCGTGAACCGAGGGACCCAGGGCTATGTGTTCGGCGCGAAGCCCTCGTAGTACTGGAACTGTTCACACAAGCCCGCGTGCACGCCGTCCACTCATCGCACCCTGAAGATCAATTGGTATGAGGATCTGCGCGAGCATGTTCGAAATTTCAGCCAAACGCCGGAATTTGCTGCGGCCCGTCGGGCTCGAAACAAAATCGAGGCGCTACTTTCGGAACTCCGCAATCAAATCCGCCTTCGTAAGGTACGCCTCCGCGGTCTGCAACATGTCAAAGAGCAGTTCATCTTGGCGGCAGCAGCCCAGAACCTCAAACGGTTAGTGAAGTACCTGAAGCACTGCAACGGGCCGAAAGCAAGGCGAAACGACTCTTCCATCTATACGCCGAGGCTCGTATTGCTCAGACGCCAACCCTATATGTTCTAAAGACTCTCTGGGACACCAATAAAGACGATCACAAGTTGAACGACCGGGACATGGAATTTGGAAATTAAGATCTTTGCAAAAGATCTGGAAGTGGTGGGTCGAATGAAGCGGGCTGGGGTGCCTATTCTCGCCGGCATGGACGGGCCTTATCCACAGGGCGACAATGCGCTTCACGGCGAACTGGAGCTTCTTGTTGAAGCAGGCTTAACTCCCTTTCAGGCTCTGCAAGCGGCCTTTCGCGATACGGCAGAACAAATGGACAATATGAGTTGGCTGAGTGGATACGTGGCCTGGGTTGGCAGGAGATCGAGATCGTTAATAGCGATCTCGGCTGCAGCGCAGCGATGGCCTCGGCCGCCCGGGAAGGATTTGAGCGGGTGCTTAGTTTGGTGGCGCTGGGCGAGGTGGGTATAGTTGTCAGTCGTGAAGTATCACGATTGTCCCGCACGGACAAAGATCGCTGCCGTCCGGTTGAAGTCTGTCAGGTTTTTGGAACTTTGATTGGAGGCGAGCAACAGGTCTATGATCTGAGTTATCTAGATGATCAGCTCGTCCTAGGCATCAAGGGAACACTGGGAACCGCAGGAACCGCACCCCGTAGGTGAGACACGCTGGTATCCGCAGAAATGGGAACACAGCGGTTTTGTTCATTCTAGTTAACATTCGCCGACGTCGGGCTGCACGCCCCCGAACGTGGGTTGCTTCTGAAAGTGACGCATCGTAAGTTTCTCGCCCCGCGGGATGGGACCCGGGTACACGGTCGCAGGATATTGCGCTGCAACGGCCAGACTACGCGATCACGCCGATTGAAGTGTTAACGAATTGTAAAATCAGCCATGGCATGACTTCTACTCGGTTGCGTAGCCGGGCATGTGCCCGTATGAGCAGCTGCTTTCTAGAACGCGACTGGGTGATGCGATTACGGACATTGGCCTGCCGCGCACGAGTGTCGGTCCAATTGCCGGCTAGCGACAACCCGGTCACGGACAATCCGGGTTATAAGGGACTGAACGTTGGCCGGGAGCGACACTCCTTGGATAAGAACGACTGTTACAGACGAGGGATTTTGCTGAGGGAAGGTAAGGGTGCTTCGTATCCACGGATCTCGAAAGCAGAAAGCGGAACGACGATGAGAACGGAATTGCTGCGGCTCAACGGCGCTGTCGAGCGGGATCCCGCAATCGATGCGTGGATGAAAGAGCACGCAGGTGAATTGGGAGCCATCGCGCATCAGTGGTTTGACGTGATGCGAAAATGCGGAGACGAAGTCCGGGAGCTTTTGCATGACGGCTGTCCGGTTGCTTGTTTGGGAGATGCACCCTTCGGTTACGTCAATGTATTCACTTCGCACCTAAATGTGGGGTTCTTTCACGGCGCAGCGCTGCCGGATCCGGCCCGCTTGTTGCAAGGCACCGGCAAGTTCATGCGCCATGTGAAGGTGAGATCGGGAACGGCTAGCAACCGAGCAGCGCTAAGCAGGCTCATCGATGCGGCGTACTCGGATATAAAGGTGCGCGTCGAAAACGACTAGCCCAGAGAACCGTTCTGAGAGAGACGACGCGAATGTGAAGCGCCGGATAACCACGATATGCCGCACATTGTTTGCAGAACGGGCAATCCGTACAGAGTTAAGAGGCCGGCGATCAGCTGGGAACCGTCCCAATTTCGGTGCCCTAGCTGGCGGCCGCCGCTTCAGCGCGCCGATATCGAACTTCTTCATCTCGAGAAATGCCTGGGTTATGCGCTCGATGCGTTTCTTATCATCGCCGCCCAGCAGTTTCGACAGGATCGCCGGAGCGATCTGCCACGACAGGCCGTACTTGTCCTTGAGCCAGCCACACTGTTCGGCTCTCGGATCGGCGGCCATTCTCGGATGACGCGATCAGCGAAGAACCGTAGGCGTTGTCGTTTGACTAGCCTGGCGGCCGGGAACTCGTAGCAGGTCGGCATTGTTGGGGTAACGCCTACTTCAGAATCGATTCAAGATGAGGGGACGCTCTTGCGGAGTTCACTTTGACCATCATCATCTTCGCGGTTTGGAGAGCCGAGACCGATGCGAAAGAAGCGTTCACCTAACAAGCGGCGTCCGGCGCCGAAGACGAACTGCGGTTACCAGATCTCGGCATTGGAGCCGAAGCGCAAGCAAGAATCCGATCTCAGTTGACGAGTCGCCGACCATCCAAGAACTGAGCTTCATAGCAGCAATCACCTCTGGGCTAATCCGCTGCAATCACAATCAACGTCAGGTCATCGTTCAGCTGAAACCGGCAGAATGCCTTGACTTCGGTGATTAAGCTTTGCAGAATACGTTCGCCTGACATTCTTACGGCGCGCGCTGCCGCTGCGGCGATCCGCTCCTCTCCGTATTCATCCCCCTCGGGAGTGCACGCCTCGGAAGCGCCGTCTGTAAACAGGACCAGGCGATCTCCCGGGGTGAGTTGGAGGGAGCTGTCCGAGTACTCCCAATCGGGAAACACTCCGAGAACGGCCCCCTGGCACTCGAGAGCCTCCGACCCACCATTAGCCCGCACCAGAATGGGCGGCACATGTCCAGCGCTGCAGTACTCGAAACGGTGCAGAGTGCTATCCAGCACCCCGTAGAAGAAGGTCACGAACTTTCCGCGCGCGATGTTGTTACACAATACGGAATTGACGCGGCTGCACACCCATGCAGGCGATGCTACATCAGACGCGAAGGCGCGCACAGTCGCCTGCACGTTTGCCATCAGCAAAGCTGCCGAAATGCTCTTCCCAGCAACATCAGCGATGCAGATGCCCAACTTGCTATCGCTCAGCTTGATGATGTCGAAGTAATCCCCACCAACGACGCGTGCCGGTTCGAAGTGGCTCGCGATTTGAAATCCAGGGACTGTCGGCAGTGTTCGCGGCAGTAGCCCTTCCTGCACTTCCCTGGCTCGCTCCAGTTCTGTTAAGGCAAGGTCCCGCTGCGCACGTTCGCTTGCTACGGTCTTTTGCAACTCGAGATTGCGCTGTTCTAATCTGGCCGTCAGGTATACGTAAATGGTGTAAGCGGTCGCAGCAATAAGCGTCACAACGGTCGGAAACTTCCAACCGGAGCGGAGATAGGCCAGGAAAGGCACAGATTGGGGTGTGATGGCCACAACCAAAGCCGTTGCCAGCGCAACGGCAACGGGCGTAGCGGCATAGATCAGAAGTAGACAGAACAGCAACGAGAGCGGGAAAGACGCTCGGTTGACCAAAGGTGCCACGAGTTTCTGAAAAGAGGCAACGAAATTCCCTAGGACAAAAGAGTATATGAGAACCGGCGCAATGTCCGCCCTTTGGCCGGTGCCCCAGAGAATTGCATAAACGGCGACCGCAATCCCTAGATTGAGTTCCTGCTCGCGAATTAACGTCTTTAGCTGTTCAGAGAGTTGCACATCGGGAGATTGTGATTCTAGCAACTGCTTAAACCGGGTATCAGAAACTGCCGTGCGCCGGTTCCGAGTAGCTGCCGTGTCACGACATCCGTCAATCAATCGCCGAGTCGTGATCCAAGAAAACAACACTGAGTAACTGACGGTTTGCCGACGACATGGGGCAACTGACCGTCAACTCAGCTTGTGCATGCGATTGGCGATCGGTGAAGCAAAATCGCGCACCGACTGGACCGGCGTGCGCATAAACTGCGCTAGGAGGAAGACCTATGAAAGCTGCAGTCGTACCCGCAGTGGGCAGTTCATGGCAGATCAAAAGATGTTCCTCAGCCTCGACCGGGAACTGGTCAAGTGCTGGTGAAGATGCATGCAAGCGGTGCGGACGCGGAGCCGATTTCGATTTCTCTGATGGATCTCATCAGTAAGCCCATTCGTGTGATTGGCAGCCAGCAAAACGGCCCCGAATATCTCTACGAAGCCCTTGATTTCGTAGCACAAGGGAAAGCTAAAACGATAGTCGAGACGTACGCATTGCCCGAGGCTCCGAAAGCGTATCAACGCGTTGTAGAGGGCACAACCCGGTTCCGCGCCGTCCTTATAATGTAATTGCTCATGGGAGCAACTCGCGAAATTGCGGCTCCTGAATCACGCACAGGTCTGAAGTTGGCCGTCTCGGGGCCGTGTCCCCGATCCGAGGCTGGTCCAACTGACGGGTTGCCGACCAACGGCTCGGAACCTAAGTGAGATATAAAACGATGGGGCGTTCCACATCGGTTTGGCTGCCGAGCATTCGAATGCTGCTTCTCATCAATCAGTCCGCGCGCGGAGTGCCCGGACCGGATCAATGCGAGTGCGCGCCTAGCCGGAATGATGCTCGCTCCTGCGACGACTGCTAGAAGGATGGCCGAGCAGGCCGCCATCGTGAGAGCATCCGTGCCCGATACCCGATAGAGGAAGGACGCTACAAATCGCCGAACGCCGAGGGAGCCTGTGATGCCGACCGCAAGCAACCAAACACGAGCTCGAGCAGACGACACGTGCTGGATTCCCTGATGTGCTTATCGATATTTTCTACCAAATTCCGGGCCAGCTCGGAATCATTCTGGGGCGGTCTGCAGACGCAGGTGTGAATAACAGGCGGACGCCGGGCACGGCCACCAACGCTGCCGGTCATCAGTAAGGGTTCGTATCCCAATACCGAAACAGCATCTCCCGCATTCACGCACTTGCTGCAGCCCACTCTTCTTCAAATTCAATGACCTGCATGCGGCGCAAGAATTGCTGCTCTAGAGCCATGTCCTGGCTCCTTAAAGATGTCCAGTTCGGCCTGCGTGCCATCCGCAAAGACCGCTCGTTCTTCTTCACTTCTGTTCTGGCGCTCGCGCTCGGCATCGGCGCCACCACCGTCCTCTTCAGCGTCATCGACAACGCCCTGCTCCATCCCTTTCCCTACCTCGACAGCCAGCACATCTACGACATCGCGGTTCAAGACCGCACCGCTCGCGCTTCCACTGCTCGCAACTGGTTCTCTGTCGCTGAATTCCTGGACATACAGGAGCAAAACCGCGTCTTCGATCGCACGCTCGGAGTCTAGGAACGAAGTACAATGCTGGGCGAGCCCACCTCGCCCGAATCGCTCGATACAGACCTCGTCACCGGTAATACCTTCGAGTTTCTGGGCGTTCGGCCGCTGCTCGGCCGCGGAATCCTGCCGTCGGACGCACGGCCCGCGCCCGCCCGTCTTTGTGTTGAGCTACAAGGTTTGGGTCAAGCGCTTCGGCCAGGACGTTGGCATGCTGGGCAAAACGTTCCTTCTCAACAACACGCCGACGACCCTGATCGGAATCATGCCGCGCCGCTTCACCTTCTGGGGTGGCGACATCTGGATGCCTGCCATCCTCGACCGCGCGCATCCGGGCAATGACCGCTTCGTGCTCTATGGACACCTCAAGCCCGGTCTCACCGAAAGCGCTGCCAACGCGGAGCTCACCGCGCTTCTCTCGCGCATCGCCCAAAATTATCCAGACCGCTATCCACGCGACTTCCAGGTCCGCATCAGAACCTTAGGCGTATACACGATCGGCCGCTTCAAGCCGATGCTCTATTTATTACTCGCGTCCGTCAGCATGATTCTGTTGATCGCCTGCGCAAACGTCGCCAATCTGCTGCTTGCGCAAGCCACTAAGCGCGAAAAAGAATTCGCCGTTCGCCGCGCCTTCGGCGCGAGCCGCTTTCGAATCGTCGCTCAGTTGCTGATCGAAAGTCTCCTGCTCGCTCTCGCCGGCGCAACCGCCGGATGCCTGCTCGCCTCTGCGGGGCTGAAAGCATTGCTCGCTCTGCTGCCCGAGGGCACGTTTCCCGACGGGGCCGTCATCCGCTTGAACGGCGCAGTGCTGCTTGTCGCCGTCGCCACCGCCGTCGCGACCGCCTTCCTGTTTGGCCTCGCGTCCGGGCTAGTCGCTTCCCGCCGCGATGATCGTGAATCCATTCTGGCCGCCGGCCGCGGCAATACCGCATTTCGCCAGGGCCGCTTGCGCAATCTCGTCGTCGCCAGCCAGGTCGCGCTGTCGCTTCTGCTCCTCAGCTCGGCCGGCCTGCTCCTGCGCAGCTTTTTCGCCCAACACCAGGTGAACCTCGGCCTCCGCCCCGACCATCTGCTCGTTTCCAATCTCAACCTGCCTACCGCCACTTACAGTGATCCCGCCGCGCAATCGCGCTTTGTTCGCGAACTGCTCGCGCGCTTCGAGCGCGTTCCCGGCGTTCTCTCCGCTGCCGCTGCCGCCGAATTTCCACCTCTGGGCGCGATACCCAGCGATTTCGAGATCGCCGGTGTCACCCACAGCTCCACCTGGAGAGGCATGTATTCGCCCTGCAGCCGGGCTTTCTTCGAAACCGTCGGATTACGCAGGATCGCGGGACGCCTCCCGACCATCACTGAAGAAAATCAAGGGCGCCAGATCGCGGTCATCAACCAGAGTCTCGCGACCCACTATTTCCAAGGCGCGGATCCCATCGGTCATCAGATCCGCCTCGCCGCCCTCAAACCCGGGGCCAAACCCCTCCCGAATCCCTGGTTCGAAATCGTCGGTGTTGTCTCCGATATGAAAAATAACGGCGCGCGGGAGTCGGTTGCGGCTGCCGTTTACATTCCCTACACCGTCTCGGATCTCAGCAGTTTTAACCTGTTCCTCCACACGGTGGGCAATCCCGCGGCGATGCAAAGCACATTGACCAAACAAGTGCTCACGCTCGATCGCACCGTCTTCCCCGGACAAACCTACACCATGGATGACATCCTGGAGATCACCGAATACGCGCGCCCGCGCTTCGGCCTGATTCTCGTCTCGACCTTCGCTTCCATCGGTCTCATCTTGGCCGCAGTCGGTGTTTATGGCGTGACGGCATACTCAGTCGCGCAGCAACAAAAGGAAATCGGAATTCGCCTGGCACTCGGGGCTAAACCTCGCGACATCCGCACATTTGTCGTCAGGCGGAGCATGCGGTTCGTCTTGCTCGGGGTCCTCATCGGGGTCTGCGTTGCGTCGTTTGCAACCCGCCTCATTGCCAGCCAGATTTCGGCGTTTCTCCCCACGACCAGATCACGTTCCTGGCTGCTATGGCCGTGCTGACTGGAATGGGGTTGCTCGCGTCTTATCTCCCGTCGATTCGCGCCGCGCGCATCGATCCTGCCGTTTGTCTCCGGACTGAATGACGCCGCCGGTCGATGGCAATCTGCGGACTCGACCGCCGATGATCATGTTCCGGTCGCTACGGCACGCGACATAGAGGTAGTCCGACCCCTTCCCGCCCGTCAATCGCCCACCGTCGTGGCGCAGCATACTGAGACTCAGCTAGAGCGTTTCGGCAGCAGCTGAAACGATCGCAGAACCGTTCGGTATCTAGCTGATACCACGCCATGCTCCAGTCCATCACCAGCCTGACTGTGGCTGGATGACGACAGATCTCTATCGGGAGTGGCCCGGCAGAAAAGAGCTGAACGAAGGCGTAGTCGTCGAGCCGGGCCGCTTCGGACCGAGTCGTAAGGAGGAATTCGCTGACGTTTGCGAGGGATGCGGCCGGTTTTGGCAACGTATCGCTATGGGTATTCAATCGATTTTCGCCGTTTGCTCGTCCGCGGAGCCGGAGCTAGCTGCTCCTGGATGGCGATGAGGCACAACATGGCGAAGCATCATTATCCTCCAATCACGCTACCGCCGATCTAACCGATTTGCCGATCACCGCGCACCCGTAGCGTCCCTCGCGTCAGCGAGTTCGTTGTGTGCTGAGCATGTTCAGCAGCTTAAGGGTGAAAGTCCCTGTCCAACCTGATGGAGGTGAAGGACTAGTGATGATGCAAGGGCTACCGCCGCGAGGCGGGGTCTGAAAGAAGCATGGAACAAACGTGCGAGTCGATGGACAAGAACCGGATACAAGGCGTTAGCGTCGGACGAGCGGGCAACTTACCGCGAAGCCCATATCCATCAAGGATGCGAAGCGTAGATTCGGCGACT
>CAVYUB010000017.1:0-68113 GCA_963771565.1 uncultured Acidobacteriaceae bacterium
TGGATGTCGATCCGCAAACTCCGTTGCTGTGGGTGCTGCGGGACACGCTCAATCTGACGGGCACGAAGTATGGTTGTGGCATCGCGGCCTGCGGTGCATGTACGGTACACATTGACGGTGAGCCCGCAAGATCATGTGTGTTTCCAGTCTCCTCTGTTGCGGGTAAAAAGATCACGACAATCGAGGGTCTCTCGAAAGATCGTAGTCATGCGGTGCAGCAAGCCTGGATTGAGGAGCAAGTTCCGCAATGCGGATACTGTCAGTCTGGGCAGATCATGACAGCTGTTGCGTTCCTGAAGAAGCAGCCAAGTCCGACGCCGACGGACGTGGATGAAGGCATGTCGAACAATATTTGCCGCTGCGGGACGGCGCAGAGGATACGCGCTGCCGTGCTGAGAGCGGCCCAGCTGATGAACGGGAAGGGTGCAGGTACGACGGGCGCATCCACGAGCACCGGAGGTGAGCTGTGACACAGAGCGATTCCACTTTGACACGGCGCTCGCTACTGAAGTCGACGCTGCAGTCGGGAGTTGCCGCTGGTGCAGCTCTCGTGATCGGCTTCGAGGTGCCGAGAGTGGCGAAGGGCGCGCCGGAGAAGCCGGTGGTCAATCCCGTTAAGGCATGGCTGAAGATCGACCAGAACGGCTTGGTGACATTGACGTACGCGCGATCCGAAATGGGACAGGGAGTGTCGACGTCCCTGCCGATGATTCTTGCTGAGGAACTCTCGGTGGATTGGAAGGACGTGCAGGTAGAGCACGCGTCGTCGGACCAAACGTACGGTGACCAGGGGACCGGAGGCAGCGGCAGCGTGAAAGGCATGTGGATGCCACTCCGCACGGCTGGAGCAACGGCGCGGCAGATGCTTATCACGGCGGCTGCGCAGCGTTGGGGCGTTAGCCCGCAAAGTTGCTCAGTAAAAAGCGGCGCAGTTTGGCACGGGAATCAGAAGCTGGCTTATGCCGAGCTAGTCGAGAGCGCCTCGCGATTGCCGATACCGGACCCCGCCACGGTGCCTCTGAAAAAGCCCGAAGAGTTTCAAATTATCGGGAAGGACCTTCCGCGCAAGGATACGCCACTGAAAACGGATGGCAGCGCGCAGTTTGGCTTAGACGTTCGCGTGCCGGGCATGGTTTATGCAGTCGTGGCGCGATGTCCCGCATTCGGCGGCAAGGTGAAGAGCTTTGACGCGAGCAAGGCGAAGGCGATGAAGGGCGTTCACGAGGTTTTCGAAATTCCAGCCGTCGAGGACGTTCACTCCTGCGGCGGGGTGGCCGTGGTAGCTGAAAGCACTTATATTGCTATGCAGGCGCGAAAACAGTTGCAGATCGATTGGGACTACGGTCCGCACGCAACTGAGAGCAGCGAGACGCTTCGAAGGCAATTTCGCAGGCTCGTCGACTCGCCCATGAAAGTGGTGCTCAACCAAAAAGACCCGAAGGCGCGAGAGGCCGATGCGGTGATTTCCAGCGCGCGCGTCGAGAAGAAGGTGGAATGCGATTACGAACTGCCCTTCCAAGCGCACGCAACGATGGAGCCGATGAATTGCACAGTGCATATCCAGAGCGATCGGGCCGAGGCTTGGGCGCCGGTCCAGGGTCCAAACTGGGTACAACAAGTGATTTCACAGGTTACCGGACTCAAGCCAGACAAGATACAGATTCACACAACGTTCATGGGAGGCGGGTTTGGAAGGCGCTATCACGCTGATTTTGCGATCGAGGCTGCGCAGGTAGCGAAGCGTGTAGGCAAGCCCGTCCAATTGGTTTGGTCGCGCGAAGACGATATGACGCACGATTTCTACCGGCCAGCTTCTTACCACCGCATGAGTGGTGCGGTGGACGCGGAAGGGAACATTCTTGGGTGGCGGCATAAGAGCACGTCGACGTCGATAGCCGAGTGGTGGGAGAAGAAATCGCCTCCGGAATCGAGCGAATTGGGCTGCACGCTACAAATGCCATATCTGATGAAGAGTTACAAGCTGGAGTATTTGCCAGCGGCCTCAGGTGTGCCTCGGGCGTGGTGGCGCTCGGTCGAGGCATCGTCGATTGCGTTCGTGATGGAGAGTTTTATGGACGAGCTCGCGCACGCTGCCGGTGTCGATCCCTACGAGTTCCGGATACAGAAGCTCGGCGGGGGGCGGCTAGTGAAGAATCCGCTCAGTTCCGAGGACCGTCCGCTCGATACGGCCCGGATGAAAGGCGGTTCTGCAACTGGCAGCAGAAAAGGGCGATTGGGGCAAACCGCTGCCAAAGGGTCAAGGACGCGGCATTGCGTGCCATTACTCTTTCGAGACTTATGCCGCAAACGTCGTGGAAGCGTCAGTTGAAAACGGCCAGGTGCGAGTGAATCGGGTGGTATCGGCTGTCGATATCGGAACGGCAGTTCATCCCGACGGCGTGCGAGCTCAGGTAGAAAGCTCGATCGTCTATGGGTTAACGGCGGCGCTGAAGAGTCAGATCACGATTCAGGATGGGCGGGCGGTGCAGAGCAACTTTAACAAGTTCACGACGCTTTCCATGAAGGAAACGCCACGGATCGAAGTTCACATTGTGCCGAGCAACATTGCGCCGACCGGAATTGGAGAGCCGAGTTTGCCGCCCGTTGCTCCGGCCCTGATGAATGCGGTTTTCGCCGTCACCGGCAAGCGCGTACGAAGACTACCAGTACAACCGGAAGATTTCGCCTGATGGAATTAGAAGCCCGATTTTCTCGGGTGCCGCAGTTCCGTGTGAAGGCACTGCTTTCAATCGAACAACGCACCAGGCCGTGAGGGCGAGGTCAAAACAGAGGAAGATTAGTACGACAAAGTCCTGTTGCGCAGAGGTGAGTTTGAAGCCGAACAGGATTACTCCGCATTCGAGGATGGCCCGGAGTAGCGTGAGCATAAAAAAGATGAGCCATACGGACGTATTGTTGGGGAGCTCGATTTTCTGAATGCGCACGGCCTTATAAAGGGTCCAGGCGAATACAAGGCTGGCCGAACACGAACCGGCCCACAGAAATACTCCCACCAGATCGACCAGCCCTGAACTGCCATTGAAGTCCTTTTCTTGGAGTGTTGCAAGCATTATGCATGCGAACAATGCTGTGACAAAAAGTCCTGAGATGAGCCGCGCTGCAGGGAGTCGCCGAAGCTTCGCAACTTGCGACTTAATCTCCTCGAAAACGTCCCATGCCATGGCTGGGAAAAGGGCGGCATAGAGAAATCGCGAATAGAAATACACCCTTGTACTCGCTTCGGATTGCCAGCCAAGCCACCAAGCAGCAACATCGAAGAGGACTTCTAGTACACAATACAGCGCGATAAACGCGTATACTCGATGGAGCTTTAACGCAAGAACGCGCCCTAGCAGAAGAGCATCCGCGAAGGTACCTACGATCTGTAGCCAGTGGATTGTCTGGTTCAACATCCCTCTACCAATTTATTTCACTGCAGGCGCTGGGAATTTCATCTTGGGCAATTTCAGCTCAACCGAAATGCAGGTTACAGAAGCTTGGCCCGCGCGTCTCACATAGGGGACGTATGCGGATCTGCGCCATTATTGCGGTGATTGTGCTTGGTATGTGCCTTGGGGCCTGTTCAAGAAACCGGGATGCTGAGCGCGAGCGGAGGCAACAGGACCAAACAGCGGGAGAAAAGGCCGGAAGAGCGGCATACTGGGCCAGCAAACGCGCGGAGAAGGCGGTTAAGAGCGCAGCGCGCGATCTCGGTAAGGCAGCCCAACAAGCGCATCAGGGCTGGACCGAGGCTGAGCGCGAAGACCGGGCGAAGCGGGATAAAAACGAAAAGGATCAACGATAGCTGAGGTTTTCGCGGCCGGAACCTGTCGCTCGGCCGCGAGAACGTTTAGAGTCAGCGAGCTGTGGATTACTGAATGAGCGCTATTGGCTGAATCGTGGATAGGTCGATGGCTTGCCCGGACGCGGAACTTTCAGCCGCCAAAGCCTGCTGGGTAGCAGTGATGACGATTGCTGCCAACTCGGAATAGGGCTCGGTCCCGGGCACAGTCTCTGCAATTGCTGCCGCGATTTCGAGTTCGGTAAGAATATCGGAGATGGTGATGCGTTGACCGGCTGCGGCCCGAATTTTGCCGGCTTTCTCGCGCGCCTTCAATACCGCCTGAGGGGACACGTGCAAAGCTGACTGGATTGCATTTTCTAAAGAGACGATACTGACGTGTCAGATTGACGATATCTACGGAGACGGCTGCCTGATTGCTTTCACTCGCCCGATAAAGCGAGTACGCATTGAAGGCGGTCGTGTATGCAGCAGCAGCTTCATTGAAGACAGCAACATACTGCTTATTGTTCGTGGAAACCTGGACGCGGAACGAAGCCAGCGCCGCGTGCGCAACTGTCAATGAGTCGTATGATGCGCCGTCAAACGTATTGATTTGATTCGGATGGTTAGGCTGTGTGTTGCACGCTGAGGTGCTAATTGTGAGAGCTATCGCCACGAGGGCCAAAGCCACGAGTTTGATTTTAAGACATAAGACCTTCGGCAACGAGCGTAGGACTGTCATTCGAATTGCATCTTGAGGGGCGGGTCAAGCCACTGATTCAAAAGCAGGAAAACTTTCATCGCTGGGTTGTGACTGTGTGATGAAACATGCTCCAATAAAGCAATCGAACTTACATAGGAGTTGAAGAGTTTTGGAGCAAGCAGTTCTCGCCCTGGAGGACGGAACCGTCTTCGAGGGGACCAGCTTTGGTGCGCCTGTTGAACGCACGGGTGAAGTGGTCTTCAACACCGCTATTACCGGCTATCAGGAGATCTTCACCGATCCCTCGTACAGCGGACAGATCGTTGTACTCACTAATCCACAGATTGGGAACTATGGCGCAAATGCCGCGGATTGCGAGGCGGGAATTCCGCACATTGAAGGACTCGTTGTGCGAGAGATTTCGCCCGTTGCGAGTAACTGGCGCGCGGACAATAAAGCGGAAGACTTTCTAGCCCAGCACGGCATCCCAGTTATTGCCGAGGTCGATACGCGCAAATTGGTGCGCTTATTGCGTGAACGCGGGGCCATGCGGGGTGTTATTACGGTCGGCGATCATAACAGGGACGAAGCCGTGAGGATCGCGAGGAGCGCGCCGCCCATGACCGGGCAGAATCTTATATCCAAGGTGTCGACACAAAACAGATATGAATGGACGCGAGGCCTCGAATCCGTATCTATCTCGGATAAGCTCGATTTTGTGGAGGAGCCGCATTTTCACGTCGTCGCGTATGATTTTGGCATCAAGCGCAATATCCTCCGTCACCTGGTGCACATTGGATCTCGCGTAACCGTAGTTCCTGCCAATACAACTGGCGAAGACGTGCTCTCGCTCAAACCCGACGGAGTTTTTCTTTCGAACGGCCCTGGCGATCCCGAACCTCTAACGCACCAATCAGAGCAAGTGAAAAAGCTGTTCGGGAAAGTGCCGGTTTTCGGAATCTGTCTGGGCCATCAGATCCTTGGATTAGCATTTGGCGGGGCGACCTACAAGCTGAAGTTCGGCCATCATGGCGCAAACCATCCGGTGCTCAACCGTCTGACCGGAAAAGTAGAGATCACGTCTCAGAACCATGGGTTCGCCGTAGATCCGGACTCGTTGCGCGATTCCGAGATCGAGTTGACACATGTAAATTTGAACGATCAGACTGTGGAGGGCTTCAGACATCGCAGCGAGCCGGTATTCTGTGTGCAATATCACCCGGAAGCGGCGCCAGGGCCCCATGATTCCAACTACCTGTTTGATGAGTTCGCGGCTCTGATGAAGGAGCACAAGAGCTAAAAATGCCGCGGCGCACGGACCTGAAGCGCATCATGATCATCGGCTCCGGACCCATCGTGATTGGGCAAGCTTGCGAGTTCGACTATTCGGGCGCGCAAGCATGTAAAGCGCTTCGTCAGGAAGGGTACGAGGTCGTACTGATCAACTCGAACCCCGCGACGATCATGACCGATCCGAATCTAGCCGACCGAACTTACGTCGAACCTCTCACTCACGCCTTTGCGGCGGAGGTGATCCGAAAAGAGCGGCCGGATGCTTTGCTCTCGACAGTGGGTGGGCAGACGGGCTTGAATCTTTCCGTGGAGCTGGCCGAATCCGGCGTGCTCGAGCAGTACGGGGTAGAGCTTATCGGCGCTAACCTCAATGCGATTAAGAAAGCGGAAGACCGATTGCTTTTCAAAGACGCAATGCGCAAGAATCGGCCTCGACATGACGCAATCGCAACTCGTTAACAATATCGAGGCTGGGCTCGAATTCTCAGACCGGATTGGCTATCCCGTGATTCTGCGGCCAAGTTTCACCTTGGGTGGAACAGGCGGCGGAATCGCCTATAACCGGGAAGAACTCATCGAAGTTTTGGAGCGCGGCATCGATCTCTCACCGGTACACGAGGTGCTGGTCGAGGAGAGCGTGCTCGGATGGAAGGAATTCGAGCTGGAAGTGATGCGCGATCTGGCAGGGAATGGAATCGTCGTCTGCTCGATCGAAAACTTCGATCCGATGGGTGTGCACACGGGCGATTCGATAACCGTTGCGCCGACGCAAACGCTCACCGATCGCGAATACCAGATAATGCGCGATGCAGCTCTGCGGTGTTTGAACGAAATCGGGGTCGATACCGGCGGATCGAACGTACAGTTTGCAATCAACCCTGAAAACGGGCGCATGGTCATTGTTGAAATGAACCCACGCGTCTCACGAAGCTCGGCGCTGGCCTCTAAAGCAACTGGGTTTCCGATTGCCAAAATTGCAGCAAAACTGGCGGTCGGTTATCGTTTGGACGAGATCAAGAACGACATTACGCGCGCGACACCCGCCTGTTTTGAGCCGACGATTGACTACGTCGTTGTAAAGATTCCGCGTTGGCAGTTCGAAAAATTCCCAGGAGCTGAGCCAGTGCTCGGCACGCAGATGAAATCGGTGGGCGAAGTGATGTCGATCGGTCGCACATTCAAACAGGCACTGGGTAAGGCGATGCGCAGTCTGGAGACAGGAAAGGCGGCGAGCGCTAAATCGCTGGATGAGCACCTGATTCGGCAGCGCTTGATTACACCCAATCCAGAGCGGCTGGAATACATCTGGTTCGCGATTCAGCAGGGCTTCACAGTGGAACAGATCCACGAGATGACGAGCATCGATCCCTGGTTTCTGCATCAGATTTCAGAAGTAGTGGCGCTTGAGAAATCGTTCGACGGACGCAATCTCGAGTCACTTACTGCGAAAGAGTTTCGCAAGATGAAGCGGGATGGCTTGGGCGATAGTCAGATCGAGCGCCTGGTTGGCGCCGAGGCGCTGGAGGTTCGCGAGGCTCGTAAGAAGCTTGGAGTGAGCGCGGTTTTCAATCGTGTAGATACCTGCGCGGCCGAATTCGAAAGCTTCACTCCGTATCTGTATTCAAGCTATGAATCCGAAGATGAGGCGGCGCCCGGGACAACGCAAGAAGATCATGATTCTCGGCAGTGGACCCAACCGGATCGGGCAGGGAATCGAATTTGATTATTGCTGTTGTCATGCGTCATTCGCTTTGCAGGATTTCGGGTACGAATCGATCATGGTGAACTGCAACCCGGAAACGGTATCGACTGATTACGATACGAGTGACCGGTTGTACTTCGAACCTCTGACGGAAGAAGAGGTCCTGAACATTTACGACACGGAGCAGCCGGACGGACTCATCGTGCAGTTTGGCGGGCAGACGCCACTTAATCTCGCGATGCCACTGAAGAAACTTGGGTTGCCGATCATCGGTACGGATCCGATCAACATCGATCTTGCGGAAGACCGGAAACTTTTCGGAAAGCTGCTTCAGGAACTGAACATTCCTTCGCCTCCACATGGCGCTGCGACCAGCGTGGAAGAGGCCTGCAAGGTAGCACGCAATTTAGGTTTTCCCGTACTGGTACGCCCAAGCTACGTACTCGGCGGACGCGCCATGGCGATCGCATATAACGAAGAAACCGTGCGGCGCTACATGCACGAAGTGGCGACTTTTTCAGTGCAGCGGCCAGTACTGATCGATCGTTTTCTCGAAGACGCGACCGAATTAGATGTCGACGCGCTTAGCGACGGCAGTAACGTCCTGATCGCGGGCATCATGGAGCACATCGAAGAGGCTGGTGTGCACTCCGGGGACAGCTCATGCGTGCTGCCCGCATTTTCGATTGAGAGAGACAGCATCAAGATAATCGAGAAGTATACGGATGAGCTCGCCCGGGCGCTGAACGTGATCGGACTTATGAACGTCCAGTATGCACTGAAAAATGGGGAAGTGTATGTGTTGGAGGTGAATCCACGCGCTTCACGCACGGTGCCGTTCGTGAGCAAGGCAACCGGCGTACCCTTGGCAAAAATCGCCGTCGGTTTGATGCTGGGGAGAAAACTCGACGAGTTTGCAGCATTTGACAGGCGGGGTCGTAAACGGCACATTGCCGGTAGGAAACTCGTTTGTAAAGAGCCCGGTTTTCCCGTTCTCGAAATTCCCTGGTGTAGATCCAGCACTTGGGCCGGAAATGAGGTCGACCGGCGAAGTAATGGGCGTCGGCCAAAGCTTCGGCGAGGCGTTTCACAAGGCGCAATTGGCAGCGGGAACGCCGATCCCAGATCAAGGAGCCCTGTTCATCAGCGTAAATGATCGGGATAAACGCGCAGCTGTGCAGGTGGCGGCCAAATTTCGACAATTTGGCTTTGATCTGTTCGCAACGCGCGGAACGGCTGCTGCGTTGAGAGCTGCCGGGCTGCCTTCGACGACAGTATTCAAAGTCAATGAAGGCCGGCCGAACGCGGTGGACCTGTTGAAAGCAGGGAAACTGAATCTCATCATTTACACAACCACTGGTGGGCACTCGTTCCCGGATGAGCAAACAATACGGCGCAACGCGGTGACTTATCGGACGCCCTGCATCACGACAATGAGCGGAGCGAAAGCCGCAGCTGAAGCGATTGCCTCGCGCCGACGCGATCCGATCAGGGTCTGGAGCTTGCAGGAGCTGCACGCACAGGAAGCGGTGACATCGACCCGGGCGTAGCAGCGAATTTGCGATCGATCGTCACGTCACGGTTTTTCCCAAATAATTTTGCCGAAGACGCCGCCGTAGTACGTATCTGGCCCCGCTGTAAAGAAGAGCTCGTTGGTGTTACCGTTTGCAGTGATGCCGCCGCCGAACGCGAGCGCCCAGAGCCCAGGGATTTCTATCGGCTCCCCGTCGCGATGGGCGAGATCACCGAGAAAGTCGCCCGTTTCTCGATTGAACGCGCTAATACGGCCACTCTGAACGTTCCCAACGAGCAATGCATGGCTGAATTTGCCAAAATCGCCGGGAGCAACTGTCACCGCCCACGGAATGTTGAGCGGACCGCCGGGTGAGGCAGAAATGAGCGTTCTATCTAACTGACCATTTAAGTCAAACCTATCCACAAAGCCAGCACCCGGTTTCCCGGGAAATACGGGTGCATAGGTGACGTAAACGTCATCGCCTATTACGGCGACCCCGTAAACTCCGAAAGGCCGCGGGATGTTCGGATCACTAAACGCAGTCACTAGGTTGAAATTGCTGTCGTATACCTCAATGTCATCCCCCGCGGCGTTAGCAGCGTAAATGTACGCTCCCGATTTGGTGATAGCCAGACCAGTGTACGCCGGGCCCCTGGTGGAGTTGTCCACCGCAATAACTGCATTCGTCGGATCAACCATAGGATTCCAGCCGCTGATTGTCCCATCCAGAGTGGCGAAGATAAAAGGAGCCGGGCCCGATTTGCCACCCTTGGAAACCACGAAGCCGTTGGTAGGATTCGCAACAATGCCCGTGGGTGAACCTGGAGGCAAAGGGTCGCTTGGTGCCTTTGGAATTGTGACTATGAGCGGCACCATAGTACCGTCAGCCATGTAGAGCGTGGAGAAGCCAGTTAATTCGTCCGAAACCCAAAAGGGGCTCATGGGCAAATACGCGAGTCCCCATCCATTGCGGAGGTTGGGATCTATTTTACCGGCTCGTGGAATGAAATGGCCGAGATCTTTTTCGTTAGCTACCAGACTTACCACTCGATATTGCGCGGCGGCTGGGGTTACCAAAAAAGCCAGCAGGAGAGTGCAGCCTAAATTTTGACGGGATTTAAGCGTTAGCATGAATGACCTCCTAGGACAATTTGCCTACTCGAATGTCTTGTGGTTAACTTTGCAAAAGGACGGAACGTGAAGGTAATTATCCTGGAAAAATTGATGATGGCCCTACGGCGGGTGTTACGGACGTTTTGCGCTGATCAAGTACCGGAGGTACTGCGTCGGCCTAGCAGAGGCGCGGAGGGGGAGATAGGCGAGCGGTCGAGCTTATTTGGAATAGAGGCTAATGTCTGTGCCTGAGGGAGATAGGCCGGGTGAAGGGCAGGAACTCTTGCATAAAATTATACGCTGCATCCGCACCGAGTGTAATGAAGCCTCGCTTTACTCCGTCAGCTACGGAACCGGTGCTTTTCGGTTGCCAAACGTTGATCAGCTGACCGGCGCCGAATGCGCTAAAAACGCGCGCGTATGCGAAGGAGTCGCCGCCTGCATCCATCTTGCAGCGGATAATCTGCTTTAGCGCATTAATCGCTCTCTGCTTCTTGCCCTTGTCTTCCGATGGAAAATAGCGCGGGTCTTCGTGGAAGGCGGATTCCAGCAAGAAGGAGAAGCTTTGACGCGAAAAGTTCCCGGAGAATCCCGATGCGTATCTGCGTGCGTATCCCGCAGCACCTTGGCCCCACTCGTGGGGCGTATTTAGCGCCTGGCCGAACGCAGCACCAACCGCAGCTCCCACGAATCCGCGCGCCCCGAAACCCTGGACCACGCGATATGAGAACTTGTCGGCTACCGTGAACGGAGGTGCGGATACGGTATTAGGAAGTTGGCCAGGCTGCGGTGGGGCTGGCGCCGGTTGCGGGGTGGACTGCGCACCATCGTCCTGCGCCTGCAACAGAATGCTTCCGCAAATAAAGAGTACGCCCGCCAGACAAATCCCGCGGCGGCCGTTTCGTCTCAAGCTGTTTATCGATTTCCAATCCACCACAGATCTCAGCTTGACACGACCTCACAACCCAGGATCCTGAAAGAGCCGGATACCCGCGATTCCCTCCGCGCCGGCGCGCATGCAAGCCACGGCATTGTCCCAATTGACACCGCCGAGCGCATACACAGACCTACCCAGCCGACAGGCTGCCTTGAGCGCGTCTAAGCCCACCGGGGCGCTCTTTCCCGGGGTCTCAAATACCGGGCCGAAGGTGACGAAATCTGCGTTACTAGCCCTGACTTCCTCGAGCGTGTGACAGGAGCGGAAAACCAATAATCCCGGAAGCGTTTCCCGAGGCGCGTCTGCTGGGAGATGAACGCCATCGGCTCCGGTTGCAAGAGCTACGTCAGCCCGCGAGTTGACCAGGATTTTGATGGGAAGGCGCTTGCGCAATTCGTTGTCGCGAGCTTCTATCACGGCGAGCGTGAATTCGAACAGCTCTCGGGCGGTGAGATCCTTTTCTCGAATCTGAATGAAATCCACGCCCAGATGCATCTGATCGCGAATAACCTCGAGCAGTGGGCGGAAACCGCCGACAGCTTTGCGATCGGTGATGTAATACCGCTTCATACTTAGGCACGGCTCGCTAAGAACATAACCTCATCCATTCCCGATGAAGTATACAGCAGAAGGTGGAATCTCAAGGCGAAGGCATTCGCTGCCGCGAAGTTGTTTGTATTCCGTTTCACTCACCGCGGCGAACACGTCGTGTTCAAATGCGAGACGAATACCGTACACTGATGGGACGCTACTCAGAACGCGCAGTACAAGTTGGTTCCGGGCGGCCTGCGCGTTGGGCGGCAGAACTTTCATCTCAAATTGGCGGACGCAAAGAAAGCCGCGATCGCCGATTAGATGACCAGGTAAATAAAATCCCTCGATTTCGTCATTCAGAACGCGAAGGCGGCATGTGTTTCGCGGAGGGTCGAGGGCAGCAATCTCGGCTGGAATGATGTTATACACGCCGAGGGATCGGGCCACATCGGTACTGGCGGGCCGTTGAAAAACCAGTTCTCTCGACCCGGACTGCAGGAATCGGCCACGGTCCATGAGGAAGACGGAATCTGCCAGCTCGAAACACTCTTCGAGATCATGTGTAACGAGCACTAACGGCAGTCCTAAGCGTTTCCGCGTTGCTCGCAAAACGTCGTAGAAGGCTTGGCGGAGGCGCGCGTCGAGACCGCGGGTGGGTTCGTCAAACAGAAGAATACGTGGCTCGCCGGCCAGAACGCGGGCGACAGCAGCGCGCTGTTTCTGTCCGCCCGACAATTGTGCAGGTTTGCGGGCCGCGAGCTCGGAGAGCTCAAATGCCTCGAGAAGTTCGTTAATGCGGCGATGCCGATTCAGGCGTCCACTTTTGTCGGGAGCCGCGGCAAAGGCAGCGAAGCGCAGGTTCTCGCGTACGGTCATGTGCGGAAATAACGCGTGGTCCTGAAAGATGTAGCCACATCGGCGGCGCCGGGGAGGGAGATGAACGCGTGTGTTGGCATCGAAATACAGTTCATCGTTGACGAGAATCCGTCCCTCGTCAGGCTGCGCGAAACCTGCAAGGCAGTTGAGCGTGAGCGTTTTTCCAGCGCCACTCGTGCCCAGAAGCACAGTCACGCCGGGCCCGGCACGCAGGTGAACATTCAGCTCGAACGGTTCCGATTCCGGGCCGGCAGCGAACCGTTTCACCAAGCGCGCGTCGATGCTCATTAAGAATTCGCCTAGCTCACAATCGCGAGTTCATCCTGAATTGCGGCCTCACTCACGCCTGCGGGGTCATTCCTCACACGCTACCGCGAGACGTGCGCGAGAGATAACCGGCTGGCCAGAGTAGGGCCAGCGCGACGAGCGAAACCACAATCACGAGGACACGCGCGAGGCGTCCGTTGCCGGATTCAACGGCTTCGTAAATCGCAACAGAAAGTGTTTGCGTCCGGCCCGGGATGTTACCCGCCACCATTATAGTTACGCCAAAGTCACCCAAAGAACGAGCGAACGTGAGAGCGGCGAGCGAACTTAGACCACGGCGAGCCAAGGGCAACGTGATTCGGAAAAAAGTGCGCCATTCGGAAGCGCCAAGGCTCTGCGCCGCCCATTCGTACCGGTAATCGATACCTTCCAGGATTGGAGTTGCGGCTTTGATGAAGAGCGGTGCGGAGTGGAGAAATGCGGCGACTACAGCGGCTTGCCACGTGAATACGAGTGGTTGTCCAAATAAGCTTTCGTAAACCCGTCCAAGTGGAGAGCTGCGCCCGACAACCACCAGTAAGTAATAGCCAAGAACTGTCGGCGGCAGAACCAATGGCAACGTGATGACAGAGTCGATAAAGTTCTTACCGCGAAACGCCTTATGCGAAAGAACATAAGCTATAAAGGTGCCGGAAACCAAGACCAGCAGAGTGGCGATGCCGGCTACGCGTAAGCTGAGCCAAAGCGGAAACCAATCCAAGGGTGCTGAAGCGGCCATAAAAGCGCGGGAACAACGATTATAGCCGTGGGTCTTCGTTTCGCGAACTGCGCCTTTCTGTTTTCAAATTCGGTAAGCTAACGGACAGTTGCTCTGGTTGTTAACTGGAGCTGTTAGGACAATCAAAGGAGTGATCCCCTCGTATGAATTTGATGCTTCATCTGATTCTGTGCGGAGTTCTCGTCGCTATTGTTGTGGCTCTGCTTCTATACCAACGCTGGCTGGAAAACCATAGCGATCACTACATCCACCTGCACGGTGATTCACACGATGCGAGCGTGGTCAATACACAGACCGCACAAGCCAAACGTCTGGATACCGTTGCCAAGGTGAAGAACGGGCTTATTGTCGCAATCATTCTTTACCTCCTGGCAATCGGAGGCATTGCGGCTTACACGGCCTGGAACAATACAGGAAGCTAGGCAGCCGGCCAAGCGCGTTTATCACCCAGCTTGCCGACTAAACTGGGAAGAATGCGTCTTGGACTCGCGGTGTCTCAGGTAGGTTTACTTCTTTTTTTTGCGAGCACCGGGGCGCATGCCAAGCCGGCGACGTGGCGCTTCGCAGTCTCCGGCGATTCCAGAAATTGCGGAGACGTAGTGATGCCTGCCATCGCGCAGGGAGCGGCTTCTAATCACGCAGCCTTTTACTGGCATCTGGGCGACTTTCGCGCCATTTACATGTTTGATCAGGACTATCAGGCGCTGCATAAGTCTGCGGATCCTAAGGCGCCGACGAACATCACCGCCTATTTGGGTAATGCATGGCAAGATTTTATCGAGAATCAGCTAACCCCGTTTGGCAGCATTCCTGTTTTCCTCGCTCTTGGAAATCATGAACTGATTCCGCCTAAGACGAGAAACCAGGCGTTGCTCCAATTTGCGGACTGGTTTGATGCCGGTAATATTCGCGAGCAGCGGCTGCGCGACGACCCTCAGGATCATGCGGTAAGAGCTTACTATCGCTGGATGAAAGACCGCATCGATTTCATCACGCTGGATAATGCATCGCCGGACCAGTTCGATGCGCAGCAAATGAAGTGGATACAGACCGTTCTGAACCGCGACGAGGGGAATGCGTCTGTGCGCGCGGTGGTCGTTGGGATGCATGAGGCGCTGCCGGAAAGTATTTCGATCGGCCACAGCATGAATCAGTCCCTGGACGGCCAAGATAGCGGCCGACAAGTATATACCTGGCTGCTCGAATTCAAACAGCGGTCGAAGAAGCCGGTTTACGTGCTAGCGAGTCATTCGCACTTCTACATGGAGGGAATCTTCAACACGGAATATTGGCGCACACATGGAGGTGTGCTGCCGGGTTGGATCGTCGGTACGGCGGGAGCTGAACGCTATACCTTACCGCCGAACGCAGCCGACGCGAAAAGTGCGAGGGCGCACGTTTACGGTTATGTTCTAGCAACCGTTAATTCCTCAAAAGACGACCCGGTCCATTTTGATTTCGAGCAGCTGAAAGAAACGGATGTGCCCGCCAACGTGGTAAGCCGGTTTACAGCAGATCTCGTGCACGAGTGCTGGGCAGGGAATCCCGATCTTCAATAGCGCTTGCTGCGGGCGAACTCATTTACGCTCGCGTGAATTGCTTAGGACGATAGGCGAGTCTCACGCGGGCATAAATCACTTTCAGAATTGCGATTGCCGGTATGGAGAAAAACATTCCTGGGATGCCGGCCAGGCTGTTGCCAGCCAGAACTCCAAAAAGTACCAGCAATGGGTGCAATTCGACGCCGGCGCTCATGAGATATGGATTGAGCACGTAATCCTGAAACACTCGATAGCATCCCCAGAACACAACAATCCAGAGAAGCCCGCCAGAGCCACTCACGCCGCAGACAATCAGCATAATCACGAGTGCCGTGGCGGGACCAAACACTGGAATAAATTCAAGAAGGCCAGCGACGCCGGCTAATAACAGTTCGTACGGATACCGCATCAGGCTCAAGAAAATTAGCCAAGCGGTAAAAGACACCATTGACAACAGAACGAGCGCACGAATATAGCTCTTCAGCACCACATGCACGTCGTCCAGGATCAGTTCAATGGTGGTCCGATCATGCCCACTCTCCACTGCGCCAATCAAGTTCACTCGGATGTCTTCGCCATCTTTAAGGAAAAAAAAAGCGAGTATGGGTATCAGAATTATGGGCACCACGTAAGTGAGCCCTGAGAGCAAGCGCGTGCCAGTCTGTTGAATAAACGGAACGACGCTGGCCTCGAGACGAATGGCTTCCCGATTGACGGCGCTCATCATCTGCGCGCGACTCGGCTCGAGCCATGACGGTAGCGGAATATTCGTCAATCTTGCAGTCTTGAGTAAAGAGGGCAGGCGCGTAGCGAAGGTAGTTGCTTGCTCGCCGATAGCGGGAATCACTTGAAAACCGATGGCGACAAGGGCCCCGATCAGTAGAACATATACCAACGCGAGTGCCAGGTTCCGGCGTCTGGGTATGAACCGCTCGATCAATCCCAGAAGCGGCGATAACATGTATGCGAAAAAGATCGCTAACGCGAAAAGGAGGATCGTGTCCCGGATGAAGTAGAGCACCGCGAGTAGCAGGCCAAAGAGGAAAACTGTCCAGACCACGCGTAGTGCGCGATCGTCAATTTCCAGCATGATTGCTAGACTAGCAGGTGCTCACGTCCTAGCAGTTTGTCGCTCGGCGGAGTGAGCCGCTATGCAAAGTTTCGCGCGTGACATGCGGCGTTTGGTCGGAGAGCTTCACGAATTGGAGCAAAAGCTTCGATCGGGCGGCGGCGCAAAAAAAATCGAGAAGCAACATCGCGATGGCAAGTGGACGGCTCGTGAACGGATCGATCACCTCATCGACAGCGGGACGATATTCCTTGAAATCGGGCTGCTCGTCGCGTACGACAGATATGACGGACAGGCGCCGGGCGCTGGTGTAGTTACCGGGTTGGCCAAAATCGAAGCACGCCCTGCCGTCATCGTGGCAAACGACGCAACCGTGAAGGCGGGTGCGTGGTGGCCTGAGACGATCACGAAAATCCTACGAGCGCAGGAGATCGCCATGCGCAATCGCCTCCCGATTATTTACCTCGTAGATTCGGCGGGCGTGAATTTGCCATTGCAAGATGGCATCTTCCCCGGACAATATGGGGCGGCGCGCATCTTCTATTACAACTCGCTTATGCGGCGGCGAATGCATATCCCGCAGATCGCGGCGGTCATGGGTCCGTGCATTGCTGGGGGCGCATATTTGCCAGCACTGAGCGATGTGGTGATCATGGTCGAAAAGGTGAGCTTCATGGGCCTCGGAGGCCCAAACCTCGTGAAGGGCGCTGTAGGCCAAGTGACTGACACGGAGGCTCTGGGCGGCGCAAAGATGCACACGAGCATAAGTGGAGTAGCGCATTATCGAGCCGCCAACGACGAGGCCTGTCTGGGATTGATCCGGCAACAACTTCGCGAAATGCCCGCGCCTGCTCCCTCGCCTAAGGGCAGCGAGCCTAGGTTAAAGCCTGCTGGATTGTATGACGTGCTTCCGGGCGATCATCGCCTGCCCTACCAAACGGAAGAGGTGCTCGATCGGATTCTCGATACCGGCGATTTTCTCGAGTTCCAACCCGATTACGCACCTGAGTTCCTCTGCGCGACGGCTCGATTGAACGGACGAACCATCGGCGTCATTGCTAACCGCCGGGGCTTCCTAAAAACGCACGCCGGGCCGCGCGTAGGCGGAATTGTGTACACGGAATCAGCTCACAAAGTAGCGTACTTCGTGGAGAACGCTGAGCGTCACGGATTTCCGCTGCTCTACGTGCAAGATGTTTCCGGGTTCATGGTCGGTGTGGAAGCGGAGACTAGCGGCATCATTCGAGCGGGCGCGGAAATGGTGGAGACGATGGCGTGCGCCACCGTTCCGAAAGTTGTATTGACCGTCAATCATGCGAGCGGTGCCGGATATTACGCGATGGCGGGTCAAGGCTTCGATCCCAATTTCACTTTTTCCTGGCCAACTGCGCGTATTGGCGTGATGGAGGGAGACTCGGCTGTCCAGGCGATTTTCGGACCTGAACTAGACAAGCTGAAGGCTGCAGGCCAGCCGGTACCGAAGGAGCTCGAAGCAAAGATCGCCAAAACGCGCGCGGATTATGAGCGCTGGCTGGATGCCAAGTATGCTGCCGCTCGTGGTCATTGCGATGCGGTGATCGATCCGGCCGAAACGAGGCAGGTTCTCGAGTTCGCATTCGACGCGGCGTGCGCAAACGACAGGCCTGAGCATTTGCCTGTGCACTTGATGGCGTTTGAGGATGCCTGGGAGAAGTCGCCGGCACCGGCAGCAGCCTCGCTCGGTAAACGTGTGAAGCGCGACGACATACACCGTGGGCGAGTATGATCAGAATCGCGAATGGCCAAGGCTTTTGGGGGGACTGGCTGGAAGCGCCTTTAAGATTGGTCGAGGACGGCCCGCTTGATTATCTGACTCTGGACTATCTCGCCGAAGTCACGATGTCGATCTTGCAGAAGCAGCGCAAGGCCGATCCGAAGCTCGGCTACGCCAGAGACTTTCCTCCGCTTATTGCCCGTATTCAAGCGCCCATTTCTGATCGAAATATTCGAGTGATCGCGAACGCCGGCGGCGTGAATCCAATCGCCTGCGCAGAGGAAGTGCGACGGCTTGCTCCGGATTTGAAGGTAGCGGTTGTGCTCGGCGATGACATTCTGGACCGAATAGATGAGCTAATCGACGTCGGGAACGAACTCCGCAACATGGATACAAATGAGCCGATCACAGCTATTCGGCGTCGTATCCAGAGCGCAAACGCATATATTGGTGCGTTCTCTTTGGCAGAAGCTTTGGGCACGGGCGCAGACGTGGTCATAACCGGACGTTGCGCCGACGCTGCCCTGGCGGTTGCACCCATGCTTCATGAATTCGGCTGGAAACCAAACGATTGGCATCTATTGGCGAGCGGCATCGTAGCCGGCCATGTGATTGAGTGTGGAGCTCAAACCACTGGCGGCAACTGCCATTTGGACTGGCAATCGACTCCGGATTTCGCTCACATTGGATACCCAATCGTTGAGGCAAGTGCCGATGGCGACATGGTGATTACGAAACATGCGGGCACAGGCGGACGCGTGACGCAAGCAACTGTTAAGGAACAGCTACTGTATGAAATTGGCGATCCGCGATACTACATGACGCCTGATGTAGTGGCCGATTTCACAAGCATTTGCCTGTCTGACGATGGTCCGGACCGCGTGCGAATTAGTAATGTGATTGGCAGTGTGCGGCCGGAAAACCTGAAGGTTTCAGTCTCCTATCACTATGGTTGGCGATGCGTCGGGACCCTGGTATATTCGTCGCCCGATGCCCTCCCGAAAGCTCAAACTGCGGAGAATATTGTGCGGCAAAGACTAAGAGACTTGAACCTTAGCTTCGAAAAGATTCACACAGAATTCTTTGGCGTCAACGCATGTCATGCTCATCTCGCGCCCTTCATTTCCGGAACCCGCTGAGGTACAGCTACGAATCGGCGTCCGCGGGGATGAAAAGCTCGCAATCGAGAGATTCACGCGGGAATTGATCCCCCTCGTGCTAAGTGGACCGCCGACCGCGACCGGCTATGGCGAAGGGCGGCCGCAGGTACGCGAGATCGTTGCCTACTGGCCTGCGCTGGTATCGCGCGACGCAATCGCGACACAGGTTGAGGTGATTGAATGAAGATTCGGCTGTTGCGTCTGGCGCATGCGCGCTCGGGGGACAAAGGTGACATTTCGAATATCGGACTCATCGCCACGGACCCTCGATATTATTCGATTTTGCTTCGCGAAGTCACTGCCGACCGTGTAAAACAGCACTTCGGCGCGCTCGTTCGCGGGCCTGTGACCCGCTACGAATTGCCCAATTTGGCTGCACTTAACTTTGTAATGGAAGAAGCTTTGGATGGTGGTGGCACGATCTCACTCCGTACCGATGCACAAGGGAAGACGCATGGGGCGGCCCTTCTGACCATGGAAATCGAGGTGGCTTCCGATGAACTTGCTGATTGATCATAAATGCCGCGTTCTGCATTTGACTCTGAACCGGCCGGACAAGCGTAACGCCTTGAATTCGGAGATGTGCTCGAAGATGGTCGATGCAATCGCGTTAGGACAGGATAGCCAGGAAGTTGGCTCAATCTTGATCAGCGCGGTTGGGCAGGTTTTCTGCGCGGGCATGGATTTGGACGAAGCTGTCGGGCACGCAAGTACGGATTTGGCCGAAATTCACGAGAAGCTTTTCACTGCCGGCGCGAACTCTTTCAAGCCCATCGTCGTGTGTGTGAACGGAGCTGCGTTGGGCGGAGGATTGGGGCTAGTAGCGCAAGGTCATACGGTAATCGCCGCCGACGGTTCGGTGTTTGGACTTACCGAAATGCGCGTGGGGCTATGGCCGTTCTTGGTCTACCGCGCTGTTGAAGAAGCCTTGGGCGCGCGCCGGACTCTGGAGCTTAGCCTCACGGCTCGCGTGTTCTCAACTGAAGACGCATTACAGTGGGGATTGGTGCAGCATATCTGTCCGGCCGCCGAGGCGGCTCATCGCGCCGGGGCAATTGCACGCGATCTGGCGAAGGCAAGTCCGCTCGCAATCGAAGCCGGCATGCGCTATGTTCGGGAGTCGCGAGAAAAATCGTGGAAAGATGCGGGCGAACTCGCGACCAGTTTGAGAATCAAAGTAATGGAAAGCGCGGATTTTAAGGAAGGTTACGCGGCCTTTAAGGAGAAGCGAGAGCCACATTGGCCCAGCATGCCGCCTGAACACCACGCTGAACAGCGGCACGGTCATTCCGAGCGACACTCAACGGGAAAGGCTGACACACAAACCTGAAAAGTACCCTCCACTGCGTGTTCTTGCTCGCAGTAACGATTGCGTGCGCTGCGGCCGATCCGCCAACCTTCTACCGAGACGTACTGCCGATCCTCCAGTCACGATGCCAAAATTGCCATCGCGAGGGTGAGATGGCGCCCATGCCGCTCGAGACATACAAGCAGGCGCTGCGCTCTGGCCCGCGCCATAAGCCAGACAACGAAGAACAGAAAAATGCCGCCTTGGTTCGCCGATCCTCGCTACGGCCGGTTCTCGAATGATCCTTCGCTGACCCCCGATCAAATCGCCACACTTTCTGCTTGGGCCGATGCGCAAACGCCCGAAGGTAATCCTGGCGATGCTCTTCCGCCGGTCAATTGGACCGAAGGCTGGAACATCGAAAAGCCGGATGTAGTGTTTGAGATGCCGCGCCCCATGCCAATTCCCGCAGAGGGCGATGTGCCCTACCAATACATCATCATTCCCACAAATTTCAAGGATGACCGGTGGGTACGAATGTCCGAGATTCGACCGAGCAATCGAATGGTTGTGCATCATGCCGTCGCGTATATCCGTGATCCGAAATCTTCCTGGCTCCGCGGGGCGCCTCTCGGTGTTCCTTTCAGCGCCGGCGACCTTCCTACCGAGGCTCAGCGGAGAAATGCCATGTGGACGACCAGCGATATTCTGCTGGTTTACGCGCCAGGAAGCCTGCCCGACCAGTGGCCCGCGGATTTCGCAAAGCTCGTGCCCGCTGGATCTGACATCGTCCTGCAGATGCACTACACCACGCACGGGCATGCGACAGAAGACAGGACCAGCATTGGGCTTGTGTTTTCGAAACGGGCTCCGAAAAAACGCGTGCTCACGCTGCAATTGACGAACGACCGTTTTCTGATTCCGCCCGGTGATCCGGATCATCGAGTGGAGGTGCATGGCACGTTGCCGAACGACGCTCTTCTGCTGAGCTTCTTCCCTCACATGCATCTGCGCGGGAAAACGTTCGAGTACAAAATCCTGGAGGCTGGGGGCAGAGCGCAGACGCTATTGCGCATCCCCCATTACGATTTTTATTGGCAACTCAGCTACCGCTTGGCGCAGCCTATAGAGCTGAAGGCCGGCACGATTTTGCAAGCCGTCGCGACATTCGATAACTCAAAAAACAATCCGCACAATCCCGATCCCGACTCGGCTGTTACATGGGGCGAACAGACCTGGGCCGAGATGATGGTTGGCTTCTTCGATGTCGCCGTCGATCCAGCGATCGACAAGCAGAAATTCTTCATCCGAACAGGAGCGCGCTCGGGCCGAAATGCACGTGAGTGAACAGCGGGCTTGTCCGATCACTCCTTCGGTCTGAACTCTTCCACTTCAAACGATAGCCTGACGATTTCTCTTATTTCTTCAAGCGAGTCGATATCTCCTGCACCGAGTGCTTGTACGAGCGCATTGCCGGCCGCCGTTGCTTCTGCCGGTCCGGCGATTACGCGTCTGCCGGTTAAGTCCGCAGCCAGCTGATTCAACAGTTTATTTCGAGCACCCCCACCTACAATATGGATCACGTCGATTCGCCTGCGCGTGAGCTTCTCCAGCGTTTGCAAAACGGCTTTATAACGGGCCGCCAAGCTCTGCAGAATCGTGCGGGCCATCGACCCGGCATCCTCAGGTATCTCTTGGCCGGTCTTTTGGCAGTAATTACGAATGCGCTCGGGATGGTTCCCGGGCGATGTGAATTCATCTAGATCGATCAGCGTGCCGATCGGCTTCGCAGTTGCGGCGCGCTCCATCAAGTCAGCGTATGAGTATTCCTGCCCCTCCCTGGCCCAAGCCCTTCGGCATTCCTGCAGCAGCCATAATCCGGGAATATTCTTCAAAAACCGAATCGTGCCTGCAACCCCCACTTCGTTTGTAAAGTTCGCCTCGAGTGAATTGTCATTGATGATTGGCTCATTCGTCTCCACGCCCATCAGCGACCATGTACCCGAGCTGATGTAGCACCAGTTCCCGGCTGCCGGCACTGCCGCAATAGCAGATGCTGTGTCATGGGACGCAGTTGTATAAACTGCTGTCCCGTGCTTCAGCCCGCAATGCTCGGAGATATGTGGCAGTACAGGCCCAAGTTCCCCACCTGCATCGCTCAAGCGAGTGAATATGCCCGTCTCGATCCCGAGCTTTCGCAGCATTTCAGTCGCGAAACACCTATTAACGGGGTCATAAAACTGCGAAGTGCTGGCGACGGTTCGCTCTGAAGCCAACAAGCCGGTTAGAAAATAGTTGAACAGATCGGGCATGAACAGCAGCTTCGATGTCACGCCGAGGAGTTCCGGCGAATGCTTGCGCAAAGCGTAGAGCTGATACAGCGAATTGATATCCATAAACTGTATGCCAGTTTGCCGGAAAATTTCGTCTTTCGGAACGGTTCTGAATACTTCTTCAGGTACAGCACGGGTTCGCGCGTCACGGTAATGGCGTGGATCTGCGATCAACGAGCCATCCTCGCCTATCAAGCCAAAATCGACTCCCCACGTGTCGATTCCGATTCCCTCGAGATGGCCTGACGCATTGCCGGCCGCGCGAATGCTCTCGCAGATTTCATGAAACAAGCGCAGAGTGTCCCAATACAGGCCGCTCGGTAGGCGCACGGGCGTGTTCGCAAACCGATGTAGTTCAGTGAGCTCGATCCTGCGATCTGCTATGCGCGCCAGCATGCCGCGCCCACTCTCCGCGCCTAAGTCGATCGCAAGATAACGTCGATTCATCATCGGCTAGACGGTCCGTGGCTCCTCCAGGAATCAGTTCCGTACAAGGCGGGCTTGTCTGTTTCGAGCTGATAAACTGAGTCCTCCCTCATTTCTCTATGTGTTCTTTTTAAAATGAGCGGCAATATTATCCCTTCTTCCGGTGATGTGCCCGCGATGGTACAAAAGAGCCTTGCCGGAATTCGCCATCTGCGCGTCGTCGTCGCCGTGCACCACCGGCCGATTCTGCTTTCTTTTGTACTAATTTTGATCGTCCTGAAGGGACCAATGCTGCTGGTTCAACCCAGGCTTTGGGCAGAAGAGTCTTTCTACCTCGCTTATGCGCTCAAGCATAGTGTTTTTGATGGCCTCCTATGGTCGCGAGAGTCAATCGGATACTACATGCTTACGGCGAACGCGCCGGCCGTAATAGCCGCGCTTGTAGCCAAGAAGATAAGTCTCGAATACGCGCCGTTCGTTACCACGTACTTCTCTCTAATTGTCCAAGTCACGCCATTCGCCATTCTCGTCTACGGCAAATCGCACCTGTTCCGGAACCGCGTTCTGATGACGATCGCCTGTGTACTTATGTTAGTTCCGGCCACAAATTTCGGAGAGATTTGGTTCAACACTATCAACGCCAAAAATTGGACCGGGCTGGTGGCTTTCATCATCCTATTCGAAGATACGTCGAAGTGGTCGAAGAGAAAGACCTGGTTCTTTCGATGGGTGCTGCTGTTTTGTGGTCTTTCAGGGCCCTATGCTGCGGTCCTGGCTCCGATCTTCGCTCTTTCTTATTTCGTCTATCGAGAACGAGAGCGGCTGATCCAAGCAGGTATTCTAGCGGGTTGCTGCTTGATTGACGTCGCGTTATTTATTTTCGAGGTTCACGCCGGGGGCGCAGCACACAGAACCGAAGTATTTACCTGGGATAGCGCGGTTGTGAATGTCTTCTACTTTCAAGCGTCCTGGGCCTTCCTTGGCGAGAAGTCGCCACAATTCTGCAATTTCTTCGGGTTGTCCGACGCGATTCAAAAATCGCAGGCGGTTCCGAGGGGCGGGCAGGTGATTACAGCGGCATGGTTTTGCATGCTCGTAATGACTGCGTTCGTAACCACCTTCTGGACAAAGAAGAAGACCCTCTCGGAACAGAGTCTGCTCATTGCAGCCTTTCTGCTGTTTGCGAGTTTCACGGCTAGAACGGCCTTTTTGGGCGTCCCCTCAAACAGGTATGCGTCTCTGCCCGGTTTAGCGCTTTTGCTGCTGGTCCTAACTGCTTGGGATCACCATCCTCTTGTGGTGGTGCGAACACTCGCTTTGCTGTTGATTGCATGCTCAATATGGAACGGCGTTTCCGATTACCGTAACTTTTTTCTTCGAGTCAGCCCCGGCGAACCGGTGTGGAGCGAAGAGGTGAAGAAGTGGCGTGCCGACCCCTCGTATGCTCCTAGGTTGTGGCCACTTGGGTGGCCCCCACTTGACTGGAAGCCTGACATGCGCAAGCGCAAGTAGTCGCGCAGCGACCAAACCCAGGGAAAACTAGTACTGCGTGACAGGTAGATTATGAAACTAGACGGAGATTGTCGCTTCTATCTCCCCAGGGAACGGTCAGCAGCCGCATTCAAATAACACACCCGACGACTCGTGGCTCGCCTGCTGTGGTGCGCAAAGTAGGGTTCCGGTACGTATAGCAGCGCCGTTACTAAAGCGCTGCCTGAGATACCAATGAAAGTCAGATCAATAATTCACCACAACGGCAGACTGGAGGCGTGGCGAATGACAGTGCGAGAAGACGTAATTAAAAGCGAGCTAAGCAATCCACCAGAACGCCGGCGAGAAGAAGCCCAGAAGCCAATCGCGCGCACGCGCGTCCGTCGCATGATTTGGAACTATCTCAGCGAGATTTGTTGACACATCCAAAACGCAATTTATAAAATGGAGGTATCACTGAGGAAGGAGGTGGTCCAGTCGAAATGAATTCTGGTAGTGACTGTAGCATGCAATCCACGCGCGAGGTGGCCGACTCTTAAAGTCGCCGTTCGTACGTTCAGGTTTCGTTCAGTGACGAGGCCGCAGTTCCTGTGGACCGGCCGCCCCGTCGCGCGTAACGTGGCTAGAGTATAGCCGTAAGGCTCATTTGTAAGGCCCCGCCTTCCAGTGCTCCCGAGTGCTGAGGCGGGGTTTTGCATGTTAAAATTGGTTTGACCCACCTGTTCTCGAAAGGACTCCAAAGCAATGAAAGCAGGGATTCACCCCGCTTATGACGAAGTAAACGTAACTTGCGCCTGTGGCTCGACATTCCGCACGCGGTCAACTCACAAAGGCGATCTGCGCGTTGAAATTTGCTCCAGCTGCCATCCTTTCTTCACTGGCCGGCAGAAGCTTGTTGACACCGAGGGCCGGGTTGACCGGTTCCAGAAGAAGTACGCAAAAGCGCGCGAGATTCAGGCCCAGAAGAAGGCTGCGGCAGACGCGAAATCGGCCACACGAAGAGTTCAATGATTGGCGAAGACTGCGTCGCCTCTAGCAGCGAGCCCGGCGCGTAGGGAACTCAGTTACTGTGGCGCGACCAGCCCCTTCCGAATTGCAAACAGAACCAGCTCAGCGGTACGATGTATGTTCATTTTTTCCATCAGGTTCGCGCGATGCACCGAAACCGTGTTAACGCTCAAATCCAATAGTCCCGCGATTTCCTTGTTCGACTTTCCTTGCGCAATTAGCTGCAAAACTTGCTTCTCGCGCCCGGTGAGCTTGTTTAGCTCGTCGTCACGCTCCTGAGCCACGTACTTCAGCCCAGATCCGATAAACCGGTTTCCCGCAGCAACAGTCTTGATCGCGCCCACCAAATCGACATCAATCGCGCTCTTCAGCAGGTATCCCTTCGCCCCTGCATCAAACGCATTCCGAACGTAATTATCGTCTGCGTGCATACTGAGCACCAGCACCTCGGTATCCGGGAGGTGCTTTACAATTTCTTGCGTGGCCTGCACTCCATCAAGCTCAGGCATTGAAAGATCCATCACTACAACCTTCGGTTTGAGCTCGTACGCCATTCGTATCGCTTCTATGCCGTTGCTTGCCTCGCCAACGACTTTCATGTGCTCGTCGTCTTCGAGCAGGCGCCGAAACCCCCGCCGGACAAGGCTGTGGTCATCCGCGAGAAGAACTGTAATCTCTTCATTCATGACTGGTGGCAACTACACCTCCGATGCTTTCATTTTCTACTGTTTGCGGCTCTACTGCTTCGGGCACCTGATCGCCTCGCCGCAACGGCATTACCAGCGAAACAGTCGTACCTGCATTTGCAACTGACGAAATGTTCAGTTTAGCGCCTACGAGGTCTGCGCGCTCCTGCATCGCTATCAAGCCGAGACCCGGTTTACGGCTCTTATCCCGTGCCATCCCGCATCCGAAGTCCCTGACATTGACCGTTAATGTGTCAGAGGAAAAAATCATCTCTACTTCCGCCAGGTTCGTACCTGAGTGCTTGGCCGCGTTATTAAGCGCTTCTTGAACAATGCGGAAACAGTGAGTAGCCGATTGGCCTGTGATCCGCGTCGGCTCGCCTCTTATGATTGCAGTGGTCTGAATTCCGGTTTGGCGCTGAAAGACTTCCGTATACCACTCGATTCCTTTCGCGAGCCCATAGTCATCCAGAACCGCGGGATGAAGCATCTGGGATAGACTGCGCATTTTTTCGAGGGTGTGCTGCGTGATCTCGCGCACTTCGCTTAGCTCGCTCCGCAATGGGAAATCGGCTGCCGCCCCTTTGCGCTCTGCGCGCGCCAGCATCGCCCCAATAGCCGTCAGAATCTGCCCAAATTCGTCATGCAGCTCACGCGATACTGACCGTAGCACCTCCTCCTGCACAGTGATGAGCTGCGCAGTCAGCACACGCCGCTGTTGTGAAAGCGATTCTATCTGGTCGAATATCCGGCGGTTTGAATAGATCAGGTACAAGGTCGTCACAACAATGGCCACTAACATGGCCGCCAGGAATGCGTATATATTTCGTTCAACGCCGGCGTAAATCGACGCTACCTTTTCATCCGCGTGCTCCTCGGCCTCATTGTTGCGCTCCAGCAACCGAGAAACGCGCGCTGCCAAAACCAACTGCTCCGCTGAAAGCTGTGTTGAGGCTAGTTCCTTTGCCGCGCCCTCATGTCCGGCCTTAGCTGTCGCAAACACGCGCTCCGAAGTCTGCCAAAAATGCCTGAGCGATTCCAAAAGTTTAGCCTGCTTGTCGGCCGGCCGCGTCACAGGAGCTAATTGCTCTTCGGCCTGAATCGCCTCGTCCAAGTCAGTCCGGAGGTGGGCGAATTCAGCCCGGTATTCGGCAACGGCGGTAGGCGGTTGGGTCTCCGACATGTCACGCAACCCCAACCCGATACTGTGCAGGTCATTCTGTATTCTCAGTAACAACAGCGAATCGTGGCGATTGAGATCAATTGTGTCGGTCTGTAACTTGCGCAGGCCGTTCAGTTGATACAGCGCGTACATCGAAAAGATTGTGACTGCTGCCAGGGTTACAAGTAAGCCAAAGAGCAGACGTACCGTGGGTGACTTGGTCATAGCAGGCTGTCTTGTTAGAGCTAACCCACTAGGATGACGAAAAACAAACCTTAGAAGTTGCCGGAGTCGGTCGTTTTCTGAAGCAGTGTCACTCGTTTTCGTAATATTAAACATACCAATCCAGGTATAAGGCTCACCGCAAAACCGGCGACCACGTCAGCCGCGTAGTGATACCGGCCATACACGGTCGCCATAGACACGCTGAACGCGTAAACAAGCAGCCCATACGCAAAAGCTTTTTGCTCTGGCACAACCAGAAACATGCCCCAGGCTGCGGAGAAGACCGACGAAACGTGTGCGCTCGGAAACACACCGACGTGAATCGTCCCTACCTTCAAGATCCACAGGTTCAGAGTACGCACCCAAGTCGTAATCAGCGGTTGATCGACAGTTGGAAATACAATCCGCGGTGGCTCAGACGGGAAATACGGAAATAGAGCATACGCCAGTAAGGTTCCAATCAGATAAACCGTCAAGAATCGATCTATCTGCGCACGCCGGTGCTGAAAATAGAGCAGCGCCACACAAAAGAAGCCAATTCCATAAACCAGCAAATAACAGAGTTCAAGCCAGAATGGGATCAAGCTGCCTAAACTTTCGATCATGCTGCGCGCGTGCCATTCGCCAAGTAATAGATGGTCCCACTTGATCCACACCACTTCAAACCTATGCTCGAAGCGCACCGGGAGGAATAACTCCATCTCGCGAAAGGCTCCCAGAGTTACAACCAGCGGCAACCAATCACGAACAATACTGACCGTTTTCGTGAAACGGGTTTGCTCGGCTCGTGCCATGAGCGAAACCAAGGCAATCACAGCGGCCAGGGCAAAAACAGGCTGATATTTTAGAACTGGCCGGTCCCGGAATAGCGGCGACACCGCCGCGATATACGCGAAGAAGCAAATCAGTACCCATTCCGAGCTTCGAAATTTCAGCCATCTGCCTGACCCGTTCAAAGCGCCGCCGAAGCGCTATTGTAGCTTCGCGGCTCGAAAAACAATGCGAGCCCTGCAAGCACGCCCGCCCAAATTCCCCATGTAGTTAGATAGCGATGATCAATCAGCACTCCCGAAATGATCGGTGCAGTGATCTGAGCAATCGACATCAACGATTGAGTAAGGCCGATAATCACACCTTGCTCGCGTTTGCCGGCCTTCTGCGTAACCAGGCTTGTCAGTGCCGGCCGCAACCCCGCCCCTCCTGCCGATGACAATGCATTGACCCAGAGTAACTGCCCAATCGTTTTTGTGAATCCCACCGCGGCGTAGCCCAGCATCGCCGTAAAGAAGCCCAGACGAACCACCTTCCGCTCGCCAATCCACTTCACCATCCGCCCCACCACGCCTCCTTGCATGATGATGCCGAGAAAGCCATTAAAAGCGAAGATGAAACCGACTTCGCGGACCCCCACAGGATGGCCGTTCCACTGGTATCGTCGCTCCGCAAACAGCGCGAACCCTGATATGAATGTCGAAAAGGAAAAAGAAAATAGCAGCCATTGCATCAGTAGTCCGGCCAGCTCGGGGTCGCGAAAATACCTCCGATACTGCCCCCACGAAATCAGGGATAAACGTCTTCCACCCGGTCCCGCATCGGCTTCGGCCGCCGCGTTGTGCTCGTGAATGACTTCGCGCTTGGGCAGCAAGAAAAATGTGCACAAAATCGTCGTAAATGACAGCCCTGCAGCCGCGAAAATGGGCGCTTGATATCCAAATAGGGCCAAATAACCGGAAATCGCCGGTCCTACCAGGAACCCTAAACCGAACGCAATCCCGATCACCGCAAACGATTTCGCGCGTTCTTCAGGCTTGGTCACGTCGCTGATATAGGCTTGCGCGATCGTCAGATTTCCGGCTGTCGCGCCGTCGATCATCCGTGCGACAAACAGCATCCAAACGTGTGTTGAAAACGCCAACAGGAGAAAACCGCCCAGCGTTCCGGCTTGACTGATCAACAGAACCGGTCGCCGGCCTATACGGTCGGATAGTTGTCCCAGGATTGGTCCGGCGATCAGTTGGAAGACGGCGTATGTCGATACTAGCTCGCCAACCACCGTAGGCGACGCGCCCAGCCGCTCGGAATAGAACGGCAGGAGGGGAAGAATAATCGTGAAGCCGAGGATATCGACGGCCACAATCAGGAAAATGGGTAGCAACGGCGACGCAAATGGCCGCACGGGCTTCGCCTCCGTAAGTTGATGCTGGGGCGGAGTCACATCTACGATCTTACTCGGCGGCTTGAGCTTTGGTTTCCGATGCTTTTTTGGCGTTTGTCAGAAGCGTACGTTTCCTGACACCCATCTTCCACCGAACGTTCTTAGTACCCTTCTCGTATTGACAGCCGCACAGTAAAGAGATAACCTCGGCCATCGACATACGTTGATAGCAAGCTTCAGAAATGGAACTAGCGTTTTGTACTTGATTGGCCAGGCATTCGGTTGCGCCTCCCCTCATCGTGGCGCCGCTTTGGCCAAGCTTAATTCGTAATTCCGAACCTCGGGTCGAGTAGCGACAAAGACGCATCACACCGACTTCCCGCTCGGCTAAAGCCGAGTTTCTCGAGTAGAAGGAGCCTCATCGCCAACAGCAAATTTGGGTAATAACTTACTTGACTAATTAGATGTCTCGTACGGGCCGAACCAGTATGGAGAACAGGTCCGGTCACTTTCTTATGAACCAATGGAGGAGAAACTCATGTTAAAAAACAAATCTAGACACTTTGTTATTACTTTCGCGACCATATTCGCCGTCCAAGGCGCGCTGGCCGCAAATACAACTCCACGGCCGAAGCAGGTGGTCGCCGACTACACGCGGCCCTTAAGCTTCGAAGCGAATCGAGGGCAGACGGATAAAAAAGTTGATTTCCTAGCCCACGGTGCCGGGTACGGTCTCTTTTGTCCCATGCTGATGCCGTGATGGTCTTTCAGCGTGGGCCACCAGGGTTCGGATGGAACCTATCGGGGCTAACGCTTCAGCATCCGTCGAGCCACTCGAGCAGCAGCCCAGCAAAAGCAACTACTTCATTGGCAACGTTCCCGAGCGCTGGCACACTAACGTGCCGAATTACGCCAAAGTACGCTATCGCAGCCTCTACCCCGGCGTAGACCTGATCTACTACGGAAACCAACGGCAGCTCGAGTACGACTTCATCGTGAGTCCTGGTGCCGATCCAGACAAAATTTTGCTCGATTTCCAAGGTACGAGCAAAGCCGCTCTAGATCGCTCTGGTGATCTCGTGATGCACACGACCGCAGGCGACCTAAGCTGGCACAAGCCTGTGGCGTATCAAGAAGTCAATGGCGCTCGCGAACTCGTTGCATGCGCTTACGTGCGCAAAGGCGGGCAGCTAGGCTTCAGGCTCGCCGCGTATGATCGCACCAAACCTCTCATCATCGACCCGGTCTTGGAGTACTCCACTTATCTCGGCGGCAGCGGGGCGGCGTTCCAGGAGAACCATGAGGGCGGAGGTGACGTAGGCAGTGGCATCGCGGTCGACGCGCATGGCAATGCGTACGTAGTAGGGACCACGCTCTCTACAGACTTCCCGATCAAGAACGCCTTTCAAAAGAAGCTTGGAAGCGGCTGCTGTTCAAACGCGTTCATCGCGAAGTTCGACACCATGGGAAAGCTGGTCTATTCGACATATTTAGGCGGGTCGGGATTTGCTGGCCCTGACGCGAGTTTTGTAGGCGATTCCGGTGTGGGAATCGCGGTTGATGCGCACGGCAATGCATACATAACCGGTAGCACAGGTTCTTTGAACTTCCCCCTCAAGAGTGCCTTCCAACACCAAAACTACAACTTTGGCATCGGTTGCTTGCCTTGCTTCACCGCGTTCGTTACCAAGCTCGACAGCGCGGGAAGTGCCCTGGTCTTTTCGACTTATTTGGGTGGGCACGCCTCTTTCGCGGGAGACGGTGGGAGTGGCATAGCGGTGGACGCTCATGAGAACGCCTATGTCACAGGCTTTACTGATTCTTCTGATTTCCCGACCAAAGACGCTTTTCAGAAAACGCTCGAAGGTGGCCTAGGTAGCAGAAACGCTTTTGTCACCAAGTTCGACGCTACTGGCCGCGCGTTGGTCTACTCTACGTATCTAGGCGGGAACAGTGGCGGCAATGGCATTGCCGTCGATGCGAGGGGTAGTGCATACATAACCGGTAGCACGAGCTCGCCCGATCTCCCGACCATAAACGCGTTTCAGAAAACCCCGGCGGAAGGGTTCATCACGAAGTTCGACCCCGCTGGCACTGGACTGGTCTATTCCACCTACTTCTCAGCGGGCCCTACAGCTATCGCGGTGGACAGCCACCAAGACGCGTACATAACGGGTAGCGCAGGTGCGGGCCTGCCCACCAAGAACGCCTTTCAGAAAGAGCCTAAAAGCCTACTTTATGGGAACGCGTTTGTGACGAAAATTGCTGCTTCTGGAACCGCGCTAGTATACTCCACGTATCTGGGCGGTTCTAGCCAAAATCCCCCGGGCGATGGTGGTACCGGCATCGCTGTCGACGCTCACGGCAACGCCTTTATTACAGGCTTTACCACCTCCACCGATTTTCCAACCAAGAACGCCCTTCAGAATGCGCTCGCAGCTCCAGCTGGCTGTGGTTTGTCTTCGTGCGGCATCCCTGACGCGTTTGTTACCGAAATCGACGCCGCCGGTTGCGCGCTGGTCTATTCCACCTATCTGGGCGGCAGCAATACAGATGCTGGTAGCGGTATCGCTCTGGACCAGCACGGGAATGCATACGTGGTAGGTAGCACCTTTTCTACCGATTTCCCGATCAAGGACGCCTTTCAAAGCCACAATAAAAACCTGGGTTCCGGCGGCCAAACCGCCTTCGTAGCCAAAATCAGCGCTCAATAGGGCCAATGTCTCGTACGGCCGGACCAGTGTGAAGAACTAGTCCGGTCACTTTCTTACGAATCAAAGTCATGTTAAAAAAAACAAATCGAGACCCTTTCTTACTTCCCGTCCACCTGTTCGCCACCTGCGCGCCCGTTGATAGCGGGATTCTCATAAAGACCTGGACCCTGCAAAAGCTACCTGCTTCATTCCAGAAATTGGCTGGATTTTTCCAGATTTCACTAAGTTACGGTTTGGCAGATGCCGTGCTATTTTTACTTAATATGAGACTGCTCGCCTTCACAGTTGCCGCGTTCATACCATTTGTCCTACTCGGTCAAGAGCCAAACCCGACCCAGTCCGGCACGCAACCGCCGGCACAAACACAAACCGGTCCTACTCCAATTTTCCGTGTACAGGTAGTCTCCCGCTCCACTGTTGCCATTAGCTACCGCAACCGAAGTGGTTGGACCAAGGTAAATTTCCAAGGTACGTCACTAGCTCCCACGGCCAAGGGCACTGCTGACGTGAATAGCCGCTTGGGGCACATGGAGATCAAGCTCGATGTTAAAGGCCTTCCAGCAGCCACTAATTTCGGGCCAGAGTTTCTCACGTACGTGCTATGGGCCATCACGCCCGACGGCCATGCTGCGAATTTGGGCGAAATAGTTCTGGGCTCGAATGGAAATTTCAACGGCACAATGACCACGGGGTTACAGTCATTCGGACTGATCGTCACAGCCGAACCATATTTCGCCGTCCGGCAGCCGAGCGATGTGGTGGTGATGGAAAATGTAGTGCGCGAGGACACCAAGGGCAAATTCGAGTACGTCAATGCCAAGTACGAACTGCTCGCCCGCGGTCAGTATACATACCATGTGCCCGAGTCCCAACTGCATCCGATCGTTTTGGATTCGAGCAAAAAGAGCCCGCTCACCCTCTACGAAGCCCAAAACGCGATCCAGATTGCGCGATACGCCAAGGCCGACCAGTATGGCGGCGACACCTACCAGGACGCTGTAAACCTTTTGAGCCAGGCGCAGGATTACGCGAAGCGTAAGCAGTGGAACCCTTCTATCATGACCGCCAGGGAGGCTGTGCAGAAGGCCGAAGATGCGCGCATCATCTCTTTAAGGCGGCAACAGCAACTGGCGCTCGATCAGGAACGGCAGGAAGCGGCTGCACGCCAAGCCGCCGCCCAGAAACAGGCCGCCGAAGAGGCCCGTCAGAGACAGGCTGCCGAACAGCAAGCCCAACTGGAAGCTCAACAAAGAGAAGCCGCCGAGAAGGCGAAGGCCGAAGCAGATGCCGCTAGTGCTCAATCTGCCGCTGACGCACAGAAAGCGCAACAGGCTGCGACCGAGGCGGACCGCCTCCGGCAGCAAGCTGAAGCTGAGAAGAACGCTTTGCGCGAGCAATTGCTCCAGCAGTTCAACAGCGTCCTTCAAACTCGCGAAACCCCTCGTGGCTTGGTAGTGAACATGAGCGATGTGTTGTTCGATACGGGCAAGTATGCGTTGAAAGAACCCGCTCGTGAAAAGCTGGCCAAGATTGCCGGTATTGTGATCTCACATCCGGGGCTCAATCTTCAAGTTGAAGGGTATACCGATATTACGGGTAGCGACGAACTTAACCAGCGTTTGTCTGAGCAGCGCGCCGACACGGTACGCGAGTTCCTTATGGCCCAGGGCATCAATCCTCAGAACATTACGGCGGTGGGCTACGGCAAGAACTACCCAGTTGCCTCAAATGATACGCGCGAAGGCCGCTCTCTAAACCGCCGTGTCGAGCTGGTGATCTCTGGAGAGGTCATCGGCATAAAGATAGGAGTCCCGCCAGCGCAAACTCAACCACCAACGCCCGACGTCACACCCCAACCCCAGTAATCGTTAACCTGGCTTTAGATTAATTTATATTAATTCAGCACTCCAGAATCCATTACGCATTCTTTTTCGAGTTCAATTATCGTCTTGGCGACGTCAAATAAATCAAACGTTCCTTTACCTTGGGGCTTGTGTATCAACACAAGCCCTCTTTTTTAGAGTCCCCGCTACGTTGGCAGGAAACTTCCTTTACAAGCTGGTACTACGAAGCAAGTATATTCTCTCACACGTGGCTTCGCATAAACAGCGATTATATACTGGCCGCCAACACCGTAGTCAATAGATTCCTTCCACGTATTTGCTCTGGTACTGGTCGGTTCAATTGAGTCGTTCCCAGAGGTCGTATAGACTTCAGAAAGCGTGAATCTCTCCCACAAGCGCAGGTTCGCTTTCGTCGTCGTTAGCGTTGCCTCTTTATTTTGCCCGCCAATCGTGCACGCGCGCCAGCAGCAAGCGCCGGCACCGAGATTTGAAATTTCATTCGCGCCTTCGGCTCACGCGAATCCCGTTACGGGCCGCGCCTATCTGATGCTCGCAAAGAAAGAAAGTCCCGAGCCGCGGCTCCAGACAGGCTTCTGGCGATCCCCAGGATTGATCTTCGGCCGGGATTTCTCTCGACTCGAGCCGGGGCAATCGGTACTCGTAGATGCTCAGGCTTTGGGGTATCCAATCAAAAGCCTGAAGGACGTTCCGGCAGGCGATTACTACATTCAGGCGTTGATCAACATCTACACACCGGTTCACCGCTCAGACGGCCACTCGATCTGGGTGCACTTGGACCAGTGGGAGGGACAGGAGTTTAACCGCTCACCGGGGAACCTTTACAGCAAAACACAGCGCGTGCATTTTGATCCCTCCTCGAGTAGCGCCGTGAAGCTGGAGCTCGATCAAGTCATCCCGGCTGTTCAAGTACCGGCCGACACGAAATGGGTAAAGCGCATCAAGATCCAAAGCAAACTGATATCGGAATTCTGGGGGCACGCGATGTACCTCGGTGCCACGATCCTGCTGCCGGAAGGTTATGGCGAGCACCCTCAGCAGCGATACCCGATCATCTATCTCCAAGATCACTTTAATCTCAGAGCGCCGTTTGGCTTCACGGATCATGAGCCTACTTCGGGACACCGCGAAGGTTACGAGCTATACAAAGAGTGGATATCGCCCGATTTCCCGCGCGTCATCATCGTCAACTTCCAGCACCCCACGCCCTACTTCGACGATTCCTACGCCGTGAATTCCGCAAACAACGGCCCCTATGGCGACGCGCTCTTTCAAGAGTTGATCCCCTATCTGGAAGAGCATTTCCGAATGCTCCACGACTCTTACGCGCGTACCCTGGTTGGCGGGTCAACCGGCGGCTGGGAATCGCTTGCCCTTCAGATCTATCACCCTGATTTCTTTAACGGCACTTGGACCTTCTTCCCCGATCCCGTGGACTTCCGCCGCTACCAACTTGTCAACATCTACCAGGACCCAAACGCATTCCAAGTTCCGGGTTTTGAGTATGAGATTCCCGAGCGTCCAATGATGCGCACGCCGGAAGGCCAGGTAATCGAGACGATGCGCGGGATGAGTGAGCTTGAAGAGGTGCTGGGCAGCCATGGCCGATCCTGTCAACAATACGAAGCGTGGGAAGCAGTTTACGGACCGGTGGGACTGGACGGCTATCCACGGCCGTTATGGGACAAGCTTTCTGGCAAAATTGACCACGATGTTGCCAATTACATGCGCGATCACGGCTACGATCTTAGGGATTACTTGAGTAAAAACTGGACCAAGATTGGCCCGAAGCTTAAAGGGAAACTGCACCTCTATTGTGGCGACATGGACAGTTTTTATCTGAATCTGGGGGTCTACCTGCTCGAAGATTTCTTAAAAGGCACTGAATCGGGCGCAACGTTTGAGTACGGCCATCCCATGAAGCCGCATGGCTGGAATCCGATGACGGTATCGCAAATGGTGAGGGTGATGGCCGCCGCGATGCAGAGCGGAACGGCTAAACAAACTGCTCAGCACTGATTTGAGAACGGTTCAGTCGAATCGTAGGTGGTTTGCAGTATGGTGAGCCGGGCGGGAATCGAACCCGCGACCACCGCATTAAAAGTGCGATGCTCTACCAACTGAGCTACCGGCCCGTTATTGCTGCATTCAAACGCACGCAGCGTCTTCGCGACAACGCTCTCGTGGGATAAGCCTGAATCTGTTTAAGGATATCATCGGTAGCGAGATTGAGCTGCAAACGCTCACCCGCAGTTTTCCCGGTCCGGTTCATCGAAACCTTTACAGCGTCAAAGAGTTCTCTTCTTCAGCTAGGCATTCACAAAATGCGGCTCTTTTCGAAAAAGCGGTCCAAAAACGTTTCGAATTACTTGGTTGAGGGAACTCTTTCTGCAGCCGCGCTATTTGCCGCGGCAAGCATAACGAGACGGTTCTCGAAGCCAAACGTAAATCTGCGCGAGAAAGTTGTATTGATCACGGGCGGTTCCCGTGGCTTGGGTCTATCACTGGCGTTTCAACTGGGGAGGCTGGGTAGTCGTCTCGCGCTGTGCGCGCGTGATCCTCAAGAATTGGAGAAAGCTCGCGTCCGGCTGGCAAATCGCGGTATTGACGCCGCGGTCTTTCCCTGTGATATTAGCGAAGAATCTGAAATAGAACCGCTTGTAGCTCGCGTGTTGGATCGATTCGGAAGAATCGACGTTCTTATCAACAATGCCGGGTTTATCAGAGTTGCGCCACTTGATAACCTGCAGCACTCCGATTTCAAGCAGGCAATGAACACAATGTTTTGGGCGCCTGTGAATCTGAGCTTCGCTGTGTTGCCGCACATGAGGCGGCAGCGCAGTGGACACATCGTCAACATCACATCGGTGGGTGGCCGCGTCAGCGTGCCCCATCTCCTGCCTTATTGTTGTGCCAAATTTGCGTTTGTCGCTTTTTCAAACGGTCTGGGTGCGGAATCGGAAGCACACGGCGTACGTGTCCTGACCGTAGTCCCTGGTTTGATGCGAACGGGATCCTATCTGAATGCCGAATTTAAGGGTCTTGCTAAGAAAGAGTTTGCGTGGTTCGGTCTCATAGGCAATCTCCCGGGTTTCTCTGTCGCGGCTGAGTACGCTGCGCGTACTGTTGTCAAAGCGCTTCAGCACAGCCGCCGCACATGTACGATTTCGCTCCCCACCAAAATACTCATTGCGAGCGAAGCACTGTTGCCCGAGACTACACAATCAATTCTCGCCGTCGTCAACCGCTACATTTTGCCTGCTTCGGGTGGCAGAAAGCAGCCGGTATCTGGTAGAATATTTAACAGCAGTTTCAATAAGCTATTCCAGGCAGTTACATCTCTGGGAAAATTAGCTGCGCACGAACTGAACGAGTGACTCTCCGATGTCTTAGTACCCGTTAAAATACGTGTCTCTGTAACTAGATTCTTTTAATTCATATCTATATAGCGCAGGTTGCCGCTGGAGTGCGCGAATCGATCTGCGTTAACGATGCCCAAATCGCTCCACACACGGAGAACAAGGAACAGTATTGTTGGCTGCGTACCCTATTTTTCGAAGCTTTTTTCAGGCGGGGTTCGAATGCTCCACGCACAAGTTGAAGCATGGCAGACGTCTCGACCTTCTCGCCTCGACGCAGCACGACTGCTTTGCTCGTAAAGATTACAGTCGCCTCCACGTTCTAGGAATCAAAACAGTTCGCGAAGGCGCGCGCTGGCACCTGATAGAACAGTTTCCCGGCCGCTACAACTTTGATTCCCTTGCAGTCATTCTCAACGCCGCTGCAGAAACAGAGACTGAGGTTTTGCTCGATTTACTGCACTTCGGTTGGCCGGATCACGTTGATGTCTTCGAGCCCGACTTCGTATCGAAGTTCGCTAGCTACGCTTCGGCTTTAACTCAGTTTCTAAAAAAAAGCGGTTACGACTGCAACGTGTTTGCCCCTGTGAATGAGATTTCCTTTCTCTCCTGGGCTGGCGGGGATAAGGGTACGATTCACCCGTGCACTGTGGGCTGCGGCTCCGAATTGAAGTGCATATTAGTTCGAGCTGCAATAGCTGCAAGCAAAATATTACTTGATGAAATACCTGATGTCCGGCTAATTTCTCCCGAACCAATCATCCATATTGTGGGGGATCCGGCAATTGAAGGCGATGAAATCGAAGCCGAGAATTATTCACGCTCGCAGTTTCAGGCCTGGGACATGCTATCCGGCAGACTCGCTCCAGAACTCGGCGGTGACCCTCGGTACTTAGACATTGTCGGAGTAAACTTCTATCCGCACAATCAGTGGGTGCATAACTCGGAACCTATCACCCGCGACGATTCAAGATACCGCCCACTTCACAAATTCATTCAAGAAGTCTGGAGCCGCTATCGAAGGCCAATCTTCATTTCTGAGACTGGAGCCGAAGATGAAGAGCGACCGGATTGGTTTAACTATGTCTGCGACGAGGTTCGGGCGGCGTTAAAGTTAGGCATTCCGGTACAAGGTATCTGCCTTTACCCAATCCTCAATCACCCCGGGTGGGAGAACGACCGGCACTGTCACAACGGTTTGTTCGACTATCCCGACGCAATAGGAGATCGCGATCTTTACTGGCCTTTAGCTGAAGCGATCCTCGCCCAACTACCGCAACTACCCGCCTGGAATAACGAACAAACCATGAGCACCAACCACATTGATCTAATCTGCCTCTCCCATCTTCGATGGGGATTTGTATTTCAGCGTCCTCAGCACCTGATGAGCCGCTTTGCCCGGACACGAAGAGTGTTCTTTTTTGAAGAGCCGATTTTCGAAGATACTGAGGCTCACTTGAGATCTTCGGTTTGTCCAAAGACAGGCGTACACGTCCAAACTCCGATTTTGCCCAGCGGATTGAATCGTCAACAGACTCTCGAGCTTCAGAAAAATCTACTCAAGTCGATGCTCGAGAAAAACCAGATTACCGATTACATCGCGTGGTACTACACACCGATGGCCCGAGAGTTTGCTTCCGATCTGAAGCCTCGGATCACAATCTACGACTGCATGGACGAGCTCTCGGCTTTTGCGGGTGCACCTCCCGCTATGCGGATGAATGAGAAAGCCTTGTTCCGCATCGCCGATTTAGTCTTCACCGGTGGAGCTAGTTTGTTCGAATCGAAGAGCAAGCAACACCCTTCTGTGCAACTGTTCCCGAGTAGCGTCGAAGTGGCCCATTTTAACCGGGCGCGATTGATCGAATGCGCCCCCGAAGATCAGTCTCAATTGCCGCATCCTCGCCTCGGTTACGCGGGCGTAATCGACGAGCGAATGGACCTCGAGTTACTCAGACACGTGGCCGCTGAACGCCCCGATTGGCAAATTATTCTACTGGGGCCGGTCGTCAAAATAGATGAGACATATCTTCCGAGAGCCGCCAACATTCATTATCTCGGCATGAAGCAGTACTCAGAATTGCCTGCTTATCTCTCGGGATGGGATGTTGCTATGCTCCCGTTCGCCATCAATGAATCCACGCGATTCATAAGTCCCACCAAGACTCCTGAGTATCTCGCGGCGGGGCTTCCGGTCGTGTCGACTCCAATACGAGATGTCGTAAGACCTTATGGTGATTTGGGTCTTGTCGCGATCGCGAACCGAGCAGGCGAATTCATCAGCGCCGTTGATTCGCTTCTCCAGAGTCGGCCTGATACGGCCTTTCGGGAGCGCGTCGATCAATTCTTGTCTCAATCGTCTTGGGACAAGACATGGGGCGCAATGAGTGAACTGATTGACAATACTCTGGTACTGAAGCACTGCGCAGCCGGCGTTCCTTCGCGGACCACACGCCCGGCGCGCGCGCTGATGCCGGCTAGTGACATCTCTCACGAAGGCGCCGCGCATGTTTGATTACTTGGTTGTGGGTGCCGGCTTCGCTGGAGCCGTCGTATCAGAAAGAATGGCTCGCTGCTTTGGGAAGAAAGTTCTTTTAGTCGACCGCCGCAGCCACATCGGGGGGAATGCTTACGATCACTACAACGAGGATGGCGTCTTGGTACATCGCTATGGTCCCCACATCTTTCATACCAACTCGGAACAGGTCTTTCAATATCTGTCTCAGTTCACCAGCTGGCGCCCCTATGAACATCGGGTCCTGGCATCGGTTGACGGCAAGCTAGTTCCGATACCGATTAATTTGGACACAGTGAATCTACTCTACGGGCTCAATCTGAATTCAGAAGAGCTCGAGGCGTTCTTCGCTGCGCGCGCTGAAACCCGTCCCGCTATCAGAACCTCTGAGGATGTCGTGGTAAGCAAGGTCGGCCGGGATCTCTATGAGAAATTGTTTCGTAATTACACGAGAAAGCAATGGGGAAAAGATCCATCCGAGCTCGACGCTCAAGTTACAGCTCGCATCCCAGTCCGAACGAATCGTGATAACCGCTACTTCACCGATCGTTTCCAGGCAATGCCAAGGAACGGCTACACCCGCATGTTTGAAAACATATTGGATCACCCCAATATCACCGTTGCGCTTGGCGTCGATTTCCGGGATGTCATTGAAGACGTAGAGTTTCAGGAATTGATATACTCAGGCCCCATTGATGAGTTTTTTGATTTCCAATTCGGTCAACTTCCATATCGATCGCTGCGCTTCCAGCATGAAACGCTAAACATGGATTGCTTACAGCCTGTTGCGGTTATAAATTATCCAAACGATTATGCTTACACCCGCGTAACAGAGTTCAAGCATCTCACAGGACAAGTGCATCGGCGGACAAGTGTTGTTTACGAATATCCGGCCAGCGAAGGTGACCCGTATTACCCGGTCCCGACACCCGAAAACGGGGCGCTTTACAAGCGTTATGCGGAGCTTGCTGCTTCAACCAAACGAGTTCACTTTGTAGGCCGCCTCGCCACTTACCGCTACTACAATATGGACCAAGTCGTCGCCCAGGCCCTTACTCTTTGTAAACAGCTCGCTGCCGCGCCCGATTTCCAACTCACGAAGGCTGCTGCAGCTGCCGCTGTAGCCCACGCATCACCCGTAGTTCCAGCAGTAGGATTATAATCGCCAACTAGCCGATGAGCGAACTGACGATCGTCTCGCCGCACCGCGACGATGTTCCGTTTTCGCTTTTTCTCTCGCTTTCTCGTTGGCGGTCGCTGCCGCTGAAAGTGAACGTTGTCACGGTCTTCACAGTCAGCGTTTACGCGCCTCTAGCTGGTGCACTCGCGGGTGATTTCGAGGAAATAAGATCGGCGGTTACGTCCTTGCGAAAGCGAGAGGATCGCCGCGTCTTTCACCTTATCGACAAGAGAATCACAGTGGAAACGCTCGGCTTTCTGGATGCGCCATTAAGATTGGGCATCAGCACTGATTGTGTATGCAGGCCGGAGAATGCCTCTATCGAGACCCGCCCTGAAGTTGAAATGCTCAGCCGGCGTTTTCGAAACTATTTCCGCCGGGGTCTCGTTCTCGCTCCACTCGCACTAGGGGATCACGTCGATCATCTGACCGTAAGGGCGGCTGCTATACAGAGTTCCGTACGGCAGAAACTGGGCTTCTATGAAGATCTCCCTTATGCGGCTTGGGTGTCTGAGACTTCGCTTCGGGCGGCAGTCTCGTATGCTGAGCGCAGCACTGGCGTGCCGCTGAAAAGCGCTGTTGTCCGCCAAAAGCGTTACGTCTCCCTCAAACGCAGAATCGCGGGCCAATACCAGTCCCAGATCAGCCGGGACGATGCGATTGCGATTGCCCGTTTCGCGGCGAACTATGGAGGCGGCGAACGCATTTGGATCCCAAAACATGGCCGGGCTTGGAAATCTCTCAGCCGAGAAACTCATGTCTAAAGATTTCAGCGACGTGCTTGTTTCAGAACCGCCCGGCGAAAGATTAGAGGCCTGTGTTACGGTTCCCGCGAAAGACGAAGAGGAGCTCTTACCTTCGGCTCTACGTGCTTTGGCGGAGCAGAAGACCGTCAGCGGAGATCCCCTTGATCACCAGCGCTATGAGGTCATTCTCCTCATCAACAACACTCGCGATCGATCCCGCCAAGTGGCGGAACAATTTCAGCGCCTGTATCCGACATTCAAACTTCATATTGTTGAGAGAAATTTAGATAAATCACATTCGCACAACGGATATGTGCGCCGCTTACTAATGGATGAAGCGTGCCGCAGACTGGAAATGCGGGGAGCCAACAGCAAAGTAATTCTTACTACTGATGCAGATAGCCAAGTAGCATCGAACTGGATATCGCGCAATCGGGAGGAACTTGCAAACGGGGCACAGGCGGTTGGCGGACGCATAATGATCTTGCCGGATGACGAAGTTCTTCTTGACCCTGCGACTCGAGCCATACAAAAATACGATCATCGATACCGCCGCCTGATCGCGTGGCTTGAAGATCGTTTGGATCCACAGGCTCATGATCCCTGGCCGCGCCACCACCAGCACTTTGGCGCGAGTCTTGCAATTACGCCCTGCATCTATAAGTTTGTCGGCCGTCTGCCACCTCGCCGCTATTTTGAAGACATCGCCTTCTATAAGGCTTTAATGCAGCATGATGTTCGACTCCGGCACAGTAACCGGGTTCGGGTTTTCACTTCGGCCCGTCTCACCGGAAGAGCTCGCTACGGGTTGTCCAGTGAATTGACCGATTGGCAACTTTGCGGAAAGAAGGGCTTGCGCGTGCGGCTCGAATGCCTGGAGTTCCTGGAGTACCTCTTTACTGTGCGCCACCGATTTCGCCTATTGTGGCTCGATTATCAAGATAATCATGAGCTATCCGCCCATCGAGTTCGGGAGCTCTCACGGGACACTGGACTGACCTTTTCCCATATCGCCGCCGAAGTGCAAGCCGCCCGGTATTTCGGCTTGCTATTGGATCGCATAAAATTCTACGAAATATGCCGGAACCAGTGGCCCGAGCGTCTGCGCTTGGCGCCGATGAACGATGTTGTAGACGAGCTGCAAGCCTCGTTTAGGAAACAGACCCATCCCGCCGTTCGAGCACATCGAGTCGATACAGGGTCCTACGAAGCCGTACCAGTGGGCGCCATCCGGAACGGCTCACAAAATACTCGTGTACATCGTCCCCGCGAAGTGGATAGTCCAGTACCGGCGCAAGCCAATGAACTAGTAACAAATGTCCCTGCGCGGTGGAATGGCTCGTAATCTTCTTACTCAATTTCGCGAGATCTTCCGGTTCGAGATAATAGCCGACTTCCGAGAGAACCGTCAGGTCAAATACATCCGGCGGGTATTCCGCCGGCAACGACATCAATTTAAATTTGACCTGCGGGAATCCTCCACACCGCTCTTTAGCTCTCTCCAATGCTGAAGGGCTCAAGTCGACTGAGAGCAAGTTCTTACATCTTCGCGCCAGTTTCGACGTAAAGACTCCAATGGAACAACCAATCTCAAAGGCGTTCTGATACTGTTCCCTCGGAAGAGCGCCCAAGCTCGCTTCATATTTTTCAGCTTCGTAATCGCTTGATTGGTAGTTCCAGGGATCTTCATTCTCTTGATACAAACGGGTGAAGTACTCCTGCGTACGCGGCCGGGTGCTCTGCTCTGTTCCTCTGGAACTCACCCGTTTAGCTGCCAGAGTGCCTCGGCGAAAGGCCATGCGTCGTCAACCCACATGGCAACCTGCGTGAAGCCACTCGAACGAGCGTAGGAAAGCAGTTCACCCTTTGTGAATTTATGCGAAAACTCCGTGCAAATCGTCTCGCCCACACGAAATTCGAATGTCGTATCCAGAGCCCCTATGTACGCTATCTGATTCCGGCAGGAAAGTAAATGCATTTCGATCCTCCGCTCTTCCGAATTCCAACGGATCTCGTGCGCGAACGAGCGCAAGTCGAAGTCTGAATCCAGCTCTCGATTGATTCTCGCCAGCACATTTAAATTGAAAGCTGCCGTGACGCCAGTTGGGTCATCGTACGCAGTCATCATCGTGTCGATGTCCTTAACCAGATCCGCGCCGACCAGGAGAAAATCGCCAGGCCGGAGATTCGAACGAACCTGCTCAAGAAACTCGAGAATTCCGGGTCTCTCTAAGTTGCCAATCGAACTCCCAAGAAACAGAAGCAACAGCGGCTTGTCACCGGTTCGCGATTGTGCGATCTCCTGAAGGCCTTCGATCCAATCGGCACAAACGGGCTGTACTTCCGAAATGTCACAAAGTTCTCGCTGACAGGCCGCGAGCGCTCCGCGAGATACGTCGATCGGAGTGTAGAGTATCCGATCCTGCGCGCGTGATGCCGCAGCCAGGATGTGTCTGGTCTTGCGACCCGTCCCGCTACCTAACTCCGCAATAATCGAGAGAGGTGCAGTTTCAGAGATGATTTCGTTCGCATGCAAGCGCAACAGGTTTTCATCTGCTCTCGTCAATCCATATTCGGGAAGCAGTGTGATCGCTTCGAAGAGAACGGTTCCCAAGTTGTCATAGAAGTATCGCGGCGGTATCTTCTTCTGTTTGGCCCACGAGAGGCCTTCTGCAACATCTAAGGCGAATTGAGACAGTTGCGCTTGAACTGAGCTGGACATGGAAGGCTTTCTAATTTTCTACGCAGCGGAATGTAGCGTAAACATATGGATAATCGCGGCGGAACCAGTTCCGGAATGAGCGCCGAAGCAATCTCGCGGCGGTTCGCGGTGAGCCGCCCTTGAGCACATAGTGTTCGCCGTCGAAGAAATTTAGTGAATACCCTGGATACGTTGCCCGGGGCTCAAAACCTGGGAAGGGACCAAATGGCGTGCGCGTCCACTCCCACCCGTTTCCTACAAGCTGGCTCACACCGAATGCACTGTCGCCCGCGGGAGTCACGTATACGGGTTCTGGATCCCAGCGGGTAAAGTCGAAGTTGCCATTCTTACGCGTTGGGACGTCATTTCCCCACGGGTATTGGCGGCCTTCGAGAGACGGGCTGCAATATGCGGCACGGTGAAACTGCTGTTCCGTCGGCAAGCTCTTGCCAACCCACGTGGCGTACGCCTCAGCTTCCAATTGCGTCACGTAGACTGGCCAGTCCAGCGGTAGCCGCAGCTCTTCGAACATGCCCGTGCAATAAATCGCACCATCACGTTCTCGCCAGAAGTGCGGCATGGGTGCTCCGTCTTTTACAAAACGCATATATTCGCCGTTTGTCACGCTATAACGCTGTATACGGAACGCTGGCACGCTCGCTCTAACTTCTTCGTATTCGTTGTCCCAGCCAAATGAGCTGTCCTGCGGCTTCCCCAGAACCGCTTCACCTTCTGGAACATCACGCCATTCGTTCTGTGTTTCCGGTCGAAAATCTCCGTTCGGCACAGTCACTGCTGGAATATTCTTCAGCTCATGGGCAAAGTTATGGAACATGTACGCGAGCGTTTCCAGGTGCATCAGCCGGTGTTCGAGCGCCATGTAAACGACGTCTTCGGGAGCGCGCTCCAGATTCTCGTCCACTGATCTCCGGCAGCGGTTCGCATATGCTTTAACTTGCTTGATCGTCGGCCAATCTGATGGTTTGTCGGCAGGAAGATGAGCCGAGTCCGGATCGATGCCAGCCTGAAACAATGCATCCAACTCTGGATTGGACGATCTTATATCCCAGCGCTTTCCGGCAGATCTGAATGAAATCAAAACCGTCCAAATGTCCGATGTAGAAGATGACTCGATGCCGCTCGGGGATAGGCCGCTCATAGAGAGCTTCACGCTTGAGTATCGAAAAGAGGCGATCGCTTTCAACTCTTGCGGAATGAAGCTCCTGACTCAGGCTAGTGGCCGGGGCGTCTAAAACGGGCATAAGTAGCGTGCTCCTCAGAACAAGGGAGAAACTTAGGGCTTCGTGACAAACAGCCCCTAGTTGGATGCCATAACCCCCGTGAAAATGCCAATTTTTTTTCGACGTCTGCGCTAGGAGGCCGCATCAAGTACTGATCGTGCCAGGGCCAGCGCCTGGTCACGCGTGTGAATTTCGCCTTCGAGTTGAGCTGTTTCGACCACTTCTAAGGCACGCCCGAACCCAGGACCCGGCGCGTAGCCAGCCTCGATCAGGTCGTGGCCGCTAATTAATCGAGTGGGCCGCAGTTCCTGCTCACCTAACTCCGCCAGTTTAGCTCGAATAAAGTCGTATGTATCGGTGTGCCCGTTACTCGCGCGACAATCCAAACGATGCAGTTCGAGATGTTCCTCAAAGTGCGGCAGCCGCAAAAATCGCTTCAGCGTACTGGCCCTCATCTGATGCACATCTTTGAACCGCATATGATTTGCGATAAGCGACAGAATTTGGGTGGTATCTTCGTTGGAAAATTTCAGTCTGGAGAGTATATTTCTTGCTATCTCGACGCCTACCTCGGCATGACCATCGAAGCGAATGCGGTCCGCGATGCGGAAGGTAGCCGGTTTCCCTACGTCATGCAGAAGAACACCAAACGCAAGCGTTGGAGTGGAATCTCGCATCTGCTCGAGCATGAGTAAAACATGTGTCCACACGTCGCTTTCTGGGTGGAATTCGGGCGGCTGCTGCACACCCTGAAACGCTTTTACCTCCGGCAGAATCTGCATCAGGAGATCGCATTCGTCCAGCAATTCAAAACCGCGCCGCGCCCCGCCTTCTGTCAGAATTCGAATTAGTTCGTCGCGTACTCGTTCCGCTGACGTGTTACAGATAGCAGAACCCAGCCGCCGCATTGCGCCGAGGGTTTCAGGAGCAATGGAAAAGCCAAGACGCGCGGCAAGACGAACAGCGCGCAGCATTCGTAGATGATCTTCGCTAAAGCGTTGTTCGGCGTCTCCAATCGCGCGAACAATCCGCCGATCAAGGTCCCGCTTCCCTCCCACATAGTCCAGAACTTCACAGGAAAAGGGATCCAGCATAAGGCCATTAATCGTGAAATCGCGCCTCTGCGCGTCCAGAGCCGGGTCGGTTTCGAAGCGCACCTCGCTCGGATGCCGCCCGTCTGCATAGGCGCCCTCACTCCTGAATGTGGCTACTTCGACATGCACTCCCTCGGGGCGCCCTACAAGAATTACGCCGAAATGAGCGCCCACCAGCGCCGAATTGGGAAAGTAGGAAAGAATCTCCCCGGGAACCGCATCGGTGCCTACGTCGTAGTCCTTCGGAACGATCCCGAGCAGCCGGTCACGCACGCACCCTCCGACCAGGTACGCCTTGTGTCCACCCGCTCGCAGGTCGCGGATGATGCTGGTCGCTAATGTCTCGCGAGCAATGCTGAGAGAAGTGTCCAAGCAGTGAAACGCCGAAGATCAGGCGTTCTCACCACTAGTATCGACTTTCGCCTTCAGTGTCGAACTCTCGCCGCTCACGCTGCCGTTGCCCGCTGCCATCGCCGCTTCGGCTTCCGCCTTCTTCAGCTCCTTTTTTGAGGGAGGCGCTTGTTCGTGACGATAGTCATGATCGTGATAGCATGTTCGGCAACGAACCTTCGCAGCTTCGCCATTCATCAGCGAGACGATCGAATGATTTGTGATCCTGCGGCACTTGACACAGTGATCGTCAATAATGTCTCCAAGTCGTTGTTCGCTCATACTAGAGACCGACTAAGCGGAGTATAACAGGGTCTGGGCCCCGCACGCACGCTCCTTCTCCATTTCGCCCTTAATCGACGTTTTATCGGAAAAGACGATTTTGTTAGACTGGAGCTTCTGAAGTACCGGCCAGGTAGCTCAGGGGTAGAGCGCAGCCCTGAAAAGGCTGGCGTCGGCGGTTCGATTCCGTCCCTGGCCACCATTTATTTTCAATAACTTCTGCGTATAACCCCATCACACTTCTTCACTCCGTGATTGGCTACCTGGGAGACAAGGTTTGCTATTTTGCTCACTAGGTTTCTATGGCATACGAAGGCGCTTCAGCTTTGCTTAACAGGTACAGGTGGAACTGGCTTGACAGACCATCAACTGCCAGTCCGAATGAATATCGAAGCTTCCGACTCTCAGTTCTTGTATCGCTGATTCTTGCTCAAATTGCGACCTCAGCCACCTACGCGTCAGCGATCAAAATGGGTCAAGCACGACAAGCTCCGGCCTCTAGCGCGAGTGCTCAAGTAAGAGTCTTAGGACCAGAACCCGGCGTTCAGTTTGGCTATTGGCCGGGTACGGGCGCTACGGCTCAAGTTTGCACCTTCGGAGAATATACTCGCGGCCCGAATTCCAGTTGGAACAATCTGTGTCCATCAGAGCTTGGTCTACTTCAAATCGATGACATCTTCCTCACTAGCGCGGTGCCTTCTAATCGAATCCCATCTCCCAGTTACAGGGGCGTGACTCCTTGGTTGACCAAGGTCACGCATAACGGCGTCAGCAGCTTCGCTTCTCCGGGTGGCAATTGTCTAACCCAGCCATTCGGAAGCAGTAATCCCGCCGACATCATCGAGGATATCAGCGTCGACACAATGGCTGCCCAAAGCTACTTAACCAATAAGTGGATCAAGGCGGATTTGTTGCACCGCAAGACCTCACCGCATCATGGTGCCAATATAAATGCCGCGCATCCAACGTATCTCTCGATTGACGCTTACTATACAAATTGGACATCTCGAAGGGCAATTCAACCCGGTACCTTGAACTGCAACGGCCCGGTTGCCTGGGACAACGTCAACAACAATACAGAAGTGAAATGGAACAACGGCATACAAGCATTTTTTGACTATGCTGCGAGGAATCACCCAGAATTCCGCTTAGGAATTCACATGGGTGCATGGGATGACTATGTCACTAATAATTTTCAAAGCATTTATCGATCGATGCCCTTCATCGTCAAAGAGCCTTTCGAATCTTGGGGCACGACCGCTGAAGGAAACGAGCTAACGAACCCTCAGAAGAAAATTTTCTACTACGGCCAGATCATCAACACGTACTGGTTCGCGAACATAGCGGCTCCTGTCTTCAACACAGCATCAGGTCAGACTCCTATCGAGCCTCCTTCCCGTGTTGTGTTGTGGGGCGATCACGTTGCCAACAGTGCATCGTCAGCAACAGCGGCGAATTTCCACACGGCACTAGCTCTCTATCTGCTGATTCGTGGACCGAACACGATATTCGATCTTCTCTATTCCTCTCCGCAGAATGCGCCGGATCTCACCACCAATAAGTGGTATGCAACCTTACAAGCCATCTCGACTTCACCGACACAGCCTTGCTTGAATGCAAGTGATCCGAGAAAGGGGATGAAGACGAATGGTCTCAATCTCTATATCCGGACGTATCCTAAAGGGCAAGTGTGGTTGAACATGACTGGATCAACTCAAACGATGCCGTATCCACCGACAGCAACAGACTGGAATGGAAATCCGCTTACAGGAAATTTCACGCTGGCAGACGGACAAGGCGAGGTGGTTCTCCTGACGCCGGTCTCAGCATCCTTCACGAACATCCTTTCGTCTCAATCGACCGCCAAGCGATCAACACAGAGAGGTTGGACCGGGGCTGGCGTTGACCTGAAAAGTGCTCCACCATCTCGACCCTGACGTACTTCTGGAACAGCCAGCACACGTATGTCAGGTTCATGCAGGACGATTACAAAGGAAGCCTGCGAAGCGAGTACAGTGTGCTGGTCAAAGCTCAGGCAGGGATTGATTGTTGGTGACTTTTCAGAGGATCATGCTGACGATATTTGATTAACTGAGATGGACGTGGGAGATAGGCAAAGAGTCGCGCTAGTAACGGGCGCTGGAAGTGGTATCGGACGAGCTGTTAGTCTCGCCTTGCAAGCCGCCGGATATTCGGTCGCACTGGCTGGTCGTCGTACCGAGGAGCTCAAGCGGACTGCATCATTAGCAAAACTGTGGGGAGGGGAAATGCTCCCGATACCGGCCGACGTGAGCAATTCGGATTCTGTCCGATCCTTATTTGGGCAGGTTGTGGAAGAGTTCGGTCGGTTGGACGTTCTGTTTAATAACGCCGGTACAAACGCTCCCGAGGTGCCGATGGAGGACCTCACGCATGAACAATGGAACACGTTGTTGAGCGTCAATCTGACTGGAGCTTTTCTGTGTGCGCAACAGGCAATTCGATTGATGAAGGCGCAAAACCCACGAGGCGGCCGAATCATCAATAATGGATCGATCTCAGCCCACACTCCGCGACCGAATTCGGCCCCCTATACGATGACGAAACACGCCATTACGGGATTAACTAAGTGTATTTGCCTGGATGGGCGCAACTTCGATATTGCTTGTGGGCAAATTGATATCGGCAACGCAGCTACCGAGATGACGGAGAGAATGACAACTGGAGCCATTCAACCCGATGGCTCAAAGATTGTGGAGCCAAGAATCGATGCCGGGCACGTAGCCGAAGCGGTTCTGTATATGGCCAATCTTCCGCTCGAAGCGAATGTACCATTCATGATTGTTATGGCCACCGCCATGCCGTTTGCGGGGCGCGGATAGAGGTAAAGCCCGCTAGCGCGCAATTTACGCTTTCCAGATAGCTCAGACTAACAGCAGATGTAAAGGTGAGCGGAGCGTTATGAGGAAAATGCCAGACTTCTTGGAAGGAGCCATCGACCTTCACGTTCATAGTTCGCCCGATGGCGCTTTTGCTCGCTGTGGCAAACATTGGAGCTGGAATGGCGACTCAGGTCCCTACCGGCGCGAGCGCCGACCGTTCCCATCTGCCGTCCAGAGACGGAAGAAACCGATCCAGACCTTCCCTTCGCGAGGGCGGTCGATCTTCTTAATCCAGCCTTCCGGCGCTTCGGTTCTCGGGAGTCGAAGCCCAAGACCTCTGACATTGAAATCAATGGGTTCGCCGAGTGAACTCGAATCATTCTCAGGCGGTCGTCCCGAATCGAGGACTGCGGCTGCGGTGTCTGCCATGGCCCGCAGTATACGTACCTTCGAACCACCAGGCAACTCGATGTGGGTGGGCAAATGGGTGGCTGTCTTGCGTCCACCGCCTGTGAACCCGCGATTCGCACCGGTGATCCATCCAACTTTGGAGACAGGCGTGGAGACGCTCGTGGTTGCCGCCCAACCCTGGCTATCGGCATAAGGCCAGATGGTCGTCAACGAGCACATTTTGCTAAACACGCTCCTGGTTGCCTTCGATCTTGTCGGCACGTTCGTATTCGCGCTCAGCGGAGCGACGGCCGGGGTCAAACACAGGCTCGATCTTTTCGGGGTTCTGGTTCTGGCATTCGCGGCGGGGAACTCGGGTGGGATCGGTCGGGATGTGATGATCGGTGCGGTTCCGCCAGCAGCCGTGAGCGACTGGCGATATGTCGCTGTCTCAATTCTCGCCGGCCTGATTACTTTCTATTGGTATCGAATCATCAACCGGCTGAGCAGCCCCGTGCTAGTGTTCGACGCCGCCGGACTGGCGCTTTTTGCGGTTTCTGGCGCGGGTAAGGCGCTGGCCTTTCACGCCGGGCCGGTTGCGGCGACGCTGCTCGGCATGCTGACGGGAATCGGTGGCGGCATGGTGCGCGATGTGCTCGTGAGAGAAATCCCCACCGTGTTGCGCACGGAGCTTTACGCGGTCGCGGCCCTGATTGGCGCGGCTGTGGAGGTAATTGGAAGGATGCTGTATCTCCCGTCCTCTGGGGCGGCTGCAGCCGGCGCAGTCCTCTGCTTTGGAATCCGATTCATGGCCATGCGGCACGGCTGGCAGCTTCCGATTGCGCGCCCCCCAAAATAATCGTCCTCGGAAACGGACGCTAATCGATCAGACGGAAAATGCAAGACAGTTGTAAGTTTGCTCGGCGCGCCGGACCGTGTTCGCATTGGCTCCCGGGTGTGGCAGAAGTGGGCCCAAACGCCTGTTGCCGGGTATTTCCGGCAAGCCGTGCGTCACGTTTGGAGCGTGGATCAGTCGATCCGGCGGACTGATTCGTTACGCCGTGCTCTATTGAAAATAGGAGTAATCAATGGCTTCGCAGATTGATCGACGAACCGTCGATTTGAGCGAATACCCCGACCTGGTTGTCATTTACCTCGGCATGCGGGTACGGAAGCTCGCCGGCATCAAGCGTCTTTTCGGTGTGGGTCGACAGATAGCGAAAGCTGGTCAGGGGCGCCCCGAAGGACTGTTGCATTGCGACAATGGCATTATCTATAGCCTGTTCCCACCTCATGTGGGAATGCGTTGGTATTGGAAAAATTTCGAATCGATGGAGCGATGGGCTCGCTCGGAGCCGCACCGCCGCTGGTGGCAGGACTTCGTGCGCGATTCCGGTGGTACTGGCTTCTGGCACGAAACCTATTTCATGCGCGGTGGCATGGAAGCTATTTATGACGACACCAAACTTCCGCCGCTCGGCTTTCAGACGTTTGCGCCCGTTGTTGCCGCGCATGGGCCCATGTTCTCCTCCCGCACTCGTCTCCATCTTAGAGGCGAAACGCCTGTTCAGCCTGAAGGCGCAACCGAGCCGGAATTGCTGAAGTAATTCAGTATCGATGGGCTTTGGTTTACCCGGTGGCACCAGTGGCTTTCGCGTTCGTGGCGTTATTAGAGGGTTCATAGAAGCGCTGGGAGGTCGACGCCTTTTCATCACTTTCAGCTAGATGGTGAGAACGAGTCCATCGTAGGCAACCTCATACCTCTGTTTCCTTGCGAACGCTTCAAGCTCCTGGTGCACCGGATTTCCTTCATGAGCAATATGGGTCGCAAAGACGCGACCTCCCCGCCTCAAAAAGCCGTGCGCCTGCATTCGATTTACATGCTGGATGACTTCGTGTGCACACAGATGATCACTACCCATTTGCTCCGGACCATACGTGTGATCGAGAATTACAATGTCAAATCGCATGTTTCTTTCTTCGAAAAGGTGCCAGTCCTGTTCAGGTAATCCTGCCGTGTCCGTACCGTAAAACACGGCCTGCCTATCGGCTTCGATGGCGTAAAGCATCGCTCCCATTCCAGGTGCGTGGTTGGCCGGAAAGGCCGTGACTGAATATGGCCCAGCGCTGAATAATTGAAAAGGCTCGATTTGATGAATTCTCAAATTGAGCTGCTGCTCCGCTTCAGAAGACAAAAGGCTGAAGTCGGCTAGGTCTCTCGCAAACGTTTCTGCAGCGCATTCCAGAGTCTCACGAGACGTAAAACTCCAGCAGCGGCGCACCAATCACTCCATATGCTGGACTCCGCGAGAGAAGGTGTGACAAATCCAAATGATCCGCATGGAAATGTGTTTGAAGGCAGTACCGCACCTGATGCAACGGTCGGCCGTGGATTTGCGACGCTGCCATGATGTCCGGCCCGAGATCAATCAGCAGGTCGTCATTGATCAGCGCGGCGGAGCGTTTCCTCAAACTCCTATCTCCTGAGATGCGTGCCTGGGCGCAGTTCCGGCAATTGCAGAAAGCCTCAGGGAACGCATTCGCGATCCGGAATCAGCGCTAATAGTTCTTGAGCGTGCCAAAGCCCGTTCTAGTTACGTTGTCGGTCACAGTTGAAACTGCTCTGCGAAGGTCCTGGTTGACAAAGATGAAGGAGGCCGGACCAATAGGACAACTGCTCGCGAGACAAGCAGAAGCCTATGCTCGCGAAGAGGACATGGAATCGCTATTCGGGCAAACCTGCAGCGCTTTACCAAACGACATGATCAATTTCCTGCACGACCCGCTCGCGTGCGCAATCGCCTTGGGTTGGGACGACGAAGTTGACATTCAAGAGTTACCTTTGAAGTCGGAAATCAGGGACGGATATATTTGGCAAACGCTCGACGCGAGCGGAAAACCTACGAGGGTCGTCAGTGATGTGAACGGGTCGAAATTCAGCGAGTTTTGGCTGGAAACTGTGTGTACGTCGAAAGTAAAATCGGGCCGCCATTGCACCGGCGTGAATTGTGTCCGAACCGTCGGCCATCCGGACAGAACAAACCGTGAAGCGAAGATCACTCGCGAAAAGGAAGCTAATCGAATTCACCGCCATCGGCGGTGGCGTGATGCAGCTGCGGAGTGAACTCACCATTCGGTCAGAGTCACTTGTCGTCATCATCGTCGTCATGGTACTTCTTGGCGGCTTTAACGAACGGGCCGGGCATCTCGATCTTGGGCTCCCCCGGATAGGGACGCACCCAGCCGGTGGCTGAATACCAGATGACATGGTTAAGGAAATTCGGGTCAACCGCGTCGGCTTTGTCGTATTTGTTTTTCATCACTCCCGCCGTGGCTTTGAGCCAAGCCTTCTGTAGCGGACTGTACGCGACGCCTTCTTTATGCGGCAGATCCGGGCCTTCGTTCAGGGCGATGACCGCCGGCAAATGATCATAAGGCGTCAGGTCGGACGTATTCTGAAACGCGTCGAACATCGGCGAGGCGACCAGGTCGAACTGGGTCAAAGGCTGCATGCCCAAAATGTTCTCGATCGTGCGGTTGATGTTCTCGGCTGTGTAGGTGGTGTGGATCGCCTTGCCTTGGCCAGCGGCTTGCGGAGCTGCCGCGTACGGACTGATGACGTACACCGGCTGGCGGTGTCCGTCCACGTGATCGACACCATTCTGGCTATCGTCCTCTTCAACGAAAATCGCGGACTGCGCCCACACCTTGCTGTGGCTGATGGCCTCCACGATGCGGCCGAGCGCGAGGTCGTTGTCGGCTTCGTAGTTGATCGGATAGGGGAGGCCTTTCTTAGTGCCAGCGGTGTGGTCGTCCGGAAGCCACAAGATCGTCAGGTTGGGAATCTGGTTCGTCGCATCCTGATGCTTGCAAGAGCGGTATCCAGTAGTCGGCGCGATATTGGTCAGGAATCGTCAGATTGAATGGTGGATAGTGCGGGTCCAGGATTTTGGCTGCTGACGGGACCGGAGAGCTTACGGTAACCGCGCCATCCGGAACAATGCAGGTTGAGACGGGAGCCTTGCCTTCTTTGCACATCGCGGTGCTGTAGAAATCACTCCAGGTATAGCTGGCGCCATCGGGTTTGGTCGCGACTTTCCCTTCGTTGGCCCATTCTCCGAACAGTTTGACGGAGAGTCCTTTCGCTTCCGCAGCGGTCCACAGGAACCCTCGCGGTGTATAGGTCAGCGGATCGTCGGCGTCGCCGCCGGGGTAGGAACGGATCCAATCCGGTGACAGAATATCGTTCGAATAGAACGAGCCCGACATGACGATCCAGGGGTGGCCATCCGCCGATTGGCGGCTCGGGGCATAGACATTGTCGAGCAGCGGGAAGCGCTTGATGAAGGCATGCTGGTTCGGCAGTGCGGATGCGAAGACGGCAAGCGACGGATCTCCATTTCCCCACGGCACGTCACCCAGCATCTGGTCATAGGTGCGATTCTCCTTGATAATCAGGAACACGTTCTTAATGGGCGAAGGTTCACCGATATGCCTGGGTACTGCGACCGGTTTGGCGTTGCGGTCGACGTACTCCGGTCCAACCTGGATGTTCGTAGTCAGGTTCCAGTGGTTGTTATTGATCACCTGTTCCGTGTACGTGGCAAGCTGATTTGCATTTGGCAACGGAATCAGATTGACCACGCCGGTATCCTGATGCGTGTTAAAGGCGGTGACCCCTACCGCGGTACCTAGTGATCCTTGCGCGCCGAGACCTTTGTCATCGGCGACCACGAGCTGTTTGTGGGCGGCGTCATACGAGATGGAAGTTGGGAAATAGCCGGTCGGAATATAGCCAATGACCGGATGTGCATCCCGGCCGGAAAGATTGACGACCGCGATCGCGTTAGCCTGCCCCAGGGTGACAAAGGCGCGGCTGTCACCGGCAACGGCGACGCCATTGGGTCCGGACCCGAAGACGCCACCCGCGATGGGCACGCTGAGATTGATGGTGCGGACGACCTGGCCGGTGTTGAGATCGACGACGGAAAGGCTGTCGCTGTAGGCATTAGCAACATAAAGATTCGAGCCGGAAATTGTCATACCGGCGGGATGGAGACCGACGTTGAAGGTCTTCACGGTCGTGCCTTTTCCGAGGTCCACGACGGAAACCGTGCCGGTGGTAGCGAAGGCATCCTTCCGATCGACGACGATTGGCGTGCCATCGGAATCGTTCGTAAAATCCTCGCTGGTGGCCGGGCGACCGCCTTCATTGCTCACATAGGCATATTGGCCTCGAATGATCACACTATTCGGCGCATTGCCAACGGGGATCTGGGCAACGAGCTTTGCCGGAAGAGCGGTCAGGTCCAACACGCCCAGGGTGTTCGCCGCGTTCAGCACGACATAGGCTCGTTTTCTGTCCTCCGAGAGTGCGATGCCACCAGGATTAATGGATTTGGCATTGTGATACGTGCGGCCATCGGCCGGGGGCGGGGGTAGGTTCACGCTCTGGCCGTTGCTTAGGCGGCCGGTCTGCGGATTTACATTCGCGATGACGACATGATTATCGTCCTGGCTGAAGAACAGCTTGGAGCCGTCCGCGGAATAGGTGATGCCAGTAAAGGAGCCGGTCTTGTCGGAGGTGAAGGTGGCGCCGTTCATGGTTGTCGGGATGAATCGCTGGAGGACCTGGCCAGTTGCGGTGCTGAATACGATGATCGGCTGTGGGGAGCCCATGAGCAGCACCGCGCCGCTCGGGGTGTTGCTATTCGGATTGAGCGCTATGGCTTTGGCGCGCACCGGCGAGCCAAGCTGCACGATCTGTCCGGCGGGCGTCAGGGTCTGATTGTTCGACGCGACAATCGAGCCATCATTTTGCGGCCCGACCGTGCGATTGGGAGTATCGGCATTTTGGACAGCCTGTGGAGTTGCGATCAATGCGGAGAGGAGGAAGCAAATAAGCAGTGCCATGAACTTGAACATGTTTATAGGGCGAAATCAATGGTAAGCAGCGATAGCTCGAATCTAATCATGGAACACAGGAAGAGGATTCGAGCGCACTAGAGTGTTACTGGCAGGTTAATTGTTAGGTTCGCGGATGGTCGCTAGCCTTGATCGGAAATGACGCGGCGGCAGAAGCATGAGGCGCAGCGGAGGGGTTGAGGCCGAGTCATTTTCGATAAGGAGACAAGAGGGAAGCCGCTGGTGCATGCGGCGGACGCGGTCAGTCTATGGGAATTGAATGCTGTTTTGGTACTTTCGTACCATCGCCGATCACGGAAAGCTGGTTTGCAATCAACCGGGCCACACGTGCTCCATTCATCAAATGTAATGTTACCGAGACCGGCAGCTCATAGCAAGGTCGCCCAGATTTCATCGATTGATGATTAACACAGCACGCGTAGCGTCCGCCGCCCAGCGGCTTTGTTCTGGTCGGCGATTCGGAAGTAATTCAATGCCATTGCTACTGCCGAAGTGGACCGAGTCCTCACTGTCTGTGTCCACATTCAACTCTTCAGCTTTTGATGCACCGGGCTTCCCATAAAGATCGAGCCCCTTGTGCTTTCGATAGGCGTTCCAACCCTTTTCGATTGTTTGTACCGGGCCGGCAGCATCAATATTGAAGCGAACGATAGACAAGAGCATGGCGCGAAGGCTGACATGCGGCTCCTCGCATTCGCCAACATTTCCACACTTTGGGCACTTGACCACCGCAGGACGAATCTGTCGTTCGAATCGGATTCGTTGAAGCATGCCGTCGAGATTATCGGGCATTTTGACGATTGCAGCAAACGACATGTCTCGACGCCATTGGGTTCTTAAGAACTCGACCATTTCTGGAAACCAAACGCGCTGAGCATCACCGCTCGCCATGTTTGCCATTTTAGTGCTGCCGCTTATTAGTCCCGTTATGTCGGCATTGCGGCTGAGATTTTGTCGTTGATTAAGTCCGTGCTTAAAATACTTGCTACGCGCAATAGCTGGCCGTTCTTCCATGGCGAAATCTTCGAATGATCGACATCACGCACCGTAAGCTGAGGCATGGCCGACGCACAGTATTGGATTGATCACTTGACACTCAAGCCACATCCCGAAGGTGGCTTCTTCCGGGAGAGTTACCGGTCATCGGTCGTGATCCCGGAACCGGCTCTGCCCACCACTTTCCGGGGACCTCGCAGCGCTTCTACGGCGATCTACTTTTTACTGGGAGGTGAAGATTTTTCCGCGCTCCACCGCCTGAGTGCCGACGAGGTATGGCATTTCTATGCGGGCTCAGCGTTGCTCGTTCATAGTATCGATCCGAACGGCAATTACAGGGTGATCAGGCTGGGGCAGAACGCCCAAGCGAACGAACAATTTCAGTGTGTGATGCCTGGAGGGCACTGGTTTGGCTCCTGTCTGGAATGGCCGGATACGTACGCGCTCGTCGGCTGCACGGTTGCCCCAGGCTTTGATTTCAGAGATTTCGAGATGGCGCGGCGGGCGGACCTTCTCGCTCAATACCCGCAACACAAAGATGTCATCCACAAACTAACTCGACCGCAGTGATCCGAACGTGATCTGGTATCTCCGCGATTGCATTGCGAACGATCAGTCGCTTGGCTGCGGGGTTTTCGTGTCTACTCCGGCTCCAGTCCAAATGTGATCGTTCACAGCGTTTCGGAGCCGTTGCTTGCAGCCGATGTACCGTTCTTTCGTATAGTTCGGAGGGCAAACTGCGGCCACTCCGGGCGAGTCACAGCGCAGCCAAGACCTGATTATAGAGATATTTGGCGCCTTCTACGCCGTCCCAGGGGCCTTCCTCGTATTCCAACGCGAAAAGGCCTGTGTAGCCGGAGTTCAGCATGATCCTAACGTTGCGCTGAACATCTGGATCCTTCCAGCGATTCCAGTATTTGGCGTGAACGTTGGTGTGAGCGTAGGGGGCTAAGTCTTGCAGCCCGTGGAAGAGAAGGTACTCATGTTCCCAGTTGCAGAAGTCAGGCGAGGCCTCGCAGAAGGGGTTGTTTACCTCTTCAATGATGATTCGGATGTTGATCGGATTCGCGGTTAACCCCCAGTGATTTTCTAGCGTGACCTTTACACCTACTTTGCCGCCATAATCGGCCATCTCTTTGAAGGACTCAATGCAGTGAGTCAAATACTGAGCGAGTTCGGGATTTTTTGGATATGAGCTTGGGTCTGCTGCTGGCGTGGGTGCGATGCGCGGACCCCCGCTGTTGACACGCATTGACTTTGCCCCCAGCATCGCTGCGCCGTCCAGCCACTTCTTGGCAAGCTCCACTCCTTGCTTTCTCTTTTCCGCGTTCAGGTCACAGATGTTTCGAGGGGCGTTGTTCGAGATATGGTGGCATCTGGTCCCAGTAACGACTTGTTTGTTCGCCATCTTCTCCAGCCAATGTTTGCCTGCAGTGCTGGAGGGGTCAAATTCGGTCACCTCATGAGTACGTCCGTCGGTACCGACAAAGCTCGATTTCACATATTGACTGTCGTCGTCCGCATCTCCAAACAACCCGGAGAACAGATCCATATCCCGTACGCCCGGGAATGTTTTCTTGGTAAAGTCGGGAAAATCGAGCATCGTGATCTCGCCGTACTTCTTCTTCATCTGGTCTACTTCGGGCTTGGGTGCAAGGATGACACCCCGAGCCTTGAAGATGTAGCGGATGGGCCAGCTATTCGAAGCGATTCTTGCCACTTTCTCCCTTTCCGTCAGGGGACGCTGAGCACCTGCGTGTGAAATCGGATCCGGCGCGGCAGGCGACTGGGCAGAGCACACTGAAGAAGCAACAAACCCGCCGGTCAGTCCTGCACCCGCTCGCTTCATGAAACTGCGTCTGTTGGGGGATATGCCTTTCGAACTCTCGAGATCCATCTCTGTTCCCTCTATTGAAATTAGACTCCGGTTACGCAAGCTCCGCAAAGGGACATCCGGAGCCCACGCACATGCCTGCACTATCAGTGCCAGGCTGGCGGCTGCATATTGCCTAGGCTAGCAACGTTCCCAGTGGAGGAGAGTTCGTCGACGATCGGCAGGGGAGTTTCTCGGCTGAACTGGATGGCCAGATTCAACATTTGGGTGTGAGAGTGCTGCGTTCTCAGTGGGAGCCCCAACGGCGAATGCGCATTGCGAACGGCTGATTGGGAGCATGCGTCGTGAATGCCTGGATTTCCTGATCCCGATTGACGAATGGCACTTACGTCGAATTCTTCGCCAGTGGTCGACCCATTACAATTCCGGCCGTCCTCATCGGGCACTCGGACCTGGCATCCCGGATGCGCCTGACAGAAAACTGCCTTTCTATAATCATCGACATGAGATTCCGGCGGGCTCTCGGCTCGCATCGAAGCTGGTTCTTGGTGGTCTTCATCACGAGTATTCCTGGGAAAACAAGGCCGCATGAGTTGCCGATCTAATTTTTGCGGACCACAGCCGTTTCCTTATTCGTTTTGCCCTCCGCCAAGAGCTGAAGTACTTCCTTTTCCCGCGTCATCAGCAATTCAAAGCTGTCAGACATGCCTTCCTGTTTCAGGACGCGCATGTAGTCCTCTAGCAGTGTCTGCGTGATTGCTGGACTGAAGAACGGCTTGCCTTCTGAGACCGCCCGGACGGCTCGGAACAGATCCTCCTCTGCCGACTCTTTCAGCAGATAACCTCTCACACCCGCATTCAGCGCGCGCAAAAGATATCCTTCATCGGCATGCATGGTAAGCATGATGGCGCCGATTCGATCATTGGCTTTCCGGATCTGCTCAGCAGCCTCGATGCCGTTCAGCAGCGGCATGGCGACGTCCATCAGAATGAGGTTAGGCACCTCCCCTGCCAGCCGCACAACGTCTCTGCCCTTCGCGGCGTCGCCAACAACTTCGAGTTCTGAATATTGTTCCAGAAGCAGACGTAATCCTTTGCGAACCACGCCGTGATCGTCCGCGATCACTACCTTGAGCTTCATACCGCGTTCAATATCTGGTCAATTTTTAATCTCACGCCGCGAATATCTGGTTAGCACTGACACAAGCGCGGATTGTGCTGAAGGTGTCGGGACATCATCCGTAAGTATGCTTCTGTTTGAGTATCTCCGTCCGTAAAGCGCCTCGTTCTCGTCCAGATCTTCGCGAAGTGTTGCTCCGTGCAACGAAATTCCGGCAAATACGCCTCGCGAACGCGAGTATGGCCAAGGAGATTCCGTTTAATGGCGTCTACCGTCTGAAGGACGGCAAGGTGGACGTGATCATTGAGGATTGAGCCGGCCCAACGGGATCGCGTTCTCTCCCGATCAGAAGGTGCTATACATCGCCAATTCTGGCGAAAAGCATAAGGTGTGGATGCGCTACGATGTCGGGGAAGACGGGACGGTCAGAAACGGCCGGGTGTTCTTCGACGTAACGGCGGAGAAGGAAGACGGGCTGCCCGACGGCATGAAAGTCGATTCGCGGGGCAACATTTACGGTGCCAGCCCCCTGGGGAGTGTGGGTGTTCTCTGCGGACGGCAAACACCTGGGTACCATCAAGCCGGCGGAGACCCCAGCCAACTGCAATTGGGGCTATGACGGGAGGTCGCTGTATATCACGGCCCGGACCGGGCTGTACCGTATCAAGCTCGCGGTGGTCGGTGATCGTGCTCTGTACGAGTGACCAGCCAGAAAAGAGGAGAAGCTTGAAACGTCGAACCTATCTCGAGTCCCTACTGGCGGGCGTTGGCTTGGCCACCTTGAACGCAGCGGACGCGAAAGCAAAGATCCAGCTGCATGTGGATCTTTCCGTCGATCCTGCAAAGGAGCAGGAGATGCTCCACAACTTTATCGCGATTTTCCGTCCGGCCGCAGCGAAGCAGGCCGGCTACATCGATGTGCAGATGTTGAAACTGCATTCAACAATACAGGGCAAGCCTCCCGCGGGACTGAACTATCGCTTCGTGCTGATCTTCGCGAGCGAGGAATTGCGGCAGAAATGGGCGGCATCCGAGGCGCACAAAAAAGTCTGGCCAACTATCGAGAAAACGCTTTCATCCAGCGACTATACGGTGCTCCTGTTTGACGTGGCGTAGCGGTCGATCACTTCACTTGTATTGTGTTCCGCACTCGCTTCTGTGCGGCGATGCCAACGATCATCAATTTCAGACCCTCCGTCCGTTGTTGCAGAATGAGCGTACCTGCTTCAATCGCACCGGAACGGCGAACATTTCCTCACACTGATGGCGGAAGCGGTGGCACTAAATCTCTTTCAACAACCAGCGGACTGCACGCCGCTGCAGTTTGAGGTACTCCGGCGCCCAGAGCGCGTGGATCGTGTGCCCCGGCGCAGTGAAGACGACCCTACCCCGGCCGTAATCGTACGCCCAGCCCGCGATTGATTTCGTGCCAAGGTTCTGGAACGTCAGGCCATCCACGTTTTCCGCTTCGATCAGAATATTCCGGCGATCCTTGTCGTAGTGAACGTAGTGCTGCTCGTCATTGACAAAGAAGTCTTCGATGCCTCGAGTAATCGCATGGTTGGAGTTGACTACGTGCACCTTGAACGGGCGCAGCGGTGGGTGGTCGATGTACGCGCCGCCCATCACGTCGCGATAGGTTTTCGATGAGAGCGACACGTGGCTATTGTTGTGGAGAGAGTAGAAGCCGTTACCGGCAGTAACGAAGTCTTTCAGCGCCACAGCCTGCTCCTCGCGCAGCCACCTTTGCGGCTTCGGCTCAGGGAAGTCCTGCTTGTTTTCAAGATCTTGTTCGTATGGGGTGTAGGCGTCAGGCCCGAGATAACCGCCAGGCCAGGTCATGCCGTCGCGGAGGCAGAGAAAGAGCTGATAATTCTTAAGCACCTCGCGCGAGAGCTGGTCGACTTCAATTGTGTAGTCGACATCGACGCCCACTCCATCGAACATCTTCGTCAGGGCGACGTGGATGTAATCTGCATTGTGGTAACGATCGCCGATCAGTGCCAACACCCGCTGCCCGCCACGTGATTGGCTGGAAAGCAGAGGCGCGACAGCCACACCTACGGTGCTTTGCAGCAGTGCTCGACGGGACAAGCCAGGGATTGTCATGCATGCTCCTCAATAATGCTTTTGCTGGAGTGTATGCGTTCAAACGTAACGAAGTCAACGATGCAACTAGGATAAACGGCATACTTTAATGATGAAGATTGCGCTCGTAACGGGCGCTGGCAGCGGCATAGGACGCGCAGTCAGCCTGGCTTTACAAACGGTCGGATATTCGGTCGTTCTAGCGAGGCGCCGTACAGTAGAACTCGAGCAGACTGCCGCACTAGCCAACGCCTCTGGAGAAAGCATGATGTGTGTGCCTACTGACGTCAGCAGTCCCGAGAGCGTTAGAGCACTGTTTGCGAAGATTTATGTGTGCGCAGGAAGCGATTCGACTGATGAAAGCACAGCAGCCGCGTGGTGGACGAATCATCAACAACGGCTCGATCTCCGCTCACGCGCCCCGACCTAACTCAGCCCCCTACACAGCAACCAAGCACGCGATGACAGGCTTGACCAAGTGCATTTCGCTGGATGGCCGCCAATACGATATTATCTGTGGCCAGATCGACATTGGCAATGCGGCCACAGATATGACAGAGAAAATGAAGGTTGGAGTTTCGCAAGCGAATGGTACAACCATGATTGAGCCCCGCATGGATTTGCGACACGTCGCGGAAGCCGTGCTTTATATGGCCTCGCTACCCTTGGACGCTAACGTCCAGTTCATGACAATCATGGCCACAAAGATGCCGTTTGTCGGGCGCGGCTGACAGCAAAAGTAGTCCTCGTGGTTTGCCAGCGGCGATATTCGTCACCTGCGAGCCTTCCGGCCTCCCGCGCCCGAACCTGAATACCGCATACCTATCGGCCTTGATTGATCGTGAAATCCCTTCCGCCGTGCCTCAGTCTTGGTTTTCGGTTACGCAATGTGAGCTCCCTTTACGTCAACGTAGAGTGAGTAAATCGACTGACTCGCAGCCATGAAAAGACGATTCCGTCGCGTACCTCCGAAGCACACATTAGCGCAGATTTCCGGCAGCACTATTTTGCCGATCTTCACGCCTTGGGGGGAGATCGTGTAAACACCGTCCCCTTCGGCTTTGGCAGAGCCTGTCCCGTTTGCGCCTTGTCCAATTCCCGCCCAAATATTTCCATCGGTGTCGGCTCGAATTCCGTCTGCAAGACCCGTGTAGTTATCCCACGCAGTCGATAAAAACTGCCTGGAATTCCGCAGTTTAGTCCCATCGACATCATAGACGCGAATTTCTCTGGGTGCCCTCGAGTAATGTGTCGCTCCTGTATCGCAAATGTAAAGCTTCTTAAAATCCGGCGAGAAGCAAAGTCCATTGGGCTTGAATAATTCATCCGTGACCATCTCTAGCTCACCAGTCTTTCCATCCAACCGATAGACTGCTTCTTTCAACTCGAGGGCAAATTTACCTCCCTCATAGATGCTCAGCGCTCCGTAGCCGGGATCCGTGAACCAGATATCGCCGTTGGGATGGGCAACAATATCGTTTGGCCCGTTGAGTAGCTTACTGTTGAATTTTTCAGCCAGGATCGTGACCTCGCCGGTCTGTTCATATCGAACGACTCGTCGCGTCTGATGCTCGCAGCTGAGTTGGCGCGCTTGCCAATCGAAAGTGTTGCCATTGCTGAAATTGGATGGCTTGCGAAACACGCCGACATGGCCGTCTTCTTCAAGCCATCGCATTTGCCGGTTATTCGGAATATCACTCCACACCAGATAATTGCCGGCTCCATTCCAGGCTGGTCCTTCCGCCCACCGAAACCCCATGCAAATACGCTCTATCGTTGCGGTACCAATCCGATACTTAGCGAATTGTTTTTCGAGAGAAATGACATCGGGATCGGGGTATCGTACCGGCTGACTGCCAGACCAGTCGCGGGTCGCACCGGATTGCCCATCAGCGGAAAAGGTACGTAACCCGGCCAGACCTATTGCCACGCCTTTAATCAGCGCACGTCGGCTGGAGTTCTTCTGAGAGGAAGAAAGAAGATTCATCGAAGCGATTATATGCGTAATGAGATTGCCGCTCAGCGTAAGCGACTCTCCAGCGCGAAACAAGTAATGAACTCGTTTTCAGGCGAGGGTTCAAGAGTAGCTAGAAACTTGGCCCGGAGTATCTTAACCGCTCCAACCAGTTTCGCCGGATGTGTTGCAAATGAGTTCGACTGATCTGATAGCGTGAAGCTCGATGCGCCGAAAGCGACCAGCGCTGTTTCGAGGACGACATTTTGTCGACGAGATTATTGTGCTGTGCGTTCGCTGGTACTTGCGATATTCACTCAGCTATCGCGATCTGACTGAGATGATGTGTGAGCGGAATCTCTCGATAGATGCTTCGACAATCTGGAAGCTGTGAAGAAATCGCTTGAGGGAGCAGCGTAGCGGACAAGATGTGGCTTGCCACGCGTTTCCAAGCCGAATGGGCAAGGCATTTGATGGTCGTTAGTTGGAACGAGAGTTTCGATTGGAGAACCCTGCCGTCGTTGTGCGTTAGGGTTGCAGCCTATGCAGTCGCAAGAGGGATTGCGAACCGTAGAGGGCGCCAACGGAGCCTGATCCACTGCTGCACGTTATAGGTTAGAACAGCCCACATGGCTTCTGTACGAACCTTGGTGAGTCCGCGTACACGAAAACGGCGCAGCCCGAGCTTTTCCTTTAGCCAGGCATTGACAAACTCTGCCACTACCGAGCGCTGCCTCAACGCAGCTGACCTTCCGCACCGGCTGTTTGGGCTCGAAACGCGCTTACAACGGGGTGCTCTTTGGTAACTATGATCGCCCATGGCGCATTTGCCAAGTCTTCCTGCGACTGCTGCGCAAGAGTCATGCGGGCCGGATCGTCAACGTGTCATCGGAGTCAGGATCGCTCCCGAACATGGGTCCTGGGCCGCCTGCGTATCAGGTCACCAAGGCTGCCCTAAATGCGATGACGCGTACCCTCGCGGGTGAGCTTCGTCACGCTCACATCCTTGTAAACGCGGTCTGCCCAGGTTGGGTCGCTAGTGATATGGGTGGCGCTGGTGGTCGACCCCTCGCGGACGGTGCTGCTGGAATCGTGTGGGCAGCGACCCTGCCCGATCACGGCCCGACCGGCGGTTTTTTCCGGGACGGCAAGCCGCTCCGTGGTTAACACCCACGTTGACCTTGCTTCGAGATCAAAACGTTCGATTGACTCCCGAATTGTTTGAATGTAAGTCGAGGGAGAAGCGCGTGGTGTACAAAAAGCTGAACTCAACGGGGACGTTGATTCAGAGAACAACCATGGAGGCTCCTCAACAAACATATGTATTACATCGGGCTGGACGTTCACAAGAAGACGATCAGCTACTGCGTAAAGGATGCAAGCGGTCAGGTGCACCGGAAGGCACGATCGGGGCAACGCGCAATGAGCTGGATTTGTGGATGAGGAATCTTCCTCAACCCTGGCGGTGGCAATGGAGGCGACGATCTTTACCGGCTGGATCTACGATCATCTGCTTCCGCATGCGGCACAGGTGAAGGTGGCGCATCCACTGATGCTGCGCGCGATCGCAGCGGCCAAGAAGAAGAACGACCGCATCGATGCCAGCAAGATCGCCGACTGCTTGCGCTGTGACTTTCTGCCGGAATGCCACATGGTCTCGACAGAGATTCGGGACCGGCGGCGAACGCTGCGTTATCGCCATCTGATGGTGCGGCAGATGGTGCAGATGAAAAATCGGATGTCAGGCCTGCTGCTGGAAACTGGAGTGAGCTACAACAAGCAGCGGCTGCACAAAGTGGGATATTTCCGCGAATTGCTGGCGACCAACGAAGAAGTCGATGAGAGCATCCGGCCTTTGCTTCGGCCTGAGCCGGGAGACGATCGTGCGACTGCAGAAAACGGAATACGCCCTGGTCAGTTCTCTGCAGCGAGATCCGCTTCTGGCCGACAGGATCAAGGCCTCCGGACGGTTCCCGGAGTAGGGCCTATCACGGCGCTGACCTGGGCCCTGGAGATCGGCGATGTATCTCGTTTCCGATCGGTCAAGCAGGCCATCAGCTATTGCGGGCTGTGCGGCGACGAGAAAGTTCCGCCGAGAAGGTGCATGCGAACGCCGCTTTCGAAACAGCGCAACAAGCACATCCAGCGTGTTCTGGTGGAAGCGGCGAAGCTGGCGCCGAAAAACAGCCATGAGCTCGCCTTGGTATACGAGAAGGCAAAGCAGAAAGGAAACGCCAATCGAGCAACGATTGCGGTAGCTCGAAAGATGGTGATGTATCTGCTTGCAGTAGATCGCGGCAGCGGGCCTTCGTGCCGGCAGAAGATTTCAGCACCGCGGTGGCGTAAACCGCCACGGCGAGAGAAAAACAGGATTACACAGCGCGCAGGCTGCCAGGTCCTGCAGGTTGCCGACTGAGCGACGGAGATGCAACTCCCGAGGCTCCCTCCGAATTGTTTCGGGACTGGCAGCGAACACAAACTCAATCATCTGTGACGGCCTGCAAGGCCCGAGACAGCAAATGGATGTCCGGTTCTGCGAACGCAGGAACCACGGCCGAGAGGCCCATATGCGAGCTGCCGATTCTGGCATAGACGTTTTTGCACGCTCCTCAAAAGCGTGCGTCAACAGAGGTGCGTTTCCTCTTGACAAAGACTTACATGGAGGTCGGCAACCCTTCCGCTACTCAGGTTGTGCAAGAGTGCAGCGTAACTGTGACAATGGCGTCCGACCGTTGCTGGGCGGGCAGCCGATCGATTTAAGCTATACTTCCACGGTATTCAGTCTGCGTAGAGATGATCTCGAACGGCATACAGCAACAGTTGCTCTCGCCATGATCCTGCGGTATGAATTGAAGTCCCGGGGAGAAATATGAAAAGTAGCCTCTTAACCATCCTGGCGGTGACGCTTCCAGTTCTCGCGCAGACCACCGTGAAAGACGCTTTGGTGAACCATTGGAAGACGTCGGGCGAATTCACGATCGCTGTAGCCAGGAGCATGCCCGCCGAGAGTTACAATTTCCGTCCGCATCCGGAGGAGATGACCTTCGGCCAGTTAATGAGA
>CAVYUB010000018.1:0-271772 GCA_963771565.1 uncultured Acidobacteriaceae bacterium
AAAAATGCCAGAATAGCTGGAGCACAAATATGCTTCGCCTGAGAAATCACGTGCGGGTCGGTCGCAGAAATAATTGGCTCTCTATATCGATCGGTTTGCTTTTTGCCGTCACGAGCCTCGCCGCATCGCGAGCGCTGACTTTTGCCACAAGGCTGGCGAATTACTCCTGTTGGGAGACACACTCCGTTGATGGGCGATTTTCCTTCGAGGATTTTGGTGTCGCCAGATGGTAGTCGCCTTTTTGTTCTTTCGTCCGGATTTCATCATCAGGGCGTAACAATTATCGACTCTAAATCTGGGGCGATCGTCTCTAGCGTAAACCTAGGCAAGGCTTATGGGGACATGGCGCTCGATTTTCGCTCTAAGCAGCTTTTCGTATGTGGCGGAGGTGCTGTCAACGCGGCCCAGTTAAACAAGCGACTGGCTTCGCGCGGCGAGCAGATCGTTGCACCTCAGTTCGATGCCGCAGTACTGCGGGCGAGCCTCGATGCAGAGAAATTTTCGTTCGCAGCACCGATCGGCATTCAAGGTCTCGCAGCCAAAAACCGTTTCATCAGCGGGTTAGCAATTGGGAAAGACGGGGCGCTTTTCGTTGTGAATATCAACAACGACACTGTTTATCGCCTGTCCGGGCCTAATTACGAAGTTAAAGCAACCGCCCCTTCCGGTTACGGCGCTTATAGGGCTGCTGTTTCTCCGGACGGAATGCTTCTTGCTGTCTCAAACTGGGGGGACCAGTCCGTTAGTCTTTTCAGTACGGCAGTATTAGCGCCGATTGCGCGTATCAAGGTTGGCATTCATCCAAACGATCTTGTGTTCGGTCCTGATGGGCGGCTTTTTGTTTCGAATGCCGGTTCGAACAGCGTCAGCATCATTCGGCAGAAAACAGTGGTTGAGACGATCAAGACATCTCTCAATCCATCCGACCCAGTCGGCTCCACTCCGGATGCCATCACCGTAACTTCAGATGGAAAGCGCTTATTTGTCGCAAACGCCGATAACAATGAATCGCGGTGATCGACATTTCGACTCCCGATCATTCCCAAGTCCTCGGGTTCATTCCCACCGGATGGTATCCATCCGCATTAGCTGTATCTCGAGACGGCAGTACGCTGTACACCGGTATTGCAAAGGGATTGGGTTCGCGCGCCAACGTTCCGACAGTAAAGCTTTCGAAAGAGGCTGTAACCAGACCCGAGACATCCATACGATTATGTTGGCGACACGCTCACCGGTTATGTCTCTTTCATCAAATTGCCTAGTGAGAGGCGATTGAATCAGCTGACTAAAGAGGTTATTCATAACTTTCCCAGCGCTGAACATGACAGTGACTCCAAGGCACTGGCCGAGACAATTCAAGACCGTGTGTGCCCGCGCCTCCGGCACGTTCTTTACATAATTCGCGAGAATCGCACGTACGATCAGGTGCTGGGCGATTTGGGCCGCGGAAACGGCGACCCGAGTCTGACGTTATTTGGAGAAGAGGTCACGCCGAACGCGCACAAACTTGCAAGGACCTGGGCAGTGTTCGACAACCTGTACGTCAACGGTGAAGTCTCTGAAAACGGACACCAATGGAGCGACGCAGCTTACGCAACGGATTTCACGTCTAAGGCATGGCTCCAGAGCTATAGCGGGCGCTCTGAGCCAAAAGCCGGAGATGGCGAGCTTGGGGCGGATGAGAGATTGACTGCGTCGCCGAGTGGATAGCTTTGGGACAGCTGTGCGCGTCACGGGCTAAGTTTTCGCACTTTCGGCGAGTTTGCGTTCTTTCACTCCGGGCGCGATCAGGGTCCGAGGTTCGTTGCGAAGGGACTGGAAGGTCATGCCAGCGTCGAGTGGCTGAAACTCGCATCTACCGGTTGGACAGATATCACGAAAGGGCGCGACCCGGATCTGGCCGATGTTTTCGTTCGGGAGATGCACGACGCGGAGAAAAATGGCAATTGGCCGCGGTTCATGGTGATGTCGCTCGGCGAAGATCATACTCATGCATTGCGTCCCGGGCACTATACGCCTAGCGCGATGGTTGCATCAAACGACCAGGCACTTGGGAAAATTATCGATGCAGTTTCGCACTCGCGCTTCTGGCCGGAAACAATCGTCTTCGTGATTGAGGATGACGCGCAAGATGGTCCCGATCACGTCGACTGCCGCAGAACGGTGGGTCTGGCGATCTCGCCATATATCAAACGAGGCATCGTCGACAGCACACTGTATACAACGGCTTCAATGGTTCACACGATGGAGCTTATTCTCGGCTTACCGCCTATGACCCAATTCGATCGGGCTGCGACCCCTATGTATCGCGCTTTCGCGGCAACCCCGGATCTCACTGCGTACAGCAACATATCGCCTCGGATCGATCTTTTGGCAAAAAATCCAGAAAAAGGCCCCGCCGCAGAAGCCTCTCTGCGGTTGGATTTTTCGGGCTTCGATCGAGCTGACCCTCAGGAAACGAATCGTATTCTCTGGGAAGCGCTGAAGCCTGGCGTTCCAATACCGGCTCCGGTTCGAAGCGCTCTTCCGAACCCCGCTTTCTAAAGCGGAGAGATCACCTGTTATTCAACCGGACAGATCGTATGTTAAGGATACCCGTATTTTGTTCGTATTGACCGGCGTGCAGATTTTGATATAATGCGCGGTACCAAAACTCGAGTAGTCTTTCTATTCGAGGCTTTCATTTGCCACTGTCAGCGGGGGGACATGAATTCTCAAAAATTGACGTGCCTGCAAATCGCGGGTCTGTTGTTATCGTTGCTTATCGGATACTCAGCCTTTGCCCAAACGTATCGTGCGCAGGTGCGCGGCCTTGTCACTGACCAAACCAGCGCAACTATCTCAGGTGCCGCGGTGACGCTCGCAAACGTCAATACCGGAGTCATCACTACCAAAGAGACCGACAGCTCCGGGCTGTATGTCTTCGACTACGTGGAACCGGGAACATACAGCGTCACTATGGAGTCTCCCGGGTTTGGGAAATTTGTCCAGGAGAACATCACAGTTCAATCCGGTGGCGACGTAACCGTTAACGCCAGCCTCACGCCAGGCGCGTTGCAACAAAGCGTTACGGTAGAGGCCACTCCGCCGGCCGTTGAATTCAACTCAACCAATCAGCAGTTGACAATCGATACCAAGATGGCGAATGAGACGCCGAGGCTGGATCGGAATGCCTTCAAGCTGACCTTGCTGGAGCCTGCAGCGATCAACACGCGAGGCGAAATGCAGCCCTTCGATTCATGGGCGGCGAATAGTGTCGATCTCGGCGGCGCGACGAATCTGAAGAACGACCTCCTGGTGGATGGCGCGCCGATCGGCATCGGCCATAAGGCTGGCTATCCTCCCAATCAGGATGATGTTCAGGAAGTGATTGTCGAACAGAACAGCGTAGATGCTGAATCGGGACACAGTGCCGGCGGCATCATCAGCCTGACAACTAAGAGCGGCACCAATCAATGGCACGGCAATGCGTTTTACCTTGGCCGCTATCCGTGGCTGAGCGCGGAAGCGGACCGCACACATTTACGCAGAACGCCAACGGCAGAACATGTACGGTGGCACATTCGGGAATCCAATCCTGAAGAACAAGCTATTTAATTTCTTCTCCATGGAGTACTGGAAAATCGGCGTTCCATCCAGCTACACCACGACAGTGCCAACGCCTTGGAACGCCAGGGCGACTTCTCGCAAACTCGTGCCGCGGATGGGTCGATTCGTCCGATCTACGACCCATTCAGCACCGTAGTGGATCCGATAACTGGGGCGGTAACCCGGACGGCTTTTCCCTGGCAATAAGATCCCCTCAAGCAGATTCGATCCCTTCTCCGCTAAGCTGGCCGCGGCGCCTTCTGGGACCCGAACAATCCCGGTGTTGGGTACAACCATCTCAACAACTATGAAAAGGGCTTCATCGACAATTCGAATTATAGAAACTTCTCCGATCGCGTCGACTACAACATTAGCGAGAAGTGGCGTGTGTCCGGTTACTACGGGCGGTACCATTCCACTGACATCCAGGGAAATCCCACGCCGAACAACTCATTCCTTTTCCAGCCGTCCGGAAGCCTGCGCGGCGCTAACCAGGTGCTTGGCGATGCCGTTTGGTCCGTAACTCCCAGCACCGTTGTTAGATTTCCACGGCGACTGGTTCAATCTCACTGATGCTTACGTCTCCAAAGATTTGGGGAAAAATGGCTGGGCGAGCATTTGGCCGGGCAACAACTGGTATGCGCCATACCTGGAAGCTTCGCGAACGTACCGGTTTACTACCCGAGCTTGGTTATCGGAGGGGACCCAAGCCTCAATATCGGCGGCAACACGTTTCGGCGGTCCGGGCTTCTTCTGGGACCAGAGACCGGCAGCGGAATCCTTCAGTGTCAAAATGTCCCAGCACGAGGGGTTCGCATTATCTTAAGGCCGGCTTCGAGTATCGTCGAAGCGCCGGCCCGACTTACGTATAGTAACACCGATAACTTCTATTTCCCTCAGTCACTCACCGCCAGCACATTCAACAGTCCAGACCTGACGAAATCGGGTGACCAATTTGCAACGTTCCTGCTTGGCGCGCTTGACGGCCAGTCCCAGATGATCGGTGGTCCCGCGCCCATCACGGTGTCCGATTTCTTTGGGATCTACATTGGCGACGACTGGAAAGTGAGTCGCAACGTAACGATTAACCTGGGTGTTCGCGACGAGTACGAGACGGCGTGGCACGATCCCCAGCACCAGCTTTCACAGGGCCTCAATTTGACATTCGCCGACCCGGCCATCACTGCCAATCCCCCGCAGATGCCCCCTCAGGTTCTGGCTATTGCCAAGCCCACTTCATATGCCTACAACGGTCTCTGGGAGTTCACTAATAGCGGCCACCCGGGCATGTGGAACGCGCCGAAACTCGCACTCCAGCCGCGGTTCGGTATTGCTTATCGCGTCAATGATAAGACGGCTCTGCGTTTCGGCTATGCGATGTACACCATTCCCACGGAATTCAATTTTACGGCTGCCCCCATCTCCGGGTTCGAGGATGTGAATTTCCTGGAGCCGCCATTCTTCGGAATGACTGGCTTACCAGTACACTGCGCCCTTGCTGAACGGCAGGCCGCAGCAGACAATCTCAGATCCTTATCCGGCCAACAATCCGCTTGCTGCCCATTCTGGGCACGGCGGCGGGAACAAATGTAGGCCGCGGAGGCTCACCCTTGCTCTGGTATCCGAAGTATTTCGAGAAAGCCTACAATCACCGGCTCAATGTCACCATTGAACACCAGTTGCCGGGCGAGATTGTAGCCTCGCTGACTTACTTCAGAAACTTCGGAACCAGCATTACACTAGGCAATTCAATGGCATCGATCCCCGCTTAGAGCAGCAATATCAAAATACCCTCAACACCACGACTGTTGCCAATCCGTTCTATCATTACCTGAATCAGACATTGATTCCCGGTCCTCTCTTCAACCAGCAGAGCGTCACTCTCGGATCATTACTCGTTCCATTTCCGCTATATGGTCCGCTATATGAAGATCGGCGTCCTGGGCGCAGGCGAGCAATATCAGGACATAGAACTCAAAGTACAAAAGCGGTTCAGCAAGGGCTATAACTTCTTGTTCGGGTACATTTACATCCGCGAGAAGACGCAGATCAATAACTTCAACGATCTGACCAATATCTGAATCAGCTCACGTGGCAGGCTAGCGACCAGCCGCACCACCGGATAACCGCGGCCGGCACTTATGAACTGCCCGTAGGAAAGGGAAAGACGTACTTGTCGAGTCTGCCCAGAGCCGCCGATGCCATCATAGGCGGTTGGCAGATTACCGGCGTGCGACGTTTATTAGCGGCGATTATCCTCGATTTGGAAACTACATCGTCACGGGCAATCCGTGTCAGAATGTGCCGGCCGGCTATTATTTCAATCCGTCGGTGTTCAACGTTTTGCCGGCAAATACCTATGTGCTGCGAACCAATCCTCTCCAATACCCATGTCGTGACGGGCCCGTCGTTTTTCGACCTGGATGCGAGTTTGCTCAAGAACTTCCACATCACGGAGAAGGTCCAGGCTCAGCTAAAGATGACCGCTTACAACGCGACCAACAGACTGAATCTGGGTGACCCGGATACCAATCGCAATGATGCAAACTTTCGGCCAGGCGCTGTATCAGGGCTCTACAGGCGGTACATTCGGCTCACAAGGTGCAACTTTACGGCAATTCGGCTGGACAGGCAGGTAGAATCGGGTTCAGGCTCATGTTTCTGGGCGGACGCCGGAATCGCGTACTGTTGTTGTCGCAATTGATAAGTTGGTTTAGGTGAGGTAATGCAGTTCGCTGACCCGGCGCAGCGTTTGTTCGCCTGCTTGCGCTCGCTTCCTCGCTAGCTCAGTTATTCGCGCGACAGACTGGACCCGCTCCTCGGCCAGGGATGGCTTCGCGCAATGTCAAGGCTTCACCGCGTGGCAAGCCATCGGGGCTCCCCTTCCACGCCCGTTTCACGGACATTGGCCTCCATGCCGGACTCAACAAAGCTGTAATCTGCGGCCACCCGGACCGCGCCGACTACGTAATTGAGGCGATGGGCTGCGGTGTAGCCTTTTTCGACTTTGATAATGACGGTTGGCTCGACATTCTAGTGCTTTCAGGCTCGCGGTTCGGCGACCCGCCAGCGGACGCCTCTAACCGTCTTTACAAGAACAATCGCGATGGCACTTTTACGGATGTGACTGAGAAGGCCGGGCTGTTTCGGACCGGCTACGAGTACGGTGTGACCGTCGGCGATTATAACAATGATGGATTTGAGGACGTGTTCATCACCGGCTGGCCCCGGAACGTGCTCTATCGCAACAACGGGAATGGAACCTTCACTGACGTAACAAAAGAAGCGGGCCTGCTGAACACGAACCCGCGATTCGGCACCGGATGCACCTTCGTCGACTATGACCGCGATGGCATGGCTAGATCTGTTCATGTCCAATTATGTTGAGTTCGATATGAAGGTTGTATCGCGAGCCGGAGAGAATACAGATTGCAATTACGAGCATGTCTTCTGTGGGCCGCGCGGGCTGCCCTACGGGCATCACTCTCTTTACCGCAACAATCGCGATGGCACTTTCACGGATGTGACAGGCGCAGCTCAACATCAGTAAAGTGAATGGTGGATACGGGCTCACCGCGGTCGCTGCGGATTTTGATAATGACGGCTGGCCCGACATCTACCTTGCCTGCGATTCCACCCCAAGTCTGCTCTTCCGCAATCAGCACGACGGAACGTTTGTCGAACAGGCGATAGAGAGCGGTGTCGCTCTCAGCGAGGATGGAATGGAGCAAGCCGGGATGGGTGTCGGCGTCGGCGATCTCAAGCCGGACGGCAACCTGGACATCGTAAAAACGCACTTTGCAGCCGACACGCCTGCCGTTTACGCTAACAACGGCAAGGGCGAATTTCGAGATGAAACGCTCCGCTCAGGCTTGGGAGTTGAGACGCGATTTGTGAGTTGGGGCATCGGAATAGAAGACCTGGATAACGATGGCAACCCGGATATCTTCTGGGTAACTGGCGGTATCTATCCAGAGCTGCGGAATAAGCCGGATGAGCCATACAAGGCACCGCGCATCGTTTTTCGTAATTTTGGCGACGGAAGATTTGAGGAGTTGATCGGGGAGGCTGGGCCGGCCATTGGGTCTGTGCATTGCAGCCGCGGCTGCGCTTTCGGGGATTTCGATAACGATGGCGATCTGGATATCGTGATCGTGAATCTGAACGAGCCACCTTCCTTGCTGCGAAACGACGTAACCGGCAAGAATCACTGGATCAAGGTCAAGCTGCAAGGTGTTAAGTCGAATCGCAGCGCAATTGGCGCGCGAGTGACCGTCCATTACGGGCAAAAAGTGCAGGCCAAGGAGGTACTGAGCCAATCCTCTTACTTATCCGTGAATGATAGCCGGCTGCACTTCGGGCTTGGTTCTGTCACAACGGTGGACATGGAAATTCGGTGGCCACTGGGGCAAATCGAAAAGTTGACGAATGTTGCCGTGGATCGGTTGATTCACGTTACCGAGGGTTCTGGTATCACCCGCGTGCAAAAATTCGAGTAAATAGCCGTAAGCATGCTCCGAGTTCTGGCCTCGCTCGCTTGTGGAACTCTGCTTGTCGCGCAGAGCTCTCCCGTCGATACCGCATGGGATCTGGCCGCGAAGGGACATCGAGATCAGGCAATTCGCCTATTGCAGGATCTGATCAAGAAAATCCGAAAGCTGCCGATGCGCGGCTGCTGCTGGGCAGCCTGCTCATCGGAGAAGGGGGATCGTTCAGAATCGATTGAGCAACTGAGTGAAGCGGTCCGGCTGCGGCCACAATCGGCAGAGGCGCAGAACGCGCTTGGCGAAGCGTACAACAGTTTTGGCGATGCGAAAGCGGCGCGCGCTCCATTCGAGAAAGCGGTCGCGATAAACCCCGGATTCGCTGTGGCACAGGTAAACCTCGGGCTTGTTTTACTCCAAGCGGGGGAGTATGAAGCCGCTGCAGGGCACCTGGACCGCGCCATAAAGACCATGGGGAAGACGGCGGACGCAGCTTACCCGCATTATTTGCGGGCCAAGGTATACAGCGCGCGCAATGACTCGCAAAAAGCGGCAGCGCAACTCGAACAAGCCGTCTCATTGCGTCCAGATTTTGTGGAGGCGTGGTCCGATCTGGGGCAGGCTCGAAAACTTTTGCTGGATGATGCCGGTGCTCTTGCGGCGGAGAAACGAGCGGTCGAACTGAATCCCGCTGATCCCGTCGCGCAGTACCGTCTTGGGGCCGAGTATCTGGTTCAGAACCAGCCGCAGCTCGCTGTGGAGCACTTGCAGGAGGCTTATCGTCTCAATCCCGAAGACCAGTCGACGCTTGAATTCTTTGCAAACCGCCCTTCGGCGTGACGGCAGGACAGAAGAAGCAAACACGCGTAAAAGAGAAGCTGAGTGAACTGCTGCGAAAAGAGGATCAGGATCAGGCAGAATGCGCTCACTGCCGTCAGGCTGAATAACGAGGGCGCGAGCTTGCGAGAAAGCCGGAAACTTGCGTGACGCAATGCAGAAATATCGCGAAGCGGTACGGCTAAATCCCGAACACGTTGGCATTCGTGTGAATTATGCGATCGCTCTGTTGCGCCTCGGACAGTGGACCGAAGGGCTTACCGAATTGCACGAAGCGCTTCGTCGCGATCCAGGCAATGCAAGCATCAAAGCGGCTTTGAACGAGGCATTAGGCTCAAGCTCCCGCGGCATCCGTGCCGCACTGGAACGATAGCCGGTAGTCATGCGGCGGTGACGTCCTGCTCAGCGCCTCTGAGCCACCGAAATCAAGCTTTTGAGATATTCTGATGCGTTCGGATCGCCCTCTCTGGGCGCCCATGTCGCGAAATCTTTGTCATTCATCACCGAGTATGGCCCTGGCTTGACTTCGAAACAAATTGCGTGTTCGCTTAGAACGGCCAAGGTATGCCAGACCCCGGGCTGGATGTCTATTCCGATTGGATCCCGGCCCAAAACGTGTACTTTCTGCGATTTCCCCTGCATCGTCGAAACGTGAAGAGTGCCAATTCACCGCTGAGCACAAGGAAAGACTCCGCTTTCGGCGGATCGCGATGGCGATGCGGAGTAATGTAGGTTCCTTTCAACATCACGTTCAGAAACCGATGAGGATTATCCTCCATGCTGACGTGGAAATTATGATTCGTGCGCAAACGCGGAGACTGGCGGGCTCGCTCGAGTAACTCTTCAAACAGTTCTGAATCGAATAGTTGGATACGTGGATCTGAGACTCCGAATGACACAGTGATTCACTAAAAGTGTATGTCAGGGACGGGAGGGGGTTAATGACAACTCAGGATTTATCGCTGGAATTGGAGGGAACGACAGCGATCGTAACGCTTAATCGCCCAAATCGCCGCAATGCGCTATCGCTCGATCTGATGCGCGAGTTAATCGGCTGTCTCGATGAGATCGAGAGGAACCTAATGCGCAAACGGTGATTCTTGCGGCGGCGGGGAAAGTGTACTGTTCCGGGCACGATTTGAGTGAGATGGTCGGCCGCTCCCTCAGCGAGTACCGGCAGCTCTTCGAGGTTTGCGCAGAACTGATGATGAAAATTCAGTCGATTCCTCAGCCCGTGATTGCAGAGGTGCAAGGTGTAGCGACTGCAGCGGGTTGCCAACTGGTCGCGAGCTGTGATCTGGCAATCGCTTCCGAGCAGGCCACTTTTGCAACGCCAGGTGTTCGCATCGGGCTATTCTGCACAACTCCAATGGTTGCGCTCAGCCGCGCTGTGGGACGCAAGCGCGCTTTACATATGCTTCTCACGGGCGAGGCTATCGACGCAGCGACAGCAGCCGACTGGGGTCTGATCAACAGTGTGGTTCCGGCAGCCGAGTTAAAGGCCGCGACGCGCAAGCTGGCCGCGCGCATTGCTCAGGCCAGTCCGCTCACGGTGAGTATCGGAAAGCAAGCGTACTACACGCAGATTGACCTCGATCAGCCAAAGGCGTATGCGTACGCAAAAGAGGTCATGACCACAAACGCTATGGCTGCTGATGCGCAAGAGGGCATTTCGGCATTTCTCGAGAAACGCTCTGCATGCTGGTCCGGCAAGTAGAGGGGCTGGTGCCCAAAGGACGCTATGTTAGATACCCTTTCGCCCGTTTTCAGACAAGTGCCCGTGGGCGCCGAAGTTCAAGCAAACGGAAGTGGGACGCACTTCCGAGTCTGGGCTCCTCAGCACCGATCTGTCGAAGTGGTATTCGAACAAGGGCGCGCCGGGGCTCTATTAGCTGACGAGGAGAACGGATACTTCTCCGGGTTTGTCGCGAACGTTTCCGCGGGGACGCGATATAAGTATGGGCTCGATGGCGGAGAGGCGTATCCGGACCCCGCGTCGCGCTACCAACCTACCGGGCCGCACGGCTGGTCGGAAATAGTCGATCCACGCTCTTTTCGGTGGTCCGATGACTCACTGGCCTGGAGCTCAAATTGGAAGGCCAGGTAATCTACGAGCTTCATCTCGGCACGTTCACGCCCGAAGGCACTTGGCTCGGGGCTGCAGAGAAACTAGAGTACCTGCGTGACACCGGTATCACCTTGCTCGAAGTGATGCCCGTTGCAGATTTTCCAGGCAAATTCGGATGGGGTTACGATGGCGTTCAGCTGTATGCACCTGCCTCCATCTACGGAACTCCGGACGATATGCGGGCGTTTGTCGACCGCGCGCACTCGGTTGGGTTGGGTGTCATTCTGGACGTGGTCTATAACCACATAGGTCCGGACGGCAATTATCTTACGAAGTTTTCTCCGTTTTATCTCACAACTCGCTACAAGACTGACTGGGGTGACGCGATCAACTTCGATGGTGAACAGCGCGGCCCGGTGCGGGAGTTTTTTCGGGAGAACGCCGCATATTGGATCAGGGAGTTTCATCTGGACGGCTTGCGTCTGGATGCCACCCAGGACATCCACGATGAATCTGAGCCGCACATCATTGCTGAATTTTCCTGCGCTGCCCGGAAAGCGGCAGGCCACAAATCGATTGTCCTTGTTGGGGAGAATGAACCTCAAAACACGCGGTTAATCAAGCCAATCGCGGATGGCGGCTACGGCCTTGACGCGCTCTGGAACGACGATTTCCATCACACGGCGATGGTGGCGCTGACTGGCAAAGCGGATGCTTATTACACCGATTACCGGGGCACGGCGCAGGAGCTGCTGTCGGCGGTTAAATATGGGTACTTGTTTCAGGGCCAGTGGTACCGATGGCAGCAGAAGCGGCGTGGTACTCCGACCCTAGGTTTGCCTCGCGCGGCAATGATCAACTTCATTCAGAATCATGATCAAATTGCGAATTCCGCTCGCGGCCAACGAGTCCACGAGCTGACATCGCCCGGAATGTTCAAAGCTTTGACCGCACTGATACTTCTCGCGCCTGGTACGCCGATGCTTTTCCAGGGGCAGGAGTTTGGAGCTTCGAGTCCTTTCTTATTTTTCGCAGACCACAAACCCGAACTGGCGAAGTTGATTAAAGCCGGGCGTATGGAATTCCTGGCGCAATGGCGTTCTTTGGCTTTGCCGGAAATTCAGAAATGTTTCGATGACCCGCATTCATCGAAGACGTTTGAAAAATGTAAGCTGGATCACGCTGAAGTGGACAAGCATGCCGAAACCTATGCGCTGCATAGAGATTTATTGCGTCTCCGCCGAGAGGACCCGATCCTTTCCGCGCAGGGAGCGTATGGCGTCGATGGCGCTGTGTTTTCGTCTCAATGCCTTCTGGTTCGCTTCTTCTCGCCGGACTACCGGCAAGACCGGCTGTTATTGGTTAATCTGGGAATAGAACTGGCTCTGGATCCAGCGCCAGAACCATTATTGGCTCCTCCGGCCTCAATGGAGTGGGTCAAGCTATGGTCGTCCGAAGACCCTCAATACGGTGGATGTGGAACACCACTGCTCGACACTGAACGGAATTGGAAGATACCCGGCCAAGCCGCGATTCTTCTGCTCCCTCATCCAATTGACGACTGAGAGCACTCTGGTTCCCGATCGCCGATTTTTCTAATGCAAAACATTTTTAGTCACAAAGCAAATGTTGCGCTGAGTGAAGCCGACGTAAAGATTTTGACGAACACCGAGTGGCTGGTTACGAACGGACTCGGAGGCTACGCATCCGGTACCCTCGGGGGAAGTCTCACGCGTGTTTTTCACGGATACTTGATCGCCGCACTGCCGGTCCCGCTGGGTCGAACCATGATGCTGAACGACATTCTGGAGCAAGTGGTTCTTCCAGATGGCCAAACGATTCAGCTAAATGGACTTCAAAGAGCAAATGGGGCGAGCTTCGCCGCTTCCGAGTACCTGACGAACTTTCGGCTTCATCTTGGGCTTCCCATCTGGAGCTATGAATTCGATGGATTCACGCTCGAAAAGCGCCTTGTTATGCCGCATGGCCAGAATACGACCTATTTGAATTATCGGATTGCATCTGGTTCCGGCTGTCTAAAGCTACAGCTGCGGCCCGCGATCAACATGCGGGAGCATGAGGCTCCCGTGAATACTCCGATCGAGACGTACACGTTCACGGTTCGCGATCATCATTATGAATTGCTGAAGAGTTCGGCCGATCTGCCGCCATTGCGAATTATAATGCTTGCGAGCGATGCGGGGCTGGCCGTCGAATGCGTGCGCATTGACGATGTCATTTATCCTGTCGAGCGAAGTCGCGGATACATATGGAAGGGCGGTCTCTGGAGTCCCGGCTACTTTTCGGCTGAGATTAGTCCCGGCGCAGACGCAACCGTTGTCGCTTCCACCGAGAGCTGGGACGTCATGTCGGCTCTGTCTCCCCAACAGGCTTGGGATCTCGAACAGGATCGAAGACGGCGGCTCCTGTTAGAAGCGCATCCCGGAGCATGTGAGGAGATTTGTCACGAGCTAGTTTGGGCCGCTGACCAGTTCGTCATCAGTCCAGTTGGGCGGCAGGAAGATACAGCCCGCGCACGCGCAGCGGGAGACGAAATTCGAACCATTATTGCCGGCTACCACTGGTTTACGGACTGGGGTCGCGACACGATGATCAGTTTAGAAGGTCTCGCGCTCGTAACTGGAAGACAGGTAGAAGCCAGTTATATTCTGCGGACCTTCACACATTATATCCGCGATGGCCTGATTCCCAACATGTTCCCCGAAGGGAAGAAAGAAGGCCTGTATCATACGGCGGACGCCACGCTCTGGTTTTTCCATGCGCTTAGCAGATACATTGAGCATACGAACGATCGACATCTACTGAAGCAACTGCTGCCTCATCTGCTGGACATCGTAGGTCATCACTTACGAGGCACGCGATTTAACATTCACGTGGATCACAAAGACGGGCTGTTGGCTCAGGGGCAGGAAGGCTATCAACTTACGTGGATGGATGCGAAGGTAGGCGATTGGGTTGTAACGCCACGCCGCGGTAAGGCGGTAGAAATCAACGCACTCTGGTACAACGCTCTCCGCCTCCTCGAAGGTTGGCTGCGGCAGATCGGCAGAACCGATGAAGCAGTTGGCGTCGCAGATCATGCGACGAGAGCTAAATCATCCTTTAACGAAAGGTTCTGGTATGAGGAGGGCGGTTATCTTTACGACGTCATCGATGGCGAGTCAGGAGGGCCGGACCCCGCTTGCCGGCCGAACCAGTTGTTCGCGATTTCTCTGGAATATCCAATATTGACTGAGGAGCGCTGGGAACGCGTAATTCAAGTTGTCAAGCAGAAGCTGCTAACACCGGTCGGGTTGAGGTCGTTAGCGCCAGACGACAAAGATTTCAAGCCGCGCTACGATGGTGACCTTCGATCGCGTGATGCTGCCTACCATCAAGGGACAGTTTGGGCGTGGCTTATCGGGCCTTTTGTTGATGCGTGGCTAAAAGTCTATCCGGAGGATCTGAAAACCGCGCGGAGTTTTCTCGAGGGATTCAAACCCCATCTCCGCTCAGCATGCGTGTGCTCGATAAGCGAAATCTTCGATGCCGAACCGCCATTTACGCCCCGCGGTTGCTGCGCTCAGGCCTGGAGCGTCGCGGAAGTTCTTCGGTGCTTTGTAAAAACCAGCGAAGTTACGAACCAGGAACAGGCGGTTCCTGAGTTCAGCGTTGTAGCTGGCGATTAACGTCAGCACACTACTCACCACGTTCAGGAACTTCAGAATCCCTGGTCCAAACATACCGGAGGGCACGCAGGAAGAGCACCTGAGAATTGTACGGATGCGCTCTTCTGCAACACACCGTCGTCAACTGATCAGTTTCGCGCTTAAATGGCTTGTTTCTCGGGACAGGGAACAGAATGGAACCTAGTAGACGAACAATCGAATACTCCGTAAGCCGGCGTGAATTTGTCGGGGCTGTATTAGCTAGCGGGGCTGCGTCAAGTGCGGTCTTGCCAGCGGAGGCGCAGGCCAGCGAAGAGAATGTATCGCTCGCCAAATGTACTCTGACGATCAACAACGAATCGCACGAGTTTGATATTGACCCGCGTGTTACTCTGCTCGATCTGCTTCGGGAACACCTGCACTTGACCGGTACGAAGAAGGGTTGCGACCGCGGCCAATGCGGAGCCTGCACGGTTCTGGTAAACGACCGCCGCATCAATTCCTGCCTGACACTTGCGGTCATGCACAACGGGGATCGCATCACGACGATCGAGGGCTTGGCTGAGAACGGGCGGCTTCATCCAATGCAGGCGGCCTTTATCGAACACGACGGCTTTCAATGCGGGTATTGCACACCCGGCCAGATTTGCTCTGCAGTCGCGTTGTTGCGAGAGGCGAAAGCTGGAGCGCCCAGCGCGCTAACGCCGAACATTGGGGAAATTCAACCGATCAAGCTGACGGACGACGAGATTCGTGAGCGGATGAGCGGTAATTTGTGCCGCTGCGGCGCGTATCCGAATATTGTCGCTGCAATCCGCGCAGTAGAGCAGGAGAGCAAGGCATGACACCGTTTACCTATACTTGCCCTAAATCTGTTGACGCTGCAATCCAAGCCCACGGCGAGGGTCCGGACGTGCGATTCATTGGCGGTGGAACAAATCTTCTGGATCTGATGAAGATGGGCGTGGAGCGGCCAACCCATCTCGTCGACATAAATCGGTTGCCGCTCACGGCTATTGAAGAGCGTAAGGGCGGCGTTAGGATCGGCGCGCTGGTAGGGAACACTGACGCCGCCAATCACGAACTCATTCGATCGCGGTACCCGGTCCTGAGCCAGGCGATTCTCGCTGGAGCATCGCAGCAACTGCGAAACATGGCGACAATGGGCGGCAATCTGCTGCAGCGCACCAGGTGTTATTACTTCTACGATCCGAGTTATCGCGAGTGCAACAAGCGATCGCCCGGGAGTGGATGCGCGGCCAAAACGGGCTATAACCGGATCCACGCGATCCTCGGAGCTAGCGAGCACTGTATTGCGACGAATCCCAGCGACATGTCTGTTGCTCTTCTGGCCTTGGACGCAGTGGTTCAGGTGAAAGGACCAAACGGCGAGCGATCCATCCCGATGGCGGAATTTCACCGCCTGCCTGGCGATACCCCTCACATTGACACGAATCTTAGGGCGGGTGAGCTGATCACGGCAATCGATATCCCGGCAGTGCCGTTCGCAAGGCGGTCCCACTACCTGAAGGTGCGCGACCGCAACTCGTACGCGTTCGCGTTGGTTTCAGTCGCTGTGGTTCTGGACGTCGATAACGGTACGGTGCGGCATGTGAGAATTGCGCTCGGTGGCGTAGCGCACAAGCCCTGGCGAGCCGAGAAAGCCGAACGAATGCTGATCGGCAAGAGACCGGATGAAGCAGCGTTTCGAGCTGCGGCCGAAGCCGACCTGCGCGGAGCACGACCATACCGCAACAACGCGTTTAAGGTCGAGTTGGCGCGGCGAAGTATTGTTCGTGCGCTCAACACCGTGAGCATGGCGTGACCGGAAGCGGAAGGAATTGAGTATCGCAGATTTAATCGGTAAACCACTAAATCGGGTTGACGGACGTTTGAAGGTTACTGGTCGCGCGCCGTACGCCTACGAACACAACGTCCCGAATGCTGCATATGCGGTGATGGTGATGAGCACCATCGCAAAAGGACGCATCGCTTCCATGGAAACTCGGGATGCGGAGGGCTCCCGGGGAGTTTTGTTAGTGATGACCTATCTCAACGCGCCGAAACTGCCGCAGGTGATGAATCAGAACAAGGGCCCGGAAGCGGGCCGACCGCCAGGCCGAGTTGTGCAGGCCTTGCAAGACGATCTTGTGCGCTACGCGAATCAGCCCATTGGCGTGGTGGTGGCCGAGTCGCTCGAAGATGCGATGCGGGCAGCAAGTCTGGTGCACGTTCGTTACGCTGTTGAGCCACATCACGTGGATCTCGAAAGCCGTCTCTCGGAAGCCTATACGCCTCAAAAAGCCGGAGGTGGCGGAGATCCGGCTGTCAGTCACCGCGGTGATGTGGACGCGGGCCTGGCAGAGGCGCACGCGCATATCGACCACGTGTATTCAACTCCGTTTGAAGTGCACAATCCGATGGAGCCGCACGCAACCATCGCAGTCTGGGACAGCCCGGATCATTTGACTTTATATGACGCGACGCAGGGCGTGTTTACAGACCGGGGTCGCGTGGCTTCTCTATTCGGACTGCCACCTGAAAACGTGCGCGTCATTTCGCCGTATCTCGGTGGAGGCTTTGGCAGCAAAGGTCCAGTGTGGTCGCATGTGATTCTGGCCGCGATTGCCGCGAGGCAGGTCAAGCGCCCAGTGAAGCTGGCGGTAACACGTCCGCAGATGTTTGGGATGCTGGGATTTCGCTCCGAGACTCGACAAACCGTAGTGGCAGGCGCTAAGAGTGACGGCACGTTAACGGCGTTGCGCCATGACACCGCGATGCACACGTCCACCTTCGATGAATTCGTTGAAGCTGCGGGCTTGCCCGCCCGCATGCTTTATGAATCGCCGAACAACAGCACATCTCACAAGTTGGTGAGATCGGATATCGGCACACCGTCGTTCATGCGTGCGCCGGGAGAAGCGCCAGGCACTTACGGCCTGGAAGCGGCAATGGACGAGCTCGCCTACGCACTGAAAATGGATCCTGTTGAGTTTCGGCTGAAGAACTACGCGGAAACGGATCCGGAAGAGAAGAAGCCGTGGTCGAGCAAATCGCTGCGCGAATGCTATCGTATCGGAGCCCAGCGGTTCGGATGGAGCAAACGTCCTTTCGAGCCACGTTCCATGCGAGACGGCAATGCGCTGGTTGGGTGGGGAATGGCAACCTCAGTCTATCCGACCCGCCGAAGTCCCTCCAATGCAACAGCGCGGCTCGAGGCTGATGGATCGCTTTTGGTCGATGCCGGAACTCAGGACCTGGGAACCGGCACGTACACGATCATGACGCAGATTGCGGCCGACTCCTTTGGGGTGCCGGCAAATCGCGTGAAATTCCGATTGGGCGACACGATATTGCCTCAAACCCCAGTCTCCGGAGGATCGCAGACAGCCGCGAGTACTGGGTCCGCGGTCTACCTTGCGGCGCAAGCCCTTCGTGAAAAGCTGGTACAGATGGCCGTCAGCGATGCGCGCTCGCCGCTCTCTGGCCTCAGTGCTCAGGATGTTGTGCTGGAGAATGGCCGCTTGTACTCGCGGAGCAATCCATCCAAAGGCGAAACATTTCAAGAACTCATCTCGAGGAGCGGGCAGCCGCACATTGAAGCTCAGGCTAGCGCGAAGCAGGGGCCCGAAAAGGAGCGCTACTCGATGTTTGCATTTGGCGCGCAGTTCGCGGAGGTTCGCGTCGATGCGGACCTGGGCCAAATCAAAGTGTCTCGAATGATTGGTTGCTTTGGAGCAGGCAAAATTCTGAACGCGAAGACTGCCCGAAGCCAGTTTATCGGCGGCATGGTTTGGGGGATCAGTATGGCCCTTCACGAGCACGCCGTCATGGACGAAAGGCTCGGGCGATGGGTCAACAATAATCTTGCCGAATACCACGTTCCGGTAAATGCCGACATCGGCGAGATTGACGCGCTGTGGGTAGACGAAAAAGACGACCACGTCAATCCTATTGGCGCAAAAGGTATCGGTGAAATTGGAATCACTGGAGCGTCAGCGGCGGTCGCGAACGCAGTTTTTCACGCAACCGGCAAGCGCGTGCGAGATCTGCCGATTACGCTCGATAAGCTGATCGAGGTTTGAGGAACGAAGCGTTGCTTGGCGCATCGCCGTCTACATTTTGACCGAGACAGCGCGTCACTTGTTCGCGGAGAGTGTTGAGCGCGGTCGTCAAACGATCCGTTTCGATCAGCACAAATTCATAACCCGGCGAAAAGCGTTCGCGGGCTTGCAATAGGCGCGTATGGTCTTCCCGCAGCTTCGGCAAGACTTGCGATGCGGCCGATGAGCCGCGAAGTGCGGCAGCTAAGAAGTAGAGCGTGAAGTCTACATCGTGAGCAAATGCTCTAAACTCCGGTGGTGGGCTGGTGGTCCTGAGTCCAGTCACTCCCGCTTCCAAACCCATCGTTGCGTGCATCAGAGCGTGCGAGTGGGCAAGTATGGAGGTGAGGCAATCTAAGGCCTCTGCTGTAATCCCTGGCTCGGCGCTTACCCGGTCGACTGAAGCTTCAGTATTTGATCCAGCGAGCCTCAAGGCCCGACGGGTCTCGTCCAATCTTGACTCGAGAGATGGGTCGTCACGCTCAAATCTCTCTAGGATGGCTTGAAAATAGAGGCGGCACGCATCGAGCATCTCCGCAACGACCTCCCAAATTTGCGTTCGCTCCCAAGTGGGCCAAAGCGCATAAGCGATTAGCGCGAGAATACCCCCGGCCGCAGTATTTAGAGCCCGCTGAACTATTACCTCTTCCGGTGAGATGCCCGTTGCAGCGATTAAGAATACGATTAAACCGCTGATCGCGACGCTGAAAACGCCGTAATTAGCCGTGCCAATCGATCGAAGTAGGAACATGAAGATACCGACAAGAAGCAATTGTGTGAGCGGCGATTGAGGAAACAGATGGTACAGAGCGGTTGCGAGAATCAGGCCGGCAAACGTACCGAACAGACGTAATAAGCCACGGCTGAAGGTGGAGGTGAAGTCCGGCTTGAGGACCACTGCCATGCTCATCGGGAGCCAATACGATCTTTGCCAGCTTATTGACCGGCCAATCGCGTCGCCTACCGCTACGCAAGCGGAGAGCCGAACGGCGTGACGGAAAGCAGGAGAATTGAAATTCAGGTTTGCACGAAGAGTTGCCAACCAACTCCTAAGCTGAAGCTTCCAAGGCTGCGCCGCTTCGTACTTTTCAAATTCGGCGAGCCCCTCCGGCGTAGCGCGTTGCGCAAGGTCAAGCACAGCGCGTAACTGGCCGGCAAGAGTGTCTATTGCGGAGGGTATTTCGTTTGACAATAGCGGATCGGAGTCTGGCTTTCGGCACTGTGCTCTCTGGGAAAGCAGGTCTAGCTCCCTTAGCAGATCGGGCCCTCCTTGAATTGGTTCATCCGCGCTTAAAGCCCTTCCCACACGCTGCAACAGCTTTGAGGCATTTTCGAGAAACTGGTCCACGCATTCGGCCGTCTCGTGCCGATCCGGTGTATTTTGTTGTTCTTCATTCCTCAAAGCTTGACGAAGACGCTCCAGCATGAAGCTGGATAGGCGAATGCGCTCTGCCTGATCGAACAATAAGCGGTAACGTTCGCCCTCGATGCTGTGGTCGCGGCCAAGAGCGGAAAGTGTTTCTTGAGCCTGGGTGCTTGGCGTACTCAATGGCAAACTCGACAGCTTTCCAGAATGTGGATCTATATCCCTCGCGAGATCAAGATAGAGTTGACCGAGCGCCTGACGCTCAGGCTCTCTACGGCGAATCGGCCATAGCAACAGGGAGAAACAGGTTTGAAGCAGTCCGCCGGCGAGAACGAGAAGAGCCGCTATCAACGCGTTAATCGGCGATAATGCACCGCGCGCCGCAAACACAATGAGCGTCACCAATGTGTTAAGACCGAGATCACCAGCTCTGCTGCTTATCGAAACCAGCATCCCGCCTACGAATGCCCATGCGGCGGCCACCACAATAGCAGCCCAATGATACTTACCAGTTACTGACCCGATAAAGACAGCTATTGCTCCGAGGACGCTCCAGGTAACCATTCGCCGCGCTCGTTGGGCATATGGATCGCTGCCGTCAGAGTAGGACACGTTCAGTGCACCGGTCGCAATTGCGACTGCGCCGAGAGGCTCTCCGAGCGCGATGCCGATGCGTAGTGGTAACGCTACGCCAAGAGCGTTTCGGAGCGCAATCCAGGTTTTGATTTTGCTTTTGTCGAGCCGCGTGAGCGTGCGCCAAAGGGCAGTGGTGGGGCGCGGTTCCAGCGTGTCTGCCAATGCCGAGTATAAGACTTACAACAGGATCGCTCAGACCGAACGATTCATTGAGCGATTGCGCCTACGTGCGGAAGACCAAGGCGGAACCGTAGGCGGTCGTAATCGATCAACGGCTGAAAGTATTCCGGTTCCTGCAGAGGCCAAAGCGATGCGCCTGGCGCATCTGATCCGGAGCGATCGAGGATGCCGTTAACAGCGCGCCTTGCAGCCTCGTTCGCCGCTTCCATGCACGCTACATCTGTATACGTTTTGACGTAATCCGAGGCGAGAAACAGATTTGGAATCTCGGTCGAAGCCTCAGGCCGGTATTGTAGTGACCCTGCCGTGTTGATCATGAGAGGCTCGAGATTTGTTACGGCAGATGGATTCGGAAATTGCACGTCTGGGTCGAGGAACCAGCTCATCAGGTTATCGTCGCGAATGAGCTCGGCGCCCGTAACGTTGAGGTGAGTTTTCATTTGAGCCCAGACGTCGTTCTTGATCTCCTCCGCCGTGCAATTCATGGCCTGCTTTCCGTAGACAATGCCGGGCGTTTCCCAATCTGAGATGTCGACTGACAAAATGCCACCGAGGCGACCATCGCCGTAAATTGCGAGGTTCACTTGATTCCAAAACTGGCGCTGAGAAACAGACGTGAGCGCCCAAGGCGAATCTGCATATAGCGTGTGGCCGAACTCCAGCGGAACATCGTTTGCCAAATAGAACTGGATTCCGTTCATCCAGGCGATTCTTAATTTGCCCAAGTTGGCGAGTGATGGAGCAAGGGCTTTGAGATTGTCGTCCACGAGTCCGGTCATGATCTCGACCGGAATAGCGGAAACGTAATAGTCGGCAGTAATTTCGCCTGTCTGGCCGTCCGCCTCAACTGTGATCGCACTGATGCCGTTCGCACTTGCTGTGAAGCCTTTGATCGTCGTGCCGCTATGGAAGTCAACGCCGCGCTCGCGGAGATATGCGACCCACGGACTTAGCCAGACCTCGTTTGTCGGGCCGCTGAGCAAGCGATCGAAGCCACCGTATGTCAAGACACCGAAGACTAATTGCAAAAAGATGTAACCGACGGTTCGCGTGCTACTCTCCTGAGCACGCACAGCGACGAGAGATCGCGTGAGGCCTTTCGCGAGTAGGGCTTGATAGGCCGCTGAGCGATTGTTCGCGTCGATAAAGGTCCACCAAGGAATCTGCTCGTATTCAGCGATTCTTCGTTCGGGGCAAGTCGTGAGCAGCGTGAGAATGCGGTCGATGAAGAAGAGAAGCTCGTTATCAGGGACGCCGATGCCGCCGAATAATTCTTTGAAAGCGAGCGCCCAGTCCTCTATATTCTGCGGAATTCGTGCTGTGAGGATCAGCGGTGCTTGCCCAGCGCGGGCCACGTGAATGCGCGTCGCGTGCACGAGGTTGTTGAACACGCTCACATTGCCGGGATATGGGATGCGCATCATTGTGTCCGGCAGGTGCCGGTAAAAAGCCGGGAAAAACCGGAACCCGTGTTCGCCGGGAAGATCTTTGCGGCCCGAGGTTCCTGTGCCGGGAGCAGCCAGGCTGCGAGCTTTCCCGCCAAACATATCCTTTTTTTCGTAGACGGAGACCTGGAACCCGCGCTCAATCAGCTCATGCGCGGCGCTCAAGCCGCCAACGCCACCGCCCAAGACAGCAACTCGGATCGACATGAAGAAATACTGTACGCCCGCGGTTTGTAATTGGCAAGAGCCAGATACTTGGGCATCTCTAAGGCTGGACAGGAGCTGTTGTCTCCCAGATCCGCTTTTCTGGAACGCGCGGCACAAGTCGAGATGCCGACTTTCCGGCCGAGTGGATTGTTTTCCGGATGGCCGACTCTCGTTGGTATTAGGGCGGGAGGGCGCTGCTTCATCGATGGGCGGCGGCCAGAATCCACTTTTGCGACGGCGAGCATCTTCATCGATTTTTCGCCGTCAAGTAGATTAATACCGCTTGCGTCAGAAAGGTAGTCACGGCGAGCACCCAAGTGCTGATCGCCAGCATACGCGTGTGCCGTACCAAGTCGCGATTTGCCTGAACCATCTCCTGATTTGCTCTCGCTGTTTGCTCGCTCACGTTCAAGGCGTCGCGCGTAGCTGCGAGTGTGTCTCTACTCGCGGTGGCTTGTTCCCGGCTCGCCTCCACCATGCGCATCGAGGCCCGCAGTGTGGCTGCGGTTTCACCGATGCGATGAGCGTAACTGTCCACGTCGCCTGACAAGGCGTAGAAAACCAGATCTTCATCTGACATTTCCAGCAGTTCTTTCGGATGCTTTGCCATTGGCTTAGGCTATCGCGTCAATGCGCGTGAGAGCACTGGCCCCCACCTTCTTCCCACCAATTTTGGATAACTGCGAGTCGCCGACTACTAACCAGGTACTCTGGTTTGGCAAGCGCTCCCCGGCTTCTGGGGTAAGATATAGCCTCGGACGGAACCTTTGATCTCACCTCCCATCCAGCATTGCCAAGGAGAGTGCGGTCCATGACTGACGCGATCATCCCCGTGGAGCTGGGCCGGAAGGCTTTGGCTCTTGTCGAGCGAACACATCAGACGGTCAACCCGCGCGTTTTACCTGGTAAGATTGCGACCAGACGGAACGCGGTAGCGATGGCGATGCTACCGGAGGGAACTACCATTCTGCGCGCGGCTACCTCCACATTTAAAATCCGCGTGTTTCTCTGGATAATGATTCCGGTTGTTCTCGCGATATCTTGGATGCTGACTTGGTGGCTTGCTATTCTCGGCGCACTAATTCTCATTGGTGAGCGAATTCTGGCAACGAAAGAGCGGCGATTCTGGATTCTGCTCGCTGCGATGCTCCTTAGTGCCGAAATCGTGGCGACAAACTTCGCCGGCTGGGGCGCTGCATATCCGTCGGCGCGACAAGCTGCGATCGAGGCATTCGGCTTCGATGCTGGGACGCCAACGGAGTGGCTCGATTATTACCTCCCTCATCGGTCTGATCTCGGGCCAGACCTCGTAAAGGCTTTTAGACCTCTCAATAGCCGCGAAGGATAAAGGAATCGCTTTCAAATCAGTTCAAGCGGCCGTCTGACACGCCATCCGTAGACGTGCGCCACTTAACATGATCCAGAATGACCGACTCTGGAAATGGCAGGTGACCTCCGAATTGACCCACTGCCCAAGAGAAAGACGCACACAGAAATTCAGCTACACAGGCCGGAACTTCGCCTTGAAATGCCGGAGATATTTCGGTTCGCAAACAATCTCGAATCAACGTAGTTCGTGCCGCCCTTCATTCAGTTCAAGGATCGACTCAACCAGATAGTCGATATGGCTTTGGGTACACACCCGCCACGGAATAGCCAAGCGAAGCAGTTCGTGGCGAGCATTTTTCGGATTTAGTTGGTAACTACCTGAAACTTCGCCGCCTCCCACGCCGTGATACCGCCCGCCAACTCGATCAGATTGGTGATGCCGTGTTGGTTGAGGATGCTGACGGCAATCGCGGACCGATACCCACCCGCGCAGTGAACGGCGATTTTGCGGTCGCGTGGAACCTCCCCGATCCGTTGCTGCAATTGGGTGAGCGGGAGGTTGATGCTGTCGCTGAGGTGCCCCGTGCTCCATTCACGTGGCGCACGGATGTCAATCACCATCGGCGGATTTCGAGAGGCCAGCTCTTCCGCCAGTGTCAAAGCGCTAACCCTTTCCGTGGACCAGACCAGATCCTCCCGTTCCGCTAGCGCGACCATTCCATCCTTCAAATAACCTTTTACGTGATCAAAGCCGATCCTTCCGAGGCGCAAGGCCGCCTCGTGTTCGCGTCCCGGCTCGGCGATGATCACAATCGGCCGAGTGGCGTCCAGAACGGTGCCGGCCCATGTCGCGTACTGGCCGCCCAACCCGATGTTGATACTGCCAGCCATGTGCCCTTTGGCATACTCTGCCGGATCGCGGACATCGAGAATCTGGGCGCCTGCGTCACCCATCGCGAGGACCTCATCCAGTTCCACTGGTTGCAGAACCTGTTGCAGAGTCTTATCGAGCGTGGCCCGCTCGCGCGTGTTCAGGATTGCGTCATACGTAAAGTATGCCGGTGCGTCTGGCTGATCGGCCGTTACCAGGCGTGTGAATTCGTCCTTTGTCATTGGCTGAAGCGCGTAGTTGAAGCGCCGCTGATCTCCCAGCGTGGAGACTGTATCTGAAGAGAGATTTTTTCCGCACAAAGAGCCAGCGCCGTGCGCGGGGTAAATCAGCATCTCGTCGGGCAGCTGCATCAATTTGTTGTGCAGCGAGTCGTACAGATGATGGCCGAGTTCCTGAGCCGTCCAGCCGAGAGAGGCGCGCAGGTCGGGCCTGCCGACATCACCGATGAATAGCGTGTCCCCGGTCAGGACTGCATATGGTTTGTCCGGGTCCTTCTGTAGATCGAAGATGAGAATTGAGATCGATTCGATCGTATGGCCCGGAGTTTCGAGAATCTGGAGACGCAGTCCCGGGAACTCGAGCGTATCGCCGTCTTTCATGGCCGTGAACTTGTACTCGGCCTTGGCTCGCGCCCCAAGCCGGATGTCTGCGCGGCAGCGGTCACGCAACTCGAGATGTCCGGCGAGAAAGTCGGCATGGAAGTGAGTCAGAAAGACATCGCGGATCTGAACTCCCAGTTGCTCGGCATCGGTTAGGTATTGCTGGATATCCCGTTGCGGATCGACTACGATTGCACGTGCGCTGGCTTCGTCGGCTATGAGATACGACGCGTGGGCAAGACAGCCGAGGTAGTACTGCTTGAGAAACATGCCGTCATTCTAGGACACCGGCCGGAACCTTGCCTTGAAATGGCCCAAATATTTCGGCTCCGAAACGATTTTGAAGCCGCCTCGCAGCCTCGTTCGCCGCTTCCATGAAAGCGAGGTTCACTTGATTCCAAAACTGGCGCTGAGAAACAAACTTGAGCGCCCAAGGCGAATCCGCATACACTTTCGTGCGCTCAAAAGAACTCTTTTCTAAACGCCTCATGGCGCTGGCGTGCAGCGTTCATGAGGGGCGGGAATCCTGGCAAGTTGCGAAGATTGTTAAGAAGCGGATCTCTAACGAAATAAGGATAGGAAAAAAATCCGCCTTCAATACTGGAGCGCAACATGCGCAAGGCGGAAGTTTTGTCGCCCAGAACAGCATAGCCTTCGGCAATCTTATAGGTCGCTTCCGAATCACCAACTCCACGCCGCTCCATCTTACCCTCCAATTCCCGCAAGATCTGTAAGCCATCCGAGCTCTTCTTTGCGATAGAATCGCCAAAAGCCTTTCCAATCCCTGTGTATAAAGTCGGGTCCTCTTCGTAGGCACGATCGAAATCATCCGTTGCCTGTTCCAACTTTCCCTGGTGGTACTCTCCAAAACCGCGATAAAAACGAAAAAACGCCGACCCGTTTACATCCGGAAGGCTCCGAAGGAAGTTGTCGTACTGTCCGAGATACAGGTAAGTGTTTAGAACTGAGCCATTAGCTTTGACCAAAGGATCGATTTGGCGTGCGCGTTCGCATTCTTCAAGCGACTGCTCCAACATGCCCGCAAAGCGGTATGCGTATCCTAACTCCCAATGAACAGCCGCATCCTTGGAATTGCTCCTAATCGCGTCCCGCAGCAGCGGTACCGCTTGTTCAACTTTGCCCGTATCTATCAAAAGGTTGGCGAGAAACGTTTCTGCTTCCAATTGCTTCGGCTGAAGCGCAAGTGCGCGCTCATACGCAGCTTGTGCCCTGCGATACTGTTCGCGGCCACCGAACTCGAAGCTTGCGTCGGACGTATAAGATTGTCCAAGGTACGCCCAAGTCAGCGGATACTTCGGATCGATTTCGGCCGACTTCTCCAGCATCTTCACCGCCAGAGGGAAATTATGGCTAGCCATAAGGTCAACGCCGCGCAGATAGTATTCGTACGCCAACGGGTTCACAGGCTCATCGGGCTTGATTCGTTCAGCTTCCGACGGCGATAGGTTCAACTGCAATCCTTTTATGATCTGTTTAGCAACGTTATCGTGTACCGCCAGAAGCTCATCATATTTCAGGTCGATAACGCCCTTCGAGAGAATCTTGTACGCATTTACATCAATCAACTGGTACGTAATTCTGAGGTGATCACCATCGCGAATGAAGGTGCCTGTGAGCAGAGTGTCAACATTTAACTCCGCAGCCACTTTTCGAATGTCAATCTCCCGATCTTTATATCTCTCTATGACGGAAGAAGGCCGGACAGTGACAGAGCTCAATAGCCCAAGCTTAGTGATGACCGCGTCGGCTAGCGAGAAACCGAGAAATTCGCTGTCCGGATCGTGCCTGAGATTTTGCAGTGGGAGGACGGCGAGGCTGCGCTGCACCAGCCGAACGTTTACCGGACCTACTACTTTTCGATATACAAGATAGCCGCCGATCAGAAGCGCGCAGATAAGCACCCCCAGAACCGGTACCGCAATCCACTGCCGGCCACTTGACGGGCGCATGGCTTCGAGGGAAAGCAGCTGAGGGCTTGTGCTGGCCGTCACGCGAGTCTCTGCCTCAGATGGCTTCACGCCTACACCGGGATCAGTAGACGTTATGCTGTGCGGCTCAGGCGGTGACACGCCCTGTGATTCTGCCCACTCTTCGGTTTGCGAGGGGATGAGTTTTGGGGCTCTTACTTCTCTGACCGGAGCGGTAAAGCGGTAGCCCTTCTTGGGAACGGTCTCAATATACTGCAAGCCCGCATCATTCCTTCCAAGTGCCTTCCGTAAAGCGGAGATCGATACTGTAAGATTCGCCTCTTCTACAAAGCTGCCCGGCCACACAGCACGCATGATTTCGTCCTTGAGGACAAGCCGGCCGTGATTATCGACCAGATACAGGAGCAGTTCAAAACTCTTATGAGTGAGCGGAACCTGCTGGCCATTGCAGAGGATCCGGTGTTCGGCCGGTTCCAGGCGAAAAGGGCCGAATTCGTAAATACTCAGTATTTTCAGGCCCATACCAATTTGTCGGCCGCTCTCCTATCCATTTGGAAATTATTTGGACATCCTTTAGCGGCTTTTAAGGACGAGAAGCTTCGGTTTAGTCCAGTATGGCGTAGTCCGAGCATTCCGGAGCGACAGCTTCGGGCAGGACAAACCGGACTTTCGAATGCTCTTGAACTCCAGGCACTCGATCAAGTCCGCTCGAGAAAAAAGGAGAAAATCACATGAAAAAGTTAATCGCTGTAGCATTTACTGCTATCGGCCTCGGAATCGTGGCAATGCCCGCATCTGCACAGGTTCCGGAGATCGTCTTTAACCTTGTGCCGCAACCGAAGTTTGTTACTTGCCTTGGCGTGCAGGGTGGTCACACGCCTACCGCTCAGTTGATTGTACAGAGGGGTGAGCTGAATGACGTATTGATTCTGCGCGCCCGGCACTTGAAACCAAACCTCGGTTTCGATCTGTTCACGATTCAGAATACTAACCTGCTGTCAAACGGAACTGCGGATCCGAACTTCAAGAACTTCGGACTGGCTTGGTATCAGACGGATATCCAGGCTGACGCCAACGGAAACGCGGAGGTGGCGATCAAGACCATTCTCCTGGACCAGATATTCGGCTTCGATCCAGCCTCTTCCTTGGAACCCACTCATACCTTTCACGTTGGCTTCTGGTTCAACAATCCAGAGGATGCAGCGGCGTGCGGGTTTAACCCAGCAGACCCTACCCCCTTCAACGGTGAACAGCACGCAGGACCGAACGCAATGATCTCTTTGCCGAATGCGGTCACAAACCTCGGACCACTATGCACGAAACCACATAAAGAAGGGTCGACGTTCGTCTGCAATGAGTAAACTCGCTCCGAGTTAGCAAGCTGAGGGCTTCGTTATTGAATAAGCTCGCGGCCGGTTGAATGGTTTAAATGGTGACCGCTGGCTTCCGGAGATATCAAATGTCGCACCTAGAACCTATTTTTCATGCAGTAATGGAAGGCCAAGGCGCTACAATAAGTACGCGAACTTCCGGCCGGCGGTGCTGCTTTGGCAGCTCCGCTTTTGGAGAAAGCGTTGCGGGACATCGCGCTCGGTCCCGACGATCAGCCCGTCGTTGTCGCCGATTATGGATCGTCGCAGGGCAAGAACTCACTCCGCCCGATGCAAATCGCCATTCGAAACCTGCGGCCACGCGTCAGCCCGAATCGTCCCATCTTCGTCTTTCATATAGATCAGCCCTCGAACGACTTCAACTCGTTGTTCGAAGTGCTGAGCTCCGACCCGGGCACTTACGCGCTCGAAGATGCAAACCTATTTCCGTGCGCGATCGGAAGATCGTTTTACGAACAAGTGCTTCCGCCTGGTTCGGTGCATCTCGCGTGGTGCTCGTATGCGGCTCTATGGCTGAGCTGCATCCCAACACGGATTCGGGGCCATTTCTTTCCACTCCGCAGTACAGGGCGTGAGCGCGCTGCGTTCGAGCGGCAGGCTTCCCAGGACTGGAACGCTTTCCTTTCTTTGCGTGCGGCCGAATTGCGTCCTGGAGGGCGTCTCATGGTCGTGCTGCCCGACCTTTGATGACGAGGCCGCAACCGGACTCGAAGATTTGATGGACCATGCGAATGCCGTACTTGCGGAAATGGTGGATCAGGGAGCGCTTCATGCGGAGGAACGCGAGCGAATGGTGGTGGGAAACTATCCAAGGCGGAGCTGCGATCTTCTCGCACCGTTCCAATCCGATGGGCAGTTTCAGGGCCTGAGCGTAGAATTCTGCGGCCTCGTCCCGCTTCCGGACTCCGCCTGGGCCGAGTACGAACGCGACGGGAACGTGGAAGCGCTGGCGACCAAGTATGCTCTCTTTTTCCGGTCGGCCTTTATTCCGTCCCTGGCGGCAGGGCTCACGGAGGCCGATGATCCCGCGCAGAGGCGCATTTTCGCCGGCCGGTTTGAGAACGGACTAAAGCGGCGTCTGGCGAAGCAACCTGCGCCGCTGCACTCGTTTGTTCAGATTTTCGTTGTGAGCAAGCGAGAGGGCACCCTATGAATATCAATTCCGCGAGTGAGCATAGACACGCCATCGTGATCGGCGGAAGCATGGCGGGGTTGTTAGCCGCGCGCGTCCTCGCCGATTATTACGAGCAGGTCACATTGGTGGAACGGGACGCACTCGGCAGATCACCGGGAAACCGCCGTGGCGTGCCGCAAGGCCGACACACGCATGGGCTGTTGGCGAGTGGCTGTCGAGTCATCGAAACACTATTTCCGGGCATTTCCAACCAACTGGTTGCGGCTGGGGCGGTGCCTGGTGACGATGCTCGCGACATCCGCTGGTTCTTGCAGGGAGCCTGCTACATGCCGTTTCCCGAGTGGGTTGAGTGGCTTGCTAATGAGCCGGCCCTTCCTCGAGAGTTTCGTTCGCGAGCGAGTGCGGAACCTGCCGAACGTGCACTTTCGAGACAACCAGGAGATCAGCGGTTTGGTGACATCGGCAGACAGGAGCCGTGTCACTGGCGTAAGAATCGGAGAGGAAGTACTGGCCGGCAACCTGGTGGCGGATGCCGCCGGAAGCAGGTTCCCACTCTCCGCAATGGCTGCAGGCGATGGGTTATCCGAAACCGGAGGAGGAGCGGGTGGAAATCGCACTTGGCTACAGCACGCGATTCTTCCGGCGGCATCCCAGCGATGGCAGCGGCGATCTGGCGGTCGTCATGCCGCCGACACCTTCGGGAAAACGGGGTGGCGTGATGCTCGCGCAGGAGGGCTCACGCTGGACGGTGACCCTGATCTCCCACTTCGGCGCCAGTGCTCCGGCGGAACTGGACGGCTTCATCGAATTTGCGCGAATGCTCCCAGCCCCCTATATTTACGAGGTGGTCCGGCATGCGGAACCAGTGAGTGAGCCAGTGAGTTTCGCGATTTCCCGCGAGCGTACGGCGGCGCTATGAGAAACTCGATCGCTTCCCCCGCGGCTACCTCGTCCTGGGGGACGCGATAGCGAACTTCAATCCCGCTTATGGACAAGGGATGTCGGTTGCGGCGCTGGAAGCGATGGAGCTGAAAGCAGCGCTTTCGGAAGGCAGCGGAGATCTCGCGCAGCGCTTCTTTGCGCGAGCTTCGAAAGTGATCGACATTCCCTGGAGCATCGTGGTTGGAAACGATCTGCGCATGCCGGAAGCCGTCGGCCCGCGTACCTTCCGGGTCAAAGTGATCAATGCGTACGTGGCGAGGGTGCACAAAGCGGCTCATCGTGATCCTGTGGTGGCGCTCGCATTTCACAGAGTGGCAAACCTGCTGGCTTCACCGCCCAGCATGATGCACCCGCGGGTCGCGTGCCGCGTTCTATTGGGGCAATCTTCGCCCGCACCGCGCGCAGGCCCCGCTCGCGCAGGCCCAGCATGTAAATTGCGGCGAGATCAAAGGGGCTTGAATTTTCCCGAATAAGAACCAGGAGAAACACATGACAATGTTGGACGAAGTAACAATTGTTCCCGCCGTAATGGAAGGCCAAGGGCGCCTACAACAAGCACGCGAAGATTCCGGCCGGCGGCGCTGCTTTGGCGACTCCGTTTTTGGAGAAGGCGGTGCGGAATATCGCGCTCGATTCCGGTGATCAGCCCGTCGTTATCGCCGATTATGGATCGTCGCAGGGCAAGAACTCACTCGCCCCAATGCAGATCGCAATCCGGAACCTGCGGCCGCGCCTCGGCCCGAATCGCCCAATCTTTGTCTTCCACATCGACCAGCCCTCGAACGACTTCAACTCGTTGTTCGAAGTGCTGAGTTCCGACCCGGACCGATATGCCCTGGACAACGCAAACGTGTTTCCGTGCGCGATCGGAAGATCGTTTTACGAACAGGTGCTTCCGCCTGGTTCGGTGCATCTCGGGTGGTGCTCGTATGCCGCAGTCTGGCTCCGCCGCATTCCGTCGCTGATTCCGGGGCACTTCTTTGCACCTTGCAGCACGGGCGAGGCACGCGCTGCATTCGAACGCCAGGCGCGGAAGACTGGGAAGCTTTCCTTGAATTGCGGGCATGCGAGATGCGGCCTGGCGCTCGTTTGGTGGTTGTGCTTCCGGCTCTCTCCGATGACGGATTGTCAGGGTTTGCGGAGTTCATGAATCATGCAAACGCTGTTCTTGCAGAGATGGTCGATGAGGGCGCAATCACGGCCAGGAACGGACCCGAATGGTATTGGGAGCATATGCGCGACGGAAAGATGAACTTCTCGCGCCATTCGCTAAGGAGGGCCAGTTCCAACAGCTCATTGTGGAGGATTGCGACATATCGCCGCTTCCGGACGCCGCTTGGGCTGATTACCAACTGGACGGTGATAAGGAAGCGCTAGCGAGGAAGAAAGCGCTGTTCTTCCGCGCAGTCTTCATGCCTTCGCTTGCCTCTGCGTTGACCCGAGTGCGCGATGGCGACGGCGAAGCGGTCCGCAGTTTCGCCGACCGATTGCAGGACGGCCTGACACGGCGCTTGGCTCGCGATCCGGCTCCGGACGACATGTTCGTCGAAACTATCGTTCTGGCGAAGTGTGGTTGAGTTCTACACCGGCCGGAATTTTGCCTTGAAATGCCGCAAATATTTCGGTTCGCAAACGATCTCGAACCCGCGTAGTTCGTGCCGTCGTTCATTCACTTCGAGGATCGCTTCAACCAAATAATCGATATGACTCTGGGTATACACACGCCGTGGAATGGCCAAGCGAAGCAATTCATGGCGAGCATTCTCACCGAACATCACCGATCCAATTTCAACCGAGCGCACGCTGGCATGCCGGTAGAGCTCAATCGCAAGAGACTGCCCAGGGAACTGTTGGCGTGGAATGTGTGGCAGCATCCGGCCCGCATCAATATAAATGGCGTGACCACCCGGCGGCTCGACAATCGGCACACCATGATCCGTAATGTGGCGGCCCAGGTACGCAGTTGATGCGATCCGGTACTCGAGATAATCCGGTTGGAGCACCTCCTGAAGCCCGACAGCCATTGCATCCAAATCCCGGCCCGCAAGTCCACCGTAGGTTGGGAACCCCTCCGTGAGCGTGAGTAGATCCTTCTCTTGCTCGGCCAGGCGGTCGTCATTTGTACACAGCAATCCGCCGATATTAGCGAAAGCGTCCTTTTTGGCCGAAAACGTACAGCCGTCGGCAAGCGAGAACATCTTTTGAGCAATCTGCTTCGGCGTCCAGTCCTCATATCCGGGTTCGCGCTGCTTTATGAACCATGCATTCTCGGCGAAGCGGCAGGCGTCCAGATACAGCGGGATGCCTTGGCGCGATGCGATTGCGCGCACTTGCTCCATGTTTGCCATCGAGACCGGCTGGCCGCCGCCCGAATTGTTGGTAACCGTAATCATGATCAGCGGAATGTTACCTGCACCTTCGGTTTCAATGAGTTTTTCGAGGGCGTCCACATCCAGGTTTCCTTTGAATGGAAGGCGCGTTTGCGTGTCAACGGCCTCTGGCAGATCCAGCGCGCGGGCTCCGAAATATTCGATGTTGGCGCGTGTGGTGTCGAAATGCGTGTTGTTTGGAATCGTGACGCCGGGTCGGCACATAATCGCAAACAAAATGCGCTCGGCTGCGCGGCCCTGGTGCGTGGGAATGACATGGCGAAACCCAGTGAGGTCCTGAACGGCGTCCTTGAGCCGATAGAAACTGTCGCTCCCGGCATACGATTCGTCGCCGCGCATCAGCGCTGCCCATTGCTCGGTTGACATCGCGCTGGTTCCTGAATCAGTAAGCAGATCGAGCAGAATGTCTCGCGCGCGGAGTAAGAAAAGGTTATAACCCGCATCCTCGAGAAGCCGCTCGCGTTCAGATGGAGTCGTACGGCGGAGCGGTTCGACACTCTTGATCCGAAACGGCTCGATAATCGTCTTCACCGTATCCTTATAGATAGCAAGCAAGCCCGCCACGCTCATGGAAATGCAAACGTTCACCTCCACCGGGTCGGTTGCGCCTCCCACCCTCAACCTGATCGGCAACACGCCGCTGGTTCAGCTCACCGGATTTGATACGGGCGTGTGCGAGTTATATCTAAAACTCGAATCGCAGAATCCCGGCGGATCGATCAAAGACCGGATGGCAGTCTCGATGATCGAGGCAGCCGAGCGAAGCGGCATACTTCCGCCCGGGCGACACGATTATCGAAGCGACGGCCGGCAATACGGGCATCGGACTGGCTCTGGTTGCCGCCGTCAAAGGGTATCGGCTCATTCTGGTTATCCCGGACAAGATGTCGTCCGGAAAAGATCGCGCACGCACGGGCCTTGGGTGCGGATATTCGACTGACCCGATCGGACGTGGGCCCCGGCGATCCCGCTTATTACCAGGACATGGCGGCGCGCATCGCCAAAGAGACGCCGCGCTGCTATCACATCAACCAGTTCGGTAACCCCGCCAATCCGCTGGCGCACGAAGTGACCACCGGACCGGAGATCTGGCACCAGATGGATCACCAGGTGGATGTCGATCGTGTGCGGCATCGGCTCTGGCGGAACAATGACGGGCCTCAGCCGCTTTTTTGCCCGCGTTCAGCCCGAAACTCGAGATGGTGCTTGCGGATCCGGTTGGTTCCTCGCTCGCTGAATACGTGCGTACTGGCAGACACGTCCCTTCCGGCAGTTATGCGGTCGAAGGAATAGGCGGCGATTGCGTGCCGGCAGTCGCAGACCTGTCACGTGTCCGGTGCGCTTATAGCATCAGCGATGCCGAAAGCTTTCTCACCGCGCGCGATCTATTGAAGCGAACCGGCATCTTCGGCGGGCCCTCTTCCGGCACACTGCTGGCCGCCGCGCTGCGTTACTGCCGCGAACAGATCGCGGCCAAACGCGTTGTCACTTTCGTGTGTGATACGGGATCGAAATACCTTTCCAAGATGTACAACGATTATTGGATGCTCGATCAGGGATACCTGGAGCGTCCCGCCACCGGCACGCTTCGCGAGCTGATCGCGCGCCGTTACGAAGAAGGCGCGGTGATCACCGTCGCGCCTGACGACACGCTGCTCACGGCATTTCAGCGCATGCGTATGGCCGATATCTCCCAAGTGCCTGTTATCGAGCAGGGCCACTGTGTCGGCGTGCTGGACGAATCGGATTTGCTGCTCGCGGTTCACGGCGATCCCAGCAAATTTCACTCGCCAGTGCGGAACGCCATGACAAGCCGCCTCGAGACCATCTCGCGCCGAAGCCGGAATCGAGTCCGTCTACGATATTCTCGATCGCGGGCTCGTCGCTCTCGTTACGGATGGCGATACTTTCTTGGGATTGATTACCCGCTCAGATCTGTTGAGCCATCTTCGCCGGAAGCTACACTGAGCCTGCTGTACTAGTCCTTTACACAAAACATCATGCCTAATCGATTCGGAACACGTGCCATCCACGCCGGCCAAGACGCCCGATCCTTCTACCGGCGCCATTATGACGCCGATCTATGCCACATCGACTTACGTTCAGCAGAGTCCAGGTGTTCACAAGGGCTTCGAGTATTCGCGCTCTCAAAATCCGACGCGGTTCGCCTATGAGCGCTGCGTGGCCGATCTCGAGGGAGGAGCTCGAGGGTTCGCCTTCGCTTCCGGACTTGCCGCCATGGCTACAATCTTGGATCTGCTCAATACAGGGGATCCATGTGTTGCCAGCGACGATCTCTATGGCGGCACTTTCCGCCTGTTCGAGCGCGTGCGAAAGAGATCCGCCGGCCTGGAGTTCAGTTTCATCGACATGTCTGAGCCCGAGGCGGTCGAGCGCGCCTTGCGGCCAAACACGCGCATGGTCTGGGTGGAGACACCCTCCAATCCGCTGCTCAAGATCATCGACCTTGAAGCGGTCGCAGCGATCGCAAAAGAGCGGCATCTGCTAGCGGTGGCTGACAACACGTTCGCCAGCCCTTATCTGCAGCGTCCGCTCGAGATCGGCTTCGATATCGTGGTGCATTCGGCGACGAAGTACCTGAACGGCCATTCGGACATCGTTGGCGGCGTGGTCGTCGTCTCCGATCCCGATTTGGGCGAGCGGCTGGCATTCCTCCAAAATGCGGTTGGCGCAATCGCAGGCCCGTTCGATTCCTTTCTCGTGCTCCGAGGTTTGAAAACGCTGCACCTGCGAATGGAGCAGTCATTGTGCGAATGCGCAAGAGCTGGCCGAATGGCTCACGCAGCATCCCGCCGTAGAACGCGTCATATATCCAGGCCTCGACTCGCATCCACAGCACGCGCTCGCACGCCGCCAAATGGACGCCTTTGGAGGTATGGTATCGCTTGTTTTGAAAAGAGATCTTTCGTACACTCGCAGAGTGCTCGAGCGCTGCCGCGTCTTTGCTCTGGCCGAGAGTCTTGGTGGCGTAGAAAGCTTGATCGAGCATCCGGCCATCATGACCCACGCTTCCGTACCCGCTGAACAGCGGGACCTGGCGGGAATATCCGATACGCTGATACGCCTGTCCGTCGGGATTGAAGATGTAGAGGATTTGAAGGAAGATCTGGAGCAAGCACTGGCTGCATAAAAAGGATAAATGAACAGACGCCGTCTACTGAAACAAATGGCTCTTCCGCTCGCTGCAGCAATAGTCGAGCGCACGGGAAAATCGCTGATGGCGGCAACAGAGCCGCCCGCGCCGGCCACAGAACGAACGCCACTGATTGCCGAATACGAGCGGTTGCGTTTTGGAGTGTCGTATCACTTCAGCATGAATACTTTCACGGGAGACGACTACGAAACCGGAAAAGTACCGGCAACCACATACAATCCCGCTAAGCTCGATGTGCGGCAATGGATCGGCGTTGCACACGACCTTGGCGCGAAATATGCAGTCCTGACCGCGAAACACATGTCAGGGTTCGCGCTATGGGATTCCGAAGGATACGACTATGACGTCGCGGCGAGCGGAAACAAGACGGATGTGGTTGCAGCTTTTGTAGCCGCATGCCGGGAATTCAACATCCGTCCAGGATTCTATTACTGCATTCTCGACCCTCATAACGAGGGCAAGTTCGATTGGAACGCGCCGGTTTTGCCCGAATATTACAAGCTGATCCGGCATCACGTAACGGAGCTACACACGCGGTATCCAGGAGCCTTTTATCAGCTCTTCGACATAACATGGAAGATTTCGCAAGAGCAGCGGTGGGACTTATACAGGCTCGTAAAACAGCTCAATCCGAACTGCGTGGTCGTGGACAACCAGGGCTTCAAGCAGAGTCGGCGCAATCAAGGGCGAATCTGCGAGCCGGCGAGCTGGCCTACGGACGTGATCAACGGCGAAGACACCCTGCCGCCTCCGGAAGGCCATGATCCACATGTCCAGTTCGAGGGCAAGACATACTACCTGCCATTCGAGACGTGGCTGCCCACTGGTCCCATCTATGCGCCCATGCCTACAATGCACAGCTGGTTTTGGCGCGAAGGTTATAAGACGCAGAGCGCGCAAGTGATCGCGAATGCATACCGGGATTGCATGAGTCGCAACGCGAACCTTCTCCTGAACCTCGGACCGGACAACACTGGACGCCTGCCCGACGAAGCTGTCGAAACCATGCACTCAGTCGCGAAATTGATTCGCTCTTAGAGGGGTTGATCCGCGCGCCGGCCGCGGTTCTAAAACCTCAGCCTTAATGCAAACTGCAATTCTCGGGGGAGGCCCGCGCCTGTATTATCGGCAGCGAATTTATCGCTATTGCTGTTCAGATTTACAAGCGACGTAATTTGTCCAAAACCGGCCTCCGGAACAACGTACGCGCTTGCATGAGTTGCATCCGGCGGCATGTAATCCAGCGTAAGGTTATTAGGGTCTGCAAGTTGATCCTTGTTAAAAACGTTAAATGCCTGAGCTATGAGCTGCAGGCTGAATTTCTCGGTAAGTTTAAATTCTCTTTGCAGGGCAACATCGATCTGCCACACCGCTGGCGCGGTGATTAAGCTTCGTCCGGCGTTGCCGAAACGCAGCAAAACTCCATTTGGATCGGAGGGAGGAGCCGTAAAGGCAGCCGGATTCACCCAGTTGTTCGCGTTCTGACCTGATGGCACAACCGATACGCCGGGCAGCAGGTCTGGTCGTGTGTTGTTCGCGTTGCCGTCGGGCACAAGACTGGGGTCAATGTTGAGGTTGACCGTGAGCGGATGGCCGGTATGCCACGTTCCAATACTGCTGAGTCGCCAGCCGCCGAACACCGCTGCAAGGACACCGCTCTGCAAAAACGGCTTGTCATGTCCAAATGGAAGTTCATAGACGGAATTGACGACCAGGTTATGGCGCACATCATAAACACTCGATGCCCGGTCGCATTCACGGCAAAGGACGTTCTGGGGAGCATTCGATTCACCGCCCCCGACCGAGCCATCATTGATCGAATGCGACCACATATACTGCATACCCCACAGCCAGCCTCGCGTGAAATTCCGTTGCAACGAAACATGCAGCGCGTTGAAGCTGCTATTGGCATCGTTTCTCTTCAGATCGATTTGATCAAAGCCCGGCAGCGGTCTCTGTCCGGTAAGGGGATCGATGTTGTTGATGTAAGTACGCTCGAACAGGCGCCTCCCTGACTGGCAAAGTACCCCGTATCGAGAACGAACCCTGCAGGCAGCGTCTGTTGAATAGATAGGCCATATTCCATCGCGTACAGATCCTTACGATCACGCTGGAGGGCGCGCGGCGTTTGCCCGGTAACCGAAGCAAGCGGGATGAACGGATCAATCGGATACGACAAATTCGGTACATCCGCCGATGTCAGCGAAATGCGTACATTGTCACTTTCGAGGGCCGCGTTCCGGTCATCGTTTTGGGCTGGGGCATGATAGATTCCAAATCCTGTCCCAATAGCTGTCTTCTGCGTGAGCTGCCCAGGCGATCGCAAAGCGCGGATCGAAGTTCGTGTAATTTGGAAACTCCAGCGGTGAGGTTGGAGCGCAGATTCCGTGGCATCGGTCGAGGTCGAAGATCCGAACCCGGTTATTTACCTCATATACCGGCGAATAATACTCCCAGCGCAGACCCATATTCAACGTCAGGTTGGGCAGGATCTTCCATTCATCCTGGAAATAAGGCAGGACGAACGAGTGCCGCAGCCCTCGGCTCCACCAGGAGCTCTTGAGCAGAAAAGAGCTGACCTGATCGTTCAGAATAGCGTTGTTGTTATTGAAAATTGACCGAATTATCGGCGGTAATACCTTGATTGAGATCGATTCGCCGAACTTCGATTCCCATTTTGAAGGTATTTTTTCCCCGAACGATGCTGAGGTTATCGATCCAGCTGTAAGTCGTTCCAACTTCGTTATCCGTATTGTCGGTGGATGCGGGTATCCAGCAGTTCCGGGGCAGACTTTGCACGCGTTTGTTCTGATCGCTGATTTCAAATCGCCGGTGATGCAACAATCGCCACAACTCGCTCCTATTCTGAACGTCTATCCAGCTGGCCAACTCGCCTCGAATGAGGCGAAAAAGAACGTCTGATTTTTGACGATTGGCCCTCCAAAACTCGCTCCAAACTGATTCATCCGGAACGGAGGAACTTTCGTAGGGCCTGATGCGGCTGGACTGCTCGGAGCCAACCGTAGCCGAAATATCCCCGGTGTTTCGCTCAAGTAAAGGTTCGGCCGCTTGACCTCCACTTGCCTTTTCGTCCTGGCTACCTGAAGTCGAGCATCCAGCGTGACATTCTGGCCCGCCTGCAGTTTTATTCCTTAGAAATTCAAAGTATCGAAATGTTCGCTAGAAAAGCCAACCGTGTAATCTCCTGCTGGCAGCTTGGGAATGGTGTAAATCCCATCGCGGTTCGTGACCGCGTCGCGAGGCTCTCCTGTCGATATTGAAACTGCCCTTACCTTTGCTTTCGCAATAACGCCTCCACTCGAATCCGTGACGGTACCGTTCAGGGTCGCTGTGTCAACCTGCGCCAGTCCTGGGCTGACCCATGCAATTGACAAGAGAGCGGGCACGCACAAATGCCGCAAAAACATGATCAGGATTTTCAAGGCAGTCTCCTTCACCCCTAAATAAGCCGGAGAGTAACAGCGCTATATGAAAATCAGATGACTTTTCATCTACGGCGCGATGAATTCAGACCGGGTTTACGTTCCGCCGAATGACACAGTAGGATGCAGTTATGATTCGAATTGCGGATCCAAGTGCCCTGGCGCCCTCTAGGGAAACGAAGGACCACTTTCGGATCCCGGCCAACCGCTGAAACGTTTACTTGGGAATAGGGTCTGGTCTCATGTGTGGCGGCCATTCAGCGCGATCGCGGGTGTCCTTATACTTGCATTCGCGTTCCGAGAGATCTTTCAAGACCTTTTTCACCCCACTCGAACCGGATCTCTCAGTGATTTTGTAGGCCGGAGGATCTTTCGCCTACTTCGCCGTCGGCCGCCAGCACTTACTCTAGCGGGACCGCTCTCGCTGGTTATCGTGATCATGAGTTGGGCTCTTCTGCAGGCGCTGGGCTTCGCGCTGATCTACTGGTCGGTGTTCCCGGGCGAGTTTCAAATGGCGAAGGGAGGAGTCCCAACCGAGAGGCAGGGTTTCTTGCTGATGTTGTATTTTTCCTTGCAAGCGATGACCACCCTCGGTTTCGGTGATCTGTTCCCGACACCAAGTTGGGTTCGCATACTGGTTACGTTACAGGCGCTTACCGGTTTTGCGTTGGTCACTGCGAGCGTCTCGTGGATTGTGCTACTTTATCCGGCTCTGGCGCGTATGCGGACTCTTGCCAGGCGTGCATCCATTTTGGCCAGAGCGGAGCAAAAGACAGGTGTTGATGTTGTTTCGGGCGAGGCGCAATATTTACTGGGCGACTTGGCCTCGGATGTAATTCGAACGCGGGTGGACCTGATTCACTTTCCCATCATTTACTATTTCCACTCCGATAGTGAGCGCTCGTCTCTTCCGGACTCGCTACCGTATCTGATCGCGCTCGCTGATGCGGCGTGCAAAACTGAAACGCCAGACCGCGTTCACCTGGCCGGCGCAGTATTCCGTGAGGCTCTGGACGATCTGGCCAAGACCCTTGGTGAGCGGTTCCTTGATACAGATACCGCCGATGCCGAGACCGTATTCCGCGCCTATGCTGAAGAACACCTCGCTCGTATGAATTAGCCGAGATGCGGATCCAGGAATCCGGCTCTCATTTCATTGGCGACTAGCTGATGTCGTGTCCCGTGGGTCGGCCTGGGCAGTGAAGTGATAAACAGCGCTGTTTACCCCATCCCTCGAGCCGTCAGCGTTCATCGACTCAACCATGTAGTAATAGGTCATTCCGGGCTTCAGACCGCTCACCCGTACGCGGAAAACCGTATCTGGATGATTCTGGTTCAGTCTGATATGAGACTTCGCCGTTAAGTTCAAGTGGTCAGGATCAGTACCGTATTTCACGAGTCCGAAGTGCTCATCCGTGCCGCCGGGGTTGCTGCTGGTCCATCGGATAATGGCTTCGTTGTACCTGAAGGATTCGAGAGCTGGTCCTTCAGTAATCTGCACTCGCGCTGCTTTCTTTGCAGGTGGCGGAATACTTTTCGCAGTGTAAGGCCGCATCTGAGCGGCACTTGGCCGTGATAGGGACAGGCTTGCTGCCAGTATGAAAAGCGCTCTATTTATCTGAAGACGTTTCATGTGCAGACCATGCGAGTGACTTTGAAGATAGAGGGCGCATGCCCCTGCAGGTTGCAGAGAGCGCCCTCTTTTCACGATTGGGGTCCTCTCAGCCGTTTCAACGCTGTAATTCCGCCATTCGTCGCAATGTAGTTTCCGGAATTATCGTCGAATTGCCTTGAGTCGCTGCAGTACCACCGCTCATGCAAGCACCGGTATAAGTGTTAACGAAAGGGTACGGCTTTGTGAAGCCATCACTAAGTGTTTCGAGGAAGGCTACGATCTCGTCTTCCTCTGCGTCTGTCAAGCCTAACTTACCGATGGTCATATCCTGATTTTGTGGAACTCTGCCGCAGGCCAACAGGTCACCCTTTCAACGGTTCCTGCCGGGCACTCGCCGCTTTCCACCTGCATCCGATACACGTCACGCGTATTGTAGAAATGGACGAGTTGCTTCAGGCTCTTGATGTAGCCGTTGTGGAAGAACTCCTTTTGGAAGTAAGGTCCTGGGGCTTCAGTGGTCGGGCATTGGGGGGTGCCAGGCCCACGTCGCGTGCCGTAGATGTCTGCATTTGGCCGTCGGAAGTTGGCGCAAATTTAACCCAATCCGAATTCGGGTTAGGAGCCGCACCGAAACCGCTTCGCAAGAAAGTTCCTAATCCGAAATCCGTGTAGGTGAAGCCTCCCGGATTAGGCGTAAATCCAAAGAAGTCCGGCTTTGTCTGAAAATAAAAAGCATCCCTTGGATTCTTGGGCAAGCCGAGATTGGCATAGCCAAAGCAGGTGAACACAGGTGCGGTATCTGCGGCCGTGCCAGTATCCACTGCGTTCGGAGCCGTTGGACTGGGAGCCGTTGACCTACCGTCGAGGTGGCATGAGTTGCAATTTGCTTTGCCTCGGAACAGGCGGGTACGGATTGTAAGTTGTTGGTGTGACTGCCGACAAGAGCTATGGCACGGGTGAGTTTCTGGCCTGGCTCTCTGAGCGCCAGATAACGCCATACATCCCGGTGCTGGATCGTAAGCAACAAACGAGCGGTTTCTATACGCAGCATGAGTTTACTCACGTCCCGGAGGAGAACGGCGACCGTTGCCCCGGAGGCGAATTGCTTTCTTATTCCGGACTGAGTCGCGGCGCGCAGGGCTATGTATTTCGCGCGAAGGTCGGTTGCAGTCCAAAGCTTTCGCCTGCTCGTTCCAACATCTGGCGAGCCGCAATGATTTCCTGACTCAGTCGTGCTGGTGTCGCCATGACCCCGGTGATGATGCAGCTTCGACTGTCGATCAAATAGTTGTCATAGTAAGTGAATTCTGAAGCCCCGCGCTTGCTAGACAAGGCCGCTTCCGGGTCCGTGGTCGAGATCTTCATGGGTGGCGAATGCCGATAGGTGCGCCGCAGTTTGGGTTCATCTTCCGCTTCGCTCGGTGAAGGATCACAAGCCGGGGCCGGCTCCGGGATGACGTTCTCCCGTTCGACTTGCTCCACGTACTCGCGGACCGTACGGTTGACTTTGGCGACCTCGGGCAGTTGTTCGCGAGTGATCGAACGGTCAGGGTCGGCATCGGCGCGGATCTGCGTGCTATCGACGGCCAGCTCGGCACCTTTCAACAGTCCCACTTTCATACACTGCTGAACGACGCGCTCGAAGAGATCGAGGAAGACCGGCGACTCCTGAAAACGGCCGTGCCGGTTTTTGGAGAATGTCGAGTGATGCGGAACCTCTTGATCGAAGCCGAGGCCAGTGAACCAGCGATAAGCCAAGTGCATCCCGACATCCTCGACCAGGCGGCGTTCACTGGTGATTCCGTATAGGTAGCCAATCAACAGAATGCGCAATAGAACTTCTGGATCGATCGAAGGGCGGCCCGTGTGACTGTAGCTCGCCCTCAAGGTCTCGCGCACGAAACTGAAATCGACGTGCCAATCGATAAGCCGCAGCAGGTGACCTTCCGGGACATGATCGTCCAACCGGAAGTAATAGAACAACGATTCGGAACGTGTGTTGTGGCCCATCATGATAAGCACCGCGCCTCTACAAAAATTAATCGAGAACGACATCTAAGAAGCTTGATACAAAGACGTTCGCGAAAGTGTTAACGTCAGCCGAAACATTCACCAAAGGAATTGTTCGGCATTTTTCTTTAGTCGGTCTTTACTCGTGGATCAACTTCTCAACTTCCGGGTAGCGACCATTGGGGGACAAGTGGCCCTGTCCGCCGCCATTAGGTCTTCGAGGGGCTATCCGGCTTGATGTTTTGGTTGAATCGCAGCACATTGTTGGGGTCGTACTTTTTTTTGATCTCTACGAGGCGAGCATAGTTCGGCCCGTAGCCCGACCGGACAAGCTGGCCACTGGTATCGCCTAGCTGGTTGATGTAGACGCCATGCGCGAAGGGCTGCAAATTGTCGCGCGTAGCCTGCACCCATCGCACGACCTCAGCCTTCTGTGCGGGAGCGCCCCAGGCACCCGCCATGTCTACCTCATAACCGGGATGCCGCAGGGCAAAGGCCATATCACTTACAGCCACACGGCTAACAGCCCCGCGCAACCCCACAATGATCACCTTGCGTCTTGCTGGTCCATTGTTGATTGCTTTCGTGATTGCCGCAATTGCTGGCTCGCTGAGTTCCCGAAGAAAGAGATCGGTTTGGAAGTGCGCAACTGGTGCTTGAAGAAAGCCACCCGCGGCCTGAGCTTCCAGATAGGACATGACCTTGACGCTGTCGTCCTGCGGTTTGAGTGCACGCAGGGACCTCACCAGGTCATTCCCCGTCCGTGGATCGCCGCAATGACAGACATCGATTTTGACTCTTGCCCCCTGTTCGGACGGTAATAACTGAGCGAACGCGCTCATTTCATCCGGGGCCCCTGCAAGAAACCTGGCGAACGCCTGCAGGAGCTCTGGAATGTGCCCAGGCGGATACGTCAGCGCTCCAGATAGAACCGGGCCTACCGCATGGAGCTGATACTCCATCGCGGTCACCACACCAAAGTTGCCGCCTCCTCCGCGAATCGCCCAAAAAAGATCTGGATTGGATTTCTGGCTAGCCTCGACCAGTCTCCCATCCACGTTCACCACTTGCGCCGATAGCAGGTTGTCACAAGCCAAACCATACTTTGCGTCTAGGCGACCTTCTCCCCCTCCGAGCGTCAGACCGGCAATTCCTACCGTTGGGCAGCCGCCTGATGTTGTCGCAAGCCCAAAACGCTGCGTCGCCGTGTCGAGGTCGCGCACGAGAGCGCCGGCCTCGGCGCGGGCTACTCGCTTAACGACGTCTAGTTCGACTCGCTTCATAGCGGAGAGGTCAATGATTACGCCACCATCGCACATCCCGAACCCGAGCCGGCTGTGGCCTCCGGCTCGCACGGTCAGCGGCAGATGCTTGGTCTGGGCGAATTCTAGAGTGCGGGCGATATCGGCGGGGCCTGCACAGCGCACGATTACGGCGGGATGCCGATCAAATGCTCGGTTGAAGATTGAGCGTGCCGCGTCGTACTCGGAGACGTCGGGCGTGATTACATGGCCGACAATATGCGATGCCAGCTTTCGGATCGCCTCCGCGAGCGGAGCGGTATTCTGTTTGTCCGCGGCGAAAAGCCCACGCGATCCGCCAAGCCCTCTAAGCGGATATGCGTACAGTGCAGCGGCAAAGGCCGTTTGTCGTGCGAAGCTTCGTCGCGTCATAAGCGCCATGTTCCTCTCCACGATCTCTGCCGCCGGGATTTTCGCGGCGAATCGCGCTGGACTCAGAGGGTAGCACGTAAGCGGCCAGCGGCTGCGCCCTTAGTACCTTCCTTCTGGTCCACAGCCAACCCGGAAATTGGCCAGAGTTTTTCAACAGCATCTACTGAAATTCCTAACAGTCGTACTTGTTCTCATGAATAACCTCCGTTCATGAATTACTGGTGACTTAGATCAGATCGGGCTACAGAGGGGATCAAAAAAGGCGCATCCATAGCGCAAAAAGGACACCGCTGCCCGATGTTAAGACTACTTAATCCTTGGGTCAACAGATCTAGTACTAGCTAACTACTGACTCCCAGTACTGCGTATTTTACCGGTGGAACTTTGGTTCATACGCGGCCTTTTGATCGGAGGTTGGTGAGGTGCACAACTGCAGTGGCCGTCGTATGTCTGATAAACGATTTTTCAGAGTACATTGCAGGCTCGATATCGTCAATACGACAGTTGGATGCCCGCGCCTGGCGAGTCCGTGAAGAACCGCTGCCCGAAAGTATCTTGGGAGAGCTATTAGCCTAATGCTTTTGTTCCTGAAATAACTGCCGCACGCCGACTCCGTTGCGCGCCGGATCAAGATGTTCGCTCTCAGCCAAGTGATTGTGAACGTACGCTTCGAGTTTTTTGGCTTCATTCTTTCGCTTTATTGCGCGAAGAAAGCGAGCATAACCCGGCATGGCATAGAGAGAGTTCGGGTGGTCCGGCCCGAGCAGGCGTTGATCGATTCCAATCGCACGTTCGAACAAGGGCTTCGCTTCGCCAAGTTTCCCTTGCATGTTGATAGCACCGCGCGAGACTGGACATCGAAGCAGCACCGAGGGGGCTTTCCTCAGCGGCATCGCTCGTGAGTAGCTGCCGGGCACGCTCGAGTTTTGTCTGAGCTCCCTATAAGTCCTGCTGACGAAGCAATACTTGTCCCATGATTAAGACGGACCCCAATTGTTGGCGGAACGGCCAACGAATTCTTGTTGAGGGCGCGATGGCGCGAGAATTCGCGGTCAATGAACCCTTCAGACCATTGTGCGATTACAGGTGCCCTCAGCAGTTTTTGAATGCAATCGTTTTCGTGTTTGCCGCGACCTACTCGTGGCGTAGCGCCTCAGCAGGGTCAATCGAAGCGGCGGCGCGGGCAGGCAGGTAGCACGCAGCTAGGCCGGTGAGCAAGAGCGTTGTTCCGGTGAGCAGGAACGTCAGCGAATCCGATGCGGTGACTCCATATAGCAAGCTCGATACGAAAGACTGGAAGATTGCTGCGCAGAAAAGGCCCGCAATTAATCCCACACTCACGAGTCTCAGGCCATCAGCTAGAACGGCCCCCAGCACTTGACATTTCTGCGCCCCTAATGCCATGCGAATGCCAATCTCTCTCCTGCGCTGCACCACCGTGTACGCCAGCAGCCCATAGAGACCAAGAGAAGCAAGCACGAGTGCCAGTACAGCGAACCCCACTAACAATTTCAGCTGCAGATTGCGCGGAGCGAGCCGGTCTTCGACAATCGTGCTCATTGGCATCACGTCTGAAATAGGCTGATCACGGTCCACCGACCAGACGGCGCGTTTCACAGCTTCGGCTAACTGCATGGGATCGCCCGTAACTCGTACGGCCAGATCACGGGGATAGAAATAGCCGGGAACAGCGGGTGCCTGTGAAACCGGCAGGTACATTTCCACCCGCCCTTCTCGATCGATTCCTATCTGGCGCACTGGATCGACAATTCCGATAATCGTGATCCACGGACCATTCTTTTCAAGAGCCACACGATGCTCGAGCGCGTTTTCGCCCGGCCAATATTGTCGCGCCATGGCCGAATTGATAATCGCGACAGGCCTTGCCTCTGAGCCATCGAACGCGCTAAAGAAGCGGCCGGAACGAAGCCGAACACGCATTGTTTGCAGATAGTGGTCACTGACGACGCGCAAGTTCGCATCATTGGCTTGACCGGGTGGCGGAGGCGGATGCCCTTCCACCGTGAATGCGGTCGTGCCGCCGCCATTCGTAAGCGGAAGGAACGTCGTATAGCCAGCGGACTTGACGCCTGGAATAACGTCCACTCGCTGGAGCACTTGCTGATAGAAGCTCAACCGGGTTGACAATTTTCCATAGGGCGTCCCAGCCAGATTTGTGCGTAACGTAAGCAAGCTCGAGGGTTGAAATCCGAGCGGCACCTGAGAAAGCGCCCAAAACGTGCGTAGGAATAGACCTGCACCGCAGACGAGTGCCGTTGCAAGCGTTACTTCACCGACGACAAGAAATCGACGCGTGCGATTGCCGGCGCCTGCAACAGTTCTCGATTGCTGGCGTAGCGAGTCTTCCAAAGCTAATTTCGATGCTTTCGCTGCCGGGAGGACACCGAAAGCAAGGGCTGAGACGGTGGAAACTGAGAAGGTGAAGAACGTAAGTCGCCAATCAAGATGCGGGCGAGCCCATCCTGCCAGTGCAAGCGGAACCAATCGCTTGATGAACGGCAATGCCCAAGTTGATAATAGGAGGCCAAGTGCTCCGCCCGTGAACGAAAGAATCAGGCTCTCCAACAGGCCTTTCTTTATAAGCTGCAAACGGGTTGCCCCTAGCGCAGCGCGGACTGCTAGCTCCCGCTTCTGTTCGAAACCGCGCGCGAGGAGAAGACCGGCGACATTCGCACAAGCGATCAGCAGAACGCAGCAGACCCCAGCGCACAATACAAGAAGGCCAAGACGCAGATTGCCAACCAGCTGGTCACGTAATGGGACAGCGAATGCACTGACGTTTGTGTCTTCTCGAGGATGATCGAGAGCCAATTGCGCCGTGAGCTGTTTTAGCTCTCGCGATGCAGCCTGAACCGAAACGCCGGGCCTGAGTCGAGCAAAGACGCGCAAATAATGATCGCCGAAATCCTGCAGCTTCGAATCGGGCAACGCCAGTGGTGTCCAAAGGCTCGAGCGTTCTGGGAAAGAAAAGGCCTCCGGCATCACTCCGACCACTTGAAAGGGCTCGCCATTTAATCGGATCGTCCGTCCCACGACAGACGGGTCCGATCCAAAGCGTTGCCGCCACAGCGACGCGCTGATAATGACTACGCTCGGGCCAGCTTGGCGATCTTCCTCGGGGAGGAAGTTGCGCCCGAGAGCTGGTTCCACGCCCAGCACGGTAAACAAATTGTGGGAGATGTGACTTCCCTCCAATTGCTGTGGGGGACCATCGCCGGTGAGAGCGAAAATATCCCCTGTCAGGGCAGCCATATCAGCGAAAACGTGGTTGCGCTTTTTCCATTCGGAAAAATTTCCAGGCGATGGAGTGTTTTCAGGGAATCCCAGAAAAGAGGCGTTCTCCCAGATTTCAACTAATCGCGAGGACTCGCGAAATTGCAGCGGTTCCAGAAGCAGGGAGTCCACAAGACTGAAGATTGCTGTGTTGGCTCCGATGCCAAGCGCCAGCGCAACCGTTACAAAGATCGAGAACGACGGCGTTTTGAGGAGAGAGCGGAAACTCTGTCGAAATTCTGCGATCAGTTCTTGCATACCGTCTACTCGTAGCGCAAGGCCCGGACGGGTTCGATTCGCATCGCTCGAAGCGCGGGCAGAAAACACGCCGCAATGGTCGCGAGCGTCAAAATTGCCGCAGTCACCGCGAATGATGGTATATCGAGTTGCGACACTCCGAAGAGCAATCCTTCGAGGGATCGCGTGAGAAGCAGTGCACCCAGGACGCCCAAGCCCACGCCGATCAGGCCGAGCAGCAGCCCCTGGCCGATAACCTGCAGAAGCAACTGACCGGGTTCTGCTCCGAGTGCCATCTTGATGCCGAATTCGGTCGTCCGTTGCTCCACTGAATAAGACATCACGCCGTAAATGCCGACCGTTGCCAGCCCGAGCGCGAGAACTGAAAACATCGTCAGGATTAGAGTCAGAAAACGCGGCCGCGAACTAGCAGCAGCCATTACGTCTTCCATCGTTCGAACTTTGGCGAGTGGGAGACTGGGATCAATGGTTGCGACAATCCTATGAACCGCCCCTGCAAGCGAGAGCGGGTCGGCTGTCGTTTTGATCGCGACATTTGGACCATCTAATCCGTCGGTCGTGGGGACGAGTTGATAGGGGATAAAAAGCTCGGTTGCAGTCGGTTTATCGAGACCAGCGTTCTTGATGTCAGCGACTACGCCTACAACCGGGATCCACGGAGTCTTCGGGCCACCCAGACGCACACGCCTGCCGATTGCCGATTCATGCGGCCAGAAAGTTCGCGCCATTGCGGCGTTGATTAGCACACCGGGGGACGCTGTATCCCCATCCCGTGGCTCGAGGAAGCGTCCCTCCATCAAGCGGACGCCGAGAGTTTCAAAGAAACGGTCTCCGGCAATCTGCCAGTACGCGACGTTTTGAATCGGGCCATTGGGAACGCGAACAAATCCTTCGATTTCGGTGTCGTTATCGTTTTCGCGGCGCAAAGGCGGTAGTCCGTCCATCATGGTTACTGATTTCACGCCGGGGAGTTGGCCCAGTCGTTCCTCGACTAGCTTCCAAAAATTCTTCATTGCGTTCGCATCTTTGTAAGTGGCTTGCGGGAGAGCAATGTTGAAGGTCAGCATCCGGGTGGGGTTAAAACCAGGATTCACCTGTTGCAGCTTCCAGAAGCCGCGAACCATCAGCCCAGCACCGGCCACTAGTAAAAACGCCATCGCCAATTGAGCCACCACCAGGACGCGCCGGAAGCGATTCGATGCGATGTTTGAAGACGCTCGGCCGCTGGAGGCTTTCAGCGTGTCATAGACCCGAATCGCGGATACATGGATGAAGGGTGCCAGTCCGAAAAGAATGCCGGTTATCAGCGATACGACAAACGTAAATAGCAGGACGGACGAATCCAACCGGATTTCATCTGCCCGGGGAATGCTCCCTGAGTTTGTGGCTTCAATCAGCTTCAAACTCTGGAACGCGAGCGCTACCCCAAGCGCGGCGCCAATGATCGAGAGGAATGCGCCCTCAGTCACGAACTGCTTCATAAGGTCTCGTGTAGACGCGCCCATCGCCCGGCGGACTGCAATTTCGCGCTGCCGAGCCTCACTGCGAGCCAGCAACAAATTGGCGACATTCACGCAAGCAATGAGCAATACGAACGCTACGGCGCCCAGCAGCATGATCATTGCCTTCCTGACTCCGCCGGTCACTTCATCATAGAAGCGATACATAGAAATCGGATGAGTCTTGGGACTGAACACGTGATTGTTGGGCGATTCGGCTTCACCCCAGCGAGCAACCAGACGCGACATCTCGTCGCGTGCCTGCGCCAGAGTGATACCGGCACGGAGGCGGCCCAGAACGTCATAGTTGTGACCACCTCGATTCGTGCTTTTAGGGTTGAGTTGCAGGGCAGACCACGCTTCAGTCTGGTCAACCGCCCCAGGTGGAAAAACAAAACCCTTGGGCATTACGCCGATAATCGTCGCTTTCGCGCTGTTTAGGTACGTATCTTTTCCGACGATGTTTGGATCGCCTCCGAAAGCCCGTTTCCATAAGCCGTAAGACAGCATGACGACTGCTGCTGCGCCTGGCACATCTTGTTCCGGCGCGATTGTATGCCCGAGCAAAGGTTTGACACCCAGAATCTGCATCAGCTCGGCACTGACAAACGACGTCGTTACGCGCACCGGTTGGCTTACGCCTGCGATGTTCGTTCCCGTAGTAGCCCACGCACCAATCGATTCGAATGACTTTGCCGCCCTGAGATCAAAAACTTCCGGCTCTGAAACCCAAAACTTGTGGAGACCGCCGTTAGGGAAGGTCGGAAATTCCGTGTAGATACGGACAAGGCGGTTGGAATTTGGATAAGGAAGCGGCCGCAAAACCACAGCGTTCACAATGCTGAAAATAGCGGACGTAGCTCCAATGCCCAGCGCCAGACAGAGCAGTGCGGCGATGGTGAAACTGGGAGTACGAACGAGGCTGCGAACTGTGTAACGGAGTATCTGTAACATACTGAGGGGTTAAACAGTGCACGAAGAGGCCCATTGACCGCAAAGTGCAAGCTCAACGGATTGCAAGCGTTTGCGACAAGTTTTGATGTTCGGAAATGGGATGGGGCCTATCGCTGTCGGACGGCCCTTACTTCGGCAACCAGAAGGGTTCGGACGCGGAAACAAACTCGACCGGCACTTCCGTGATGAAGCTCTTCAACCACCCCGCACATTCTTCCATGCCCGCCTGCTCGGAGGGGATGTGACCAAGTATGACGAGCGCCTTTCGTTTGTGCTCGGTCACCGCGTCTGCGACATATTCGACCGTTTCCCATTCCGGTGTTTCACCGATAAGCAACGCGTCGACATCGTCCCGCTCGAGCAGCTCAATCTGCCTTGCGGAACCGGCGGCACCTGGCAGGAACGCCACCTTCGTAATGTTCATCTTCGGATCGCCAACCACCCGTAGCGCACGGATGCCGAGACGAGATTTAATGTATTCAGCCAAGTTGTCCAGTGTTGGCATGACCCATGCGCTTGGATGGGAAAAGTTCCAAAATCCGGCCAATGAGCATCTGTTTACGATGCCCGAAACTAAGTGGCTTGCGGGAGAGCAATGTTGAAGGTCAGCATCCGGGTGGGGTTAAAACCAGGATTCACCTGTTGCAGCTTCCAGAAGCCGCGAACCATCAGCCCAGCACCGGCCACTAGTAAAAACGCCATCGCCAATTGAGCCACCACCAGGACGCGCCGGAAGCGATTCGATGCGATGTTTGAAGACGCTCGGCCGCTGGAGGCTTTCAGCGTGTCATAGACCCGAATCGCGGATACATGGATGAAGGGTGCCAGTCCGAAAAGAATGCCGGTTATCAGCGATACGACAAACGTAAATAGCAGGACGGACGAATCCAACCGGATTTCATCTGCCCGGGGAATGCTCCCTGAGTTTGTGGCTTCAATCAGCTTCAAACTCTGGAACGCGAGCGCTACCCCAAGCGCGGCGCCAATGATCGAGAGGAATGCGCCCTCAGTCACGAACTGCTTCATAAGGTCTCGTGTAGACGCGCCCATCGCCCGGCGGACTGCAATTTCGCGCTGCCGAGCCTCACTGCGAGCCAGCAACAAATTGGCGACATTCACGCAAGCAATGAGCAATACGAACGCGACGGCGCCCAGCAGCATGATCATTGCCTTCCTGACTCCGCCGGTCACTTCATCATAGAAGCGATACATAGAAATCGGATGAGTCTTGGGACTGAACACGTGATTGTTGGGCGATTCGGCTTCACCCCAGCGAGCAACCAGACGCGACATCTCGTCGCGTGCCTGCGCCAGAGTGATACCGGGACGGAGGCGGCCCAGAACGTCATAGTTGTGACCACCTCGATTCGTGCTTTTAGGGTTGAGTTGCAGGGCAGACCACGCTTCAGTCTGGTCAACCGCCCCAGGTGGAAAAACAAAACCCTTGGGCATTACGCCGATAATCGTCGCTTTCGCGCTGTTTAGGTACGTATCTTTTCCGACGATGTTTGGATCGCCTCCGAAAGCCCGTTTCCATAAGCCGTAAGACAGCATGACGACTGCTGCTGCGCCTGGCACATCTTGTTCCGGCGCGATTGTATGCCCGAGCAAAGGTTTGACACCCAGAATCTGCATCAGCTCGGCACTGACAAACGACGTCGTTACGCGCACCGGTTGGCTTACGCCTGCGATGTTCGTTCCCGTAGTAGCCCACGCACCAATCGATTCGAATGACTTTGCCGCCCTGAGATCAAAAACTTCCGGCTCTGAAACCCAAAACTTGTGGAGACCGCCGTTAGGGAAGGTCGGAAATTCCGTGTAGATACGGACAAGGCGGTTGGAATTTGGATAAGGAAGCGGCCGCAAAACCACAGCGTTCACAATGCTGAAAATAGCGGACGTAGCTCCAATGCCCAGCGCCAGACAGAGCAGTGCGGCGATGGTGAAACTGGGAGTACGAACGAGGCTGCGAACTGTGTAACGGAGTATCTGTAACATACTGAGGGGTTAAACAGTGCACGAAGAGGCCCATTGACCGCAAAGTGCAAGCTCAACGGATTGCAAGCGTTTGCGACAAGTTTTGATGTTCGGAAATGGGATGGGGCCTATCGCTGTCGGACGGCCCTTACTTCGGCAACCAGAAGGGTTCGGACGCGGAAACAAACTCGACCGGCACTTCCGTGATGAAGCTCTTCAACCACCCCGCACATTCTTCCATGCCCGCCTGCTCGGAGGGGATGTGACCAAGTATGACGAGCGCCTTTCGTTTGTGCTCGGTCACCGCGTCTGCGACATATTCGACCGTTTCCCATTCCGGTGTTTCACCGATAAGCAACGCGTCGACATCGTCCCGCTCGAGCAGCTCAATCTGCCTTGCGGAACCGGCGGCACCTGGCAGGAACGCCACCTTCGTAATGTTCATCTTCGGATCGCCAACCACCCGTAGCGCACGGATGCCGAGACGAGATTTAATGTATTCAGCCAAGTTGTCCAGTGTTGTTTCGGGCATCGTAAACAGATGCTCATTGGCCGGATTTTGGAACTTTTCCCATCCAAGCGCATGGGTCATGCCAAGAAGAATGCCATCCGGCTTTCGCGCGTGCCAATGATCGTGGAACCGCCAAATGACCAGACCATGTTTTTCGATGAAAGCTTGTTTGGCAGCGAGCACGGGATCGTTCTGCCTTTTCAGATCATCCGTCTTGTCAAGGTGGTTATAGAACGTTGGCTCGTGAGTAATGATGAGGTTCTTGCCTGAAGCGGCCGCACGCTCGAGCACGTCAAGCGTGGCCATCATCGTGACTGCAATACCGGTAACAGGCGCGTCGGGATTGCCCGCCTTAAACGTATCCACCGTATCGGTTCGCCACGGGACTCCTACGTTCTTTTTAATGCGCTCGATGACGTCGCGCGCAGTGAGCCGCTCATTTTGCGCAAACGCGGGGAGATGCATCAGACTCACTATCATCACGCCGGCCAGCGATTTAACCACGGCGCTACGATCTCCGTCCCGTCCGAGTTAGCTGATCTCGAAACATGGCCGCATACGGTTGCCATCCCGGAGACCACAGCTCCTCGATTTTCACCCTCATCTTACGCTGCCAATTCGGATATTCGGCGGTGCTGCCCGGCAGATTCTGTTGCTCTGTTTCCTTTGTGAAGTCCTCCTGATTGATCAACAGGAGCATGGATGGGACTTGCGCAAGAAAACCGGCAATCGCGTTGTGGAGATCACCGTCGATTTCAGCGACGTGCTCGGCGTTCCGCGCGTAATACTCAGGAAGCAGATTCTCCGAGTGAAGCGTATCGAGCATTCGTTGCTTTTCGCGCCTTCGATCTTCGAGCTGGGCTCGATAGGCTTCCTCGTCCGCCAATCCAGCCGCCTTCCGCGCCTCGATATCTCGGCATTTCCAGAATCCCGCGATGGTTGGCAGGTCGTGTGTGGTCGAAGAAACCAGTGCCTGCCGTGGATATTCGTAGCTGTGCTTGAACGATCTGTCGGGGCGCTTCTCGAAATAGAAAAGGCGATAACTCAAAATGCCGAACTCGGAGAGCATCTCGCGAATTTCATCCGTAACAGTACCCAGATCTTCGCCGATAATGATGTTTTTGCTGCGGACGCTTTCAAGGGCTAGAATGCGCATCAAATCGGTGGCATTATCACGAACATATATACCTTGCGACGCCTCCACGCCGTCGGGAATCCAAAACAACCTGAACAGCCGCATCACGTGGTCAATTCGCAACGCACCGCCGCGGCTAACGATCTTGCGAATGCTTTCGCGATAAAGCTGATAACCGTTTTCGCGGTGCGCGCTGGAACAGGGGGGCGGGAACGCCCAGTCCTGACCATTCGGCGAAAAATCGTCGGGCGGCGCGCCAACACGGCAACCATTCACATAAAACTTCCGATGGGCCCACAAATCCGAGCCGGCATTATCGGTTGCCAGCGCTACATCGTGGTAAAGGCCAATGGACAACCGCTGTTTCGCGTGATCCTCTGCCGCCGCGAGCTGCTCGTCAATCACGAACTGAACATATTTGTAGAACTCGACGAGCTGTGAATGCTGCTCGGCAAAATTTCGGCAGGCGTCCGATTCAGGAGCTTGGTATTCCATGGGCCAATCGCGCCATGTCCAGCGATTCCGGTCCTGTTTATGAAGCACTTCATCAAGCGCACTGTACAAGGCAAATTTATGCAACAGATCGCCTTCGCGCGCCACGTATTCGGCAAACTGTTTCGCGCGCGGCGAGTTTTGTTTCCAGCCACGCTGAAACTCGCGATACAGCACTTTGAGAAATCGCCGTTTCAGCCGGTCAATTTTTTGATACTGAACGAATTCGGCTTGGCGAAGCTTATAAATTGTGTCTTGTATGCGAGGCGAGTGCAGCAGACGCTGTGCACACTGCGACGTGCTAGTTTCCGGGACGCTCTCGATATCGATGTAAATGAAATTCTTATAGAGGGTCGACAACGGGAGGTAAGGGCTCGTGTTGTAAGGGACGCGATTGTGCAGCGCATGAAGCGGATTGAGGCCGATAAAGCTGACCCCAATCTCGGCCGAGGCCCAATCAATCAGGGAGCGCAAGTCCGTAAAGTCCCCGCAGCCCCAATTTCGATCAGAGCGCAATCCGTACAGAGTCACGTTGAAGCCTGCCGTTCGACCACCGGAATTTAGGTTGTCAGGAAGGTAAACGCGATCGGGGTATACAATTAAATGGCTTTTTGCCACAGCCTTTTCATTCAGAGAAATTTTCAGCGTGTGATATCCGAGTGGGATTTCCGGCGGAACGGCTAGCTCGTATGTCAACCACCGCATGTCACCCATTGCCCACTCGCGCTGGACGGGCAATTCCGAAACCTCAACTGTGCCAGCCAACGCTCCGCCTTCTTCCAGCAAAATCTCGAAGCAGATCGAAGCTTCGAATGACGCGGCAAACGAAAGCGGAACTATCTTTTCTGACGCGCTGATGACCAGAGTGGGCGGCAACACGAAAGCAGCAGTTCGTTGAAACATACGAACACGCTCTTGCTCCACTGTTTCCAGGCTTGAAACATCCAAGCCCAGAGCTGTTAATATGCGTCGTCGGACCTCGCTGGAAACCTCATGTTTGCTGCCGAGAATATCCCAATATTCGCGATAAATGCCGTTTTCATCCGCGGCGCGTGCCAGCGCGTCTTCATAACCAGAGGATGGTTCGAATTTGACTTGCGGGACAGGCATCGTAACTTAGATCCCGCACCGAGTTTCTCATTTCCTCTTCAAATCACTTCTGTTATTGATCTTCTTGCGCTGGAGCGCATGGGATAATTCGTATGTGGGCGACTCAGAAAAGTTCGAGTTCAGCCAGCCTCCTGAGCTTTTCGCGCGGACGGATCAGGACGAAGGCGCCGAATTTCACGAGAGCATCATCACTACGACTTTAGACAACGCTCTGAATTGGGCGCGGAAGAATTCGCTTTGGCCGATGACCTTCGGCCTTGCCTGTTGCGCGATCGAGATGATGTCCATGATGGCCTCACGATACGACGCTGCTCGCTTCGGCGCGGAGGTTTTCAGAGGTTCGCCTCGCCAATCGGACCTGATGATCATCGCGGGTAGAGTTTCGAACAAAATGGCCCCTGTTATTCGGCATCTCTACCGTCAAATGCCGGAACCCAAGTGGGTCATTTCCATGGGTGCGTGCGCAACCTCAATGGGCGTGTTTAGCAATTACGCGTTGGTGCCGGTGAATCAGGTTATCCCAGTCGATGTTTACGTGCCTGGGTGTCCTCCCAGGCCCGAGCAGTTGATCTACGCGATCATGATGCTTCAGAAGAAGATTCAGGCCGAGCGAGGAACCCTGATGAAGACGTTGAACCTCGCTTAGGTTACTCTTCACCGCTGCAGCAGATCTTCGACCCAGGGCGGAGTTGCGTCAATGAGTCGTCCGAGCATGGGGTCCTGCCGCTCGAGAGCTTCCTTCATCTCCCAGGCGATCTTTCGATACGAGAAGTGTCCTTTGACCCCGCTGCGCAACCGGGAAATGTACTCCAGCTCGGCGAAGTCCATTTTAAAAAGAAATCGCAGATCTTGACGCAAGCGGAAGCAAATATTGTGCTGCAGGTTGAGGCAGCTTGCGAATCGCGTCATCAGCCTGCTGCAACGCTTCCTGATATGGCTCCGTTGCACCGCACTTGGCCAGTAACTCTGGCGTTTCGTAGCCCAAGCGGTTCGTATATTGCTGCCGAAACTGCTGGCAACGCCGGTGGCGGTGCAAGTCGCGATATGCGCCGATATCCATGATGAAATCGAACACATAGGGCGCCGTCCGAAAAGGGCGCGGCAGCTCATCCCGGCGGCTCCGTGTCCCGAGCGCAACCGCGAACACTTCCTGCCTGCGGGACAGAGGCCAGCCACTGGCAAGCTCATACAACTCTCGATAGGGGCGGTCCGTTACGGGATATAGAAGTGTCGCACAGATATCTGCGACGTGATCTGTTGGTTGCAGCAAGTCCACCGGTCCTAAGTCTTGATCGCCAGCCTTGGGCAGATGGTCCGACACCCACTGCTTAAGATCGGCCCGCAAATGCACTGCATACTCGTCCGCATCGGCGTGACGAGCCAGTGTGGGAGCTACCGGTTCGGGCTGCGTGTCCTCGCACTGCCACACGCACTCAGGAGCAGCCGCGCAGGATCTGGTGAGTTCCTCGGCTACTTCCCGGAGCTCCTGGAACTCCGAACCTTTCAGCCGCCGTATTTGCTTCTCCAACGTTCGTATGCTCGTCACCTGGCCAACGCCGGTCGGGGTACCCAACGGCAACAAGTAGCGTGCCACATCGAACGCGCGCGCAGCGATGTTCCGCCGATATGCCTCAGGCTTCATCTCCGCGGGCTTCGGCCATTGCTCCTGTAGCCATGAGAATGCACGTTCTTGGACCAGACGGTAGGCCTTCAGCAAGCTTTCGGCGGCATCTTTGTAAATCTCGATTTCGCCAGCGATCAGCTCCGGAGGGACTACTGTGCCCGAAGTAGAGAAATCCTGATAGCGCGAGCTTCTCGCCTGGCCATCCCAAAGTTGCTCGTCTTCAATTTCAGCGGCGGCGATTTCAGAAACGCCCTCGAAACAAACCGTAACGTGTCCAAGATCGGCGATGGAAGCGTGCCCATATTGGAAATAAAAGCTTTCTAGAAATTTGGCTGAGTCATGCGAGCGCACCCACTCGACTGACTCTGTGATTGAATCAGGGGACCGGCTATACCGCGCCAACGCATACGCCAACTTCTCAGGAGGCATCGGAGCAACGGTAAGCACGCGCTTTCTAGACGAGCTGGGAACCGGCGCCGATCCGGACATGAAGCCGCTATGATAGCGGATTCATTATGCAAATCAGAATCAAGAGACTGCACTCGGAAGCCCATCTGCCCGAGTACGCGCACGGCCCTATGGAAGACGCCGGAATGGATATCCGATGCATTGAAAAGGTGCTGCTAGAGCCCGGTGTACCGCAGGCTGTTCCTACCGGGCTTGCGCTCGAGATCCCATGCGGCTATGAGGTCCAGATTCGTCCTCGCAGCGGGTTGGCTCTGAAGCACGCGATTACACTGCCAAACTCGCCTGCAACCATTGATCCCGGTTACCGCGGCGAATTGAAGGTCATCATGCTGAATCTCGGGAAGACAGCGTATGAGATCCACGCTGGGGATCGCATCGCGCAACTTGTTGTCAGCAGGTATGAACCTGTGGAGTGGGAAGAGGGTGAACTGGCAGAATCTTCGAGAGGTATTGGTGGGTTTGGTTCCTCGGGCCGGTAAGGCCTTTACTCGGTCTTTTCCGCGACTTCCGTAGTTAACTTACTCGCCAGAGGTTGAGTTTGGCCCGCGTATTTATTGCCAGTCTTTTTGTAATACGGTACCGACACAGGCGATGAAAGCTGCTCGAAGGTGAACGAGCAGATCCGCATGCCGCCATATAGCGCAACCGGCATAATGCCCAGATTGCTTAGCTCGAGGGTCGCTTTGCCGCGCCACCCCGGATCGAACAGACCTGCCGTTCCGTGCACAATAATGCCGATTCGTCCTAGGCTGGACCGCCCTTCGAGTCGCCCCAAAACATCATCATCAAGTTCCAGAGTCTCTTCTGTGATCGCCAACGCGAATTCCCGTGGCTGCAGAATAAACGGCTCCCCTGATTTAATGCGGATTGTGCGCATGATGTCCTGAATTGCGCCTTTTTTGCGGACGTCGATATAGGCGTGACGGCTGTGCTCGAACACGCTAAATTCAGTGCCCAGCCGGAAGTCTACTGAGCAGCTTCCAAACTGCTCGGGCGGTAGCTCGGGAGAAATGCGGATTTTGCCCAGTGCGAGGTAACGGTGGATATCGATATCGGAAAGAACCATAGAACACGGGCGCGTGAACAGTCATCCTAACATGCGAGGATGCTATGGCGATGCTATATTTAGGTCGTAGTCACGGCCGTGGCACACAGAGTTGCGTGCCTTCCGTTGTGCGCGATTACAGAGTGGGCGGCTAGCTCAGCTGGGAGAGCACCACGTTCGCAACGTGGGGGTCGTGGGTTCGAATCCCATGCCGTCCACCAAGGAAAGCTTACGATTTACGAACTGTGACCGGCACTTCTTCGTGTTTGTGCTCCGGTACCGGTTCGGCTTGGACCGACTTCCCCATTCCGCACGCTTTAGCCAATGCGGCTATCGTACGGTACCAGATTTGTTCCGCGACAACCGGGCTGCTGCGGATGAGGTCCGGCTCCGATTGGCCAAAACTAGTTACCGGAGATTGATCGACGGCGGCTCGAAAGCAGTTACATGCCTCGAACTCCATATCGTTCTCGCTGATCAGCGAAAAATCTGAGTCGGGACAGTAGTGAGTGCGATAGTTATCCAAACATGTCATAGCCGCTCCTCTGGCAAGCATGAGTGCCCAATCCAACCGCTCAAATCAGCCGTGGGATCGCCTTCCAAAAAATCTCTTAAAATCCTGTCGGGATAGCCCATAATATCTCGATTTAATCCGCGCGATCGATGTCGGACAGCCCTAGAGCTGGCCAGAGTGGCCAGCGCACAGCCCTGGTCCGTTCAAGCTCCGAATTTTTCATGAATCTTATCGGCTGAATCCCCGACTCTCTTTAGGGCATCGCTCCGTGCTGTTCACCGAAAACTTTGCCCATAAACGCCTTCAGATCATTCGATTAGGCCGAATAGTAAACTACTTCACACGCATCCGCGCCAAGAAAAGCAGCCTGAGCATCACTGGTCAGCACTCGTTGCAGACCAAAATTCCTGATCAGACCCCGTTAACAGTTCGGGTTTCCCCACACTTTGCAAAGAGCCTCTGCACACCTCCAGAAGAAGCTCCGCGTCCGGAACCCGGCTCTCCAGCGGCGAAGGGCGGCCTGCTATTCGGAATCGTAGGAGACGATCTAATCACGATTCAGGCGTTCAGAGGCTTTGAAATTCACGACGAACAAGAAAGCAACTCGTCTGCACATGAGCACTTTGACAAATGTGTCGGAGAGTTATCGGCAGCCGCACCCGCAGACCCCGAACTGGCGGGCTCGGAGCTGATCGGTTGGTGTTACGTGCGCCGCGACGGAAGCACGGGATTCTTGGAGCGTGATGCACAATTCCACAATCGCCATTTCCCGCGCGAGACGGACGTGCTACTCGTTCTAAAGCCTGAGGAGCAAGGCGTATCGATAGAGTTATTCGCACGAAGTTCCAGCCCGCCGCTATCGACAGAACGGTACCGTTACGGTTCTCTAAGCGTCCGCCCTGAAACCCCGGTCAACCCGCCAATCGAGGTCAAATTGGAGGCACGAAACGACATTGGCGACGCCACTCGAAGAGTTCCTGCGAACACCCGTGCGCTCGCGCAAGTGACGCCGTCACCCGGTAAAAACAAACTGTTCTGGCTGCTATCAGCGGCGATGTTTGTGTTTGCTGTGGGCATAACCTTCGGGTGGGCTTATATTCGCGCGCACTATTTGGCGCTGGCCCGAAATTCCCAATCGGTTCTTGGCTCAATTCCCAAGGGTCGGGCTTTGCGAATCCGAGTGGAGAGCAGCGGAAACGCAGTGCTTGTAAATTGGGATCGCAACACTACCCTCGCCCGATCCGCTAAACACGGTATTCTGCGCATCGATGACGGCCCTGTCCATCGCGACGTCAATTTGGAGCCCAGCGACATCGAAAACAGTTCTATTGTGTATAGACCTGGATCAAATGACGCGAGGTTCCGCCTGGAGCTTCGCGACGACCATGGCTCGGCCGTGTCAAATACTGTGCGCGTGCTTGACGGATCGATGTCGGTGCTTAACCCTGATATCGACGCGAATGCGGGCCCTGAGACCTTACCATCTCCGGCTTATGTCCCACCTCAGGCTTTAAAGCGAGTTTCGCCGAACACGAAGTCTTTCGAGCTCGGGCACGTCCGGGACGGAACGGAAGTTGATGTTCAAGTCCGAATCGACGAGTATGGCCGGGTTATCGAAGCGCACGTGAAGAGTGGAACAAATGATAGCGACTCGCTCAGGAGTGCCGCATTAGAAGCTGCGAAACAGTGGATTTTCGAACCGGCGAAGAGCTATGGGAAAAATATTCCGAGCGATCACACGGTTGCATTCCAATTTCACCCCTGAGTTTTTTGAGTCCAATAAAACGCGAAATCGATAAACTAACGCTAGTGAAACAACTCTGCGTTTTCCTTGCCCTTGCTGCCACAGCTTTACCGGCCCTCTCGAAACGCGATGCAAATACTCCGTTTACCGGGCGCTGGGACCTCACAGTCAGAACCCCGGCCGATACCTATCCCTCTTGGATGGAATTTTCGGAATCAAACGGCAGTCCGGAAGTACGGATCGTAGGACGTGTAGCGAGCGTACACCCCGCGAAGGACGCCAAAGTGAGCGGATCACACTTGACTTTCACTTCGTCCGAGTCTTTTGGGAAGGAAATCGAGGTCACGTGGGAAATTACCGTCACAAATAGCAAGCTGACCGGTACTCAGAAGCGAGCAGACGGGGTTACCGGCCGGATCACCGGCGTCCGAGCGCCCGCATTGCACCGCGAGCCTCCCAAGAATTGGGGTGCCCCTGAGTCACTGTTCAACGGAAAAGACCTGAGCGGATGGGAGCCCGATAAACCTTCTGAAAATCACTGGAAAGCTGAGAACGGGGAACTCGTCAACGAAGCGGCAGGCGCGAACATCCGGACCACGCGCAAGTTCAACGATTTCAAACTTCACATCGACTACAATTGCCCGCTAGACGGCAACAGCGGGGTCTACCTGCGGGGGCGGTATGAAGTCCAGGTCGAGTATGAACCTCCGGATAAGAACGACAGATTCCACAAAATGGGATCAATCTACGGGTTCATCCCTCCCGCAGTGGACGTTCCTCCCCGGCCAGGACAATGGGAAAACTACGACATCACACTCGTCGGCCGAATAGTGACAGTGGTCCGCGATGGCGTCACCATCATCGACCACCAGGAGATCCCAGGCATCACAGGCGGTGCTCTCGACAGCCACGAGGGCGAGCCTGGACCTTTATACATTCAGGGTGACCACACCGGTGGAATGAAATACCGCAATATCATGATTTCCTTGCCACAGCAGTAATGACCTCAGTTGTTCGACTGCTGCTCGCTCTCCCGCTCGCGTGCTCTGCTGCTGAACATAGCAACCTCGGACGTAACGTATGCGCTGGGTGCCATAAACAGATTGTTGCCACGCAAGCCAAGACGGCGATGGCACGCACGTGGCAAGGGTCACAGGCGCAGCAGCTTCCCGCTAATTACTCGGAAGCTCATGCTGAAGGACCCAATCCCGAAATCGATTACCTCGTCAAGAGAACGGCACGGAGCCTTGAATTCGACGTGCACATGCCGAATCGTCGGCCCGTGACATTCCCGGTCCAAATAACAATGGGTGGCGAGCGCCATGGGCTGAGCTTTCTGGTCCGTGTACCGGAAATCGAAGGTAGTAATCTGCCCCGCGCGCCGTTGGTTGAAACGCGATACCTGCACTATGCTCCGGAGAATCGGCTGGCCCTTTCGCCCGGCTTTCCTCTCGAGAAGCCATCGACGTATGAAACGGGTCTCGGGCGTGTCTTAAGTCCACAGTTTGAGAAAAAATGTCTCACCTGCCATGGTGAGCCGCGCGCTCACGGAATGCACGCCGAGAGTGGAGTAACCTGCGAAAGTTGCCACGGGCCTGGGCAATCCCATCTGCTCGCCCTTGCGAAAAAATCGGCGGATAAAGGCATATTGAACCCGGCCAAGCTGGCGACTGCCGACCAGATGCGGCCTTGTTCTCCCTGCCATGCGGGCTTCAGCGCGGTCGTGGATCCGATGCCTGACGACTTGCTCATCTCGGATCAAGTCACAGCTCTGAGCAACAGCGAGTGCTGGCGCCAAAGCGCCGGCCGAATCACTTGCACAAATTGCCACGATCCTCATCAGGATGCACCCCGCGCCGTATTGATCAGGAAATCCGAGACGACCTGCCTCGCATGTCATGCCGCGAATGTGACTAAACACCCAGCGCTGTGCCCTGTGAACCGAAGCAGCGGTTGCGTGGGGTGTCACATGCCGGACGAGACCAGCAGTCCACCGTTCGTGATAAGCGATCACTGGATCCGTGTTCATCCGGATCATTCGGTCGTTGTGAGCCAACATCTGGATGAATGGCACAGCAAGATTCCACCCAAGCATCTCTACCTTCGGATGATCTTGGTTGACGACCGCACAAAAGCTGAATCGGTCAGGCAGCAGCTTCTTTCAGGTGCATCCTTCTTTGATCTGGCCAGGGCCAATTCCACGGATGCGAGCACATCCCTTAACGGAGGCTTTCTCGGAGATCTTGATGTGAGCCAATTCGATCCGGCATGGTCGAAGGCAGTTCTGGCGCTTGAGCCCGGTGAGACATCCGACGTGATCGATCTCCGGGGCAAGTACGTAATCTTACAGAGAATGCCTCGTAACTTCCGCGAACAGGCGGAAGCCCGCTTCAACAAAGCCATGGATTTTCGCAAGGAGGGCAAACGCGAGGAATCAGTTCATGAACTACTCGAGGCACTCAAAATTTACCCCAGGCTTTTGCGTGCCTTGACCTATTTAGGTGTGACTTACAGCGAGGCGGGGAATCCGCAGACCGGTGCCGCCATTTTGACAATGACAACCAGGCTCTATCGTCGAGATCCAGGCGCGCACTTCAACCTTGGCATCGCATATGGCGCGTTGGGAAGGCATGACGAGATATCTGAATACAAACGGGCACTTGAGATCAATCCTGATCTCGTTTTGGCGTACTTGAACTTGGGGGCGGCTCTATATGCAAAGGGAGAATACGACCAGGCCATTCGGGCGTACCGCGAAGGCATCAACGTGAATCCGCTGATCGCTTCCCTCCATTACAGCCTGAGCATCGCGCTGGAGCAACGGAACAACACGCAAGAAGCAAAGGACGAAATGGACCTGGCGCTTAAGATTGATCCCAATGTGGGAAAGCATTGAGAACCTTATAATGGCTGTGATTGAAGGCTGTTTCGATCTGCATACTGGCGTGCTTGGGATCAGCGTTACTGCAGGCCGACACACCCGCCGAATGGGCCGACCGGGCTGAACAACTCATTCGGAGCGGAGACAAACAGAGTGCCCTCGACGCGTTATCTAAAGCCGCAGCAGCAGAGCCTCCCTCCGCAGAATCGGAGGACAGGATCGGGTTTTTGCTCGCCGTTCTGGGCCGCCAAAGCGATGCCATTGAGCATTTCCAAAAGTCAATCTCGCTCGATTCCAACTACGCCTCCGCACATTTCCATATCGGTGTAGCTCTGTGGCTTGCCAAAGATCCCGATCGCGCCATGCCGGAGCTCCAAGAAGCGGCGAAACTTTCTCCCACGGTGTTTGATTATCGTTATCGGCTGGGGTCTGCCTACCTTGAGACTCGAGACTACGCCCAAGCTGTGCCGGAATTGAAGAGCGCCGTCACCCTTGATGCCTCAAAACCTGCAGCTTGGCAGACTCTGGGACATGCTCTGCAAAACAGCGGCGATCTCGCCGGAGCCGTCGATGCTTATCAGCATGCGGTCAAACTCGATCCGAATAACGATAGCGTTCTGAATGATTACGCCTATGCCCTTATTGAGACGAGGCAGCCAGACCGCGGGATCGAGGAATCTCAGAAAGTACTGGCGCATGACCCGGCCAATACCGTGGCACGGCTGAATTTGGGATACGCCTATCTTAAAACGGGTGAGTTCGAATCCGCCGAGAGGGCATATCGAGAAGTGTTGGCTAGGGATTCGAATTCAATACCCGCGCATTATGATCTCGGGATCGCTCTGAAAATGAAGGACCAGATCGAAGCAGCTCAAAAGGAGTTCAAAGAAGTGATTCAGCTTGATCCATCCATGGCCGAGGCGCACTACACCCTCGGAATAACGGACTGGCAGTTAGGAGATTTTGCGGCAACCATGGAACAGATGCGGGCAGCCATCGCAATTCGACCCGATTACGCCGAAGCCCATTACATGCTGGGCATCGCGCTGAAGCAGAGCGGCGATCTCGACGGCGCCATTCCGGAGCTCAGGGAAGCAATCCGGCTGGATCCGAGCACGCCAGGACCTTTTAACACGCTGGGTCAAATTCTTCGGATTAAGGGCGACAAGCAGGGCAGCGAAGAAGCGTTTGCAACAGGAGCTCGCCTAAAGCGTGAAAAAGAATCGCAGCTTGCGAATACGCTTGAGCAAGGCATGAGAGGTGGGACAGTGCCTAAGCCCATTACAACTGCGCCACGCTAAACTCGAAAAAAGCAGCAATCTTCCCGTCCTCAGCATGCTTTCCCGCAGATCTTTCGTTAAATCGCTGTGTGCAACGGTGCCCGTATTCTCACTGGACCAATTGCTCGGGGGAGTGCCGCTCGGCGTCCAGTTTGTAGACGTAGCCCGAGAAGCCGGGCTGAACGCGAAGACGATCTTCGGTGCAGAGCAAAGTAACAAGTACCTGCTCGAAACCACCGGCTGCGGCGTGGCCTTCTTCGACTACGATAACGACGGTTGGCTCGACATCTTCTTTGTCAATGGCACGCGCTTCGATACGACCTATCCCAAAGGTTCCGAGCCAATCAGCCGGCTCTACAAAAATAATCGGGACGGCACTTTCACCGACATTACCTTAAAGGCCGGTCTGGCGCGCACGGGTTGGGGTCAAGGCGTGTGCGTCGGCGATTATGACAATGACGGTCACGATGACCTGTTCGTCACGTATTGGGGCGATTGCGCTCTTTATCGTAACAACGGCAATGGTACCTTCACAGATGTCGCGCAGAAGGCTGGAGTAACGACTAGAACCACAACTGGTCTGAAACGCTGGAATACAGGGTGCGCCTTTCTCGACTACGATCGGGATGGACACCTGGATCTGTACGTCGCGAACTACATTGACTTTGATCCGAAGACAGCTCCGTTGCCCGAAAGTGGGCCTTGTCTGTATGAAGCGCTCGTCGTGGCGTGTGGGCCGCCCGGGCTGCAAGGTGGAAGAGATATTCTTTTCCATAACAATAGAAACGGCACCTTCGCGGACGTGTCCGAGAAGGCTGGGATCTGGAAAAAGCAAGGAACCTACGGATTGGGCGTGCTGGTGGGCGACTTCGACAATGATGGCTGGCCGGATATTTACGTTGCCGATGATTCGAGTCCGTCCGCCTTGTTCAAGAACAACCACGACGGCACTTTTACCGATATCGGCTTAGAATCTGGCGTCGCCTTCGGGCCTGATGGCAAGACGCAAGCCGGAATGGGTGTCACGGCAGCCGACATTTACGGGGATGGCAAGCTCGCCATCTTTAAAACAAATTTCGCGGGTGATACTTCCACCTTGTATCGGAATCTGGGCAACGGAAATTTCGAAGACATGACCTTCCAGGCGGGGCTCGGCCGAAACACGCGCTTCCTTGGTTGGGGTGCATGCTTTTTTGACTTCGACAACGATGGGCTGCCAGATATTCTCACCTGCAACGGGCACGTTTATCCGGAAGTGAGGGAGAAAGAGAGCGAATCGGGCTATCGTGAGCGCAAAGTGCTCTATCACAATATCGGCAATGGCAAGTTTGAAGATGTTTCGCTCGATGCGGGACCGGGAATCTTGGAGACAGTCGCGGGCCGCGGGTGTGCTGTGGGAGATTTCGACAACGACGGCGACCTGGACATCGTTGTCAATTGCGTCAACGATGTGCCGCAGTTGCTTCGCTGCGACAGCACGCTCAAGAATAACTGGCTAAAGGTAAAAACTATCGGCACCAAGTCGAACCGATCCGGAATCGGCGCCCGAATCTATTGCAAGCCGGAAGGTGAGCGCCAGCAGATGGACGAGGTTCGGAGCGGCGGCAGCTACATTTCTCAGAGCGATTTACGTGTGCACTTCGGACTGGCAAAAGCTGCAAAGGCGGACATTGAAGTACATTGGCCAACCGGCTTGGTCGATAAGCTCCCAGGCATGAAGGCGAATCGTGTTGTTACCGTAGTTGAGGGGAAAGGACTGAGCTGAGTACAGCGGCCAATCTCGCGGTACGCTAAGGGGGAAGGCATGACGGACGCACAACTGGTCACAATTACAACTGCATTCCTAGCCGGAATCATCGCCGTGCTCTTCAACAACTCGCGTATCGGCGATCTCAGAGATTCCATGAACCAGCGATTCGCCGATATAAACCAGCGCTTCAGCGACGTGAACAGACGGTTCGACGAAGTGAATCGTCACATCGACGACAAATTCAACTTTTTAATAGAACGCCTCCAACGCATGGAGGAAAACATTATGCGCATCCTCGCCGACCACGAAAACCGCACGTCGAGGCTGGAGGGCAAACAATGAAGCTTGTGCCCCCCGTTGTCGATCCTTAAGCTAGGACTAGCTATTTACGACCAGCGCTGATCCTTGGTCAACTCCGCTTCTCTTTCCCTCTTTAAGCAGCTTTTCGATATCCACGTCGGCCAGCGATCCCTCGAGCGCATCCAGTGGCTCGATGGGGGCATTCGGAAGCTGTGAAGCCCAAGACTCAAGAGCCCGAAGGACAGCGTCTTGTAGAGTCACACCTCTACTCGCAGCTATGCTCTTGAAACGACGAAGCTGGCCTTCAGGCAGGCGCGAGAGAACTCTTATCTTACTTGCTGGCACGTTTTCATGCTGGCATTTCGCTTTGATGCTTCTGATGCTATGCTATAGACGTCATGAGCATCAGAACGACTGTTACCCTGGACGACGATGTAGCCGAGCGCGTCAAGCAACAAAGCCGGTCACGTGGAAAATCTTTTCGCGAGACCTTGAATGAGTTGTTGCGTACTGCGCTGCTGACGGCAGAAACCCAGCCGAAACGCCGGGGATTTCGGATAGAGCCGCACCATGGGGGTTATAACCCAGGGTTGAACTATGACTGCACGGAAGCCTTGCTCGAATATCTTGAAGGGCCGGAGCACCGGTGATCATCGTCGATGTGAACGTGCTTCTGTACGCTTACCAGGCTGATTCGCCGCAACACCACGCGGCGGCTTCTTGGTTGCAGGCGCTGTTCACTGGAGAAGAAATAATCGGTCTATCTTGGATCACGCTTTGGGCGTTCGTTCGCATTGGTACAAATCCGCGGGCTTGGCCTTCTCCGATTCCCGTCACCGTGGTGTTCAAAATTATTCGCGACTGGCTCGCTCAGCCTGGCGTTGTCATGATCCATCCGGGTCCTCGTCATGCGGAGCTGTTGGAGCACCTTGTGACTGAAGCTCGTGCTGCCGGACCGCTCGTGAGCGATGCCGCTCTGGCTGCTCTGGCTATAGAGAATGGGGCAGTACTTGCGTCCACGGACCGGGATTTTAGCCGGTTTACAGATCTTCGCTGGGTTAATCCGGTCCCATAGATTTCAGCGCGGCAAAATCTCTCCCCTTGGGGCGGTCGAAAGGACCGGCAGAGCTTTTGCCCTGCCGGTCGCGTTTCCTGCTTTGAGGTCCGATTAGAAGGTAAACACGCCGGAGTACTGCACTCGGCGCATGGAACCCTGGTTGTTGCTGAACGCTATATTCGTGATTTGACCTGCGTTCGCGCTCTGAATGTCGGCATTTGGAAGATCGAGGTTAGTGTGGTTCAGCGAGTTCGTAGCATCCATCCGAAGCGTGAACTTGAATCGTTCCGTAATGCTGAACGTCTTCATAATTGAGGCATCCAGGTTCACGAACTGGGGACCAAAGAGCGAGTTGATCGGATAATTTCCGAACGTGTTCGGTGTGGGCTGGACGAAAGGTCCGCCAAAACCGACTGCGAGCCAATGAGCCCGGTTCTGATTCGCCGCGTACGGGCTCCCGGTGCCCTTATCCGGGACATTGTTCGGGCCCGTATATGGCTGCCCGGGATAAGAGTCCAGTTTCGGCCAGAACCGGAGCCCACTGTAGTAGGTGAATATGCCGCTCACATTCCAGCCGCCGAGAACCGCGTCGACGAGCCGATTCGCATTCCCACCGTATTTTCTTCCATGGCCGAACGGTAGATCGTAATTGCCCGCGAATACCCACTGTTGGTTCGGGAAGTCGCTGTTTGGGAAATAATCGCGAGCACGATCATAGAGGAAGGTATAACTGTTATCTGGCCCAGTGTTGCGCCTCCACCCGCATCTCCTTGTGCGAGTTGATACGTGTAATTGCCTTGGAGAGTAAATCCGGCTGCCGCTCTGATCGTCACTGTGCCCTGAAAAGAATCGTACCGAGTGTTGGCGCAATTGCAGTAATTGTCAATGTCAGTCTTATTTCCATAGTTGTATCGCGGACCGTAGAGGCCGTTAAAGGGACGGAGCGTGTTTTGGTCACCAGTAAAGCCGGGAAGGAAAAAGATCTTATTGGCGTTGTATGTAGTTCCACTGCTCCCGTTTGACTGGTTCCGGCCGGAGTTGCCAACATAACCGCCAGTAACGGCGATGGTCTTCGTCAACTGCTGCTGGACCGTAAAGTTGTACGCGTACACCACGGGCATATGAAACAGAAGGGGCCTGGTTTTGCAGTTTATTCCTGAAGGGCACGGTAAAGTACCCTGCGGGCTGACATTAAATGTGGGAGGCGCGAGGGGGCCCTGCGCCAGGTAGTTTCCGCTCGGAGGCTGGCCCGGTAAACTGAAAACATCGCAGAAGTTGTTGCCGCAGGTTTGCTGTGCGCTGATCACTTGATTCGCAAGAACCGGCGGGTTCTGGGTAACGTTATGGCCGAAGGTGGAACCGAACGTTCCGAGGCTATACGACCAGCCATAACCTGTGCGAATCACCGTTTTGGGGGTGAGCTGGTAGGCAATCCCGAGCCGCGGAGCGAACATTTTCCAGTTCTGGTCTTGAAAGCCGTGGTTGTTATTCAACCCGTAGCCGAAGACATCCAGCACGCCCGTGTTGAGGTTATATTCAGCGCCGTTCTGAGGCCCATTTACTGTCTCAGGAAAGATCATTTCCCAGCGCAGGCCATAGGTCACAGTGAGCTTGGGAGTTGGCCGCCATTCGTCCTGCCCATACCAGAACCAGCGCTTCTGGCGCTCCTGCGCGTTGGTGCTGGAACTGACATAGCGTGTAAAATGGCTCACATCGCCTAGCAGGAAAGTGGCAAGACCAAGGCCGCCGTTGGCGAGCCCCCCGGTTCCGTTGCCCAGCCCGGTGAGGTAATTGTCGAAGACCAGTTCGCCGGCCCGATGGCTATCGCTGGGGACGCGGAGGTTCAGTGCATACCGAATATCGGCGCCAAATTTGAAGCTATGGTTTCCGTGAACCTTGGTGATGTTGTCCACAAACTGATACTGACGTTCGTTCTCGTCAAGCGGGCAGTTGCAGGCGTTAACATCCAATGCATAGCCGAGCTTTGCGTCAGTGCCTGCACTGGCGGTGTTATTTTGTTGCCGGATGTCGAAATACGGCAAACCGGACGTGTAAAAATTATCCAAGTTGAGACCGGGGATGCCGGCCGCCGTGGCGGGACTCGATCCTACACCGTTGGGAACATCCGTGACGTGGTAATGCAGGAAGCCGAAGCGGAATTCGTTTATCAATGTCGCGCTGGCAGTGTACGTCCAACCACCCGCAATGCTCTGGTTGAAAGCATTCGAACTTCCAGCGTAGTTGGCGTTATTAAAGCTGGGGCCGCCCGCTAACGCTCCGAATGCCCCGGGCGCACTCAGGTTAAATTTCGCATAGCTATACCGCCCGAAAAAGGTGTTTTTCGTATTCCCATAGTAGTCCCAACGAGTGTTCCACTGGTCGCCATTGTTTGTTAACCCTCCGCTGCCGCTGAAGTTGTTGTAGGGCGCTGTCACACCGTTCACCACTGTGCCAGCCGTATCCGGCGGCGGGAAGTAATTCAGAATGGCCAGGGCTTGGGGGCTGAGCCGGTTTGTGGGAATCACATTGCCAGGGAAAGGAGTGCGGCCAGCACCGGTAGTGGGATTACCGGTGGCCGGGTCGTAGATTTGGTACTGCGGACCGAGCGCAAGCCAATCGCCCAAATTGCCAAGCCGATCCTGCGCACTGGGGACGCTGGCAAGAACCGATCCCCCTTTAATGTTCCGAGTTAATTGCGCATCCCCGAAAAAGAACAGCTTGTCCTTGATGATTCGTCCACCAATCGATCCGCCGAACTGATTTTGATGGGTTGTTGGAGAAAAAGCGTCTGGGTGCCCTGGGATGGGGGTATTCTCAGTGAACGGATTGCGGCCGAAATCCTGGAATCCTGGCGTATTCAGGTACAGGTATTCAAACGCGTCGCCGTGTAAAGAGTTCGTGCCCGATTTCGTGGAATAAGTAAGCAGACCGGCGCTGAAGGTATCGAACTCCGCGTCGTAATCTTGACTGGCCTGCTTGACCTCATTCACAGCATCAAAAGTGGGATTGACTACGATAATTCCGAGAATCGGGTCCTGATTGACCGTTCCGTCCAAGTAATAGCCGGTTGCATAGAATGGTTGGCCGTTCACCTGGATCTGCACGCTTCCTTGCGGATTCTCATCGGCAGCGTGGCCCCACGCCTGTTTCACGGTTCCCGGATCCAAAAGCTCGAATGACTGCAGATTCCGGCCAATGCTAGGGAGCTGCGAAATTTGCTGAGCCGTAAATGTTTGCGCAACGTCGGCCCGGTCCGTCTGCAGCAGCGGCGCAGCGGCCGTCACCTCCACTTCCTGGCTTACATTGCCGACTTGCAGTGCGGCATTGAATTGCGCGGCCTGGTCCACCTGCACAGTTATGGGACTCGAAACGACTTTTTGGAAACCTGAGGCCTCGATGGTGACCGTGTAGGTGTCCGGGATGAGCTGGCCCTTTGTATACTGACCCGAGTCGTTGGTGGTCACTTGAAAGCTCGTGCCTTTGGTGACGTCCGTAATCGTGACTTTGGCGTTATTAACAGCCGAGCCACTGGGGTCAGTGACTGTTCCAATAATGCTGCCAAAAACTTGCTGTGCGTTCGCGCCGACCCCTAAACAGAGCCCCACAAGGCACGCAATAAGAAACGAATAAAGAAAACCCCTACGTAAGCTGACCATACCTTCTCCTTCGGAGCAAAAGTCCACACCAGTGACCCGGGCACGCCAGGGCACAAGTCTACAACTCACACCGCTGGGGATAGTGTAATGCAACTTCGCGTGTGTTGTTACCAATAATTGTTGTAAATAGTTGCTAACCGGTAAACTTACTTTTGACTGTAATATAGATAACGATCGACTTCCAGTTGCTAGTTGTTACGGCGAACTCAGAAATTTCTGGTGTAGCATTTGAGCATTGATGAGGTTGAGAGCCGCAGCGCTGTTAATTACGTTTTCCGCTGGAATAAACGGGACACCGCCTGCCCCGGATTGTGCCGCCTGTCATCCCGCCGAGTCGAAACTCCACGCAACCACGCGGATGGCGCACGCCATGTTGCCGGCGCTCGACACCGGATTCGCTCAGAACCTCCCGGATCGGCCTCTACGCGAATCTGGCGATGGCTATATGTTCACCTACCATCGGGTCGAAAAGGGCATTGAAGTCACGGCGATCCGAGGCGCGGATAAAGCTGGCGGGCTAATCGAATGGGTGCTCGGGGCCGGAGCGCAAGGCCAAACGCCGCTCGTGCGTACGTCCGATGCGATACTCGAATCTCGTGTGAGTTACTTCCCTCAACTGCACACGTATGGAGTTACTATCGGCCAGGGTGCTGGAGGCTCTGCAAACGCCCACTTTGCGCTCGGACGCAAGCAGAATTCACACGATCTCCAGTCGTGTATCGGATGTCACTCAACTGCAATTACCCGGGACCTCCAGCCGGTAATTCCTGGAGTCCAATGTGAACGCTGCCATTTGGGTGCCGATGAGCATGCACGCGGCAATGGCAAGCCTCCTCTGAATCCAGGCAAGTTGGATGCTCCTGGCCAGGTACGCTTTTGTGGCAATTGTCACAGGGTCAGGCCACCGGTTGATGATGCCCAATTGGAGAATGTTCGGTTTCAGCCGCTGCGATTGATGAAGAGTCGCTGCTTCTCATCTGGAAAGCTGGCCTGCACAACCTGCCATGTGGCACACCGGGACGCGCTCCGCAACGACCCAGATTTTTACAACCAGAAGTGTCACGCCTGTCACGATGGCCGAGCTTTTCATGGGGATCAGAGACAGAAAGGCGATTGCATCGGCTGCCACATGCCTTATGTTCAATTGCATCCCGCACTTAAATTCACCGATCATTTCATCCGGATTGTGAAAGCGGGCGATCTTCCTCCCTCCGCGATTCGGCAGCGTGCCGCGGGGTCCTAAGGCACGTCATTATACTTTTTATAAGGGTTATTCCATGGTTGCGCAGCTTTTCCTCCTTCTGGCATTACAGGCCGCGACCACTCCCTCGCATGCCGATAAAGCGCAGGTGCTGCTCTTCATTCGCTCCGACTGCCCCATCTCGAATCGCTACGCGCCAGAACTGGAACGGCTCTATAAAAGGTATTCGCCCTCAGGCATTTCCTTCCTGCTCGTCTATACCGAAGCTGATCTTACACCAGCCGCGATGAAGCAGCACGGCCGCGATTATGGCTACTCGATTCCCGCCGTGCTCGACCCGGATCACCGCTATGTGGCGCGTGCCAAGGCGCGTATCACACCCGAAGCCGCCGTCTTCGTCAAGGATAAATTGGTATATTTAGGCCGCATTGACGATTGGTACGTAGACATCGGTAAGGCACGAGCGCACCCGGAACACCGCGATTTGGACGAGGAGTTGTCCGCTATCTCGGCCGGGAAGGTTCCACCGTTTCATCAAACCACAAGTATCGGCTGCGCTATTGAAAACTTGCGATGAAAGGGTTTTGGTTGGGGTTGCTGGTCTTGCCGCTACTGGGGCAACCGGCAACCTTCGATAAAGATATCGCCCCCATTACGTTTCGATACTGCGCTCCATGTCATCACCATGGCGGGAGCGCGCCGTTTTCGCTGCTCACTTATCAAGACATCCGCGCACACGCCGCACAAATCGCTCTCGTAACACAACGCCGATACATGCCTCCTTGGCCTCCGGAGCCCGGCTATGGAGACTTCGTAGGAGAGCGGCGCCTCACAGATGCGCAGTTGCACCTCATCGCCAATTGGGTAAAGCAGGGGGCACCTGAAGGCAACGCCGCCGATTTGCCATCCTCTCCGCACTTCACAGAAGGTTGGCAAATGGGCCCGCCCGACCTGGTTGTGAAGATGCCCCGACCCTACACGATCGCAGCCAGCGGAACCGATATCTTCAGGAATTTTGTCATTCCCGTCGACATCAAGGAGAGCAAATACGTTCGCGCCGTCGAGTTGCAGCCCGGCAATACCGGAGTGGTGCACCACGCGAATATCGTGATCGACCGCACTCGGGCGTTACGGCAGCGCGACGGCGAAGATGGCCAGCCAGGTTTCCCAGGTATGGATATCACCACTGAGGGCAGCCCGGATGTGTTCGACCCCGATTCCCATTTCCTGTTTTGGAAACTAGGTTCGGTGCTCGAGCCCGAGCCGGAAGCCATGAGCTGGCGTCTCGACCCGAGCACCGATCTGATTCTCAACTTGCATTTGCAGCCCAGAGGAAAAACGGAAACCATCCAGCCCATGGTCGGCTTCTATTTCACGTCCCAGCCTCCAACCCTGTTCCCCATGCTTCTCCAACTGGAGCATGATGGAGCCCTCGATATACCTCCCGGCGATCGCCACTTTCAAGTGACAGATCATCTGATGCTCCCGGTCAGCGTGGATGTGCTCGCCATCTATCCGCATGCGCATTACGTCGGTAAAGAGATAGAAGCCTGGGCCACATTGCCGGATGGCACCCGGCGCTGGCTAATTAAGATCGGTGATTGGGATATCAACTGGCAAGCTGTGTACACATATCGCCAGCCCGTCGCGTTGCCCAAAGGAACAACAGTCGAGATGCGCATCACGTACGACAATTCTTCCGCTAACCCACGGAATCCTAGCAGTCCACCTGTACGAGTCCGCGGTGGTAACCGCAGCATCGACGAAATGGGTCATGTCTGGCTCCAGGTATTGCCAAAGAAAGATTCTCGAGAAGACCCTCGACTCGCGCTCCAGACCGCTTTGATGCAGCGGCGTCTAGAGAAGTACCCCGCTGATTTTCTGGCCCACTACAACCTGGGCGCGCTCTCACAGCTTCGCGGCAACATGCCTGAAGCGATTCGCTATTACGAGCAAGCGCTGCAAGTGGAACCCAAGAACACGACGGCGCAAAACAGTTTGGCTGCCGCTTTCATGGCCCAGGACCGGCTGGATGACGCAATTCATCAGCTTCGCGAAACCCTCAACATCGACCCTGCGTACCTAAACGCGCGCTACAACTTAGCTCGTGCACTGGCTGCAAAAGGCGATTTGGATCTTTCGGCCAGTGAATATGCTGCATTCCTGAAAGAGAAGCCAGACGACGCCGACGCGCAAGCCGGCCTAGGTACGATCCTTCTGCTTCAACATCACTATGGCGAATCGCTTCTGCATTTCCGCGAGGCAGCACGACTCAAGGCGAATGATGCCGATATCCAGACCAACTTGGGCGCTCTGCTCGCAATGCAAGGGGATCTTAGCGGCGCTACGCAAGCTTTTGAACAGGCGTTACAGATAGACCCGAACAATCGGACTGCTCGCGCCGACTTGGCCCGAGCGCGTGCGAGTCTCGCGGCCAAGCACGCCCCGGCCAAACCAAACTGAATCATGTTGCAAGTTGTCGTCGCACTCCTTATCTCGGCATCCATGCCGGGCGAAGACCATCAGAGCGCGGTAGATCTCTACAAGCAACACAAATACTCCGACGCTATTGCAGCTCTTCAACGGGTGGTGAAGACTGAGACGCCCGGAACGGCCGAATACAACGAATCTGTGCTTTTCATTGGCCAGAGCTACTTCATGCTGTCGCAAGCTCCGAAAGCGATCCCTTGGCTCGAAAAACTGTCCACGGTGAACGAGGCCAATTACATGCTCGGCTACGCCTATCTTCAAACAGCACAGCAAGATCAATCCGAAGCTGCGTTCGCCCGCCTGTTCGGCTTAAAACCCGAGTCCGCCGCTGGCCATCTGCTGGCTGGACAGATGATGCTCAAAAAAGAATATGCAGATCAAGCTGTCGTGGAGGTCACCAAAGCCCTCTCCCTCGACCCCAAACTACCCGAAGCTCATTTTTTACTTGGTGAGGTAGCCATATTCCGTGGCCGTTTGGATGACGCCATTGCTGAACTTAAGAAAGAGCTGGCCATCAACCCCAATTTCTCAATGGCGTGGTATCGGCTCGGCGACGCCTATACGCGTCAAGAACATTGGGACCTGGCTATTCCCCATCTGCAGCGCGCTGTATGGCTGAATCCCGATTACAGCGGACCGTTCATTCTACTTGGCAGGTGCTATTACAAACAACACAATTTCACGAACGCTGAAGGCATTCTTCGACGCGCCCTCATCATCGACCCGAATAATCATTCTGCAAATTATCTCCTCGGGCAAACTCTGATGGCCGAGGGCAAACAGGAAGAGGCCAGAGCCGTTCTAGAAAAACTGAAAGACGCGAAAGACTCAGTAACACTTTCGCCGAACCGCTAAGTCGCATCGTAACCAACGAACTCCTTCAAATAAACATTCCCTTTGTAATTCATGTCCTGGTGAATTCCGATGCTCGACGAGTAATATGCGAAAGCGGTGGTGTTTTTAAGCTGACCCCAGAACTTCTGCTCGGGTGTCAAATGCTCGTCTTCAACATCACCGTGCCTAGGCTTCTTCTCCTCCTCTTCGTGTTGCGCCATCTTCGACAGCAGCGCTAATTGCTGTTCCCTAGTCGATTCCAGAAAGCGCGCACCATTAGCCTGTTGTGACAAGTTATTCACCGATTGCAGGCCATCGCGCCACGACTGCTTGTCTGTAGCCAGGAACGCCTCCGCCGTCGTGCGATCTATATAAGCCGCCACTCCGGCCGCGTGTGCTCCGGGTGAGTGCTCATCAGTCGGGATAATCAGGTCCGTCAGGCAATCCAGAAGCGCAAATTCGTCCTTCGTGAAAAACAGAGGTGCACCTGGCTCAGCAGCCGGCAACTGCAACGCGAACGCAGCGCCCGCAAGAAGCTCCACCAGCTCACGCCTACTTATTTGAGCCATGACCTACACCTCTCCCCTCTTCATCTGGTCCGCCAGATGGTCGCACGAGCGCCAGCAAAGAGCCATGATGGTCCAGGTCGGATTCTGAGCCGACGCGCACACGTGGGTGCTGCCGTCCACCACCAGCAGGTTTTTCACATCATGACACTGCTGATATTGGTTCACAACCGACGTCTTTGGATCGTTTCCCATGCGCGAAGTTCCCAGTTCGTGTATGGACCAGCCTTCTGTCAACGCTTGGTCGCTGATTGACGTAATCACGAAACCCGCGGCCTCGAACATCTCGCGTGCGGAAACAGCCATATCCGCCACCATCTTTTTTTCGTTGTCTCCGAACTTGTAGTGAAATCTCAGCGCCGGCACGCCCCAGGGGTCTTTCACCTCCGGGTCGAGATCGACATAATTCTCATAGCGCGCCAACACTTCTCCGAAACCGCCCATCTCGATCATTGCCCCTGCGTAATCGCGAACGTTCTTCTTGTATTCCTCGCCGAAGCCAGGCGTCGTGAACGCAGTTGCCGGAACCATGCCAGTTCCACTCCCGCCCTCAAATCCGTATCCCCTGATGAAATCGGATTTCGGCCCATTCAAGTTGCGGAAACGTGGGACATAAAACCCACCTGGCCGCCCATCATCTAATGTCCGTGGCTTGCCGACAAGATCCTTCCAGTAACCCGTCACGCCCGGGCCCATTACGTGTTCGCAGAAGTTGTGCCCCAGGTGCCCGCTCGAATTCGCGATACCGTTCGGGTACATGCTCGATTTCGAGTTCAGCATTAATCTGGCCGTCTCGAGCGTAGAGGCGCCCAAGATCACAACCTTGGCCTTGGCTTGATAGCTCTTCCGGCTCTCGGTGTCGACAAACGACACGCCGGTAGCTTTGCCCGTGTTCTTATCGACTGTCACCTCATACACGGTGGAATTGGGCCTAAGCGTTAAATTCCCCGTATCTTGAGCGGGACGAATCAGACCTGTTGGCGAATCGAAGGCGGCGTGAATATCACAGCCGCCCACGTGCCGATTGCATGCGCCGCGCCCCCAGCATCGGCTTCGATACTTGTTGTGCTTGAGCCCATCCGTCGTCACTCCGGCGCGATACGGCGTCAGAACGCGACCCATCCCTTTGAGGGTTTCGCGCATGTGCACTTCGGAGGCGGTCAGCTTAATTGCTCGCTGAAATTTTCCGTCAGGAATGACCGGATAATTTTCCGGATGCCCCGATACGCCGAGGTACAGATCTACCTTGTCGTAATAAGGTGCGATGTCCGCGTACGAAATGGGCCAATCCTGCCCAAACCCATCCCGGCTCGCCGCCTTGAAATCGATATCGGAGAGCCTCAGCGCAAGCCGGCCCCAGATGTTGGTCTTTCCACCCACGCACCGCGCTCGCACCCATGCGTAGTTAGTGCCTGTGTAGGGATGCTGCTTTTCATCCACCACAATGGTCTTGCTATAGTCGGATCCGCCCCAGCCTTGAACATAGGACGTCACCTTCGCGTAGGGTGACTTCTGCGCGTACGGAGGGTTGCGAATCGTGTATTCATTCAGCGTCAGCGCGTGATAATCCGGCGGCATTTTGCCTCGACGCGGATGATCGTAGGGCCATTCCATCGAGTGAAGTATTTCGCTGGTGTTGATCTTCTTGCCCGCCTCGAGCAACAAAACCTTCATCCCCTGCGACGTAAGAACATGTGCAGCCATACCGCCCGCCGCGCCAGTGCCGACCACAACCGCGTCATAAACCACGCTCAAGTCGACTTCCGGCTCTGCAGGGGGCTGAATTTGAAGAAGCATCAAGAGATCTCCATTACGATTCCATACTATCTTTCTCCGCTTTCTCGAGTTCGGAAGGAATTGACTGATAAGAGATTAATCCAGAATCTCGCGTCGTCGTTCCGCATCGAATGGGGTAGCTTCGTAGAAGGAGGTTCCACATGCCGGAAGTCATGGACGGGTTTATGCGCGAGCAGTTATTGGACCGGCGACACAAGCTGGAACACGCCGTGATGGGATCGGATCACGACGGTCACCTCCATTCACTCATCGAGGAGGTCGATTCGGCCTTGTCGCGCATGGACCAGGGTTCATATGGCACATGCGAGTATTGCCACGAGCCGGTGGAAGCCGACCGCCTCATGGCTAACCCTCTGGTCAGATTCTGCCTCGATCATCTGAACAGAAAAGAAAGAGATGCTCTGGAGCGGGACCTCCAGCTTGCCGCACAAGTCCAGAGAGCGCTCTTACCGCCGCAGGATCTCATCTGCTGTGGATGGCACTTCTCTTATCATTACGAGCCGGTCGGCTTGGTGAGTGGCGATTACTGCGATGTGGTCGATGCCGGCGAGACAGGGTTTTATTTCATGGTCGGAGACGTGTCCGGTAAGGGAGTTGCAGCTTCCATGCTCATGGCGCATCTGCATGCCATGTTCCGCACGTTGATCTCTGTAGGATTGCCGTTGCAAGGGATGCTCTCGCATGCCACTCGCGTCTTGTGCGAGAGCACTTTACCCTCGCAGTACGCGACTGTGATCTGCGGACGCGCCGAATCGAACGGAAGAATCGAGATCTGCAACGCCGGGCATCCCGCTCCTCTTCTTGTACGTGATGGTGTTGTGACACCCGTTGAGGTGTCGGGCCTTCCTGTCGGAATGTTTTGCAACGACGAGTTTTCCGTTCACGAACTGTGGCTCGAGCCCGGTCAGAGTCTCGTCATGTACTCCGATGGAGTTTCCGAAGCGACCGATTCTTCAGGAGCCGAGTACGGCGCCGACCGGCTTCGCAAGCTGATATGCGACCACTGTGGAGCGACTCCTTCGGCGCTTGTCGCCGCATGCCGGGACGATCTTGCAGCGTTCTGCCGCGGTGCGCAAAGGTCAGACGACGTAACGCTACTCGTGCTCGGTCGCGCAGTGGCTTAAGCGGCTCACCCGTTTTCTACGGGTTATCATTTTGCTTGAAGATGTTGCCCGGTTTACGCGTCCTTGCGGCCATCGGCGCGTTTTGCCTCGCCGCACATGCCAGGCCGGCGCCTTCCACCTGGAATCTCGTCCGAACGCGGCATTTTGAACTCTATTCCCAAGCTGGAGATGCAGCTGCGCGTTCGGCTCTGACGTGGTTCGAACAGCTGCGAACGTTTTTTCAACAGCAAACCGGACTGAACCTCAACAACCGTCCGCCCGTTCGCGTGATCGCATTTCGCTCAGCAAGCGAGTACCGGCCCTACCGCCTTCGGTCTACATCCGACGCTTACTATGTGGGCACTGAAACGCGCGATTACATCGTTATGCCCAAACTCGATGCAAGCGAATTTGCAACAGCGGCGCATGAATATGCGCACTTAATTTTGCACGCGAGCGGGCTCAAACTCCCGCTTTGGCTCAACGAAGGATTGGCGGAGTTCCTTTCCACGCTTCGCTTCGACCATCGCGGCTGGACCCTGGGAGGCGATCTACCGACCCGCTCTCAAGTCCTGAGGCGTGATCCATGGATTCCGCTTTCCCAGCTCTTGACGTTGCCTGCCGAATCTCCTCTTCGGGAGAATCGCGAGAAGACGGCGTTGTTTTATGCGCAGAGTTGGAACCTGGTCGAAATGCTCGCGCTTTCGCCGCAGTATGCCCCACGCCTCCAAGCCCTGATTGCAGCGCTCACGTCCGGAACTCCAAGCTTGGAAGCTTTACCAAAGGTGTATGCGAAATCGCTAGACACGATCGCGCAAGACGTGCACGCTTGGACGACCACCGGGCACAAAATCACGCGTGTTGGCTTATCTGTTCCTACCACTCAGACGATGGCTGTTGAAGTCAGCACCGTGCCCGCATTAGCGTCACGATCACTTGTAGCCGAGTTGCTTTTAGCAATCGGTGAATTGGATCGCGCCGGAGTGCTTTACCGCGAGCTCGCGCAAGAGTCACCCGCGGATCCGAACTTCTCCGCTGCCTTGGGCACAATCGCGCTCCGGAAAGGCGACCACGATGAAGCATTCAAGGAATGGAAGCGAGCCATGGACCACGGCATTAGCGATGCCACCATCTGTTACCGTTACGCCACGCTGGCTGCCGATGCGGGCCTGTCCGCAAACGAGATCCGTCCCGCATTGCAACGCGCCATAAATTTGAACCCAGATTTCGAAGACGCGCGATACACTCTAGCACTGCTCGAAAGCAACGCAGGCCATTTCGACGCGGCAGTCGCGCAACTCCGTGCAGTGCGCACCGTCCCTCCAGTCCGCGCTTATGCGTACTGGAGTGCCCTGGCCTACGCGCTTAATGAACTCGGGAAACGCGATGAGTCGGTGGCCGCTGCACAACTCGCCATTAAGCACGCGTCAACTCCAGCCGAGCGCTCGAACGCAGCCCAACTTGCCTATATCGCGCAAACCGACGTCGCCGTCCAGTTCACTCGGGATGCCACCGGAAACACACAACTGGTAACCACACGCGTGCCGCATGACACGGCGGATTGGAATCCGTTCGTCGAGCCGGGCGACAAGATCCGTCGCATAGAAGCAAAGCTGCGCGAGCTTGATTGTAGTAACGGTCGAGCTACAGGCATTGCAGTTGATACCGTCCAAGGGCCGCTCCGGCTCGCCATCCCGGATGCATTGCACGTGCTCATGCGCAACGCACCCTCAGAGTTCACCTGCGGTCTGCAACCCGCAAACGCGGTTACGGTCGAGTACGCGGTTTCTAAAACCCAGGGCCTAAACGCAGATGGTGTATTACGGGGAATGGATTTTCGGTCCCGATCTGCAGAGAATGAGCGCTAACTTCGCATAGCAGCCTTCGCGTGCTTCTCCGCAAGCTCAGCTCGGATTCCTTTCATCCGTTCGCGCATCTCCGCAACTCGCTCCCGGCCCTTCGGCGTGTCGTCAACCAGTTTTTCGAGGTTCGCCGCAAACTGCGCTCCATAGGCACTGCGGAGTTCGCTCAGCAGCGGCTCGATTTTTGAGAAGACACCGAGGTGTTCGCCATTGGTGTCATTGAAAAGCTCCAGACTGATCGCCCCCCTATTCACGAACGCCGCAGCCATGTCCCAGTAACTCAGGACCATGCGCAGATAACCGCTGTGCTCGCTAAACATCGCGTTGTTGACGTCAGCTACTGATTGGGGATTAAAGTCCCGAAAATACCAGTCGCGCGCTTCGCGCATCTTCGCTTCGCGACGCAGTTCGTAAAGCTTGAGGATAAGACCGGCCTCTTCTTGTTTAGACATAAACGCTCCTTTTCTCGCTCAAATGGCAGTATACTAATACGCTAAGCAATCAGACCGGATAGGAGGTTTTGAGTCATGAGTACTCAAGTGCAAGCGAGGCCGATCGACCAGGATAAGCTAAATGCGCTCCTCGGTCAGGCGGTTCAAGATATGGGCGCAGCGCTACATGCAGCGCTAATCGTCATCGGGGACAGACTAGGACTTTACCGCGCAATGGCGGACGGAACTCCGCTAACGCCCACTGAACTAGCCTCACGGACAGGGACGGCCGAGCGATACGTCCGCGAGTGGCTCAACGCGAATGCAGCCGGTAATTACGTGGAGTATCACGCCGATTCCGGAACTTACTCCATGACGCCGGAGCAGGCATTTGCCTTTGCCATGGACGACACGCCGGTTCATTTACCGGGCTTCTATCACATGCTGGCCTCGTGCATGAAGGATGAGGAGAAGCTGACCGAAACCTTTCGCACCGGGAAAGGCTTCGGATGGCACGAACACGAAAAAGGGCTCTTTGAAGGTTGTGAGCGGTTCTTCAGGCCGAATTACCTCGCAAACTTGACGACAAATTGGATTCCAGCTCTCGATGGTGTCGAAGAGAGGTTGAAACGCGGAGCACGCGTCGCGGATATCGGGTGCGGACATGGCGCTTCCACGCTCCTGATGGCAAAAGCCTACCCGGCTTCCCGCTTTTACGGCTTCGATTATCATCAAGCATCCATCGAGCGGGCTCGCGAGCAAGCTGAGCGAGCGGGCCTCGCCGACCGAATTACGTTTACAGTTGCAGCTGCCAAGGAGTTTCCCGGCTCAGACTACGACTTCGTGGCTTTCTTTGACTGCCTGCACGACATGGGCGATCCGGCTGGAGCCGCGCGCCACGTCCGACAAGCGCTCGCGTCTGACGGCACATGGATGATCGTTGAGCCCTTTGCTAACGACAAAGTCGAAGCCAACCTGAACCCCGTAGGGCGCATCTACTATTCGGCTTCGGCAATGATCTGTGTTCCCGCCTCGCTCTCGCAAGAGGTTGCTCTTGGTCTGGGTGCGCAGGCCGGTGAAGCCCGAATTCGCGAAGTCGTCACGGCAGGTGGATTCACACGTTTTCGGAGAGCCTCAGAAACCCCGTTCAATCTCGTGTTCGAAGCGCGGCCCTAGCGCAAAAGCTGAATCGCCGAGCATCATTCGCTTTCTGGAAGTGTTATGGGTGGGATCACAGATGGCTTTCAGCAGATCCAGGCAATGACAGATCGAACCCCTTCCGCGCTCGAGAGCTATTCGCGAAATACGATTCCGAACTCTTAGACAGTTAAGCGCCTTCCCCATAGAAGCATTGACTCGGCGATTTCAAATTTAGTTGTATAACCTAGCCATGAGATTGCTTTGTTTACGACTTTGCTTTGTACTTTGCACCGCCTCAACTCTTAAGCGTTCGGCCGCGTCCGCTACACCGCCTGCGAGTACCGCTTTTATCGATGTCACTGTCGTGCCAATGGACGCAGAGCGGCTGCTGAGTCATCAGACGGTGTTAACCCACGGCGATCACATCGTAGAAATTGCGCCAGTTGATCGTGTCGCGTTGCCTCCTGGTTCTCTGGTAATCGATGGCCGCAACCGTTATCTTATCCCGGGGCTAACGGACTTCCACATCCATTTCTACGGTTACTCAAAGGCCGGAGCCGGCGACCAAAACCTCGAACGCCGCGTATTACTTCTTCTCTTCGCGAATGGCGTTACCACGGCTGTGAATATGGAGGGTTCTCCTGCGATTCTGAACCTTCGTAACGAAGTAGCGCGCGGCGTCGTCCCCGGACCCAGGCTCTACACCACCGGATCCTTCATCCAGATGCCAAACTCAGGGGAACCGCCTGGACGCAGAACTTTCACAACCCCCAAAGAGGTCAGGAAGGAAGTGATTGCACAAAAGCAAGCGGGCTATGACTTCATCAAAGTTCACGGCGACCTCCCCGCCGATACGTACCGCGCTCTACTCACAACGGCAGGTGAAGAGCACATCCGAGTTGTCGGTCACGTGCCAAGTAATCTCGGCATCGACGCTGCATTGAATGGGCGTCAGGCGCTGATTGTGCACGCTGAGGAATTTCTGTACTCTTATTTTCAATTTCATCGTGATCTGCCAAGTGATTCGGTTGAGATTGATCGGATGGTGCGTGACGTGGCGGCAAAGACGGCACGGGCAGGAACGTGGGTGAGCCCGACTCTATCTGTCTTCCGCCAAATTATTTTTCAAGTAGCTGACCTTGATGCGTTACTCCAGCGGCCGGAGATGCGCTACATGCCTTTCGACGCTACGCTCGATTGGCGCCCGCCGAATAACCCTTATGTGAAGCGTTGGCCGCTCGAGAAAATCCTCTATTTCCGCGCTCAGTATTCGGTTATGCAACGCCTCGTCCGTGGGTTGCGCGAAGCTGGTGTGCCTCTTTTAGTGGGAACGGATCCTTTTGTGCCTTGTCAGATCCCGGGTTTCTCGATGAAGGACGAATTCGAGCAGCTCTAGACAGCGGGTTTGACACCCTTTGAAGTACTCCAGGCCGCCACCTTCAACGCGGCGCGATTTCTAGGTACAACAGCAGATACCGGCGCCGTCTCTCCCGGTAAGAGTGCAGATCTCGTGCTGCTTGACGCCAACCCGTTAGATGACGTTGACAATGTTTTCCGGCAGGACGGCGTCATGCTGCATGGCCGTTGGTTTCCAGAGGCAGAATTGCAAGCAGAGCTCTCCAAAGTGGCGCAAGCCGAACCGGCGCCAAGGCCGTGAGCTTCGAAGTCAAATCGCAACACCAAGTCTCAATCGCAGAGACCCGCGCCCGCCGCCTATTGTTCATTGATAACCTCCGCTGGACAATGATCATTCTCGTGATCAGCATGCATGCGGCAGACACCTACAGCCCGCTAGGCAACTGGTACTTCGTCGAAAGGACACGGCTGCCAATCCCCGAGCTACTCACCTTCGCCGCCTGGCAGATGTATCTCCAGTCCTTTTTTATGGCCCTATTGTTCTTCATCGCAGGGATCTTTGTCCCAGCTTCGTTTGATAGGAAGGGCCCCCTGCGATTCGTTAAAGATCGAGCGTTCCGGCTAGGGCTGCCTGTGCTTTTCTATATGCTCGTGCTTGGCCCGATAACGGAGTATTACGTCGCCCACTCCTGGGGCGCGGCGAACTCGTCATTTGTGCGCGAGTGGTGGCGCCACATTATAGATCTGGAGTTTCTGTCCGAAAGTGGCCCTTTGTGGTTCTGTTTGGCCCTCCTCATATTCTCCACAGCGTACGCCGCTGTCCGATGGCCGCGCTCGAATATTCCATCGACTCTCGCCGATCGGGAACCGCCGGGAACACGCGCGCTAGTCTGCTTTGCATTGCTAATGGCCACCTTGACATTTCTCGTTCGACTCGTCCAGCCTGCCGGCTCTTCGTTTCTTAACATGCAACTCGGGGACTTCGCTCAGTACATTTTGCTGTTTAGTGCCGGCGTCCTTGCCGGCCGTAGGCGATGGCTGACGAATCTATCGTTCGCACCGGGTATGCGCTGGCTGACCATCACAGTGACGGCCGGTTTTGCTGCCTGGATAGCGATTTTGATTACTGGCGGCGCCCTCCAAGGAAACGCGAGGGCCTACTCCGGCGGCTGGCACTGGCCAAGCGCAGCTATCAATTTATGGGAGTCCTTTACCTGCGTCGGCTTCTGTTTCGGTCTCCTGGCGCTTTTCAGCTACAAGTTTGATTCACAAGGGCCACTTGCGCGCTTTCTCTCCTACAACGCATTTAGCGTGTACGTATTTCATCCGCCGGTGGTCATCATCGCTGCACGTGCGCTATACGGCGTTTCGTTAGATCCGCTTCTCAAGTTCGTCATCGTAACCTGCGTTAGTACATTTGTCACTTTCGCGCTGAGCGGTCTCTTATTCAGGCGAATCCCGCTTCTGCGCAGCATACTGTAGGCGAATTGGATGCTGAAGGGTTGTAAACCCGCCGTCACTTCGCTATGCCGCGACCTTCACACGTTCTTCTTTGACAGCTTTTTTGAATAACTCGAAATCGGCTTGCGCCAAAGCTGCGTACTCTAGTCCGTAATGAACGATCGCCTTCACCACTTTGTCATAACTTCCGATATAACCTTTGATCGTCAGCGGGTCTCCTGATCGAGCGTGGCCGCGGGCCAGTAATTCACCAGCCACCGTACTCAGACTGCTTAGCCCATTCCCGGTGAGTGCTTTCAAATCGATACCGCCTTTGTGATCGTTCAATTGACGCACTAGGTAATCATGTTCTCCAATGCGCGTCCAGCCCAGCAACAGATCAGATTGAGGCTGAATTTTGCGCTGCCCCTCGGCTACTCGTTGCCCTTGGTGAGAATAGTGCGCGCCATCTAGATAGGGTGCATACGCCGATGCCACTTCTTGTTTGATTTGCAGGAAAAGCGGGTCTTGCTCTCCATTGCCTTCCATCAGCACTACATAGTCGCGAAGTCCTATGCTTCCCGTTCCTACAACTTTGAAGGCCACGTCGCGCGTTTCGAAGAAGTCAAAGAAGTGCAGGCGCTCCGGCGCGAGCGATTCGCGATAAAACGGTAAGGCTGCCAGAAGGTCTTTCCTCTGCTTACCCCGTAACGGCCACAAAACATGCTGCACTCTCTTGAAATGCCGCTGTCCGCGAGAACCAGTTTCGGTGTATTTCCGCAACAGATCGGAAGGAGTAGCTCGCTGTGCCTGCTGCAGGGCCGCCGAAACCGCCTGCACTTTCGCTAGCCTGTGAATCTGATGACGAGCCGCAACCAGGATTGCTTGTTCGGCTAATTCTTCGATCCAACTGCAGTAGCTGGCCGCAAAGGCCTCAACGGCCATCGTGCAAGCCGATTGTCGATGGTTCGATTCAAAACCCGCCAGCACGATGCTCGCGGCCATTCGCTTGACGTCCCACTCCCAGGGGCCGGGCACGGTTTCGTCGAAATCATTGATGTCGAACACCACCCGACCATCCGGTGCTTCGAACGATCCGAGATTCTGCACATGCGCGTCCCCGCAGAGCTGGACAATCAAATCGGTATGAGGCTGGTTCGCTAGATCGGCCGCCATGATCGCCACCGCACCACGGAAAAACGCGAAGGGTGAGGCAGACATCCGCGCATACTTAATCGGCAACAAGGCAGGAACGCGGCCTTCCGTTGTGCTAAGAAGCAGCTCGAGTGGATCGAATTTCCGTTCGCGAGAACGCACCTCGCCGAGCTTCGACCGGCTTAACCGTTTCCGTTGACTCCGCCCGCGCTGCAGCCTGTATTCGCGGCTATGCGGCTTGCTGTTATCGATAACGCCTCCTCATCGGAACTACATGATATAAGGCTCTAACATGGTTCTGTCATGCGTGCTCGTTTCACTCTGCTCGCCTCCGCCCTTATCATCTTATTGATCCTTATTTTCTGGTACTTCCGAGCGTCAAAGCACGCCACCCAATCTTCCGTTTCTACTACTCCTCCAGCGCCTCCTGTAACTTCGGGCACGTCAACCGCGACGCAGGGAGCAAGCGCTTCCTCCGCCTCCGCTCCTACAAATGTCTACGCGCACAATCTGCTGCTGCGCAAAGGCCCCAGCTTCCGCGTCTATGTCCGTTGGCTTCGCGGACAAATGACCCGCACTCACCGCAACGTCAATCCCTCATTCGACGATCCGGAATCCTTCTTCATCGATATCAAAACCGGAGTTCTCCGCGCCAACATTGGCGATATCAGCAACTATCTCAATGCGACCGGAATGGTGAACTCTCCGCTAAAGAACATGACGCTCTCCGGCGACGCAAACCAGATTAAGCTCACGGGAACTCTGCACAAGATTGTTCCTCTTCCCATTCAACTGACCGGGACCATCGCCGCCGTTCCCGATAACCGCATTCAGATTCACGTCACAAAATTAAACGTTCTGAAGATACCGTTTAAGGCTCTTCTTGGCGGTTTGCATATCACCGTCTCCGACCTCTTCCAGGCTCAACACATGCCTGGCATCGAAGTCTCCGGCAATGACATCTTCCTGGATACACAGCAGCTTCTGCCCCCACCCCATATCCGCGGACATTTGACCAGCGTGCGCGTCGTCAACCCCGATCTCGAAGAGATCTACGGCGACGCCCAGAATGATGTGACGCGCGTGGAGCAATGGCGCAATTTTCTACGCCTGAGTGACGGCACCATCGACTTTGGAAAGCTCACCATGCATCATGTGGATCTCATGATGATTGATATCTCGAAAGACCCCTGGTTCGATCTCGATCTGGCCAACTATCAGGAACAGCTTGTCAACGGATACACCCGCATGACTCCTCAAGCCGGCCTGCAAATCTTCATGCCTGATTTCAGGGAGATTCCTCACAACAAGGCGACTCAGAACATCAGCATTCAGTGGTTCAAAAATCGCAACATCCCCCCTCCGCCAGATGTTGTTTCGAAATGAGTGAGGCGCAGCGAGGCGGTCGCCCTACTGATTCTCCTGGCCGGCCGTCTTCGAATGCGCTAATTCCAATACCGACATCTTTCCGTCAGTCAGGATCTGGTCTCCGGTTGCATTCATAGCCTTCTTCGGAGCTGTCGGGCGATCCACATCCGCGTAAGCGACAGCTGTGCCCACGAATAGCAAGTCTGTCGCGACCCAATCGCGCTCCCGGTCGATGTGCGGATCAATCCGGTGAGACCACTTCGTTCCGGCTCGACCTTTGGAGACAGCGATGTCATGAGTAGCAGCCGCGATCCACAGTTCCCTACCGTTATACGTTCCGGGTTCTTTCCAGATACGCAGGTGATGTCTCTTCGCGAAGGTGTTGAGTGACTTTTGGAAAACCAGGTCCGGCGGGCGATCGTTGATCCGAAGCGTTGATACCGGGGCGCTGGAGTACCCAGTCTGCCGGATTGTAGCCCCAACCGTCTTTGCCGCTGAGCGGATACTGAGATCATCGGCTTCAAACCAGTTCGCCTCATCGAATGCCGAGACGAGCTGCTGGCGAGAGCCGAGAAACATTAAATTCGTAATATCGGAAGGCGTTCCGCCGCCTGTGGAAGTACGCAAAGGCGCCGCGGCGACGAGCGCCCTTAGTTTCGAATCAACCGTTATGCCCGGCCATCCAGGCCACGTCTCTTGCTGTTTCAGTATCGATGGGCGCACAACTTGTAATTGCAGGTCTGTTCCTGCAGGGAAGAGGATCTCGCGCCGTATCGACAACCCATATACCGCTTGCACTCCCTTGATCGTGTAACCGGCGATAGGATTCACCGCACCGAGGGCAGCCATGGCGAGTGAAGCTTTGGCAGAGGCGTGCGGCTGTATGATGCCAAGAATTTCGTTATTCCGCACCGTTTCGCGTGCATCGTCAACACTCAGCACCCGCGCGTACAAGGGCGAATGCTGGCCGTTTGCGTGGACAACGTTAGAAAAATCGAGCACCAGCCGCGGCCGCGAGTATTTGTCCGGCGCTTTCTGCGCGAAGAGAACTGTTCCGTTGACCTTGGTCCCGGGCGCTAACAGCAGCTCACCATCCTTGCAAGCCACCAGCTCGCCATCTTTGCACAACGGGTAACTCACGGTAGCATCGATGGGGTCTCCGGTACGAGATCCATCACTGTATACAGGGCCGTTAAGCCGAACGTCAATCGTCTTTCCGGGCGCAAGACCCGCTTGCCGCGACGTGACCGCACCAGCAGCAGGCGTCCGAGGCTTTTCCTGAGCAGACTGGTTGAAGAACGCGAAGAACGGAGCCAAAAAGCCGCTACTCGCACCGTGCTCGATCAGGAGCGTCTGCATCTCGAAATTCGGCGAATAGAGTAGATAATCCAGGGCCGTGTCATTGTAAACGTCTTCCCGGTTAATATCGACGCCTCGCTCGATCAGTTCATTGGCAATCTCTTCGTAGGCGACTACAACTTTCGGCTTAGTTGTGTAACTTGACCCAAAGACAGCCCAATGAAGCGCCGTACGTCCTTGTCCATCGGCTGCCTTGATATCCGTGTTGCCTACAATCAGGCCTTTAGCTTCGGCCAGGCGATCGAGTGTAGGACGCTCTTTCGTTTCACGTGTTGCCTGGTAGAGAATCCGGATCAGAGGTGAGGTGCGCGGAACATCGAGCTGGACTGCCGCAGGTGCCAGATCTTCATCCGGCAAATCCTCCTGACCCTCGGAGTTCAGATCCGGAACGGTCGCCTGGGGCCGAGCATCTTTGAGCTTTGGTGATTGGGCTCGGAGCGGTTCCTGAGTTAACGCGAGGCACGCCACCGCCAGCACGATCATCGAACGAAGCAATACGTCATCTGTCTCACACTCCTGTAATTCCGCTTCGGTCCGAAGATCTTCCGGCTTGGCGCTGCACGATGATAATAGGACGATCGAAGCTAACAAGCAACAGCCCGCAGTTTGCCGTACCAGGGTTTCGATTGTTTGATATGATGCGTGTCTCAATTACCGCAGGCCCGAATCGCGCCGTTGGCCTGAAACTCATCTCCATTGTTGAACTAAAGGAGCTCCCATCGCTTACCTATGTGCGATCTGGGAATAAGTAACGCTCGACCGGCCTCTTTTAGATGGCCAGGCGAAACACGCATCCAAGAAGTAAGCGCGGCGGCGCCGCCGATCAAGGATTTCGATAGCTGGCATACATCTTGGCTCGGTCTTGCCAAGGAGGCAGAGAAAGAACAACGATGGCTCGATGCCGCCACTTACTACCATCAGGCCGAGTTTTATCTTCCGGCCGGTGACGTGCGCAATGGCCTCTATGATGATTTCGCGCGCAATTACGCCCTCGGTATGAAAGACGTGGCGGGCTATGAACATCATGAAATTCCCTATCCGGGTGGGCATCTGCCGGGATTTCGCCTGCCGGCAAAAGGCAAAGAGCTGGCCACCATCGTTTTTCACGGCGGCTATGACTCGTTCGTCGAAGAATTTTATCCTTTCATGGAGCCGTTCACGAACTACGGCTGGACAGTTCTCGCTTTCGACGGGCCCGGCCAAGGTGGTGCGCTTCGTCAGGGAATTTTTTTGACTCCCGAGTGGGAACGCTTCGCCAAGGCGGTAATCGACTACTTCAAGGTAAGTGAAGTGGACTGGTTGGGTGCCTCCTACGGAGGATTGTGGGCGCTACGGGCGGCGGCTTTCGAGCCACGCATCAAGCACGTGATTTCGCTTCCGGCAGCCTTTTGGGGCCTGGACATGACACTGAAGCAAATGACGCAGGGACAAGATAAGTATCTCGTCTCTTTGTTCAAGGCAGGCGACCGAAAGGGTGTGGAAGCGCTGGTGGCCGAACAGCGGAAGCTGAGCACTTGTTTCGATTGGTGCATCACGCAAGGCATGCACATCAGCGGTACGAAGACGGCATTTGATTTGCTGACCAATCTTTCAACGCACACTCTCGACGGTGTCCTCCACAATGTGAAACAGGATGTTCTCGTGACAGAGGGTGAAGACGATCATCTTTTCAATATCGATTGGATCTACCGCACGATGCGCGAACTGGTTTGCGCACGTTCGGTGACGGCTCGCATCTTTACAGCCGTGAGGGAGCAGAACAGCACTGCCAGGTTGGCAATTCGGCGCTGGCGCGAGAGGAAATTGTTCGGTGGCTGTCGCGATTCCACTCCAGCATGCGATTCCGGAAAGCACCGGAGCTGCCGCGGCGTAAGACTGCCGTGACTTCTGGACGGTTAGCAGCGCATAAGCGTGCCATGGCATCCGGTTCGCCGAGTGCTGAACCTCATCAACAGCCGAAGAGGCTCGCTTGCTTCACATCGGTACTACCAGCCACCACGCTCCGCAAGAGGTCTTGTAAGGACAGACTCGAGGTAACCTCTTGTAAGCGCTCGAGTCCCTAAGCGAGCCACGCCCGAAGGAAGCGGTTTCCCAGCATTTTACGACAGATAGCGTGGCGGAAATTTGCGCGCTCTCGATGTCAATCTAGGCTCAGTACTCGATTCCCTCGATGAGCCGTCGATAAAAAATCGCGGCACGGCCCGAATCTCCCTAGCTCGATTTGCGGTGTTACCGTCGCGCAGGCTGCCTAGCGCCTCGGCCCGAATCGTCGCAAAATCTGGGAACTGACGTTACATGCCGCATGCTGGAAATACTGATCGGTCCTGGCAATATAGTGCTTTAGTGCCAGGAACACGGCTGATGTAACTTTCTCGCGATATTGCATCTCGGCGATCTACACCACGGGAGTGCAGACGATCCTGTTGTCGACCGAACTGGCATCATTGTTACAGCGTTCAGTCATTCCTTTAGCCCGTTTGCTCGCCTTTTTAGCGGTCACAGGCGATATGGGACGTGCTCGGGAAGAATTGACGAAGACAAGATCACGGAAGGCGAAATTCCGCGGATCTATCTCGAAGAATGTCGTCAGCATTCCCTGGCTTAGAACCAGTTATCATCTTCGCGCGACCTAACGTCGCCGTCAGAAATCCGCGACTACAAGTTTTTGCGAGACCGTCTTAAGACATTGAATCCAAACGGCGACATTGCTCTGAGCTGCGTTGCCGTTCAGGAGGCATACTTTTCTTTAGTCGAAGCATTCGGTCAGCACCACGAGAACACTAGTGAAAAATTGGCAAAGCGGTTCCAGTTTACCGCAGCCTCGGCGTACCGGCTCGGATTCACGATCTACAATACGGCTTGGCTAAGTCAGAATCCGGAGAAACCTGGTCAGCTGTATATACCTCCATCGGTCTTAATCTCACAGGACACGCCTGCAGACCTGGAAATAGCGCTGCTCCACCACCCTTATAACTGGCTAGATCCTGATAACGTTTTGCCGGTCAGAACACACTTGCAATCGAATGCCGACATTATTTTATCTGGCCATCAACATCAGGCGGCGGATCAGCACTCACAAGATCTCGCTGGAGCCGGAGTGTACATCGTTGAAGCCCGAGCGATGCGAGACCCCCGTGCTTCAGAAAATGGCTTCGACGTAATACTCGTCAACCCCGCCGAAGCAAAGTGGCAAGTAAATGCCTTCGTCTTGGAGAACGGACGGTATATCCCCAAGCCTCCAACGAGTGAGTGGCTGCCTTTTCTTCGTAATAAAGCCCTGGAAGAGCAGGGCTTCAACAACACCCGACAATTCAAAACCTACCTGGCTGATGCCGGGGTTCCCTTCACTCACGGGAGAAAGTCGAACGTGCTGTTGCACGACATCTTCGTGTACCCTGAGCTTCGGCAACGCGATCTACAGCGCAAGATCGATGCGAGCAAGCCGCTCTTGTGCGGCTTGCAGCAAGACGTGCTTCAGCTTGCACAGAGAGTGATGATCGTTGGTGATCAAAAAGAATGGCCTCCGCTCTCAAAGATGCTCTACCAGGACTTGCAACGCGTATTCAAGCTCGTACCCCTACTGCTGACCCCAGACCTGCTAAATACATTCACGCCCGCAGGCTTTCGAAACCTGATACAAAGCGCGCTAACAGACCAGTACGGGTCAGGAGCCAAGGAGACTTTTTTTGAAGTTCCTGTTTATCGTAGAGCGCTGATCATAGATGATTTACACAGGTGCACTCTCAACCAGCGCGCTCGTGAAGCTCTCATCTGTACATTAGAGTCGTTGTTCGAAGTAATTGTTGTTTTCGTTAATCCGGGTTTTGAGACTGATCTTCTAGTCAGAAGTGTTAACGTGCCTCTCTTTGCCACTTACCGCCAATTTTACATAGAAGAGATGGGCCATCTGGTGCGAGGAGTGAACTGATCGCGAAGTGGGTCGCTCTAATCGCGAAACTGGCCAACGATTCGGATCTATTTCGGCAACTCGTGGAGAAAGAAAAAGCTATCGGTGCTGTGCTGTCTCGCAGGATGTTGACGTATTGCCCGATGATCGATATGGGGATGCTTCAGTTTCTCGAGGGCGCGAGGAATCCACATGCTAGCTCTGGCTCTTACGGCGAACTGTACCAGCAATTCATAACAGACCGCCTTCTCTTAGTTGCCAGAAAGCCCAGCGATATCGTGAGAGGTAAACATTTCTCGGGCGTTTAGGGTTTACCATGTTCACTCAGAGACCCTCACGGTAACAAAGCAAGGTTTCCGAAACACATGGCACTCTTATTACGACGAATTTAGGTTTACTACGATGCAGACTCACTTCTCGAGCGATTGATAGAGGCACAAATACTTGAAAATAAGGATGGCAACATCTCGTTCAAATACAGGGATTTCTATCACTTTTTCGCGGCCAGATATTTCAGCGATAACATCAATGACCCTACGGAGGCAGATTCTTTACGTGTGATCGACGGCAATACATGGCTGATCGAGTCTACTTCGAGGAGTATGCGAACGTTTTGGTCTTTTATTTATATCTTGCTAAGGATCAACAGATCATTTACCGCATCCTTGATAACGCAAACAAGATCTACGCCGCCGCATCGCCGTGCGATTTTGAAGCTGACACTGAATTTCTCAACAAACTTTACGTCGAACCGCCCGGTGCCATTACGCTGCCGGACATCGATGTGAACAAAAATCGTGATACATATCGCGCCAAGATGGACGAGCTGGATAGACAAGCCCCTCACCGGGCGAGGGAGAAAAGCTTCCTTACAATGATGAACTGAACGATTTCGTCAAAATAACGATAGCCCTGAAGACGATGTACATCTTAGGGCAAGTGCTTAGATCGTTTCCCGGGGCAATAAAGCAGGAACTGAAGACTAAAATTGCTCGCGAATGTTACCTTTTAGGGCTTCGCGTGCTGAGCGTAGTCTTTCATATGGTGCAGACGCACACGGATGAGTTGCGATCTTACTTTGCGGCTGTTATAAAGGAGCAGCGTGCCGTTGTGCGGACGTGGGAGCTTCCATCCAATGCCGAAGAAGTCATTCTGAACATGGTGCACGGGTGGTCGTTCGGAATGATAAAGAGGATTTCGGACTCTGTGGGCCTTGCGGAATTGGATGCGACTTACGAACAGGTGATGAACGATACCGGGAATCTACTTTCTGTGCACTTTGTAGATCTATCGATAAGATTGGATCATCAATTTGGGTTCCCTGAGGAGCAAGTAAACAAACTTCACCAGCGTACGCGGAAAAGTTTGTTCTCGCATTCTGTGCTGCGCGATTTGCTCGTACACCATTTCGTTCTGTTTCATTCGACATCAGCCATTCGACAGAAATATTGTAAGTTGCTGGAGATCAAAGAAGCGGGCCGCCCGCTTCTGGAAGAGCGACTGCCCAAATTGCAGGACAGCTAAACGCGACTCCGCTATTCCAAGACGACCGTCTCGCAGTCGTCATTGCACATTGCAATGCAGTTGAGATGCAGCACCGAAGTCGTCCGGGTTCCCCGCCCAGAAGATGCGTATGCGAGATATACAGCCCCGAGCACGGCGAGCGCGTGCCTGTCGATCATCAAACGATATTGACGAGCTCGCCGTTTCTCGATCACAACGCCATCAGACGGTGACTGCTGTTCCTTCCCAGTCACAACTCGCAAAGAAATTCCCCTTGTGTCACAGTGAGGCAAACTTCCTTGCACTTCAGTCACTTAAGTCCTGTAAGAAATTCTTCCGTGCGCGTGCGCCGGCAACTATTCATCAGACCCGCCATGCTACCGTGCCCTCATGAAATCGAAGCGGCGCGAAAAAGCACCTATTACCAAACCTCTGCTGAAGCAACTCACCGATCAACAGCGAACCAACTCTAAAGATCCGAAGCAGAATCCTACAATTGAAATGGACCCCTTAGAGCCTGCCGAATTGGATCAAGATCCGGGCGCTGGCTATAACCCCGATCACACCTTTCCACAAACCTAATCACAAGCTGATCCGCTACACTGATTCCTTCAGCAGTGAAGGAACAGACAACTTATAGAGACGCTGGCATCGACATTGACGAGGCAGACCGGGCAGTATCGGCCATCAAGCGTCTCGCTGGAAAAACACTTACCTCGAATGTCCTGACTTCCATCGGCAGCTTTGGAGCTGGCTTCTCTTTGAAAGGCTGGCGCGATCCAGTTTTGGTCAGCTCTGCCGATGGAGTGGGCACGAAGCTCAAAATCGCATTCGCAACCGGGCGTCACGACACCATCGGTGAGGATCTCGTCAATCACTGCGTCAACGATATTGCAGTCCAGGGCGCCACACCGCTTTTTTTTCTCGATTACTTCGCAGTCGGCAAACTCGACGCGAACGTGTGCACCAGCGTAGTAGCCGGCATCGCGCGTGGCTGCAAAGGTAATAATTGTGCGCTCATTGGCGGCGAAACAGCTGAAATGCCCGGCATGTACGCACCGGGCGAATACGATCTTGCGGGTTTCATCGTGGGCGCTGTGGAACGCAAGCGGTTGGTTACGGGCTCCGATATTCAACCTGGTGATCTTCTCCTTGGCCTGCCTTCAAATGGTCTTCACACGAACGGGTATTCGCTAGTGCGAAAATTGCTCCCCGACAGCGAACTTTCTAGCAGCCTAGCCGACGAGCTTCTCAAAATTCACAAATCCTACCTTGCTCCAATCCACGCTCTCCACAAGGCAAAATTGCTCAAGGGCGCCGCTCACATTACAGGTGGCGGGCTCACCGGCAATATTCCCCGTATTCTTCCCCGCGGCTGCGCTGTCGAAATCGACCCTCACTCCTGGCCGAGCCAACCCATCTTCGATCTTCTCCAGCGATTGGGCAACATTCCCGAAGACGACTTTCGCCGTACATTCAACTTAGGGATCGGCATGGTCCTGGTCGTCGCCCAAAACAAGATTGGGTTCGTTTCGCAAATTCTGAAAAAGCTCCGCGAACCCTTCTCTCAAATCGGCCGCGTCATCCGGATGAAGTCTCCGAAGCAGCCCAGGGTGGTCTACTTGTGAGCGCTCCCTCTCGAGCTCGGCTCGGCATCCTCCTATCCGGCCGAGGCTCCAATTTCGAAGCCATCGCCCAGAATGTTCTCTCCGGCCAGCTCGATTGCGAGATTGGGTTCGTTTTTTCAAATAAGCCCAACGCGCCCGGACTCGCCCGCGCCCGTGAGCTCGGCCTTCCCTGCGCCTCAATCGACTCCGCTGGGATCGAGCGTACAGCTTTCGACGGCCAAGTTGTTGATTTACTTAGGCAAAACCGCGTGGATTGGGTTTGTTTGGCGGGCTATATGCGTTTTCTGAGCGGACACTTCGTTTCGCAATTTCCCAATCGTATCCTCAACATTCACCCATCGTTGCTGCCCGCTTTTCCCGGGCTCGATGCGCAATATCAGGCGCTTGCGCACGGCGCGAAGATCACCGGCTGCACTGTCCACTTCGTCAACGAAGATCTCGACAGCGGCCCAATTCTGCTCCAGGCGGCTGTCCCCGTCCTCGATGACGATACGCTCGAAACTCTCTCGTCGCGAATCTTGATCGAGGAACATAGGATCTATTCCGAAGCTATCGCCTGGCTACTTCGAGGCAATTACCGCATCGAAGGCCGGAGAGTCATCAAGACCTAAACTCTACTAAACAGATGTTGCATTTAAAACGCGTATTAGCCGTCATCGCAGCCCTCATCCTGCTTGTTCTTGGGTTCGTTTGGTTCTCAGGGAAAAGCGTGGATCTCAAACTGGCCAGGGCCGTCCCCGCTATCGGCAACGACAGCATTATCAGCGTTCAAGCCGGCGGACCCAATGGCGTGAAATCATTTTCGGCTTCGGTCGAACAGAACGGACAGAGCCAAACGGTTTACCAGGACGAGACGAGATCCAAGCAGACCAACCGCGTCTATACGTTTTCAGCGGGGAAAAAGCAGGCTTCGTTTCTGAAGGAAGGGCCTGCCAGGCTGATTGTCAACGCCGCTTCAAACGATTTCCGTGGCCGTACAACCACCTTGTCCCAAGACATCCAGGTGGTCCTTCGGCCTCCCAGCATCGTGGCGGACGGCAAGCAGCACTATATCAATCAGGGCGGATCAGAACTTGTAACGCTCGATTTGGGCGGCTCCTGGACAGAAGCCGGTGTTCGTGTGGGCAGATATTCCGCGGGTTCGTTTCCCATGCCCGGCCAGCCTGACAACAGTAACAGCCGCTTCTCGCTTTTTCCTTATCCGTGGGATGCCTCTCCCGACACAATCCCTGTCGCCTTCGTTCGGAATATTGCCGGAACTGAAGCGACCACCACGTTTTGGGTGAAAGTCTTTCCAAAGAAATTTCGGGAAAGCAACATCGAGTTGAACGACCAGGAACTGCAGAAGGTCGATAGCGAGCTCGATCCGGAAGGCACAGGCAGCTTAATTGAACGGTTTGTAAAGCTCAATCGCGAGATGCGCAGAGCGAACAATCAGCAGATTTATGATCTTCGTACGAAAACCGAAAATCGAATTCTGTGGTCAGGACCATTCGAACCCATGAAAGGAGCGCGCGAATCGTATTTCGCCGATCGTCGCAGCTACTTTTACAACAGCCGGAAAGTCGACGAGCAGGTTCATCTTGGATTCGATCTTGCGCAGACCACGAACATGCCGGTGCTCGCTGCCAATTCAGGGAAGGTCATCTATGCGGACCGCCTTGGCATCTACGGCAACTGTGTCATCCTCGATCACGGCTATACGCTACAGACCCTTTACGGGCACATGAGCAAGATCGGTGTGAAGGTAGGCGACACAATTCAAAAGGGCCAAGCGATGGGACTTAGCGGGTCAACTGGTATGGCTTTCGGAGATCACGTGCACTTCAGTATGCTTATCGCCGGGATCCAAGTGAATCCCATCGAATGGTGGGATGAGCACTGGATCCACGATCGAATCCTAAGCAAGATCGGATCTCAAGGACCTCAGGATCCTTCTTCGCCGGCACTGCCCTCGCGCAAAGCTTTGAGGCGTTCTTCACGGCGCTGAGCACGGTCCGCCGCTCGTTTCACGAGCTCTGAACCAACCAACTCGAGCTTAGCCGTTTCGGCGCCATCGCCCTTACGCCACCCCAGCCTGATAATCCGTGTGTAGCCGCCATTGCGCTGATTAAAGCGGGGTCCAAGCTTCTCGAACAGCTTTTCGACGGCTTCCGGCTTCATTAGATAAGCCGCCGCTTGGCGCCGCGTGTGCAAGTTGTCTTCCTTGGCAAGCGTGATCATCTTCTCGACCAACGGTTTCGCCGCCTTTGCCTTCGGAACGGTGGTCGTGATCCGCTCTTCTTCTATTACGTTCGTCACCAGTCCGCGAAGCAGGGCACGCCGCGCGCTGATATCGCGCTTGAGCTTTACCCCGGCTTTCCGATGGCGCATGTTATTCCTCTGCTCCAGCGTAGTGGTCTGCGGCAGCAAAGTCGGACGCCGATGCCGGAGGTGCGGAACCGATTAGCCGCCCCTGTTGATCGAACTTCATGCCAAACGACAGGCCAAGGCCCGAAAGAATTTCTTTGATTTCGTTCAGCGACTTGCGGCCGAAATTCTTCGTACGCAACATCTCAGATTCGGACTTTTGGACCAGGTCGCCAATGGTCTGAATATTGGCATTCTTCAAGCAATTATACGAGCGAACGCTGAGTTCCAGCTCTTCCACCGAGCGGTTCAGAACTTCGTTCATTTGATTGATGGCGCGCTCTTCCGGCTGTTCGACAACCTCCGGAGTTTCTTCGAAGTTGATGAAGATCGTCATATGATCTTTCAGAAGCTTCGATGCCTGACCCACTGCGTCTTGCGGCGAGATTGCGCCGTTTGTCCAGACTTCAAGCGTGAGCTTGTCATAGTCAGTGTTTTGCCCGAGACGAGCCGCTTCCACCGTGTAATTCACCTTGCGAACTGGTGAATGGACTGAATCGATCGGTATATAGCCGAGCGGCAGGTCTTCATCGTAATTGCGATCCGCGGACACATACCCGCGTCCGCTCTTGATGCGCATTTCGATGTTGAGCTTCCCACCCTCTCCGACGGTTGCAATGTGCAGGTTGCGGTCGAGCACCTCCACGTCGGCATCTGTCTCGATCTGGCTGCTCATCACTTCGCCAGGGGATTCAACGTGAAGGCGGGCGATTCGCGTGCCTTCGCCGATCATCTTGAACGGTACCTGTTTCAGGTTCAGGATGATATCGGTCGCATCCTCGACAACACCGGGGATGGGACTGAACTCGTGTGATACTCCATCAATACGCACGCCCGTGATAGCGGCGCCCTCGATCGAGCTCAACAGCACTCGCCGGAGGCCGGTGCCGATTGTCGATCCGAATCCACGCTCGAACGGCTGTGCCGCGAATTGACCAAATCGCTCCGTGAGCGTCTCGGTATTCGCGACTAAACGCTTTGGCTTTTGAAATCCTTTAAACATAAATTCCTAGTCTCAATCCTTACTTCGAGTACAACTCGACGATGAGCTGCTCGTTCATTTGAATCTGTACCAACTCTTCTCGCTTAGGTTGCTGCAACACTCGCCCCCTCAGCGCATCACGATCTACTTCCAACCAGGATGGGCTGGGCGTATGCGCAGTGGCATCGCGTGCAGCAAGAATCGCGGAATTATCGCGACTCTTCTCGCGAATCTCCACCACGTCTCCCGGCTTCACTATGTAAGACGGGATGTTCACTTTTCTGCCATTCACGTTGACATGCCCGTGCCGCACTAATTGCCGCCCTTGCGCCCGGCTGGTAGCAAGGCCCATACGGTAGAGAATATTGTCCAGCCGCCGTTCCAACATGGCAAGCATGAGCTCGCCCGTTATACCTTTTTGATTAACGGCTTTCTCATAAAGGTTCCGGAATTGGCCTTCCAAAACCTGGTAGTAACGCCGTGCCTTTTGTTTTTCGCGAAGCTGCAGACCATACCCCACCAGTTTGGCCCGCTTATCTTTCCCATGCTGGCCGGGAGCGAAGTTGCGCTTCTCGATGGCGCACTTTTCCGTGTGACAGCGCTCCCCTTTCAGAAAAAGCTTCATGCCCTCCCGGCGGCAAAGCCGGCAAACAGGGCCGCTATAACGTGCCAATCAAACCTCCCTCATACTCGCCGCAGCATCTTAACGCGCTCGTCATACTCGCCGCTTCTTTGGCGGCCGGCAACCATTATGGGGAATGGGTGTAACATCTTTGATCGACCTTACCTCAATACCCGCCGTGGACAGTGCGCGCACTGCCGATTCGCGGCCAGATCCTGGACCCGCCACTCGAACTTCAACAGTTCGTAACCCTGCTTCTTTCGCCTTATTCGCCGCCGTCAGGGACGCCTGTTGAGCGGCAAATGGAGTTCCCTTCCGCGAGCCCCGGAAACCCAGAGAACCGGAACTGGACCAAGCCAGCACGTTTCCCAGAGGATCGGTGAAAGTGACAATCGTGTTGTTAAACGATGCCTGAATGTGCACCGTCCCAAACGGAACGTTCTTCTTTTCCTTCTTCTTGAAGCTCTTCTTTTTAGTCGATTTTGCGGGTGCCTTAGCCATTCAATCTCCGACCTATGTCTTTGCCGCCGACTTCTTCTTATTGGCGATGGTGCCCTTACGCGGACCCTTGCGCGTACGCGCATTGGTGTGGCTGCGTTGTCCGCGGACCGGCAGGCCGCGACGATGACGCAACCCGCGATACGAACCCATTTCCATAAGACGCTTGATGTTCATCGAGACTTCCTTGCGCAGGTCGCCCTCGATTGCACCCTCGCCTTCAATCAGGTTACGAAGGTGGTTCACTTCCTCTTCGCTGAGGTCCGCGACCTTTTTGTCCGGATCAACTTGGGCGCGGTGAAGGAGCGAAAGCGCACGAGTCCGTCCGATGCCATATATATAGGTCAGCCCGATGGCCGCCCGTTTTCTCGCTGGTAAGTCAATTCCTGCAATACGCGCCATAAACGATTCCTATCCTTGCCGCTGTTTGTGCTTGGGGTTGGTGCAGATGATGCGCACCACCCCATGGCGATGGATCACCTTGCACTTGTCACACAATTTCTTCACAGATGCTCGCACTTTCACGTTTACCTCTAGACCGTGCACAACGTGGCTCCAAACGCCCTGTGCACTACTATTTTCCCTTCGTCAACAACTCCAAAACCCGGCCTCGCGTCCGGTCCTGAACCGAAAGCGCCACCCGCACGCGATCACCCAGACGCAAACGCACAAAATTAGCCCGCTGCGTGCTGGGGAGGTGAGCAATGACTTGATGCTCTCCTTCTAGTTTCACACGTACAAGCGCATTCGGCATCAACTCCATGACCACCGCCTCAGCCGTCCGCTCTGTCGCCATAGAAATCACGGCCGCGACAGAACCCAAGGTCCGTTATCGGTGACGGCAACCATATGCTCGAAATGCGCTGAGTACGATCGATCTTTCGCCACTGCCGTCCATTTATCCGGAAGAACCTCCGCATCCGGCTTTCCCGCATTCACCATCGGTTCAATTGCCAAAACCATGCCCGGTTTCAGCCGTGGGTTCTCACCTTTCCGGTCAACATAATTAGGAATCTGAGGCTCCTCATGCAACGAGGTGCCGATCCCGTGCCCGACAAATTCCCGGACAATCGAAAATCCGTTCGCGATTACGTGCTTCTCTACCGTCCCGCATACATCAAATAACCGATTCCCGGCCCGCACGCGATCGATCGCCAACTCCAAACTCTCTTCAGTAATCTTCAACAGCCTTTTTACCGAATCGTTAACCTCACCCACTGCTACCGTGACGGCCGAATCACCGTAATAGCCATCCAGCAGAACGCCCGTATCAATGGATACGATGTCGCCCGCTTTCAGCTTTCGTTTAGAAGAAGGCATGCCATGCACAATTTCTTCATTCACGGAGGTGCACAAAACATACGGATATTTAGTACTCGCAGTCTGAGTTCGATAACCTTTGAAGGCTGGTTTCGCTCCGGCGCCCGCGATCATCTTCTCAGCTGCTGCCTCTAAATCGTGAGTAGTGATGCCTTCAACGACCATCGCCTTGAGATCCTGCAGAATTCGATACACCAGCAAACCACTCCGGCGGAGTTTCTCCAGTTCGGCTGGACTTCTGCGAACAATCATGGTGTGACACGCGGCTCGGAAGCCGTTGCCTTGCGGGTAAGAACGGACTCGGCGATCAAACCTAAGGAAGCCAGCCTATCGCAGATCTGCCGCACAATTAGTTCGGGCGATGCTTCGCCATCAATTTCAAATATCGGAACGCCCGCTTGGCGGAAATAGCTCAGAAGCGGACGCGTTTGCATATCGTACTGGCTGAGTCGTTCCCGAATGACAGCTTCTCGGTCATCCTCTCGTGTTACCAAAGTAGCCCCATCAAGGTCACAAATTCCGGGAACTTTAGGAGGATTCGTTTTTAAGCTATAGAGAGTGCCACAAACGGGACACTGCCTGCGGCCACTCAGGCGGGCTACGATTTTCTCGTAGTCAACCATCAAGTATATCACAGCAGGCCGAAATCTAAGCTGCTGCGCCACTTGCAGCAGCACGGCCGCCTGATTCACCGTGCGCGGGTAGCCGTCGAGGATAATACCCGAGCGGCAGTCCGGTTCCGCGATTCTGGCCTCAACCAAATGATTCACAAGATCGTCGCAGACCAATTTGCCGGATCTGAGAAGTACCCGAATCTGCTCTCCGAGCTTATCTCCCGCATCGATCTTCGCCCGAAGCATATCTCCGGTCGAGATGTGAGGCATCTCGAGATACTGCCGCAACAACTTAGCTTGAGTACCTTTCCCCGATCCGGGGGGTCCGAACAATATCATTGCCGGTGCTAGCCGGCTGGTTATCTGATCATCCAAGCGATTAAACCGTGGTGCTCCGGCGACCACGGATCCGCCCGGTGCGCGGCGTGAAGCCTTCGTAATGGCGCATGATCAATTGCGCCTCGATCTGGTTTACAGTGTCCATGGCGACGCCGACAACGATCAGCAGCGACGTGCCGCCGAAATAGAAATTTACGCCTAAGCCGTCCAGCAGGAAGCGTGGGAAATGCGCATCGATGAAGTTGCCGACGAAAGGCAGCCGTTGCAGCTTAATTCCCGAGATCATGATCTGCGGAATGAGCGCCAGGATCGATAAATAGAGCCCGCCGACGACCGTGATCTTCGACAGGATCTTGTCCATGTACTCGGCTGTGTTTTTGCCCGGCCGGATGCCCGGAATGAATCCGCCATATTTCCGCATGTTGTCTGCCGCCTCGTTCGGATTGAAAATGATCGAGACATAGAAGAAGCAGAAAAAGACGATTAAGACGACGAACGCTAGATAGTAGAGGGGTTCCGCGCCGCCCAGAGCGCCTAGCATGCTGCTGAGCCACGGGCTGTTCTTTACCACTGGAAACTGGAGGGCCGTTTGCGGCAGCGCCAGCAGCGAAGAAGCAAAGATGATGGGAATCACGCCCCCGGCGTTAACTTTCAGAGGCAAGTGTGTGGATTGACCGCCCATCATGCGGCGTCCGACGACGCGCTTAGCGTATTGCACCGGTATGCGCCGTTCGCCACGTTCTACAAGCACGATGAAGGCGACCACTGCGATCATCACGACCAAAATGATAATCATCTGGAGCGCATTCCACTGATGCGTCACGAATGTGTTCTGGTAGATGCTGACGATGGCGCGAGGAAGGCCAACAATGATACCGACAAAAATGATCAGCGACATGCCGTTTCCAATCCCGCGCTCCGTAATCTGCTCACCCAGCCACATGATGAACGCCGTGCCGGTCGTGAAGGTCAGCGTGGTCATGAAGATGAAGGAAAAGCCCGGGTTCAGGACAAAATTGCCATCGGAGTTTTGCAGCGCTAGAGCGATGCCAATTGACTGAACGATGGCGAGCGCTACGGTCAAATAGCGTGTCCACTGCGTGATTTTGCGGCGCCCGAGTTCGCCTTCTTTCTGCAGCTTGTCGAGTGTGGGGATAACGACGGTCAGCAACTGAAGAATGATGGAAGCGGTGATGTAAGGCGTGATGCCTAGCGCAAAGATCGTCATGCGTCGCAGCATGCCGCCGCTGAAAAGATCTACGTAGCCCAGAAAGCCACCGGCATTCCGCGAGAAAAATTCCTGAAACCGGTTAGTATCGATACCGGGCGTCGGAATGTACGCCCCAATCCTGTAGACGGCAAGCAAACCCAGCGTGAAGAGAACCCGCTTCCTGAGGTCGGGGATGCGGAACATATTAGCGAGGGCTTCAAAAAACTTTGTCATGGACGTCGTTTACACTTCCGGGTGTGTTGAATCGGGGTTGATGCTTTGACTCTACTTCGTTTCCGTTCCTTCCCTAGCTGCAGGAGCCTTCGATAGCACCTCCGCGCTGCCCCCTAGCTTTTGTATCTTGTCGAGCGCGGATTTGGAATAGAAATGAGCCTTGACGCTGATCTTCTTCGTTAGTTCACCATTGCCGAGGATCTTGAGCCCGGCGTTCAGTTTCTTGACCACGCCGCTCGCGACAAGCGACTCAGGCGTAAAGCGGTCGCCCTCGAGCTTCTCGAGCGAGCCTACATTGATGATGGCGTACTCTTTGCGGAAAATGTTAGTAAAACCGCGTTTCGGGAGCCGCCGATGCAAGGGCATCTGACCGCCTTCGAAACCGCGCATTTTGCTGTAACCCGATATCGACTTCGCGCCCTTTGCGCCGCGGCCCGAGTATTTACCGCGACCGGTTCCCATTCCCTGACCGATGCGCCGCTGCTTGTGTTTCTGGCCCTTGGGGGGCCGCAGATTGCTTAAATTCATTCTCTGATTCCGCTATTCTTCCACAATTTCGAGCAAGTGCGGCACTTTCGCTACCATGCCCCGGAATCCAGGCGTATCCGGGCGTTCCACCACTCGATTGATTTTATGAAGCCCAAGAGACTTCACAATGTTTTTATGCTTTTGGGGCGTGGAGATGGGGCTCCGCACCAGCTTGATTTTGATTTTTCCCTCAGCCATTTTGGGTGTACCTTGATTTTGCAAGCCGCCCGTGCGTTTACAATTTCTCTACCGGAAGACCGCGCATATCCGCGATCGCATTCTTATCGCACAACTGTTCGAGCGCGTCTATTGTAGCCTTCACCACGTTGTGGGCGTTGTGCGAGCCGAGTGATTTCGTAAGCACGTTCGTGATGCCCACGGCTTGAATTACCGCCCGCACGGGACCGCCCGCGATCACGCCGGTCCCTTCCGGCGCAGGTTTCAATAACACAAGCCCGCTCCCGAAACGCCCCAGCACAGGGTGACGAATCGTTGTATTTACCACGTTGACCTTGCGCAAATTCTTTTTGGCTGCCTCGATCCCCTTCTTGATAGCCGAAGGGACTTCCTTCGCTTTGCCCGTACCATAGCCAACCACTTTCGCGCCCGAATCGCCAACCACAATGAGCGCCGAAAAGCTCATGTTTTTGCCGCCCTTGACGACTTTCGTCACGCGATTGATGCTGACCACCTGTTCCTTTAAGTTCAGGTTTTGCGTTTCGAGACGCTTCGGCCTTCCATTTATTGGCATTCTGTTAAAACTCCAGTCCCGCTTGGCGTGCCGCATCGGCCAACGCCTTCACGCGACCGTGATACAAATATCCGCCGCGATCAAATACCACTTTGTTTATGCCCTTTTCTTTCGCGCGTTCCGCGATAACTTTGCCGACCACTTTGGCTCCGTCGACATTACCGCCTTTGCCGCGCAAATCCTTCTCGATGGATGCAGCCGAGACCATCGTATGACCCTGCTGATCGTCAATCACTTGCGCATAGATGTGGTTGACACTGCGAAACACCGCCAACCGAGGCCGCTCCTGCGTTCCAGAAACCCGGCTTCGGATGCGCTTGTGAATCCGAATACGAATGTCATTTCGAGATTCGCGAGCCATTACTTACCTCCCGCCCCGGTCTTGCCGGCCTTCTTACGAAGCACCTCGCCGGTATAGCGGACACCCTTATTCTTGTATGGATCGGGCGGGCGCAAGGCACGGATCCAGGCCGCTACTTGTCCCACCACCTGCTTGTCATAACCGCTAAGAACCAAGTGCGTCTGTTTGTCCACCCTTGCATCCACTCCGGCCGGCAGAATCACTTCGATAGAATGCGAATACCCAAGCGTGAAAGTAGCAACTTTGCCCTTCACGTCCGCGCGGTAGCCCGTTCCGACAATATCGAGCTCGCGCGTGAATCCAGTCGAAACACCTTGCACTGCGTTCGCCGCGAGTGCGCGAGTAAGTCCGTGGATCGCGGCAAGCTTGTCGTTTTCCCGGACCAATTCCAGGTGATTGTTGTTCTGTTCAACTTTGATCCCGGCCGGGATCGGCACAGTGAGCTTGCCTTTGGGCCCTTCAACTTCCAATTTCTCGCCGAGCTTGATCTTCACACCTTGCGGCAGCGGAATCGGTTTCTTTCCTACTCTTGACATGAACTTCTTTCCTTACCAGATCTGGCAGAGCACTTCGCCGCCGACGCCCTCTTTGCGAGCGGTATTTCCCGTCATTACGCCCTTGGGCGTCGTAAGTATGTTAATCCCGAGACCGCCAAGAACGCGCGGGATCTCTTTGCTGCCTACATAGACGCGGCATCCCGGGCGCGAGACGCGCTGTACGCGCGAGATAACCGGTAGATTGGATGGCGTGTACTTCAAATACAAGCGGATGTATTTCTTTGCGCCTTCTTCGGTCAGCTTGTAATTCAGAACGTAGCCTTCCTCCTTGAGGATGCGGGCGATCTCGTTCTTCAGCCGCGATGCCGGCACGTCGACCTTCGGGTGACGCGCAATCAAAGCATTGCGCACGCGAGTCAGCATATCTGCGATTGGGTCTGCGGTCATTCTTCCTTTACCTTTTCACCAGCTTGCCTTCGTCACACCCGGGACTTCACCGGCCAAAGCCAGTTTGCGGAAGCAGATCCGGCATAAAGAGAACTTACGCAAGTATCCGCGTGGGCGCCCGCAAATCCTACAACGGTTGCGCAACCGGCATTTGAATTTTGGTGTCTTTTGTTCTTTAGCGATCTTCGCAGTTGTTGCCATTAATGAAACCCTTTCACTGGCGGAACGGCATCCCCATGTGGCGCAACAGCGCCAACCCTTCAGCGTCCGTCTTGGCGGTAGTGGTGACGGACACGTTCATGCCCTTCACCTTTTCCACCTTGTTGTAATCGATTTCGGGGAAGATCAATTGATCTCGCAGCCCGAGTGTATAGTTGCCGCGGCCGTCAAACGATTTCGGCGAAACGCCTCGGAAATCGCGCACCCGCGGCAGGGCGACATTCATCAGGCGATCGAGAAACTCGTACATTCGGTCACCGCGCAGAGTCACCATGCAACCGATCGACATTCCTTCACGCAGCTTAAAAGCAGCGATGGACTTTTTCGCTTTGGTGATCACAGGCCTTTGACCGGAAATAGCCGCGAGCTCATTCACCGCGCCGTCCATCAACTTGCTGTTTCCGGTGGCTTCGCCCAGACCAATATTGAGCGCTACTTTCTCGATCTTAGGCACCGCCATCGGATTCTTGTATCCAAACTCTTTCTCTAACGCCGGCACCACGACTTTTGCATAGTGCTCCCTGAGCCGGGCCTTCGTGGTACTTCGGGGTTTTGGCTCGGACCTGCGTTCTGCCTCCGCCTGCGGTTTGGATTCTGACGCACCTTTCGTTTCCGGTTTACCTTTCGCTTCCGGCTTACCTTTCGGTTCCGCTTTGGCCTTGGTTTCCTTTCCGGGTTTCGTATCGGTCTTTTTAGCCATTGCTGATCTACTTTCTGTCGAGTGTTTCGCCACCCTTGCTGGCGATGCGAACGCGCCGCACTTTCCCGCCAAGTGTTTCCAGCTTGTAAGCGATGCGAGTCGGCACTCCGCCGGCCGTCAGGATCATTAAATTCGAAATGTCCATGGGCATCGGCTTATCGGCAATTCCGCCTTTGATCTGCTTAGATGGATTCGGTCGAGTATGGCGTTTCACCACCATCACGCCCTCCACTGTTACCTTGCGCTCCAGCCGGTCAACCTCGAGTACCTTTCCGGTTTTGCCTTTATCGCGGCCCGCAATCACCCTCACCAGGTCGTCCTTCTTGATCTTGATTCGGACTGGCTTGCGCTCGCCCTTTTTCTGGCGCCGTTGATAAGCAATTTTCGGCATAGCTAAATCACCTCCGGCGCTAGCGAAACGATCTTCATAAAACGCTTGTCGCGTAATTCGCGAGCGACAGGACCGAAAACGCGTGTTCCAACCGGTTCGCCAACTTCATTGATCAGAACGGCTGCATTTGAATCGAACCGAATATAGGTACCGTCCTTGCGGCGGGTCTCTTTGCGCATCCGCACTACAACGCAGCGAACAACTTTACCCTTCTTGATACTGGAATCGGGCGCAGCCTCTTTCACGCTCGCCGTAATCACATCGCCCAAACCTGCGCGAAGTCCGAGATCGCCGCCGCGGGGCAAGATGCATTGCAACTTGCGCGCGCCGCTATTGTCGGCTACCTCCAGCATCGTTCGCATTCCGATCATGCCGTTTCTCCCTGCATTCCCTAACGAGCCTTGGGAGCCCGCTACTTTCGCTTCACAGTCTTCTTCACCCGCGTATCGGATTGTTCTTCGAGCGCAGGATGCTCGACAGCAACCTGCACTGCGCGCCGGAGCACGTCTTTCAACTCCCAGCGTTTCAAGCGGCTCAACGGACGGCACTCGATAATCCGAACCACGTCTCCTACATGCGCCGACTGCTGTTCATCGTGCGCGTAAAACTTTCTTCGCTTGCTGACGATCCGCTTATAGACCGGGTGAGCCGCACGCCTTGTCACTTCAACGACTATGGTTTTCGCCATCTTCGTCGATACGACCTCGCCAACCTTCTCGTTCTTGTGGCCTAGCTTTTGAGTACTTTGCTGCGCTGCCGCCATGTTCTCTATTTCTTTCTCTTCGTCTCGCTCTTTTTCCCGGTGGCCACGGCCTTGCTTGCCGTCACCCGGGCCGGAGTCTCGCCGCTTGCCCGTTTTTCACCAAGCACCGTCAACATACGTGCACGGTCCTTCTTCAAATTGCGGTACTTCTTCAAGCCTTCCATCTGGCCCATGCCCATCTGGAACCGAAGCCGGAACAGTTGATCCCGTGACTCCTGGACCTGGCGTTCCAACTCCGCTACATCAAGGCCGTGCATTCTTGCCGCTTTCATGATCTGCTTAGCCTACCTTCGCCTCATCACCCGCTTGGGTGCGCATCACGAACTTGGTCGGTACCGACAGCTTCATCGCGGCCAGCCGCATCGCCTCCGTTGCCGTCTCAAACGATACGCCTTCCATCTCGAACAGCACCTTTCCGGGTCTTATAACTGCGACCCACGCTTCCGGCGCTCCTTTACCCTTACCCATACGGGTTTCAGGCGGTTTCTTTGTGATGGGCTTGTCTGGAAAAACGCGAATCCAAACCTTACCGCCGCGTTTGATAAAGCGCGTCATCGCAATGCGAGCCGCTTCAATCTGACGGTTCGTCACCCAGCCGCAGCCGAGCGCCTTCAATCCGAAGTCGCCGAACGAGAGCTCCGAGCCACGCCAGGCTTTGCCCGTCATGCGGCCGCGCTGCTGCTTTCGATATTTAACTTTCTTCGGCATCAACATAAGAGTTCGTTCCTAAGCGAGCAATGCTGCTTACTCGGTTGGCTCCTTTTTCTCTTCGGTAGCTGGCGCCTCGGCAGTTGTCGAGGCTTCACTGGATTCGCGCTTCGGCTCTTGCTTCCATGCTGGAGCGACAGGCGCCAACGGTGGAATGATGGGCGCTGATGCCGGCTTCGGCATCTCGGTTGGTGGCTGCTGAATCACCGCTCCGCCAGATTCAGGCACGGATGGTGGCCCAAACGGTCTGCGATCGCGGTCATCGCGACGGCGTCTCCGGGGCTCGCCTTCATTGCGCAACGAATCCCGCCGGCTCGCACCATCGAGTACTTCGCCCTTATAGATCCAAACTTTCACGCCGATTACGCCGTACGTCGTGTAGGCTTGGCTGAAGCCGTAATCGATATCCGCTCGCAACGTATGCAGCGGAAGCTGACCTTGCAAATACCACTCACTGCGCGCAATCTCGGCACCATTCAACCGGCCGGATACGCGAACCTTAATCCCTTTGCAACCGAAGCGCAGAGCTGAATCCACGGCTTTGCGCATTGCCCGCCGAAACGCCACGCGTTTTTCGAGCTGCAACGCAATCGACTCCGACACCAGCTGCGCATCGAGCTCAGGCCGGTGTACTTCCTGGATGTCGATGAAAACCTCGCGCTTGGTCTTCTTCGCGAGGTCGCTCTTCAATTTTTCGATCTCTGCGCCTTTGCGGCCGATGATGATTCCCGGACGCGATGTGCGAATCGTGATACGAAGCTTATTGCCCGGCCGATCTACTTCGACCGAGCTGATGCCGGCCGCCTTGAGCCGGTTGAGCAGCGATTCTTTCAGCTCCAGATCCTCGTGCAACAGTTTCGAATATTCCTGCTTTGCAAACCAGCGCGAACGCCACGTCTTGGTTACGCCCAGGCGGAATCCATAAGGATGTACTTTTTGGCCCATACGCTTGACTATTCCTCCGCTTCCACCTCGGCTCTTTCGCCGAGCTTAACCACAATGTGCGCCGTCCGGCGCTGATATCGAAATGCACGGCCCATGGGAGCGGGCCGAATCCGCTTCACCCGCGGCCCTTCATTTACGTACGCTTCACTAACGAATAATCTGTCCACGTCAACGTCCTGCGACTTGTTCTCGGCATTCGCAATTGCCGATCGCAGCACCTTCTCAATCGCCGGCGCGATGCGCTTGTTCGTACCACTCAGGATATTGATCGCGTCGCCAGCTTGCTGACCGCGAATCATGTCGATTACTAGTCGAGCCTTTTGCGGCGAGATGTGGATATAACGCGCTTCGGCTTTCACGAGGCTTGCTGTTTCGTTCGCCATCACTACTTCACCGCCTTTTCGGTAGCCTTCGCGGCGTGCCCTTTAAAGGTTCGCGTCGGCGAAAACTCACCCAATTTGTGGCCCACCATGTTTTCCGTCACATACACAGGAATAAATTTTTTCCCGTTATGGACCGCAAGCGTATGCCCGATGAAATCCGGCACCACTGTCGAGCGGCGGGACCAGGTCTTCACCACTGTTTTTTGATTCTTCGCGTTCAGACCTTCCACCTTCTTAATCAGGTGGTCATCGGTGAACGGCCCTTTTTTTAACGATCGACTCATCTTCTTGTACCGCGCACAACGGGCACCCAACGCCCTGTGCGCTCCCTTCGATTCCTGCTCTAATTACCGCTTCTTTGCCTTACGAGTCACGATCCAGCGATCCGTCCGTTTGTTGTTGCGGGTCTTGAAGCCGCGCGTTGGCTGGCCCCAAGGCGTAACTGGATGGCGGCCACCTGAGGTCTTCCCTTCACCACCACCATGCGGGTGATCGACCGGATTCATTGAAACTCCGCGATTATGCGGACGGCGTCCCAGCCAGCGTTTGCGGCCGGCTTTGCCCAGCGACACGTTCTCGTGCTCTACGTTCCCCACTTGGCCTATCGTCGCCATGCACTCGATCTGCACCCTACGAATTTCGCCGGAGGGCAGCTTGAGGAGCGCGATATCGCCTTCCTTCGAAACCAACTGCGCTTGCGCTCCCGCCGAACGAGCCATTTGGCCGCCCTTGCCCGGCTTCAGCTCAATGTTGTGCACCAGAGTGCCGGCGGGAATATTTTTGAGCGGCAGAGCGTTGCCAACCAAAATATCGGCCTCCGGTCCCGAACTCACCGTTCGGCCCACCTCGAGCCCAATGGGACAGATGATGTACCGTTTCTCGCCATCGGTGTAGTGCAGCAGCGCGATCCGCGCCGAGCGGTTCGGATCGTATTCGATCGCGGCGACTTTCGCCACTATGCCCGCCTTGTCCCGCTTGAAGTCGATGATGCGATATGCCTTTTTTGCGCCGCCCCCGCGAAACCGGCTGGATATCCAGCCATGCGCATCGCGTCCGCCGGTGCGCTTCTTGCCTTCGACGAGCGATTTCTCCGGCGTATCTTTTGTGATGTCCTCGCGCGTCAGATAGGTCTGGAAGCGCCGCGTCGGCGTTACTGGTCGAAAACTCTTAATGGGCATCGCCTTCTTCCTTCTTAAATGTCTGCGTACTCGGGCACCTTCTGCCCGGTCTGCAAGCGTACATACGCCTTCTTCCAATCCGATGCGTAGCCGGTAAAGCGGCCTCGCCGGCGCAGTTTCCCAACGAAATTCGCAGTCCTTACGTCTGCCACCTTGACCCTGAAAAGAGTCTCGACAGCTTGCCGGATCTCAATCTTGTTCGCATCGCGATGAACCTCGAAGCACATCGTGCGTTCCGATTCCCGCTTGGCATGACCCTTCTCAGTGATAATGGGTCGCCGGATCACATCGTAAACGTTCATTACGCCAGCGCCTCCGAAAGCTTCTTAGCCGCTGTCTCGGTTAGCAGAATTTGTCGATGCGCCAGGAGATCGTACACGTTCACTTGCCTAGCCGGCACCAGCTTTACACCAGGTAAATTCCGGGACGCCCGCGTCAGATTGGTGTTTTCTCCGAGCTCAACGAGCAGCACGGTCTTCTTGACCTCGAGTTTTCCGAGCACGCCGGCCATGTTCTTCGTCTTGTGATCGGCCAGCTCGAAAGCCTTCACAACTTTCAATTCGCCGTCGCGCAGCTTTGCCGAAAGTGCCGAGCGCAACGCGCCCAGTTCCATCTTTCGCGGCAGTTTGTACGCGTAGCTGCGGGGTTGCGGTCCATGTACGGTTCCGCCATGCCGCCACAATGGCGAACGGATGGAACCCATACGCGCGCGCCCGGTGCCTTTTTGCTTCCACAGCTTCTTGCCGGAGCCGGAAACCTCATGGCGAGTTTTTGTAGCCGCCGTCCCGGACCGCCTGGCTGCCGTATATTGCCGTACCGCTTCGTAAAGAAGCGCTTCATTCACCTCGGCACCAAACACGGCGTCAGAGAGCTCAATCGAGCCCACCGCAGCGTTGTTCAGGTCCACAATATCTACACTCGGCATCGTCTTAAATTCCTTGCACGCTTTACCGCTTCGCTCTGCGCACCATGACGTATCCGCCATTCGGTCCAGGGATGGCGCCTTTGACCGCGATCACGTTATCGTCCGGGTCCACGCTCACGATTTCGAGATTGCGTACGGTCACCTGCTGGGTTCCCATGCGGCCGGCCATTTTCATTCCAGGAAAAACGCGGGATGGAAAACTCGACGCGCCGATGGAACCGGCAGCCCGATGGAACATAGAGCCGTGTGACGCCGGACCGCCGCGGAAGTGATGGCGCTTCACGAGACCCGCGAACCCTCGGCCCTTGCTGGTTCCGATCACGTCAACAATTTCTCGCTCTTTAAATTCGTCAGCGAGCACCCGGTCACCTTGCTTCAGATCGCCAGTTCCCCGATCGAGCCGAAACTCATGCAGGAACTTGACACCATCGGCCCCCGATTTCTTCAGATGGTTCGTGATGGGCTTGTTTTGCTTCTTCGCGTATTCGACCAGCCCAAGCTGCACGGCATCATAGCCGTCGATAGCGGGAGTCTTGCGCTGGGTCACCACACAGGGACCCGCCTTGACCAGCGTTACAGGGATCACCTGCCCCTCCGCATTGAAGACTTGTGTCATGCCGATTTTTTTGCCGAGAATTCCTGGACTCATGTCTTTTTCCCGTATTACGCTCTACTTCTTCCCGAAAGCCTTAATCTCCACATCCACACCCGCCGGCAGATCGAGCTTCATCAGCGCATCCACGGTATCTTGCGTCGGCTCGAGAATATCGAGCAGCCGCTTGTGCGTTCGAATCTCAAACTGCTCGCGTGACTTCTTGTCCACATGTGGCGAGCGCAAAACAGTGTAGCGATTTTTGAGTGTCGGCAGTGGAATCGGTCCGGCTACCGTTGCACCAGTACGCTTGGCGGTATCGACGATATCGCCCGTCGATTGATCCAAGATGCGGTGGTCGTACGCTTTTAGCCGGATGCGGATGCGTTCTTTCATGCTTCCGTGAATTTACGCCACAATCTCGGTAACGGTTCCTGCGCCAACCGTGCGGCCACCTTCGCGGATCGCGAAACGCAGTCCTTTGTCCATGGCGACCGGCGTAATCAGTTCGATCTGGAGCGAGACGTTGTCGCCCGGCATCACCATCTCCATACCCTCGGGCAGCTTCGCCACTCCCGTCACATCCGTGGTCCGGAAATAGAACTGCGGCCGGTACCCATTGAAAAACGGCGTGTGCCGCCCGCCTTCTTCCTTCGACAGCACGTATACTTCGCCCTTGAATGTCTTGTACGGCTTGATCGTGCCCGGCTTCGCAATCACCTGCCCGCGCTCTACATCGTTCTTTTCGATGCCGCGCAGCAGCAATCCTACGTTATCTCCCGCCCGACCTTCATCCAGCAGCTTCTTGAACATCTCGACGCCGGTTACTACCGTCTTGCGCGTGTCCGTGAAGCCTACAATCTCCATCTCCTCGCCGACTTTGCAGATGCCCCGCTCGATGCGCCCTGTCACCACTGTTCCGCGGCCCTGAATCGAGAAAATGTCTTCAATCGGCATGATGAACGGCTTGTCGATTGCCCGCTGCGGCACCGGCACATACTCGTCCACCTTCGCCATCAGCTCGTCGACCGTCTTCACCCACTTGTCTTCATCATTCAAAGCGCCCAGCGCGCTCACACGCACGACTGGAAGATCGTCGCCCGGAAACTGATAGCTCTTCAGCAGCTCGCGTACTTCGAGCTCCACCAGCTCGAGCAGCTCCGGATCGTCCACCATGTCGACCTTGTTCAAGGCCACTACGATGTACGGCACCCCCACCTGGCGCGCCAGCAAAATATGTTCGCGGGTCTGCGGCATCGGTCCGTCGGTTGCCGCCACCACCAGAATCGCCCCGTCCATCTGCGCCGCGCCTGTGATCATGTTCTTGATGTAGTCGGCGTGTCCCGGACAGTCCACGTGCGCATAGTGACGGTTCGCCGTCTCGTATTCCACGTGCGCCACCGCGATTGTGATCCCGCGCGCCTTCTCTTCCGGCGCGTTGTCGATGGAATCGAAGCTCCGGAACTTCACCTTCGGATTGTGCTTCGATAAGGTCTTGGTGATCGCCGCCGTCAAGGTCGTCTTGCCGTGATCGATGTGCCCGATCGTCCCGATATTTACGTGCGGCTTGCTGCGGTCAAATTTCTCTTTCGCCATGATTAATAAACTCTCCTGTGGGTATCGTTACTTGATTGCGATTCCGCCCTTATTGCGGTTAATAATTTCCTCGGCTAAGTTCTTCGGAACTTCTTCGTACTGCCCAAAGTGCATCGTGAAGCTGCCGCGGCCCTGCGTGCGCGAGCGCAACTCGGTCGCGTAGCCGAACATTTCCGATAACGGCACCATCGCCTTGATGATCTGCGTGCCCCCGGCAATTTCGGTGCCCTCCAGCCGGCCACGCCGCGAGATCAGATCGCCGTTCACCGTGCCCATATATTCTTCGGGGACGGTCACTTCAACGCGCATCACAGGCTCCAGAAGCACAGGCTTTGCTTTGCTGCAAGCTTCCTTCACGCAGATGGAGCCGCAGATCTTGAACGCCATCTCCGAGGAATCAACCTCGTGGTAAGCGCCATCGAATACCGTGACTTTGATGTTGTTGATCGGGTAACCGGCTAGGATCCCGCCTTCCAGCGCTTCGACTACGCCTTTTTCAATGGCCGGAATGAATTCCTTCGGAATGTTGCCGCCCGTGACCTTGTTTTCAAACTCAAAATTCTGTTCGGGATCTGGTTGAACGCGCAACTTCACACGCGCATACTGGCCGCTGCCGCCAGTCTGTTTTTTATGAGTGTAGTCGTACTCGGCCGGTTGGCGAATCGTCTCGCGATAAGCGACCTGCGGCTTGCCGACGTTCGCACCGACGTTGAACTCACGCTGCATCCGATCGACGATGATCTCCAGATGTAATTCGCCCATGCCGGAAAGTATGGTTTGACCTGTTTCCGGATCGGTCGCGACATGCAGGGTCGGATCCTCGGTAACAAGCTTGTGGATAGCGACGCCTAGCTTCTCTTGATCGGCCTTCGTCTTGGGTTCGATCGCAAGCTGAATAACCGGAGCGGGGAAGTCGATCGACTCGAGCAGAATGGGAGCTTTCTCATCGCAGATCGTGTCTCCCGTGACGACCTGTTTTAAACCGACTGCTGCGCAGATATCCCCGCGTATACTTCCTGGATCTCCTCACGCTTGTTGGCGTGCATCTTCACCAGGCGGCCAATGCGTTCTTTCCTGGCTTTCGTGACGTTATAGATCGAATCACCGGTGCTGAGCTTGCCCGAGTACACGCGAATAAAGCAAAGCTGCCCCACGAATGGATCGGTCATGATCTTGAAGACCAATGCGGCGAAAGGTTCCGAGTCGCTCGCCTTACGCTCCAATATCTGTTTGGGATTGTCCACAGCGACCCCCTGAATAGGAGGGACATCGAGCGGCGATGGCAGATAGTCACAAACAGCGTCGAGCAGATTCTGAACACCCTTGTTTTTAAAAGCTGAGCCGCAGATCACTGGAAAGATCTTCTGCGCGATAGTTGCTTTGCGGATACCCGCTGCCAATTCCCGTTCCGTAACAGCCTTGCCTTCGACGAACTTCTCGAACAGAGTGTCATCGGTCTCGGCTACGGCTTCAATGAGTTTCTCGCGATACTCTTTCGCTTTGGCGGCCATATCCGCCGGAATCTCAACATCGTCGAATTCGGCGCCAAGCGTCTCATCGCGCCAGATCCTCGCCGTCATCGTGATCAAATCAATAACGCCCTTGAACTGATCCTCAGCGCCCACGGGTAATTGGATCGGCACAGGACGAGCATTCAGGCGATCGATGATGGTCTCGACGGAGCGATAGAAATCCGCGCCGACGCGGTCCATCTTGTTGATGAAGCAAATTCGCGGTACACGATATTTATCCGCCTGCCGCCAAACGGTTTCCGATTGCGGCTGTACACCGGCAACTGCGTCGAATACGGCGCAGGCACCGTCGAGCACTCGCAAGCTGCGTTCCACCTCAGCAGTGAAGTCCACGTGCCCTGGCGTGTCGATGATGTTGATGGTGATGTCACGCCACTCGCAGGTAGTAGCCGCGGACGTAATTGTGATGCCGCGCTCCTGCTCCTGCGCCATCCAGTCCATCGTCGCGGTGCCTTCGTGCACTTCACCGATCTTATGCGTCCGACCCGTGTAATACAGAATGCGCTCGGTCGTGGTTGTTTTACCGGCATCAATGTGCGCCATGATGCCGATATTGCGCATTTTTTCGAGCGGTACAGTGCGGGGCATGTCGTTTACTTCAATTCACGGATCTTTGAATCCGAGTTACTTACCAGCGATAGTGCGCAAAAGCTTTATTGGCTTCGGCCATGCGGTGCACATCATCCTTTTTCTTCACAGCGCCACCACGCATATTGGCGGCATCATTCAACTCGTTGGCCAATTTTTCGGCCATACTCTTATCCGGACGCGACCTGGCGTTCGTAATCAACCAGCGCAGCGCAAGACTAACCCGGCGGTTCTGTGGAACCTCGATCGGCACCTGATAATTGGCGCCCCCTACGCGGCGCGTTTTTACCTCGAGAAGCGGTTTGACGTTCTCGATGGCCTTCTTGAAGAGCTTCAATGGATCGTCGCCCGAGCGGTCACGGAGCGTATCCATCGCTCGATAAAAAATCTGTTGCGCCGTTGTTTTCTTTCCGTCCCACATCATGGAGTTGACAAACTTCTCGACAAGTGTGGAGTTATACAGCGGGTCCGGAACAACTTCTCTCGGCTCTGGGCGTCTACGGCGTGGCATGCTATTTCTTAAGTCTTCGCTTAGCTGAGAAGCGCGAACTCATCCTTTCTCCCTACTTCTTCCCGCCTGCGGTGCTGCCGCCCTTCGGGCGCTTCGCACCATACTTGGAGCGGCTTTGCTTACGGTTCGCAACACCTGCCGTGTCGAGTGTTCCGCGCACTACGTGATAACGAACCCCTGGCAAATCTTTAACGCGCCCGCCACGAATCAGCACTATCGAGTGCTCCTGCAAATTGTGGCCGACCCCAGGGATGTAGGTCGTTACCTCGATGCCATTAGTGAGCCGGACACGCGCTACTTTCCGCAAGGCTGAATTCGGCTTCTTGGGCGTCGTAGTGTACACACGCGTGCAAACTCCCCGGCGTTGGGGGCAGGCCTGTAAGGCGGGGCTTGCGGTCTTGTAGCGGGTCGCCTTCCGGCCCTTTCGCACAAGTTGATTAAACGTCGGCATGCTTTCCTGGCGGCGCGCGATGGTAACTGATTATCCTGCGCGCTCGAGACGGTCCTCTCAAATGTAAAAACGTCGTTGCCCGCGAGCGCCACGACATCGCGCCACTTTCCGCAGGCTAATTCAAAAACTTTGTATGCGCCCGGAGGGCGTTCTAAGCAGGCACGAACACAGTCGGCTGCTAATGATTATTCTCAGAAGGCTGATATAGCGTATTCACCAGCCTCAAACGCGAGGGTAACTGCTTCGGATATGGCCCATGCCGGCTCCCAACGTCACTTCTTCAGGTGCAATGAAAAAGCTTATTAGTCCGACAGCGGGGCCCGACTTCCGGCCGGATGCCTATAAAGACACGGTAGCACGGAGGCCGAACAATCGACTCGCCAAACTCTATGAGTATAAAAGTGTTGAACTACGGTGTCAACTGCTACCCAAAAAAACCGGCTGATCGAGGTTGACCTCGATCAGCCTCTCTAGTTTGGGTTGGAGGAGAACTTTTGACGATAGAATCTCTGGGATGTAAAATCGCTCCCGACGTTCATAGATCCCGTGAGCCCCGCAACGGGCCGACACCGCAAATTTAGATGATTGTACGTTATTAAATTTTCTTCAGTATGAGACTTCTTCTTCGTTGTTGTCAACACCAAATTTCGTCTTTCCTCCACTTGGGAGAAGAACGAGTGCACTTAGCCCACTCACTCCGTAAATGCGCCATGAGCCTCTTCTGTTGCCCGTTGCCGCTCTGGCAACGGGCATCCTGATCGCGCATTTCGTTTATTTTACCCTTTCTGATCTTGTTGTTCCGGCTGCCTTGAGCGGCATAGTCGCCGGAGCGGCATTCGCTGTTCCAGCCGCGCGCCGAACGCGTTTGGCCGCCATCTGCGCCTTGATTCTGATAGCCGGTATCGCCACGCAAGTTGTTCATCGCCAAGGGCGAGCGCCTCGCCTGAACGCCGATGATAACGAGACCGTGCTGCTTTCCGGCTGCGTGATTAATCCACCCGTGTTCTCTCCCAATCGGGAGCAATTCACATTGCAACTGGCCCCCAAAGCTGCCGCTCGCATTTCAGTGAACTTGAAAGGTGACGCAAAGCTTCCTCTCGAATACGGTCAGCAGGTCGAGGTCGCCGCAAAGATCCGTTCACCCCGCAATTATCAGAACCCAGAAGCCTTTGATTATGTGGGCTATCTCGCGAACCAGCATATATATTGGACCGGCTCCGTCGCGGCTTTAGGCGATATCCGATTAGTCCCAGGTCGCTGCGGCTCACGAACCATAGCCTGGATCTACGGGGTTCGAACCTGGGCCCTTGCCCGGCTCACAAAGCTGTATCCGGACGATCTCCACACGAGAGGACTTCTACAAGCTACTTTGATTGGCGAGACCAGCGGTGTGGAACGCCGGTGGACAAACGATTTCCGGGTGACCGGCACCTACCACGCGCTGGTCATCTCTGGACTTCATATTTCAGTGTTCGCCTTCACTCTTTTGTTGATCCTTCGCCTGCTTAATGTGAGACGTATTCCGGCGATGTGCGTGGCCGCCCTGGCATGTTGGCTCTACGCGTTCATATCAGGCTTCAATTCGCCAGCGGTACGAGCCGCGGCCGGATTCTCCCTGTTCCTGGGCGCTAGTTGCTGTTTCCGAAAAACCCGAACTTTAAACTTGCTGGCGGTTATAGGGATTATCTATCTCGCCCTAGATCCAGACCAGTTGTTTGATCCGGCTTTCCAGCTCTCATTTCTCTCCTGCGCGATTATCGGGGTTTTTGCCATTCCGATTATGGAGCGTCTAGTCAAGCCGTTTAGGACATCGGTCAAACGCTTCGATCAACTGAGTTATGACCCGCAATTAGAGCAAAGGGCCGCACAATGGCGGGTCGAACTGCGTCTGTTTGCCGAAACACTCCGTGCCTGGACCGGTCTCTCCCAGCCAACCGCACGCTTCCTGGTCTCTAGAAGTGTTTTGGTGACGGCCTTCACCGCGAATATTGCCATCGTGTCGGCCTGCATGCAATTCGGTCTCGCGTTGCCTATGATCAGCTACTTTCATCGCCTTTCGGCGACCGGCATCTCAGCCAACCTGATCGTGGTCCCCTTGTTATCTCTCGTTGTGCCGTTCGGCTTTGCGTCCATTCTCACCGGCTGGCATGGACTCGCCGTTGTGACAAAACTTCTGCTGGACTGGGCGGAATTTGTCGGCAGCGTGGCACGTTCACTTCGAGCCTGCGTGGCGCATAGCCGGATTGCCCCTTTGGATTGCGATCGCGTTCTCTGCCTCGCTTTTTCTGCTTGCGATAGCGGTTCGGCGAAGCCGCCGATGGATCGCGCCGGCTCTTGTTTGCTCACTGCTTCTATTTGGCCTGATCTGTTGGCAGCCATGGAAGCCAGAAACCCAGCCCGGCATGCTGGAGCTTACAGCGATCGATGTGAGCCAAGGCGATAGCTTGCTGCTTGTGTTCCCCGATGGCGAGACCATGCTTATTGACGCTGGTGGATTCCCGGGTATGGGCCGTATGGTCCGTAAGCCGCAGCTCGATGTAGGTGAGGACGTAGTATCGCCGTATCTGTGGAGCCGCCGTATACGGCGTTTGGATTATGCCGTGCTCACACACGGACACTCCGATCACATGGGCGGCCTTCCTTCGGTTCTCGATAACTTTCGGCCGCGTGCGTTATGGATCGGGGCAGAGCCCGAGACCGCGGAATGGAGAATCGTCCGACAGCACGCCGCAATGGACAAGGTTCGTATTCTTGCACTAAACCGCACATTCTCGCCAGTCACAATCGGCGGTGCTCGGGTGCGTGTTCTGGCACCCTCTAAGGACTACGTACCTGGCGAAGCCCCACATAACAATGATTCATTGGTCCTCGAGGTGACCTATGGGCAGCGAAGCATCCTTCTCACAGGGGATGCGGAACGCCCCATTGAAGATGACATGCTCGCGGATGGCGAGCTGCATCGAGTCACTCTACTCAAGGTGGGACACCACGGCAGCAAAACCTCCTCCTCGGAGGAATTTCTGAGCCAAGTGAATCCAAAGTTCGCTTTGATATCAGACGGCTACAAGAATCAGTTCCACCACCCAAATCCGGAAGTACTAGAACGTCTCGCCCAACATCACGTCCAAGTATTCCGCACCGACCAGCGCGGCCTCATAACCTTCCGTACAGACGGTAACAAGGTTGAGTTGGAACCGTTCCACTAAGAACTGCCTCTAATGGGACGCCAAGCACAAGCACAAGCATAAAATAAAGGCGGAGGACAAATATGGAACGCGACTATAGCAGCAATGTCATCTGGTTCGTCAGCGGCGTAGCTTTGGGTGCAGCAGTAGCTCTGCTACTCGCTCCCGAGAAGGGTGAGCGCACAAGACGCAAATTGATCAAACAAGCCGAGCGTGGGCGCAAGACGGTCCTCGAATCCGGTCGTGAGGTTTACGAGCGTGGGCGTGACTTGTACGAGCGAGGCCGTGGGATCGCTGAAGATGCGGCAGAAATGTTTGAGCGCGGCCGCAAAATAGCTGAAAAGAAGATCAACGAGAGGATCTAGAAATCCAACGGTCAACGATTATGTCTGCCCTTGCCACGCCTCCAACTCAACTGGCGCCCTTCGCGAACGAGCCCTACACGGATTTCACAAGGCCGGACAAAGCGGCCCCGATGCGTGCAGCCCTCGCCAAAGTTCGTTCTCAATTCGGCAAAGAATATGATCTGCTCATCGCCGGCGGTCTCCGCAGGTCTGATTCTAAGCTTGAATCTCTGAACCCGTCGCGGCCTTCGGAAATCGTGGGTATTCACCAAAAGGGCTCCGAACAAGACGCACGGGATGCAATCGAGGCCGCCTACGCCTACTTCCCAACCTGGAGTGGGGTCCCGATCAAGGAAAGGATAGCGCTTCTAATCCGGCTTGCGCAAGTCCTTCGAGAGCGCAAGTACGAATTCGATGCGTGGCTGGTATTGGAGGCCGGTAAAACCTGGGCTGAGGCGGAAGCCGACGTTTCTGAAGCAATCGATTTCTGCGAGTACTATGCGCGGCAAGCGCTGAAATTGGCGCATCCGGAGCCGACCGTTCAGCTCTCGGGTGAGCATGACGAGATGGTCTACTTGCCTCTGGGTGTCGGGGTAATCATTCCGCCTTGGAATTTCCCTCTCGCCATTCTGCTTGGCATGACGGTTGCTGCTCTCGTGACCGGCAACACGGTCGTTATCAAGCCTTCGAGCGAAACTCCGACTGTTGCTGCCAAGTTTGCCGAGGCTTTGCTCGAAGCTGGTTTTCCGCCGCAAAGCTTTTCTCTTTTCACTGGCAGCGGCGCGGCAATCGGGGATATCCTGGTTTCGCACCCGAAGACGCGATTCATCTCGTTTACCGGGTCTCGCGACGTCGGCCTTCACATCAACGAACTGGCTGCCAAAACGCCCAAAGGCCAGCTCTGGATCAAGCGAGTGATTGCCGAGATGGGCGGCAAAGATGCCATAGTCGTCGATCGGGAAGCGGATCTCGACCAAGCCATTATGGGAGTGCTTTATTCGGCGTTCGGCTATCAGGGTCAGAAGTGCTCGGCCTGTTCCCGCGCCATCGTTGATGAAGCTGTTTACGACGAATTTTTGGAAAAACTGAAGGCCCGAACGGAGACTCTCACAATTGGCCCCTCGGACGAGCTCGGCAATTACATGGGACCCGTCATCAGCCGGCGTGCCAAGGAGAGCATTCTCAATTACATCGAAGCAGGAAAAAAAGAAGGACGGCTGATCACGGGTGGCGAGCCCGCCGAAGGTGATGGCTACTTCATCAAGCCGACCGTCATCGCCGATGTGGATCCAAAGCGCGCATTTTCCAGGAAGAGATCTTCGGCCCTGTTCTTGCTGTGACGAAAGCCCGGGATTTCGATCACGCTTTAGAGCTTGCGAACGATTCCGAGTACGGTTTGACGGGCGCCGTTTTTTCAAGGAATCCCGCAAAGGTGGATAAGGCCAAGCGCCAGTTCTTCGTTGGCAATCTGTACATCAATCGCAAATGCACGGGCGCAATGGTCGGAGCCCATCCGTTCGGCGGCTTCAATATGTCAGGAACGGATTCAAAGGCCGGCGGCCCCGATTACCTGCTCCAGTTTGTCCAGGGCAAATCGATCGCCGAAAAGGTGAGCTAACTCAGAGCGATATACTCGTGAGTGCCCCGATACGAAGGGGACCAACTAGTCACAACTCTAGGGTCGAACACGATCGACGCGACAAAAGGGGACGCAAGTCCCCTTTTCGCTTTTAGTGGAATCTCGTAAATTAGCCGGAACGGCTCGGCTGGCTGATATAATGACCCGGCTCTGGACAAAAAGGGTCGCGTGCATGACTCGCGCTGTGTGCTCGGGGCTATGCGGAGCAGAACCGAGGGATACATGCAGCAGTCTTTCTCCGCTCGCGCCTTGCGGGCTTTTTCGCTCACCTGCTTCATAAGCACGGCGGCTCGTAGTATGCGCACCTAGCGCACGTGCCGAAAACGATAGGTAAGAATGGCAAGGACCGGGCCAAAATTCTCGCGGGGTACTTCGAGGAATGGAGTATCTATTATGCCGATTACAATGTTGCAAATCTCCAGCAAAACGGCGTGGCTGACAAACTCACGCACCTGATTTACGCGTTTGGCAACGTGACGTCGACCGGTTGCGCTATTGCTGATACATACGCGGATTATCAGAAGCAATTCCATAGTGTGAATGGCAATCCCCTACACTTGCCCGCTCTTCGGCAATTTCGGCGCTCTTGTTAAGTTGAAAGGCTTCATCCGAAACTGAAGGTTCTTATTTCTCTGGGCGGTGCGTCTGCTACCAACACCGCAAATTTCGTGCAGGCAGCCAGCACTCAAGCCGGCCGCGAAGCGCTCGCCGCCTCTTGCATAACATCATTACTCAAGTCGGGAGCACTGGACCCGGGATTACCGCCCCAAATCTATTCGATGGCTTCAATATCGATTGGGAATTCCCGACCGCAGCCGATAAAGAGAATTTCACATTGCTGCTCGACGAATTCCGCGACCAACTGAACACGTTGAGCGAGACCACTGGCAAGCGGTACGAACTGTCGTTTGACGGACCGGCCGGCTCTCAGAACTACACGAACATCGATCTCAAGGAGGCAGCCAAGCAAGTCGATTTCATCACCATCGATGGCTACAACTACGCGGGGTCCTGGGACACAGTAACCAACCATGCCTCGCCGCTGTTCGATTCCAGGCAAGATCCGAACTTCGGGCAAGGTCTTGACATCAATTCGACTGTCGATGCTTATCTCAAAGCTGGTGTACCCGCAAGGAAGTACGTTATGGGTGTGCCTCTTTATGGCGCGGGCTGGGAGGGCGTTCCCAACATCAACCATGGGTTGTATCAGATGGCCACTGGGCCCTCTCCAGTTCCCAATGCAAACGGAATCGGCCTGTGCCCCGATCTCTCAGGCAACACCCCAGGTTGTGACACCCTGCTAACTCCAGGAGTCGCGACCTATTCCACACTCTCTAATTTGACCTCCAACGGATATAGCCAGTATTTCGATTACAAAAGAATCGCCGTATGGCTCTATGACCCGGCCACTCAAGTTTTCTATACCTACGACGATCCGGTCACCGCGACTCTGAAAATGCTCTATGTCGATGTAAGAAAGCTGGGCGGCGGGTTTGTCTGGGCACTCAAAGACGATGACGCGAACGGCACCATGGTCAAGACCATGGCAGCAACTCTCGACGTTCACTGATCTCGCAATATCACGTGGCTCTTGATTGTGGAAACCGGCCTTGCCAATCGAGTCGCTATTATCGCGGCCTCCAGCCAGGGGCTGGGGCGTGCCGCCGCGTTAGCGCTTGCATCTGAAGGCGCTCACGTAGCGCTTTGTGCAAGAGGCAGCGAAGCCCTCGAACAAACTGCGGCTACGATCCGCGACCGCTTCAAGGTTCGTGTACACGCCCAAACTCTCGACGTGTGTGACACCCCCGCAGTCGAGCAGTTTGTAAAAAGCGTTGATGATCTTTTCGGCCGCATTGACGTATGTGTTACGAATGCAGGTGGACCGCCTGCCAAATGGTTCTTAGAAACGACTGATCAAGATTGGGATTCAGCTTTTTCACTGAATCTGCGGAGTACCGCTGCCTTCGCCCGAGCTGTCATTCCCTACATGCAGCGAGACCGCTGGGGGCGTATCATTACCATCAGTTCCATTACCGTGCGCCAGCCCCAACCGCAACTGGTGCTTTCGAATGCTGTACGCGCAGGCGTGATGGGTTTGGTTCGCAGCCTCGCGAATGAGCTCGGTAAAGACGGAATCCTGGTCAATAATGTCGCGCCAGGCTACACGGCGACTGAGCGTCTCAAAGAGCTCTCCGCGCGCCGAGCATCAGCTTCTCACCAGAGCGAAGAGGAAGTCGAGCGGGAGTGGATTGACCAGATTCCGCTTCATCGCCTAGGCAAACCGGAAGAAGTCGCGGATGTCATCGTGTGGCTTGCTTCCGAGCGCGCTTCGTTCGTTACAGGCCAGACGATTCTGGTCGATGGCGGGATGTATAAAGGCCTCTGATCCGACTTGGTAATCTCACACTGAGTGGAGGAACACAATATGAGCGAAGCGGTACAGGCGAAGACTTCCGGGACGGGTGAGGTCAAACACGTCCGCTGGTCTGATTTTCCGATCGAGTCTTTAAACCCGTTACTGGACCGTCAGCTTGTAGTCGGTGACCAGATCATGGTCGCTCGCATTCTGCTCAAAAAGGGATGCGTGGTCCCAATGCACAGCCATATGAATGAGCAGGTCGCGTTCATGCAGGAAGGTGCGCTCAAGTTCACAATCAATGGCGAGGAGATCGTCGTACGAGCGGGCGAATTTCTCTGCATTCCGCCCAACGTGCCCCATCAGGCCGTAGCGATTGAAGACACGGTTAACATCGACATCTTCACGCCACCGCGGGCGGATTGGATCAATAAAACCGATCAATACCTGAGGGGCTAGTCCCTCAGAATAAAGCCTCAAAAGCTGCACCCAGCTCTGGATATGCGAACTTAAATCCCGAGCGAGTTGGAGCCTCAGGCATGACCCTGGCGCTGGCCAACGCAAAATTCGCGAGCTCGCCGAGAGCTATCTTCAAGGCGAACTTGGGGACTGGGAGAACAGCCGGGCGATGCAGCGCCTGTGCCAGACGCCGTGTAAATTCGGTGTTGGTCACCGGCTCAGGGCTACTACCGTTTAGCGGCCCCTCGATAGACGAATTTTCAGCGGCGAACACGAACAACCGTAGCAGATCATCAACATGAATCCACGGCATCCACTGCCGGCCGTTCCCGAGTTTCCCGCCGATTCCGAGCCGAAAGGGTGTCAGCATCTGTTTCAAGGCTCCTCCATCACGTCCGAGAACGATTCCGATCCTAACGCGGACCACGCGGACACCAAACTCGTGCGCCCGGGTCGCTTCCTTTTCCCAGTCAACGCAGAGTTGAGCGAGAAAATCCTTGCCAGGGGTGCTGTTTTCCGTCAGCAGTTCATCCCCTCGATCGCCGTAATACCCGACAGCCGAGGCTGTGATCAGCGCAGCAGGTTTGTGTTGCAGTTCGCCAATCGCAGAAACAAGCTTCCGGGTACCGTCTACCCTGCTGTTGTAAATCCGCTCTTTCACGTCGCGTGTCCAACGTTGTGCGACGGGTTCCCCGGCCAGATGCACAATTGCATCGACACTGGGGACGCTGTTCAGAGGCGGTATCTCCCCCGGATTCCAACAGTGAAAGGCCGCGCGCGAATCTAGGCTCGTGCTGCGTTTGCGTCCCAAATAATTGACAGAATGCCCTTCAGAAAGCAGCGTTTCGACAAGCTTGCTGCCAATAAAACCACTTGCACCGGTAATCAAATACCTCACAGCTATAATGCGAAAGCTACTCTTTCGGAGCGATTCCGAGTGCTTTCATCTTCCGGTAAAGATTGCTTCGCTCGAGTCCCAGCAACTCAGAGGCGCGGGTAACGTTGCCGCCGGTCTCTTCGAGCTTCCGCAAAATGTACTCGCGCTCTGCCGCTTCCTTGACGTCATGAAGGCTGCCGAACCCGTTCCAAGGTTTACTGTTTTGGGCTTTACGCGCAGCTTCGAGCGGCAAGTGGCGCAGTTCAATCCGGTGCTGCGGGTGCAAAATTACGATCCGCTCCATCAAATTGCGGAGCTCGCGCACGTTGCCAGGCCACTGATAGCTCATCAGCGCCGCCAACGCGTCCTCACTCAGCTCCTTCGGCTTCCGTCCATACGCCACAGCGAATTCGCGCAGAAAATGAGCCGCCAACAATGGTATGTCTTCTGCTCTTTCGCGCAATGGCGGCACCGTAAAGGGAATGACGTTCAAACGGTAAAAAAGATCCTCGCGGAAATTGCCCCGTTCGATTTCTTTCTCGAGATTCTTGTTTGTCGCAGCAACCACCCGTACGTCCACTTGAATTGATTGCGGCGCGCCTATCGGTTCAAAGCGGTGTTCATCCAATGCACGGAGCACTTTCGCCTGCGTCTTGAGACTCATATCGCCGACTTCGTCGAGAAAGAATGTGCCGCCGTGCGCCTTCTGCATCTTGCCGATTTTGTGATCCGGGGTTCCATCGAAGCCCGTGCGCCGATGCCCAAACAGTTCGCTTTCGATGAGATCTTCCGGTAGTGCTGCGCAATTGACTTCTACAAAAGGTCCGTTCGAGCGCTGACTGGATCGATGCATCGCTCGCGCCACGAGTTCCTTACCAGTTCCACTTTCGCCATAAATCAACACCCGGCCGTTGGTTCCCGCCATCAATTTGAGCTGTTGCCGGAGGGCCTTCATCGCCACGCTCTCACCGATGATTTCGGGCGATCCTGCATCTTCGCGCAGTCTTTGTAGTTCCAAGTCCATGCGGCGCTGTTGCACGGCATTCTTCACCACGACGCTAACCTTTTCGATAGTTAACGGCTTTTCGATGAAGTCGAAGGCGCCCAGCTTAGTCGCTTTCACAGCCGTCTCAATGTTGCCGTGTCCAGAGATCATGATCACCGCGGGCCGCGATCCGGCCGGCAGATCCTGGATCTCCGACAAGGTAGCCAGACCATCCATGCCCGTTAGCCAGATATCCAGTAGCACCGCTTCGTATGATTCGCGGGCGAGTTCCGCAAGACAGGCCTCCCCATTTTCCACCGCAGTGCACTGATAGTTCTCATCGCCGAGCACTCCGCGCAGTGACTGACGAATGGCCGCCTCATCATCGACAATAAGAACTCGTGGTCCGCGGGCTGGCATTTCCGGATCGCTATACCTTCAGAGTAGCGGGGGCAGGGTCGCCTGCATCGCTGGACAAAGCCGAATCCGCCGGTGACAACGCATTCAACTCGACGACAAATGTAGCGCCTGTGGGCCGGTTGTCCTCAACGCGCACTTTGCCATGATGTTCGGTAACAATATGGCTCACAATCGCAAGACCCAATCCCGTCCCGCGGTCTTTAGTTGAGAAGTAGGGCAGGAATAGCTTTTCTTTGTCGGCAGCCGAAATGCCGTAGCCTGTATCGGAAATGGAGAAGCGAACCGTATCGGCCGATCCGTTTGAGGTCGCCAGCAGGAGTTTACGAACCGGCGCATCATTCATCGCTTCGAACGCGTTGTCGATTAAGTTGACGATCACTCTCTTGAGCTGTTCCTTGTCGGCAAGGACAAGCGGTATCGTACGGTCCAGATCGACAGAAACAGCGACGCCATCGAGTCGCCCAGCGAAGACCGACATGGCACTCTCGACAATTTCATTTAGATCGGCAGCCTGCGGTTGCGCACTCGGGAAGCGTGAGAACTGTGAGAACTCATCGACTAGCGATTTAACAGTTTGCACTTCTTGCTGTATGATTCCCGTACACTCTTCGAGGATCGCGCGCGCATTCGCGTCCATAGGAAGTCGAAGTAGTTGGCGTGCTATTCGATCCGCGCAAAGCGAGATTGGTGTTAAAGGATTTTTTATCTCGTGCGCGATACGCCGTGCTACCTCTTGCCAAGCGGCGGATTTTTGCGCACGCAACAAATCGCTTGTGTCTTCCAAAACGAGGACGAATCCGCGTTGTTCCTCCAACGAGGCTACCGTCACAGCGAGGTGCAGCACCGAAGAGGAACGCTGGATGTCCAGCTGACACGCGGCCGCGCCGGTACGGCGAGCTCGCTTGAGAAGGTACCGGATCTCGGCCAGATCTTCGGGTGAAAACAGATCTTCAAGGTGTTTCGCGGGCGACACTATTTCTGGCGGAAAGATTCCAGACAACGCGCGATTCACACGCTCTATCCGTTCCTCCGCCGAGACCGAAATCACACCCGTCGGAATACTCTCGAGGATGGCCTCCGTGAATCGGCGACGAGCCTCCAATTCCCGCGCATTCGCCTCCAGTTCGCTAGTCATTTCATTGAATGCTCGGACCAGCGTGGCCAGCTCATCAATCGCATTCACTCGTACGCGATAAGACAAATTACCCCGCCGAACCTCCTGGGCTGCGCCTAACAAAGCGGAAATCGGCACGCTAATTTGACGCGAGAGAATCTGCGCAGACCAGGAAGCAAAGAACAGAACAAAAAGCGTGATGAGACAAATCAACAAGAAGTAGGTATCGTGATAAAACTTTCGCCGCCCGGCCTGTCGATTCTGCTCTTCCGTAAATTGCTGAATCGCGGTCTCCGCTGGCGATGGATCATCGCTCATGGTCGAAACCGCGGTAATACGGCCCAAATTGGCCGTGCCATTTAACACGTCCGCACTCGCGCGTAGCAATCGCCCGTTCTGTTTTTCAGAGCTTTCATACAACGAGATCGGAACGCCCACCCGGCGCCGCAACACGAGCTGCCGAATACCCCGTACTTCGCAAACATTACGGAAGAACGCGGCATCGATCTGACCCGCCTGTGCCGCCTGCTGAACTTGCGGCAGTAAACTGATCCAGTCAGTCTGGGCCTGGACTCGCTTTTGAGCCTCTCTCTTATAAGAAGCGTCCAAATCCTGCAGCTTCAGTTGGATATTCTCTGCCGGGCGGCTAAACCATTTATCGAGCGTCCGATTTAGCACATATACACTGAAAAGCACATAGAAAAGCGCGGGCGCCAACGTTAGCGTCAGTGCTCCGAAGAGCAATTTCGAATGTATGCGCGACCCCTCTTTGTTGCTCTGCCGGTCAATATAGAGCTTCACCCCCGCTCGAAAGAGCATGAATGCAAGCGTGACTGTGAGGACGAAGATGAGCGTCGAAACCGCCCAGAGCACTATCGTTTCGATCAAGCCGGAGGGGGAGTAGCTGATACGAAACGAGCCCTGCCAGATGACGAGCGCAAGCAGAACGACAAAACTTAGCGCAGCGGCGGCGAACGCAATATTTCGGCGCACAACACTGTCATCGTAGCCCAGAGCAAGCGGGGATTGCACGGGCAACCCGCCTGGCCTATTTTTCCTTGACCGTACCCGGGCGGCTTTGAGTTCTAAATTCGTATTGCTGAATTTGCAGCGCTAATTGGCCCTTGGTATGTCTGGTAATGCGACCGCGCGCGACCAGATTCAGGAGACATCTCTCGTTTAATTGGGCGGGCCAACTGATTGAAACCTCGAGACGGGTGCCGACCGGGAGATCGTGGTCAGACGTGAATAACACGCCTGAACTACTGATATTCAGCGTTTTACCGGCGCCCGCGAGAATCTCAGTTCGCTGGTTCAGGGTTTTGTAGCGCACTTCTCGTTCGATCGGGAAACGGCTCGACCGCCGTCGCTCCGAGCTTGCGTCTGAAGTTTCCATGCGCCTAGCCTGGGTCAGAACATTTTCGGACACAGTGTCAAAACTCCGATACTTAAGCTTACACAATTCGCGAAGATTATTTTCATTATTTCGCTAATTCATCATCTTTGCCGCGCTTTTTATTCAGCCACTCCAGACGCTCACGCAGTTTTTGTTCAAATCCCCGGTTCGTAGGCTCGTAGAATACGGCATCGGACAGGGAATCAGGTAGGCACTGCATATCCGAAACGGCGTCGGGTTGGCTGTGCGCGTGCTCATAACCCTTTGAATATCCCATCTCTTTCATTAGCCGGGTGGGAGCATTTCTCAGATGCATAGGGACCGGCGGAGCCACAGTATTTTCTATGGTTGCATTCACTTTATTCAGCGCCTGGTATGCCGCGTCCGATTTTGTAGCCAAAGCTAAATAGATAGTTAGCTGGGCCAGCGCTTGATCTCCTTCCGGAACACCTAAAAAATGCACAGTCTGCATACATGCTATGGCCTGTTCAACCGCCCGCGGATCGGAAAGCCCTATATCTTCGATCGCCATACGCACCAGACGCCGAGCGAGGTATAGCCTGTCCTCCCCGGCCTTCATCATGCGTCCCAGCCAGTACAACGCCGCATCTGCATCACTCGATCGTACTGATTTGTGCAGCGCCGAGATTAGATTGTAATGTTCCTCGCCCGACTTGTCGTATAGCAATATCTTGCGTTGCAATGCGTCAGCCACCACTTGGCGATCAATCGTCCCTTTCTCGGCCAACTCAGCGGCGATCTCGAGCGTGTTCAAGGCCGCGCGCGCATCCCCGCTCGACGCAACCGCAATCTCTTCGAGCAATTCATCGGCAATGTTCAATCGTAGGTGGCCCAGACCCCTGCCGGGAGTATTGAGTGCACGCTTGAGCAATGTAACGATTTCGGGCGTTTCGAGTGCGCGAAGCGAGTACACTCTTGTTCGAGAAAGCAAAGCCGAAACCACTTCAAACGAAGGGTTTTCCGTCGTTGCCCCAATTAGAATCACATCTCCGCGTTCAACATAGGGCAGAAAGGCATCTTGCTGCGCTTTATTGAAACGATGTATTTCGTCAATGAATAGAACGGTTTTGCCGCCCAGACGCTTGATCTTTTCAGCATCGGCCATAACCGCCTTAATCTCTTTAATCCCGCTCAAAACAGCACTGAAGCGAAGGAAATGCGATTTACCATGCTGGGCCGCCAAAGCCGCCAAGGTGGTTTTTCCCGAGCCGGGCGGTCCCCACAAGATCGCTGAGCTCAGATGTCCGCTTTCAATCTGTGCGCGAAGCGGTTTGCCCGGTCCAAGAATGTGCTCTTGACCGATAAATTCATCCAAACTTTGAGGACGCATGCGGTCGGCAAGCGGACGCTCTGCCGTTTCTTTGGCTCGCTCGGAGGCCGCCGACGCGGCATCGAACAGGCTCATCGCGCCTTCCTTCGCCGTTGGGCTTCGAAAAGTGCAATGGAACACGCAGTCGCAGCATTCAACGATTCCACCCTCGCAGTCGGAATCGACACTCCACGTGCTTCCGCGAGTAGTTCTCGAGTAACGCCAAGACCTTCGCTACCGACGACGAGCGCACATGCAGATAGCAGATCGGCGTCGTCCAGTGTTTTTGATGCGTCCATCGTCAGCGAATACAGGCGCATGTCATAGGCGCGGACCTGCTCGACGAACTCCGCTACCCCAATTGCCTCCAGAAACGGTACTCGGAAAAGAGATCCCGCAGCGGCCCTTAGCAGCTTTCCGTTCGCAATGCGTACGCAGCCCTTCAAAAACACCACTCCGGTAGCTCCGAATGCTTCTGCGGATCGCACGATTGTTCCCGCATTGCCGGGATCCTGAACACCATCCAAGGCCACAACCAGGGCAGACGGACCCAGCAGGTCTTGCCATGACCATTTGCGGGGGCGCAGTAGCGCCAGAACTTCCTGTGTCGCGTCGGTTGCCGCAGTAGAAGCAAATGCACGTTCCGAAACCTCCACTATCTCTCCATCCAGCTTGGACAACAGTTGTGCATAACGATCCCGTGCGTGTGCAGTTGCAAATACCTGTTCGATCTGCCATTCACCCGTGAGCGCTTCTTCGAGCAAATGCGGCCCCTCCGCAACAATCAAGCCGTCTTCTGTCGGACGCCCAGCCGCAGCCGCGCGGCGAATTGTTTGCAGAAGCGGATTTTTTGTGCTCGTGAGCTGCATCAGTGGTTCAAACCCGCGTAACCGGCGTAGACTAATGATTTCAGCCAAATCGAAGTGCGAGCGCTGAAATATGCCTCATGAAGCGAGCGTTTGCAGGTCTCTCCGCCCTGCTCTCAATCCTGCTTTTAGGGTATCTATTCTATGTTGCAAAGCAAATCGAGCGGCAGTCCACAATCGATGAAGCGCAGCCTGCCGATATCATCATTGTCCTTGGTGCGGCCGAATACAGAGGCAAACCCTCGCCCGTTCTGCAAGGGCGGCTAAATCACGCTCTTCTCCTCTATTTGAAGGGCCTCGCCGCCTACATTCTCACGACCGGCGGCGCAGGTGGTGACCCTCTCTATACGGAAAGTGAAGTGGGGCGTGCCTATCTAAGCGAGCACGGCGTTCCTTCAGAAGCAATCGTTGTCGAGCCTGAGGGTGCGACGACGGTCCAGAGTGTGGACGCCTCCGCGGAGATCATGAGCCGGATGAACTTACATTCCTGTATTGTCGTAAGCGACGGTTACCACATTTACCGGGTCAAGCGTCTGCTGGAAGCTCAAGGCATCAAGGTCTACGGCTCACCACGTCCGCCGACCGGTTCATTTAGTTCTAGCGAGCTCCGCTGGCTCTACTTTCGTCAGGCTGTCGGTTTCGTGCTTTGGCAGATCGGAATCAACGTCTGAGCTCATTGGTTCTGGCGTCCGCTTGCGGCTGCGTTCGGTTCCCATAGAGTCTCTGAAGTGCCCAGGACGTGATTGACCCAGCGGCTCCAGACAAAAAACGCATCACTCAAGCGGTTCAGGTATCGAAGCGCCTCTGCTGGAACATTTTGCTCCTTTGCCAGTCCCACCAGAAGCCGTTCGGCCCTTCGGCATACGGTGCGGCACACGTGTAGCTCAGCATCAAGGCGACTCCCTCCTGGCAAGACAAACGAACGCAGTGGCTCCAGCTGTTCATTCGCCTGGTCGATCTCGCGCTCCAGCTGTTCGATCTCGACGCTGGTTATACGCGGCTGCTTGGAATGCACATCTTGCGGCAAAGTTGCTAAAATTGATCCAAGATTGAACAGCTCATGTTGCACCCGTTTCAAAACGGCGGAGAACGCACTCAGTTGTTGCGTGCGACCTGACATCTTTTCGGCGGTGGTGCGCGCGATGCCGACGAACGCATTTAACTCGTCAACAGTGCCATAGCAATCAATCCGCAGATCGTCCTTTGCGACGCGCTGTCCACCAGCCAAATGCGTTTCTCCTTCATCGCCCATACGCGTGTAGATACGGTTCAGAGCTATCCGCGGCTCATTGAAGGTTTTTTCACTCACGTCGATGTCCCTCTTGAGTGTAGGCATAGATGACAGAGCGGCAGAGAAGCGAGCCCATCGATCGGCCAACATCACGTTTTATAATTTGGACAGTGTAAGTATGAGCATTCCAATCCGTGTACTCGTGGCCAAGCCTGGCCTCGATGGACACGACCGCGGCGCGAAAGTGATCGCACGCGCTCTGCGCGACGCGGGCATGGAAGTGATCTACACGGGTCTCCGGCAAACACCGGAAATGATCGTGAACGCAGCTCTGCAGGAAGATGTCCAAGTGATTGGGTTATCTATCCTGTCAGGCGCCCACAACGCCATTGTGCCGCGCCTCATGGAGCTGCTCCGTGAAAAGGAGATGACCGATGTTCTGGTGGTCGTCGGCGGGATTATTCCCGACGAAGATGCTGCGGAACTTAAGAAGCTTGGAGTCGCTGAGGTTTTCCAGCCCGGTGCTTCACTCCAAAAGATCATTCAGTTCATTCGCGATTCAGTGAGACAGATTGCCTGAGCATAGTCTCGGCGTAATCGGCGTAAGATGATCCGTATGCCTCCGGCTCTTCTAGAACCGCAGCGCAACGGACGGAAAAGGAAATTCATGCAAGACAGACTGAACATTGCCGTGTTCGTCGATTACGACAATATCGAGATTGGCGTGAAATCGACGCTGCGGCGTGAATTCGACGTGCTCGCTCCCGCTCGGTGCATTGAAAGAGCGCGGCGACATCGTCGCAAAGTTCGCATATGCCAACTGGGGACGCCAGGAAGGAGCCACTCGCCAGATGGCAGAAAACGCCGTCCAAATGGTACAGCGGATCCCCTCCCCGCGAGGCGACAAGAATGGGGCGGACATCAATCTAGCTCTCGACGCACTGGAAATGGCTTTCACCCATGCACACGTGAACGCCTTCGCGATCGTCAGCGGCGACAGCGATTTCATTCCTCTGGTCAACAAACTGAAAGAGTATGGAAAGACGGTATTCGTGGTGGGCGGCAAAGCTTTCACCAGCACGATTCTCCAGCAGAATTGCCACGAATTCGTAAGCTATGAATCTTTGCTTGAAGACGGTGAGCGTATCGTTGCCCAGCCTATGCCTGATCGCCGGGAGCGCATTGATCGTCCAGACCGCAGGGACAAGAGGGAACGCGGCCAGCGCCCTGCTCCTCTCGATCTGACACAGGTGATGCCGCTGGTCGAGCGCGCTTTGCAGGTGCTGGAGCGCCGCGCCGTTCAACCTCAGCTTGGCCTTTTGAAAAGCACCATGCTTCAGCTCGATCCGGCGTTTAGCGAGCGTGCCTATGGCGCGGGAAGCTTTTCCGATTTCGTCGACAAGCTCAAGAAGGCTGACTTCATTAATGTGAGCGGTTCGGGCGGCCGCTATGTGATCGAGCGCCGAGGTGGCCATACTCCGGAGAAAGCTGCGCCAAAACCGGAAGAAGCACTGCCAATTTTGCGGGATGTCCTCGAAACCCATCGCATGGAGCTCGAGAATGGTGCAACTGCGGAGGAGCTCGAACAATGGATGCAAGCCGAGCATCCCGAGTTCGATCTGGCGAAGTACGGTTTCCAACAATTTTCTGAATTCTTGAATTACGCACAGGACAAAACCGTCGTCCGCGCGGAGCCCGATGAGGAACGCGGCATCATCGTGCAATTAGGCGCGGAATTCTATCCCCCGGCTTTGCCGGAACCGGGTCCGCAAGCCGTGATGGAAGAAGAAGAGGATGAGCCGCAGCCCATCGTGGAGGGTCAGCCGACCATCTTTGAGCCGAATCCTCCGCCGCCAAAACCCAAGAAGACTGCGCCACGAAAACGTACTTCCGCCGGACCGGCTGCGGGCCGCAGGCCGCGCAAAAGAAAGCCAGAGTGACAGATGAATCTTAGACTCCAGACGTATGAGGTCGACGATGTCGATCGCATAATTACTCCGGCGCTGATCATTTACCCCGAGCTGGTAGATGTCAACATCAAAGCTACATTGAAGATGCTGGGCAACGATCCGGATCGTTGGCGTCCTCACATCAAAACCGCAAAGCTCGGCGCTATTTTGAGCCGGCTGATCGAGCATCGAATCGTCAACTTCAAGTGTTCCACGACGCTGGAACTATTGACCGCGTGCCAGGCCGGCGCTGCCGATGTGCTTCTTGCCTATTCCGTAATCGGCGCCAATGCGCAGCGCGCGCTCGAAATCGCGGAAGATTTTCCTCGGACCCGCGTGTCTGTCCTCGTCGAGACGTCCGAGCAGGCGGCTACCTGGCGAAGTACGGCTGTCGGCGTCTTTGTAGACATAAATCCTGGGATGAATAGAACTGGTATCGCGCAGGAACGCGTCGGGGAAATTGTCGAACTTGCTCGCCAGCTCGGCCGTCAGTTCCGCGGGCTCCATTACTATGACGGGCACATGTCCGCGTTTACCCTTTCAGATCGCGAAAAGAATGTCCACAAAGGCTACGATCAACTCTTGGAGATTGTAAATACGGTGAAAGCGGTGGGGCTCAATTGTGGTGAATTGATCACGTCAGGAACACCAGCAACGCCTTTCGCTATGACATATTCCGGGTTCCGGGACAACGCGGTTTTGCATCGTGTATCGCCCGGAACTGTCGTGTTTAACGACACCACCAGTCTTGAGCAACTTCCGCCCGAGTATGGCTATTTACCGGCCGCCGTTGTTCTTTCTACCGTCGTAAGCCACCCCACGCTGCGATCTATTACTTGCGATGCGGGGCATAAAAGCGTTTCAGCCGATGCCGGTGTGCCGACTTGCTCTGTGGTCGGCCGATCCCATCTAACAGGTTTGAAACCCAGCGAAGAACATCTCCCGATAGAAGGCCTTTCAGAGCACAATATTCCACGTATCGGTGACAAGCTTTATCTGGTTCCTCGGCACGTTTGTCCTACCGTGAACAATTTTGACCAGGCCTTATTTGTTGTGAATGGCCGAATTCGTTCGGTAGAGACAGTCACTGCGCGTGGCCACGAAGCGCCGCTAACCCTTGCCGATCGAAAGGCAACCGTATAGTTCTGGCGATATGAGCACGCGGCGGGCCATGCCAGGTGGGCGGGTGGAACGCGATAGCCTATCTACCGGATCCAACGGGCGCGCTCTTTGCCGATGGTGCAATCTCGAGGTACCGCCCGGGCGACGCACGTTTTGTTCGCAATGGTGCGTTGAAGAGTGGAAGCTGCGCACCGATCCCGGTCATCTTCGCGAAAGAGTGCTCGAGCGCGATCGCGGCATATGCGCGATTTTTGGTGTGGACTGCATAAGCGAGTTCCTTCACATCAAACGCCTTCGAGGTTCTGCACGTTCAAAGGCCATCGCTGCGTGGGGGCTCAGGGGGCGAAAGAGCATATGGGACGCTGACCACATCACACCCGTCGTGGAGGGTGGAGGCGAATGTGATCTGTCTAATATACGTACTCTTTGCTTGAGATGCCACCGCAGCCACACGGCAGAGTTGCGGGAGCGCCTAAAGAAAGCCGGGGCATCCGATCTAGATTCCGTGAACTCTGACGTCTAGCCCTGCACTCTTTAGCCCGATCAACACACCGAAACGCTCATGGAAAAACGCACACCGGGCCGCAGTGGTCTACAAGTCTCATCCCTTGGCCTCGACGGTTGCCAAAACGCAGCTCCAGCCGTCACTTGGATGGAGCTATCGTTACGTTGCCCACCATTGATGCCGTCCGCTGCGGCCGATGCGCGAATTCTGCAGTTCTCGCTTAAAGTTGTTTTCTGAATGGCTCGGTCAAATGCTCGACCTGCACCGATTTGCCGGTTCTGGAAGATTCGTAGATGGCCTGGACAATGGCAAGCGCGTCAAATCCATCTTCACCGGCCACGAGGGGCTTACGACGGTCTTTAATAGCGGCGGCAAAGTCCAGAAACTGCCGTTCGAAGGGTTCAAGCGAAATAGCCATTGGATCGGAGGACCCCGACTTGCTTTCGCCTAGGAGGGGCGGTGATGGGCCGCTGTCGTCCCGAACATCCCACGCTGTCAGGCGATCGCCAGTAATAATCGCCGATCCCTTTGTGCCGTGGATCTCAATGCGCTCGGGGTAACCCGGCCAGAAGGCAGTTGAGGCTTGAACCACTCCGGTCGCACCGGACTCATACCGCAGGACCGCGGAAACCACGTCTTCGGACTCAATCTGATGGACGGCTCCCAATTGCCACGAAGCGAAAACCGAGTCCACCGCACCGGCGAACCAACGCAGGACATCCACCTGATGGATGGCCTGATTGATCAGTGCTCCCCCGCCTTCTGTTTTCCAGCTCCCTTTTACGGGCCGCGAGTAATACTCTTGCGATCGATACCATTTCACATAGCAGTCGCACTGCAATACACGTCCCAGACGCCCATCCTGCAATGCTTGAATGAGAAACCGGCTGGACTCGTCGAACCGGTGCTGGCTTACGACTCCCAATATGATCTTGGAATCGCGAGCGGCCAGCACCATCTGCTTCGCGGTTTTCAGGTTTGTGGCCATGGGTTTCTGTACCAGGACGTCTTTACCGGTTTTCCCGCATAGCAGAACGGGTTCCAGCCTCAACTCAGGGAATGTGCATACGTCCACGTAATCCACACGTGAATCTGAGCAGACTTGCTGAAACTCGGGAACAAACTCTGAGCCGTACTGCTCTGCGAATTTCCGGCCCCGCTCCTGATTGCGATTCGAGCATACGACTAGCTCGAAACCGATATTCTTATAAGCTTGCGCGTGCTTATGGGCAATTGCGGCGGTACCGATCAACCCGACTTTCACAAGTCCTCCTGAAATTAGAAATCCCTGAGCAGGGCTCGTGGATCCGCCTTTTTTGACGACCGCACGAGTGTTACGAACATCGCCGTCGCGATGCATGGAACGTTAGCCGCGCCCGCGATCACGGGGGCAAAAGACGTCGAGTCAGTGATGCGGCCGATTAGAAATGTGGATAACATCGTTCCGATGCCGGCCTCCGTTCCCGCCATTCCGCTCACTGTGCCCACAGCACGCGAGCGGAAGATGTCTGTGGGTAGGGACGAGAACATGGTCGAGCAGGCGGCATAAGCGAAGGACGCGTACGCGAAGAGAAGCAGGGAAATCGCGTATTTTGTCACGTAAAGTGAGAGCAGCAGTGACACCATACTCGGCCCAAAAATCAGCAGCACGGTCCGGCGTGCCTTTCCCACCGGCCAGCCGCGAGCAATGAGATAGCTGGACAGGCCGCGGCCGGCGAAATTTCCGAGATCCGCGCCCAGAAACGGCACCCAGAATCCCAGGACACTTTGTTCCAGTCTGTAACCTTTACTCAACAGATAGAGAGCAAACCATTCCGCGATGAAATACCAGTACGGATCGAATAGAAAACGACCCAAAACGATACCCCACGTCTGCCGGTAACGGAGGAGGTCGCCCCACGCGGGTCGTGGCCGCTATCGGAGGTTTCCGCGCCGCCTTCGCGGATATAGTTCAATTCGCGCGCTGACATCGAGGGATGACGCTCCGGCGGACGATAATACCGGATCCAAACAAATAGCCAGACGCATCCCAGGCAACCCGTTAGCAGGAATGCAGGTCGCCACGTGCCGAACGCCTGGTATGCATAAAGCACAATAAACGGCGCCACAGCTCCGCCTACTGAAGAGCCGCTATCATAGAGTGCAACGGCCCATGCGCGTTCGCGGTTGGGGAACCACTCGGCAACCGTTTTGGCTGCGCCAGGCATGTTCGGTCCTTCACCCAATCCCAGTAGAAAACGAAACATCCGAAAACTGACCAGCCCCTGAGCCAACGACGTCAACATCGCAATGCACGAGTAGAATGCGACTACAAGCGCAAAGCCCAGCCGCGTACCGAGAATATCCAGAAGCCTCCCGCCCACCCCTTGCATGATGGTGTACGCGATCCGAAATCCGATCAGCAAGGATGCGAAATCGGAATTCGTCCAGTGGTATTCACGCTTAAGAATCGGCGCGAGTGCGCTTACGGTTTGGCGGTCGATATAGTTGACGACTGTAGATGCGAACAGTAGCGAGCCGATCGCCCAGCGAACACGAGACGTTGTCGCCGTCACCGCGCCCGAACCGCGACCGAACGTGTTGAGAAATGGTAGGCGACTTTCGCAATACCGTCCGCGATCTCGTCTATGTTGTCTTGTGTGTAATTCTCCAAAACGTCAATTGTGAGCCAACGCGAGAAGGCGTCTTCGGCTGTAGGACATAATCCTCGTGGGTAGAAGCGGTCTCTTCCGTTCAAGAAACCATTGATTGGCGACCCATCTCCAGCTATTGTTCCCTCATAAGATCCACCGACGGCGTCCATGGCGAATTTAGCTGGACCACCAATAGGGAAGCTTAAGTTTAGCGCTGCGAATTTCATCCTCTTCGTTCTACCCTCCGCGTCATTGTGCAACAGTATGTGAGTTTTCGGCAAGCTTGCATGAAACAGGGTGAGGTTTGCTGCTAGGGTCGAGCGAAGGAGAGGAGACCGCGCGATGACACCAGAAGCAGCAGCTAATCCAGACGATCTCGAGCAAGTACAGCGGCGTTTTGAAGAGTTTCGGAATGCGCGGCCAGGGCACTCGCGCTTACCGGAGGCATTGTGGGCCGCGGCTGCGGATCTAGCCAGGCGCCACGGAGTGAATCCGACAGCAAGGGCGCTGCGGCTGGATTATACGGCGCTGAAGAGGCGGACAGAAAAACGGGGCCGGCGCAACCCGAAACGCAAGCAGGCTACGCCACCGACATTCCTGGAGTTCGTTGCGCCGGGAGCAAAGGCAGTTACCAACTGCACGGTGGAAGTGGAGTCGGCGCAAGGAGGCAAGCTGCGGCTGGAGTTAAAAGCGGTGGCGACAACAGAGCTGGCTAATCTGATCCGCGCCTTCGTGAGCCATTGAGCATGTTGCAGATCGCCCCGCAGATGCGCATTCTAGTCGCGATTGAACCCGTCGATCTGCGGAAAGGGATTGACGGTTTGGCCGAGCTATGCCGGGAGAAACTATCAGCCGATCCGTTTTGCGGCTGGCTATTTATATTCCGTAGTCGGCGCGCGACGGCGATCAAGCTCTTGCAGTACGACGGTCAGGGATTCGTTTTGGCGCAAAAACGGTTGTCCAAAGGTCGTTTTGTGTGGTGGCCGCGCGGTAGCACGCCAGCGAGAGCGCTGGAAGCTTATCAGGCGCAATTACTCGTTGCTGCCGGCAATCCCGACACGCAAGCGGCCCCGATGTGGCGAAGAGTGAGCTGAAAGAACCCTCAAAAACTTTGCAGTAGGGGCTTGCGTTCTAAACGCTTTTCTGTCACACTGCTGCTGTGCCGGCCGAATATCGTTATCGCGGGGGCAATATCAGCCGGAGCGAGATTCTTTTTGTACGGCAGTTCATCGCCGATCACCCCGAGCTGAGCCGCTGCGCATTGTCGCGCAAGCTTTGTGAGATGTGGGAATGGAAGCAAGTCAACGGCGCATTGCGCGACATGGTGTGCCGGGGATTGCTCTTGTTACTCGATCGCGCGGGAGAGATTGAGTTACCGCCGCCGCGGCGGCCATCGCAGAACCGGCCTGGGGGTTGGGATCGCCCCGAACCGGTGGTGCCCAACAATACGCCGGTGCGTGGGCCGGTGTACGAGTTAACACCATTGGAAGTTCAACAAGTGCGCCGCACCGCGCAGGAGCCACTGTTCAACAGCTTGATGGAGCAATACCACTATCTCCGCTACGAGCAACCAGTGGGTGAGCACCTGAAGTATCTCGTATGCGCTCGCGGCCAAGTGATCGCTTGTCTGGCCTGGTCCTCCGCCGTACGCCATCTGGCCAGCCGCGATCGCTACATCGGGTGGAGCGCTGAAGTGCGGAAACGGAATCTGCACTTACTGGCATACAACAGTCGCTTTTTGATTCTGCCGTGGGTCGAAGTGCCGCATCTGGCTTCGCACATTCTGGGCCGCATGGCGAAGCTGGTACCACGCGATTGGCAACAGCTATATGCGCATCCTATTTATTGGTTGGAAACCTTTGTCGACCCAGCACGCTTCAAAGGCACGTGTTATCGCGCGGCGAACTGGCTGGTGCTGGGGCGTACTACCGGCCGGGGCAAGAATGCGCCGACCAAAAAGCCGACACGCCCAGTCAAGGAAGTGTTGGCGCTGCCATTAACCCGGCGCTTTCGCGAGTTGCTGAGTCAGTTATAAAGATGCGAAGCTGCCGCCCGCGCATCGACGTGAATCTGGAGGAGCTCGACTGGATCATCGATCGCGGCAGGCAGGCACCGCTCAGCGAGCCCGATAGCCAGAAGCTCAAAGCCGCACTGCATGCCCTGGCAGAGCGGTTATCGGCGAATCGCAGCACGGAGAAGACTCGTGCCGTGCTCGAAGAGTCGCAGACTCCGGCATCAGCACAGACCGACCATGCGGAATCCCGCCCGGCAGGGCATGGCCGCAATAGCGCTGCTCAATTTACCGGAGCGCAGAAAGTCACGATTCTACACGCTGCGTTGAAGCCGGGCGATGCTTGCCCGGAATGTCTCGAAGGAAAGGTCTATCAGCAGAAGCAACCGGCAACTCTCGTACGCATCGTGGGACGGCCGCCGCTCGAAGCAACCGTGTTTGAGATGCAGCGGTTGCGCTGTAATGCCTGCGGTCAGATCTTCACCGCTGAAGCACCGCAATCGGCCGGTGGTAACAAGTACGATGCAACCTCAATTGCGATGCTCGCGTTGCTGAAGTATGGAACGGGAACTCCCTTTCATCGCTTGGAACGGCTGCAGCAGCAACTGGGCATGTCTTTGCCGGCGGCCACGCAATGGGAGCTGCTGGAGGCCGCCACACCAAGCCTCTAGCCCGCATGGAACGAGCTGCTCTGGCAAGCGGCGCAAGGCGGGTTGTTCCACAACGACGACACCGGCATGCGCATTCTGCATCTGGCGCGCGAGCCGGGCGATAAGCGCACGGGCACTTTCACCAGTGGCATTGTTCGATCATTGCGGGATGGAAAATCGCGCTGTTCTTTACCGGAGCGAAGCATGCGGGCGAGAATCTGGCACAAGTGCTGAGAAAGCGCACACGCGAACTCGCGCCCCCGATTCAGATGTGTGATGCGCTCTCGCGCAATACGCCCAAACTAGATGGCATAAAAACTCTGCTGGCCAACTGCCTCGCGCATGGGAGAAGGCAGTTTATCGATATCATAGAGAACTTTCCCGCTGAATGCCGGTATGTGCTGGAAACCTTGCGCGGCATTTATCACAACGACGCACTGGCGCGCGAGCAAAATCTGTCAGCCGAAGAGAGACTGCACTTCCATCGGGAGTGTAGCGCTCCACTCCTTCAAGCGTTGCACGAGTGGATGCAAGCGCAGTTCGCCGAAAGAAAAACGGAGCCGAACTCCGGACTTAGTAAAGCGATTTCCTATTTACTGAATCACTGGACGAAGCTGACGTTTTTCCTCAAGCACCCCGGCGTTCCCATCGACAACAATATCGTCGAGCGCGCTCTGAAGAAAGCGATTCTGAACCGCAAGAATGCCTTGTTCTATAAAACGCTGAACGGGGCAGCAGCGGGTGATCTGTTTATGAGTCTCATTCACACCTGCGAGTTGAATGGCGCGAATCCCTTCGATTACCTAACGGAACTGCTGCGGCATGCGGGTCAGTTGAAACAGAACCCGTCGGAATGGATGCCGTGGAACTATCGTCAGACGATCACACGCTTGCTCGCGGCGTAGTATGATGGCCGGGTTTGCCGGACCCAAAAGGATCGTCTGCGGCCATAGCCAGGTGACGATCCAGAACGACCGAAAGACGGGCTCTCAAAAGACAAAATCGTACAGGGTTTTAGCCCTATTGCAGAGCAACTGGAGATCTTCCGTTCCGCAGTCTGCGCCACAAATGTCGCACCTCGATGGAGCTGGCGGATCGGGTGAGATGTTCTGTCAAGGCGCACTTACCTGAGCTGAGTCAAATGCTAATGAGTACCCGAGGCGATAAAATAACCCCCATATCGAGGGCGTGGTGAGGGACGCGTTGATCATCGTTGTCTATGCGTGCTGTGCCACCTTGCACGCGCAACCGTCCAGGCGGGCAGCATCTCATCCTGAGATTCCAAAGACCTGGGATGATGCGGCAATGGCGACGCTCGAAGTACCGCTTGCCAATCCCATCGGCTCGCCCAGGTACGTCTCCTCCGATTATTACTACAGGATTCCGGTGCGGCCCATTTACAAGAGCTACGCCGTTTACGCACCCGGTCACGAGCCGCCCGGCTACCTGGATTGGCTTGAGCAGCGGGAGCCGCAGCTCATCTGGGACAACGCGAGTCATCGGCCACCGCTGCAGAACGAGGCAGACTGGATTAAGGCCGGGGAGATCGTGTTCGACGCGCCGACCGGGTATCAGGGGGTCCGGGCTGTCGTTAGAACCTCAGACGCGCGAAATCCCATATGGTGGGCCAGCGTGGGGGCCCGGTTTGCCAAGGACGGCACGCTGCCCGGCTATCGCTACGTCATCAGGAAGAAGGGGCAAGTTGAAGTCGGCAGCCTTTCGTGCGCCTCCTGCCACACGCGGCTGATGCCGGATGGAACGGTGATCAAGGGTGCACAAGGAAATTTTCCGTTTGATCGGGCGCTAGGTTTCATCTTCCGGACGGCCCCACTCCAGGCCACGAGGGACGTGCGCCTGGGCAATTACCGCTTGTTTGGAGCGCCATGGCTCAATCCTGACCCGCAGGCTCGCCTGCTCCAGATGTCGCTTGACGAGATCGCTTCTGTCCATGAGGCCATTCCCTCCGGTGTAGTGGCTCGCCACCGATCAAGCCCTTTCTTCCCTGTTCAGGTACCGGATCTTATCGGCGTCAAGGACCGGCATTATCTTGATCGTACTGGTTTGCAGCAGCATCGCGGCATTGTGGACCTGATGCGTTACGCAGCGCTCAACCAAGGGGGCGACGATCTTGCCAGCTTTGACGGGTTTGTGCCGGATGGCCCTCCTGATTTCAGGACGCTGCCCGCTCCCGACAAACTGGACCCCCTCCGGACTCAGCCGGACCGCTACACCGACGAGCAGCTCTATGCTCTGGCGCTTTACGTTTACTCGCTGCAGCCGCCGCTGAACCCGAACAAGTTTGACGCGTTAGCCGCACGGGGTCAAAGAATCTTCCAGCACGAGGGCTGCCCGATGTGCCACACGCCGCCGCTCTACACCAACAACAAGCTGACTCTGGCGGAGGGTTTCCACGTCCCGCCCGGCGCTGAACAGAAATACGACATCCTTTTGATTTCGGTCGGGACTGATCCCAACCTAGCGCTCAAGACCCGCCGCGGCACCGGCTACTATAAAGTCCCATCGCTTAAAGGGGTCTGGTATCGCGGGATGTTCGGACATAGCGGGTGGTGTGCGACGCTCGAAGACTGGCTCGACCCACGCCGAAGGCGGAATGATTACGTTCCAACGGGGTTCAAGGTCTACGGCACTAAGACCTATGCAGTGAAGGGTCACGCCTTCGGACTCGATCTTTCCGCCGAAGACCAGAAGGCGCTGATCGCATTCCTGAGAACCATCTGAGAATCAAAAGCGCTTGACCGTTCGGCAAATGGTCACAGCCTGAGGACCTGTATGGGGAAGAACGCCACTTCGGTACATGCCTGCCGAAAGCTCAAAACAGTATTAAGCCCATCGCCACTTGGCTTGTTACCCGCTGCGCGCAGCGCATATCACAATATCAGCGCCGGACACGCGCTGTGTTGGCTGAGGCGGTATGCCGAAACTGCGCGGCTTTTCCTGCACCCGGTATGCAGGCCGATGTACGGCCGCGCTGCCCGGTTTGGCGCGTGTTCCGTAGACGACATCAAAATAAGAATCGCTCAGGCAGGCTCCGGCTCTCAGATGTAGTCGCCTACGCTGATTTTACGCCCGGTCTTGACGCTTTCATTCGCAAGGTCAATAAGTTTTGTGAGCATCCGGGGCAGGAAACGTGGGGAGAAGATCGCCTTCGCCAAGAACGCCCTCGGCGAGCGCACGTTCGGCTCCGCTGTTAGTCGCTCTCTCGAACCAGCTATCTAAAGAGCGATAAGTCGATACAGTCGGCCATCACTTTGTAGCCGTCGTCTTTGGGATGGAGGTGATCGCCGCTATCAAATGCCGTTGCTATATGGTCGGGATTGGCCGGGTCTTGAACCGCCTTCTCGAAGTCGATGACGGCGTCGAACGCTCGGCCAGTGCGGATCCATTCATTCACCGCTTTGCGCTTCATTTCCTTCGCTTCGGAGAAATAGCCCGGAAAGGGGGTGCCAACAAATGGCGTGAGGGTACCGCCGTAGACTTTGATACCCCTCTCGTGGGCGCGCTCGATCAGCTGCTTCAAACCCGCAATGATGTCCTCGGCACTGACCTGTTCTTTCGGAAAGAGATTGGGTCCGGCGTGGCCGAGATCGTTGATACCTTCGAGAACGATCACGTATTTGACGCCAGGTTGGGCCAGAACATCACGATCGAAGCGGGCGAGCGCATTGACGCCGAAAGCGACATTGGAGTTTGGATCGTGGAGAATGCGGTTGCCGCCGATGCCCTCGTCGAGGACGCCGATCGGCGCGCCGGTTTGCCTCAATAGACGGTCGGCAAGGAAGTTGGGCCAGCGATGGTTGGTGTCATCGGTGGAGCGGGCTCCGTCGGTGATCGAGTCACCGAAGGCGACTAGCGTTGAAGCGGCTTCGGGCGCCGCGACATCGACCCCGGTAAGGAAGACCCAGGAGCCGAGAGTAGAAGCTTTGGGAATGTCAGGCGCTGACGTGAGATCGCCGACCGCTAAGTAGTTGGTTTGCTGAGCCGAGTAATGGATACCGGCGCCCAGAGTCGACTTGGGAAGAAAGATGCTGATGGCCAGATCGGAGGAGGCAGCAACTTTGAGCGGAATGGCATCGCTGAGAACGAGCGCATTAGGCGGGATCGTGATGCTGGATCGGCCGCTGAATCTAAGGACATGATCAGAACCAACAGCGATAGCAGCCCCTTTTTGCCGGAGGGCGATGTGGGCGGCTCCGATTTCAACAGCCTCTTTGTCATAAGCATTCGAGAGACGAACGCGAACTAGTGAGCCGCCGATGCTAATGTGAACGATTTCGCGCAACGTCTGATTGGCAAACGTAAGCTTGGCTTTGCTCATCTGCGCAACATCTGGAAGTTGGGGAGAGGGGCTAGCGCCCCACGTTCCCGCCCAGTGAGTCTGCGCAGTCTCGGGGATCTGGGCGGAGGACACGCCGCCAACCCAAAGAGCCGACGCAAACAAGAGCAGCAAGGTGGATCGCATGGGATACCTGAGCTAGTTTATCGGAACGACTCGGCAGGATGTCCTTATCCAAGCTAATCACTCGCGGAGCCAGCCATAAGGGCTCTGAAGTGTGCAGCGCAGTCGGGCTTCGTCTGCGCACCGAGTACGCTAAGTTCGGAAGTTTGGCTGAGTGCTTTGCGTGAACATTCGGAGTTTGGGTCCCTATTGGGCTCGACGGAGACTCTAGTTGAGGAAGCGCGCTCGAGCTTTGTGGAGTACACGGCAAGTCCGAGCGGCTGGCCGTTCTAACGTGCTGATCGGATGCTAGCAACCAGACATTTGGATGCACTCTCGGGCTAAACTTTATTCGTCCGGCCACCTCTCGCCTTAACGCGCTCGGCGACTTCTCTCGCGCGGAATTTCACAATGCGTTCAATCAACTTGACGGGGACGGGCTTGGACAGGGGAAAACGGATTGTGCCCTTTTCGACCTCGTATGAGGCAAGCTCGTCCTGGAATGCCGCTACCACTCGTTCCGTGGCGGCGTAGATTGAGTAGTGCTGCTTCCACACAGCAAAATAAAGCAAGCGATCACCATTTAGCAAATATGTAGGCATCTTGTACGAGATGACTTCCTGAGCTTGCGGTATGGCCTTGCGGATGGTACTGCGCACGAGCTCGAGTACGCCCCGCACGGCCTCGGGTTGTGAGTCGATGTAATCGTCAACAGAGTTGAAATCGGCCTTGGCCATGGTCGCTCTATACTACGGGCTCGCTTTAATGTTTATAAACGCTGAAGAAGCAGCGGAATATTTACGGATTGTCTCACTCTAGTCCTCCTACGTCCGGATCGCAATAGCTGGACGCACGAGGTCCTTTGCTTCCTGTGCTGTCGCTATCGAACAAGCGTGTGCAAGTTGGCAAGATCGCTGTAATGAAGAAGCAGAATCCCGTTTGTCGAAGCAAGTTGCTCAGCCGCTGCCGTGTATCTGCTATTCGTCACAACTATCCCGTGCTGCGCTTGCTCGTGAGCTTTGCCGGCGGCTGCTTCTTGCACTGCCCTGTTACCCACGGGTCCGCCATAGAGTTTGCACTGCAAAACGACCCGCACACCACCTTGATCGGCAATCACGTCAACCCCTTGATCGCGGCTTTGCAGCGTTACACGAGCATTCCATCCTGAGAGTCGCAGTTGTTCGGCACAGAAATACTCAAATTCGCTGGGAGTCATGCTTTCTGAGAAAGCACTAAAGATAGGTTTATCCCGCACCGCTGTTTCGACGCGACTATCGATGATCTGCGCAATTTGCACCCGGTCAACTGCCAAAAGCAATTGTTCTTTCCTTGTGAGCGATGGCCCAATGTGTTGGGTTATGAAATAGTCGATTTCCTTCGCCCACTTGTCGAATTGCAGTTTGCCGTAGGCGTCCTGCCGAACCAGTTGGGCTCTCCTTCTCACCAACTGTTCAATTTGCACTCCCACAATCCCATTCGCTTTGTTGAGTAGACTGCGATGTCGCCTTCGGCGCAGGAGTCTTGGCACAATAACAACTGTTCCAGCGACAAGCAGCAAGAGAAGAGCAAAACCGCCAAAGCCGCCGGAGAAGTTTTGAATAGCGCTAAACAAAAGCCCCGCGCAGGCGAGTATCAGCACTAGCCCAAGGAGAGGTTTCCGCTGTTCAGCCTGCTTTCGTTTCCCGCGACTCATTAGCGAAACTCTCTGCTCTTATCGGCTTTCCGCCCAGTGAGGCTTAAGAAATACTTGCTGGCCGTAATGCGGTCTACGGTCAGGGCGGGCGTTCTGTTCCGGCATCCAGGATGCACGTGTTTACCGGAGCGTGACCTCCCTCGCTGTCGGGATCACCTATCCAATGCTCACTGTTCCTAATCCGATCCAACCTCCCGATTGCGGGCCATCCCTCGGAACCGGCTGGCTGCCAGTTCTGCGAAGGCATATTACGTCAAGGTGCTTGGCCTCATCCTCCCATTTGATCGGGGGCCTCTCTTGCTGAGCTGATTTGTGTCGCCGGCTTCGTATTGTTGGTAAAATTTACCACGTGGATGTGGCTCAGGCGTGCAATCTAAACAGCAACCTCGTCGCGCTAATCAGAGATCACCTGGTGCCAGAATTCGGGCACCACGGTAAGCATCCGGCTCGGAGCAGGTACTTCGGTGACCTTCCGTCTCCCGCATACTTTGACCCGTGGTGGTGGCCTGTCGATCCCGCTAATCGACCAGAACTCTGGGGCCTCCAATCCAACGAACGAGATCAGTTGAACAGTCTATGCGAAATGCCATGCGATGGCAACTCGTATCGCGGCTTCCAAGGTACGCTCGGTGCAAGGGTCGGCTGCATAATGCTAATCGGCGAGCGACCATCATTCAACACTCGTTATGGCAGCGCCGTGTCGCCTGTGTACAAGCTGCTCAAGAGGCTAGCCGCAGAACACGAGAAATCGTTAGAAGACTTTCATGTGACGGATCTTATTAAGTTCCGCGGTGAGCCTGGTCGCTCCAGAGAGGACCTTACCAGCCAGATGATCGACGTATCAGTGGGGTGCCTCAGCGCTGAATTGTCCGCTCTTAGTCCGGAGAGCGTATTTCTTACCGACATGGCGAATGATCTAATTCAATTTGTGCAATCGAAGCTAAACGTACTCGACAAGCGGCTCGATTCTGTTGTAAGCCACCCTAGAAAGGTGATCGTGCGTCACTGGTCTCGTGGGTAATCCTCCGGAACCCAGCTACCGCTAATAAAGGATAGTCTGCCGATGATTAGAGTAGGTGAATAAGTGAGCGTCAGTCGGTAAGCCGACTTGAAGTTCCTACCCTCCACAATCGCCGGTTTCCCGCCAACCTCCGATCGTCAATCATGTGAGCTAGAGTCACCCGCTCAAGGATCTACGAAGATGAACAGATCGTGCTTCTTGTCATAAGCCACGAGTATCATGCGACCGATGACACGAGCGTTCGTCAGTGCCGTTCGTACTGGTTCTTCCAAAGTTTGTGAATAATAAGCTTCGAGGAGGTCGAAGAAGCGTGAAGCGATCTGGGTCAGTTCTTCTCGTGAAGTGTCGTCTGGGATCAAAAGCTTGAATTTGACTCCCGCTTCAGCCTCTGCCACGATCGAGATTGAAAGCGAATACCGCAGCTCGGCGGGCAGTTTACCGGCCGTACCAATCAGCTTCCGGCGAACAGTTCTACCCGGTCCGAAAAAGGATTTCGCCAGGGTGCCAATGGCTTTTGTTAACAGTTCGGAGTGGTCCTTGCCAGCCTGTTTCAGGAATTCATCGAAGTAGGATTTGCTGACATAAATAACAAGCGCCGTGGGTATCAACCAATGAAGCGCCGCTTGCGGCCCCAGCGGCGGTCTGGACTCAACAGTAAACGACAGATTCGAAAATGCGATCTCGTCGAAGAAAGGCGCCAGGACTTCTTGTTGGATAGTATTCTCGTGGCTAAGCACGATGTGTGGCGGTTTTTTCATAGCTTTATCGGTGTACTCCGCAGTAACCGCGATCTTATCCCTGCACTGTCATTGCAAGTAAAATTGCGCACGAAAGAGAGGTTCGCCGGCCGAAAGCCGACATATGGGGATGCATAACCACCTCGTGTTTTGTCGGTGGGGTACAAAATCTCAGAAGGATAGAGGCACATCAGAATGAGGCGCTTATCAGACGTAGAGTCATTTGGAGGTCGATGCCGATGCGGACAAACTCCTCGACGTGTGTTTTGAAGATCACGAAGCATATCTGGATGCTAAGTCACACACCAAGTTTCTCGTGCTCGGACGCAAAGGGAGCGGAAAGACGGCTATTTATCGGAAGCTTATGAGAGAGGAACGTTACAAGACCTTTTCTTTCGGTCATGACTTCAGTGATTATCCCTGGCAGCTTCATGACAAACAAGGGCAGCTGGGGGTTCCAGAAGAACATCGGTTTCTTCAGAGCTGGCGTTACCTAATTTTGCTGACTTTGTCCAAGGTTCTGTTGAACCAAGACCGCTCGCAACCCTGGAGCGACGCCGCACAAGAAGCGTTGGCAAAGATCGAGCGCTTCATTGTTGACACCTATGGTTCCCGGAATCCCGACGTCGCGCAAATCTTTTCGCCCGTACGGAAACTAAGATTTAAGTCTTCCTTTGAAATATCTTGGCCGCTAAAGCTTGGGGTTACCGGAGAGGGAGTTCCAATATCGGAGCTACCAATCATCGTGCAGGAGGTAAATAGAAACCTTCTTCAGGCCGTCGTCGACAGCCTCAATCCCGAATTTGACTACTACGTCTGTTTTGATCAGCTAGATCCGGGATTTGACAATTCTGCGATGTACAAGAGTCGGTTGATTGGGCTACTCTTGGCAGCTCGCGACATCAATGTAAAAGCCCGTGAGGCCAAGAAATGACTCTCGGTGCTCGTATTCCTAAGGGATGACATTTATCAGGCACTCAGCTTTGAGGACAGGAACAAGTTAACCCAGAACTACACATCTCGCATTGAGTGGGATACAGCGCGAACCGCCAGAACTCTCAAGCAACTGATGGAAAAGAGATTCGCTGAAGTACTGTCAATTCCGGAAGCAAACGCCTGGAATGAAGTTTTCGACGAGAACGAACAGATGTCTGGAAGGCAGAACAAATATCAGCATATGGTAGTAGATCGCACTTTTCTTCGTCCGCGTGACATGATTCAGTTCACGAACGAAGTTCTTAGGGCGTTCCAAAAAGCGGCTCCGCAAGAGCAAAGGATGAAATTCAACAATCGAGATGTTCAGATGGCAAGGACCGAGTATTCTGCATATCTGCTCAGTGAACTCTACGACGAGATCCCCAAACATTATCCAAACTACCGCACATATCTCGAGATCCTTAAGTCAATGGAAAGTCTGCAGTTCACCCTCGCAGATTTCGAACAAGGTTGCGCGAGCCGTGCGACGGTTCTGCCGCCAGATACAGCGCTACCGCTATCCTTGCAGCCCTGTTCGAATTTTCGTTGGTGGGCTACTACGCCCCTGGAGGCGGCGGTTTTGGCGGATCGGAATACATCTGGAAATACAAAGGCGTTCGATCGCAGTTCAATGAGGCGGCCTTGAACTACCGCATCCATCCCGGGCTGAAGGAAGTGCTTGGGGTCAAGAAGTGGACGAAATCCGAATAGAGAAAAAACCAGATGCACCTAGCGCTAGCAAGCTCATTTGGCCGCTCAAAGTTTCTGACCATGTCAAAAGCTTCATGATGAGAATTTCTCAGCATCGTGACACACTGGCGTCGATAGGTACCCCTAAACGGCATATATTCCCTCTACATCCCCCTGCGCCGTTAAGCCACCCACGCCCAATCTCACCTTTCGCCCCGCCTACGCCGCGCGCTTCCCCTACTTCCCCTCCCGCTTCTCCCGCTCCCGCTCCTGCTTCCGAGCCCACAGAGTCTCCGAAGTGCGAGCGCACACCTTGCAGTAGCACCACGTCCGCCGCTTCGGATCCGGCAGATCCTCGCCCGTATCGCTCAAATGCCCCGTGCCCGCGGCCTTCTCCCGCTCGATCGCTTCCAGCCACGTCTCCAACGTGATCTGCTGCACCGCCCATTGCCGTTTCGTGCGCTGCTCTTCTCTTTCAAGGCACCACGAGTATTCATCCGGAATGCCATCCCGAAAATCAAATCGCCGCCTCACTTGCTCCGGTGGCGGTTTCATGATCTTCCGATCTTCGAGCAACTGCTCATTCGATGGATCGAGCTTCGTCAGCGTCCTCCCGTTCTTGATCTCCACATCCACCCATTGATCCAGAACGTGAATCGCCCCAATCTCAATCTCCGGAATTTCCCGCTTAACAACATTCGTCACTTCCGCCACCTGTTCTTCCGCTTCGTCTAAATCTTCTTGCGCTGCTTGCTCGTCTTCCGCCGCGAGCTCCCGCTCTTCCGCTTGCCGTCGCCGCCGTTTCGCAACCTGCTCTAACGTGTTCAACGCGCGCGTCAGCCTCCGCTCCGCCGTGGTCCGATAGCGCAAGCACCGCTCCATTTCCTTGTGTTCTTCTTCGGTCCACTCCAGCGCGCTCTTCTCCTGCAACGATTCCTCCAGCTCGTTATAACGGTTGCGATTGCGATTCACGGTCCACTGCGCCTCCGCCGCGTCTTGCACCAGCATGCGGGTGCTCTTCCGTTTCGGCCGGTAATCGTCCATCCAATCCTCGAGCAATTCGTCGAACTCTTCCTGACTCTCGCCCTTGATAACCGGCTGTTTCGAAGTGCATCCGTGCGTGGTCGAATTCCGGCTCGAGATCGCCTTCCCGGCTGCCGTTTTGGGTCCGGTCGAATGCCGCGCCCGAGGTTTTTCCGAAGCGGCATCCTTGTGCAAATCTGACATTGCTGTACTCGGCCGAGTATGGCTTCCGGGCCAACGCCCAATGGCCGTCTAATACCTTCTAAGTAGCTGATTCTAAAGACATGAACTTTATTCCTGACCCCTGCCACTCGCGCCCCGTGCCGCCTCCGGCCAGAGGGAGTTCGTTTCGCAAAACGCGCCCAACCCGACTGCCTTTCCTGGTATCCTGAAGATCTTAGCGGTGCTCACCGCGCATTCCTTCCCGAACGGATTCAACGCCACTTGAAGATTGGATTTGTAAGCCTCGGCTGTCCAAAAAACCTGGTCGACACCGAAGTCATGATGGGCCAGCTCGTCACAGCCGGACATGAGTTGACCCCGCAGCCTTCCGAAGCCGACGTCATCGTCGTCAACACCTGCAGCTTCATCGATCCCGCCAAACAGGAATCAGTCGACACCATCCTCGAGATGGCCGAATACAAGAAGACCGGCAAAGCGCAACGCCTCGTTGTCGCCGGTTGCCTGGTCGAGCGTTATCGGTCCGACATTCAACACAACATCCCTGAGGTCGACGCCGTTCTCGGCACGAATGAGCTCGAAAAGATCACCGCGCTCTGCGAAGGTCTCACGCCAAAGCAACTCGCGCCCGAGCCGTACCTGTATCACGACCTCACGGCCCGCGTTTTCACCACTCCGCGCCATTCCGCTTACATCAAGATTGCCGAAGGCTGCGATCATCCATGCTCGTTCTGCATCATTCCGCAATTTCGCGGAGGCTTCCGCAGCCGCCGTTTTGAAAGCGTGATCAACGAAGCCTCTCGCATGTTCGCGAGCGGCGTCCGCGAGATCAATCTCATCGGCCAGGACACTACTTGCTATGGCGAGGATCTCGGTCTTAAGGACGGTCTCTCGCTTCTACTCGCTCGCTTGGCCGCCATCCCAACGGAACTGCCCAAGTGGGTCCGTTTCCTCTACGCGTACCCGAACAAAATCACGCAAAAGCTGCTCGATACCATCGCTGCGCACGAATCTCTCGTCAAGTACATCGATATGCCGCTGCAGCATGCCAGCGCGTCAGTTCTCAAGCGCATGAAGCGCGGCGCGAACGCAGATATTTTCCTGAAATTGCTCGAGCGCATTCGGACGACTATCCCCGGCGTCGCCATCCGCACCAGCATGATCGTTGGTTTCCCAGGCGAAACCGATGACGATTTCGACCAACTCTGCCACTTCGTCGAAGCTGCCCGCTTCGACCGTCTCGGCGTCTTCTCCTACAGCGACGAAGAAACCAGCTCTAGTTATCACCTCGACGCCAAAGTCGACAAGCGCACCATCTATCTCCGCAAACGAAAACTTATGGCCCTGCAGCGCCGCATCTCTCTTGCCCGCAATAAACGCCTGATCGGCTCTGAGCTTCCCGTTCTTGTCGAAGGCCCCTCGAAAGAAACCGGTCTGTTGTGGGAAGCGCGTCTTTCAACTCAAGCTCCCGAGATCGATGGCATCTGCTACATCAACGATTTCGGTCCGGCTGAAGCCCGGCCCGGCGAGATCCGCACGCTGCGCGTTACCGAAGCGCACGATTATGACCTCGTCGGTGAGCTTGTAGGCCCGCCCGAACACTCCTATCACTCACGACCCGATCCTTTCGTAATCCTTCCCTCGCTCGAGCGGCCGTCCGGCAGCCTCGCCGTCCGATAATAAAAGTTGGAGACACTGATAGTGGCAGCAACTCTGCGTTGCCCCATTTGCAAAAAAGAAGTCGCGCTTGGACGATCCGAATATGCCATTTTGCAGCGATCGCTGCCGCATCATAGATCTCGGCAATTGGGCGTCTGAAAAATACGTGATCTCTACACCCACCCAGCAGAACGAAGTCGAGGAGCTCGAAGAATCTGAGCCGCCGTCCGAAGGTTCGCGGTGAACCGCGTGGCCGTCGTGCTTGCAACCTGGTTCGGCTGCGGCTATTTCCCTGTGGCGCCCGGCACAGTCGGATCTCTCGCGGCCATCATCATCGCGGCCGTCTTGCACATTTACTTGGGCGCCGGACGGCTCACTCTTCTGATCCTCACTCTGCTGCTGCTTGCGCCCGCTATTTGGGCCGCAACACGTACGGCGCGCCTGCTCGATAAGAAAGATCCGTCGCAGGTCGTCGTCGACGAGGTCCTCGGACAATGGGTCACGCTCTTGGGGGCAACTGCTTTACGATGGAAAAGCTTCTGCGCGGCGTTCCTTCTCTTTCGCCTTTTAGACATTTGGAAGCCGTGGCCCGTGCGCAACTTTGAGAAACTACCCGAAGGCACAGGCATCGTCGTCGACGATTTGGCGGCTGGAATATACGGCGCGCTTATTCTGTATATTGGCGGGAAATTGAGACTCTACTAAGTATGGCCAGCAAACATGAGGCCCGAAACCAGCGGCCCAGCATCGGCACAGTCGAGCCATTCGCAGCGATCCCCGGAGGCGACTCTGCACATCCGCGGCTATAACCTCGCTGCCGGCGGGCGCCCTTCGGTTAAGCTTGGCAACGAACCCACACACTTGATCGTAGCCGGAGATTCCTACATCATTGCGCGAGTACCGGAATCGGCCGTTGTGGGTGACCTCGTCGTGTCTAGCGGCAATCACGCCAGCGATCTGTTCGAAACCCACGTCGGCGTTCAGGTTGCCGATAGCCTTCATCCGGTAGCGAATCCTGCCATCGACCAGGAAGGTAATCTATACAGCACGTTCAGCGGTTCGCGCGGCCAAAAATCGCCCGTCTCTATTTACAAGGTCGATGCGAATTACAACTCCAAGCCTTTCGTCACTGACCTGATGAATCCAACCGGCCTCGCGTTTGACCGCGACGGTTTGCTGTACGTATCCAGCCGCTACGACGGAATCATCTACCAGATCACGCCAATCGGGCCAGATGTCGGTGTACGCCGAAGGCATGGGCGTCGCCACGGGCATCGCCTTTGACCCGGAAGAAAACCTCTATGTGGGCGATCGCAGCGGCACTATTTTCAAAATCAGCCGGTCGCGCCAGATCTATGTCTTCGCCACTCTCGAGCCGTCCATCGCCGCTTACCATTTGGCCTTCGGGCCCGGAAAATTATCTCTACGTGACAGGTCCCACTACTTCCAGCTTCGATTCCGTTTATCGCATCTCGACGCCGGTGAAGTAGACACGTTCTGCCGCGGTCTTGGCCGCCCGCAGGGGCTTGCCTTCGATGCCCAGGGCCGGCTTTACGTCGCCGCTTCTTTAGGTGGCCGCCGTGGCGTTATCAAAATCGATGAATCGCGGAAACCGGAGCAGTTCCTCTCCGGACCCGGAATCGTTGGCTTGGCATTTTCGCCTTCGCGCGCGCTAATCCTTGCCACCCACAACGCACTCTTTCGAGTGGATGCGAATATCGCCGGCCGCCCCATGCCCTAGGCGGATTTCAAAGTGGCGAAGGCAGAGATTATCGCCGTCGGCAGTGAATTGCTCACGCCGCAACACCTCGATACGAACTCTCTCCTCATAACCGAACAGCTCAACATTCTGGGCGTTGATGTCGTCTCCAAAGGAGTGATTGGAGATGACCGTGCCCGTTTGGCTGATGCCATACGCGTTGCGATAAATCGGTCTGAAATCGTTGTGCTGAGTGGCGGTCTCGGGCCAACCGAAGACGATGTCACGCGCGATGCTGCCGCGATGCCGCTCTAGGCCGCCGCCTGGTTCTTTCTTTGGAGCAGGAATCAATCCTCGTGCGCCGTTTTCGGCAGATCAACCGCCCCATGGCGCCTAATAACATCCGCCAGGCTTATTTGATCGAGGGCGCTGAGGCGCTGCCGAATCCCAACGGCTCCGCGCCAGGGCAGTTCGTGTGTATCGGTCCGCGCGCTCTCATTCTGCTGCCGGGGCCTCCTCAAGAGCTAAAGCCCATGCTCGCAAACGAAGTTGTGCCCCGCCTCAAGCCGATGCTTCCACCGCAGGTCATCAAAGTGCGCACTTTCCGCATCACCGGAATCGGCGAATCTGACCTGGATGCCTTGATTGCGCCGGTCTACACCAAATACAAAAACCCGGTCACTACGGTTCTCTCTTCGCCCGGGGATCTGTCCGTGCATCTGCGCGCATCGGGTAAAACCCGGGAGGAAGCCTGCGCACTCCTTCGCGAACTGGGCAATCCTATCGCTGAGTTGCTCGGTGATCGCGTCTATAGCGAGAATCCAGAAGAGTCTCTGGAAGCAGTTGTCGCCCGTCTTTTGCGAAAGCACCGTGCCCACGTGGCGACAGCCGAAAGCTGCACCGGCGGTCTGATTGCTTCGCGTTTGACCGAACGCCCTGGCAGTTCCGATTTCTTTATTGCCGGTTTTGTCACTTATACCGAAGCGCAGAAACGTGACGTGTTGGGCGTCAAACAAGATCTGCTTGCGAAATACACGCCTGTGAGTGAGCCCGTTGCAGCCGCTATGGCCGAAGGTGCTCTCGCGCGTACGGGCGCCAACTACGCCCTCTCCGCGACCGGTTATGCCGGGCCAGATGGAGGAACACCATACGATCCAGTTGGCACAGTCTATATCGGAATCGCAGGTCCATCCGGCACTCGCGTCCTGCGCGTTCGACACGGAGGAGACCGCCACCGCGTTCGAACGCTCGCCACACAAAGCGCGCTCGACCTGCTGAGGCGCACGCTGCTCAAATAATGGTGATCTAATTTAGACTCTCGTAACTTTGGCCTGCCATTGGCGACTTGCGGGCCGGGTCACGTAGGAGATAAAGAGGAACATCAGCAATACAACCGGCATGAATGCCTGAGGCACCTCTTTCGCCAGATAATGCGCAAAAAATGCCGAGATCCAAGCGAATGTGAATCCGGCATAGGCCCACTCTTTCAGCTTCGGAAGGCCGGGAACAAGAAGGACGATAGCGCCCAGGGGTTTGGCGATCCCAAGAATGATGCGCAGTTGCTGCGGATACCCCACGTGTGCAAATCCTTGGACCGCCTCCGTAGTGCCCAACAGGTAAATGAATCCAGCAAAGAACGACAGCGCAGCTATTAATCCAGTGCTCACCCAGTAAATTATTTTGCGCCCCATGCAGTCGCCCTTATTCGAAACCGAGCTACGGCGTTGCCTTAAGCTGCGGAAATTCCGCGCCCGTCGCTTCAGTCGCTCTCATCGACGCGGCAATATCAATGCTCGAGACGGGAATCTTGCGTGCTGGCTGCCTGGTGAAATCCCAGAAGGTCTGATTCATAATCGCGTAGTTCTGAACCTGTATCTGCTGGCCGTTGCGCAACACCAGCGTAATCGGGACCTGCGGAGTTGTCTCCTGCGCGCTCTCCTCTTGCGGTATTGCCCCGCGCTGCTGAGCACTCTTCAACTGATCGATTTGATCGCTCAGTATCTGGACCTGCTTGGCTAGCATGTTTTCAGATGCGGTCATGTTCTGTACTGCCGGATCTTCGGGCGGAGGAGCATCGTAGCCGTTACCTGCATAGGCGCTATCGCCGTAACCGAGAGATGGATAATAATAGGGCGCAAAAAACGCCCCATAAGGAACGCTCCCGTACCCGAAGCGGTTACTTCTCTGAATCTGCCTCCAGGCAAAAGGACTGATCCCGCTTGCCGGAGGTGGTAAGGAGTTCCGCCCCCCGAAGCCTGGGCTCGTAAAGCGCGCGCCAGAAGCTCCTGTATGTATCCCCGAACTACTCGCGTGAAAACCGCCCGAGACACCCCCGTGAGCTCCGTAGTGCTGCGCACTACATATCGCCACAGCCAGGCTGCCGAAGAGAAGACCTCGCATTATCAAGCGCATGACTGCACCTTCACCTCCAGCGTAGCGCCTCCGCATCGAAGCCGCGCAACGCCTACCTAGAAGATGCACCGAGCTTGGCGAAGGTTCCGGCGTGCGCCGTTACAATGGAGTTCGCATGCGGATCGCCCTTGCACAGATCAACAATACTGTCGGAGATCTGGATGGCAACTCTGCGAAAATCCTCGATTTTGCCCGTCGCGCGGAGCGCGCAGGCGCCGAAGTCGTGGCTTTCCCCGAACTTGCTCTGACCGGCTATCCGCCTCGAGATCTGGTTGAGAAGCATTCGTTTCTCGACCGCACTGCCGTCGCGTTACGGCGCATCGCGAAAGAATCCGCTAACCTGGACCTCGCCCTGATCATCGGTTATGTAGCGCGATCTCCTGAGCATTCCGCCATCAAGGCTCAAAATGCTGCCGCTGTCATCGAGAACGGCCACATCGTGTTCGATCAGCGCAAAATGCTGCTCCCCACCTACGATGTCTTCGACGAAGCGCGCTACTTTCAACCCGCCGCCCACCAATCCATCTGCACCATTCGCGGCTCGAGAGTTGCGCTCGCCATCTGCGAAGATTTCTGGAACGACAAACAGTACTGGGAGCGCCGCCGTTATTCCCGCGATCCTATCGAAGAACTCGTCCAGCAAGGTGCTGACCTGATCATCTCGATCAACGCCTCGCCTTGGAATATAGGAAAACGCAAGCAGCGCCAGTCGATCTTTCACACCACTACCAAGCGCTTCGGCATGCCCGTGGTATACGTGCACATGGTCGGCGGTAATGATCAGCTCGTGTTTGATGGCACCAGCTTCGCGATGAATGGCCGCGGTGAAGTGGCAGCGCAGGCGAAATCATTTGCTGAAGATCTGATTCTTTTCGATTCCGTAACCGGAGAAGGTGACGATCACGCCAATCATCTGTTCCAGGACGAAGCGGTCTTCGAAGCTCTGCTTCTTGGCACCCGCGATTATATTCGCAAATGCGGTTTCCGCAGCGTCCTGGTCGGATTGAGCGGCGGCATCGACTCTGCTCTTGTGGCCGCCATCGCAGTGGAAGCAGTTGGTAAAGAGAACGTGATTGGCGTCGGCATGCCTGGCCCTTATTCGTCTGAGCACAGTCTTACCGATGCCCGGGCGCTAGCCTGCAATCTCGGCATTCGCTTTGAAGTTGTACCCATCAACTGCGGCTATCAGGCCATGACCAACACGCTCGCTCCGTTGTTTGCCGGTTTCAACTCCGATGCGACAGAAGAGAATATCCAGTCGCGTCTCCGCGGCCTCACCCTGATGGCGCTATCGAATAAGTTTGGCGCGCTTGTCTTGACCACCGGCAATAAGAGTGAGATTGCGGTTGGCTATTGCACGCTTTACGGCGACATGTGCGGCGGGCTCGCCGTTATTAGCGATGTGCCGAAAACCATGGTCTACAGGCTTGCGCGCCTGGCAAACGCCCGCTACGAGCAAAAGGGACTGCCCGGCCCAATTCCCGAAAACACCTTCACCAAACCTCCCTCCGCCGAGCTTCGTCCGGACCAGAGGGATACCGACGCTCTCCCCGACTACGAAGTTCTCGATGCAATCCTAGCGGGCTACATCGAGCGCTACGAATCTGTCGCGGAGATTGCCTCCAAAGAAAACCTGCCCGAGGATTTAGTTCGCGACATCGTTAGAAAGGTCGACCGCAACGAGTACAAGCGTCAGCAGGCCGCCCCGGGTCTGCGAATCACGCCCAAAGCATTCGGCGTTGGACGCCGCTTCCCGATCGCGCATAGGTTCACTGAATGAAATCTGTCTTCACGTTTCTTTTTGCACTGACCGGATTTCTGGGCGTACAAGAGGCCGTTCCTCAGAATGCTCCTCGTGAGCGGGTGGGCCCGCTTCCTGGCGGCGGTTTTCTGCTGAATAGCGGCTGGACTATTCGCCCGGTAGGCGACCAAGTGCCCGTTGACACTCTTCCCATGAGCACGGCGGTCTCAAACGACGGCAAGTATCTATTCGTTCTGAACGCCGGGTACAATCCGCCCTCAGTCAGTGTCATTGATATTGCGCAAAAGCGCGAAATTGGGCGTACGCCTCTGCCCGATGCGTGGCTTGGCTTAACCCTCTCGCCCCGAGGAAATTCTGTGTATGTTGGCGGCGGAAGTCGCGCCTCTGTTTACGAGCTGTCACTCGATCCGCGGAACGGGACGCTTACACCGAGTCGAGAATTCGCTGCCGTCCCCGACATCAAAAACAAGGGCCTCTCATTTATCGGCGATGTCGCAGTCTCTTCCGATGCTCATCTGCTGTATGCGGCGGATGTGCACACAGACAGCATTGCCGTAATCAATCTTCAGTCCGGCCGTTTGATCGCTCGCTGGAAATCTGGCCGCCGCCCGTACCGTCTGCTGCTGCCGCCCGGCGACAGGCAACTGATCGTTAGCAGTTGGGCCGATGCTGCCGTGTATCAATATGATGCGAACAGCGGCACGCAAATTGCCATGACCCGCGTCGGCTCGCATCCGACCGACATGCTGTGGCTCAACAAACCTGCTCCCAGGGAAGAAAGCAACAGCTCCGAGTTTGCGGGACGCCTGTTTGTCGCGGCTGCCAACACGAATTACGTCTATTCGCTCGGCGTTACGCCTGACGGCCAGTTCAGAACACTCGAATCTATCAATGTCTCTCTCACTCCCATGCATCCGTTGGGCATGACGCCTTCGGCGCTGGCTATCGACAAGCAAGGCACTCGTCTTTACGTCGCTTGTTCCGACGCAAACGCGATCGGCGTTGCCGATATATCCGGTCCCGAGACGCGGGTGCTCGGTTTCGTTCCCACCGGTTGGTATCCAACCGCTGTCCGTACGCTTGACGACGGCCAACTGCTCGTCTTGAATGGCAAGGGTCTGGGAAGCCGGCCCAATCCCGGCGGTCCGATTCCAACCGTGCGCAGCCGCAGTAGTTCGGTGCCCTCGGTTCAGTACGTCGGCCGCATCCAGACCGGCACCGCAGCTTTTGTGCCGCCCGTCACCGACGACAAGCTATCCGGCTATACAGACACGGTTCTACAGAACTCACCGTACCGTGACGAATTGATTTACGGCAGCATTACCGACGCGCAAGAGGCTCGCTTCTCGCGCACACAGGAGCACGCCTCGCCAATCCAGCACGTCATCTACATCATCAAAGAGAACCGCACATACGATCAGGTTCTCGGCGACATGGAAAAGGGCAATGGGGACAAATCACTGAACTTGTTTGGCGAACAGATCACGCCGAATCTGCACCAGCTTGCCCGCGAGTTCATCCTCTATGACAATTTCTATGAGAACGCGGATGTGAGCGCCGATGGCCATAACTGGGCATCCGCGGCCATCGCTCCTGATTACACAGTCAAGCTTTGGCCGAATAATTATGCGCACCGCCGCCGTACGTATGACTTTGAAGGCGGTGAGCCGGCGAATAATCCGCCCGCGGGTTACATTTGGGACAACGCGCTCGAAGCAGGCATAAGCATTCGCGATTACGGCGAATGGGTTTCCGATATCCCTTTACCATCCGTGAATGGAACACGCCAGGTTGCGAAAGTCAGGGACCCGGCGCTCCAGCCATACACTGACATGAACTACCGCGGCTTCGATCTCGAGTATTCTGACATCGACCGAGCGCACGAGTTCATCCGTGAATGGAAAGATTTCGACGCTAAGAGTCAAACGCCTCAACTGACTATCGTACGGTTGGGGAACGACCATACGCAGGGCACCGCGCCCGGAAAACTGACGCCCTTATCGTACGCTGCCCAGAACGACTATGCAGTTGGGCTCGTAGTGGATGCGATTTCTCACAGTAATGCGTGGCAATCGACAGCTATCTTCATCATCGAAGATGATGCGCAGAATGGTCCCGATCACGTTGATTCGCACCGTGCACCTGCCTGGGTAATCTCGCCCTTCACGCATCGCGGCATCGTCGATTCCACGATGTACAACCAGACCAGCGTGCTCCGGACGATGGAGTTGATCGTGGGTCTCCGCCCGCTCACGCATTTCGATGCCGGTGCCCGTCCCATGTTCGCCAGCTTCAGCCAGCAGCCCGATGCGCGACCCTATACAGCGATTCAGCCGAAAAGCTCATTGACCGACCGCAATCCAGGCACGGCTCGCGGCGCGGAAGAATCAGCGCGCTTGGATTTTTCAGATGCCGATTTAGTCGATGACGACGAGCTGAACGCGATTCTCTGGCGCGCGATCAAGCACACCGATCCGCCGCCCCCCACCCGTAGCACGTTCGTTAAGTAGCGCGGGCATAAGATGACGTAATGCGCTGCATTCGCTACCTTACCCTGGCCACGTTGCTGATTTTCGCTGGTCTGGTTCGCACCCAACCGCGCAATGGAGCGGTAGCGGATGGGGACTGGTGGCGCAATGCTGTCATTTACGAGATCTATCCGCGCAGCTTCGCAGACACCAATGGTGATGGAATCGGCGATCTCAATGGAATCACCGAGCATCTTGATTATCTGAAGCAACTCGGAGTTGACGCGATCTGGATCACGCCGTTTTATCCTTCTCCTCAAGTCGACTTCGGCTATGACATTTCCAACTTCGATGGTGTCGATCCGCAGTTCGGAACCATGGCGGATTTCGACCGCTTAGAGGCGGAGGCGAACAAGCGGGGGATTCGATTAATTGTTGATTTCGTGCTCAATCACACTTCAGACCAGCATCCCTGGTTCATTGAATCGAAATCTTCGAGAACGAATCCGAAAGCCGACTGGTACATCTGGCACGATGGAAAGCCCAACGGTCAACCGCCCAATAACTGGCAGTCTATCTTCGGGCACTCGGCATGGCAATACGTCGATTCGCGCAAGCAGTACTACTATCATGCGTTCTATAAAGAGCAACCAGACTTGAACTGGCGCAACAAGGACGTTAGAAGTGCGATGTTCGATGTCACGCGCTTCTGGATGCGAAAGGGCGTCTCAGGTTTCCGCCTCGATGCCGTCACGAGTTTGTTCGAAGATATCGCACTCAAAGATGAGCCATATCTCGCCGGCATGAACGCATATGGTGACCGTAATATTTCGCGGCTCTACACCGACAATCTTCCGCAAGTGCACCAGGCACTCCGAGAATTGCGCGCCGTCATAAACGAATTTCCGGGCCGTGTCCTCATCGGAGAAACCTACGTTCACAATGTAGGCGAACTGGCAAAAATGTACGGAAGGAAACGAGACGAGCTGCAGCTTCCCATGGACACACAACTGGGGTTCACAAACTACTTTCGGTACCTGACTTTCGGCGCAAGCTCGAAGAGGCGGAAACGAAGATCAACGGAAACGTGCCGCTATTCGTGTTCGAGAATCATGACAATCCTCGCACTTTAAACCGCTACGCGGACGGCAAGCGCAACGTCCCAGTGGCCAAGTTGCTCGCGACGGTGTTGCTAACGCCGCGCTGTGCGTCGCTGATGTATTACGGTGAAGAACTCGGAATGATGGACAACGATCCCAAGCGGAAGGAAGATGTGAAGGACCCGGTCGGGAAAGCTGGGCTGGCCGAAGGACAAGGGGCGCGACGGCGAACGCACGCCAATGCAGTGGAATAACGATCTTAATGCCGGTTTTAGCAGCGCAAAATCCACCTGGTTGCCAGTCGGACCCGATTACAAAACTGTAAATGTCACGATCGAGGAGCGCGACCCGGATTCAATTCTGAACTATTACAAAGCGTTGATCCGTCTGCGCAAAGAGAATCCGCAGCTGCGGGACGGCGATTTCATTCCGGTCGATGAGAACAACACAAGTGTTCTCTCGTATTTCAGAAAAACGAAAGACGGCAAAGCTGTTCTCGTAAGCCTAAATTTCACAGCAGCTCAACAAAAAGTTAGTTTCGATTTGCAAACTCACGGCGTACAAGGCAAGCACACGAGCTGTGCTCGCTTCTTTCGCAGCAGCCCAAGCTGAGGATTTAGGACATCTCGTGCTGCCCGCATACGGCGCTTACATAGGCCAGATTGAGCCGTAAGAACTATTTCTGTTCTTCTTTTTTCGGCGGCTGGTTCGCTCGTTCGCTAGAGGGCGGCACCAGTCCCTTCATCCGCATATAGGTGACGATGTTGCCGTAATGCTCGTCGCCGTGAGCGTTGTTGATGGAAAGGATGGTTAATTTAGCCATGTCCTGCCCGAAAAACTTGACCATATCCGTTGCATGCGCGTCCGTCATGCCATCGTACGCTTTATCGCAGTAAGCAAACGAATCTTTTAGCGCCTTCACCAGATCGGTCTTAGTAGTTTTGCTCTTCTCGATTCCTGGCGGCTTCGTGCCATCGCCCAGTACTATCGAGCAGAACATGTACTCTGCATCCGCCACATGGCCGACAATCTGTCCGAAACTCCGAACCTCCGGCGTGGGTTTGTAGCTATAATTTTCTTCCGGCATTTTCTCGGCTGCCTTGACCAGGTCGGCTTTGACGTAGTTGTAAAGTCCCTTTTGGCCCGCACTGAGCGGATTCGATGTGGCTTGCGCGTAGACTGGAATGCTGACTAGCGAAATCGCAAATAACAGAACAAGTGCCTTCATTAGGTCACCCCTTGGGCATGATCGCACAACGTACATGGCAGTTTTCCGCCCATTCGCTACGATGAAATTACATCCATGAATGTTTCCTCGGTTGACCTTAAAAAGACGGTCAACCTTCCCAAGACAGATTTTCCGATGAAGGCGAACCTGCCCACTGGCCGAGCCGAAAATGCTCGAACACTGGGAGGCGACCAGGCTCTACCATCGCATTCGCGAGTCGCGTGCCGGACGCCCTCAATACGTACTGCATGACGGTCCGCCCTATGCGAACGGGAACATTCATCTTGGCACGGCATTCAACAAGATCGTCAAGGATTTCTTCGTCAAATCGAAGACCATGGCCGGTTTTGACGCCCCGTACGTCCCCGGCTGGGATTGCCATGGCTTGCCGATCGAATACAAAGTAGATCAAGAGCTGGGCAAGCGCAAAGCCTCCATGAGCGCCGCGGAAATTCGGGCCGAGTGCCGCGCCTACGCTGCGAAATTTGTCAACATTCACCGCACCGAGTTCAAGCGGCTCGGCGTTCTCGGACGCTGGGAACATCCTTATTTGACGATGAGCCCGGAATATGAGGCGGTCATCGCACAGGCATTCGTCGATTTCCTCGACCGCGGCTACATCTACAAGGGGTTGAAGCCGGTTCATTGGTGCACACACGATCGAACTGCACTTGCCGAAGCCGAAGTCGAGTACGAGAATCGCTCGAGCCCATCGATTTACGTGCGCTTCAAGCTCGCATCAGATCCGGCGCTGCTCGACCCGGCGCTCGCGGGCCGCGATGTTTACGCGCTCATATGGACCACCACGCCATGGACCATCCCTGCTAATCTCGCCATCTGCTTTCATCCGAAGTTCGAATACGTAGCCGCCGACACGCCGGATGGCGTGATGATCGTTGCTAAAGGTTTGCTGCCGCAAATCTCTGAAGTGCTCGGGTGGGATCAAACCGTTCTAGCCAGTTTTCCCGGCGCAAAGCTGGAAGGAGCTGTTTTCCGCCATCCATTTCTCGATCGCGATTCATTCGGCGTTCTCGGCGACCATGTCACCTTAGAGCAGGGAACTGGCGCGGTCCATACAGCGCCGGGCCACGGTCAAGAGGACTTTGTAGTTGGCCAGCGCTACGGCCTTCCCGTTTATTGTCCCGTCGATGCTGCAGGCCGGATGTTTCAAGCCGGGGGCGTGAGTGGCCCGTTACCGGAAGAGCTGCTTGGCAAGACGGTTTGGGAAAGTAATCCCCTGGTTATCAAGTTGCTCAAGCAGCACGGGGCGCTCGCATTGCAGGAGAACGTCGATCATAGCTATCCGCATTGCTGGCGCTGTCACAATCCGGTGATCTTCCGGGCCACTGAGCAGTGGTTCATTGGTTTGGATCGCAAAGACCTGCGTGAGAGAGCACTCGAAGCAATCAAGAATGTAAAGTGGTATCCCGCGTGGGGTGAAGAGCGCATGTCGAACATGGTCGCCATGCGCCCCGACTGGTGCATCTCGCGCCAACGCGTCTGGGGCGTGCCGATCATCGTCTTCTATTGCGAAAATTGTGGCGAGCCGTTCACCGAGAAACGCGTTCTGGAAGGCGTTGTCGAGCAGTTCCGGAAGCACACCTCCGATATTTGGTATTCAAAATCCGCGGCAGAGTTGATGGGCCCCGGATCCACCTGCAAAAAATGCGGTGGCACTTCGTTCCGCAAAGAGAACGACATTCTGGACGTTTGGTTTGATTCCGGCTCGAGTCATCTGGCGGTTCTCACTCCGCAGAATGGCCTGGAATGGCCATCAGACATGTACATGGAGGGAGGCGATCAATACCGGGGCTGGTTTCAGAGCTCGTTGCTGGTGGGCGTGGGGCTTAAGAACGGATCGCCTTATCGCGAATGCGCGACGCATGGGCTGGACACTCGATGCAGATGGCCGGGCAATGTCTAAATCCATCGGAAGCCTTGGGCCGGAGAACATCACCAAAGCAGTATGGAGCCGAGCTGCTACGGCTTTGGACCGCTTCTGTCGATTTCACCGAAGACGTTCGTATATCAGACGTCATCCTCAAGCGGTTGTCAGAGGCGTATCGTAAACTGCGCAATACGTTCAGGTTTATGCTCGGCAATCTTGCCGATTTCGATCCCGTGCGTGACACCGTATCGGGCGATCGCCTGACAGGCATCGATACATGGATCTTGATGCGCGGTGAAGATCTCGTTCGCCGCTGCCTCAGCTCGTACAACGAGTACGCGTTTCATAAAGTTTATCGCGCTATCTACGACTTTGCGATAACCGACCTAAGTGCCGTCTACTTCGACGTATCGAAAGATCGCTTTTACACGCATGCTCCGTCCTCGCACTCCCGGCGCAGCGGCCAAACCGCTCTTTACAGATTGAATCTCGCGCTCGTGCGCCTGCTGGCCCCGATTCTGTCCTTCACCTGCGAGGAGGTATGGCGGCACACTAAGTTCGCTACCGGCGTGCCCGAAAGCGTTCACATCGACTACTTCCCGAACCCTGAAATGTTGACTGAAGGGATCACTTCTGAGCAGCGCGAGCGTTGGCGCCTACTGGGATGAGCTTGTGCCTGTGCGCGAGCAAGCTCTGAAAGCGCTTGACACCGCGCGTGAAGACAAGCTGATTGGATCATCGCTCGAAGCCGCGGTTTACCTCGAGACAGGTGAGGATCTCTACCCGCTACTTGAACGCTTAGGCAGCGAGCTTCCGGCATGGTTCATTGTCTCTCAAGTGGAAGTGGAAAAGAGCCACACAGGGGAGCTCGCCGTTCGTGTCGAACGCGCGCGCGGCGATAAGTGCGAACGCTGCTGGAAATACACGCTAGATGTGGGCAGCAACGAAGAGTTTCCGACTGTTTGCGCTGCATGTGCTGCCGTTCTGCCCGAGTTTTTGAACGGTGATTAGCCAACAAACAAATTTGGTCCGGCTGATGCCCATTCTGGTTGCATCGCTGGTCATCCTTGCGGATCGGGTCTCGAAAATAGCAATTCATCGGTCACTAACGCAGTTTGATAGCATCCCCATCATTCCAGGCTGGCTTCGGATCGTACATACAGAGAATCCTGGCGCAGCATTCGGATTCTTGGCTGAAGGGAACCCGGTTTTACGGACTGCCGTCCTGGTTGGGGTCTCGACATTGGTGCTGTTTTTCGTTGCATCGGCTTTGTGGGGTCGCGGAAGTAGCTTCACGGGTATGGGTGCGCGCTTGGCGCTTTCCCTTGTTCTGGGCGGCGCCGCCGGCAACCTCTACGACCGGATCGCCCATGGCACCGTGACCGATTTTATAGAGGTTTACCATGGTACTTGGTCCTTCCCGGCATTTAACGTCGCAGACAGCGCCATCACTGTCGGCGCGATCTTGCTGCTATTGGATCTCTTGCTGCATCGTGAGAAGCGGGTCGAAGAGCGCACTGGCTTCGCCCATAAATAGTAGGTCATGTTTCCCAAGCTCATCAGCATCGGTTCGTTTTACATCCCCACTTACGGCGTTCTTGTAGCGCTCGGATTCCTGGCTGGACTAGGAATCACGCTGCGGCTGGCACGGCGAGTCGGTTTGTCTACCGAGAAGATCACGAACCTGACCGTGTATTGCGCAATCGCCGGTATTCTTGGGGCGAAACTGTTCATGTTCCTGTTTGACGCGGGCGAGTATTTGAGCCATCCGAGCGAAATCTTCTCGCTCGAAACGTTGCAAGCAGCGGGCGTCTTCCATGGTGGGTTTATCGCTGCCTTCATCGTTGCGGCGCTCTACATGCGGCGTCATCAATTGCCCCTCTGGCTCACAATGGACGCGTTTGCGCCAGGCATTTCGCTCGGACACTCGATTGGAAGGCTTGGGTGCTTCGCGGCTGGCTGCTGTTGGGGCAAGGAGTGCCATCTACCTTGGGCAGTGTACTTCCGCTCTAACGCAGCGTCTCCTGTGCCGCTCGATAAACCCTTGCATCCTGTCCAGCTCTACGAATCCGCCGCCAATCTCATCATTTTCGGCATCCTGTATCGCCAGTTCAATCGCTCGCATCGTCCGGGGCAGGTGATCGGGCTTTACTTGGTCCTTTATTCAACCGCTCGCTTCATCATCGAATTCTTCCGCGAGCACGAACAATCGCTTGTCGGCCCGTTTTCGATTACGCAGTGGATTGCTCTCGGACTGTTTGTCCTCGGCGCCGCCATCCTCCTTCGCACACGCCGGGCGGCCGTACTCTCTTCGCAAAAAACCGAGCCTGTTCACGCTTAGAGCGGGCGCAAATTTCATCCGATTTTTGCATTAAACCCATTGCGCTAGACGCTGAATCACCATATACTTTCTTCTCAGTAGAAGTCTCAGTTGCACTTAGTATTTCGTTGTCTCGTACAGGCTTAAATTTTCTAAGTCGAGGGTAAATCTATGGGGAAGATGTTGCTCGCGAGGGTACTATCCCTTTGCGTTGCGCTAGCTTTTTATATTCCGTTGTGCAACCTTGCGTTCGCGCAATCGGATAACGGAACCATCAATGGAACGGTTACAGATCCATCCGGAGCTGTGATTCCAAAAGCAACAGTCATGGTAAAAAACCAGGCGACCGGTGCGGAACGCAGTGATGTCTCCAATGAGGCCGGGCTGTATTCCATCACCAATATTCCGCCGGGCGCGTATACAGTCACGGCAACAGCGGCCGGATTCAAGAAATTCGAATCGACCAACAACAAGCTCGACCCAAGTTCGACGCTGGCAGTCAACGCCATGCTGCAACTCGGCTCGGCAACTGAAACGGTGGAGGTTTCAGCGGCTGCTACGCAACTTCAGACCGAGTCGGCTTCTGTGCAGAAACTGGTCACCCGCGAGCAGATCGACGCTTTGGAGCTGAACGGCCGAAACCCGGTGGGTCTTGCGAGCTTGGTTCCGGGTGCTCGAGGCGGCAGTCTCTCCGGTCTCTCGTTTAACTTCAACCAAGGGCCCTCCGATTTCAATGGATCACGGAACCCGGAGAACCTGATCACCTATGATGGCGCGCCGGCGACGCGCACGCGCTCGAACGGGACGAGTCTGGGTGCGGCCGACGTCGACTCGACGTCTGAAGTGCAGATCCTCACCGCTAGTTATGCCCCTGAATACGGTCGTACTTCGGGCGCTCAGATCCGCATTGTCACTCGCGCGGGCGGCACTGATTTCCATGGCGCGGGCTACGAATATTTCCGCAATAACGATCTGAACGCGAATACTTGGACTCGGAATCACACTACGGGCCAGGCGTTTGTTCCACCGTTCCGCTACAACCAGTTCGGATACAACGTGGGCGGACCGTTCTACATTCCGGGCAAATTCAATAAAGACAAGACCAAATATTTCTGGTATTGGGGTCAGGAGTGGGTTCGCTATCGCTATACGGACAGTGCCACCTGGACAGTCCCGACGGAACTGATGCGCCAAGGCAATTTCAGCGAATTGCTGACCCTTGGGCCGCAGAATATTTTGGGGAAAGTAGTTCAGCTCAAAGACCCCACTACAGGCGCCCCGATCCCTGGGAACATCATCCCCACAAACCAGCTCAGCCCCAATGGCCTGGGCATCCTGAAGGCTTATCCGGTACCCAATCTGGCGGTCGGAAACTTTATCGGTAATAGCAACTTTTACATTACGGCCTTGCACCCGCAGAATCAGCGCAAGGATACGCTGGCCGCGGACATGAACCTCACTGACAAGCAGCGTCTCCAGTTCCGCCGGAATAATTACTCGTTCTGGGAATATCAGCCACTGGACGGCACGCCAACGGAAACGCCGAAATTTTTCATTCGGCCCAATCAGACAAACTCACTTGACTATGTTTGGACGGTGAGCCCGACGATCGTGAATGAAGCTTTGGCTACGGTCAGCCTGGACGATGTGTACATTCCAGTTGACACCGCCCATTTTTTCGATCGCACGACTGCCGGGATTAATTACCCATACATCTTTCCCACAGATAAGCTGATCCCGACCCGCATTCCCACCGCAAACATTACAGGCCTGAATGGTCTGACGGGTGGTCCTTACCCATCGCACTCCTCGGGACCGATCTATACGTTCACGGACAGCTTGACTTGGGTCAAGGGTAGCCACACGATGAAGTTCGGCTTCTACTTCGAGCGCTCGGGCGAGAACGATAATGACGAAATCAACGTGAGCGCCTGCCCCACCTGTACTAACAACCAAAACGGGCAGTTTCAATTTACCGATACGCGGTCTGGCGCGCCGAGCACGGGCAACGCGATCGCCAATACAGCAGAGGGTCTGTTCGATAGCTATTCGGAACTCGGGCACCGCGCCTACACGCTCTTCCGCGGTGAAAGCTACGAGCCGTACGCGCAGGATTCGTGGAAAGTGACGCCAAAGCTTACGTTGAACTACGGCGCACGTTATACGGTGATAGTGCCTTATAGCGCGATCTGGCGCAACATGGCCGTGTTCGATCCGACGCTCTATAATCCGGCAGACGCGGTGAGTGTGATCGGGACTGGACCGAATGCCGGTCAGATCATCGTCGGCAACGGCGATCGTTACAACGGGCTGGTGATTCCTGGAAACGGATTTCCGGATTCGGCTAAAGGCCGGTTCCCCGAAGCGACTTCCGGACAATTTAATTACTTGTTTCGCGGCGGAAAGTACCCCAGCTACTACTCAAATATTCAGTGGGGCCAGATTCAGCCACGGGTCGGCATTGCGTACCAGTTGGATCCTAAGACGGTTATTCGGGCTGGCGGAGGAGAGTTCTTTACACGCCTCGGCGTCAGCGACTCAGTCTTCCTGGGCGGCAACCCACCGTTCCAGCCGACAGCGAACGTGACCTTCGGAAGCGCCGATAATCCTGGCGGGAGTTCTACCAACGTGCTTCCGTTGACCGTCACTACACAGAGCCGCGCCTTCAAGAATCCGTCCGCCTGGAATTGGAACTTCACCGTCGAGCGTGAGATGTTCAATTCGGTTGTCACCGCTGCTTATGTGGGGCGTCGAGGCCTGCACTTGCAGCGCGAAGCAGATATCAATCAACCAACTACTGCCGTCGTGGCAACGAACCCGGGTGTGAACCTTGACGCAGTGCGGCCCTACGCAGGCTACAATTCGGTTCGCGAAACCGATAACGTGGCGAGCTCCCGCTACAATTCACTGCAACTCACGTGGAATCGGCGGTTCTCCCAGGGGTTGCAGTTCGGAGCTTCATACACGTTCAGCAAGAGTTTGGATAACGGCTCTAACCAGCGTGACATCATCCCGGATACCTATTATGCTCTCAACCTGTGGGGGCCGTCCGAGTTTGACTCTCGGCACATCTTCATCCTGAATTTCCTATATGAATTGCCGTTCCTCCGGAATCAGAGCAGCCTGGTGGGCAAGCTCCTAGGAGGATGGCAGATCAGCGGCATCTTCCAGGCTCAGACCGGAAGTCCCTGCAGTGTCGGATTAGCCAACGACTACGCAGGAGTGGGGCTCGATGGGAGCTTTTCGACGAATGGGCCCCCCAGCGGGTGCTCGAACGATAAGGTAGGTCAATTTTGGGCGATAAATGGGCCGATCGTCTATTCGAACAAGTTCGACTCGGCGAGCGGGAACCCCGGATCGCAGGCGAACTATTGGATCCAAACCACGAACGCTAACGGCGCACCGATCTTTACGCCGCCCGCGCCTGGCACGTTCGTGCTGCAGCAAGGTGTTCGCGACAGCGTCTACAGTCCCGGTTTTGATAACTGGAACCTTGGCTTGTTCAAAAAGTTCGCCGTCACGGAGCGGTTCGGATTCCAGTTCCGCGCGGAGGCGTTCGATGCCTTCAATCACCCGAACTTGGCCAACGTAAACCTGGATCCGAGTAACGCCGCGACATTCGGGAAGGTGACAGGCAAGACGGACGACACGCGGAACCTGCAACTCTCGCTGCGCTTCTATTTCTAGTTTGGTTTTTCCGCGAAGACCGCGTATTGACCGCCGAGCGGAACATTTCGAAAACAGGACTCGAGGAAGGTAGCCCTGTTGTACAACGCTTCCGGCAAATAGAGGAAGAGTTCCTTGCCAATCACGATGAGGCCAGCGGCTTTTAGCAGTTCGATTGATTCTGAGATCCCAAGCAACTGCGCGTTTGCGTCCATAGGCGTGCGGTGCACAATCAGCCGCGTTATTGGGTTAAGGGGGTTGTGTTCGATCAGACAGAAGACGGCGCCTGGTTTCAGAACTCGTTTAATTTCGCTCGTCAGTGCGAGTCGTGTTTCTCTTGGAATGACATGATGGTACACGCACACGGCCGTCACCAAGTCGAACGTCTCCGATTCGTAGGGAAGCTCGTCCGCCCGATTCTGAAGGCGCACGTCCAAATCCCGTGCTTGAGAAAGCATTTCGGGGCTCAAATCGCATCCCAATGCTTCTTGAAAGCAGGATTTGCCCAAGCGCAGCAAATCACCGAACCCACATCCAACGTCTAGCCACTTCTGGTTCTCGGTATGACCGCTGCGACGGCTCAGAAAAGCCTTTCAGTAGGTCCCATTTCCTGCGAGTGAAGAACTGCGATCCCGGAGCAAATCGCTCCCGCAGAGGATCGCTCAGCAGCTTCTGATAGGAGGCGGCGTAATCGTCAAATTCGGCCGGCATCAGACAGAACTGCCGACTTTTTCCCGGAGCCGCAGTAATTCGTGTTGCGGCACAGCCGTATCGCGCGGCTGCATAATTGCAACGCGCTGAACTCCATCCGCATGGAGATTGACAACGTGATCCAGAATGTAAAGCGGTCGAACCTTGGCCTCTTCGTAGATGCGGCCGACGTACTCGCCAATAGCGCTGATGCCGAGCAATGTAATTCCAAAGAACAGGCATTGCAGGAATACGATTGAAGTCCAGCCCGGAACAACCTTGTTCAGAATGAAGGCCCCGTATGCGGCGTAGATGAAATACAGCATCGACACGCCGCTCGCGACGATGCCTCCGATCATCGTGCAGCGCAGCGGCAACGCCGAAAATGAAGTAATCGCGGTCCACGAGAATCGCAACATTTCCAGCACCGAGTATTTGGTTTCGCCCGCGGCTCGCGGCTGCCTGTGAAAGGGGAGGATCGCCTCTCGCATCCCGAGCCACGTGATCAAGCCGCGCAAGAACCGATGTTGTTCTCGAAACTGCCGCAGCGCATTCACGGCCGCGCGGCTTAGTAGGCGAAAGTCCCCCACTTCGGAACGAATTCTCTTGTCCACTAACTTCTGAATCAGCCAATAAAACAGCCAAGCTGTTCCACGTTTGAATAGGCCTTCTCCTCCTCGCGAGATCCGCTTGGGGGAGACTACGTCGTAACCTTGCAGATACAGCTCGAGCATTTTCGGTATGAGTTCCGGCGGGTCTTGCAGATCCGCGTCCAGAATCACGACCGCATCGCCGCTGGCAAAATCCAAGCCAGCGGTAACCGCAGTCTGATGCCCGAAGTTGCGTGGAAAACTAAGCACCTTGATTCGTTATCCGCCACCGCTTCTGCGAGGAGCATCGGCAGAGATTCATCCGTGCTGCCGTCATTCACAAACACAACTTCGTAGTTCCATCCGGTACCGAGTAACACTGGCCTCAGCGTGCGTAGCAGTGCGTTGAGAACGCCACTTCGTTGTAGACGGGAATGACTATCGACACTACACGGGCATGCCGGTCGAGAGTTGTCTCCACTGAATACTGAGTGAGGGAAACGAGCGGATTCGCTCACCCAAACGACCCCATATTCCGGGCGATTTGAATGCGTCGAAGCCCGCTAATTTATCTATTTCGAGTGATTGCTTGGAGCGAAAGCGGACGGATCCGTTATTTTGCGGTAATCGAAATAGGTACTATCTTGCTGATCTGAGCGATCGAACAAAAACAGGACCTTGGCACTCGATTTCATTTCAAAGTGCTTGGATAACCAGATACCGTCATCTGCAGGCATCTTTTCCAATTCGAATCGGGTCCCAGGTTCTACTTGCGCTAAGAAGCCCTCGATACTGATAGGACGCGTTACATGCGCAGTCACTTTAACCCATTGAAACGTCTTTTTATCGATCCAGAGCTCACCGCGCATTGCCGGCAGGACCTGCGTCTCCATGTTGGGCGGTTTGTATCCCTTTCGAGGAGTCGCACGCAGCACATACGTTTCGCGCGCATCAACGATCTTGCTTCCGAGCAACTTGAAGTCGAAGGCTTGAGTAAGTTGGTCCATCATCAGGCGATCGCGTCTCCGGTCCTTCTCGTATTTCGCGATTCTTCTTTGCCTCTGCTCGGGTGTTTCCGCCCGGCGTTCGGCTATCACTTGTTGCAGTTTCCGTTCTTCTTTCGTGTTTTCTTCCGGCGATAGAGGCTGGTCATTCACCGCAATTAACCGGCTATACGGACTCCCCAGGATCATTGTTACTTCGTACGTTTTCGTCATTGAACCGATCCGGTCACGCTCACGATACGAATAATGCGGAGCGGCTTCCCAGTCTCTTTGATTTGCCGCAACAGAGTTTTTGATGATGGGTTCAACATCAGGCCCGGAATAAACCGCCAAGGCGGGGGAAATTAGAAATAGCGCGACCGCCAGCGCTATCGATCCGCGTGCGTTGATCAGATGTGAGTCCCTATCAAATAGTGTATTAACTATGATTAGACTTTCTTATGAAGAAATCGATAGGTGACACGATATTCCCGCAGGGAATGAGCTTTGAAGACGGCGTGATGCTTTTGAAGCGAGCTGGTTATGACGGCATCGAGCTGTGGCTGGGCGATCGGCCCTGGTTTCAGATGCAGACCAAGGATCCGAGCTCCGCCAGCTATTGGCGAAAATTCAGGACGCCGGTCTAGAGGTCTCGAACGTATCCAATTCTCTGGATTGGGAAGAGAACATCTCTGCGCGCGATCCAGCAAAAAGAGAGGCGGCGTTTCACCACATCGAAAGGCAAATTGAAGCCGCCCAGATCTTCAAGACCGACGCGATCCTGATAGTGGCCGGAGTAGTGACGAGCGATACACCTTACAACGAGGTCTACACTCGTTGCGTGGATACGTTGCGGAGGTTAGGGGAGGTTGCAGGCAAGGCGAAGGTGAAGATCGGAGTCGAGAATTGCAATTCAGAGCAGCGGTTTTTGCTGAGCCCGCGCGAGTTCTACACTTTCTTGAATGACGTGAATAGTCCGTGGGTGGGCATCCATCTTGACGTCGGTAACATCCACGATACAGGCTTTGCAGAGCAGTGGATCGAGATAAACGGCGCCCCGGATCACTCGCGTTCACGTTAAAGATGTGATGAAGCATAGAGGACGATGCGGCCAGGAAAGTGTCTATACAAACATTTTCTTGGGCGACAATAACTGGCGGGCGATTCGCGATGCAATGGCCAAAGTGGGATACGACAAATGGATCATCGCAGAGATGGAAGCGCGATACCATTACGCGCCAGATCAGCAGATCTACGATACCTCCGCGGCCATGAGCCGGTTCATTTCAGGACAGCTCTAAGGGTGCCATGCCCACGCGCCGCGAACTTTTGTTCAACATCGTCAGCCCCATTTCGCAGCTCTTGTCAAGCATCGAGTTGGGCGGATCGTCTTGGCGTGCCCGGCACATGTTTGCGGCCAGTTGCTTAGTTCCGAACAGTCTGGTGAGTGTCGAGCCGGAAATAATTACGGAATCGCACTGTTTATCGCAGGAGTCCACGAATGGCTTCCGATTATTGTTAAGCCGGAACACGGCGATATTCGGTGGGCCTTCGCCCCGGCTGATCATCATTCCAGGAGCTCGGCAATTATCGCGCGAAGCCGGGCTGAAACTGCTTCAGAAAGTAAACAGGGGCACGTGGCTGATTCTCGAGAGCGGTCTGCCTTTCATGCCCCCGGAGGAATCGGTTGGACAAATTCGGGTGCTGCGCGATGTCTTCGGGCTTCGTGTTCAAGCGCCGCATGCAAACGGGGGCGCTTACATTGAATACGTCTGGCCACTGCGCCGGCTCCTGAGAGATTTCAGCATGATTACTTCAGTCGAGTGCTCCGCAGACGAAAAAATTGCCGAGTTCGGAGGAATGGCGGTTTGCGCCAAGCGGCGTATGGGAAACGGCGGCGTCATTTTTCTTGGGTCGATGCTAGGCCCCGGATTGTTGGCACAGGAAAGGGAAGCGCACGAGCTTGGAAGCGCAATATTGCAGGCGGTCCGGAAGCTGTGATGAACGCGCGTGAGTCTCGTTGGCATTTGTCAAACGGCGTGTTGCTGCGATTATTCTCCGCGTAACGACTGCATGGGGTCGGTAGAAGCCGCGCGCTGTGCCGGGATGGCCGAGGCGGCCAGAGCAAGCAGAAACACGGCGATTGCAGCCAAAATCAGCACAGGCAAGTCAAACGGACTCACTCCGAAAAGGAAGGAGCGCAGCAGGCCTGAGGCAGCAGCGGCTCCCGCTAGCCCAATGATGCAGCCTATGGCGGCGAGTTTGGTTCCGGAGACCAGAATTAGGCGCATGATGCCGGAGCGCTGCGAACCAAGCGCCATGCGAATGGCCATTTCCTGTACGCGAGAGGCGGCCGAGAAGGCGATGACGCTATAAATGCCCAGCACAGCCAATAACACCGCTGCGAAGGCAAAACTGGTAATGAGAACTGTGTTGAAGCGGCGAGGCGCTTCGCTGTCCGAGACAGCTTGATCCATGGTCTGCACTTGCGTCAGCGGCAGTTGCGGGTCAATGGAGCGAACGGTCGCGCGAAGAACGTTTTCCATCTGCTCCGGTGGCAACGTCGAGCGCAAGACAACGTAGCCGCCATTGCCATTGAGATCGGTCGGGGAGGCGAGGGATCCTATCGACTCTTCCGCCTGTTCTACCGGCTGGTAGAACTGCTCCTTCGTCTCCGCATCTGGGGAACTCAGTTTTACGTCAGCCATTTCGCCCACGACTGTCAGCCAGGGAGTTTGCATCTCCTGTGTGCCGATCCGTAGCCGCTTCCCAATCGGATCCTGATTGGGCCAGAAGTGCTGGGCGAGTTTGCGGTTTACAACGACAACCAACTGCGCGCCCGCTCTGTCGGTCTCGGTAAACGTGCGCCCCCTCAGCAACGGAATGCCCATAGTGCGGAAGTAATCGCCCATCACAACCGCAGGCGTAGCGAGGTTCATCTTCGCACCTTTAGGCGGAACATAGCCATCCACCAGGAAGGTCTCGTTACTGTTGTCTCCAGAAGCGGGGAGGAAGCTGGTCAGGCCCGCCGCCTCAGCGCTGGGGAGCCGCCGCAGGCGAAGCAGCAGTTCCTTGTCAAAAGCATCCACGGCCGGTTGTGTGGCGTATTGTTTCTGCGGCAGCGAATATGCAGCGGTGGTGATGTGTCCAGGACGGAATCCAAGATCGACCGAGCGCATTTTTTCAAAGCTGCGCAGCAGCAGCCCTGAGGCAGTCAGCAGTAACAGGGCAACTGCGATCTCGGCTACCACCAACGCAGAGCGCAGGCGTGTATGGACTCCGCCTGCGGAACCGCTGCGCCCGCCTTCCTTGAGCGTGTCATTCACGCTGGTGCGGAGAGCGGCAAAGGCCGGAGCCAATCCACAAAGCACTCCTGTAATCACTGCAAGCAGCAACGCAAACCCCACCACATTCCAGTTCAGGGATATCTCACTGATGCGGGGAAGACTCTCCGGCAGCAGATTTCTGCCTACGCGCAGCGCCAACGCGGCAAGCGCCAGTCCCAGCAGACCGCCGCTCACGCTGAGCATAAGGCTCTCAAGAATTGTCTGGCGCAGCAATGCTACAGCGCGCGCTCCCAGCGCCAGGCGTACTGCCACCTCCCGCTGCCTGTGAATCGCGCGTACCAGCATGAGCCCAGCAAGATTAGCGCAAGCAATCAGCAACACTACGGCAACAGCCAGGAACAGCGTTCGCACCAGCGGACGCGCCTGTTCCACGGTTTCTTCATGCAGCGGCCGCACCACGGAACTGATGTGCAGGCTCGTCATGAATGCGGGATAGTTACGCATGATCTCCTGCGCCACGCGCTCCGCATCACTCTGCGCCTGCGCGGGAGTCATGCCCGGCTTAAGGCGGCCAACCATGCCGTAGTTCCAGCTCGCAGCGCCCTGGGTCAGTTCCTGATGCGTCGGGCTCATTGGAACCCACAGTTCGCAGCGGTTCAGGTGCCCCGGCACCAGCGGAAATTCAAAGTTTCGCGGCATAACGCCGATCACGAGATAGGGTTTGCGATCCAGCAGGATCTTGCTGCCCAATACGTGCGGATTTCCATTGAATCGGCTTTGCCATGTCGCATAACTCAACACAGCGACTTGCTGGGTCTGTCCGTCTTCCTGAGCAGTAAATGTGCGGCCAAGCAGCGGCGCAACTCCGAGAGCTGAAAAAACTCCGGCGCTCAGGCGTGAAGCATTCACCTGAGCGGGCTCGCCGATGCCGGAAAGCTCATACGCCGCAAACCCAAACCCGCCGAGGCTTTTAAACGAATGCGTGTCGCGTATATAAGCTCGAATATCGGGCGCGGTAACTCCCGCCTCGCCATTGCCGCCGAGATCTGCCCCCTGTAGACGGTCCGACAGCGCCATAAGCCGGTCAGGGTTAGGGAAAGGCAATGGTCGGAGAAGCACAGCTTCGACAACGGAGAAAATCGCCGTGGTCGCCCCAATGCCGAAGGCCAGCATCAGGACCGCGGTTGCCGCAAATCCCGGTGACTTGCGCAGTTGCCGGAACACGAACTTCAGATCTAGAAAAACTGAAAGCATGGGAGTCCTCAGAGGCCGTGATACATGGGTTTAGCGCTTAGCTGGCCAAACTCTTATACTCTAAACAAATGTAAATTCAATAAGGCAGGCAAACCCCAAGTCGTCACAGGCCAAGGATTGGTCGAGACTGATACGCGGAGCCATTGTCGTGACCAATTGTTATGGTGCGGGATATGTGCGATTGCAAGGCCTCTTCATCAATTCCGAACAGGTCGTGGAGCATTTCAGGAACAAAGATGCCGTACCCGTCTACCGACGGTTTCGGGACTGTGGGCGTATGGCGCCGGAAGGGTTGCTGTATGTGTCGAGCTGGGTCGATGAAAAACTTGAGCACTGCTATCAACTCGTGGAAGCTTGCGACCGTTGGCTGCTCGATGAATGGATGGCGAATTGGAGCGACCTCGTTGATTTCGAGGTATATCCTGTAATCACGTCGAAGGAAGCGGCTGAGAAGATCGGGCCGCGGCTGCTCGAATGACGTAAACGCTACTTCTAGACCGCACAGTGTTTCGTAGAAACCCTCAAGAGATTCGATGGGAGGAAAATGAGCGACATTGCTTAGGTCGTGGCTTCAGTATGATCGCCCTCAACCGGCTGATAGCTGCCAACTGGCGCGCGGACCGAGATCGCCAATCGGTTCCACCCATTGATCTGCACCACCGCGAGTGTCAGATTTACAATCTCCTCTTCGCTGAAGTGCTCTCTCACCCGCCGATACAACTCGTCCGGCACATCTTTGCCAGCAATCAGCGTCAACTGCTCCGTCCATTCCAACGCGGCGCGCTCCCGATCGGTATAGAACGGCGTTTCTCGCCATGCATTTAGCGCATACAGCCGCTGCTCGGTCTCGCCCTGTGCCCTCGCGTCCTTGGTATGCATATCAAGGCAATAAGCACAACCGTTAATCTGTGAGGCCCGCGTTTTCACTAATTCGCGCAACGCCGGTTCGAGTCCGGAGTTCCGGAGCGGCGCTTCCAGGCCATACATCGCCTTCATCACTCCACTGAACGCTGGATCGGCCAAGTTGATTCTCGGTTCTATGTTGTGTGTCTTTTTGTCTGCCATGTTGGTTTCTTCCTCTATCTCTTTCGACGAGATGGCAGGTGCATTTGTGATGGGCGGTTCGAATTTTTGTACCCTGAATTTGTTGAGCTCCTTCGATCTTCAGCAGCTGAGTAAGTTAAGCCACTCCGCCGCTTCACCCTCCGAACGCAAGCGCCTCCTCTCCCTCGCCTACGGATATCTCGGAAGTCTGGTTGAGAGTGAAGATATTGTGCAGGAAGCTCTTTTGCGTTTGGAGCAACGGGACCACGCATCCGTCGGGAATGTAGAGGCTTGGCTGACCACCGTCGTGACCCGCCTGTCCATCGACAAACTTCGTTCCGCGCAACGTCGGCGGGAGCTATATCCTGGCGAATGGCTTCCGGAACCTGTCTTCAACTCTCCTGACCCGGAACAAGATGCAATCACACGGTCGCGCCTCTCTGTCGGCCTCTTGTACCTACTCGACAAATTGGAGCCGGAACAGCGCGTTGTCTTCGTCCTACGTGAGATCTTCGAACACTCTTATCGATCGATTGCCGAAATCGCTGGCAAATCTGAAGCCGCTTGCCGCCAGGCGATGGTCCGTGCCCGTACTGCACTCAATCGCGCCAAGCAAGCCCCGCCTGTCCCTGGAAAGATTGCCTCGTCCGTTGTGACTCGCTTCATCGACGCGCTGGCACATGGCGACGAGAAGGAGTTACTTGGGATCATTGCACAGGATGCTGTGTTGGTCGCAGATGGCGGCGGCAAAGTGCCGTCGATTCTCAATCCGGTGTATGGGGCCGATCGCATCACGCGGTTCTTCCTGGGTTTGCGAAGCAAGCCGGGCAGCGTATTCGAAGTACGACCGAGCACTGTAAATTCCGGCCCTGGTATGCTGACTTTTCGCGACGGACAACTCGTGTCCGTTGCGTCCGTGTCAATCGAGAATGGCCGCATCACGGCGATCTATTCAGTGAACAATCCCGACAAGATTCACACGGACCAGCAACCGCATGCATCCTAGGTTCAGTTTCGGTGGTGGTCGCAGTGCAGGGCAATGCCCCGGTCACGTAGACAGTTGCACCGTGCTCACCGAGCACAGCCGCAATGGCACGTCCCGCGCCACGGATTGCACCTGTTACGATAGCGACTCTACCGTGGAGACCTCGGGAATCATCTTATGCTTTCGCGATTGCGCGGCCATTGAGACCCCGCATCCCGCTCGAATTCCAGGTTTTCTCGGCCGGACCGGTCAGGTTACGGCCTGTGCCTAGAACCACTCAGATCTTCAAAAAGATCTTGCGCCGGTACATCCACAAAAGGAGCACCCAATATGTCAATAGCACCGCCGTACCCAGAAGCAGCGGTTCCAGCGCCGCTCCGAAAATCTGGAATGCTCTTTCACCTAAGTTAATGCGGAAGGAACTGGCTATGAAACGCTCGAACAAGTGCGCCATCAGGTAAGCGGCGATAGAGTTCATTCCGATCACCACCAGCGGGAATGCCCATTTTCGATAACCTTTGAAGTCGATCACCCAACTGAACAGAGCCAAGATCAAGAAACACGCACCGCCGCTGAATAACGTCCAACTTGGCGTCCAGATACGTTTCACAACGGGGCAGATACCCGTCACGTGCAGCAGCAAACCGGCAGCGATTCCAATCACGCCGGCTATCACGAAGCGTTTGAATGGAATCTTCGGCGCAAAGGTCCGGAACCAGCGCCCCGCAACTAAGCCCAAAATCATCGTGCCGAGTGTTGGGATGAAGCTGAGAGTCAGATAGCCGCCTTCGTTCGCGACGAACGGCCTCGTGCGAGGGAATAGATTCAAAAACCATTGATCGAACGCCACACCCAGGTTGCTGTTCTTGTTCCAATGCGCGGCAAAGCCGGTGAAGTTGTGACTCCAATTTGCAGGCACGCCGACGGACGTGTAATCGAATCCAGGTCCTGGAGCAGGGTACAACGCCCAAGCCAGCCAATATCCAGTGAGAATCACGGCCAACGCAGTCCACTGCAAGCGCGGCCGGGCAAAGCCAAGCAGAAATAGGAAGGGATAACCCAACCCTATTTGCGTCAGAGTATCTTCAAACGTGAAGTTAGTTTGCGGGTGATCTATTGACCGCAGAAATATCCCGAGCGCCATCAGCAAAATTGATCGCCAGACCGCGTGGACGAACATGTTGCCGAATGTTCCTCCTTTGCGGAGGCGGCTCGCGATCGAGTACGGCAAAGCGACGCCAACCAAGAATGAGAAGGAAGGCTGAATGAGGTCGTGCAATGAGCAGCCGGCCCATTCCACGTGAGTTTGGTTATAGGCAAGGATGCCCCAGAACCAGTTCCCCGGAAAGGCTTGTGCTACTCGAGCGAAGCGCAATACCTCCGCCATCATGAGCAGCATTACCAAGCCGCGGTACGCATCTACGGCTACGTTGCGCTGAATGGCCGAGACCGGGGCTATGATGTCAGCGCCCTGCTCGGTAGGCGAGATAAGTGTTTCGGGCTTGGAAGCTAGCTCTGGCATATTGCCGCCTGTTAGTTATTTAACCGCTATTGTATTTAACCATTGACAGCGCCTTACCGTCTATCATTGAATCGCGAACCGTGAATCAACCAATCTTAACTCTCTTCTGCCTTTACCTATTAACGCGAACTATCTCAGCCGTCACGCCCGCGCCGGCAGCGGAAATCGGCAGCGCGAATATCAAGCTCGAGTTCGACGGACTTATGCACAGTCGTGTCATTGCCCGGTTCGCTGGAAGAGATATTCCGCTCGGGCCCGCGAGCGCGTCTGAGTTCATCGTGGTGAACAGAAGCCCGATCAAAGATTTTGAGCTCAAAAATCGGCGCCTTGAGAATATATCCGATGCCCGGGGCGCTGGCCAGCAATTGGTTATAACTGGCGTATCGGGGCCGCTCCAAAAGACAGAAACCGTCGTGTCCTTCAAAAACTACCCGAGCATGCTGTTCATCACGAGTCCAATACGCGAACACTGGACGAGGCGATCTTTCTGTGGACGGATGGACCAACTGCAACTACTCACTAAACGCAGAATCCCCACCAGATATCGCCGGCGTTCTGGTCCCTCGAAAGCGGGTCTTATGAAAGCCGTCCGGATTGGGTCGTTCCGCTGCACGTTGGTTTTCATCAACAGAATTACCTCGGTATGAACGCTAGCGATTACGGCGGTGGCACTCCCGTGATCGATGTTTGGCGTCCTGACGTGGGGATCGCAGTGGGTCACGATGAACTCACGCCCAAACTTGTGTCCCTTCCGGTGGGCATGCCGATCGGCAGATCGAGCCACCGTCGCTGTCGAGTACAAGCAGCGGCAAACCCTGAAACCACGGGCAGACGCTGACGACTTTCGAGACATTTGTGGCCGTTCACGAGGGCGATTACTTTTCGACTCTTCGCGATTACCGCCGCATGATGGTTCAAAAAGGTGTTCGTTTTCCGAATACGCCTGCGGACGCGTTTGAGCCCATCTGGTGTGCCTGGGGATTCGGCTCGCATTTCCAGCCCAAGCAGATTCTAACCGCTTTGCCCGTTGTGAAAACCCTTGGCTTCAAGTGGGTCACTATGGATGACGGTTGGCAGAACGCCGAGGGCGACTGGCTACCAAATCCAGAGAAATTCCCGCATGGAGATGCCGACGTCAAAGCGCTGGTAGACAAAATCCACGCTGAAGGATTCAAAGCGCAGTTGTGGTGGTCGCCAATGTCAGTCAGCCCGCGCGCCGAAGTGCTTCATGAACACCCCGACTGGCTCCTGCTGGATCAGCGAGGCAAAGAACGGAAGATAAGCTATTTCCACACCAGTTATCTCTGTCCCGCTGTTCCGGCCGTTGTTCGCTGGCATCAGAGGCTGGCTGAGAAAATCATTCGCGACTGGGGCTTCGATGGACTGAAGATCGACGGTCAATTCTTGAACGCCGTTCCACCCTGTACGAATCCGGCTCATCATCACAATCGGCCGGAAGATAGCGTGGAGGCGGTGCCGCAATTCTTCAGAGCCATCGCGGAAGCTGTGCGAAGCGTCAAGCCCGGCGCTCTGATTGAACTCTGCCCGTGCGGAACCGCCTACTCGTTTTATTCGATGCCGTACTTCAACATGTCGGTCGCGTCAGACCCAACCAGCTCTTGGCAGGTTCGATCGAAAGGGAAAACTTTGAAGGCGCTTATGGGAGACTCGCTGCCTTACTTCGGGGATCATGTCGAATTGAGTGATGGTGGGATGGACTTCGCTTCCACAGTTGGCGTGGGCGGCGTCATTGGAACACAATTCCGCTGGCCTCCCGATGATCTAAATAGTCCACCGGATGACACCGATACGAGTATCACCAAGCTGGCTCTGACTCCGGAAAAACAGAAAATTTGGGCAGAGTGGGTAAGAATTTATCGCGAGAAAATGCTTCCCGAGGGAAAATATCTCGGTGACTTATATGACATCGGTTTCGATAAGCCGGAAACACACTGCATTAGGAAAGGTCGGGCGATGTACTACGCGTTTTATGCGCCGAACTGGAACGGCCAAGTGGAGCTTCGCGGCTTATCTTCCGGCGAATATAAGATCACGGATTATGTGAATAGGCAGAGCCTCGGAGTTGTCCGCGGACCAAAGGCAAAGCTTACAGTCGCGTTCCAGCGATCGTTGCTTATTGAGGCCGAACGGTTATTCCCTTGAACATACCGCCGATTTCAATGGCTTAGCTAACTTATTCGTAACTACCGAAACAAAGTGAGAGTGTATACGTGCAGTATAGATGGACTTATCCGACGGGTTTTTTCTCGCAACATCTTAGAGTTAAGTCGTTAGATAATGGTCATTAGGCTTAGAACCGATATTGCAGCTCTAACTTAGTCAGGCTCGGATCGCGCGCAAACTGAACCTGGCCGGGGAAACCCGCGATTGTTCTCTCGGATACGTGCAGCGCAAGTCTAGGAATTGACACAACGGCGTTAGGCAGCTTACGGTCGTAAGCGCAGATAGTGAGAGTTTGGTTGCGGAAGCGCTGCTTGCCTCACCGAACCCTTGCAGATCGTACGAATAATGGAAGGACAATGTCCTATTTGTACCAGAATCGGTACAGCCCGACGGTGACTCCGGAAGCGGCTCCATTGTATTCCTATAACTTACTTATGGCCTGCAAATTGCTACCTCATCTCGTCATCTTATACTCGCGTTATGTCCGGGGTCTCCGCTAACGAAGTTTGAGAAACCCTAACAGTCTAAGCGTTAGCCGACAGTCAGATGTCTTTCGCGGGCTTACGGCTAAGTCATAAGTAGGAATCGAGGTTTTGTGGCAGATCACAACAGACTATCCAATGACCACTTCAAGGGACTGATGGTGGCCATCCTGCTGGTTTCGGCCGGCGCAACAGTTCATGCTCAAACTGCGAGCATCACCGGTACGATCACAGATGCAACGGGCGCCGGTGTGCCGGACGCGACAGTAAACGGCAGAAACATTGAGACAGCAGCGGTCCGCAGCGCCAGGACCGACGGTACCGGAACGTACTCCATACCAAATGTGCCCGTCGGCCATTACGACGTGACAGTTGAAAAACAGGGCTTTTCTACACTGCGTTTCCAGAATGTCGAGTTGACGGTTGCGCAAAATCTCACTCTAAACGGCAGCCTGGCACTGGGAGTCGTTTCGCAGGCGATCGAAGTGGCGGGATCTTCGGTACCAACGATTGATTTGGCGGACGCGCAGCTTAGTAACGTCGTGGATCAGCGGCGTATTCTGGATTTACCCCTCATTACTCGTGATCCTTACCAGTTGGTACTGCTTTCGCCGGGCGCCAGCAAACCACCAGTTCGCTGGGAGGATTCTCGGTGAACGGGCAACGCGAGAGGAATAATAATTTTCTTCTGGATGGTACGGACAATAACGACGCCTCAGTGCCGGGCATAGCCGGCGGAATCAGCACGATCAACCCGGATTCTACGCAGGAATTCCGGGTTATCACAAATAACTTTCTCCCGGAATTCGGCCGCAATACCGGGGCGGTCGTTGATATCGTCACACGCAGTGGGTCGAACCAGTTTCATGGAGACGCCTATGAGTTCAATCGCGTAAATGCTATGGCGGCGCGCGATCTTTTCAATCCAATCCCTAATCCGCAGAATCCGTTCGTTCGCAACCAGTTTGGGTTTTCGTTCGGTGGCCCCGTCGTAAAGGACAAAACGTTCTTCTTTGTGAATTCAGAATGGGACCGCTTCCGGACAACACTGACGAATTCCTCCGTGGTTCCAACCGCTGCTTTCAAGACAGGGATCTTCAACTACAACGGTCAGCAGATCAATCTTGCCAGCCCGGCTTCATCGAACAACGTATTGGGTCTGCCCCTTGATCCTACAATGCAGAAGATATTTGCGCTTTACCCCAACCCAAACGGACCCGCGGTGGACAGCATCCGGGCAATCTACTTTTTCCCGACCAGCACGCCGCAAAATACTGCAAACGTGACGTTCCGGCTGGATCACCGCTTTAGCGATAAATACACCGTGTTCGCCCGTTACATCTACAACGGATTGACCGTCGGCAACTCCTTGGATGAAATATTTCCAGGTGTCGGTGGCGTGGCCACGGGTCAACAGGGTCAAAACGGAGCATTCAATTTCATTGCCACGCTACGCCCGAATCTCGTCAACGAATTCCGTTTCGGACTGAACAGGACGGATGACCTCTTCACCTGTAACGGCCACAATGTTCTCGACCAGAACAGCACTCCAGATCCGTTCGGGTTCGGGACGGACTATAGCTTTAATTTGTCAAATAATGTGCCCACCGTTGCCAACTTCGGCTGCAACGGACTGGGGGATAGCAACGGCCAGTTCCGACGGGCCGGAACCTGGAATTATGTCGATCAACTGTCGTGGGTAGCAGGCAACCACAGTGTCAAGGTGGGTGGCGAATTCCGGTACGTGTACGACAACGGATACGATGCGTTTGGATCTCGGCCAGTGGTGGATTTCACGGCATTCGGAAATTTCAGTATTCCGATTGTGAATTGCGCCGTGGGCTGCGGAAGTGACGAGACTCTTCAGACCCTGGCAGCGGCGTTGTTGGGCGTACCAGGTATTCAGTCCCAAACGCAATTTTTCAATGCTCAAGGGCAGCGCACGCCGACAGACTTCAGGAGATTCGTTCAGCACGAGTACGGCGCGTTCATCCAGGACTCCTGGAAAATCCGGCCCAACCTGACATTCGACTTTGGATTACGCTATGAGTTCAATGGCGTACCGTTCGAGCGAAACGGAAATCTGTCGAACCTTTTGTACGCGCAAGCATTCGATCCGGCGCCAATTACGTTCCAGACAGTTGGGCCGGGAACGGGAAGGCAGATTTACAATAGCGATCCTTATGACTTCGAGCCTCGCCTGGGATTGGCCTGGGATCCCTTCCGAGATGGCAAGACGTCATTCCGGGTCGGATATGGCATCTTCCATGATCGGGTCTTCGGGAACCTGTTCACGAACCTCAAGGGCAATCCACCCTTTGTTGCAGGGGTGCAGAATTTCCCGAATCAGAATTTCGCGGGCGGCACAGGACCGCTGGTAACGCTCGGGGCGCTACCCCCGCCGCCCACTCAACCCCCTCCTTCTTCGACCGTGCAGGATGGATCTCTCCTGACGGGCATTACGATCCTCGACCCGAATCTCAAGACTCCCTATACACAGTCCTGGAATGTCGGGATCCAGCGCCAGTTGGGGAGCGGTATGACCTTGGAAGTGAATTACGTGGGTTCGGGCACGCATCGCCTCTTCCGTTCTGTCGACGGGAATCCGCCGCTACCCTGGCTGGTGGCAGCTGCTCATGCGAATGGCACTTTGCCGTTGGATGTTGCAGGTGGAGCATTGCGGATCGCGCCCTTAATCGGTCTCCCGCAAGTTACCGGAAATCTGGCTTTCGAAGAGCCCGTGGTTGTCAGATCGATCGGGAACGGCACGTATAACGGTCTGCAGACTGTTTTCAACAAGCAACTCAGGCATGGGGTGCAGTTTCAGGCAGCCTACACCTGGTCGCATGCGATCGATGATGCGGCCGACCCGCTTGTGGCGGGCCAGCCCGGTAACCGTAATATTGCGCGAAACTCTTTCAATCTGAAAGAAGAGCGCGGAAGTTCAGATTATGACTTGAGACACCGATTGGTCGCCAATTACGTCTTCGAGCTACCCTTCGGACCGGGGCATAGCCACTTCAATCACGGCTTTGCCGCGCGAGTCATCGGAGGGTGGGAACTGTCGGGTCTTTCCGCATTCCAGAGCGGACGTCCCTTCGACATTTACAGCGCCCGAGACTCGGAGTACACGGGATTGAGCAACCGCCCGGACCTGGTAGGAAATCCGTCGATTCCTGCCGGCGCGCCCGGGAATCAGACTGGTCCGCCAATTACCGCATTTGCTCTTCAGCCGTTTGGCAGACCTGGAAACCTCGGAAGAAATACATTCACAGGACCGACATACTACAACACGGACGTGAACCTGGCGAAAAACACGAGTATTACGGAGCGAGTAAATCTGCAATTTCGCGCCGAGGTCTACAACGTGTTCAACCGGATTCAATTTGACCAACCCGGCACCGCCGGTGATACGCTGGCGTCGCCGGGGACGTTCGGGCAATCTTTGTCTACGATCGTACAGCCGGACGGTACGACTTCTGCCCGGCAGATTCAGCTGGCTTTGAAGCTGATATTCTGACGCGGATGAAACTACGACCGCTCGTCGACCCCCGCTTGCTCTGTAACTAGAGCTTTGACCGAAGCGGCTTACCTTGCAGCCGATAGTAATAGCCTGGCTCTCATCCGCCCACACTATTTACTTTTAAACCCACCCTAACTCCAGATTCAGGTATCCCGTCTAACTTGTTTGCGACAAAAAGGTGACCCCTAACTGAGGAATCATCGCAATTACCCATGGAAATCTATGGCTTAGATCATTAGATGCCCTTCTGGAAGAAATTGGGCGTGGTTTAACGCACACGCGCCCTTTCAAGATATGTAGCAGTTTTCGGGCTGTTCACCAAGTAAGGATGAAATTAGCTTGCGTCCATTGCTCGAGTTTCCACTCTCGTGAAAACTGATCATGCGGTGAACTTCCTGAATCCTAGAGCACTTCTGCTAAGGCCGTCGGCTGACTTATCCGACGCAGGGTTAACGCGAGGGAGTATGGTTATGCACGATGATCCCCCATCTCGTCGGTCAGTTACAACTTTTTTACAATTCTGCTTCGTGGTCATATTGCCGTTAATAAGTTGTGGCGCTGCGGCGTTTGCCTCGGACGGAAGTCCAGGATGGGAAGGCTTACGCTCAGAGGCTTTGAAGGCCTCCGATAGCGGTTCTTATACAAAGGCGGAAGAATTGTTCCGGTCCGCTCTCTCTTCTTTGCCCGATCCAGCGAGCTCCGGAGCCGTGATTTTGTGGAACGAAATCGGAGAGGCCCAGCAAGCTCAGTCGCGTTTCGCTGATGCGGAGCAAGCCTACCGCCGGTCGATGGACATCAACCGGAAACTGCAACGACCAGACGACTATGAAATGGCTGTTTCGCTGAACGACCTCTCCGCGATCTCGCACGCACACCGTCAATTCGCCTCGGCCGAGAGCCTTCTTCGACAATCGTACTCGCTTCTCGAGAACAATCCCGCCAGTGCAAACGTCATAGCGGGCTCCGTATTAAGCAATCTAGGACTAAATGTACAGGAGCAAGGCCGATACGAGGAAGCCCGTCGTTTCTATGATCGCGCTGACACAATCATCAGGCAATCGAAGGGAGAGAAAAGCCGTGAATTCGCAAAGCTTCTTAGTAACTCGGCGCTCCTCAGCTTTGAAACCGGCCATTATGCGGATGCTCTACAAAAAAACCAGAAAGCGTTCGAGATCGAAGAGGCGCTACAGCTCACTAACGGCGACGAGGCGGCATTAACTTTGAACAACCTGGGACTCACGCTGTACGAGCTTGGAAGGCTATCGGAAGCTGAGCCTCTGCTCCTGAAAGCCATCGCCATTGAAAAGAAGAGTCCGGCCGGTCTGTATCCCAATTTCGCGGAAGCGCTAAACAATCTCGCAGTTCTCGAAACGAAGACCGGAAGACTGGACGCAGCACGTGAACATGAAATCGAAGCTTTAAAAATTATTGAGACTTACGGAAGAAAGGAAGACCCGATGATCGCGATTGCCTGGACCAACCTGGGCTTGGCCGAGGCTGCTCGCAAAAACTTGCAAGAAGCAAAGCAACTTGAAGAAAAAGCAGCCAGTCTTTGGTTGAACACGCTCGGACCCCGCGACCCGAATTACGCCTCGGGTCTTTCGAACCAGGCATCGGTCGAGAGCAAGCTAGGACATCACAAGAAAGCGCAGGCGTTATATGAAAAAGCCCTCGAGATCGATGAAGCTCGCTTCGGCCCCGATCATCCCAAAGTCGCATCTGATGTCTCTAATCTTGCAGCCGAACTCTTCTACCAAAAGAAACACGACGATGCTCTTCAGTTGTTTCAACGAGTGCAGCTAATTCAAGAGAAGTCTTTTGGACCCGGCAACATTCAAGTGGCTCAAGCCTGGCATAACATCGCCGTCGTTAATCGAACTGCAAAGCACTTCGAAGAGGCGAGCGACGCTTATAACAAAGCAGTGCGGTCTTTTGAAGCTTCTTCCGGCGCGGATAGCCTGGTTCTTTCAACCTGGCTTCAGGAATACGCGGAAGTATTGAGGAAACAAAAGCGGTTTGCGGAGGCGGAGCAGGCGGAAACTCGGGCGTTGGGCATCCAAGTACGAAAGACGATTAAAGCGGCAAGCCTGGAAAAGGACCAAGTAAGATCAGATAAGAAGCCGGACGACAAGAGTTAAGAATCGCGTTACCCGCGAGCGCCCGGCGGCTGATATTTTCCTTACATGCCTGTTACGCCGCTCGAATAGTTCGAATGCGAACATAGATTGTTCGGGAATGAACGACGATATCGCGTTTGGCGCGTCCATAGTCTTCACAACGCTAACTAACACGCTGGCATCAGAAGTGCTTCTTCAAACCCGATATGCTGCAGGAGAATCCCGCCGGCTCGGGCTTGACTGGTGGCGTGCCGGATGCGTCCCAGGTTTCGGACGCGAAGTCGCGACGTATCTTCCGGTTTGGTGGTTTCGAGCTTCGAAGCGAGACCGGAGAGCTGTCCAAGAACGGCATACGCGTAAAAGTGCAAGCCAAACCCATACAGGTTTTGGAGGCGTTGCTGGCAAGACATGGCGAACTGGTTACGCGAGAGGAGCTCTGCAAAAAGCTCTGGCCGGCTGGCACTTTCGTTGACTTTGAAAACGGACTGAACACAGCCACCAATCGGCTGCGTGCTGCTCTTTGCGACTCGGCCGAAGCCCCGCGCTATATTGAGACGCTTCCGCGTCTCGGGTATCGCTTCATCTGCCCGGTTGTCGAGATCGATGAAGATCAGCCCAACGGAACCAAGCCCGATGTTGCGCCGCCAGTCCGACACCGGAGAGGCCAACTTAGTAACCGGAATAACTGACGTCAGAAGCAGCAAGCCAGCCAGTTATAAATCGCACAAATTCTTTCATGCTGCATTAGTAATGATCGTCGTCCTGACGATCGTTGTGCTTGCTTGTACGTACATTCGTTCGAAAGTTTCTGGAAAACACGGCCAACCGATTTTCAGACAATTGACATTCCGGGCGGGCGTCATTGGATCGGCTAGATTCGCGCCCGATCAGAAGAACGTTGTTTACACGGCAAAGTGGGGGGGCGGCGATCGGCAAACATATTTGATGGATCTAGATAGCTCAAAGTCGCGAGCCTTGGGATTTGCCCCTGGTGCGCTCGCTTCGGTCTCGCGCCAAGGCGATCTGGCGTTTGTTTCCAGAAGTGCGCCTTCGGGAGATCGCCCCGCCCGTCTTTCTCGGGTTTCAGTGCATGGAGGAGCATCCCAAGTCATCGCGGAAGGCACCAAGGCTGCGGACTGGGCTCCAAACGGCAAGGAGCTCGCGATTGTCCGCGAAGTCGGGCCGGAATCTGTGATCGAGTTTCCAGTCGGCAAGTTAGTCTATAGCTCCCAAGGCTGGCTCAATTGCCTGCGTGTGTCACCTGGAGGAGATCAAGTCGCCTTCCTCGAGCACCCCGTGCGTGATGACGATGGGGGTCATGTGCGGCTTGTCGACAGAAACGGCAACACACGAGTGCTTACAGATGAGTGGAGCACCGCTGAGGGACTAGCATGGTCCCCGTCCGGCAAAGAAATCTGGTTCACTGCGAGCAAGACCGGAGCGGCTCGGGTGTTGTACGAAGTGTCGACAACAGCGAAGTTGCGGCAGATTTCGAATACACCCTCCTCCTTGCGTCTGCTTGATATCTCGAGAGCTGGACGGGTGCTGATTGCGGTCGACGACGTACGGATGACAATGACGGGAGCACCAGGCGTAGGCAGGGCCGAAAGCGATCTGTCCAAGTTTGATCTCTCTCATGTCGATGACATCTCAGTGGGCGGTAATCTCGTGCTCTTTTCGGAAGGGGGCGCCGCCGGCGGCCAGCATTACTCAACGTACGTTCACGATCAAAAGTCGGGAAGCACCTTCCGCGTCGCATCCGGCCGGGGACTCGCCCTATCGCCAGATGCGAAATGGGCCTTGACAGTCGATCCGCAAGACCGGACGAATCTGACACTCACTTCCATCGGTTCACAGGACGTCCCGGAAAGTGTTCGGAAACGGATTTGAATATCAGTGGGCGAGATTTCTGACGGATGGGAAGAGACTCATCGTAGGCGGAGCATATCCGGGAGAGCGCCTCAGCATTTGCACACAGCTCCTGGATGGGGGCAAACCCATTGCTATAAATGGAGCGCCCTATCTGGACTTTGTTGTGGTTTCCCCAAACGGACTGCGCATCGCGGGGCCACCGCCAGCAATGCAGGCCTCGTTTTTGATCTCGCGACCAACAGTGCTCGCCAGATCTCGCATGGTATAAGCTCGCTTCCGGTTGCTTGGAGCATGGATAACAAGGATCTGTACTCTGTTAATTTCCGGGACTCCGTTTATCGAATTGTGAAAACGAATATGCAAACGGGGAAAGTTCAGCTTTGGAAAACACTCCCACTTGGCGATCAAGCTGGCGTCCTCGGGTTATCAGCTCTGGCAATAGCCCCTGCCACCGGCGCCTACGCGTATTCGACTGGCTTGAATCTGTCGCGGTTATATCTGGTTGATGGTTGGCTGTGACGGCCAAAAGCTGATTACATTAAAACGTAATCTTACCGACCAGGAAGATTTCGCGCGGATTACTCGAAAACGCCAGATCAGGCCGGTTGAAAATCGGATTGCCAGGGGTGAGCATGTTCTGCACGCTCGACGAACTCACTATATTTACGAGGCTCGGATTCGCGCCATCCACATGATTCAGGAACCCGCCTGTAAATTGCGGATGATTTAGCGCGTTACTGAATTGGCCCTGGAACTCGAGCTTTACTCGCTCCGTGATCGAGAACCGCTTTATCAGGCTAAGATCCAGGTTATTAGTTGGCCGAAGCGGAAGCGTGTTCCGGCCAGCATTCGGGAATGTTCCCGGCCCGGCTACAACGTATTTCGCATTCGGGTTGTTTGCAACATACGCTGCAATCGCAGGATTCGTAAAAGCGTTGCCCTGGGAATCGCCAGCGTTATGGGAATTGTTGCGCCCGTCGCGTCTATCGCATGCACATCGGTGCCGGTAGCGCCGGTCCCGGCACGGATTGATAATCGCGCGGTCCCCCCATGGATCACCGTTCAAATTCGAATCAATCGCACTCTGCACCGTCGCATACTCGGGGCTTTCGTAGGTGTAGATTGGAGCGACTTCCCAGTTTCCAATGAGGTTCTTCATGAACCAGCTATGATCCCCTTTGAAAAAAGGAATGTCGTAAATTGCGGTCAATGTGAGTCGGTGCCTTCGGTCTAAAGCCGAAGACGATCGATCCTCTCTGAGATCCTGGAAGTCTTGAGGCCTGCGTGGAGTAAGAACTGTGTGAAGAAGTCTGCCGTGCTGTCGTCGATATTGTGACTCCAAGTATAGGCGCCGATGAGCTGCAGTCCGCGTGAGAACCGCCGGTTCAACTGCAGAGCCAGTCCGTGATAGATCGAGTTACCGATCGGCGCATTGTCCACAATCGAGGCTCCAAACCCAGCTGCAGCGTACGCTGGAAGCTGGCCAACTGGGGGAAATCGGCGAAGCGTTCGTGTCAGTCCAGCCAACTGACTTGCCGTCGGTGGAGAGAAGAAGGTTGGCAGCGTGTTCGCCGGAGTGACGGGCGAGCCAAAATTGATTCTTTGTTGCACGTCCAGGTGTATGCCACGAGTGCCGAGATATCGCGCCTCAAATGTGTAATCATTTGCGAACTGATGTTCGATGCCGAAATTCCATTGAATCGAGTAGGGCAGTTTTTGGTTCTCGATCAGGGCCGCGTGGTGGCTCGCGCCTCAGCCTGCGTCAGTGGACCCGTTGATGTGTTGGGCCGGATTCCACCATTTGCCAGGAAGTTCGCGCCGATATTGTTCGGATTAAAAGCGAGCAAATCAACAGTTGTGCTCAACTGCGGCGGAAGATTAAGAATGCCGATGTTGTCATAAAGAACGTCATAGTTCATTCCGAACCCGGCGCGGATTGAGGTTTTGCCGTTCGACCCTGGAGAATAGGCCACCCCAATGCGTGGCGCGAAATTCTTGTATTGCGGTTTCGGTTTGTTGAACTCAATCAAACCCGGCGCATTGGAGATGCTGTTGAGAGGCTGTAACCTCTCTGAGTACGGAACACTTGTAAATTCCCAGCGCAGTCCCAAGTTCAACGTCAGATGAGGATTCACCTTCCATTGATCGTTCCCATATAGGTACGTCGAAATCTGATCGCCGTAGAAGACTGGAGATCCCAAGCTACGCTGTGCCACCTGGTCCGGAAGCTGATCGAAAAGATATCCAGACAGCGTGGAGTATTCGTAATCGCCGCGTGAGCGCTGGGTGAAAGTTTGCGGCGAAATGGACTTCCGTCCGTCGAACCCGAACTTAAAGGTATGCGCGCCTTTCGTCCAGCTCAAATTATCTGTCACTTGATAAGTGTTCTGAATCGTAAACTGTGGCGCGTTCGGATCAGGACCGATCGGCAGTCCGTTCAGATCGTTAAATACCAGGTTCGGAAACGAATCCAGCCCAGGGAAGCTGACGTTCGGTATCGGGAACTGCTGATTGAATCGCATATACCCAAGCCTCAGTTCGTTGGTGACACTCGGTGTGAAGTTATGGAATTCACTCAGGGTCGCCATGTAATTCCGATTTGGCTGCAGAGTAAAAAAGGCTGGCAGAGTTCCCGCGATGTCAATCGTGTCTGTCCTGTTGTAGAGAAATCGGCCACGCAACTGATCGCGATCGGAAATGTTGTAGTCGATCGAAGCAACGCCGTAGTAGGCATTCTGGTAATTCGGCGCGACCACTTGAAGCACGCCAACAGGTATGTTGACGGTGGCCCCGCCCGGAGGTCCCACAGGAATCGTGCTGCTTTGCGTAGCGGCGGGCGCGACATACTTCTGCAAAACGCCCAGGTTAGTTGCGGAAATTCCCGGAAGAGCAGCGAGCTGCGCGTATCCCGCAGCCGTCGGTGAAAGCAGACGGCGAGCTTGGCACTGCCGCCTGGCCCGTCGGGTTGTACTCAAAAAGCGCGTAGTAAAAGAGCTTGTCCTTTTTAATTGGTCCGCCGAACGACGCTCCTAGGCGGTTCTGATCGAAACGAGGATTCTTAAGTACTCCAGAATTCGCAGCCGATTGGTCTATCGCATTGAGATTCCGGTTCGTCGAATAGTCATAAATCGTGCCATGAATCTGATTGGTGCCACTCTTGATGTTTGTATTAAACTGCCCGCCCGAGGAATGTCCGAATTCTGCTGAAAACTGGTTCTGCATCAGCGTGAATTCCGATACCGCGTCGTTGGGGACGTATATCAATGCCCCTGTCGTGCTCTTCTCGTTGTTATCAATGCCTTCAATAGTAAAGTTGTTGTTGTAAGGCCGTTGTCCTCCTACCGAAGGACCCTCTCCGATTCCCACTCCGCCCGCATTCGCAACGCCCGCGCCGAGCAAAGAAAGATTTAGCACCCCACCCGTCGCAAGACCCGCTATTGGCAAATCCGCCGCGAGCTTTGAAGTGAAATTTGTCTGAATCTGCGCTGTGCTTGTGTCGATTGTTTCGCTGGCTTCAACCACTTCGACACTTTGGGACAGCTGCCCAACTGCGAGCGTGACGTTTTGCGTGGCGGTCTTATTCAACTCGATGGCCACGCCTTTCAGGCTCGTCCGCGTGAATCCGGACGCGTCTACGACTAAATCGTACTTACCGATATGGAGATTGCTGAACCTATATTGCCCGTTTGCCTCCGTCCTTTGGCTCGCTCGGATTCCGGTTGACTCCTCGACTACTTCGACTTGCGCTCCTGGAACGGCGCCCCCGGTCGGGTCAACGACGATGCCGACGAGATCGCCACTTGTGACCTGAGCCCATCCAATCGGGCTGCTTGCGAATAAAGCCAACGCAAGGCATACAGGCGCGAGTGAGAAGTTAGTTTGTGTTTTCATCTCTATACCCCCAGCCGATCGGCGGCGCGACTAGGGAGAACTGTAACGCCCCATGTTTACGCCGACCAGTTACTGTCCTTGAAGTGACAGTAGTGCGAATTCAGAAAAAGGTCCTATAACTTCTCTCTGAAAGGTCGATAACTGATGTCACGTTCGGTGGCAGCTGAGGCTAGGTGATGACCTTCACTGCTTTCGAATGTGGCACTTACCTCGTTAGCACAACTGCAGGATGCAAGTAACTACCTCCAGCCTGAAACCACAAAAAGATTGGACAGGCTCTGCATTCGGGAATAAACAAATGTCTGAAGATCTTTCGCGAGATGCAAAGGAAGAATATGCGAACTGCCAGCCAGATCGGGAGGCGCATAACGGCGATACGGTGTTAGTTGTCCCGTTGCCAAATTGAGCAGGTCCAGTTGAACGGACCCGCCATCTTGGTGACGGGTAAGTACTGTCTGCGCATCGACAAATGCCGTGGGCGAAACGCATTGTGGTGTCTTCACGAAACGTGCATTTCCGTTCGAGAGATCCAGGACCACGATTTGCACTCCGTCACAACCAACCGCGGTGTGGCCTTTTTCGTCGATAATTACATTCTCGAAGTCTAGGCTTGGTTTCAGCAGAATCGGGCTGCCATCCGGTAGACGTTGTCGATAAATGCCGGGACTCTGTTTCGGATATGCGCCTGCAGCCAGGATTTCCTTACTGTCCGGGAAGAACTTCGCCCAGCGATACGCGAGACCGTGTCCGGATAAGGGTTTGGGCTGAGCCGCGTTCACAGAAACGAGGCTGAGCCTCGTGGCATCGCTGGCACTCTGTGTCAGCGCCCATTGTCCATCGGCTGAAAGGTCCATCGCTCGACCTTCACCCAGGCGCTCGGGTGAACGAGTGTCAGTTCGATACAGATAAACGCTGTACTGTTTGCCACCCCCTTCACCGCTTTCATCAAACAGAACGCTCTTGCCATCCGGCGTTATCGCTACTGCGCGCGACCAATCCAGCCATGAGATATCCCGTTCAGACTTTTCATTCAGGTTTCCCAGAAACATGGTCACGTGTTGCGTCGTCTGAGCAATCAACACTTTTCCCGAGGCAGCTATATCTTTGAGCTGTAGATCTCCGGGAACCTGCACAACTTGTCGCACGCGGCCGCGAAGATCGACCGCCATAAGAGCTCGGTTAGAGCCCGAACGAGTTGCGGTAAACCACACCTCACCCGAAGGGTGCCAGGCCAAACCGAATGCCGACGCCCAACCTGAACTGAGGACGCGCGCCTTACCGGAGGAATTCACCACAACCACCTGTCCTGCATCATCACCCATCACAGGATGTTCCAGGAAAGCTACGTCATTGCCATGCGGAGATACACGCGGACTCGTTATCCAGCCATTCGAACTGTAAATCTTGCGGCCCGGAGGGAACTCTACAGACCAAATCGCATTTTCGTTTGTGACCAGGCACAATGTTCCGTCAGGAGCCCAATCCGCGTCGTTAGCGTGATCTGAAATCAACCGCGGTGCGCCGCCGTGCAGGGGTACTCGTTCCAACACCCTGCTGTGAGTATCCTTGGGCGTCATGAAAACTGCCATTTCAGCTGCGGGTGAAAGACTTGCAAGTGTCGCGTTTTCAAAGCCGAGATCTCGAGCTTCCGGACTGACAAGATCGGCGAGAAACGCCCGGCTTGCTGCTCCGTTCCACTCGGCGCTATAGATGATGTTTCCGCCATCAGGCGTAAACCTTGCATTCGCTACCGAGCCCTTACGGAATGTGACCTGATGAAACGATGGCGCCGGATTTGACCGGGTGATTGTAAGGAACGTAGCGGCCGCCGCCACAGCAATCATCAGGATGCCCAAACTTCCGATGCTGATCCACGTCCGGGTGGGAAGCAAAAGCCGGCCATTCGGACGTGTACTCGATACAGCGGGCTCGGTTTCGAGAGCACTCACCGCAGGCTCTACCTCTGCCTTCGGGGGTCGAATAGCTTCTAAGCGCTGCGGCACACTTGAAAGTACGACGGGAGCAATAAATCGATACCCGAGCCGCGCCAGCGTCTCGATGTAGATTGGGTTCTCTGCCGAATCGGCTAATGCGATTCGTAAGCGGTTGACTGCCGTGTTCAGTCCACTCTCGAAGTCCACAAACGTATCGGCAGGCCAAAGCCGGTTTCGTAACTCTTCCCGCGTGACCACGTGCCCCGGCTCTTCGATCAACGCGCTTAAAATATGGAAGGGTTTCCCCTGTAGTTTTACGCGAACCCCATGCTTCCGCAGTTCACCTGTATCAAGGTAGAGCTCGAAGGCGCCAAACCGAGCTACCCGCTGTCCTCGTAACCGTTCTCCGTCGGCCGTGGCTTGGCCCATTACGTGTGCAAGCCCCTCTGCGGTGCCGAGCACTTTTAGCTCCAGCGATTTCTATGTCTCTGGATCCTTTAATTTGAATCGTTTGCCTCACGAAGCCGCAATCGTGTGTGGGGCATATGATGTTCGCATTCGGGACCGCGCGGTCGGATACGAACAAGTCCGTAATTCAGTCGAGTGAAGCGCGCGCGCCTGAGAACGGGTAGTGTCCTAAAGTTGCTTTGATGATTCTAACGAAGTTATGGTTCATTGTCGTTCTCACATCCTAGCGCGTGCGATGAATCCGAGGCTGTCGTAATCCCTGCCGTTACCGGGCGTAAGGTCCTTGGAGGGCGGGGTTGTAAGAGCAGCGTAAGGCTCAGGAACCTTCGTATTACCCGTACCTCAGAGCGTGGCCGAGGTACTGACTCCGGGCGGCTTTGAGACGACAATCGGTTCATGTCTCACGCGCTTGTCTCGGCGGGCACCCGTAGTGGTGGCGGCAAGCCAACCGGAGTTGTCAGTATTGACAGCACAAGGCTGATAGGACGGGATGCAGTCAGCACGCGCATTCTAGAGTTGGACGGGTTGCGGGCCTTCGCAATATTGAGCGTGTTTATCTACCATTTCTGTTACCTGCCTCTGTCCTGGATGGGCGTCGATATTTTTTCGTGCTCAGCGGTTTTCTGATAACGGGCATCCTGCTGGAACGAAAGTCGAGGCCGGGCTACTTCAGCGGCTTTTACGGTCGTCGGCGCGCCGCATTCTGGCTCCCTATTTCCTGCTGTTACTTCTGTCGTCTGTACTCTTTGGAACCGCCTGGATCAAGCAGTGGTATTGGTATGCCTTCTTTGCCTCGAACATCCCCAATGCGCTCCGCAGCGTACCGCACGAAAGTCTGGACGTGCTGTGGTCTCTCGCAGTTGAGGAGCAGTTTATCTACTATGGCCCATCGCCATTTTATTCCTGTCCGAAACCGCTCTCCTTTGGACTGCGATAGTGTTGATTGCACTTGCACCCGTGCTGCGGGGTTTAGCAACCTCTTTCATTAGCAACGCCGCGCCGATCTATCACCTGATGCCGTTTCGAATGGATCTGCTCGCAGCGGGAGCGCTCGTAGCCGTGCTGTGGCGGAGATCGCCTGGAGAGATTCGGGAGATACCGTTGCTCGGACCAATCCTTGTGATATGCGGCGGTGGTGCGCTTGTCAGCCTTTTCCAAGTTCGCAGAGTTTCGAACCGGCGGTAATGTTCGGTTTAACAATGTAATGCTGTACAGCTTCACGCTATCGATTGCAGTTGGTCTTCTGCTCTGGTCGCTTCAGGGGAAAGGATTCTTCCCCGCAGTTTTACGGCTGCCCGTTTTGCGATTTGTGGGGCGGATCAGCTACTCGATGTACCTTGTCCACCTGTGCTTCATCCTTCTTGCGCAGCAGTGGTTTTCGAATCGGTGGGCCGTATTTGCGGTAGCTTGCGTTTCAACGCTGGCCTATAGCACGGCTTCCTGGTTTTTCTTGGAACAACGGCTGATACGGCAGAAAACCGGCATCCGTCAAGCACCGGATGTGCATGGACGGACTGCCTTCGCCTTATCGGAGAATGGCGCACGCGCGGGGACCGCATAAAATGCTAGGTAAGACAGCAGACGCCACGAAAGTTCAGAGCTTCCGGGCGGGCGCCGGTTTATGGGGTTAGCTTGCACGCCAGTTTCAGGGGCGTCTTGGGGGCGGAGGAGTCCAGAGCCTTGGTGGCGGACCAGTCTTAGGACACTACCTGAGAACGCCTCCCTCATGATTAATGTGTTATTATCAAACTGTTCTTACCTGCGGCTGTGTCTCTATTGAATAACCTTTCTATTGGTCCTAGCTGCTTGTGTGACAAATTCAGCAACTAGGAGTCTTAAAATGACAAATGTATTCGTTGGAAACCTGAGTTTCCAAACTACTCAAGACGATCTTAATTCGATCTTTTCTCAATACGGCGCCGTCGAGCGGGTCAATGTAGTGACAGACCGCACAACCGGACAACCCCGTGGCTTCGCTTTCGTCGAAATGTCCACCCGGTCAGAAGCGGAAACAGCTATCTCGTCCTTAAATGGTACCGACCTCCACGGCAGAACACTGAACGTGAACGAGGCACGGCCTAAAACCGACAGTCCGCGTGGCGGAGGCCGTAACAGCGGTTTTAGAAAGTCCCGCTGGTAATCTGGTAGTAGAAACGGATCGGAGCCGCCTTAGATCAACCATCACGGGCGGCTTCAGGTCGCGTTAACAGATTCACGGTAAATGGAGGTTCGTTGGCAAGTCGCGATTCGTTCCAAAAACGTCAGAAGGAAGCTGCTCGTCGTGAGAAGCGACAGGTAAAGCTTGACCGTCGGCAAGGGCGGCAGCCGTCCCACTCCGATGCAGGTTCTGACAATGACGCTCGCACGAATCCAGTGGACCCCAACGAGACGCCTCTAGCCCCACCCGAGATACCTTCGACCGAGTCGGTTTCGACAACACCTTCCGCAAATGCGGCCGCTGCCCCCAATGAGCGCGGGCCAGGTTTGTTCAAGCCGGCTTTGGAACCGGAGCCGCCGAAAAACGATAACCCACCCCGCGAACCGTAAGTAGATGTCTGGGACGCGTCGGGTCGTCCTCTATATATCGCCGCAGCCGCACAATGAAGTTATCGATAGGCCGCGTGTCGGTGTCATCCCGCAGCCCCCACACTTGCTCGAGCATTGCCTTGCGCGAAACTGGCTCTCCCTCATGCTCGATCAGGTATCGCAGGACATTTGCTTCCATTAGCGTGAGTGGAAAGACCTGATCGCCAACGCACAGTTCGAGCCTATCGAAATTCACTGTTTTCTCCGAATTGCTGCCGAATGTGAAGACGTCTTTTGCTTGGCTCGGTGGGGAAATATGGTTTGAGGATGCCGCCAGCCACTCCCGGCGACGCAGAAGCCCGCGAATCCTCGCAATTAGAATCGACAGCTCGAAAGGCTTTGTCAGATAGTCATCGGCGCCCGCCGCGAAACCGCGCAGCACGTCGTCCGGATGGCCGCGCGCGGTCAACATGAGAGTTGGAATAAACTGGCCCGTGCGCCGCAGTTCGGAAATGACGGCAAACCCATTTTGCCCAGGCAGCATGACGTCCAGGACCAAGACATCAAAGCTGGAATTGTCCGGCCGCAAACGCTCGAGTGCCTCTTCGCCCGTCTCTACAATGTCAACTTCGTAGCCTTCCGCTTCCAGATTGAAGCGCAACCCGTCGGCGAGGTGCTTCTCATCTTCCACTACCAGGACCCGGCTCATTTCAAGATGGGAAGTTGAAGCACGAACGTGCTGCCGCGCCCTGGACCCTCGCTTTCGGCCCAAGTGCGTCCGCGATGTCGTTTAGCAACGGAACGGACGATGTACAGACCTAAACCTGTTCCTTTGAGGCGCGCGGCGAGCGGCCCTGGCACGCGGTAAAAACGTTTGAAAATCCTTTTAAGCTCAGTCTTCGGAATCCCTACCCCATGATCTCGTACGCGCACGGTTACGTATTTACTATCAATTTTGGCAGTCTCCACAGTTACCTTCACAACGTTTCCGGAATACTTTACCGCGTTATCGATCAGATTCGAAACCGCTGCTCGCACTTCATCCGGATCGCCCTGAACCTCGAGCGCCGGCCCGGGCTGATACTGCAGAGACTCCACCGTCAGATTATGCAGCGTACGGGCACGTGTCAAACACTCCTCCACCAGGTCGCGCAGGTCAATAGGCGATGAATTTACCAGGCGATTGGCATGGCCAATGCGGCCCGTACGCAGCACCTGCTCGATCGTCGCCAACAGCCGATCGCTATCCTCCAGCATGGTGCGGTAGAACTCACGTCGCTTATTCTCGTCAACAGTGCGCGTTTGCAGTGTCTCGAGATATAGCCGGATAGAGGCAACAGGCGTTTTCAGCTCGTGAGTGACTGCATTTATAAAGGCGTCGTGCTGCTCGTTTCGGCGAATTTCCCGCACCAGGAAGATTGTGTTCAGCACAACACCGCTGATGATCATCAGCACAAGTAAAACGCCGAAAAAGAGCAGGATGCCTGTTCGCCAGTTGAACAGCACCCAACCGATATAGAAGAGGAGGATGACGGAAATGAGCCCGGCGCCGAGCGCAATGAAGAATGCGATCGACTTCTGCCGGCCCGCTAGCACCATGCTTTCAGCTTAATGCCAGGGCGGACCGCGCTATGGGTAGCTCACGCAGCTTTTCGTTCGGTGAGTGCGGTCTCGATCTTTGCCGCATGGACGGATTTCGCTATGCCCAGGAACTTTAAGATCTTGATCAGAAGCCAGGAAGGATCGAATTCATACCACGCCAGTCCATGTCTCGCTGATGTTGGGTGTGCGTGATGATTGTTGTGCCAGCCTTCGCCAAAGGTCATGAGCGCGACCCACCAATTGTTGCGTGAGTCGTCACGAGTACGGAAACGGCGTGCGCCCCACATGTGTGTGGCCGAGTTTACCAGCCATGTCGCGTGCAGGCCGACAACCACGCGAAGGCAGACGCCCCACAACACCATGGGTAATCCGCCAATTGCGAAAAGCACTGCTCCAAGCGCAACTATGGGAACCCAATGATAATTATTCAGCCAGACGTAGAAACGATGCTTCGCCAAATCCGGTGCATATTTCGACATCAATCGGGTGTTATTGTGAGTCGTCTCCCCGAGAAGAATCCAGCCTACGTGAGCCCACCAGGCGCCGTCCCGGGGCGAGTGTGGATCGCCATCCTGGTCGGATTTCTGATGATGGATTCGATGTACGGCAACCCAGAAAATCGGCCCGCCCTCGAGTGTTAACGTGCCACAGAACGCAAAGAAATATTCCAGGGCGCGCGGCACTCTATATGACCGGTGCGTGTGCAGACGGTGATAGCCCATGCTGATGCCAAGGCCCGTCGCCACCCAGTAAAGAAGAACAGCAACGGCGAGGTTACGCCAACTGAATACGAAGAGGGCCGCCAGCGCGCCCACATGGAAGAGCGCCATAATGACGGTGGTTAACCAATTCATTCCATGGCGTTCGATTGTTTTATGTGCGTCAAGACTGACTTCGGCATCCGCGAGAGCGCTCACATTCCGAACCTAACAAGAAATGCAGCTTTGATTTGTAAGAGTTGTGTAATTTCGGGGCGAGTGCTTTCACCCGAGTTTTCGTGAGAAAAATCTCGGGCGGATTCAACCTATCTCTACTGCTTCTTCTTCTGCCGAAATGCCTTTATCCCTTCGTCCACTAAGAGTGCTGCGCGTTTGGGGCCGTGCCGGCCAGTAACTTTAAACTTCTTTCCCCTGTTTTTGTTATATGCAATAAAAAACTCTTCCACTTGGTCGAGCAAAGGCTTGTTTACTTCCGAGAGCGAAGATACGTTCTCATGGCTGTACGAATGAATCGCGACGCCAATTAGACGATTATTCTTCGTGCTTTTCTTGCCTTCGATTTGTTCTGCCTCGATCACCCCAATGATGCGGACGTCAAGAAGACAGCCAACATGCGCTGGCTCGTCCATCAGGACCATGATGTCAAGGGGATCTCCGTCGTCACCTCGGGTTGAAGGAACGAAACCAAAATCGAATGGGAATGCAAGTCCCTCGGCAAGCAGGCCGCCCAGGCCGAACAACTTGTATTCGGGATCATAGTCGAACTTGCTTCTTCTGCCTTTGGGTGTTTCGATGATGACCTTGCACTCGCATTTCTTGTTGTTCCACTTATTAGGACATTTTGCGAGGTTACTCATCTCCCCGATTCTATCCCTGCTTACGGCTGTTCAGCTTCAGAACGTTAGCTGATGCGGCTAGCCAAAGTTTAGAGTTGGCGTCCCCAAGGGGATTCGAACCCCTGTTATCGCCGTGAAAGGGCGGTGTCCTAGGCCGGGCTAGACGATGGGGACGCGGGGAAAAGCGCTGAACTTCCTAAACTTTACCAAATCGGCATGCGCTACCACGCAACAGCCCCGAGCCGCGGTCCAGCGTTTTAGAGCGTCTTCAAATACGCAATGAGGTTCGCCTTATCGTCCGCCGAAAGTATGTCGGCGTAGGCCGGCATTCCATTGCCGCCATTATTGATCTGTTCGAGCACATTCCCTTCCGTCACGGGCTTGCCATTCGTCAACTTCGATTTCTTAAACAGCCCTTTAAGCGATGGGCCCATCTTCTTTTCGTCCGTATCGACGTTGTGGCACACACTGCACTGTTCAAACGCATCCTTGCCCTTGGCCGGGTCCCCGTGCGCGGACTTATCTTGTCGGCCCGCCGCTCCTGTTACGAGTGATGCGCATAAAAGACACGAACCAGCAAGCGTGGTGGCAATTGTTAATGTTCGGCGAATCATTAAAGTGTCTCTCCTGCCCCAAGTCGTGGGGTGTGTCGCTTCCAGTCTACAACTTTGACCCTAGTTCTTTGACATCTACGAAGCGAGAAACGTGTCGTACTGAACAGAGATTAACGCTGCGGAAACTTCACATCCTCCGGGAAGCGTCTACGTTTAGTAGATCGTGTCGCCGTCCATTTGCGACACGCAGAGCCTCACATTCATTTGCAGTGCGGGATAATGTTGGACATCCGGTGTGACTGATCCACGTTGATGCAACACTGAAGTCGCGTTCTGACCGGGAAGAAGGTACTTGTATGCTTCAACGAGCGTTTATATGCTCTCTTATTCTGTTTCTGTCGTATTACCCCTGTTTATCAGCGGCTGCTGCTGCTCCGGACGGCGGTGTTCCGAACATGACTGCTCCGCCGAAAGCCGGCCCCGTTCAGTTTTTTCCCGAAGCGGCGCTGAAGCCCGGCATGAAGGGCATAGCCTGGACTGTATTTCAGGGTAGTAAACCTGAAGCAGTTCCAGTAGAAATTATCGGTGTCTGGGAGAACGCCTGGGGACCCAAGCAAGACATCATCATCGGCAAGCTAGCTGGCCGGGCGCAACGTACCAACGTAGCCGGCGGGATGAGCGGGAGCCCGGTGTATATAGATGGCAAACTGGTCGGAGCAATTTCCTTACGCCTAAGCGTTTTCTCGCCGGATGCGATCTGCGGCATTACACCAATTCATCTGATGCTGGAGGTCAACGATTTTGATAAGACGCGACCCGCCGACAGCCGTACTCCCGATAAGGTTCAACAGGCCAGCGCATCTTTGCAGGTGCCCAACGAACTGCTTTCGCGCGTGATGTCTCGCGGAGCCTCGGACCGTCTGCCCGAAACGGCAATGATGACTCCCATAGCTACACCCATTACCATGTCCGGTTTTACGGACGATGCCGTCAGAGAATTCGCGCCTATTTTCAACCAGCTTGGACTTACAGCCTCGCAGGGCGGTGCGGGTGGATCGCTCGATTCAGCTAAACCTGCCGCTGATTGGCGCAGTTCGCTACAACCTGGCGAAACCGTCGCGGCAGTGCTTGTTTCCGGAGACATGACGATGACCGGAGGCGGAACGGTAACCTACAACGACGGCAAGCGGATCCTAGCTTTCGGACACCCGATGTTCAATCTTGGGCCGGTCGACATGCCCCTGGCGAAAGAAAACATCATCATGACGCTTGCTTCGTCATACCAGCCGACCAAAATGGGCAACGCGTCCGAGGTGGTGGGTGCGCTGCGGCAGGACCGTCACAGCGGTATCGAAGGCGAACTCGGTGCAACAGCTCAAATGATTCCGGTAACCATGCACGTCTGCTCCCGCAACGCCGACAATACCGTCCGAAAGGCGGAAGATTTCCATTTCAATGTTTTCGTCGACCAGAAATGGACGCCCTACCTGATGATGGCAACCCTGTTCAACTCCCTATCGAATTTGAACGATTTTTCTGAAGAAGCCACCTACCGGCTGCACGGCGAACTGCAGGTCCAAGGACAGCAGCGCATTGAGCTCACCACGATGCAGGCGCCCGCCGAAACCCCCATTCCGACTCCGATGATTCTCGCTGGCTGGTGGGGAGATAAGTTCAACCGGCTCTTTGTAAATACATCCAAGATGCCGAAGCTTAATGCGGTGAACGTGAGCGTTGACCTCATTCCAGAACGGCGCATTGCCCAAATCGAATCGGCCTGGATCGCCGATAACAAAGTCACCGCAGGCACCGAGGTGCCGGTGAAAGTATTTCTCCGCCCGTACCGAGGCGACCGCATTGAACGCACGGTGAATGTAAAAATACCCGCCGGACTGGAGCGTGGCGAGCATCAGATCCTGTTTAGCGACGCCGAAACCCTTAGCCGTTTCCAGAACATAGCCAGCTCGCTAAATCGCATCGAAGATATTCCGCAAACTGTCGCCATGCTGAACGAGGAACGCAGCAATAACCGGCTCTATGTTTCTCTGATCCAATCGCAGCCGACGGTCTATTCCGATGAGAAAGTTCTGCCGAGTTTGCCGGCTTCCGTGCTCAATGTGATGCAGAGCGGACGCGCAACCAATCACCAGTTCGTTAGTTCGCCGGAAAGCGCTCACGAGCAAACGTCGGTGCCCTTCGACGTCGTCGTTACGGGCAACTACTCGCTGAAAATCCACGTTAACTGAAGTTGTTACTGAAAGTCATTACATCCCTTCATGCACAATTACTCGGGCTTGTGCCGGGTCGCAGCTCTGTTGTGGCTCGGCGCGGCATCCACCCTTTGTTTCGCCGTCGATACTCACGTCTGGGAACAATCAGATCAGGCTACATTCGCTCGAGGCACTCCAAAAGACCTGTCGATCCGCAGTGATGGCCACCTGACGCTGGCTCCCGCCTTTAAGGAGCTGGATAGCACCGGCGTACCCTATCTCTGGGCTCTTGCACAGGATTCGAGAGGAACTCTCTACTACGCCGGCGGTGCGCCCACCGGAGCCACAACCAAGGTCTTCGCGTTGCCCCCTGGCGGTAAGCCAAAAGTCGCCGCTGAACTGACGGGTCTTGAAGTTCACGCTCTTGCAATTGATTCGCAAGATCGCATCTATGCCGCAGTGCTTCCGGACGCCAAAATTTACCGAATTGACGAGACGGGGAAGCTACGGCTCTTTTTTGATACGAAATGTAAGTACGTTTGGGCAATGGCTTTCGACCGTTCTGGCAACCTTTTCATTGCAACGGGAGATTCCGGCATCATCTACCGGGTGTCTCCGGACGGCAAAGGTTCGGAGTTCTTCCGTACTGAAGAAACACATGCACGCTCCATGATCATCGACGACAGCGGCAACCTGATCGTAGGCACTGAGCCGAACGGGTTGGTTCTTCGCATCACACCCCAGGGCAAAGGCTTTGTGTTGTATCAAACCAACAAACGCGAAGTGACGGCTGTCGCGGAACATGAGGGCGCCATCTATGCTGCGGCCGTGGGAAGTAAGCCGGCAAGCGCTTCAGTGATCGGTACCCCACCGGTACTTCCGTCCAATACTCCTGCTGTGACGCCGACGGGTGCGCCGAAAGCTGTGACTACTCCTGCCGCCCTGCCCCCGGCCATCGGCTCGTTGAGCGCCGCGGTAACTGGCGGCTCAGATTTCTATCGCATACAGAAGGATGGCTTCGCGGAAACAATCTGGAGCTCTTCAACGGACTTGATTTATGCGATCGCTTTCGATCCGGCGGGAAAGCCTCTGCTTGGGACAGGCAATAAAGGCCTGATCTATCGAGTAGATTCCAATCAACTCTCGACTCAGCTGCTAAACGCGCCACCAACACAAATAACCGCCTTTCTGCAGGGCAGGAATGGAATCGTATATGCTGCGACTGGCAATGTTGGGGATCTCTATTCTATTGGACCCACGCTCGAGACCGCCGGCACGTTGGAGAGCGAAGTTCTTGATGCTGCCGATTTCGCATACTGGGGTAAGGTCCATTTAAGTTCAAGCTCTCACGATGGCGCCATCACGTTCGAAACGCGAAGTGGTAATCTGAGCAGGCCGCAAAACAGCTGGAGCCCCTGGACGAAGGTCACCGTTAGCGACCTAGGCGGACAGATCGACTCACCTGCCGCCCGATTTCTCCAATACCGTGTGACGTTGACTCGGTCCTCGGGAGCCGAATCGCCTGAGTTGAGCGTCGTCTATATTGCGTATTTGCCAAAAAATATTGCGCCGAAGATCCAACAGATCGAGATTGCGCCGTTCAACTATCGCGAGAGCGGAGCGCCCTCTTTGGAGCGATCTCCGCTGCCATCAGGCTCACCAACCACTCTCACGTTGCCCGCATTGGGACAAAGGAGATCCAGTGCTCCTACTCCCTCGCTCGAGCTTGGCGGAAGCACCACTCTGCAGTACAGCAAGGGGTATGTGACAGTGCGCTGGAACGCGATTGATCCGAATGGTGATCCCCTCGTTTTCAAAGTCGAAATGAAGGAGAAGAGCGAACCCCTCTGGCACTTGCTGCAAGACAAATTGAAGGACCAGCATTACTCGTTTGACAGCACTGCATTTCCAGACGCTCAATATGTCATACGTATCACCGCAAGCGACGCGCCCGGCAACACTCCCGCCGAGGCCCTACGCAGCTCCCTCGAAAGCGATCCGTTCACAATCGACAATACGCCGCCGGAAGTTACGAACGTCAAAATCGAAAACGCCGGCGCTCGGCGTCAGATTAGTTTCACAGCCAAGGACGCCCTGAGCTGGATCGACAAAGCCGAATACTCGCTCAATGGCGGTGACTGGAACGTGCTTGAGCCAGTTAACAAGGTCACCGACTCACAAACTTTGAATTACACCTTGGGAGCGACCGCGGGCCAGACCGTGGCGGTGCGCATTTTTGATGAAGACGACAATGTGGTTGTGAAGCAGTTTCCGCTTCACTAACGCGAGTTTCGCAGAGGCCCAGCGATCGTGCCCGGCTGAACTATTGGTCGGGCTGAACCGCTGGCACTGTAAAGAAAAAAGTCGCTCCGCGATTCACCTCAGATTCCACCCAAATCCTCCCTCCATAACGCTCCACGATTCGCTTGCAGAGCGCCAGGCCTATTCCGCTGCCCGCATACTTCTCTCGGCCGTGCAGACGCTTGAAGATCCCGAAAACTTGTTCGTGATACTCCGGCTCGATACCAATGCCGCTGTCCTTCACCGAAAATTGGCAATAATGGTCGGAAATGGTTGCCGATACATGCACACGTGGGGGCTCATCACTCCTGTATTTAATCGCATTTGAGATTAGGTTTTGAAGAACTTGCTGCAAATGGGTTTCCCGGATCGTTACGCACGGCAGCGGATCATGTGTAATCGTTGCTTGATTTTCGCGAATGGTGGCCTGTAGATTCTCAAGCGATTTCGCTAGCACAACATCGGAATCCACTTGCTCGTGCACTGCTTCAGTAGCTTTGGCTGCCTCGGTGTAAGCGAGCAAATCGCGCACCATCATGATCATTCGCTGTGCACCTTCGTTCAGCATCTTGATGAATTGGTCCGCATCGGTGTCAAGCTTGCCTTGATATCGCCTTCTCAGCCACTCGCTGTAGATCGACATGTTGCGGAGCGGTTCCTGCAAGTCATGAGAGGCCGAATAGGCAAACTGCTCCAGGTCGGCGTTCGAGCGAGCCAGTTCCTCCGCCTGACGCGCCAACTGCGATTCCGCCCGCTTGCGTTCAGCAATCTCTAGTTGTAATTCGGAATTCGCTTTTGCTAGTTCCGCCGTGCGCTGCTGAACGCGTGCCTCTAATTCCCGATGAGCTCTGGTTAGTGCTTCCTCCGCTTGCTTGAGCTCGCTCACATCAAAAGCGGCGCCGTGAATAAACCAAGGGCGGCCATCCTCGGCAAGGACCAGCTTCACTTCACAATGAAACCAGACCACATGCCCGTCCCGGGCAATAACTCGGTACACCGACCTCAATGGCTGACCCGAAAGCACCAATCCCGAGGCTTCGATATTCCACCGGCCTCGATCATCGGGATGAATTTGCTCATACCAGCGCACTGGGTCGTTCAGCCATTCTTCTTGCGTAAAGCCCAATACAGTTTCAATGTGCGGACTGACGTAAGCTTCGCTAACACCCTCATCGAGAAAAGCCATAAAGATCACCGCCGGTATCTGCTCTACGAGAGTTCGATACCTCGCTTCAACATCGGGCCGCTCCATACGCCTCGCAGACGGCGTCTTAAGGAAGTCGCGGAAAACTTTTTCAACAGCGGAGCCGATGGGGAATGAGATGTTGGCGAGTTCTTTGAGAAAGGTTTCCGCCTCGGCCAACTCTGGCGTTTGATCTTCCGAACTGGAATCTCCAGTTTCGTTCATCTTTTAGTTGTTCTTCGGAGACGCTTCTCCTTGGCCCCGGCGTCGCCACTCCGGCTCTTTATTCAGAGATCCCTGGGTGAACCTGCGCAGTGCCTTAATAGCACGGCCGTAGGTCATCACTGCATGCGACGACAGCAACGAGCCCGGCGGCTGATCCATAAACGGCATGAACTTGTCCGGGAAGCCTGGCATCGTACAGCCGATGCAGATCCCGCCCACATTCGGGCAACCGTCGATGCCACCCATCCAGCCGCGCTTGCCGACGTTGCAATTCACCACAGGGCCCCAGCACCCCAGTTTTACGATGCACTCGGGCGCGCCATACTTTTCCGCAAAATCGCCCTGCTCGTAATAGCCGCCGCGGTCGCAACCCTCATGTACCGTCTGGCTGAAAAGCCATGTCGGCCGCAAAGCGTCATCAAGAGGAATCATGGGAGCGCGCCCACACACTTGATAGAGCAAATAGAGAAGCACTTCGGTGAAATTATCCGGCAGAACCGGACAGCCTGGCACGTTGATAATCGGCATCCCTGCACCGGATTTCCAACTCCAACCCAGATAGTCGGCTAGTCCCATGCAGCCGGTGGGATTTCCTTGCATCGCGTGTATCCCACCGTAGGTCGCGCACGTTCCGGCCGCCACCACCGCCCACGCTTTCGGTGCCAATCGGTCGATCCACTCACACGTCTCGATCGGCTGGCCGGTCGCTTGATTCGTGCCGAAGCCTGCCCAATAGCCTTCGCTCTTGTTGTGTTCGTTGGGGATGGATCCTTCGATGACAAGAATGAACGGAGCTAATTTGCCGTCGGCAGCACGATGGAAGTAGCTCATGAAATTCTCACCGACTTCCGGCGCGAGAAATGGGTTATGCAAATTCACCTTCGGAATACCTGGTATAGCGCCGAGGATCATTTCTTCAAGACTCGGCTGCGTCGCTGCAGTCATCGCGATCGTGTCGCCATCGCACCCAAGGCCCGCCGTTATCCAAAGCACATCAATTTCGTTGAGCGCTTGGAAACTCGCCGCTTTCGGATGCTCGCTTTCGCTAGCCGCCTTTATTGGCGCCCCCATTTAACCCTCCTGCCGAGTTAATTCCGCTTTTCAATAATGCGCCGGGACGAACTTCATAATATATAGCGGAAATTCACAGAGGAGACAGCGCCGCTCGCGCATGAGACTTTGCGACACTCCGCGATCGGCGAAATTCGCCCGCTCGTAGCCGGAAAAGGCTGCCCGAAGCCTTACTCTTCTGGCAAGATCTCGTTCAATCCAACTTCCAAATTGAGGTGTGTGCACCGAAGTTTCCCGTCTTCAACTGGAGTCACGGGAACGCCCGGAATTGCAATCCACGCTTCCTTCGTATATGGATCGACAATCCAAATCGTGGGCACGCCGAAGCTCAAGAAGTCAGTCAACCTGTCCTGCATGCGATTCCAACGGTCTTCGGGCGAGAGAATTTCAACACAAAGCGCGGGCGGGTTTTGAGTGACTTCGTCGTTATCTCGAGCTGATCGACGAGGCAAATATCGGGTATCCGCATACGCGAACGCGATACCTGTACCCGCTGCTCAACTAGGACCTTGTGCCCGTGTTCCTTCTCTCGAGAACCAAGCCAGATCGTCAGGAGGCCTTGTGTTCTACTATGTCGATTCTTTCCCACATTCCGCTCCTCTAGAACGCCATCAACGTAATCGCAGTCCGGCTCGTAATCGGTATTGAGATATTCGTCCAGCGAAATGTGAACTGCAGTCGACATATACATAGCCTAGCGTCTCTTAGTTTTTATGACAATCGGCGTGCCTTCGAACCCAAACCGCTCCCGCAGCCGGTTGATCAGAAAGCGGTCCAGCGAAAAATGCATTTTGTCTGCTTTGTCGGTGAAAACGACGAACGTCGGCGGACGTATCGCGGCTTGCGTGATGTAGTAAATGCGAATATCGCTCTCGAATTTCAGCGTCTCGACGAAACGGTTCAGTTCACCCGTTGTAATCCGCTTCGAGGCCGCCTCGAACAAACGCCGGATCGTTGAAACAATTCTCCGAATCCCTTCCGCGTTCTTTGCCGAGGCGAACAACACCGGCGCATAGTCGAGAAATTTCAATTGATCGCGCACCGTTTCGGTAAATGCCCGTTTGCTCTTGCCCTCCGCAGCATCCCACTTGTTCACAACGATGATTACTGCCCGCCCTTCTTCGTGCGCGTAGCCGGCGATAGTCGCATCCGAGCCAACCACCCCTTCGGTAGCGTCCACGATCAACAAAACAACATTTGCCATGCGGATGTGCCGTCGCGCCATGATGACACTCAATTTTTCCGTTATCTCGGTCGTCTTCCCTTTGCGGCGAATCCCGGCCGTATCGAAGAAGCGAAAAGTCGTATTGTCTTCCCGAATACTCTCGTCCACCGCATCGCGCGTGGTTCCGGGCACAGGAGAAACAATCGCTCGTTCGGCGCCCACAAGCGTGTTTAACATAGTCGATTTACCGACGTTCGGCCGGCCAATGATGGCAACTTTGATTCTTCGCTCGCCGCCCTCTGGCTCGTTCTCCTCTTCGATTTCAGGCTCTCGGGGAACGGCGCTGTTACGTGCTCGAGCAATTCATCCAAGCCCAGCCTGTGCTCAGCCGAGACAGCAAACAGCTCGCCCAGTCCGAGGGAATAGAACTCGTGAACCAGGTTCTCGCGCACTTTCGCGTCGATCTTGTTTACCACTAGCGAGAGTGGCTTATTGAGCGTGCGAAGCAGCTTCGCGAGATCTCGATCCGCCGCCGTGATCTCCGTCCTACCATCAATGACGTAGAGGATATGTGATGCGAGATCCAGTGCTACCCGGGCTTGCTTGAGAATCTCAGTAGGAATAAGCGCGTCGTCATGGGGGATAATGCCGCCTGTATCGATCACGCCGAAGCGTTTGCCTAGGTATTCAGCTTCCCCATAGATGCGGTCGCGAGTCATGCCGGGCTCGTTTCCGACAATCGAGCGGCGGTCGCCCAAGATCGCATTGAATAATGTCGATTTACCGACGTTCGGCCGGCCCACGATCACGAGCGTTGGCAGTGCTTCGCTTGCCGCCATTCCGATAACAGGGTCGCACAGCCGCTCTGCATGCGACCATGAAGCTTACCGATGGGAGCAGAAAATGGAGCTATCAACACGCGCAATATCGCCATAATTGCGCACGTTGATCATGGAAAAACGACACTTGTCGACGGGATGCTGCGCCAGAGTGGCCTCTTTCGAGCAAACGAAGAAGTCATCGAGCGCATGATGGATTCGAACGAATTAGAGCGCGAGCGTGGTATCACGATTCTCGCGAAAAATACAGGCGTCCGGTATCACGGAACGAAGATCAATATCGTCGATACGCCCGGCCACAGTGATTTCGGTGGAGAAGTGGAGCGTGCTCTAAAAATTGTGGACGGCGTAATGCTGCTTGTCGACGCTAGCGAGGGTCCGCTTCCTCAAACGCGCTACGTCCTGATGAAAGCGCTTGAAGCGAAACTGCCGCCAGTCGTGGTAATCAATAAAATCGACCGGCCGGATGCCCGCATTCAAGAAGTGCTGAACGAAGTGTACGACCTGTTCATCGATCTCGATGCAACCGAAGATCAGCTTGATTTTCCGGTGATCTATACGAACGCCAAAGCTGGAATCGCGACCTTCGACCCGAACGAGAAAGGAGAAAACCTCGGACCCCTATTCGAGACGATTTTGAAGCATATCCCGTCACCCAGTGGTAATCGGGCAGCAATATTACAGCTCCTGGTCGCCAATTTGGATTACAGCGACTATCTAGGCCGGCTTGCAATCGGCCGCGTTTTTAACGGTACGCTGCGGCACGGCGATGAAGTTGGCATCGTGAAACTTGACGGCTCGCTACAAAAGACGCGCATTACCAAACTGTATTCCTTCGAAGGACTGAAGCGTGTCGATGAAACCATCGGCCAACCCGGGGATGTGCTGGCAATCGCTGGCGTCGAAGGAATCACGATCGGCGAAACCGTTACACACGCCGAGCAACCTAAGCCTCTGCCGAACATTCAGATTGATGAACCCACCATTGCGATGACGTTCACCATCAACAACTCGCCATTCGCGGGGCGCGAAGGTCAATACGTTACCTCGCGCAACCTTCGCGACCGGCTGGAGAAGGAGCTGTTAACGAACGTCTCCATTCGCGTGGAAGAAGCGGGCGGCCCGGATGCCTTCAAGGTTATGGGCCGCGGTGAGCTGCAATTGGCCATTCTCATCGAGATGATGCGCCGCGAAGGATACGAACTGCAGGTGGGTAAGCCGGAGATCCTCACGCGCACCATAAACGGCGCTTTGCATGAACCTCTCGAACTCCTGGTCATCGATTGTCCGGAAGAATTTATCGGGGTCGTGATCGAAAAAATGGGCTCACGAAAGGGCAAGATGTCCAGAATGGTGAATCACGGCTCCGGCCGCGTGCGCTTGGACTTTCACGTTCCATCGCGTGGCCTCATCGGTCTTCGCAGCGAGATGCTCACCGATACGAAGGGCACCGCAATCATGAACTCGCTATTTCACGGCTACATCGAGTGGCAGGGCGACATAGAAATGCGCCCTACGGGTTCACTAGTTGCCGATCGCCCGGGCACAGCAACAAGCTATGCGATTTTCAATCTGCAGGAACGAGGCGTCATCTTTATTTCGCCCGGTACGGAAGTGTATCAGGGAATGATTGTCGGGGAGAACGCGCGTGACAGCGACCTCGACGTCAACATTGTCAAAGAGAAAAAGCTAACCAACATGCGCGCATCCACTTCGGATGAAGCGATTCGCTTGGTACCGCCCAGGCTCTTGAATCTCGAGCAGGCCATCGAGTTCATTCGTGAGGATGAGCTTGTCGAAGTAACACCCAAGTCGATTCGGCTGCGCAAGAAGATTCTCAAAGCAAACCAACGCTAAAACAGCTGTTACGCAACATCGGGCAGTAAAAATTGCCTCGCATCACCGAACGAACCGAGCACCGCTTCCGCAGCCAGGTACCCACTCCGCACCGCGCCTTCCATCGTCGCTGGCCAGCCGGACCGTGTCCAATCACCAGCCAGGAACAAATTGGAAATGGCAGTGGCACTGAACGGGCGGCGATGTTCGAGATTGGGTGCGGCTGAAAACGTGGCCCGCACTTCTTTCACGACATGGGCGCGTTCGAGCTGCGCTTCCGCTGCCTGCGGGAAAAACTCTTTTAGCTCTCGCAGCACTAGATCAATCACCTCTTCGCGCTTCATCTCGACCATGCTGCGTGACGCGCTCACGACGAGTTGAATGTGACGACCTTCGCGCTTATTGAACATCCATTGAATGGTACGGTCGAGCAGTGTCGCGTGCGGCAGTTCAGTAATCGGCTTGTCGAACCACAGATGAATCCCCGTGATCGGCGAGTGCGTGAAAAGCGAAAGGTCCATTGGTAAGCCCGGCGCAATCACTGCTACCCGCTCAAACGGTATCGCGAGAACATAAGCCTCAGCCGTAACTCGTTCGCCATTCACGATCAAATCAGAAACTCTGTTGCTTTCAAAGTGCAACTGCTGTACTGGCGCTCGATGAACAATCTTGATTTGCGGATACCTCGTCCAGGCCTCTTCTGAATAAAGCTCGGCAAGCGGCACCCTCGGGATGCCCATCTCATATGAATTGGAACGCGACAGGAATCCAAGATAAAAGACCTGCAAACCGTGAACAGCAGCCATGCGATCCAGGTCTTCATTCACGGCGCTCACTAGTACTTGCCGCCAAAACCGCTCAATCGCTCGCGGAAGTCTGCTTTTTCTCGCGGAGCCAGTCGAGCATGGTCATATGTTCCAGATCGGTCCGCTTACGAAACTCGCGTCCGACGGCAAGAAGCCCTTGCCCGATGCTGATCTTGTCCGCCGTCGACAGAAAGTGAAGCCGCGCAAACGATTCAGTGAAATGAAGAGGAGCAGGTAACAGACCACGGCGACATTGTCGAAACACGGCCGCCGGGTTCAATCCAATAGAACTCGTCGATGGAAATGGATGCGATCTTCAACGCCGAGCCGCTTGTAGAAGTCGATCAGGTTCGTGCAGCAACGCAACAGGACGTGTTGGCAGTTGTCAATGGTAGGGCTGTCATCATCGGCGGTATTCAGCGGGTAAGAAGTGGCGCGACCGCCGAGAAATGGGCGCGCCTCAAAGACCGTAACAGTGTGACCGGCAGACCCGATCGCCAGCGCTGTAGCGAGGCCCGCGAGGCCGCCTCCCACAACCGCGACCTTAGACTGCCAATGCAAAATTGTTAGCTTCGCTCAAAGGCAACTGCAGCGTTGGCGTAAGTCTCGATCATGTTATCGATCAAACGGAGTCCACAATCGCGCTCGAGTGTGAGGATTGACTCTGGATGAAACTGTACTGCTTCAATCGGCAGATCGCGATGACGTATGCCCATGATGATGCCGTCGTCGGATTCAGCCGTGATCTCGAGGCAAGCCGGAAAGCTCGCGCGCCTAGCGTACAGCGAGTGATAGCGTCCCACGCGAAATGGCGACGGCAAACCGCGAAACACACCCTGCCCCTCATGCTGCACAAGCGAGTGCTTGCCGTGCATGGGATACTCGAGCACTTCAAGTTGACCGCCAAACGCCTCTACAATCCCTTGTAAGCCCAGACAAACGCCAAAAACCGGGGTGCCGCGCTTCGCGAGCTCGCGCACAAGCTCAGGAATGGCGAACTCCGATGGCCGGCCCGGGCCAGGTGAAATGAGTACGATCTCGGGATGCGTACGGTCGATCGCCTCTAACGCTAAATTTGAGCGATATGTCGAAACGCTCGCACCCGTTTGGCGCGCGTAATTAGCGAGCGTATGAATAAAGCAATCGTCGTTGTCGACCAGCAGCATTCGAACGCTTTCTCCGGCTCGACGCGCTTGATGGCGTTCCGCTTCGGGCGCAATTGCGGGATTGAGCGCGCGGAAAAAAGTTGGTCGCTTTCAGGCGGCATTCTTGTTCTTCCGATGCCGGATCCGAATCGTAGAGCAGTGTTGCGCCTGCAGAGTACCGCGCCACGCCGTCTTTCAAATGAACGGTGCGGATGAGAATTCCTGTATTGATGTCACCGTTCAGGTTGATCATGCCCACTGCGCCACCGTACCAACCGCGAGCGTCCTTCTCGAGATCTTCTATTGCTTGCGCCGCGGCCTTTTTCGGTGCTCCAATGATTGTCACCGCCCACATGTGCGTAAGGAAAGCATCGAGCGAATCGAAGCCGTCCATCAAAGTTCCGGTGACGTGATCGACCGTATGGAAGAGTCCTGCATAGGCCTCGATCAGACGACGCCCTATGACGCGCACGGAGCCAGGAACACACACTCGCGACTTGTCGTTGCGGTCGACATCGCTGCACATGGTCAGCTCTGACTCTTCTTTGGTCGAGTTCAACAAATCACGAATGCTTTCGGCATCGCGCAACGGATCGCCCGAACGCCGAGCCGTACCCGCAATAGGACAAGTCTCGACACGATCGCCTTCCACGCGAATGAACATCTCGGGAGATGCGCCGATCAGCTGCTCATCGCCCATCTGAATGATGAACTGGTATGGACTGGGGCTGGATCTTTGAATTCGCTGAAAAAGCTCCGAGGGGCTGTCATTGTATGGAGCGCTGAACGTCTGCCGCAGAACAACTTCGTAGTAATTGCCTCGGCGCATGCCCTCGCGCACAGTCTCTACGTTCGCCATGTACTCTTTGGCGCCGTGATCGGAAACAATCTCTGCCCGCTCGGGTTGGCGACTTGGACTTCTTGACTCTGCGGGACGTTCGTGGAATCCCGGCTGTGCTTCCCGCCTCACCAGCGAAATCAAAACGGAAGCGCTCGATCACTTCCTTCTTGCGGTCCATGAAGTAAATGTCGTCGCAGAGGAAGAGATGAAGATCCTTTTGAGCCTCGCGCGGTAAACGTAGCCGAATGGGATCGAACTGCAGCAGCAAATCGTACCCAAACGCTCCGATCAGAGCCAGGCGCGAGTCATCAGGATGGCGAAACTCTTGAATCAATGTCCGCAGAACGGAAAATAGCGAAGGCTGCTTGCTGCGTTCTTCTTCGGAAAACTGCTCGGCAAGCGGCTTCAATTCGCCGGTTAATACCGTTTCAGTCTGCTCGAATGACTCCCAATAAGCTTGGTCGCGCAGAAGATTCCCGAGCAGCGCGATCAGCACGTTGCCCCGTCGATTCAGGGACTGAATTTCGACTGTCCGGCCGCGTCCGATAATTTCGATCGGCGGGGCTGCCATCGCCACATCCCAGCGCGAGTAGCGTTCGGGATATTCGTAGCCAGATGACAGATAGGCGCCGCGCGATGTATCTAGCTGTTTTAAGAGCCGCCCGAGCCCGCGCGCATAGGGAATCTTCGAAGCGGATCGAGTGACAGTGATTCCGTGCAGCGTGGTGTAGTGCAACTGCGGCATTCGAGCGCGGTACTTTCAATCTATCGTAGTCCTCCGTAACGCCGTAGAACTCGTCACTTAATCGCGAGAATCGCGTCCAGGACCGACCCTGTTCGGCGATACTCAATTTTCAGTGAATCCTACCGATTCGAGTAGCTCGCGATACTCACTGAAGGTTCGCTCTTTGCCGTCTGTGCAGACAAGCATGTTGAGATCCTGCATAATCGAATAGACGGGGCCCGACCTATCCTCTTCGAGGAGCGTCTCTGCAATCAGCAAACCACCGCCGGCCTGAAGCGCATCGTGAATCTTGCGGAGCAAGATGACAATTTTCGACTCATTCCAATCGTGAACGATGCGTCCGAGCGCATAAAGGTCGCCTTCCGGCAAATCGTCTGTGAAGAAGTCCCCGCTCGACAAATTTGAGCCTTTCGGCTACTCGCGATCTTCCAATGTACCGGCGTGCGAACGGTTCCACTTTCGCCAGATCGAGAATCGTCGCCGTGAGTTTTGGATATGCTTCGCAAGCGGCGATTGCAAGATGGCCCGTTGCGCCGCCAAGATCGACCAAGTGGCCGAAAGGGTTAAGGTCGAAGGCACGGACGACCAGAGGAGAGGTGAGCTGTCCGAAACCGTGCATCCCGCCGAGAAACGCGGCGGTCGATGCATCATCCCGGAAATAGTGCGAGAACAGCGCATCCCGGCTGCCGAATGTCTGTGTCCAGCGGTTTGTGCCTTCTCGAATCGCATCGTCCAGGTGTGACCAGAGATGATAGAGCGATTCGTCGGAATAGACAATGTAACCCGCGAGCGTATCTGGGCTTGAAGCGACCAAATATCGCGAAGCAGTAGCCGTGTTGTAATACTTTTCGCCCTCGCGGCGCAAAAGCCCCAGCGCCACGCAGCCGTCTAGAAGCCGCGATAGTGCGCCTGCGTTCAGGTTGAGCTCAGCAGCAAGCGCTTCGGCAGTTCGCGGCTCTTTTTCAAGCTGATCGAAGACTCCCAGCCGCACTGCGGTAAACATAGCCTTCGAGCGGCGAAAAGCTCCGATCAATTCCAAGACGACTGATGCGTCAGCCTGAGCACTCATCTAAAATGATCGAATCCTTTCGCTTTCAGCCGTCGTCCTCTGAAGTAGACTTGGCCGGCGATGTCCCTCCGTGATTCTTCCGATTTGCGTCACAGGCAGCCCCGCAATTTTCTTGGGAAATTTTTTCTTCGGTGACACGGTAAAAAGAAGTTCGTAATCTTCGCCGCCATGCAATGCGTCGTCGAGCGCTCGCCCGGAGCAATGGGCAGATCGGGTTCTAGCTCAGCGCTGACACTCGATTCCAGACAGAGCCGGTGCAGATCAAGCGATAGCCCGTCGCTGAGATCCATACCGGCCGACACACCCAGTCGCCGCAATGCGATACCCGCTTGAATGCGTGGCTCGGGATGCAATGGACCGCGGCGAAATGCAAATGCATGTGCCGCTGCGCCCAATGCGCCCGTAACATAAATCCGGTCACCAGGTTTTGCTCCGCTTCGCAGAATTGCTTGGCCGCGCGGCACCCGTCCGCAACAAATCACATCAGCAACGACCTTATCGAACCGAGCGAGGTCGCCGCCCGCCAGCGTGACTTTGTATTTGGCTGCCAAGCTAAGGAGGCCTTTGTAGAAGCGTTGAACCCACGCGGACCCGAGTTGCGCCGGTATTGCCAGCGACACGAGGCAAAAGACCGGTTCGCTGCCCATCGCAGCTAAATCAGAAAGACTGCGTGCGAGCGCCTGGTGGCCGATGTCGGCTGCCGTGTGTGTTTCAAGCGTGAAGTGCCGCCCTTCTAAAACGAAGTCGGAGGTGAAGACAAGATCCTCGTTGGCCCGCGGCCGAAGCACTGCGCAATCATCGCCGATGCCTGTGATAACCGAGCTTGTCCCGTCGCGCGGATTCCGCCAATTTGCGTATGCGCTCGAACGATTGCTGTCTCGCGCATCTCAGCAACTACTCGGCTGCGGACGCTGCAAGCACGAGGCCGGCCGGCAGTTCTTCCCCAAAAACGCGACTGGAGGACGCAAGATCGTCTGCCTCGCCAGCCAGTTCACGGAGCAGATCAGCCGCTCGCGGGCTTCTCTCGCAAGCACGACGAATCATTTCCAGGGTCGCCGGCGGAAGATCGCGGGCAGTGTCGCCCGTCTGCCGCCCCATCTGCACAACGGCCTCCAGCAACGCTGGCGTATTTGGCAATGCAACCAAAGTTTCCACCCAGCGGCTAACGACGGAAGGAGAGAGCACCAAGTTTATTGGACCACTGAAGAGCTTGCGAGCACCCAGGCGCGAGAGGCACCATACAGCAGCATCCACCATTTCGCCCTGTTTGACCATTGTCAGCAAGTTATCGCCGAGCTGGATCTTGGTTTGCTGCGGCAGCAGCTCAAGACTTGCTGCAGTTCGCCACATCTCCCGATAGAGACTTTGATTCATGCGTTGCTTGCGCTTTCTGCCTGGGCAAGAGAACGGGTGAGAGCCGCTGGAAAATGTCGGCTTGCTGATTACGATTCAGACCCCCAGCAATGCGTCCGCAGAAAATCCACCAATCGATTTCGCATTGCACCTGATTGCCGAACGTGAGGCCCCCTGCATAGATGCGCCTCGCCTGCTCGATACGAAAGTCGTCGCCTGGAAACCCAAAGCCCGGGCGTAGGCAAAAGCCGGTCAGATTGAGCCAGCGCGCCTCATGCGCGGCATTCTTTGTCCGTCCAGCCGCAAGCGCCAATAGCTTGTCAGCTAAAGCGCGAATGGTCGCAAGTGGCCACGAGAGCCGGCCTAATCCCAGCGCTTGCTCCAGACGTGCTGGGCAGCTGTTCGGGCGGAATACCTGAGCTGGGACGCGCCGAATACTTGCTCAATCAGCGATTCAGCAGTAGCTCTGCGCTTCCGCACTGACCACAGCGCCCGAACGCACAGCCGTGACCGCCGGAGTAGGTTCGACGCTATCGGCAGTCTTGCGCAACTGAAATTGCAGCCGCCACCGATGTTCGCTGATCTTCGACTCCGCCCAGGTTTCAAGCGTCCCCACTTCGCTCAGGCGCGCTCCAACCGCTACTGGAACCAGCCGTTCACCGCCTTTACCAAACCGAATGACGGCACGCAGTGGCGCATGCAATCGCGGATCGCTCGCCGGGATCGAGCATGTCGGCACGTCGGAGTGAACGAAATCACGTCGCCTGCAGCATCCTCCGCGCGGCTCAGAGAACTATACAGCCGAAAAGCAACCGGCGTATTCGCCAAAAGCTGAAGCGCAGGTTGCTCGAGCTTGATTTCCTGTCCTTCTTCACTGCCACGCGGCATTAGACACACCGCCTGGACCGCAGACGAGCCCGAATCTTGCAACCCGAGGAAATAGGCGCGCGGCAAGCCGCCACGAACCAGCACTCCGCTTCCGGTTGACCGCACATACGAGTAATACGCGGCGCCCATCGCGACCGCGAGATCGAGATCCTGATTCTCGAACACTAGCGGCTTACGGCCGAACCAATGTTCGACAACGTCAGATACACGTTGGCGAAATACTTGGGGAATAAAGAAGCCGCCATTGAACAAGATCGCGTCAACCCCGTGTTCGGAGGCCGGCGAATTCTGCAGGAACTCAGCCAAATGCCGCGTAATGGCAGGATCGGATACATACGGCAAGCCAAGCTCACGAAATACGCTTTGCTTTTCCTGCTGAGGCTGGTCTGTGAGTTGACAAGGGGGAAGAAAGCCGCCAAGAGCGAGTTCAAGAACTTCGTCGCGAGTGATCGTCGGTTTTGAGAGTTCCGCCGATCAAGGAAGAGCCGCTGCCAAGGACCGTCACTTCGACACTTGAAGGAGCGCCTTCGGAAAGCAGTAGCTCTTTCGCGGCCGAACATTGCCGCCGCAGAGCACTGCGTTGCCGCAATGACAACGTCTTTCCCAGCTTTGATTCCACAAGCCAGGAAAGCGTCAGGTCCAAATTGTCGCCTCCAAGCAGCAGATGTCGGCCTACCGTCGTCCGTGTAAATTGAACCCGATCACCATCGCGATCGACACGGATCAAGGTGAAATCGCTCGTGCCGCCACCTACATCGCACACTAGAACGATCTGCCCGTCAAAGAGCTCTTTGTTCGACCGCGCAAGATGGCTGGAGATCCAGGCATAGAAAGCGGCAGCAGGCTCCTCAAGAAGGCGTTAGGTTTTCAATGCCAGCCTCGCGAGCGGCTTGTACGGTTAGCTCGCGCGCCTCTTCGTCAAAACTTGCGGGAACAGTCAGTACGACATGCTGGTCTCGCAACGGAACACCTTTCGAGCGCTCCCACGAATCTCGCAAATGCGCAAGATATCGAGTTGAAGCTTCGACCGGCGAGAGTATGCGGCCTTCTTCCTGCGAGTCCCACGGCAGAATTTTCGCCGTTCTGTCCGCCTCCGAATTCGAGAGCCACGATTTAGCCGAATGAACAGTTTTCGTTGGAACAAGTGCGCCCTGGTCGCGCGCGAATGCGCCTACTACCGGTGGATCACTCAGGTACAGGAATGACGGTAGCGTTCTCAGCGGCGCCCGTGCGATTGCGCGTCAATCTGCTGCTCGATCGGCAACACGTGAATAGGTGGGAAATCCGTTTCAGCGGCTTCTTGCTCATCTACGTAGGCGAGTGCGGAGTTTGTGGTGCCTAAATCGATACCGACGTTCATGAGCTAACAGTCATGCCGCTGCGGCGCGCTCGCGCACGTTGAATTCCAGTTTCCAGCGCCGTCCATCAGCCGCAACGCACCAAAGCTCGAGCATCCCGGTCTCTGTGACATTGCTCTCGAGCGTGACCGGCACAACTTGTTCCCGTGCCGCATCGCTTTGCGGCGGCAAGAAGACCTCAATCGGTGCAAGCTCTTCCATGTCTTCGGAAATCTCCTCGATCAGCACGCCGGGAACATCATTTTTGCGGGAAAGCGACGAGAAGAATCGAAATTCAGCGGGCTCTCCGACGACTAAAGCAAATTTGCGTTGTGGCAACTCAACCCTCGAGCCTTCCTCCAAACCGAACGGCACCACCGTAAGCGCCTTCATCGGAGCGGGAAAACCAGGTACGGCTGGCAGCGAGCTTTCGATTCCGACGTAATAAGTGCGCGGAACACCTCCGCGGATTCGTACTCCGTTCCCAGTTCGCGCCAGACCATAATATGCCGCGCCACGCGCCACGGCATGCATCAGGTCCGCTTGCTTCGATTCGTTCTGCAGCTCAATTAAGCTCGATGCGCCGGTCTCCTGACTCCACCCGCTCACTACTTCCAATATGCGTTCTTCGATAGCGCCAGCTTGCAACACTCCGCCGTTAAGCAGAAGATGAGTGGGGCGCGCGAACCCTTCTGACCCGGCGTTCTTAGCCGCATTTCGCAGGAATTGCGCGAGATGTTTCGTAACCGCGGGATCGGCTGCGTAGTTCAGCCCAACCTCCATGAGCGCCGCGCGACGTTGGCGTTGCGGGGCCGCATCAGACGGCACTATAGGGAAAAATCCATCGAGCAATAGGCTGCGAATCTCATCACGCGTGATTTTTCCCCGAATGGTTCCGCCCACCAGCCCCGTGCCTCTGCCGAGTATCGTTAACGGATGCTCCGCACGTAGCCGATAATCGCCCGACAACAGCGATTCTTTAGCGCCGCGGCATTGCTGCCAAAGTGAATGGAATTGGATTGGATCGAGCCTCGTGCCTTTCTGAGCCAATTGCTGCTCGGCATAGCGGGCGACCGCGAGATCCATATTGTCGCCGCCCAGGAGCAGATGCTCGCCGACCGCTACCCGTTCGAGCTGCAACTCACCCGATTGCTCCGTAACTGCGATTAGGCTGAAGTCAGTTGTTCCGCCGCCAATATCGACAACCAGGATGAGATCCCCGGGCTTTACTTGCTCGCGCCAATTTGGATTTCGTTCGATCCAGGCGTAGAACGCGGCTTGTGGTTCTTCAAGGATTATCGATTCGGGGTAGCCCGCCAGCTTTGCGGCACGTTGCGTCAGTTCGCGCGCGGCAGGGTCGAAGGAAGCAGGAACCGTAATAAGGATGGATTGATTCTCAAACTTGGCCTCCGGATGCGCCGCGTCCCAAGCGCTTGGCGGAAATGAAACAGGTATTCGCGCGATGCCTCTACCGGAGAAATTTTTTTCACTCCCTCGGGAGCTGTCGCGGGTAAGAGCGGCTGAGTAGGATCGCTGTTTTGATTTGATAGCCACGATTTCGCGGAAGTCACTAGACGTGTCGAATTCTCCACGCCTCGTACCCGCGCAAGGCGGCCCGTTATGTACGCCGGCCTATCGTTCCAGGGGAGCGCTAGCGCTCCTTCAACAAATTCACCTTCGCCCGGTATATACAACGACGAAGCCAATAGGTCCAGTTGCCCCACCTCGCCTGGATTCACAAGTTGCGGAACAGCAAACAACTTCACTTCAGGACGATCGCCGTTCACGGACGTAGTCGCCGCGTATGCAAGAGCACTGTTAGTGGTGCCTAGATCGATGCCAATTACGTATTCCGGCATGCCGCTTGCAATCTTTATTGGATTTCTAATTCCGCCGGAGCGAGAATTGTTGGATCCTGCTTTCCGAGCGGCGGAAGATCCACCGACGAAGCCATCCAACCACGGTGACGCAAAGTACCACCCGGCACTTTTCCATTCGCCGGAACGTTGCCGACCAGCTTGATGCGATTTGGATCCGGTACTTTCGATGAGTCAAGCTTTTGATACGTACCTTCAACGCCATCAATTACCGGACTCAGCATCAAATGGCGCGCAAGGCTGGCCTTGCATTCTGTGTGCAGGGTGCGCACCGCTGCGCCGATCTGATCATCGTTGTATAAGGCGATATCTTCCATAAGAAAGTCGATCAGCCTCGAGTCACGCTGTAAAAGACGCAAAATTTGTAACGCTCCATCGCTTACCTTCGGTTGCTCTTGAGGGGCAACCACCGGAGCAGGCTTTGCCTTTGTAAATCCGAACTGAGACGCAATATCCTCGGGCAATACGCCGGAAAAAAGAATAGAAAAAAAGCTCCTAAATGCGGCAGAGACTCGGGGCAAAAGCACCTCTTCCACTCAGGATATCAATCACGATGTTCTTGGAACCTAGTCAATCTTCATTTGGTTGAAACAAATTCGCTTATGCTTCCCTCCAGTAAATTAGTGAACACACAATGGCAACCAAGACAAAAACCAGCTCAAAGAAATCATCTTCAGGCTCGGATCCTAAGTCCAAAAGAATCGTACGCAAGAAGATGCAGAAGACGATGCACGAATTCAAGCACCACGAGTTGAAATCGGGATCCGGAGGAAAAGCAGGGAAAGTAAAGAATCCGAAGCAGGCGATTGCAATCGGCCTGAGTGAAGCCCGCAGGTCCGGCGCCAATATTCCGAAAAAGGGCGCAAAGAAGAGTACTGCGAAAAAGAAGAGCACAACCAAAAAGTCTTCCGGCAGAAAATCTACATCGAAGAAGACCGCACGGCATCGATAGCTTTTCGCAATTGCACACATTCCCCGTTCTAGGCCGGAAGTATAACCTAGTGGCTAGACCAGAAGGCCTGGGGTATGAACCCTGCCGTGTATCGGTACATCGACGACACTTGGATTGCCGTTGGGATCATCTGGCTGATCGGTGCATTTACTGCGAAACCGGCTGTACGAGTTCAGTCCGCGCGTTCTCGCCTGCTTCACATCTGTGTTCTGGGGTTGGCGTATGTCTTGCTGTTCACGAACGAGCTTCGATTTGGCCCGCTGGGTTGGCGCTTTGCCCCAGCATCTTCGGCCATACTTTACACCGGCTTTTCGCTTACCGTCGCGGGACTGCTCTTCACGATCTGGGCTCGTTTCTTTTTGGGGCGGAACTGGAGCGGGACCGTAACCGTGAAACAGGATCACACGCTTGTGCAAACCGGCCCGTACGCTGTCGTGCGGCACCCGATCTACTCCGGAATTACACTGGCGCTGCTCGGCACGGCAATTGCTTTTGGAGAGGTTCGCGGCCTTGTCGCGGTCGCACTCGCAGTGATTGGCTGGCGCCTCAAGTTTCGAATGGAGGAACAGTTCATGACCGAACAGTTTGGCGCCGAATACCTGGGCTACAAGCGGCGGGTAAAGGGACTGATTCCATTCGTATGGTAGTCTCGCGTCTAATCACTCAATTTCCGATTCAGAAGGGATCGTCTTATGACTGGAAATACGGTTTCTGGCCACGTTTACACTGCCCGGAATGCTGATGAGGTCGCGGCTGAAATTTCCGGGGCGCTCGATGAACTGAAGAAAAGTGGCTACGTTGTTACGTTTCTCGAAAATCAGCAGATCGAAGGCGAGCTTACGATCACCTTTGGGCTAGGCGAGGCTCAGCAGACCATAAAAATTGAGCGCTATGAGTGGAGAAAACCAGGGTCGATGGCGAAAATCGTTATTGATAAACTGAACATCTAAACTGGCGACGGCAGGGCGACTTAGAGGCGAGTGGTCTCCGTGTAGGTTCCGAAAACCCCGCGAAATGCGTCACAAATCTCGCCAAGTGTCGCGTAAGCCCGAACAGCGTCAATGATGTACGGCATCGTGTTTTCGGTGCCCTCGGCAGCACGGGTTAGCGCCTCGAGCGCCTCATCGGCGGCACAATTGTCACGGCGCGTCCGAAGTCTCGCTAGTTTCTCTTCCTGCTTCTGTTGCGCCGTCTGATCAATTTGCAAAATGTCGATTTGCTGATCGTCGGATTGGAAGCGATTCGCCCCGACTATTACGCGCTCCCCTTCTTCGACCTCACGCTGATAGCGATAACTGGCAGCCGCAATTTCCGACTGAGGGAAACCCGCTTCGATGGCCGGAATCATGCCGCCTGAGTCATCGATGCGACGGATATAATCGTTGGCCGCGTTCTCCATTTCGAGCGTGAGCTTCTCCACGAAGTATGAGCCCCCGAGCGGATCAGGTGTATTGACCACCCCGGTTTCATACGCCAAAACTTGTTGCGTGCGCAGCGCGATTGTCACCGCTTGCTCGCTTGGCAATGCGTATGCTTCATCGAGTGAATTAGTGTGCAGAGATTGTGCGCCGCCTAACACCGCTGACATGGCCTGCCACGCTGTCCGTACTACGTTGTTGTACGGCTGCTGCCAAGTTAGCGAGCAGCCAGCGGTCTGCGCATGGAATCGCAACCTCATGCTGCGTTCGCTTTGTGCGCCGTAGCGGTCGCGCATGAGGTGCGCCCAGATCTTGCGCGCGGCACGGTACTTTGCAATCTCCTCAAAAAAATCGCTGTGCGCGTTGAAGAAGAAGCTGAGACGAGGCGCGAATTCGTCGATCTGCAATCCGCGCTCGAGCGCCCAGTCGACGTATTCAATGCCGTCGCGGAGAGTAAAGGCCAGCTCCTGTGTTGCCGTCGAACCGGCCTCGCGAATGTGGTATCCACTTATAGAAATCGGATTGAAACGCGGAGTATGCCGCGCTCCAAACTCGATAGTGTCGGTGACCAGGCGCATGGAGGGCCGCGGTGGAAAAATGTACTCTTTCTGCGCAATGTACTCTTTCAGAATGTCGTTTTGAAGCGTTCCGGAGAGGCGCTGCCAGTCGACACCTTGTTTCTCGGCAACAGCGAGATACATGGCCCACAGGACCGGAGCCGGCGAGTTGATGGTCATCGAAACTGTGACATCACCCAGCGGAATCCCTTGAAAGAGAATCTCCATGTCCTCGAGCGAGCAGATGGAAGCACCACATTTTCCCACTTCCCCTTCGCTCATCGCGTGGTCGGCGTCATATCCCATAAGAGTGGGCAAATCGAAAGCTACTGAAAGCCCAGTCTGCCCATGTTCCAGCAAGTAGTGGTAGCGGCGGTTGGTCTCCTCCGGAGTTGCAAAGCCCGAGAATTGCCGGATCGTCCATGGCTTACCGCGGTACATGTCGCGATGAATGCCGCGAGTGTACGGGAAATCGCCCGGCTCACCCAGATCGCGCGCGGGATCGAAATCCGCCAGCTGCTCGGGTCCGTAGAGAGGCTCGATAGGAACTCCGCTTATAGACGTGAATAGGCGGGACGCGGTCGTGGTGGGGGCCATACCTTCAGGGTACCTGGGTTATGAAGCCGGAAACACTTTCAGGGCGCAGCCGTGCTCCAGTACTGTTTAGCGCTTCAGCTGATTTCTTGCCAAACCCAAAAAAACGCCGGCGCGACCGTTCAGGTCCGCCGGCTCTCGAGTTCACTGGAGGAGGATTACTGCGGAGAAGTACTGCTTTGTCCCGAAGTTGAGCCTGTGTCGCTCGAGCTCTTACCTTTTTTGTGCCGGCGCGATTTCTTAGTGCCCGAATTGTTCGTACCGGATGTGTCAGATTGGCTCATCTGTCCAGACTGCCCGCTTTGACCGGATTCTCCGCGTTGACCGGATTGTCCGCTTTGACCTGACTGCCCAGAGCTACCAGACTGGCTTTGGCCCGATTGGCTGCTACCGCTCTGCCCGGACCCGCCGCCCGAACCCGATCCAGAACCAGATTGGGAGACCGGCATTCCGAATGCGATGAGCGGGATCGACACGGCACTTAAGATGAACGAATAGAGAGTCTTCTTCATATAAAATCCTTTCGCACTGCATGTGGGACTCCCTCCGCTACGCGAAATTACCTAGTCTAAATACCTAAAGTGACCGTCTTGCGCTATGACGCTGGGCCGGCAATCGCGGAACCCCTGCGCTCTTTCCACCGGCCGCGAGTAAAATCCGGAAACTTTGCGGGTGCGCTGCCGTGGCTGAGCGATGCCTGGCTTAGCGGACCGGGAGCCGACCAAGCGGCCGCGTCATACACGTCCATATCCGGTGGCAATCCCTCGCGCATGCACTGCATCATGCGATAACACATAATGAAATCCATGCCGCCATGGCCGCCGAGCTTGCGCGCAAGCTCTCCTTCCTTGGCCCAGAGCGGGTGCTGGTAGCGGTCCTTGTATGGATCGATGCTGCCCCACTCCTCACCGCCTTGCTGCCCATCAAAATAAATGCGCGGAGGATAGTCTTTGAAAACGCCTTTGGTTCCGGCAATCGAGTTCAGGCGGTCGTACGGATGCGGATTCGAGACGTCGTGCTGCAGATTGATCGTCAGACCATTTGCCGTTTTGATCAGAGACGTGTTCATGTCGCTGTCAATGTAGCGTTCCTTCCATTTGGGATCGTCTTTCGGGACGTGAGACGCCCGGTACGCCGCAAGCCCCTTCGCGGGCGTACTCATTGAGACAAGATAATCGAAGCGATCGCCGCGGTTGATTCCCATGTAATTTGCGACTGGCCCCAGTCCGTGCGTCGGGTACAGATTGCCGTCGCGCTCGGTATGCACTGTGCGGCGCCAGAGACCTTCGCCCTTGTTCGAGAACAGTTCCTCACGCAGGTCATGGATGTATGCCCCTTCTCCGTAAAGAAGATCGCCGAAAAGCCCGGCTCGGACCATTCCAAGCACGAGCGTTTCGTTATAGCCGTAACAGCAGTTCTCGAGCATGATGCAGTGTCTGCGAGTCCTTTCGGCAGTGTCGACGAGTTGCCAGCACTCTTCTAGACTCGTTGCCGCGGGAACCTCGGTCAGCGCGTGTTTGCCATTTTTCATGGCTGCGACCGCCACAGGAGTGTGCCAGCGCCAAGGCGTAGCTATCACCACCACATCCAGATCTTCGCGCGCGACCAGAGCCTCAAACGCGTGATCTCCATTGGTGTAGAGCGCCGGCGCTTTTTGGCCCGCTTTCTCAACAATCCCCTGAGCGTTTTGGGCTTTTTCTGGCACGATGTCGCACAGTGCATTCACCTGAACATCAGCAGCCAAGAAATTGTGGAGAAGGCTCGTGCCTCGGCCCCCCGTCCCTACGATGCCGATACGCGGATTAACCGGAGTGAACGGCAGGTTGATGACAGTAGATGCTGCCTGAGATTCAGATGGATCACTGGTCGCGAGGGCCGCCGCAGCGACGCCTGCGGTACCTAGCTGAAGAAACTGCCGGCGTGAAGAATCGGACATCACTCGAAAGTATCAAATGCTCTTTCGTCGTAACCCGCGCAGTGACAATAGAGGGAAACTGAATGAACCAAAAACTGCCGAAAATATCGAAGTTCGTAAAAAGCTACCAGGTCGAGCACGGCAAGGATTTTCGCCTGAAGGATGTTGATCCGGCGGATACTCGGGGGCTCGACCTCAAGCATGAAGCGAAACAGCTTCTCGAAAAGGGAGTTGCTCGCTTGAGCGATTTGCAGCAGAAGCTATACGCTCAGGACCGGTGGGCTCTCTTGCTCATTTTTCAAGGTATGGACGCCGCTGGCAAGGATAGCGTCATTCGGCATGTGATGTCGGGCGTGAACCCGCAAGGCTGTGAAGTCTATTCTTTCAAGGAACCCTCTCAAGAAGATCTAAATCATGACTTCTTGTGGCGCGCATCGAAGCTGTTACCGCAGAGAGGCCGCATTGGCATCTTCAATCGCTCATATTATGAGGAGGTTCTCGTGGTTCGAGTCCACCCGGAACTTCTCCGCCAAGAGCGTGTACCGCATTCCACTAGGAACAAGAAAATCTGGAAGGAACGATTCGAAGATATCAATTCGTTTGAGACCTATCTCGATCGGAACGGCGTGCTCGTTAGGAAGTTCTTTCTGCACCTCTCGAAAGAAGAGCAGAGGAATCGTTTCTTGAGCCGACTGGACGAGCCGGACAAAAACTGGAAATTCTCCGAAGCTGACGTCAGGGAACGCGAGCACTGGGACGACTACATGCAAGCCTATGAAGACATGATCCGCCACACGGCTACTCCGAACGCGCCCTGGTTTGTCGTACCGGCCGATAACAAATGGTTCACGCGGCTGGTGGTGGCCTCCATCATCATCCACACGCTTGAAGGCTTACACCTCAGTTTTCCGCGCGTGGACGAAGCCAAACAGAAGGAATTAGATAAAGCACGCGAACTGCTATTGAATGAACAGTAGATCGGGATTCGCCTCAACCGCCCGCGGCCAATGTTTGCCGGTGCACCGCGTCGAGAATGCCATTAATGAAGGAAATCGATTCGTCGCTTGAGAATTGACGCGCTAGCTCCAGCGCTTCATCGATAATCACCGGAGCGGGCACGGCTTGCTGCCTCAGCTCCTCAGGTCGGGAGCGGCAAGCAACTAATCCGCGACCTGCTGCTTTCGGTTGAACAGCCGGCAGGGGATACATCCCGGCATACCACCACAGAAATGCGCCCATCCCTAGAACCAGTATCACAATCAGGAATAACGCCGGTCTGCGAATCGGACTTTTTGATAGCGTCATTATGAGCGCAACCAAGGACATGAAGATTGCTGCCATCGAGACGAGGAGACTGGGCGAGAACCTTGATGTATTCGGGACGGCATTTGAAAGAAACAGTGCGAGCGCGGTGACTAACGCGCCTAAGGCTGCGAGGATGACTCCTATTGAAGTGAATACGATTCCCCGAAGCTCTGTGATGTTGCTCTCTACTTTATCAAGACGATCTTTAGCCTGAGTTGTAAGTGCGCTCTCAAGCCTATCAGCTCGGTAATCTTCGAATAGAATCCGTTTTCGGCGGAGGGCATCAAATCTGAATTTCCTACTCTCGTCATTGGGAGGAGTGGTCGTGACGAAGTCGATTACGGCGATCGATTCGCGGAACTTCAAGAATACGGGCTTGTCCGATAAATTGTAGATAGGGCAACAAAGATAGCCCTGAAAGCCTGGATCAACCTGAGCAGCTCCCACCCAGAGAAGACCCTCGTATGCTTTGCCGACTGCTACGTTCCAACGCGCAATCATGAACTCTGGCATATTTAGGCGTTCATAAGTTTGTATGATGACGACCTCGAAGGGTTCGATGATTATCTCGTTCTGTCCATGCTCATCGGACAAACGGTGAGTCTGTCAGCCCTTGGAGTATATTTCTCCTATTGACAGGTCATAACCAGCAGCCCGTAGCTTCTTCTCGCCCGTGTCGGCCCTTATCGGTTCGAATGGCTGAATGAGGCTGAAGGTGTTGGCGTAATACTTAATCTCGTCTGCCAGGAGAACGCCAGTCGGTCGTCCGCCATCCCAAGGCGCATCAGGTAGAGATCTGAGATGTTGAAGCTCAGCTTCGCGGCGAGACTGCTTTGATGTTTCGGGAGCCACGAAATCTCGTAATACCGCGTCGAAGGTTTTCATAATATTCCATCGAAAAGGCATGCCTATCTCTATGCGTGACTCATCTTCGACTCGCTGCAGACGGGGCTACACATTGCAGTTCTGGAGAAGGGCTAGAAATCCTAACTACATCTAAAACGCTCGGTCCGGTCCCGCAAAATGCGATAGGGACCTGGAACTGTTCTTCCAGTCGATTCAAAAACGCTTTTGCGCGCGAGTCCAGTTGATCTTTCCGCTTAACGCCGCGATTCGAGTAGTTTAAGTAATCCAAACCGTTGATGACGAGCATAGTTGGCTGATTATAAGCGACGGCGTGTCTGGCAAGCTCCCAATCAAAGCGTCCCAGACGCCGCAACTTGTGCGTGACGCTCGTCATCTCGTGAATAGGGTAAGGAAATCCGCTTTCGGCCTGCAGTACCTCCCAGGAAATTTCACTTTTCAACTCGCCAGCTTGTGCGCCCGCGACCCTGATTGGGAACGTGCGAAATACAACTACAACGTGTGTCACGGCAAGAGGGCTGATTCCGACTTCGCTGATGAAGGCAGCCGCAGACGTATCGCGCGACGTGGCGCGCGGATAAAAAGGACTGTGATAGAGGGAAAGCCCGAACCCCTGAGTTCCTTCGATCAAGACTTTTTGATGATTGCGAATCGCCTGATGAACCTCATGCGCGGTGTCAGTCAAATAAGGTAGTAGCCACGAGTGCTGCCTTGCCGCGTCGCGCGCTAACATAACGCCGGGACCACGAAGCACCCGGCGCGATACAGCGGCCCCCACCCCGCAGAGCGTAGAGCTAAGACGGATGTCCAACGCGAGCGCGCGTTCAGCCGCCTTGTCTCCATCTGTGATGACGAAGCAACCGCCATCTACGCCAACCCGCTTTGGTGGTAGGCCGAGAAAGGCAATCTCGCTCTTCAGCACGTCGAGATCGATGATGCCGCCCGCCGGTATGAGTAGCCGTGTCCTCGGATTTATAAAGCCAGTCGGAATCTGCCGCACAAGCTTCGCACTGCCATCAGCAGCCACGAAGGAATGACCTGAATTAGGGCCTCCGCATCTGATGCAGATATCAATCTGCTCCTGAAGTGTGATGATCGCCGAAACTTTGCCTTTGCCTTCAGAGCCGAATTGTCCGCCTACTACGACCCAGACACTCACTTCTCATTACCCCGCTTTGCTTGCTCAGTTAACACATCTAACTTCCGATAAAGGTTCTCCAGTGACCCGTCGTTCGAGATTGTTGCACTTGAAACTGCCCTCAGGCTGTCTATGTGAGACTCGACAGGATGCGAATCAGCCATTTCAAACTTGCGTAAATCCGTAAACCGGGATTGTAATCGTTGGAAGCGACTGAGAGACGGAGTTTCGAGAAAAATCAAGTAAAAGGAACAGCCCAATGCTGTGGACAAGCTTTCGAAGTCGATTGGATGTCTCAGGCCGTCGATTGCGCCGCTGTGCGAGCGATCAAGACGGGCCAAAAGGCGCGTATTCAATTCAACCTGAAGGCCTCCGCCCATGATCTCCCAACCGAGCCGCTGTAGCCCAGCCTTGTCGCACGCTGCGGCCCCGAGCCAATCTTGTAGGATCTGACTATATCTGATGTATCGGAAGCCGTATTTCGACGCCAGGTAACTCGCGGCTGAGGTTTTCCCGGTTCCCATCCGACCAGCGAAGCCAACGTATACATGATTATTGCCCGAACGCCGCAATGGGTTCTGACTCGACATGGAAACCGGATTCTAACGCACGAGGTCGCACTGTGGTCACTTCATCCAAGCCAGTTTCTGAAAGGATGGCCGCAAGTTTGCCATAGTTGATCCTCAGAGACCTGGGAATAATCAGGTAATCCTCGCTAGGACTGCCAAGAGCGATGTAGTCATCGGCCAAGTAGAAGAGCCCTACAAGGGCCGACGTTATCGCATCTACCTCGTCGTGCGTGACGCGATCACGAAGATAGGATCCGGTGATGCCAGCCCGAGCCAGGCCCCATTTGAGCTCCGCTAGACTTGAACCCTTTCTTGGAATGCCGAGTATGTCCTGCGCAGCTCCGGGATAACTCTCGATTACCTTGAGCCCCTGCCTGCGCAGTTCATCGGCCAAACACATCCCCCGCAGGGTCAGCGATTTCATACTCGGTAGCAGGCACCAGAACACCGAAATGCCCATACGCTTCATCGCTAGTTCGCACTTCCGATAGATCGGAGCGTCTGGAATCAACCGCTCCTGCGCACGCGTCCAACCGTCAGGCACAGACAACGGCGAATCGATAGAGACGATATCAGGCCGGGCTCCAATTGTTTCTCGGATTAGATCTTCATCTCTTGAAATGCTCTTTGTCTTAGCCTCAGCCCCCCGCAAGAGAGCCCAGCCGGTAGCTCTCCTTTCACTGCCTGTGAGATCGATTCCCACGATCTTTGGAGGAGAGCTTTCAGCGCGCTCGAGAAGTTTAAATACCAGGGTTTTTGATGGCTTAGTAGAGGCCTGCTTGCGCACTTGTGGGGCCTTTGGGAGCGCGCTAAGCCCCTCATACACATCTGTCACCTTCCAAAAGTCGCCTGCGATGCCGCGGGCGAGTCGGTCATAGGACATCTCCATGATGGCTTTTAGATGAACAACATCTTCTCGGTTATAAGCGATCAAGCGCTGAAGGGCCGAGCGTTCGCCTCGAAGATGCCGCGACCATAGAACCGTGGCGCAGTATCCGTCTACGTCCTCAATGGCTTCGCCTCTCCTAATCCCGAAGTTCCTCTCGATGTCTTTTAATCCCCCACGAAATCCCAGGTGTCGTGTAACCCAACGGAGATCGACGTGGATTGGGGGTAACACGAGATCAGGGAACGCCAGCTTGAGAAAGCGAAGATCAAACCCCGATCCGTTAAAGGTGACTACAAGCGAGTAGTTTCCCAAGCGATTTGGAAGGTCCTGAAGATTTTGTCCCTCGATGAAGACCTCGTATTGACGGCCATCATAAAGCCCAACTAAGGTGACTGTGTCAAACACCGATGAGAGACCGGTCGTTTCTATATCGAGGAAGACGCATTGATCGGAAAACTCCGGGAATAACCTCCAAGCTTGCCCGAAGTTTGAGAGCCGTGAAAAGAACGCAGCATCCTTCCTGTTTCTCGCCTCAATCGACTGGGGCACGTAGACCTCTAGCCTGCGACGCAGAGCTCGACTGATCGAAGCCGGTCGCGTGAAGAAACCTTCGAAGTCCTCCCACGACCGAATTCCCGCCTCCCACAGCTCAAGTTCTGTGTGCGGCCCAATGCCCGGAATGTGAATGAAGGTTTTCTCTAGCACCGGTATAGTTTGCAGTTAGCCTTTTGGGATATGTCAACTATAGTTTACGTCTATTATAGTTGACGAGAACGATGAAATTTCATATATTCCTTAGACGGCCTTCACATGCGCAGAACGACTCCAGAAGACGAAGCATTTATGAAGCGGGTCGCCGAGGAGTTCAGGCGTGCTTGCGCTCACGCGATCAAAACGGGACTGTGCGGATCAATCGAGGAATTTGCGAGAGCGCTGGGAATAACGAGGGCAGCTCTTTACAAGCACCTCAATCAGCAATCCATGCCTAGTCTAAGAGTGCTGCAAAAAGCAAAGAAATATGGGGCACGGCTCAGCTACGGTGAACTCGGGAATAGATATGTCACGTCCAGCAAAGAAGATCCCAGACAAACGAGCTTCCGGTTTACCCTCGAGGATGTATCGAAAGAACAGATCCACATCAAGAAGTTTGCTCCGAAAAACGATGGCGCGCTCGAGCTCTTAATTCAAATCGACCGGAAAAAGACTGGCTGATAAATCCATCATTTATTTAGGAAGCAAGGGTCGGCATACTCAACCACCGGCGGCCAACGTTTGCCGGTGCACCGCGTCGAGAATGCCATTGATGAACGAGATTGATTCGTCGTTCGAGAATTGACGCGCTAGCTCCAGCGCTTCATCGATAATCACCGGCGCGGGCACGGCCTGCTGACCCAGCTCATAAATCGCCAAACGAAGAATATTGCGATCGACAACGGGCATGCGTTCCAAGCGCCAATTCTCCGATTTCGCTTCGATCTCACTGTCGATCCGCTCTGCGTTCGCAACTGTCCCGCGGGCCAGCTCTTCCATAAATTTGTCGGGCTTCGGCTGTTTTTCGCTTTCCTCGGAATAGAGAGTGTCGTAGTAATGCGAGATTGCCCGCTCGATCGGTTCGCCGCGCATGTCCCACTCAAACAGGACCTGCAGAGCTCGTTTTCTTGATCTATGCCGGGCCGCCATGATCAGCGGATTTCCTTCAGTAGTTTGATCAGATTTGCGAGCTCAATGGCCGCTTCAGCCGCTTCGCATCCTTTGTTGCCGCTCTTGCCGCCTGCACGATCCATGGCCTGCTGCATGTCGTCGGTTGTGAGGACGCCGAACGCAATCGGCACGCCAGTCTCAAGACTCACCTGGCTCAATCCGTTTGCCGCGCCGTCCGCAACGTATTCGAAATGCGGAGTATCGCCGCGCACAACAGCTCCAAGCGCGATGATTGCGTCACAATGAGAGGCCAGATTTTTCGCGGCAATCGGCAATTCCCACGCTCCAGGTACCTTCACGAAGCTGATGTTTTCGTGAGGGCAGCCATGCTTCTGCAAAATTTCTAGCGCGCCTTGGGCTAGTTGCTCGGTGATGAAGCCATTGAAACGGCTTACCACCACACCAACGCGCAAAGTGGTGGCATCGAGCGATCCCTGGAACGTTTTATAGGGCATGAAGAGGCGAGGGCGCGCGAGACTGCGAGCACACGCTATGGGATAATTCGATTTACCCCTCAGTCTACCGCATGGATTCCCGCTTTATCCGCAATTTCTCTATCATTGCGCATATCGATCACGGGAAATCGACTCTCGCCGATCGTCTGCTGGAATATACGGGCGCTCTGTCTCAGCGCGAAATGATGGATCAGGTGCTCGACACTATGGATTTGGAACGGGAGCGGGGAATCACCATCAAAGCGCATGCCGTTCGTTTGAATTACAAAGCGGACGATGGCAATACATACGAACTAAATCTGATTGACACGCCTGGGCACGTCGATTTCACATACGAGGTTTCGCGCAGCTTGCAGGCCTGTGAAGGAACGCTGCTGGTTGTGGACGCGTCGCAAGGCGTCGAAGCTCAGACGCTGGCGAATACTTACCTCGCGCTGAATCACGATCTGGAGATCATTCCGGTCATCAACAAGATCGACCTGCCATCCGCCGAGCCGGAGCGGATTCGGGAACAGATCGAGCAGGTCATTGGCCTGGATGCCAGTAACGCGATTCTCGCCAGCGCGAAGAACGGGATTGGCATCAAAGAAACTCTTGAAGCGGTTGTCGAGCGCGTACCGCCACCCAAGGGCGATCCCGATGCTCCGTTGCGCGCCCTGATATTCGATTCCTGGTTCGACCCATATCGCGGCGTCATCATTCTGGCGCGCGTTGTGGACGGCACATTACGGCAGGGACAAAAGATTCGTTTGTGGTCGAACGGAAGGAGTTATGAAGTGGAAGGCCTTGGATACCAGTCGCCCAAGCCCGTCGCTTGCGATCAGCTGACGTCTGGGGAAGTCGGTTTCGTGTTCGCAAACATCAAGACTGTTTCCGATGCACAAGTGGGCGATACCATCACGGACGATGCGACTCCTGCTGCCGAACCGCTGCCCGGTTTTCAGGAAGTCAAGCCAATGGTCTTCGCCGGCCTGTATCCTGTGGAATCACACGAACACGGCCTGCTGCGTGACGCTCTCGAGAAACTCCGCTTGAATGACAGCGCGTTCAGCTTCGAACCCGAGAGTTCCGCCGCGCTTGGCTTCGGGTTCCGCTGCGGTTTTCTCGGCCTTTTGCATTTGGAAATTGTGCAGGAACGCCTGGAACGCGAGTTTCAGATCGATTTAATTACTACCGCCCCCGGAGTGCGATATCGGATCACTACAACCACAGACGATGTGATCGAAATCGATAATCCGCAGAAGTTTCCGGATCCTTCCTCAATCGAGCAAGTCGAGGAGCCGATTATCGATGCAACCATAATTACGCGCGAGGAGTACATTGGCGAGATCTTGAAGCTGCTCGAAGAGAAACGCGGCGTGCAGAAGAAGTTTGAGTACATAGGAAGCGGCCGCGTGCTTCTGTTGTACGAGTTGCCGCTCAACGAGATTGTGCTTGATTTTTACGATCGGCTGAAATCCGCTTCTCGCGGCTACGCGTCACTCGACTACCATGTGTCGGGTTATCGCGTTTCGCCAATGGTGAAGCTTGACGTATTAGTTGCAGGAGAACCTGTCGATGCGCTTTCTATGATCATTCACCGTGATTTCGCCTATGAGCGGGGTAAGGCACTAATAGAACGCCTGCGAAAGCTGATTCCGCGCCAGATGTTTGAGGTGGCACTACAGGCCGCGATTGGGAACAAGATCATCGCTAGAGAGACAATTTCTGCCATGCGTAAAAATGTACTCGCGAAGTGCTATGGCGGTGATATTACCCGCAAACGCAAATTGCTGGAAAACAGAAAGAGGGCAAGCGCCGCATGAAGCGCGTCGGGCGCGTGGATATTCCTCAGGAAGCGTTTTTAGCGGTACTAAAAGTCGGAAGCGGCTCAGGGGAGTAAGCATTTGCATTTAAAGCGGGATGTTGCCGTGCTTCTTCTTCGGCATCGTGTCGCCTTTATTTGCGAGCATGCTTAATGCCCGAATCACTCTCGGCCGAGTCTCACGAGGCTCGATTACGTCGTCAATGTATCCGCGCTCGGCTGCGACGAAACGGATTGGCGAAGCGGTCCCGGTACTCATGAATCTTGGTCTGGCGAACCTCGTCGGAGTTGCTTGAATCCTGTAGCTCACGACGATAGAGAATATTTACTGCGCCTTCCGGGCCCATAACCGCGATCTCGGCGGTCGGATAGGCAAAGTTTACGTCAGTACGCAAGTGCTTCGACCCCATGACACAATACGCGCCTCCATAAGCTTTGCGAGTAATCACGGTGATCTTCGGTACCGTCGCTTCCGCGTATGCGTAGAGTAGCTTCGCGCCATGGCGGATGATGCCGCCGAACTCTTGCTCGGTTCCCGGCAGAAATCCTGGCACGTCTTCGAATGTCAAGATGGGAATCTGAAAAGCATCACAGAAACGCACGAACCGAGCCGCTTTTGTAGATGAATTGATGTCCAGGCATCCGGCAAGATAGGCGGGCTGGTTCGCGACAATGCCGACTGCCTCGCCTGCCATGTGTGCAAACCCGACTACGATATTTCGGGCAAAATGCTCCGCGATTTCGAAGAAATCAGCGTCGTCGATCACACGCGAGATTACGTCTTTGATGTCGTACGGTTTGTTCGATTCGAGGGGTATCAACGTGTCGAGTTGAGCATCGGCGCGATCTTCTGGATCTTTCGTTGATAGGCGTGGTGCACCATCAAGGTTGTTTTGCGGCAGGAAGCGCATCAGCTCACGAATACTCCGTAAACAATCCTCATCGTCGGCCGCCAGGAATTGTGCGACACCGCTAGTTGAGTTGTGAGTGACTGCGCCGCCTAGGTTTTCCTTGCTGACATCTTCGTGCGTAACGGTCTTGATCACGTCCGGGCCAGTTACAAACATGTGACTAGTTCGATCGACCATAAACACAAAATCGGTGAGCGCCGGTGAATAAACCGCGCCGCCCGCGCAAGGGCCCATAATGGCAGAGATCTGGGGAATCACACCGCTCGCAAGCGTGTTGCGCAAGAAGATATCTGCGTAACCAGCAAGCGAAACTACGCCTTCCTGAATTCGAGCGCCGCCCGAATCATTGAGGCCAATAATGGGAGCACCGGTCTTGAGCGCGAGATCCATAATCTTGACGATCTTCTGCGCGTTGGCTTCCGAAAGAGATCCACCGAACACCGTGAAGTCCTGGGCAAAGACAAAGACTTGGCGCCCGTGGATCAGCCCATAACCCGTAATGAAACCATCGCCATCGATGACGTTCTCCTCGATCCCGAAGTTGTAGCAGCGATGCCGAACCAGCTTGTCCAATTCCTCAAACGTGCCTTCGTCTAGAAGCAGCTCAATGCGTTCACGGGCTGAAAGCTTGCCCTCCCGATGTTGCCGCTCATTTCGCTCGGCTCCTCCGCCCTCCTCAGCACGTGCATGGCGGCGCCGTAATTCCTCAAGTCGATTTGTGCTCATATTTCGTGATCAAATTTCCGCAGTGGATCGGATGCGACGATAAAGATCAGCTCCTGCATGTCAGATAGTAGTATGGCCGGGCCGAGTGGACTCCTTGTGGGAACTGCGGGTCATATAGATCACGGCAAGACATCTCTTGTCCGCGCGCTTACGGGAATCGATACCGACCGGCTTGCTGAAGAGAAGCGCCGGGGCATCTCGATCGATCTCGGATTCGCTCACCTCGGCTTGCCAAATGGCCGAACGATCAGTTTCGTTGACGTTCCCGGTCACGAACGCTTCATCAAAAATATGCTCGCGGGTGCAGTGGGCATACAAGCGGTTTTGTTGGTGGTTGCCGCTGATGAATCAGTAAAGCCGCAGACACGTGAGCACTTCGATATTTGCCGGTTGCTCGGTGTTCGTGATGGAATCATCGTGTTAACTAAGCTAGACGTCGCCGCGCCCGAACAACTCCGCATTACTCACGAAGACGTCCGAGCCTTATGCGCCGGGTCCTTTCTCAATAACGCCTCAGTGGTTCCCGTGAGCGCCAGAACTGGCCAAGGACTCGATGAACTTAGAGCGGAATTGTCGTTATTAGCCCAGCGCATTGGGCCTCGCGACGATAGCGGACTCGCACGGCTGCCGATTGATCGCAGTTTCGTACTCCGAGGCTTTGGAACGGTAGTGACCGGGACGCTTTGGAGCGGCAAGCTGCGCGTTGGCGAAGCCGTGCAAGTGTATCCATCCGCCAGGCAGCCCCGGGTACGAGGACTGCAGGTGCATGGGAAGACAGTGGATTTGGCAGTTGCTGGACAGCGCACGGCCGTCAACCTCTCTGGAATCGAAAGTTCAGAGATCCGGCGGGGATATGTGCTGACACACTCCAGCAAGCTCGAAATGACCAGGCTCATGGACCTTTCGGTGGAGTGGCTGGAGGGCTTCGATATTCCTCGAAGGTGCGAGCATATTCTTCTCCACATCGGGACCGCGGAAGTGTTCGCGGCGATAAAGATCCTTCACAGGAGCCAAGGCTCTGGAACGCTTGCCCGCCTGTGGCTGTCTGAAGCGGTACTCGCGCTACCCGGCGATCGCCTGGTGCTGCGGCGGCCGTCGCCGGCTCACACCGTTGCGGGTGGTTTCGTGATCGATCCGTTTCCCCCCGTCCGGCTCAATCGCGCGAAGACCATCGGCCGTCTGCAGATCTTGGCGGAAGCCGATACCGCAAAACGCGTTCACATTCTTGTGGAAGAGAGTGGCAATGGCCGCCGATTCGAGGATCTGATTCAACTGACCGGGAAAGGAGAAGTCGAACTCAAATCGATAATAGCGCGCAGCCCGGCACTCGTTCTTGTTGAAGCTGCCCAGCGCGTATTGACAAAGGCATGGATCGCACAGAAACGGCAAAGGCTCATCGACTGGCTGAATGCGTTCCACGCGAAGAATCCTTCAGCCGTGGGCGCTCCAATCGCTCTTGCGCGACTGGGACTGGAGCCGCATCTCGCAGCCGCCGTTTTCGATGGTTGCGCCGGAATACGCGTGCAGGGAGATCTTGTCGCACTAGCAAGCCATAAAGCACAATTCAGCGATAATGACGCTCGGGTACTAGCGAAAATAGAAGGCGCCTTCCGGCAAGCCGGTTTTCAGCCACCCTCTCCCAAAGAGGCCCTGAACTATGCCGATACCGATTCGAAGCAAGCACGCGCCTTACTTGAAACGCTCGTCAAACGCAAGACCCTGGTTCGAATTTCAGAAGATCTGATCTTTCATGCCGATGCGATTGCGCATCTTCGGAAATGGCTGGCGGCTCATAGGGGCCGCAGATTCTCCGTTCCTGAGTTCAAAGAATGGACGCAGATCTCGCGCAAATATGCGATTCCGCTACTCGAATACCTGGACCGCGAGCGCGTCACCAGACGGGACGACGACGTACGCGTCGTGCTTTAAATGTGGACCTGGTTCACAGATCCGCTTCCATGAGCTGAGTCTAGAACACCGCTACAATGATCGCACTAGAGGCAATGCCGTTCGCAACAACCTCCAACTTGCTGATCCCGCGCTCCTGGTTAGCTGGAACGTCGTAATGGGTGGACACGATGTCATCTGACGCGACGGCCATGCTGCTGTGGTTGTGCGTGCGGCTATAGAAAACGTGCCCGGTTTTGAAATTCGTGATGCGCACCAGTGGATAGTTGGTTGCGGCTTGGACATCATCTCCATAGGCGGCTCCCTGCGAGAGGCCATTGAAGCGTAAGCCGAAGATTTGGTACGACTCCCCCGCACGAATAAAAATCGGAGTGAAGAAGATGACCGGTTTCCCACGTTTGTCAGGGTGTCCGCTAGGATTGAAAATTTCGATGTCGTCCGAGAAATCGGTCAGGAGGATCTGGCCAGTTGGAAGCACGAGCATGTTACCGTAATACGACGAATCCCCAGGCGCGTTCGGCGTCCCTGGCACCTCTTCCAGGTCGTGACCGTCAAACTCAAAGAACACCGCGCCGACGTTATATATTCCCGGGCTCGTCATCATCAGCACGTGACCGTTCGGCAAAATTGCCGCAGGACCGTCGGCGATATCCAAGCCGTCCGAAATCTTGGGGCCGGTCGTCCAGGTGCCTAGGCCGGTTAAGCGGCTCGGAGGCGTATAGATCGCGGTGTGTGCCGGAGCTATGCACGTCCCAGTGCCTTGCTTGTTGGGGTAATCGCTTGCGCAAGCCCCAAATAGAAAACTGTGCCATCGGGCCGCAACACCGCAGGTCCAATCTCATAAGAAGCGGCATCCACCAGCGGGGCGATCGTGCTTCCAGCGCTCTTCCAAATGTCCCTCTTCGGGAAATATCTTTCGGAATTGGAAATATCTCCAGCGTCGACCGTTAATACGGTCCCGTCCGGCAGCAAATTCCATCCCTCCTCGTCATTGATGTCGGCCTTGTTTGCGCCCGTCGGAGTCCAGGTCAACGTCTTGGAATCAAGCAGAGCAGCTTGTTTACTGCAGCAATTGGCCTGCATATATGTGCCGTTTGCCAGTATGACGCTCTGGGCATCGCCGATCGTAGACCATCCGCTGGGAGCCTCTACCGATGTCCATGTATTAGCTAGCGGGTCGTAGATGGCGCCTTGGTTGGTCCAAACCGGCGTAAAGAAATTGTATTCTCCGCCTTCAATGATGACGCGGCCGTCGCGCAGCACGGCGGAAGAGTGATAGAGCGGGCTGTATCCATCTGGCAGGGAAGCAATCTGGGACCATGTACCATTCACGTAGCTGCCGGTTTTATCGGGCGCCAATCGCCACCAATCCTGGCAACCCGCATCTTGCACCAGGACAGTACCATCCGTAAGCAGGAGCGGGTTAGCGGCACCGCAAACCAGAAACGTAGGCTGGTTCGTCAGCGCTTGCCACGGCCCTGAAACCGGCGCGTGCGTAACGACCTCTCTATCCCGCGGCGGTATGGGGGTCAGCCGCGGCAACGATTGTGCGCCGTCAAGGCCAGCCCAAGCTGCTAAAAGTGTGATCGTCATTCCGAGACTTGTGAACAGTTTCATGTTGATCCTCCGAGTGGTCTCTGCTCCTTCGCTATGAGGGACAGGTCAAGTTACCACAGATTTTGAAAACAGGGCCACGTGAAAGTACTGGGCTTCTGCGAACATACGTACTGAAAGTTCTGAGATCTATAATGGCGTTCGGGTGCTTACAGCACTTCAAAAATTAGGCATTTCAAGTAGTGAGTCTCGGGTACAGTTAACAAGATGGGATGATCTTGCGCCTGAGTGCGCCTTTCCAGCACGCGTAATTGCTTGCCGCAATCGAGCGCTGCAGCGGCGATTATTTCCAGAAGACGTGCCTCACTCATATGCTGCGAGCACGAGCAAGTGACTAAAACTCCTCCGGGCTGTAAAAGCCGCAGCGCGCGCAAATTAATTTCTTTATAGCCGCGAGCGGCGTTCTCTAGAGCGGATCGTGATTTGGTAAAGGCCGGCGGATCCACCGCCACAAAATCGAACGTGCGGCGCGCAGTGACGAGGCTCGGCAGATATTCCAGCACGTTCGCTTCAACAAAGGCAACGTTCGTTAAACCATTAGCCTTCGCATTCCATTTCGCGATCTCGAGTGCCGGTGCCGAGCTATCGACCGCCTCGACGGAATCGGAGACACTGGCGAGATGAAGCGCGAATCCTCCCGTTCCAGTGAAGCAGTCTAATCCTCGTCCGAGGGCATAGCGGCGCGCAGCGACGTAGTTTTCACGCTGGTCGAGAAACAGGCCTGTTTTCTGCCCCCTCAAAAGATCTGCCTGCCAGGTGAGCCCATTCATGTGTACCTTGACGTCTTGAGGCACTTCACCCGCCAGAACACGTGTCTCTTGCTGTAAATTCTCCTTTGCTCTACTTGCGATGTCATTCCGTGCGATGATCCCCTTTGGCTTTAGCACTTCGGCAAAGACGCTGATGAGTTCCTTCGCGAGCCGATCCATTCCCTGGTCGAGCAATTGCACGGTCAACCAGTCGCCGTAACGGTCGACAATCAAGCCGGGAAGAAGGTCGCCCTCGGCGTGTATCAGACGATACGCCTCTGAATTCGAGACTATGCGTTGGCGGTATGCATGCGCAGCCTCGACACGCTTGAATAGGAAGCTTTCATCGATACATTCCACGCGGTTACTCAGCATGCGCAAACATATCTGCGAGCTGGAACTGAAGTGCGCTGTGCCAAGGATGCGTCCTTTGAAATCGATTACGCGTACTGCATCCCCTGCCACAGCTGACCCACGATCAATGACGTCAGTTGCAAAAATCCATGGATGTCCGGATGCAACGCGATCCGCTGCCTTGCGGTTCACCCGCACAGTTGGTGGCGACGGCATGGCCCATTTAAACAAACTGACGAGATCCTGGCGCAAAATCAGAACGACCTGTGCTTCCGCATTGATAAGCTCGTACCCATCGGCAAGAGATGCAGGATGCTGTTATTGCCGGGTAATCTCATGCACGATGTACGCTATGCGATGCGCGTAGCTCGCCAGAATCCGGGCTCCACGTTTGCTGCGTTTGTAGCTTTGACGCTTGGGATCGGTGCCACCATCGCAATATTCAGCGTCGTGAATAGCGTCATGGTGCGGCCGCTGCCTATTAAGGACGCCGATCGCCTTGTTCGGCTCTTCGAGACCAAGGGAGGCGCTAACCGCGGAGAGATCAGCATGGCGGATTACATCGACTGGAAAGCAAATCTGAAGTCGTTCAGCGGCCTTGCAATTTACCGCGAGAGCCAGGCAAATCTCACGGGCGGCTGGAAGCCCGAGCGGGTTCGTACGTTCTTATGCGACTCAAATATGCTGCCGCTCCTGGGTATCGACCTGGTCCGTGGGAGGAATTTCCTTCCGGAAGAAGATGAGCCCGGGCACGATGATGTGGCGATTCTGACTTGGCCATTTTGGCAAAGCCGCTTTGGCGGACAAGACGTCTTGGGCAAAAAGATCCTCCTCGATGACAGATCGTACACGGTTGTCGGTGTTTTGCAGCGCAGCTTCTTCGTGCTCGAGGATGAAGATGTTTTCGTGCCGGTAGCATTTGATTTAACGCAGTTGCAAAACGCGCGCGGCTATCACCAGTACTCCGTGCTCGGCCGCCTTCGAGCGGGTGTTTCGCTCGCCCAAGCTGATTCCGAGTTGGCCGGATTTGCCAGCTTTCTCGCTGCCGAATACCCGAAGAAAAATGGGGGCGTCGGCGCTCTGGCAATAAGACTGAGAGATTCAATGACGGGTGAAATTCGGCCGGTGTTGCTGATGTTATTCGGGGCGGTTACATGTGTGCTCTTGATTGCTTGCGGCAACGTAGCAAATCTGCTACTCGCTCGCGCATCCATCCGCCGGCGCGAAGTATCGGTGCGCATCGCTATAGGCGCGAGCCGCGGCAGGCTGTGCCGCCAACTGATGACAGAGAGCCTTCTGCTCTCCTGTTCCGCTGCTCTGGCTGGCTTTGGTTTAGCAATGATCGCGGTTCGTATTCTAAGAAGTCTCAAGAACACTCGCATCCCTGACCCCGCAAGCATTACTGTGGATTGGCGCGTGCTTGGCTTTGCAATTGGGATCGGACTTTTGACCGGCATTATTTTTGGCGTCGTTCCGGCCCTTAGTATTTCGATGACTCACGTGAATGACACCTTACAGCAATCGAGCGGCAGAGTGACGGAATCGAGAGGACAGCACCGGCTGCGCCAGCTCTTCGTTGGCCTCGAAACCGCGCTAGCTGCGCTGCTCCTAATTGAATCGGGGCTGCTGATTAAGAGTTTCGTGAAAGCCTCTGGCATCAACCCAGGCTTTCAGACCGATCATCTCGTTACCTTGCAAATTTCTCTTCCGGAATCGCGATATGGCCGGCCAGGAACTGTGGGCCCTTTCGTCCGCAAGGCTGTCGAGCGAATTCGATCTATTCCACAGCTCCAAGACGTGGCCGTCGCTACAAACCTGCCTCTGCTCGGCAGCGGCCTCTGCTCAATTCTGATTGAAGGGAGGGCGGACTTAAAAAACGCCGACTCACCGTTTGTCCAATTTAATGGGGTCTCGCCCGGCTACTTCAAGACGCTTGAGATAGCAATGTTGCAAGGGCGCGATTTCAACTTCCGCGATACCATGATCTCGCCCCGCGTTGTGATTGTGAATGAAGCGTTGGTTCATCGGTTCTTTGCCGGACAGAATCCTGTTGGCCGGCGTCTGGCGTATTTCTCGGATAATCCCCACTGGAAAGAAATAGTCGGTGTGGTGGCAAATGTCAGGCAGCACGGAGTGGAAGCTCGAACATTGCCGGAACTATTTACGCCTCTTGCCCAAGACGAGTTTAAATGGCTCGCGATCGCAGTTCGGACTAAGGGTGATCCGCTCAGTTTCACCAAAACCATTGAAGCGAAGGTCCATCAAGTCGATCCGGAATTAGCCGTCTTTCTGCCCAGGACGATGGAACAGATCGTCACTCGCGAACTCGGTTGGCGAGCGTTCCACATCTCACTGCTTGTCGTTTTCGTGTGCATTGCGATCACATTGGCCTGTATTGGCATTTACGCCGTGATCGCGTACTCTGTCGCGCAGCGCATCGGTGAGATTGGCGTACGGATTGCTGTCGGCGCCGAAAAGTCTGATATTTTGCGAATGATTCTTTGGCAAGGTCTAATGCCGTCGCTGTTTGGGGTGATCGCCGGGCTGGCCTGCTCGGTAGGAATCTCCCGCCTTATCTCAGGGCTTCTCTATGGCGTGCAGCCAATTGACCCGCCCACCTACGTCCTGGTAATGGTTCTTTTGCTCTCGGTGGCGCTGGCGGCCGCCTACTTTCCGGCTCGTCGAGCCGCGTCAGTGGATCCGTCGCAAGCGCTGCGGTATCAGTAATGTGTGGCCCTGTGCGCTGGGGCGACGAGCGATCGAGAATCGAGAAAATCTGCTCCGCTGTCAGTGCGATCTCTCCCGCTTCGAGCGTACTGGTCTCGTTCGGCACGCTGCCTTTCGCGTAGCCCTATGCACGTCGCTCAATTGGATCCAACACCCAGCAGTACGGGACACCCCAATCGTGATACAACTCGCATTTTGCAAGCGTTTTCCCGATTCGCTCCTCAGGTGAAAGAATTTCCACGGCTAAATAAATCGGCTGTTGTGCATAGCCGATCGCTTTTTCACGGTAGTCGCCGCTGATATCCGGCAGGCGGTACTCTGTCTCCCGAAGCTTGCTGTGCACCTCCGCTCCCGCAGCAAAGCCTGGGAAGAGGCGCATGATCAAGCTGGCTACCCATACTTGCAAAAACGCATGTTCCCAGGTGGGCATCGGCTTGGGAAAAAGAACTCCGTCAACATACTCGCACTTCGGCTCATATGAAGTGCGGAGGTACTCTTCGACAGAGACGGGAGCCGCCGTTTCCATGCTTCCAGATTACTGTGCGCGGAAGTACTCTAGAACACGCAAGCATGTGCCGAGCTCACACGTCCAAATTCCGAACGTCCAATGCATTCTCTTCGATGAATTTGCGGCGGCTTTCCACGTCTTCACCCATCAGAGTGGAGAAGATCGGCTCGGTTTCCACAAAGTCTTTTAGATCGATCTGCAGCAGCGTGCGCGTTTCCGCGTTCATGGTGGTCGCCCAGAGTTGCTCGGCATTCATTTCGCCGAGCCCTTTGTAGCGCTGCACATTCACTTCCCGCGTTCCCTCATTCTTTACCGTAGTAAGCAAATCGCGCCAATTCTGCAACACTTCTCGTTGGGAATCTTTGACGATAGTGAATGGCGGCCTATTCAGGCGTGCCGCTTGCTTTACCATGGCCCTCAACCGGCGAAACTCGGGGAGCGACAAAAATTCGGTATTGATGAAGCGAGTGGCATTAGTCGGGTCTTTATACCCAACCATCCAAGCCGAGTGCTCTTCCTCGCGCTCAACGGTAACATCAAGCTTCGCCTCCCGCAAGCGCTCCGCTATTTTCTTGACGCTCTCTTCATTCTGTAGATCGGCTTTCGTGTCGATCGGCAGGCTCACATCTGAGAGCACTTCGACGACACGCGGCTCGCGCACACGGCGCTCCAACCGGCGCCAGATCTGCGCCAGCTCATCGAGCGACATCAAGAAATTGCGCAGCTCGACTCCTTCGATTCGCGTCTTGTCCGCTGCATCCGCACCAATTTCGACAGCCAGGTTTTCAGTGGCCCGGCGCAAGATTTCACGAGTAAATTCCTTGTCGTCTTTGATGTACTTCTCGCTCTTCCCTTTTTTGATCCGGTAAAGCGGCGGCTGTGCAACGAATACCTTTCCGCGTGTAATGAGCTGTTGCATATGGCGGAAGAAAAACGTCAGCAGTAGCGTGCGGATATGCGAGCCGTCTACGTCGGCATCGGTCATGATGATGATCTTGCCGTAGCGGAGCTTTGCCATCTCGAAGTCTTCGCCTTTGCCAATGCCCGTGCCGATGGCCGTGATCATGGCTCGAATTTCTTCGTGCCCGAGCATCTTGTCGTAGCGAGCCTTCTCCACGTTCAGAATCTTCCCTTTTAGGGGCAGAATGGCTTGATAGCGGCGGTCGCGGCCAGACTTCGCCGTGCCTCCCGCTGATTCGCCCTCCACCAGGAACAGTTCGCAACGGTCCGGATCGCGCTCCTGACAATCTGCAAGCTTCCCCGGTAACCCGCCAGAATCCAGCGCACCCTTTCGACGCGTGAGATCACGGGCTTTACGGGCCGCCTCGCGAGCACGCGCAGCCTCGATCGCCTTGGTGATGATCTTCTTCATGACCGCGGGATTCTTATCGAAATATTCCCCAAGCTTTTCGTTTATCAACTGAACGACGTAGCCCTGAATGTCGGAATTGAGCTTGCCCTTGGTCTGCCCTTCAAACTGCGGTTGAGGCAGCTTTACATTAATCACGGCTGTGAGGCCTTCGCGGACATCGTCACCCGTGAGATTCTCTTTCAGATCCTTGATCAGGCCGGACTGCTGTGCGACCGCGTTGATTGTGCGCGTCAGCGCACTGCGGAACCCGCTGAGGTGGCTTCCACCGTCAACCGTGTTGATGTTGTTGGCGAAGCTGAACACGTTTTCCGAGTAGGAATCGTTGTATTGCAGTGCCACTTCAATGGTCAGTTCCCCGCCATTCGGGAGTTCGCGAGTGCCTTCAAAGTGGATAGGCTTATCGTGCAATACCGATTTGCCGCGGTTCAGGTGTTTTATGAACTCCGCGATACCGCCGCTGTAATAGAACTCCTCTGTGCGGATATCTTCACCGCGCTCATCCGCAAGCGTGATCTTTAGGCCTTTGTTGAGAAACGCCAGTTGACGCAACCGTTGCGCCAGGGTATCGAAGCTAAACTCCGTCGCATCCATGATGCTGCCGTCTGGCTTGAAAGTGATCTTCGTGCCCGTCTTACTGGATTTGCCCGTTTTTGCAAGCGGCCCTTTCGGAATGCCGCGCTCGTAGTCTTGTTCCCAGGTTGCGTTGTTACGCCAGATCTCAACATGCAGCGTCTCGGCAAGCGCGTTGACGCAGCTTACCCCAACGCCATGCAAACCGCCCGACACTTTGTAGCTGTTTGAATCAAATTTGCCGCCCGCGTGCAGTTTTGTCAACACAACCTGGGCCGCAGAAACACCCTCTTCCGCGTGAATATCTACTGGTATTCCGCGTCCGTTATCAACGATAGTGATCGAGTTGTCGATATGAATAGTGACACTGACTTCCGTACAGTACCCGGCTAAAGCTTCGTCAACCGAGTTGTCGACAACTTCATACACTAGATGATGCAGGCCGAGCTCCCCCGTCGAGCCGATGTACATCGCAGGACGTAGACGAACCGCCTCCAGACCCTCCAGAACTTTGATGCTGCTGGAATCGTAAGTTTCGTTTTGAACCACTGTAGCCATACTTTCGAACCCATAGCGCACCAACATGGGCGCGAATGCTCGCGACCTAGTGACGGTGCGCTCAAAAATTTAACATGTGCCCTTCGGACATCAGATGCGCATGGGCATCACGACATACCGATACACTGTGTCGGCGCCCCCGGCATGCGGTCGCAACTCGCCGGCGCTGTTTGAATCCTTGAATTGAAACTCCACTTCACTTCGGTCGACTGAGCGCAGGAAATCGAGCAGATATTGCGCGTTAAACCCGATCTCGAGATCAGGCCCGCTAAATTCTACGGGTATAGTCTCCTCGCTCTCTCCCGTTTCTGAAATCGAAGAATGAACCTTTAATTCCTCTTTCAAAAGTTGCAGGCGAATCGCCCGCGAGCGTTCATCGGCAAATTGGGCCACGCGCTCGATTGCCGCCTTAAGCTCATCGCGCTGCAGAACGACTGTATGCGGATGTTCCTTAGGCAGCACGCGTTCATAATCAGGGAAATTCCCGGTTAACTTGCGGCTGAGCAGTAGGCGCTTATCGATACGAAAGAAAAGATGATTTTCGTTCCCGGAGAACTCTATTTGTTTGCTCGAATCATCGCCCGCCAATTTCTGGATTTCCGCCATCGCCTTCTTAGGCAACAAAGCGCGATAAGAGCCACTCAGTCCCGGCAGACTCACATGCTTCTCCACCATCGCCAGACGGTGGCCATCAGTCGCAACCATGACAAGACCGGTATCCCGCAAAATCAGTAACGCGCCATTCAAGGTAAACCGCGACTCCTCAGCCGAGATCGCAAAGATCGTGCTCGAGATCATCTGTGAGAGCGCGCTCAAAGGAATCTCTGCTAACGGTTCCGGCATTTGCGGCAGCTCCGGAAAGCTTTCCCGCGACATGCCCGCAATTCGCGTGCGGGATCGTCCACACACAAAGCTCGCCCACTGATTTTCGGCCAGCTTCACTTGAAGATCTGCATCAGGTAACAGCCGCACATAATCCAACAAGCGCCGCGCCGGAATAGTGCCCGCCCCTTCTTTCTTGATTCGGGCTGGACAAGCACATCGAATGCCCAGTTCCAAATCCGTAGCCGTCAGCCACACCTGATCGTGATCTGTTTCAACCAGAATGTTCGAAAGGATCGGGATGGTAGTTTTTTTCTCCACCACTCCTTGTGTAAGCCCGAGTTCCCGTACTAGGTCCGATTTGCTAACCGAGAATTCCATACCGTTTTTGAGTGAAGCTCCTTGCTCCTGGGGTTTCTACTATCCTAAGAAGGAAATCTGGTACTGAAAGAGAACCGTATTAGTAGGGCCTGTGGAATTGTCAAAATCCTTCTAAATTATAGCAAAAACTGACGCTTCCTGCACTTTCGACCTGTTGATATTCCGGTTGGCTGGCCTCAATAAACTTGGGTCGGTGCAACTTCTCAACAGGTATCCACTCAGTTCCTGAGTAGTCTTTGTGGAAAATTGACATAAACCTAATGGACTGAGGTGCTTACGGAATTGATTAAATTGTTCAAATCCTCATCACGCTGGCGCAACTTCTCGATTTTCTGAATGGAATGCAAAACGGTGGTGTGGTGCTTACCCCCAAAATAGCGTCCGATTTCCGGCAGGGAGGCCTGTGTTAACTCTTTCACCAGATACATAGCTACTTGACGTGGATAAGCAATCTGGTGCGTGTTGCTTTTTTGCTTCAGTTGGGATGGCTGCATTGAGAAGCGCTCCGCAACTGCGCGAAGAACGGATTCCATCGAGACTCTCTTTTCCGAACCAGTGTTCAGATATTTCAGCGCGTGATGCGCCATACTCAGGTTGATCGGTTGTGCAGTTAAGGACGAGATTGCTATCAGTCGTGTCAACGCGCCTTCTAATTCGCGCACATTTGACTTGGTTTTAGTAGCAATGAAAATCCGAACATCCTGAGGCAGAGTCATGCCCTCAGATTCAGCTTTCTTATCTAAAATGGCCATCTTGGTTTCGAGATCCGGCGCTTGAACGTCAACCATAAGACCCCACTCAAATCGTGAGCGAAGCCGCTCGACGAGACCAGGCAATTGATTGGGCGCCGAGTCGCTGGAAATTACAATCTGCTTGCGATGATCGTAGAGTTCGTTGAAGGTGTGAAAAAACTCCTCTTGCGTACGCTCTTTGCCGGCAATTACATGAATGTCGTCAATAAGAAGGACATCGGCCGAACGATAGTGCCGATGAAAGAGCGACATGCGATCGAGCTTTATCGACGTGATCATCTCGTTCATAAAGCGTTCGCTTGATGTGTAAACGATATTCAGCCCGGCGTAATTGTCGAGCAGGCTACGGCCAATCGCGTGTATAAGATGCGTTTTGCCGATGCCCACGCCGCCATATATGAACAGTGGGTTATAGCTTCGCGATGGCAATTTCGCGACTGCTTGAGCGGCAGCGTGCGCTAACTGATTCGACGAGCCCACCACGTAGGTTTCGAACGTAAGCCGCGGGTTAAGCCAAGAAGCGGATTTTTCAAAAAGAGGCTCAACTGGTTGTGTGTACCTACTTGAAGCCGCATTCATGGATGCCGCTGCCGCTGCTTTCGCAAGTGCGGGAAGCGGATTAACCGTGTAGTGGATGTGACGAATGGGAAGGTTCAGATCTTGAATGGCGGATTCAATTTCAAATGTGTATTCCTGCCGAATCCATTCTTCCGTCGCTGCGTCTGGTACGCGGACCGTAAGCTGATCATCCTGGAATGAGGCAAGAGCAGTTCGAGAAATCCAATTCTGATACGCTACCCCGCTGAGCTTGGCAGCCAGCCTGTTCTTGATTTCTTCCCAAACGTCATCCAACCCGGCAGCGCTCCTTCACACGAAGGAACGGCAAGACTTTCCCACAGGTTTTCCACGCTTGTGGAAAACAGCAGACCTTAGTCTGGGAGGTAAAGTTGCGAATCGATTACGGCGACGCGTTACAGGCTGGGGGAAACCGCTTCCGTTCCTTCGGAAACCACAGTCTAACATAGGCCCCAGATTTTCAAACAGAAATCTTAGCTTTCTTTAACTGTTTGAAAAACGGCGGCTTGGAGTCCAGCACGGCCGTGTGAACCAGGCCTTTGACCCAGCTCCCCTGTACAAGAAATTTCACTAAGATCTAATGTTGCAATCACATGAATTGACTTTGGAACAAACTCATCGGAGAATGTCGAATAGACCCTTCCACGCGGGAGTAACTCAGCTGGTAGAGTGCAACCTTGCCAAGGTTGATGTCGCGGGTTCGAACCCCGTCTCCCGCTCCATTTGGCTCTTCCCGCACTCCCTTCGCTTTCCTCGCCGATAAGCTAATGGTGCAGTACTACCGTTCGCAACTATTTCGCCGAGAGCTACGTAAAAGAATGTGAGCAGATAATGCGACGAAATCGAGCTCAGGCGTCGGCCGCCACCATTCTGCTCGTTCTAAGCCCGGCCGTCGGCCTGACGCGCATTAAGAAAATCAAGCCGAGTGCGAATCCGCCGCAGTACGTGGCCTTCAGCAAACCCTTACCGAAGATTGAGAAATTTCATCACGCGCTAGATCGCCTCACATTCGGTCCCCGTCCAGGAGATTTGGAACGAATCGAGCGGATGGGATTGCAAAAATGGCTGGAGTTACAAATCAACCCAAAGAAGATTCCGGAATCCCTGATTCTCGAGCAGCGCCTAGCGCCCCTCGAGTCTCTGCGGATGAGCGCCCGCGAGACGTATCTTCGATATCCATCTCCTCAAATGATTGCTGCGGTCGCTCGCGGGCGGGCTCCGCTGCCCGAAGACCCGGAGTTGCGCGCCATTGTGGTTCGATTGGCGGATCGCTACCTGAAAAAGCGGGAAGCCGCCGCTCAGCCCGGTCCGCCCCTGCAGCAAACGGCTCAGCTTTCTGCGAAGGATCTGAACGACAGTGCCGATCTTGAGTTGAAAGTCAAACTATCCGACATTCTGACGCCCGACCAGATCGACATTCTCCGCAACGGTAAGCCGCAAGAAAAAGAACACTTACTTGCGTCACTGCCTACCGCCAAGAGACCCGATTTCGTTTGGGCGCTGAAGCCGGAGCAGCGTCGGCAATTGTTTGTGGTGGCGCCTGTTGCTCTGCGGCGGGAACTGATGCTTTCCGTGAGCCCGCAAAACGTCGTGGCGAACGATTTAATCGAAGGAAAGCTGCTCCGAGCTATCTACAGCAACCATCAGCTTCAAGAATTACTCGTCGATTTCTGGTACAACCACTTCAACGTCTTCATAGGCAAGGGTGGCGAGCGTTACATGGTGCCATCCTACGAGCGCGAAGCGATCCGGCCACACGTTTTTGGAAAATTTTATGATCTTCTGCTTGAGACGGCACAAAGCCCCGCGATGTTGTTCTATTTAGACAATTCGCAGTCGGTCGCGCCCGATGATCGCGCCCGTCCGCCCGGGAATCAAAAGATCAAACGCGGCCTGAATGAGAACTACGGCCGTGAGTTGCTGGAACTGCACACACTCGGCGTGGACGGCGGTTACACCCAGAAGGACGTCATTGAGGTAGCCCGCTGTTTCACTGGCTGGACCATAGCCAATCCGCGCAAAGGCGGGGGATTTGAGTACAACGATAAGGTACACGACAAAGGCCAGAAGCTCGTTCTAGGACACGTCATCCCAGCGGGCGGCGGTATGGACGATGGTCTAACAGTGCTGAATATCCTGGCCCATCACCCATCGACGGCGCGCTTCATTTCCCTGAAGTTAGCGCAAAAATTTGTGGCTGATAACCCACCTCCATCACTGGTGAACCGAATGGCTGATACTTTCCGAAAGACGGATGGCGATCTGCGGCAGGTGATCCGGACCATGCTGACCGCTTCCGAATTTTGGTCGGAAGGCGCCTACCGCGCCAAAGTGAAAACCCCGTTTGAAATGATCGTCAGCGCCGTTCGCGCGACGAACGCAGATGTGCAATCCCCGTTTCTCTTGGACGCCGAACTGCAACGGCTCGGCGAGCCCCTCTACCGCAAGGTCGAGCCTACCGGATATTCAAGTGCAAATGCGGAATGGGTGAGTTCAGCAGGATTACTTGAGCGAATGAATTTCGCCCTAGCGCTCGCACACAATCGGGTGCCGGGCGTCAAGGTGGACACTCTGCAATGGCAGACGCTAACGCTAAAGAATCCCATGGAGTTGGCGCGCTTCATTCTCGAACAGAATCCCAGTGATCAGACGGCCGCCGCCATACAGAAGACCCTCAACGATGAGGCATTACAGAAGGAGCTCGCTGCAAATGCAAACGCAGGGCCTCCACAGTTGCCGAGCTTGATAGCCGGCCTGACGATCGGCTCGCCGGAATTCCAGCGGCGATGAACTCGTGAGCAAGCGATAGGAGTACGGAATGCGTTCCCGCAGATTATTTTTGAAAAGCTCAGCGCTGGCGATGTTCGGTGTTGGGTCGGTGCCGGCCTGGCTGACTCGTGCTGTGTATGCAAAGGAGGCACCGAGCGAGCGCAAGAAGATTTTGATCGCCATTTTCCAGCGCGGCGCTGTGGATGGTCTGAACGTAGTTGTGCCGCACGGCGAACCTGCTTACTACGCACTTCGTCCCGCAATCGCAATCCCGCGGCCGAACGGCACGGAGCAGACCGCGATCGATCTTGACGGCCACTTTGGACTCAATCCTGCCTTGCGCTCACTAAAGCCGTTGTGGGATAAGAAGCAGCTCGCTATTGTCGAGGCCGTAGGGTCGCCCGATCCCACGCGCTCCCACTTCGACGCGCAGGATTACATGGAATCGGGCACTCCTGGCGTGAAGGCGACATCTGACGGTTGGCTCAACCGCGCGCTGCTGAAGGAGGCCCGACCATCGCCTGTTCGAGCGATCAGTGTCGGTACAGATCTTCCGCGGAGTCTGCGCGGCAAGAACGAAGCGCTCGCAATATCCAATATCAATGATTTCCAAGTGAAAGATCAGCGCCTTGCTGCAACATTCGAAAGCATGTATGGCACCACCGCCGATCGAGTGCTGAATGGTACCGGACGGGAAACCTTCGATGCAATCAAGATCATGCAATCGATTCAAAAAACTTCCTACGCAGCGGATTCAAAGTATCCGCGCGGACACCTGGGACAAAGCCTGCAGCAGATTGGGCGGATTATCAAAGCGAATGTCGGATTGGAAGTCGCGTTTACAGACGTTGGTGGATGGGATACGCATGTCAATGAAGTCGGCGCTCAACCCCATGTTGGCCAGCTTGCGAATCTACTTCGCGATTTCGACGATGCGCTGGCGGCGTTTTCTGATGACATGGGCGATCGAATGGCGGACATTACCATCGTCACCTTGTCTGAATTCGGTCGTACGGTCAAGGAGAATGGCGATCGTGGAACCGATCACGGACACGCCAATGTGATGTTTGTCTTCGGCGGCAGAGTGCGTGGCGGTAAGGTATACGGCGACTGGCCGGGCCTCGAACGCGAACAACTTTATGAGGGCCGCGATCTCAACGTAACCACGGATTTCCGTACCGTACTCTCGGAGCTCGTGACCAAGCAGATGGGCAATCACGAGACGGCAACGGTTTTCCCGGGTTTCGAGGGATCAAAATACCGCGGAATACTCTCCGTTTGAAGGCTTCTCTACGGATGTTTGGCCGCGAACTGCCAAGCGTCCGCAACAATCCGGTCCAAATCGGCGCGCTTTGGATTCCAACCCAAGGCGCGTTGCAATTTTTGAGAATCAGCGACAAGGCTGGGCGGATCCCCTTCGCGTCGCGGGCCAATCGTGTGTGGCACCTTTCTTCCTGTTACGCGCTCGACCGCGGTCAACACTTCCAAAACGGAGTGACCTGAGCCAGTGCCCACGTTGAAGGCCTCCGATGCTCCTTCTCTCAAGAGATGCTCTACGGCGAGAACATGCGCCTCGGCAAGATCGCTGACGTGAATGTAATCGCGAATGCAGGTGCCGTCTGGCGTCGGATAGTCGTTACCAAAAAGAGTCATCGGCTGGCCGGTCTGAATGGCGCGGAGCAGCAATGGAATCAAGTGCGTTTCCGGATCGTGCCGTTCCCCTAGTCCTGCTTCGGGTTCCGCGCCGCAAGCATTGAAATACCTGAGCCGAATACCTCTGAATTCGCGATAACGATCGAGCCACTCGAGAATCTTCTCCACCATAACCTTAGACTCGCCGTATGGATTTATCGGCGCGTATGGTTGATCTTCCGTGATCGGCACTTGCTGTGGAATACCGTACGCCGCAGCCGAAGAGGAAAACACCAATCGCTTTACATCGCAGCGCACCATTGCTTCAAAGAGCGATAGAGAACCGCCAACATTGTTCACAAAGTACACTTCAGGAATCTGGGTTGATTCGCCAACCGCAATATATGCCGCGAAATGAATAACGGCGTCAACGCGCTCGTTCTTTAGGAGCGTTGCCAGTCGATCCGTCTCACTGAGATCGATGACGCGAAGAAGACCCTCCGGAACGGCGTCTTTATGGCCTCGAGACAGGTTGTCAGCGACGATGACCGAGTGACCTTTTTTTTGAAGGAAATATCGCGTGTGGGAGCCGATGTAGCCGGCGCCTCCAGTGACAAGAATTTTAGCCAAGCGAAACCGAGCCCCGAGCGTAACCGAGGCTTTGCCCCAATTCTTTTCTAACGCCGTTACATTCTAAAAGTATGGCGCTGCTCGAAGTGCGCAATGTAACCAAATTGTATCCCAGCGAGGGCGCGCCCGTGATCGCGTTGCAGAATGTCTCGTTTGAACTCAATACCGGCAACATTGTCGCCTTTGTGGGCAGAAGCGGATGTGGGAAATCTACCCTACTGAATCTATGCGGTGCAATGGATTTTCCGACAAGCGGCGAAATCATCCTCGACGGTCAAGTGACAACGCGCTTGGCGGATGCCGAGCTCACTCGTCTCCGGCGTGAGAAGGTCGGTTTCGTTTTTCAATCCTTCCAACTGCTGCATACATTAAGCGTGGTGGAAAATGTTGAGCTGCCGCTTCTACTGGCCCAGAAAACGAAGGCTCGTCAAACAGCCCTGGAGCGCTTAAGCTGGCTCGAAATGGAACAATATGCTGATCGTCTGCCGCATCAACTCTCGGGCGGACAGCAGCAAAGAGTCGCTATTGCTCGCGCCCTGGTGCACAATCCGCGTCTGGTGCTGGCCGACGAACCAACGGGCAATCTGGATACCGTGACGGGCGAGATTGTGCTAAATCTTCTGGTACGCGCAAGCCGGGAGTTCGGCGTGGCCGTAATGATCGCGACGCACAGCTCGGAAGCCACATCGGCAGCCGATCGAGTCGTACATCTCCGCGACGGCAGGATGGAGGAAGCTGTGGCACTCCGATGAGCACTGCCTGCCTGCTATTCGCGCGGCTGTTGCTACGCCCTCTCAAACGTGAGCCACTGCGGACGGCGCTAACAATTTTCGCAGTGGCCCTGGGCGTGGCAGTGGTCATCGCGATTGACCTTGCAGGACAAGCTGCGGCCGGCAGCTTTCATTCCTCGCTCGAGTCATTGACCGGAAAGACGGACCTGGTGATTACGGCAACCGGTGGAATCGACCAGAAACTTTTGGGAACGCTTGTTCAACTGCCCTATGCCTTCGACTTCGCTCCGCGAACAGAAGATTTTGCGTCCATTAACGGTAGAGGCGAGGCCGTTCCTTTTCTGGGGCTCGATTTGATCGGTCATCGCGGAGAACAGCGCTTTGAGAACGGCAATTTGCAGAAAACCGCTAGTGAGCTGACGGCGGGAGATCCAATCTGGGTCGGGCGGCGCCTAGCCCTGCATCGAGGCGATCAAGTTAAATTACTGATTAACGACACGGTGCATGACTTTACGGTCGAGGGCGTCCTTAAGACTCGCGCGGACGAGATTGGGGAAGACAATGTCATCGTCACCGATATCGGCCTCGCTCAGCAGATCACTGGTAAGCTTGGGAAGCTCGACAGCATTGATGTCACGGTGCCGCCAGACCATTCTCTCGATGATTGGCGGCAGTTGCTGGCAAAGAAAGTCCCCGTTGCGGTGAGCATAGACCCACAAGGTTCCCGCACCGATGAAAACCGAAAAATGCTGGCCGCGTTCCGTTCGAACCTGCACGTGCTGAGCTACATCGCTTTGGTTGTCGGCGCCTTTCTAATCTACAACACCATTTCAATATCAGTAGTCAGACGGAGGGGCGAAATTGGAATTCTGCGAGCGCTCGGAGCGACGCGGAGCATGGTGGCAAACGCTTTCCTTGCGGAAGCGCTTTTTTTCGGTCTCGCCGGAAGCATGGTTGGCGTTGTGATCGGTCGTCTGATGGCGGAAGGCGCGATGCGGCTGGTTGCGACCACGGTGCAGTCGCTCTATGTGAGCAGTCAGCCAGCCCCGATCGAGCTCACCTGGAGCACCGTCTTGACAGGCATTGCGATTGGCCTGGGCGTGTCGATCTTGGCGGCGCTAGCACCTGCAATCGAGGCGTCGCGTGTGGCACCCGTCGAAGCCATGGCGCGAGGCCGGGAGGAGTATGTCGCTAACGTGCGATCGCGGCGAAACATCCTATGGGCATTTGTTATGTTTGGGACCGCCGCAGGCCTTTCTCAACTCCCGGCTGTAAACAGGCAGCCGATCTTCGCCTATATTGCCGCAATGCTCCTGGTTGCCGCGACGGCGGCGGCGATCCCAAGCATCGTGAGCTTTTTCGCCGGAACCACAAATCGAGTTGTTGGACAACTGCTTGGCGTCGAGGCATTGCTCGCCATGCGCTCGCTACGAGCATCGCTCGGACGAACGTCCGTGATGACTGGCGCTTTGGCGACCGCAGTCGCTATGACGGTGAGTGTGGGCATTATGGTCGGCAGCTTCCGGCAAACAGTTTGGATATGGATGGAGAACCAGCTTAAGGCCGATTTTTATCTGCGTCCGGCGGGAGCTGCGGGAGCCGATCGGCATCCCACCATGAGCCCAGATATTGCGGACGCGATCGAAGCGCTGCCCGGTGTTGCTGCCGTAGATCGTTTCCGTGCCTATCAAATCTCTTATCAAGGCTTGCCCGCAACTTTGGCAGGAGGCGAGACAAAGGTCGTGCAAAGTTACGCGAGCACTCAATTTATGCCCGGCGAGGATCGCAACGCCATATTCTCAAAGCTTCCGAGCGGCGACTACGCCGTCGTGAGCGAACCATTCGCAAACAAGCATAACGTGCAGGTAGGAAGCAGAATCCAGTTTTCACTTGGCAGCAGGAAACCGGCCTTTCAGGTCCTCGGAATCTATTACGATTACTCGACCGAAAGGGGTTTCATTGTGCTGGACCGGCGCACTCTGCTGAAGTACCTTCCCGATCCCGCCGTCTCGAATATCGCCGTTTTCCTGCGCCCGGGAGCCGAAGCCACTGCTGTGCGGCGTCGCATCGACGAAGCGATCGGCGGGCGCGCCGTGATGGTTTTCACCACTGGCCGGCTACGCCGCGAAGCCATAGCGGCATTTGATCGCACCTTCCGCATCACATATGCGCTGGAGGCAGTCGCTGTGAGCGTCGCCGTCTTGGGAATCGCCGGAGCGCTGCTTGCCGTCGTGATTGACCGGCGGCGAGAGTTTGCGATTTTGCGTTTCCTGGGAGCGGCTCAGCGTCAGGTGCGAAGAATGATTCTTTGTGAAGCAGGGTTGCTGGGCCTCTTGGCAAATGGCATTGGTCTGCTGCTCGGAACTTTGTTGTCTCTGATTCTCATCTTCGTGATCAATAAGCAATCGTTTGGCTGGACTATTCAGTTTCATTGGCCCATTGCTCTCCTTCTGGCCGCGCTAACCGGTGTATATATTGCGACAGTTTTGGCCGGCCTCTATCCGGCTCGCACGGCAACACAGATGAACCCCATCGAGGTGGTTCATGAAGACTAGGCTGGTGACTAGTCTCATACTGCTCCTGCTACCGGTCTGGGCTGGCCAGTGGCAGCTTGCTTTGCCAGGCTATCAATATCATTTTCCCCGCGATCACTTCAGTCATCCGGATTATCAAACGGAGTGGTGGTATTACACGGGAAATTTGCAGGCCGCTGACGGACATCGCTTTGGTTTCGAGCTGACGTTCTTTCGCCAGGGAGTGGATTTGCCAAGGCGAATAGCGGCCAGCTCAGATGCGACATGGCGTCCAAACCAAATCTATCTTGCGCACCTGGCCTTAAGCGACATTGATGGCGGCGAGTTCTATCACACGGAACGCCTCAATCGCGCGGGTCCCGGTTTGGCAGGCGTGGATTTTGCTCAACGACGATATTGGAACGGCAACTGGCAAGTCCGTTGGATTCCGGCCGCGACTGGAGAGCAGGAGCTGCAAGCGGTGTGCCGGCGCTTCACTTTGCAGCTCGATCTCGTGCCGGGAAAGCCGTTCGTTATTCATGGCAAGAACGGCGTCAGTCAGAAAGCGCCGGAAATCGGCCGGGCATCACACTACATTTCATTCACGCGGCTTCATGCTGCCGGACAATTGCGCTGGAACGGCGTCTTATTTCGCTTGAATGGTCTCGCTTGGATGGACCACGAATTCTTCACGGATCAGCTTGACAGTACGGAAGTTGGGTGGGACTGGTTCGCAATTCAGCTGCAAAACAACGAAGAGCTGATGCTCTACAGGCTGAGAAAGAAGTCGGAGCAAACAGATCCGTCCTCGTCCGGAACATATGTCGATGCGCATGGCGAGGCCCACTTTCTGGACGAGTCACAGTTCTCGCTATCTCCAGGTGGCGTGTGGGAGAGTCCGACGTCTGGAGCTCGATACCCACTCGCGTGGAAAATCAGCATTCCGTCGCTCGAGCTTGAGCTCTCCGAGCGGACACCGCTCAACAATCAGGAGCTGTTCAGTCAAGACGACGCTTTCCCCACCTACTGGGAAGGTGCGGTGACCTACTCGGGCCGCATTCACTCACAGCCCGTGAGCGGAGTCGGATATCTGGAGGTGACCGGCTATGAGAAGGCCGTGCAACTTACCCAAAGATGAATCACGCATTAGCTTGTGTCACGGCTGCTCGCTCCCTACTACCTTGCGGAATGAAAGCGGAGAGTAGCGAGGCGATGACGCAGCAGAGGACGACCAGCCCCAGGGCATAGCGCAACGTGAAAACCTGCGATGCGAATCCAATCGCCGGGGGCCCGACAATGAAACCGATATAGCCGAGACCGGTAACAGTCGCGATACCGGCTCCGGGGCTGACCGATTCCACGCGGCCACCTCCGCCAAAAACGAGTGGGATGATGACTGAGAGGCCAGCTCCAGCAGCGGCGAATCCCGGCATAGCCCAAGCCGGGGATTGCGCGATTAATGCCCACATCATCCCGCCGGCAGCGACTTGCCCGCCGGTCCGGACAGTGCGCTCCGGTCCAAGTCGAGACGTAATCAGATCGCCCAAAAAGCGGAACGTTGCCATCGCGGCTGAGAACACAGAGTAACCCGCTGCCGCAGTACCTGCCCCTGCATCGAGTACTTGGCGCAAATACACTGCGGTCCAGTCGGCTATAGCACCTTCCGAAAGCAAAATGCAAAAACCGATCGCGCTCAACGCCAAGAGCGCTCGAGGGATTTTTCTTAACTGCTTTTTCTGTTGCTTCGCTTGAACGCGATCGTGTGTCTCCAATAGCAGCGGAGCGACGACGATTATTGTCAGCAGGTAAATCAGCGCGCTCACTCCGAAGTGCGTGACTGGACGTATGTCGTGGGAGGCAACGAATCCACCCACGCCGGCGCTAACCATGCCGCCCAGGCTGAACATGCCATGAAATCGCGACATCGTGGGCTTACCTAACCGTCGTTCTACTTCGATACCTTGGGCATTCATCGAAACGTCCATCACAGCTGCCGTAGCTCCAAAAGCGAAGAGCGCGGCGGCGAGGGTTGCGGCATTCACCGCGAAGCCCGGGAGAACGAGACTGAAGCAGAATGTAACACTGCTGATGCTAGTAATTCGTCTGCTGCCATAGCGGCTTACAAACTTGCCGGCAAATGGAATCGCGAGGACCGCCCCTGCGGCACTGCTCAGTAGAGTGAGGCCAAGCACCGCATTATTTAGACCGAGCGCGGCCTTAACAGCCGGTATTCTCGATACCCAGGTCGCAAACAATAGCCCGTGAACCAGGAACACGATAATGGTCGCCCACCACGCAGCGTGAACGTTGCTGGCCCTCATTTCCGAAGTGTACGCTGCAGGATCGCCGCGCTCGGCTACGCAGGTGACGGTTCGCTGATCAAGGAAAATCGTGATTTAAAGAACGGCCATTCCAGTGGAAACTACTACGCCCCGGCGCACGTAAATTGTGATCTGCTGTCCTCTTCGTTTCCATGACATAACCCGGTTGAGGCCCAAGTGCGTACACTCATCCAACGAGATCTCTGGTTCAAAGTCGTAGAACTGAGTCAAAAAGCGCCGCACGATCGGAATTGCGATTACTCCTCGTTTCGGCGCCCAAGTGCGTGTGTACGTAATCAGGACGTCGTAGCTTTTTGCTGGAATCGCGCGAATCGAAGAAAAGTGGAAATCATTTGTCTCTACAACCTTCAACTTGTGCTCTACAAAACCATAATCGGGATTCCGCAGCGCGACACTATACGGCCAAGCCGTCGCGACCGTATGATTCGGTAAGTTGCGTTCCACAAAACCGGCGGCGAGTTGCTGAAGCCGGACAAAATCAACCATGGCGTAATTGTTTTCGTATGGAAACGGGTAGGGCGGATTCCAAAAGAGATTGACGAGCAATCCAACCGCAAGACCAATTGTTCCTGCGATGCGGACCGAGCGCCGCACGCAAGTCAATGCAATAGCGACAGCTATGTAGAAAAATGGCAGCACGGGCAAGAGATAGCGTTCCAGTTCTGCTCCGCCAAGCAGCGTCACCAACATCAAATAGGCACCCGCAACTGCAATTACCACACGCCACGCGTCTTTTCTGAAGGCCTTCGCGCGCCTGATGGTAAACAGAAGCACCAGCGTGCCGACCCATCGAAACTCCGCAAAAAAAAGGTAATAAATATGGCGTAGGAATGACATCCCTATACGCACGGGATGCAGCGCATACGTTACGTTGTAATGCGCGAACCCAGGATTACCCAGCCAATAACCTGTCGATTGATGCACGAAAATCAGCCAGGCGAGCAGCGTGGCGCTAGGTGCAAGAAAGTACGCCGCGCGCCGCCAATCCTTGCGTAACAGCAGGATCAGGCACAACACGGCTGCGACCACCAGCCCGGTCTCCTTGACCAGAACGAGCGCCATGCTTGCCGCCGCCGCTGCTGCGTATTCATTCCTCATGAAAAACAGAACCGCGACGAGTGTCAATAACATCGCCGGCATATCAAGCTCTGCCATCATGCTCTGCGTAAAAAACAGTGGAGACGCGAGAAGAAACAGAGACGCCAGGAATGCAGGAGCTGCCCCGCGTCCCCGCTTCAGATCGAGCGTCAATAAGAACGTGACAAGTAAGCCCAAAGCTCCCAGCACCAACATTGCCACCCGGGTTACTGGAATCGAAAAGCCCAACAGCCGATACCACAGAACGAGGTATGCTTCGACCCCTGGCGGGTGCACGTTCGGAGTAGTCGAGTGCGCAATCCACGATCCGGTCCGCAGCAAATCGAGCGCCGTAGGAATGAACTGGCCGTGCTCATCCCAGAAGAAAGGCAGCGCTAGCAGCCGGAGATGAATGACGAGCAATATCTCGAGAAGAAAAGAGAAAACAAGAAGATAATAGTGATACCTTCGCACGGGCTCCGCAGGCGCGGTTGCAAGCGAAGGTGGTTCAAGCAGTTGATGCTGCGTTGGCATCCGCGAGTCCTACTGTATAAAATCCCCCTGCGACTGCGCTTCCAGGCGAATCTCTCCGAACGCGGCCTCATACTGTTTCAGATTCTGTTGAAGCACATTCAACAAAGCCTTGGCTTGCGGGGGACTCAAATAGACTCCTTGAAAATTTTGAATCGTGACTGCATCCGGCGCAGTCTGGTTGATCGTCCCGAACATTAGAAAAAAATCCCACAGGTTTACACGCATCTGTACGCTGTTGGCGTAGTTCTCACGATAGTCCGGCGTCGTCGTGAGTTGAAATTTCGGCTGTGGCTGTCCGGGTGTCATGTTCTAGTATTTACCCCAAATCCTCAATAGGCGGCTGTACTACCGGCACCGCAGGCTCAAAAGGAATGGCGGGGACGACGGGGCTCGAACCCGCGACCTCCGACGTGACAGGCCGGCGTTCTAACCAACTGAACTACGTCCCCTTTTTATATATGAATAAACGTCGGACACTGGCAGAATACCATATCGCGCCAGTGTTACCCAGGTCGCAGATAAGGGTTTGTACCAGGTCCTTGAAAAGGGGTTTGCCCCTTTTATGACTTCTTTACGCTGCAGCCATTATCTTTAGAATCGGAAGCGCACTGCGCTGCTGAATATGCTATGACAGACCTCTTTTACGTTTTCATCGGATTGCTATTTTTTTTCATCTGTTGGGCATTTACTAAGGCCTGCGATCGCTTGTAAAGCGAAAAGGCATCCCAGGGGGGAGTTATTGCA
>CAVYUB010000019.1:0-217743 GCA_963771565.1 uncultured Acidobacteriaceae bacterium
CCGTGCCTTCCAGCATCTTGTTCAGATTTCTCATCCCGGTGAGGCTCGCTGCCACAGTAGTGAAAGGATAATCGCTGCCGAACAGGAGTTTATGCCAGACGCCATACTCCTGTAGCAGCATGAGCGAGTGGTAGAGCTGGAATGGACGGTAGTGCAGCGCCGAGCAATCCGCATAAACATTGGGATGCTTGCGAATGGTCACGACACACTCGCCCTCGTAGGGATGTGAAAGGTGCGCCATGATGATTTTCACTTCCGGAAAGCGAATGGCTACTTCATCTATTAATCCAGGCAGCGTGTGCTTCAGAGGCGCTTGGCGTACGAATGTGGTTCCAGTGTGGCAAAGCACCGGCAACCCATTCCTCGACGTATATTCCCACAGATAGTCAAGTTCGGGACTATTCGGCGAGAACCCCGCATACATGGGCATCAGCTTGATGCCTTTCAGATGAAGGTTGCGGTGGCCCTCTTCTAGTTCGTCCTGCCAGCCAGGTTGAGTTGGGTCGAGTGACAGGAATCCGATCAGACGATTGGGCTCTGCATTGACGTACTCGGCGACTTCCGCATCGGGAACCCAAAGTCCCGAGAGACGAGCTTTGCCGCCGAACACGATCGTTTTCGCGGCATCGGAAGCGGTAGCTGCGTACTCAGGCCACCGGACCGTCAGGTCTATGTTCCTTCCCCTCTTTGCTTGCGCCGCAAACTCAGAGGAGAAGTGATCTGGGTCGCGAAAATAGTGGCTGTGTACGTCTATGACCATAGCCAGAGATAATCGTAGCCGCTCTCAAAAGGTAAGCTTCATGCCAATCTGAATCTGCCGGGATGTCGTCGTTGTGGAACTGATGGTTCCAGCGGACGGTGTGTTGATGTAGCTATTGGGACCGGCAAAATTCGGATGATTTGCGGCGTTGAATATCTCTCCACGCAACTGGAGATTGTAGCGCTCGGCGAAACGGAAATTCTTCAACAGTGCAAAGTCCAGATCGATAAGGCCAGGTCCGCGAATGATGCCCTTCCCGGCATTCCCGAACTGGCCTAGAGGCGCCACCACGAACGCTGCGGGATTGAACCACTGCGATGGATTTTTCTCTCCTGGTAAAAAGATCGGCGCGCCCAAGATCACGTTCGGTCTGTCCGCGTATGTCAATGTCTCGCTGTTATCTCCGCTAACTAATGGTGTAACCGGAAAGCCGCCCTGGTAAGTGAAGATGCCGGAGATCTCCCAACCACCGGCCACCGTATTCAACAAACTCCCGGATCTAGAGGAAGGCAGATCATAAACGACACTCTGAACAAAGCGCCGCCTGAAATCAGACGCCGAAGGGCCATAATCACAGCTAAAACAGTATTGGTTCTGAAAACCAGGGTCGCCCGGTGCCGTGGCCGCATCTCCAGTCGAGATATTGTCGAGATTCTTCGACCACGTGAATGCAGTAATCAAAGAAAGTCCGGCGGAGAAACGCTTTTCTGCCCTCAGCAGAAGCGCGTTGTAATTCCCATATTCGATGTTTGTAAGGTAATTGATGTAACTGAATTGAGGATAGGGTAGGACGAAGGTGCCGTGTCCTAAAGGCGCGTCTAAATTGCGGAACGTCGCGAACTTCGTGTTCTTTTGCCAGTTGTAGTTAGCTTCGAAAACGAGAGTTGACCCAACTTGCTGTTGGATCCCGAAGGAGGCCTGTTGTTGGTAGCCGGTTCGGAGGCTCTCATCGAACGCTTCAATGCTGGGCGTGGGAGGGGTAGCGCCGGAGGTCGGGCTGAAGACGGTCTGGATGGGAATTGATGGGATTGCTCTTTGCGACCCGCTCAAAAAATAGAACGGAAAGGAAGAGAATGGCGGATTCGTGCGCGTCTGTTCGGTGTTGTTCTCCTGCAAGACATCGTAGAAGATTCCATAACCGCCTCTCAGAACCGTCGATTTATGCCCGGGCAGTGAATAAGCAAAGCCAAAACGAGGAGCGAAGTTGTTCCAGTCCGGCCTGACGTTCGCGGTGCGGCTTACTCCATTGCGCCCGGCAATGATGAGCTGCCCAGTGCTGGGGTCGAAGTTTGAGAGCCGGTTGTATTTCTCGTAGAACGGGCCATCGAACTCCCACCGGATACCTAAATTCAGCGTCAAGCCTGGCTTGACACGCCATTGGTCGTTGAAGAACCAGCGCGTATTATTCCTGAACAGATAACCGCCGCTATCGCCGGATTGCACCTGGGCAGACTCGGGATAACCCAGCAAAAAATCCGCAAAAGCGTTTCCAGTGTTACCGGAGTTATTGGGATTGGCCGTGAGAGTTCCATCAAAGTTGAATTGGCCTTGGGGGAAACTGGGGGCCGCATCCATGAAGACTTGCCAGCGGGCGTAATCTATGCCCATTGTGAAGCTGTGTTCTCTTACCAGCTTGGTCAACTTCCCTGAATACTCATATTGATTATCGGCGCGAAATTCCGGATCGTATGGATTTGCGCCGGGATTCGAGAGTCCTGCAATCCCTGAATTGAACGGCTCGCTTCCAAGGACACCTTGAATACCGAGCTTCTCGTTGAAATTATCACCTAGGGTCTTTGGGAGGAGTTGGAAGAACTGACGGAAAAACGAAACCCTGACATCGAGCACGGTCGAAGGATTGAATGTGTGGTCATCGGCAAGAACAAAATCCCGCGTGTTGATCACGTCGTTATCGCCGAACCCGGGAAGCGCGCCGGAATTGAAAGTCCCCTTGGAGAGCGACAGCGTCGAATTGTTATAACTAACGCGGCCGAAAATAGAGTCTTTCGGTCTCGCGTAATCTATCCGGATATTGAACTGCTCGCGATTGACGCGGTCGACGTCACTCGCCGAATAGTTATTTGTAAGTCCAGGCGCAGTAGGCAGGGGGAAAAAACTTTGAAGGTAGGCGGAGCTGACCGGACTAATAAGGCCGGCGGGAATGATGTTATTTGGAAACTGGGCCCGCGTAAAACCGCTCGAGCAAGTCGCACACACACTAGTTGAGAGCGGATTGTAGATGTTCTGCCCTATCTCCGAGAAATTGCCTTGCCGCTGAAGCACGGTTGGAACGGTCCCAAAGAACGTCTCCCCGATGCGTTGAATGTTTCCTTCGTAATCGCCGAAATAGAAAAGCTTGTCCCTGACAATGGGACCGCCGATCGTCGCTCCAAACTGGTTTTTCCGTAGTTCGGGGATAGGCTGGTCTGGATTATCGAAGTAGTTTTTGGCGTCGAAGTAGCTGTTCCGTACAAATTCGTAAGCTGATCCATGAAGCTGATTCGTTCCATTCTTCGTAATCAGCAGTATCTGCGCCCCAGGGCTGGTGCCCAACTCCGCCGAGTAGGGCGTCGTCTCTATTTTGAATTCCTCCACGGCCTCAATCGAGGGAACGAAGGAGCCGTTAATCAGATACGACTTGATATCAGCTCCGTCGAGCGAGAAGGCGTTACGGTCCTCGCCCGCACTGCCCGAAATGACCGCCCCCGCATTATCCGTCAGAGCCGAATTATAAAAACTGCTTTTGCCGTATGTGCCTGTACCCGGACTCAGCAACGCCAACTGCAGATAATTCCGGTCATTGAGCGGCAACTGGCTCATCATCACAGGACCGATCACCTGGCCAACAGTGGCATCGTTTGTCGCGAGCAGCGGCGCCGCCGCTTCGACCGAAACCGATTCGGACACATCACCAATCTGAAGCTGTAAATCCACCTCTGCCGCTTGGGCAACGTCTAGGGTGAAGGTTGAGCGTTCCGCTCTCTTGAATCCCTTCACTTCGGCGGTGACGCGATAGGGATCGGGAATCAGATCGCCAACCGTATAGAAACCGGCGGAATTGGTAGTCGCTGCCCTGGTCACATTCGTACGGGTATCGGTAATCACAACAGAAACGCCGGGAACACCCGCACCGCTGGAATCCGTGACTGTCCCCGAAATCGAACCGCGTTCTTGGGCTGACGCGATTCCGGAGCATAACAAGAGATACAGGACGACTGCGAATACCGCGCGATGAAACCTGAATGGGCCGGTCATGTAGCCCTATCTTAGGCAGAAGATACGCCCTTATGGCTTAGCTTGTCCTCTGTCGAACAGCTTTGTTCAGTAGGCTGACCGAAAAGTTGGCACTTCGCCCCATGAGTTTCAACGTGTCGCGGCAAGGCATCCTCGAGCCCATTGGGTCGGTCGCCCATCGGAAATAAGTAAAAGTGCTCCGTCGCCCCTTGCTCGCTCAATCTAATTAACCGTCGCCATCAGGGAAGGGAGGGCTATGGCCGATACCACGGCTAGCCCTGCAGCTCTCGGTTGCTACGCATTGGTCGTGCATAGAGCCGCATCAGAGACAAGGGTGTTTTTGTGGAGCCAGATAGCGCAAGTGATCGTAATCCACAGCAATCCTGCTAACTCTCTGATTCTTCGTTGTGATCTGGTTCGGGACCAGGGAGGTCCGCGCTTCGAATCCACTCGCCCCGACCAGAACTCCGCCTAAAAGCTCGCGTCCTCAATTGGGGGAACATACAGCGGGGCGAGCTCGTGATCCTAGCGTCCATTGTCGAGAGCCGATGAGCTCTTCGCTTGAGCGGTGCTGTGCTCAAAACCGGCTTCGCGGCCAAGAGCTGGAGCCTTGCGAAAGCTTGCCTTCATGCCACAGAAGACGTTGAATCGGATGATGTACCAAATGGCCGCAATTCCATCCCTGGGCCGGACCTTTTTCCCTTCCTCATAGGTTCGGCCATAATAGCTGATCGGCGCTTCGAAAATGGCGCACCTCAGCTTCGCCACTTTCGCCGTAACCTCAATCTCAAAACCGAATCCTTTTGACACAATAATCATTTCGCGGATTAGCTCTCCGCGAAAAGCCTTGTAGCCGGTTTCTACATCAGTCAGGTTAATATTCGTAAACAGGTTAGAGAGGAAGGTGAGTGCCCGATTCGCCAAGTAGTGATGAAAGTACAAGACGCGAGCCGTTTTTCGGACCAGGAAGCGCGATCCATAAACGACGTCCGCGTGTCCATCGACGATGGGCTGAATCAAGCTGGGAATTTCCTCCGGATCGTATTCGAGATCCGCGTCTTGAACGACGACAACGGCTCCGGTGGTTTCCTGGAATCCCGTTTTAAGCGCGCTCGTCTTTCCTTGGTTTCTCGAGTGTCGGATTATGCGGACGCGTGCATCCTCGGCGATTAATGCGTTTGCGATGCGAGGGGTCGCGTCCGAAGAGCAATCATCGACAATGAGAATTTCGTGTAACTGTGGCAACGGGAGCAATTTGGTCACCACCTTTGCGAGCGTTTTCTCTTCGTTGTAGACCGGAACCACGACCGAGAGATAAGGCTGGGCTGGATTCAAAGACATGGCGACAATTAAACCTGCTGAGGGTTTCTGGTTTTAGTTTGCATGCCCTACACTCACTTTGACCTACTTGCGGCCGCCCGGCAGGAAATGACTAGGGAGGGTTTTGATCTTGATTTTCCCAGCGGGGTCGATGAACAGCTCGCCAGTTTGAAGCTCGAAAGTTGGCGATTCCTCAGGCTGGCCTGCGAGATCTGCGTGGTCTTCTCTGGTCCTCGATCGATAATGACACGTCTCGGGATCTCGATCAGATAGAAGTTGCGGAGCGCGTTCCTGAAGGCATTCGCGTACTGATCGGGATTGCCGATGTAGATTCGGACGTAGCTATTGGACTCGCCCATCGATCAGCATGCTGCTGGTCAAACGACAACTGTGTATACCGCAGTGCGAACTTTCCCGATGATACCGGAAGTGCTCTCGACAGATCTCACGTCGCTCGGGGAGAATGCGGATAGGCCGGCGCTGGTAGTAGAGATGGTGGTGCGCGCGGATGGCTGTATCGATCGCCAGACATTTACCCGGCGTTAGTGCGCAACAAAGCGCAGCTGACTTACAGCGCCATCGGACCTTGGCTTGAGGGCCGTGGGCAACCGGGCTCGAAAGTGAGCAATTGGCCGGAGCTCGAAGCCCAGCTTAAATTGCAAGACGAAGCTGCCACAGGACTTCGGAAGCAGCGGTCCCGGCTGGGCGCACTCAACTTCGATCGGGTGGAGGTGAAAGCCACCGTTAATGATGGTCAAGTGCGAGACATCACGGCGAGTAAGAAGACTCGTGCAGATGCGCTGATAGAAGATTTCATGATCGCCGCGAATGAAGTCATGGCAAAAAAACTGAGGAGCAGTGGAGTATCGACGATTCGGCGGGTGGTGAAGTCTCCGGAGAGATGGCCGCGCATCGTCGAGCTCGCGGCTCGCTATGGAGAGAAGCTCCCGCCACAGCCCGATTCAGCGGCTCTCAGCGCGTTTCTCGAAAAACGCCGTATTGCGGATGAGGTCCACTATCCTGATCTGTCCCTGGCAGTGGTCAAATTAATGGGCCCGGGCGAATACGTGATGTCGCGACCGGGAGACGCCGAGCAGCAAGGCCACTTCGGATTGGCCGTTCCGGATTACACGCATTCAACTGCGCCGAACCGCCGGTTTGCAGATCTGGTGGTCCAGCGATTGATTAAAGCCGTCCTGTGCCTCCGCACAGCACCTTACTCGGACGATGACCTCGCTTCGATTGCTCGCAATTGCACTTTGAAGGAGGACGCTGCGCGCAAGGTGGAACGTGCAATGAACAAGCGCGTGGCGGCCGTCGCATTCCAGGATCGCGTGGGACAGAGTTTTGCAGCCGTGGTCACCGGACTTACTCCGAAAGGAGTTTTCGTGCGGGTTCTCAATCCGCCTGTCGAGGGCCGCTTGACGCACGGAGAAGCCGGAGCCGACGTCGGTGACCAGTTTCCGGTGAAGTTATTGTCCACAGATCCAGAGCGCGGTTACATCGACTTCGAGCGATTGTGACTGGCGAGATTTTCTGGCGTATACTCAAGAGCATCGCCGTTCAGCATGCCCTGCCCGTATTTCGAGCCTCGGAACGCCTTGGTACCACCGGGGCAAACTAACACTCGTTTGCCGCTTATCGATGAATATGACGGGTTGTGCCACGCAGCATCGGAGCCGATCGAAGCGCCTGCCGAGCTTCGCTTCCGGTGCTGTAATCACGGCTACTCAAGAGGATGCTGCGAGCGTTTCCCTTCCAGCGAGGCTCGCTCGGCAGTTCGGTACAGCGTCCTGCGGCATAGCCGGAATACGCTCGACCTCATCTGCATAGAAGAGCAGAACTATGCTCCGCTCCGGTCGCGCACGGTTCGGTACTTTTTAACCAGCGAACGTTTAGAACCGGAGCTCGATGATGCTTGCATACAAGCCCAAGCCGTCGCGTTCTGCCGTAGTTATCTGGGGCATTTCTCCTAATACGCCGTTGATTCCGAGCCGCTAAAATGGCGAGCGTGGAACCAGAGCAGTTACTCGTCGAAAAAGGCGCACGCGTTCGGACAGTCCGTGAAACGCAGTCTGAGTATTCAGAATTCTGCCTGCCAAACGATGCGAACACTTTGGGCAACATGCTCGGCGGGCATGTCATGCATCTTGTGGACTTATGCGGAGCGATCGCGGCGATGAGGCACGCGCGTTGTCCGGTCGTAACCGCCTCTGTGGACCAAATGACGTTTCTGCACCCGGTTCGGCTTGGAGAACTGGTTAGATTACGATCGCAGGTCAATCGAGTATTCCGGACATCGATGGAAGTAGGCGTGAAGGTTTGGGTGGAAAATCTTCATATTGGTGACATCCGGCACACGTCATCGGCATACTTGACGTTTGTAGCTGTAGATGCGGCGGGAAATCGTGTCCTGCTACCGCAGATCGTGCCTGAAACAGAAGACGAAAAGCGGCGTTTTGAAGAAGCTGCTGAACGGCGAGCCTATCGGCTGGCTTTCAAAGACAAGACAAAGAAGACAGGCGATCTATAGAAGAATTCCGGCACCGAAAATGTACCGGTCGGGCATTATTAATTGCTACACTTGTGCGCATGGCAACTGTGAAGGAATCGAATCGGGAAACAACCTTAAAGGGCAATCGGTTGCCGCTAGCCGGGCCCGAGCTGAAGCCTGGTGATCCAGCGCCCGACTTCGAGGTCGTGGACGGGACGCTTCAGAAGGTCAACCTAGCGAAAACAGGAGAGGGCGTTCGCATCTTCAGCGTGGTCCCCTCTCTCGATACTCCCGTCTGTGATGCTCAGACGAAACGTTTCGAGGATGAGGCGGGCAAGCTCTCGGATGTGCGGATTTACACAATCAGCATGGATCTTCCCTTCGCGCAAAAGCGTTGGTGCGGCAATTTTGGAATCAATCGCGTTACTATGCTGTCGGACCATCGAACAGGGTCATTCGGGCAGAATTATGGAACATTGATTCCCGACCTTAGAATAGAAAGCCGCGCGATTTTCGTGCTCGACGGCGAGAATCGACTTAGGCATGTGGAGTATGTCAAGGAAGTTGGAGATCATCCCAATTACGAATCCGCCCTGAGCGCAGCTCAAGTCGCTGTGGAGCAGGGCGCACACTCGGCTGCTTCTTAGTTTCTGAACTGGACCAGGTGCTCGTCAGGCGGCGTAGACATCAGGTAGCGTGACCGTGCGGAACCAAAAATTCTCGATTGAGCGCACCACGTCGACGTATTCCTGTAGGTCACTTGGCTTGGCGATGTAGCAGTTCGCGTTCAAATTGTAGGCTTGCGTTATGTCCTCGTCAGCTTTGGAGCTGGTCATTATTAGGACGGGAATCTGCTTCAGGTTTGGATCAGCCTTGACTTCGGCCAATACTTCGCGCCCATTCTTCCTGGGCAGGTTGAGATCTAGCAGAATAATATCGGGGCGGTTCACCAGGCCGGTTTCGGACTGGCGAAGATAGTCTATGGCTTCGACTCCATCCCGCGCTAATGTGACCTCTACCTCGACAGGAGTTTCCTTGAGCGCCTCCCTAATCAATCGGACATCGCTGGGACTGTCCTCAACCAGCAGAATCCGTAGTGAATTCATGGCTGCGTATAATTTCCTACTTACCGCTTACGCAAATCTACGACCAAACGCTTAAGTGCTTGTTTCAAAAAAGACTTCCACCGGGCAGCGCTGGAGGCGGACGTAAGAAGTAGCGCAATCGTGCAACATACGCAGCAAAAAATGCGTGCAACGTTATGACATTGAGTCGCGCAAAACAGATTTGACACGGGGATAACTGCTTCTTTATCATTGACATTGCAGCGGTCCGGCGTCTCGGTTGCGATAATCTCTAAGAGACCGGTCCGTTAGCGTCGCAGCTCTGGAGGCTTTTTGATCAAGCTAGACATCATCAACGAGGTCGTGAACCGCACTGGGATCACCAAGACTAAAGCGGAAATGGCTGTGGAGACGGTCTTTGAAACGATGAAAAAGGCTCTGAGCGAGGGAGACCGGATTGAGCTCCGAGGGTTCGGGATCTTCAATGTGCGTCCGCGCAAAACCGGGATCGGCAGAAATCCTCGGACAGGAGCTGAAGTAGCGATTCCGCCCGGGAAAGCAGTTCGCTTCAAACCGGGCAAGGAACTGCAGACGCTGCAATAGAACAAGTGTCTGAACCGGGATTAACGGGGCGGATCGAGAGCGATTCATCAAATTCGCACGACGGAACGCGATTGCGGCCCAGGCCGTTAGAAGATTTTTCACAAGGCATCGAAACTTTCCGCTCTGCGCCCAGATGGTGGCTCCACGGCCTGCTTTTCCTTCTAACGCTGATCACAACTACAGGCTTTGGCTTTGCTCAGGTGCAGAGTTTCCGGGCCAATCGTCCACTCGAAATAGATTGGGTCGTGGACGCGTACGTAAGGCTCGCCCATGGGGACTCGAGCGTGCTGGTCGGCCTCAACTTTTCCATCCCGTTATTACTCATTCTGCTGGCGCATGAATTTGGACATTACATTGCGTGCCGGCGTTGGCACGTTGATGCGAGCCTTCCATTTTTTCTGCCATCGCCAACGCTGTTTGGGACGCTTGGCGCATTCATTAGAATTCGCTCGCCTATCTACACCCGGAAAAGCTTGTTCGACATCGGAGTGTCGGGCCCCCTTGCTGGATTCGTGATGTTGGTACCTTTTTTGCTAGCGGGCATTCGCTTGTCGCGATTCATTCCAGGAGTGGGGACGCGAGGCTCGGTTGTATTTGGCACCCCACTTCTTTTAGCGGTTATGGAGTGGGTTCGGTTTCCGGGCGCTCCACGGTCTGATATCTTACTTCACCCAATGGCGATGGCTGCGTTGGCGGGTTTGCTTGCGACGGCAATCAACCTGCTGCCGATGGGCCAGCTGGATGGGGGTCACATTCTATACGCGGCGTTTGGACCAAGACTCCATCGCGTGTTATCGACTGTATTTGTCGCCGTCTTGGTCCTGCTGGGCTTCGCCTACTGGCCATGGTGGGTCTGGGCAGTGTTGATGTTCTTCTTTGGCAGGCGGCATCCGCTGGTATATGACGAGACGCCGCTCGACGGCTATCGAATCGTAGTAACCGTTATAGCTTTCATACTGTTCCTGCTTTCAATCTCGATCGTGCCGGTGTACGCGAGATAGATTGCATGCCCATAAAAATCTCCGCCGCAATCATCACGTTCAATGAGGAACGGAATATAGCGCGAGTCATAGAAAGTTTGCGATGCTGCGATGAGATCCTGGTGCTGGACAGCGGCTCGAACGATCGGACGGTAGAAATCGCGTCGAAGCTGGGAGCGCGCGTCGAGGAAGCTTCATGGCACGGGTATGCGGCCCAGAAGAACATTGCGGCTGAGCTGGCGAGTAACGACTGGGTGTTGTCCTTAGATGCCGACGAGAGCCTTAGTGAGGCTTTAGAAGCCGAGATTTGGCAGATAAAAAAAAGTGGTCCGAAGTTCGACGGCTATACCATGCCGCGGCTAGCTCAATATCTGGGGCGCTGGATTTTGCACAGCGGCTGGTACCCGGATAGAAAAATAAGATTGTTCGACCGCAAGCGGGCAAAGTGGGTAGGCGAGTTTGTGCACGAGTCGGTAAGAGTGGAGGGGCGGGTGGGGCATTTGAAATCGAACCTGCTTCACTTCACGTGCAATTCGTTATCTGAGCACGTTCGATCGATGGACAGCTACACGACTTTGGCCGCGCAGGAAATGGTATCGCGAGGCGAGGTGGCAACTTTGGGCCGCTTGCTCCTGGATCCGCCCTGGACGTTTTTTCGCACCTATTTCCTCAGCCTTGGATTTCTAGATGGAGCGGAGGGATTGGCAATCGCTTACATGGGCGCTTTCTATAACTTCGTGAAATATTCGAAAGCTCGACATATGAGCCCGGGCCGAAAGTCTTAGAGTTTGCGCATCCTGCATATCGATACAGGGCGAGAGATGCGCGGCGGACAACACCAGGTGCTTCTGCTACTAAAGGGGTTGAAAGAAGCGGGCCATCAGTCAACCCTGCTTGCCCGTAAAAAGAGTCCGCTGTGGGATGCCGTTGCCGGCCAGGGGATTGCCGGTCTACTCTGCAGGAATCCGACAGGTCTGGCAACACTCGAGGGATGCAGACGTGGTCCATGCCCATGACGCGCAGGCGCATACACTCGCTGCTATTGCATCGAGACGCAAATTCGTCGTGTCGCGGAGAGTGGCGTTTCCGGTGCGTCGATCGATAGCCTCGATTTGGAAATATCAGCGAGCCGCGAGATTCCTCGCAGTTTCAGCGGTTTGTAGCAAGACAGTTGGAAGCGGCCGGCATTCGCAAAGAGAGCATCGATGTCGTATACGACGGGGTAGAACCAGTACAAGCATCGGAAGAGTGGAAAGCGGAGTATCCGGGCGTTGCGCTTGCATCCAGAGATAGGCAGAAAGGCCGTGATCTGGTCGAGCAAGCAGCGGAAATTGCTGACCTGCGCATGGTGTTTTCGGACAAACTGTCCCAGGATCTTCAGCGAGCATCAATGTTCGTATACATCACACGGTCGGAAGGATTGGGATCGGCGGTGCTGCTCGCTATGAACATGGGAGTTCCAGTAATCGCAAGCTGTGTCGGGGGCTTGGAGGAAGTGTTCGTAGATGGAATTTCGGGCATTCTTGTGAGGAACGATGCGCGTGAGATTGCGCATGCAATGCGGAGCATCTTGGAACAGCCGGCGTTCACTCGCGGACTAATCGAGCAAGCCCGGGCACGTATTCAGCAATGTTTCACGCTAGAGCATCTGGTGCGCGGAACACTATTGTCCTACCGGAGCGCGCTTGCCGACTGATCTCGAACCCCTGCACGTTGCTGCGGCAATCGTCATCGGTCTATTGTTCGGCAGCTTTTTGAATGTTTGCATTTACCGGATTCCTCGCGATCTGTCGGTGGTCGCTCCCAGGTCATTTTGCCCTGAATGCGGTGAGGGCATCCGGTGGCATGACAATATTCCATTGCTCAGTTATGCCCTGCTGCGCGGCCGTTGCAGAGCGTGCGGTAAGCCAATCGGCTTGCGATATCCGATTGTCGAGTTGACGACTGCAATTCTGTTTGCGGCGGTAGCGATTCGTTATGGATGGACACTCGCAACGTTAAAATGGGAAGTTTTCGAGGCGCTAGTTATCACCTTGTTCTGGACCGATCTCGAGGAACGCCTGCTTCCAGACGAGTTGACGTTAGGCGGTGCACTGGCAGGATTGATACTCGCCGTTTTCGTCCGGGTACCTGGACAGTTAAGCGAATTATTTCTACCGGGCTCGAAGATAGTATGGCAGTCGCTCTTCAATGCCGGCACTGGTGCAATCGTTTTAGCGGGACCGATCTGGATGCTTGGAGTCATCTACGCGCGTGTGCGGGGACGGGAAGGTGTTGGATTTGGCGATGTGAAATTGCTGGTGTTGTTAGGTGCCTTTCTTGGACTAGAAAATGGGTTGCTCGCGCTTCTGATCGCAGCCGTAAGCGGCTCGGTACTCGGAATCGCGTATATCTGGTTGACACACAAGAAAGCGTCGACTTTTGAGCTGCCATTCGGCAGTTTCCTGTGTGCAGGAGCAGCCCTGGTGCCATTGATGAAAAAGCTTTGAATGTTGAGCGGCTACAGAGTTGACCAACGGCCTAAAGAAAATTTACGATAGTTCGTTGAGAGCTGTAGAGAGCCCGTCAACCTCTTCCCTGGTCAAACCGAGGCACGTTCCTATTGCGTAGCCCAATACTGTTTCCTCCTCTTCCCCACTCTGCTCTTTTGATCGCTGCGGACCGGCAGGCTTTCGCAGCTTCAAGTACAGCTCGGTGCTGAGGTTCACCAGGCATGAAGGTCGGAATCGGAATTCTTTCCAGAACGTGTGTTGAGATTCCGGTCGACAGCGCATACGAGCGGACAATATAGCTGGCAATAGGAGAATTAAAGAAGCCACAGACGAAAAGAGCCTCCTCCTCTGATGAACAAGGAATGAGGAAAAGCTTGTGATCGGGGATGGTGACCTTTTCGTTGCCGGTGGGGAGCCTGGCACTCGGCACGATTGCAGCAAGCGTTCCAGTTGCCATCTCGCGCCAAACAACCTTGAAAGGCGCAAATGTCGCCTCGAGTACGCTGTACAGGCCATACCATTCTTCACCCGCAGGATCGAAATTTCGGAAGCGACGGCGCCCAGCTAGCTTGTCCCGAAACGTTGCCAAGAACTCTCTAGTCTTGGTTGGCAGCGCTGAAAACGAGACGGGGACGGCCGGACGAATATCATCGTGAGGCATGACAATGTAGCCGGACGGGCTGGCCACCCACTTCCGAACATCTCGACCTCGCAGCAGCGGGTACACGTAATCAGGTTCTATTGATTGATCAACGTCAGGGATTGACTGATCGTCTCCTTCAGATCGCATGTTATGGACGAACAGGTGCCGCCCGCGTACCTGTGCATTTACAAAGTAAACGCCATTGGCTCCCCGAGTATTTACACCTTCGCGGGCATATCGTGCATAGGCCGACGGTCCTATTATTCTCGACAAGCAGCTGATCGCCTCTTTGTCACCGAACAGCCATGGTGATTGTGGCTGGTTCAGATCTATTGGCGCCGCAATCCAGCGTAGGACGGACATCTTCGTCACCGCTTGCTCGAGGGTGTCATCTTCAGCTATGACATGCCCATCTTTGGGTACGCAATGGAACCACGCCACAGGGAAGCTCGTCTGCCTGCCCTTGGTAACGAAAAATGTGCATGTTAAATTGGCTGCTTGGCCGCGGAACGGCTTGAGAGCGTCGAGATCAAAGACCTTATTGACCGACAGGTACTGTCCCTCTGGTAAACGAAACCGCCGAAAATGCCAGCCACCGAGTTCCGCTTGGAAGACACTGCGGGTAATGACGAAACCGAGTCTACCTTTCTCGGTGAGCAACCTGTCGCAGCTCACGTAGGCCATCAGCATGGATACGTCGGTTTTGGCATTTCTGCTTTGCTGCCGGCGTTGCCCAGGCACCTGACCTATCAAGCTGTAATCCCGCCAAATCGGCTCGCTGAGTGCTCGATATTCCGCCGGTAGATGCTCCCAGTTGACCCACGGCGGATTGCCTGCAATGAACTCAAACCGGCCAGCGAAGAGTGGTGCAAAGGCGTTTTTGATAATTCTTGCCCATAGCCCATTCTTGTTTGCCCGTTCTAGCGCCATGAGTTCCTTGAACAGTTCCTCATGCCTCTCCGTCTCGGTAATCGGGAGGCCCTCTTCGATACAACTAGAAATGAAGTCCTCTGCCGCGAGGCCGACGCGTAGCCCATGCTCCAGAAGCCTTGCATAGGTGGCTATATGTGCGCTCGTTGTGGCGATCTCCTTCGGCACGAACAGGAACGGAGGTTTGGCCGCTGAGCAAGGAACTTTCGCAACGGTCCCGCCACCGATGAAGAGATTCCTGTACTCAGCCGGCGTTACGACACTATCGCAAAGGTAAATCGGAATCTCGACTGGGTTAACGTAGCTGAGCCAATGTCTGATGGCAATGAGGTAGTTTGTTCTTGCCGCCATGACAGCAAGGGATTGAGATCAAAGCCAACCACATTGTTTAGGACCAGCCGACACACATCACCCTCAGACAATCCGCAACTTTCACGGTTGATTTCGTACCACTGCCGAATTTTATTGATGGCAATGACAAGAAAAGTGCCAGAACCGCACGCAGGATCGAGCAAGCGTTTGCGAGGGTCACCATCGTATTTGAGCTCCTCCAAAACATGCTCGGCGAGCCAATCTGGCGTGTAGAATTCCCCCAGATCGTGGCGAACGCTACGCGGAAAGAGATGATGGTAGAGCTTCTTGAGAAGATCTCGGCTCTCGAGCGGATCTTCCGATAGCGTACCGGGATTGTAATCATCGAGCGCCGCAGTGATGCGCCGCACAAGCTCATCCAATTGATCCGACCAGGCCGAAACGTACCACGCAAACAAATCACCTTCGAGGAAGTTCGTAATGTTGAGGTGCCGGAAGATGCCACCCGATTCCAGGTCGGTCAGCTCGCGTTTCAAGCTTTTGCTCGTCTCGGCGTTAATGAGCTTCTGAAGAGGCGATGGCAGCTTGTGGAAGAATGTCACGATTTCTGCCGCAAGCAACTTCATGAAAATTGCGTAGTACGTGTGAAGTGCGAACAGCAACTCGGCGGGCCTTAGCGCTTCAGTCTCGATGCCGTAAAACTCCGCGAGGCGTACCATCTTCTCTGAGGGGTCGTCGACATCGTAGCCACAGACTTCGCTAAAAAGGATTCGCCACTGAATGAAAAGGGTCTTTGCCCTGTCGTCTTCTGTGGTGCGAATTGCGTCGTATAGGGCACGTATGCCATGTTGCGCGAGAACAGAATCTGCTCCAAAGTCTGTCGACAGGTAATCCGGTGCAAACGGCTTTCCTCGCGTTCCTAAGTTGAACAACGCCCAGATAAACTTTTCAGCGGTTCTAGCGTTCACCTCGACCGGCTGCTGAACTTGCCATTGTTTCTCTCGAAAACGGACGAACACAAAGCGCCGTCCGTCTAGACCAACGCCTAAAAGCGAGTTGATAGGCTGACCGTATTCCGCAACAATATCGCCCAAACGTGCCTTGATCTGAGCGACTACCTTCTTGGTTCCCGCAGAGTCAAGATCTGGACCAATCCGGTCCGCCGAACTCGTCGGATTCTTGTATTCGATAACTACGCGATCATAGACAGAGTCCGCGCGCCCGTTGAAAAGCGTGAACTCGTGCCTGGCCTCAAGCTTTATGTCCACATCTTTTTCAATCTGTCCAAGTTGACGCTCCGACTCGATCTTGATGTCCTCTTCTGTGTGGGCGCGCGAGACCGCCAGGAGCAGAGCCGAGGCGTACTGTCTGGCCTTCGCCGCTACTATTTGTTCTAGATTGTCCGGTCTGTGCATCGTGGTACTCGTCCAAGTTAACTTCTCGAGTCTTGTGGCTGTTCCCCGGCCGGGATGCTCTCCTTTTTCAAAATTTTTGAGTATGGGCGAATCGCCCTCGGGCACGCACTCCAAACAGGAGAGACGTTGCTCCCGGGCGCAGACCTGCTGTTTAACATCCACCAAGGATTCGCGGCGGCACCGTCTTAACACTTCAGTATGAGCCGAAACATCCTGGAGTAGCTATAAGGTCGCCCAAAATGTGGGTGTGGTGCACCTCCTTGATGTACTATAGAGCTTTACGGTATGAAGGAACTGCTTCAGGCTCTTTCTCCGAGTGAGCGCGATTGGCGTATCGCGACACAACTGGATCCCAAGCGTCTTCCTGGGCACATAGCGATCATTATGGACGGAAATGGCCGTTGGGCAAGGCAACGAAATTTCCCTCGAATTATGGGCCACAAGGCGGGTGTTGACCCGGTGCGGACGGTTGTCGAAACCTGCGCACAACTCCGGCTCGAGGCATTAACCCTTTACGCATTTTCCGTCGAGAATTGGAAGCGGCCGCGCCACGAAATAGAGGGATTGTGGCGACTACTGGGATTTTATCTACGCCGTGAATTGCCGAACCTGATGCAAAACGAGATCCAGTTGATGGCGATAGGCCGCCTGGAATCATTACCGGGTTCGGTTCAGGACGAATTGCATAGCGCAGTGGACAAAACGGCTCAAAACAGAGGAATGCGGCTGAATCTGGCGATCAATTACGGCGGACGCACGGAGCTGGTGGATGCGGTGAATTCAATCCTGGATACTGCCAGGGTTGAGGGAAGCCTTGATGCATTGGAAGTTACTGAGGAGGCAATTGCCGGGCACCTTTATACGGCGGGGCTTCGAGATCCGGATCTGCTGATTCGAACATCTGGCGAAATGCGTATCAGCAATTTCCTGTTATGGCAAATTGCATATGCTGAGTTGTATGTGACGGAAACGTTATGGCCGGACTTTACGCGCACGGAACTGCTCGAGGCAATTCTTGTGTATCAGAACCGCGAGCGCCGCTTCGGAGGATTGGCGCGGAATCCAACAGCGGCAGTCGAAGCGCCTTCGCTTCTTTTGGACGAACGGGAATTGGGTGTGCCACTCGCGTAACGGAATCATGTCCGCTACGCTCACCTAATCATGAAGCGCACGGCAACCGCGATCGGCCTGATCGCAGTTGCGACGTACCTTATTTTTTGGGCTCCTGATTGGCTGTTTCAGACCGCAGCCGTCTGCATGGGTCTGCTTTGCTACTGGGAATATTCAGGTCTCGTCGCCGCACACGGCATTGCGCGGCCCGGCATTTTTGGCATCCTCGCCGGCCTGTTGATTCTACTTTGGCCAGAAGAAACACTCGTATCCCTAACGCTCCTGGTGGCACTAGCCTTGGCAATGGCGCTTCGCCAAACGGATTTGCGCGGAGTTCTTCCGCAAGTTTCCTGCGCATTTTTCGGCACGCTTTACGCCTTTGCGCCATGGCATTTTGCAACCCTGCTTCGGAGCGAAAGCGTGCACTGGCTCTTTTTCGGGCTGGCATTGAACTGGGCCGGTGACACTGTTGCGTATTACGTCGGACGCAGACTCGGGAAACATCAGTTAGCGCCTGTCGTGAGCCCAAAAAAAAGCTGGGAAGGCGCGGCCGGTTCAGTGGTCGGATCAGTTATTTTTGGACTTCTTTACATGGGTCGCTTTGAACCCAGAGTCCCGTTGTGGCATATCGGGGTAATCGCTGTACTGGGGAACATCGCAGGACAGTTTGGCGATTTGGCGGAATCAGCCATGAAGCGAGGTGCCGGTGTCAAGGACAGCGGAAACATGTTACCTGGACACGGAGGTATGTTGGACCGGGTCGATAGCACACTATTCGCTCTACCGGTCGTGTATGTACTTTCCGTTGTAAGCGGACTAAGTAGATCCTAGAAAGAAATCATTCGGAGCCTCTCAATTTAATTCGCAAGATTTTGATCTCGTACATACACTAGCTGTCCGCAATCTATCGAAACCTCATCGATGGGGTGCTCATCAGTTCAGTAGTGGAGTATGTCGTTGATAATTGCAACGCGAGTTACAAAGACAAATTCCAAATTTAGAATTTAGATTCCAATAATTTGAAGACATTTAACGTGGGAGAAGTATCATGCGCAAGGTCACTTTAGTAGCTATTGCAATGCTTGGAGCCGCCTCGCTCTATGCACAGGAATCAAACATGCCAAGTACAGCTCGGCTTCAAGATTGGCATTCCGGTCACGGATATGCTCAGCGCCAAGAACACGTCGGAGTTTGGTGACAGCATTCCGGGATCATATACGTCTGCGGTACCTCGATATGAGTTTGGTGTGAGCGGCGAGTTTAAACTGCCCATGCACCTGCGGTTCGAAGTCGACGGCCTGTTTAAGCGGGGAGGGTTCGATAGTGCATTGCCGTTCGGCCCTGGCGGCAGCATAGGGTATCGACCTACATCGTTCAACGACTGGGAGATTCCCGGTCTTTTTAAATACAACCTCACGATGGGCCACTTCCGCCCATTCGTTGATTTCGGCGCGTCTCTGCGGCACATCTCGACAATCACTCAAACCACGTATGCCGCAGCGTTTGCGATTCCACAGATCTCCGATAGCGCCATGGAATTGCACAACCGGAACACCTATGGCGGTATCGCCGGATTCGGATTTACGTTCAAGAGAGGACCGTTCGAACTCACGCCGGAGGCGCGGTACACTCGATGGGCAAATCAGTCGTTTATGAGTAGTCAGGGCTTGAGGACCAATCTGGATCAGGGCGACGTACTGCTCGGAATTAGTTTTTAGTTCTGCAGTTGAGATGAAGCTAATGGATAGTTCTTGTCTTGCGATTCATGTAATCCATTAGTAAGTAGTTTCCGAGCGTGTACGGAGTAGTGAAGTAAGCTTTGCCGCGGCACATCTGGGTTACCTTTTGAATAAACTGCACAAGACCGTAATCGCTGGCTAGCATGAACGTATTAATTAAAATACCTTGCTTCTTGCAGCGGGCCACTTCTTCCAAAGTTTCGCTGATAACGAGTGGATCAAGGCCAAATGCGTTCTTGTAGATGCGGCCGTCCTCGAGCGTGAGAGCTGATGGTTTGCCATCGGTGATCATTACGATCTGCTTCATATCCTTCTTTTCCTGCGAAAGAAGGTGTTGGGCAAGGATCAGACCGTCACGCGTATTCGTATAGTACGGACCGACCTGTACACGCGCTAATTCAGAGAGGCGCAGCTCTTCGGCGGAGTCGTGGAAAAGCACGCATCGCAAACTGTCTCCCGGGTATTGGGTTCGGATGAGATGCGAAAGCGCCAGCGCCACCTTCTTGGCAGGTGTGAACCGATCTTCACCATAAAGGATCATGCTGTGACTGCAGTCAAGCATCAGAACGGTTGCGCATGAACTCTGATACTCGGATTGATGGACGTGTAGATCGGAGTATTCCAGATTGAGAGGAAGATTCAGGCCTTCGCGCTGAAGAGCTGAAAATAGCGTGGCACTGACGTCGAGGTTTAACGTGTCACCGAATTCGTAGCATTTCGCTCCGCCGCTGGCGTCAATGCCAGTCGCCAGATCTCGAGTATCGTGCGCACCGAAGCTCGACTTGCCTAGCGAGCCAAGAAGATCCTTCAGCGTTTTAAAACCCAGGAAATCGATCGCCTTATCCGTGACTTCGAAATGAGAGTGAGTTTCGGGACCGTCTCGAGATCCTGGCGCGGAGGGTGAGTCAGGAGTGGGCGCGTCGAAATCGATATAGCCGCCCTTTTCAAGCTTCTCAACGAGCCGCTCAATCAAGCTGTCGACCTGTTGAGCTGACATTTGCTCCAGGCGCTGGCGTACTTGTTCGGCCTGCTCAGGATCGAAAAGCTCGCCACTTTCGAGTGCGCGCTCAATCGCTTTCTTGAGATCCTCCAGCGTGTGCTGGTTCATTTCCGAGAAGTGGAGGTACGGATCGTTATAGCCGCTTTGCAGAAAATAGTCGGAGAGCGCGCGAAGAAGATCATCAAGTTCGATGCCGAGGTCTTGCTCAGAAAAGCGCGAATAAGAGATAGATCTCATTGGACGGCTTCGATTGCATCAGTTCAGGTTGGTGCGGCCACCTCCGGGCCCGCCTCCACGTCTGGGATCGAAGCCTCGCCGCTGCGGATCTTCTCGCTGCTCGCGAATACGGTCCTCACGGGGAAGTCGCTCACCAGCTACGAATTCAAGCTCTTCGTTGCGGCTAATGCGCTTGTGAGCATAGAGGCCTTCCAAAATAAACTCGCCGGCCGCAGCGCGCATCGCATCACTCTCATTCCCCTTGAGACCGAGCTTACGAGTAAACGGAAGTAAATCCTGAATTCGGCTAAGCTGCTCGACGATTTCCTGGGAGGACATATTCTCATCCAGGCGAAGGGAGCCGCCGAGCTCGAACCACTGGACTATCTGGCGCAGGTTTACACCGTCAAAGTATGACGTGTAAACTTTGCCGACGGCATTTCGAATGAGCTCCCGGGCAACGGCGTCGCCGCCTTTCAATTCACCCTCGTATTCGAGCTCGAGCTTGCCCGTGATAGATGGCAGTGCTGCGTAGACGTCGAGAATGCGGGGAACCGCGTCGCTCTCTTTCGATTTCAGAGCCCGGCGCTCGGCGTTCGAGAGCACGTTCTCCAGGACGGAGATAGGCAAGCGCTGAGAAACTCCGGAACGTTTGTCGACGCGCTTGTCCTCGCGGGCTAGGAAAGCGATTTGTTCAACAACTTCATGAATGTAGGGCGGCACTTCGGTCGCAATAGGAGAGTGGCGTTGTGTCCACGCTTCCTGTTTTGTGATCGCGATACCTTGTGCGACGGTGAACGGGTAATGCGTTCGAATCTCGCTGCCAATGCGGTCCTTTAAAGGACTGATAATTTTTCCGCGCGCCGTATAGTCTTCCGGATTCGCTGTGAAGACCAGCATGACGTCGAGCGGTAGGCGCACCGGATACCCTTTGATTTGGACGTCGCCCTCTTGCATGATGTTGAACAGGCCGACCTGCACCTTACCGGCGAGATCCGGAAGCTCGTTGATGACGAAGAGCCCTCGATTTGCGCGGGGCAGGAGCCCGTAGTGAACGGTCAGCTCGTTCGAAATATCTTGTCCGGTCCGAGCAGCCTTTATTGGATCGATGTCGCCGATCATGTCGGCAATGGTTACATCGGGCGTGGCAAGCTTCTCGACATATCGTTCTTCGGCAGAGGTCCAGGCAATGGGAGTATCATCCCCGAAACTCGCGCATTTGTCCCGGCACTGCTTGCAAATTGGCCGCAGCGGATGATCGCGAATTTCGCAGCCGGCTATGTACGGCATGCGGGGGTCAAGCAGACGTGTAAGCATTCGCGCCAGACGCGTCTTGGCTTGGCCTCGCAGACCCAAAAGGATGAAATTGTGTCGCGACAAGATCGCGTTTACGACCTGCGGGACTACCGTGTCATCAAATCCCATCAGACCCGGGAACAATGTTTCACCCCGGTTCAATTTGCAGATGAGGTTAGATCGAAGCTCTTCTTTGAGGGTTCGATCAGGTTGCAGCTGATCGAAAAAGCGGCTGGAGCGAAGTGCGCCCAGCGTCCGCGGCAAGTCGGAGTGAGGCATTAAAAAGACTCGCGATTTGGATTCAACATAAGTCTAGCAGTCTGCTTTTGAGGAGAATCGATCATGCTGTTTCTGGACGAGGAGCGCGTTCAAGCATTGCTCAGTTGGGACGAACTGCTTCCGGTGATTGAGAAGGCGCTCATCGACTTCTCTTCGGGACGAGTGATACAGCCCGTGCGCACCGTTATTCCCGTTTCCGAGCAAGCTGGATTTTTTGGCATCATGCCAGCGGTTTACGGCGATGTCATGGGAACAAAACTTGTGAGCGTCTTCCCGCGCAACGCGTATCGCGGTCTGCATACGCATCTTGCAAGCATTCATCTCTTTCGCGCCGACACTGGCGAGCCACTCGCGGTCATGGATGGCCGCGTAATTACGGCCTGGCGTACCGCGGCGGTTTCGGCCCTTGCCACGCGAGTCCTGTCACCTGAGCACGCGCGCGTACTCGCAATTCTGGGAAGCGGCGTTCAGGCACGGACGCATATACACGCATTGAAGCTGGTGCGAAATTTCGAAGAAGTGCGCGTTTGGAGCCGCACGCCAGAACACGCGGAGCGGTTTGCCGACGAGACAGGCGCCACGTTTGTGAGTGCTGAAGAGGCGGTTCGCGGCGCGGATATCGTAGTCACGGTTACAAATGCATCCGAACCGGTTTTGTGCGGGGCTTGGTTGAAACAAGGCGCTCATGTGAATGCTGTCGGTGCGGTTGGAACTAAGCCTCGCGAACTCGATGATGATGTCTTGCGGAATGCGGGGCTCGTCGTTGAATCGCGCGCATCCGCATTGCAGGAATCGGCGGAGATTATACACTCTGGCGCGCCGATCCATGCAGAACTCGGCGAACTGCTGGCGCACGTGAGGCCCAAACCCCAGTGCAGAACGACGGTCTTCAAATCACTCGGGATTGCCGTTGAGGATGTCGCGGCAGCGCAACTGGTCTATCGGCGAGCAATGGGCGCAGATAAAACGTAGGATGACCGAGCGGCATGATATACTCCCGCGCAGGTATGACGGAGATGCTGAAAACCAGATGGGTTGTTGTGACGGCGGGCGTAATCGCGGTGCTTTCAATGGGCGGCTGTGCGGCTCCTCCCCACGAGCCTACGGAAAAATATATTCTAGTCGCGACTAATATCAAGTTGCCGTATTGGCAGACCGTTCTGGCTGGATTGAATCACGCAGCCACGGAGATGAAGGTTAAATCAGAGTTGGACGGCCCCGATACGTACGATGCCCAAGGCGAGCGCAAGGAATTTCAGAGAGCGGTCGCGGAGAAACCGAGCGGCATTATGGTTTCCGCCGCGGATGCAAAAGTACTGGGCCCCGACATTGACGCGGCGTTGGGGCAGGGTATCCCAGTGATAACGGTCGATTCCGATGCACCGAACAGTAAGAGACTGTTGTTTGTCGGAACGGACAACTTCAATGCGGGAAGCCTGGGCGGCCAGTTGGTGATGAAACTGCTGAACGGTAAAGGTACAGTTGCGATCTTTACGATCATCCCTCAAGCCAATCTAAATGAGCGATTACAGGGCTATCAAAACGTCTTTCAATCGCATCCGGGAATCAAAGTAGCTCAGATCGTCGATATAAAAGGCGACGCGCCTACTGCATTTGACAACGCCAGGCAAATCATCGAGAGCAAGAACAGAGTCGACGCCATTGTCTGCCTGGAGGCGATTGCTTGCCCGGAGGTTGGCGAGGTAGTGAATCGGGAGAATATCAAGGGAAAGATAACGATTGTGGCGATGGACACAGATCAGCGGACGTTGGACTGGATTCAGAAAGGCGTGATCTCAGCAACCATTGCGCAGAAGCCTTACACGATGGGATATTACGGCTGTAAAGTGCTAGATGATTTGCATCACCACAAACCGAATCCACTGTTAGCGAACTGGGGACAGAATCCTTTCTCTCCGATCCCGACGTTTGTTGATACTGGCACGTCCCTGATCGATAAAGGAAATCTGGACGCATACAAACAGCAGCAGCAGTCGGCCGGCAATCCGGGCGCCCCACAATGAACGCCGCTCGCATCTTTACCCTGACCCGTTCAAATCGAGTATATCTTCGGTTATCGACAACGAACCTAGAATCTCTCTTCTTTCAAGCGCACTCTTAGCTCCTGTTTGAGCTTCACCTTTCGCCGGTGGAGTTCTGGAGCGTGAGTTTTGAGCTTCGGACACAAGCATTTCTTGCTTACCTTTAATAAGTTTTCTACTAAGGTCAATTCGGAGCGGAGCGACATCGAACAGCGGTAAGAGTCTTCGTCCAAAAACGGTCGGGGCCTTCGTACTTCCATGACTCACCGTCAATCAGAGTTGCAATCGAGATTCCAATTGGCTTCATCATCACTCGGCCGTTCAGCCAAGTGCCTTAGCAGTACTCGCTAAGGGCAACTGTCGAACGGTCCTCATGAATCGCGTACTGAAGTGGTTCGAAGAGCACTCCCATCGAACAACTACAGCAGGGCATAACGAGAGTTGCATTATCCAATCCGTTAATAGATTAGTCGTTTGGGCCGAAGCAGCAGATCCAGTCTCGCTCAAGTTGCTGAATTACATTGCCCCGTGGGTTTGGCAAGGTACCTGCGTTCAGTGCATCCTCTCAACTGCAAAGGGCGAGAGGGGCCGAAATCTAGAAGATCTCGGTTCTGAGCAAAAAATTTTAGAGAAATGAGGTCTTAGACATTCAGTGTCTTTCAAAAATCTTCTTGTACTCCCGGCAGGGCTCGTTGTACTGCTTGCCGTAACCCTCAACGCAACCACACCCGTCACGATTACGTCGACGTACACCACGTACTCGACTAAGTTCTGACGGTCTACGGCTCCAGGCTTCGCCACTGGAGCCGCTCCCACGTTCATCTTCAATGGTCATAACCTCACCGTGAAAGGATTTACCAATACGTCAGTTGCCGCGACCCTGCCTTCGGGAACGAATCAAGGCAGCTATCAGGTAACGATCCGCAACAGTCAGGGCCAAAGTGCGACTTCTACTACATACGATGTCGATCCAGCCGATGTCGATCCGGCACTTGTGACCAACAGTACATTAACTGGAAAGGGCACGAGCGCATCGCCTCTGGGGGTCAAAGTACCGTTGACACTCAACAGCCCCGGCAATGGAAACCCGGCACTCATTCTGAATGGAACTGACAACAGCCAAGTGGAACCTGGAGTGGGGTTGCAAATAAATGAATCAGGCATCCAGATCACGAGCGGCACGGTAGATGCGACTAGCTTTGGTCAGACTGCGATAATCGGTTTCGGTCCTGACGGCGGTACTGGTGTATCGGGCACCGGATCATACGGCGTTTCCGGTACTGCTTGCTGTGATGACTCTCTAGCCATCGCCGGAATTTATGGAGATAGTGGCGGTTTTGCAAATTCAGTTGCGGGTTCCTTTAACGGCAATGTCGACATCACGGGCAAACTCACGAAATCCGGTGGATCATTCAAAATCGATCATCCACTTGATCCGGCGAACAAGTACCTGTCTCATTCATTTGTTGAATCGCCGGACATGAAAAACATCTACGATGGCGTGGTGATAACGGATGCGACTGGCTTTGCACGAATCGCAATGCCAGACTATTTCGAAGCACTCAATACGAGTTTTCGATATCAGCTAACCGTCATCGGCCAGTTCGCGCAAGCGATCGTTGGTTCCAAGATTGCTGGCAATGAATTCACCATCCGAACCGACAAACCCGGTGTTGAAGTTTCGTGGCAAGTCACCGGCATTCGGCAAGACGCCTGGGCCAATGCTCATCGGATTCCGGTTGAGGAAGAAAAGCCAGAGAAAGAGCGAGGCTCTTACATACACCCAGAACTCTTCAACCAGCCGCCCCAGAAAGGTATCGAGTGGGCAAAACACCCGGAAGCACAAAAGAAACTCGCCGAACAACGGGCCAAAATGATGAGCAGGGCCGCACAACCGCCGGCTCAGTAGTTTATCTCCCCTCCAAAAACTTATTCGGAAGCCACGTAGGGCCTAACTCTACGCAGGCTTCCGATTATCGTGCATTACGGTTCTGCTTGATTCGCTTTTCCAAGCATGGGTAATCGGATAGCGTCATCCAAAGAGGTCGCTTCTGTGAACCTGATTCTTCGCGACCCGCGAAGTTCATACTCGAAGTGTGGCAACGGCCGCCGCGGTCGCATAGCCAACGTTTTTTTGGAAAAGCGTAGAATTGCGAAAGGTCCAGACTGGCTATGCTTTCAGTCGAGCTATTAGAGGAGCTCAGCGTCTCACTTCAGAACCGGCGCATACAGGTCGGCATCGCTCTGCTTGATGAATATAAATCCGATTTTGCAGCCGTTACACCTGAACACTACCTTGGAGGCACAGCGATCGGCTGCCTCGCTCAGTGGCTCGACGTTGGTTTCGACTGCGATGACTTGCTCTTGAGTCTGATCGAGCGCTTCCCGAAAAATTCACGGCACACACTTCCAGTCGCGGATTACGTTCACTTACGGTTGGCTGAAGCCGTGATCGCCATGCGCACGGAAGATCTGCCCGAAGCGCTGCGGCATCTCGATACCGTGTTGAGGGTGAGCGAGGAGATCGACGACTCACGAACTGTCGCGATAGCCAATCTGTGGAAGGCGCGTTGCCTGCGTAAAGCGGGCGAGTACGACCAGGCTTTGGAGATCACTCAACGCGGAAGAGATTTGGCCAGGAACATCGGGTTACAGTACGTAGCCGCCGTGATTCAAACTCTCGAGAGCTGGTTGTTATTTCAAAAGAGCAAAACCAAAGAGGCTGTGCGGATCTTGCAGGAAGCCGAAGCCGTCCTTCGCCAGACCGACGACTTCATCACTCTGGGAAACATTCAGTCGACGTATGGGCGAATCGCGCTTCGCGAAGGCCGTTACGACCATGCCATGCAATATTTCGAGGCTTCCATTGACCTTTTCAAGCGCCGTGAATCTCTGGATCGCTATCTGGCTCGATCGCTTACTAACATCGCGCAGGCCAAGCGTTTTCTAGCTTTGCAATTGCGCCGCAGGATCGACGCGAATTGGGAGCGGCAGCGCAAAACCAAATCGGCTGACCCCCCGGAGCCGCAGTACAAAGCCGGCCAGCTCGAACGCATGCACGAGCTGCTGCGGAACGCACAGCAGGATTTAGCTCAGGCCGACGCCATTTATAAGCGTGCCCGCAACCATCATGGAGGTGGGAACGTCGATGTCAACCTCGCGCAAGTGTATCTGGATCTGGGCGACCTCCATCGCGCCGAAGAGAAAGCCAGCGAAGCATTTGAGCTGGGCGCTACTAAAACGGATTATCTGCTCATGTGCCGGGCCCGCATTGTACAAGCCATGGTGGCGAATGCTCGCTTTGAGGAACAGATCGGAGAAGCGGATGATCCCAGCCGGTTCGCGCAGCTTGCTCACGATTGCGCAAGCGAAGCCGTCGATCTGGCGCAGCATACCGAAAGCCGAAGGTTGACTGCGCAGGCATATATCTGCCACGGAACCACGCTTGTCAATGGCTTCTTCCACAACACAGAATCAGCTAGAGCATGCTGCGATCGGGCTGAGGCATACCTCGACTACGATCGCCATGACGCTCTATGGGAAGAATTGACAATACTGCGGGCGCGAATTTTGCACTCCGGTATTGAGGATCCAAATCTCCGGGCCTGGTCGCAAGGAATGGTGGGCGACAAGTCTCTCCAGAAGGTGGTTGGCGAGTTCGAAGAACTACTTATCCGCAGAGTCTGGGAACGCGAAGATCGTAAGATCTCAAGAGTGGCCCATCGGCTTGCAGTTTCGCCGAAAAAGGTCCGGCGCGTCTTACGTCACCTCGGCCTGTTAGAGGAACAATCTCGATGAAAAGGGAGAAAAGGCCGGCCATCGGCACGCTCGATGAAACGGCGTTGAACTCGAACGAAACAAATATCGAAAGGGATCTCTCCTTTCACCTTGTGCGCGTAGTCGAAGAGGCCGCTATGGCATGCGCCCGCACTATGGGCCAGGGCAATGCGAAGGAGTCAGACCATGCCGCCGTGCAGGCCATGCGGCAGGCATTTGAAACAGTTCCTATCGCGGGGAACATCGTTATCGGCGAGGGTGAGCGCGACAAAGCGCCTATGCTTTACATTGGCGAGCGAGTCGGCGCTCCCGAACCGAACGGCGTTGAATTTCCGGGCGTGGACATCGCCGTCGATCCTCTCGAAGGAACCAATCTGTGCTCGACAGGTGCGCCCAACGCGATCGCCGTATTGGCCGCTTCAGAACCCGGCGGTCTGCTTCACGCTCCCGACTGCTATATGGAAAAAATTGTTGCCGGTCCCGCCTGCCGCGGCGCACTCGACCTCGATGCACCCGTATCGCAAAATCTGAAGTCAATTGCCAGACGCCTGGACCGCGACATAAAAGATCTTACGATCATAGTTCTCGACCGGCCACGGCATGTTGACCTGATAGCCGATATCCGGCGCTCCGGGGCGCGCATTCGTTTGATCAGCGATGGCGATCTATCGGCTGCGATAGCCGTCGCAGTCCGTGGAAATGGTGTACATGCGGTTATGGGCATTGGCGGCGCTCCCGAGGGTGTGATTACCGCCGCAGCGATGCGCTGTCTACATGGAGAGATGGTAGGACGCCTGGTGATTAACACGCCCGAACTCGAAGAGCGCGTGGCAAAAATGGGCATCAAGAATCCGAAGCGCATCTATACGGCTGGAGATTTAGCAGTAGGCAGCCACATCATCTTTGCCGCCTGCGGCGTAACCGATGGAGCTCTTCTGCGCGGCGTGCGCTTCTTCGGCGAAGGCTACCGCACTCACACTCTCGTCATGACGTCCAGCGCGAATTGTGTTCGTTTCGTGGATGCCGTGCACATGCATCGCAAGCCTGGACCGCGCGGTGTCCGCCTGTACTGAGAAACGTATGACTTCTAAATCACGCGCAGTGAAACACCGTAAAGCTGGCGTCCCTCTGAGCCGAAACAAACATTTGCTTCGCTGGGTAGAAAAAATGGCCGAGCTCACCAAGCCGGGCGCTATTCATTGGGTCGACGGTTCTCAGGTGGAAAACGATGCGCTCTGCGCGCAAATGGTCGAGAGCGGCACGTTCATCAAATTGAATGAGGATTTGTGGCCCGGCTGTTACTACGCGCGTTCAGATCCTAGCGATGTCGCGCGCGTGGAAGATCGCACCTTCATCTGTTCGCTGTCCAAAGACAGTGCGGGCCCTACTAACAATTGGGTGAATCCGTACGAGATGCGCCGGAAACTGAAGGCGCTGTTTAAAGGCGCGATGCAAGGCCGCACAATGTATGTGCTGCCCTTCAGCATGGGACCAATCTGCTCGCCCATGTCGCAGATCGGCGTTCAGCTCACCGACTCTCCCTACGTCGTCGTGAATATGCGCATTATGGCGCGCATCGGCCTGCCCGTGTTTAAGTTGATCGACGAAGACGTGAAGCGCGTTGTGCCATGCATGCACAGCCTTGGTGCTCCGCTAGCTCCTGGTGAGCAGGATGTCCCCTGGCCTTGTAACGCCGAAAAGTACATCGTTCACTTTCCCGAAACACGTGAGATCTGGTCCTATGGCTCCGGATACGGCGGCAATGCGTTGCTCGGCAAGAAGTGTTTTGCATTGCGCATCGCCTCGAACATAGCGCGCGACGAAGGCTGGATGGCGGAGCACATGCTCATCGTCGGCGTCGAAAACCCGAGCGGCGAAAAAACTTACATAGCAGGCGCTTTCCCCAGTGCTTGCGGAAAAACCAATCTCGCGATGTTGATCCCGCCGAAAGGCTTTGAGGGTTGGAAGGTATGGACGGTTGGAGATGATATCGCGTGGATCAAGCCCGACGCGAATGGTCATTTGCGCGCGATTAATCCCGAGGCCGGCTTCTTCGGCGTCGCTCCAGGCACTTCGGCCAAAACCAATCCGAACGCAATGGCCACTTTGTCGAAGAACACGATTTTCACCAATGTCGCACTTACGCTTGATGGAGGTGTGTGGTGGGAAGGCATGACCGATGAGCCCCCAGCCGAGTGTATCGACTGGCAGGGCAGGCGGTGGACTCCTCAAATCGCCAAAGCAAACTGGCGCGAAGGCTGCTCACCCCAACGCGCGTTTTACCGCTCCCGCCTCGCAGTGCCCGACCATTGACCCGGCGTGGGAAGACCCCAACTGGCGTACCGATCAGCGCGTTCATCTTCGGAGCGCGCCGCGCCACCACTATCCCGCTTGTGTATCAGGCTTTCAATTGGACCGATGGCGTATACGTGGGTGCCACGATGGGCTCCGAAACTACTGCGGCCGCGGCAGGCGCTACCGGAAAGGTGCGTCGCGATCCTATGGCCATGCTGCCGTTCTGCGGCTACCATATGGGCGATTATTTCCGCCACTGGATTAAAATGCAGCGGCTGCTCAGCATCACGCCCAAGATTTTCCAAGTGAACTGGTTTCGCAAAGATGTCCACGGTAAGTTCATCTGGCCCGGCTATAGCGAAAATATGCGAGTGCTGAAGTGGATCGTAGACCGCTGCCACAGCCGTGCAGTCGGCAAAGAAACTCCGATAGGATGGATGCCCCGCTACGAAGACTTTGACTGGAATGGGCTGCCCTTCCCCAGAGAGAAGTTTGAGGAGTTACAAGCCTTCGATCACGCAGCTTGGCGCGCCGAGGTCATAGGGCAGGAAGAGTTGTTTATCGATCTGCACGATCATTTGCCTCCCGAGATGGTTTACGAGCGCGAACTCCTGATTTGCCGAATCTAGGCCGCACCCCGCATCTTTACTGGCGCAGCAGTATATAATCCCAATTGCCCGAGGAGGGCACGATAGTCATGCGCATGATGCTCAAAGTTTCAATTCCGGTGGAAGCCGGAAACGCGGCCGCACGGAACGGCACGCTGGGGTCCACCATACAAAGTATTTTGGGCGATCTCAAGGCTGAAGCGGCTTACTTCTCCGAAGACAACGGCGAACGCACAGGCTACATAATTTTCGACATGACCGATTCCTCCCAATTGCCAGCCATCGCCGAACCGTGGTTTCTCGCATTCAATGCCAGGCTCACCATACGCCCGGCCATGAATGCGCAGGACCTGAGCAAGGCCACCCCCGGTATTGAGCGGGCAGTGAAGGCGCACGGCAAAGCCGCCCAAGCCTGAGTTTCGCGCCATTGGAGCCTTTAAAGGCCCAATAGGCTGAAAAAAGTTTAATGTAAGTTTCAGGACTACTTCACATAGTTTCTGCGAGTATAGTCCTGAGAGCACACAGTGCTAATACTAAGAAGTTATAAGGAGATTTCCACAGAATGAAGAAGATCATGATCGCCACCCTCGGACTGTCGCTGTTGCCCTGCACCGCACTTTTCGCGCAGAACACCAGCCAGAACACGGGCGACACCAGCAGTACCACAACGCATAAGAAGACCAAGAAGAGCAAGAAGCACAAGAACGACACTGGCTCGACGATGTCGTCCACCAGCGACACTTCTAGCAGCCCGAAGTAGTCATAGCCGATCAGCGGCACGCATTTAACGCGGTTTCGGAAGGAACTCCTTCCGGGCCGCGTTTTTCTTTTGGGAAAGGTCGCGCTTATTTCGTTCGCCGAGCGGTTCGTCGTAGAACCTCTGGCCGAGACGAACGCTCTTCCTTACGGGCTTCGCGGCGAAGTTCGAGAATCAGACTCATGACGAGATGCTCGATCTTGTCACGCACGTCTACGTAAAACTCTTCGCTTCGGCCAATTGGGTCTTCTATGTTCCAATCCCGAACTTCGATCGGAAGGCGGCATGGAAGCTTCGCGCCGCTAATGTTGATAACCAGATCGAAGCTTGAGATGTCGATTGAGCTCAAATCCTTGGGGTACTGACCGTCGATGTTGATGTTCTTCGGCTGCATCACCTGTTTGGTAAGCGGCTGAACAATAGCGGCTGGTGACAAGCCTGCACTAGCTGGCTCTATCACGTCTGCTCCATATTTCCGGGCAAATCCCTCAGCCATTTGGCTGCGACAAGAGTTCCCGACGCATAGAAATAATACCCTCCGCACTCGCTCTTCAGTTTAGCTGAGAAACCATTTACATAGAATGAAGCGTTAACCTGCGCCTGATGCTCACAAACCGCCTAAGAAGTGGCTATGTTCTGATTCTTCTATTTGCGTTGATCAGCGCCATCCTCTATTCTTGTTTGCTGCCTCTGTGGGAAGGATTTGACGAACCCTTCCATTACGGCTATGTCCAAGAACTCTCCGTCGACCGCCGATTCCCGGTCTTGAATCAAACGCGGGTTTCCTCCGAGCTCCGCCAATCGCTAAGCTTGACACCTATCAGCCCAATCCTGCACAGGAGCCTTCCAAATACCATTTCATTCCCCGAATGGTTCCGCCTATCGCCTGAGCAAAGATCGTCACGGAAAGAAGCCTTATCAGCGCTGCTTCCGGGACAAACGCAGCCTTCAGATTTGGTAAATCATGAAGCCCAGCAAGCGCCCTTAGCTTACGTCTTGCTTGCACCTTTAAACGCTTTGACGTCTTCCCTGCCCTTGACCCGCCGCGTTCTGGTGCTTCGTTTGTTCGTGGCTGTTTTCTCAACGCTATTGCTCCTTCTCGCGTGCAATCTGCTTTCGACGGCACTGGGACTTGAAGAATCCTTCCGTCTGTTGGCAATCGTCTGTATTTTCGAGTCTCAGATGCTATGGGCTTCCATTGCGCATGTGGGAAACGATTGGTTGTCCATCCCGCTAGCTACCGCGCTCCTGGCTTACTTGGCGTTGGTCGCACTGCAGCACAGGAAAAGGGACGCCATTCTGGCCGGAATTCTGCTCGGCGCAGGTCTGCTCACCAAGGCTTATTTCCTTGCCTTTCTTCCGGTGTTTGTCGGATTGTTGCTTTACGAGAAACTGCGTTCGGGTATTGCTTTTCGTACTGTGCTGCTGGCAGTCGGTGTACCTATCGTGATTGCCGGGCCATGGTACGCGCGCAATGTTCTTCTTTACGGAAGCTTCAGTGGCATGCAAGAAGCCAGGCGCGGCATTGGGCTTCATCAAGCCATCAATGCTTTTTTTCACATTAGTTGGCCGAGCAGCTTTCTTGGTTTGGCTCGTTGGAGTTTGTGGACCGGCAACTGGTCGTTCATCGCCTTCTCCCGCCGCACTCTCGACTTCGAACTTCTTCTGCTCGTCGCATCCTTTGCCATGCTTTTGATTCGTTATAAGCGGATCACGCCCGCCGAGCTCTGGATATTCGCCGCTCTCGCCAGCTTTACGTCGGGGCTCATCTACTACACGTGTGTAGCCTGGGCCGATACGAGCGGCGCTGCTACAAGCGCCATGCCTTGGTATCCGCAATGCATCATGCCGGCGATATGGATGCTCGCAGCTCTTGCAATGCAGCGCAGCGGTATCGCGGGACGCGTTATCGCCGGGTTGACATGTTTGGTTGCGGCGTGGATAGCCGCTCTTACGTACCTCGCGAAGTTGTTTCCTTTGTATGGAGGTTTCGAAGGCCGCGCAACCTTGGCTGCTGTGTGGAAATGGTGGAGTGGAGTTCCCGGCGCGCTGCTTTCGAGCGTGACACTGGTACCAGTGCCTCTGCTCTTCGGTTTGCTCTTTTCGTTCTTACTTTTGCTTGTGGCCCTGAACGTGAATTTACTTAAACGTTTTGTTTAACTTTTTCCAGGAAGTGCTTGTGGATGCGGGCATCCGCTGTAAGCTCCGGATGAAAGGTGGCGACCATGTGTTTTCCTTGTTCAATCAATACGGGCGTATCGAGATATGTCGCCAGTACCTTGACCGCGCCGCCAATCCGCCGGATGGCCGGCGCTCTGATAAACACGGCCTCCGCAGCTTCGCCCTCCAGCTGAATCGGAGCGATCTGGCTATCGATCTGCCTGCCGTAAGCGTTCCGTTCGACTGTTACGTCCATCAGACCTAGTGATTCTTGATGCGGGTTCAGCACCTCCGATGCCAGCAAGATTGCGCCGGCACAGGTTCCGAAAATCGGCTTGGCATCTCCAAAGGCCCGAAGCGGTTCGAACAGGTTCTCAATCTTAAGCAACTTGAGCATCGTGGTGCTCTCGCCACCGGGAATTACTAGGCCATCGATTGATTTGAGATCTTCCGCCGTGCGTACTTCGACTGCGTGGGCGCCCGCCCGCTCGAGAGCGTTTCGATGGGCGTCGAAGTCCCCCTGCAGCGCGAGCACGCCAACTGTGGGTTCCACGGTTTACCAGCCGCGCGTCTGCATCAACTCGGATTCCTGTAGCTTCGAAACGTCGAGACCGGGCATGGCCTCGCCCAATTCTTCGCTCGCCTCGAGCAGCTTGACGGGATCTTGATAATAGGTCGCGGCCTTTACGATGGCTTTGGCTCGTCTCTCCGGATCGGAGGATTTGAAAATGCCGGAGCCTACGAACACAGCTTCAGCTCCGAGTTGCATCACTAATGCGGCATCGGCCGGCGTCGCTATCCCGCCCGCCGAGAAATTGGGAACCGGCAGCTTTCCGTTTTGCGCGACGTATTGGACAAGTTCCAGGGGCGCCTGCAGGTTCTTGGCTTCATGCACCAGCTCCTCCTTGCCGAGAACCGTGAGCTGTTTCATCTCTTTGACAATGGTGCGAATGTGGCGGACGGCTTCAACGATATTTCCCGACCCGGCTTCTCCCTTGGTGCGAATCATCGCTGCACCCTCCGCAATCCGGCGCAGAGCCTCGCCGAGATTTCTTGCGCCGCACACAAAGGGAACTTTGAAATCGCGTTTGTCAACGTGGTGCTCTTCGTCCGCTGGCGTAAGCACCTCGCTTTCGTCGATGTAGTCGACGCCCAACACTTCAAGAATCCGAGCTTCAGTGAAATGTCCGATACGGACTTTGGCCATCACAGGAATGGAAACAGAGCTCATGATGTCGCGGATAATGCGGATCTGAGACATGCGGGCCACTCCGCCTTCTTTGCGGATGTCAGCGGGCACGCGCTCGAGCGCCATCACGGCGCACGCGCCAGCGCGTTCAGCAATTACGGCCTGCTCCGCGTTGACCACGTCCATGATCACGCCGCCTTTTAGCATCTCGGCCAGCCCGACCTTCAATCGAAACTGATCATCTTCGAAATTCACTTGATTCTCCTTTCTCGAATACCGCTAGCTATACCAGTGCCGCTGCAGGCTCAAAATTCGCGCTTACCGCGCTTGCCGCGAGCTCGCGCCGCGCCGCTTCCCCTAAAATTTGAATGCCACGCGTAATCTGTTCCGAGGCTAAACCGCCAAAGCTGATACGCAGCCCTCGGACGTGCGTCCGGCGCGCCGAGAAATAGCGGCCGGTAAGGAAATTCACTCCGCGCTCTTGGACGCGGCTCAGAAGGTTTTCTGCGTTCAATGGTGCTGGCAACTCCACCCATAAACTCATCCCGCCCTCCGGACGTGTGAACTTTGTTCCCGGCGGCAGATGCGCGGCACACGCCCGCAACACTGCATCCAGCCGCTCTCGACCGGCGCGCCGTGTGCGTTCGATATGGTGCGCCAGCTCGCCCGATTCAGCAAAACGCAACAATACGGCCTGCGAGAGTTGATCGGAGTGAAGATCGCTTATCTGCTTGGCTTCCGCCAGGCACCCGATCACGGCACGCGGCGCAATGACCCAGCCCACTCGCAATCCCGGAAAAGACACTTTCGAGTAGCTGCGCAACAGAATCGTGTTGCCGGTCTCATCGAGCTCTTTCAATGTGGGCAACGGCGTTCCCAGATATCGCAACTCACTGTAAATATCGTTTTCGAGCAGCACCACGCCCAAGCGCTGCGCGAGTTCCACAATGCGCCTGCGGCGGTCCAGCGGAATCGTGACGCCCGTCGGATTCTGGAAACTCGGCGTCAAAACCAGGAGCCGGGGGCGCTGTTGCAAAAAAACTTCTTCCAAACGATCCACATCGATTCCCGCGTCCCCAATATCCATCGAAATCATGTTCGCTCCGGCGCGCGAAAAAACACGCACCAATCCGTGATACACAGGGTCTTCCAGCACCACACTCTGCCCGCCTCGCGCAAATAATCGCGCCACCAGGTCGAGCCCTTGCTGGCAGCCGTTGGTGATGATCACGTCGTCGCCCGGCCGGGCAATTCCTGCGGCCGCAGCTTGCTCCAGCAAATAGCGGCGCAACGGTCCATACCCGTGCGGCGAGCCGAGCTGCAAAATCTCGGCTGCCTCGGCGCTATCGATCACTTGCTTCGATAAACGGCGGAACTGCGCCAACGGGAATTCGTCGCCCGCTGGGCGAGAATTGGCAAAGCTGATCTCCGCTTCGTAAATTGACGGTGCGAATCCCGCTTCGACGGGCGGAAGAATGGCATCCCAATCCGCGCTCGCGGCGATTGGCGCGTTGGCACGTTTCGCCACAAAGCTTCCCCGGCCGACATACCCCTGGATCAAGCCAGATTCCTCAAGAACGGCATAGGCTGCCGAAACCGTAGTTCGATTCAGTCCAAGTTGGCCAGCCAATTCCCGAGTGGCTGGAAGCCGCTGGCCCGGCTGCATGGCACCGCGTGAGATCAATCCGCTAATTGCCTCCGCAAGTTGCTTGTATAAAGGGATATCCAAAGCGGAGTTCAAGCTTACATTGAGCAGGTCAGCCAAGCACCTCCAGCATACCAAATTGGCGTCGTCTAGCCATCCATTTAGTACACCTGGGCCGCTTCAGAAGTCGTGACAATCACGCGAGCTAGGCTAGAGTTGAGAAACTTGCATGTGGCGACGTCGGAGTGTGTCCGCGAGCATGGTCGGGATAGCCGCCGTTTTACTTTGCTTCTCAGCTGTGTTCGCGCAGAAGAGGAAAAACGAAGAGCCAAAAACACAAGTGTTGCCTTTGCCGAAGGAACTGCCGATGGCCCTTGCGGCGGATACAGAGGCACTCGATTTCCACATTTCCCCGCTCTTGAGAACCGGCGGCCTCGGCGCTCAGATCCGTCAAAGCTTAAATGATTTAATTCGCGACACACGAGGGGAAACGATCATCAAACTGCGCGCGTTTGTGGCGGGCGCGGGAGATGCTCGTCGCGTCCAGGCTTTGGTAGGCGATATCTTCGCGGACAGGAAATTACCTCTGCCTGTCTTGAGCATCATTCAAGTCGGCGCCCTCGGCGACAGCGCAGCGCAAGTCGTAATTGAAGCCGTAGTCTCAACCAAAAGAATTGTGAATCCGAACGGTCTGGCTTTTTTGGCCGGACAAACAGGGGCGTCTTTGAGCGAGGCATTACAGCGGTTGAGAGAAAGCGTGAACGCCGTACCCGTTTCTCCTGACCGTGTTTTAACTTGTACCTGCTTCACCTCTCATATTGCCGAGTACGCATCGACGCAGGCGGCGATTCAGGCCGTATTTCCGAAGACGGCTGTCAATGTCGTGCAAGCTCTGCGCGAGCCGCCCAATGAGGAAAGCATGTGTGAGGCCGTGGCTCAACTGGCTCAGCCACCCGCGCAGGGAACCGTCGTCTGGCTGAAAAATGCGCGCGCGACCCTCGTCAATTCGCACAGCCTGATCTTTACAGGACTCCAACTCACGTTCGGCAATTATCTGGATGACGCACACGAAGCGTTCGCGCGGCTGCAGCGGGCTGCTTCGGCCCTTGAGGCTGTGGAAGCGCCCGTCGAGGTGAATGCGTTTTCGCTCGATCCGTATGCGGGTTCAGCTTTGCGAAAGACCACTTCCGTGCCGCTGAGCACGTTCACGGTTCAGACCGTTGAGGGTCTTCCGGGCGTTGACGCGGAGGCTGGTATCGAGGCAGTTTTGGCGCCGCGTGTTGCGGCCCCCGTTACCGTACTGCGTTAAATACGGTAGCGTAACGCTACAATTCTGCTCAATGGCACCTCTTGTCGCAACTTTCGGCGAGGTAATGGTTCGTCTCACGCCACCCGGCTTCGAGCGCTTTCTGCAATCACCTCAATTTGTAGCCACTTTTGGCGGAGCTGAAGCCAATGTTGCAGTTTCGCTTGCGCAGTTCGGCGCCGGCTCCCGTTACATCACCGTGCTGCCCCCTCACAACTTTATTGCCGACGCGCTTATAGGCGAACTGCGCCGTTACGGTGTCGATGCGAGTCACATCGTTCGCGCGCCTGGCAGGCTGGGCATCTATTTCGTTGAGGCTGGCGCGAATCAGCGTCCCTCCAGAGTGCTCTACGACCGTGACGGCAGCGCAATCGCACTTGCCAAGCCAGGCACCATCGATTGGAAGAGTGTGCTCGAAAACGCGACTTGGTTTCACACCACGGGCATTACGCCTGCGATCAGTCCATCGGCGGCCGAGCTCGTCCTTGAAGGGCTGCATGTCGCGCGGGCGATAGGAATCCAAACCTCCTGCGATCTCAATTACAGAAAGAAGCTTTGGAAATGGGGCAAACCGGCTTCGGAAGTGATGCCCGAAGTCGCAAAGCTTATTGACATCTGCATCGCTAACGAAGAGGACTGCCAAAAAGCGCTCAATATGCATGTGGATATCGACGTGGAGTCGGGCTCGCTGGAGCGTGAAAAGTATGCAGAGCTCAGTGAGCGGGTGCTCACTACTTATCCGAATCTCAAGATGCTCGCCATCACTTTGCGCGAATCGGAAAGTGCGTCCTATAACCGCTGGTCGGCCTGTCTGCATACCCAGGACGGATTTCTGCTCAGCCGCAAGTACGAGATCACGCATATTGTCGACCGCGTGGGAGCCGGAGATAGTTTTGCGGCCGGGCTGATCTATGGCCTTACGCATCTGCAATCGCCGCAGGAGGCGCTCGAGTTTGCCGTTGCAGCTTCTTGCCTGAAGCATTCTATTCCGGGTGATTTTAACCGTTTTGCCGCTGACGAAGTTCAGGCTTTGATCAGCGGCGGAGGGTCGGGGCGCGTCCAGAGGTAAGATCGGCCGGGCAGTATGTGGCACCCCCACGGGACTGACGTTCGCTAACGTTAGCTTAAGAAGCGGACGAGGATTCAGCTGTATTCGGGATAGCAGCAGCTCGAGCCCTCGCCAAGATCTCTCCGATGATGGCAGTCTTCGCCTCAGCGTAATTCAATCTCGGCATCGCGCCTTACTCCACCCTGAAATTCGAAACACGCTTAAATGCGTTAATAAAACGCGTTAGAGAGTGAACTCTCGTATGAGCGGCGGATGTTGGTCGAAGTCACTGTAACGAATCCATCGAGGTCGCACGACGAAGTACACAATCCCCGGCCAACTGAGGTGAGCTCGACATTCAGGCCAAGCCCGGAAGTATACCTGCTGGTAACGATACAGTTTGCCTCCGCTGAGTTCATCAGCTACGCCTTCGTACTGAAGGGTTTGTTCTCCTGCCCATCCGATTACCAGGGAACATGCTGGCCGGGCGATTAGATTCGAGTACTTTCGAGAGCTCTTTGCCGTATCGAAGATGATCTCTAAATTCTCAGTGACAGCGATGCCGACCAGGGCGGATTGCGGCGCATTGCTATCTCCGATCGTACCCAGGACGCCGAGTTTGCATTGCAGTAAAAACCTGTAAAGATCAGCCTGCGTCATCGCAGTATTGTATTCAAACCCGCATTCAACGAAGTGCTATCAAAGGCCCTGCTAGCAGATGAATCATGACCGGTTGTCCGCCCTCTATTATCTGCGTGTGGCGGCAACAAGAGCACCAAACTATCGTTGGCGAGCTGAGGTTGCGACTCGCATGAGGAGACTCCCCGAAGCGAATTCCAAACTCATCCGAGACTCGTCATCGTTTGCGACCTACCTGAGCAAGCTCGGAAGGGCGTGGGGCAGCGTTGCCGGCGTCATGCCGGAGTATAATTTGTGCGATTGATGGGGTCGCCCTCTTATGGGCGACCAAAACGCTATGCAAAAGATCACTCCCCATCTGTGGTTCGATAAGCAGGCCCGGGAAGCGGCCGAGTTCTACGTTTCTTTGTTTCCCGGCTCCAAGATCACCAACGTGACGACCCTCTCCGGCACGCCATCGGGTGACTGCGACGTCGTGTCCTTCGAGCTCGCCGGGTTGCCGTTCATGGCGATCAGCGCAGGGCCCTTCTTCAAGTTCAATCCATCGGTGTCCTTCCACATCAAGTGCAGCACGAAAGAAGAAGTCGATGCGATATGGGAACAACTGTCTCCGGGCGGGAAGGTCCTCATGCCTCTCGACACGTACCCCTTCAGCGCGCGGTACGGGTGGCTCGAAGACAGGTACGGCCTGTCCTGGCAGGTGATTCATGCCGGCGAAAGCTCCGTACGTCAGAAACTCACTCCCGTACTCATGTTCGTGGGCGACGTGTGCGACAAGGCCGAAGAAGCGATCAACTTCTACGTATCGGTGTTCAAGAGCGCGCCCGATGGCGCGAGGGCCGGGGAGACGAAAGCGATCGTTCTTGCCCGCTATGGCAAGGGCGAGGAGCCGGACAAGGAGGGGGACCGTGCGGTACACGCACTTCTCGCTTCTCGGCTACGAGTTCGGCGCCATGGATTCTGCGCGCGAGCACGAATTCGCGTTCAACGAAGCGATATCGTTCATCGTGCCTTGCGACACGCAGCAAGAGATCGATTATTTCTGGGGGAAGCTCTCCGCGGACCCGAAAGCCGAACAGTGTGGCTGGCTCAAGGACAAGTACGGCCTGTTATGGCAGATCACTCCCGCTGTCATGCAGGAACTCCTGGGCGGCAACGACAAGAAGCGCGTCGAGGGGGTAACCCAGGCGTTCCTTAAAATGAAGAAGTTCGATATTGGCGCACTCAAGCGGGCGGCCGCGGGCTGAGCACCGTTTCATCTCTACACATGAACAGAAGGAACAGCTGTGGCGGTTTTGCGTGGGGTGACGAGGATAAGCGGGCTACACGACCGGCGATGTGCGATCTAGCAGAGCGGACAGGATCAGGAGGGCCGACGTCACAACAAGCAGGAAGACCCGGACGCGGTGGTACAGATCCCAGCGCAGGCACATCCTCAGCCAGTCGTTAGGCAGGCGCTCGAAATCCCAGCCCGCTATTCGGTTGTTGATAGGGACCGGCAAGAGGATCGTCAGAACAATCATGAGAGCCAAGAGGATTACCGCAGCGCAACACGGCCACCAAGAGACCGCCGAGCCTCGCTCCATCAGCAATTGCAGAATTGCAAACACGAGGCTGACACCATACCAGAACGGCATATAACGTCCAAGCCGCCCGGCGAGCGGCTCGGCTACGCGAGCATGTGCATCGTCCGGCACCGAGTAAAGTACCGGGTGTATGAAAGTGCCACAGCCAGTTCATTCCCGACTAGCAACCCGGATGTTAGAAGGCTAAGGAACAAAATTGCCGTATTCATACATGGGCCTCGGGGTGCCTGCCGCTAGCCTTTCGATGCCGCCGGAGCTACAAGCGTCTCGCGGACAGAGCGATCTATCCACTCCTTCTACCGCTATAATTCAAAACAGGCATCTCGTACATGCAGTTTCGTAAGCCGATGGTCTTTCTGGCCGCGCTTGGGTTACCTATGTTCCTCATGCAAACTCTGGCGGCCCAGCAAAATTCTTCCAACAACACTAGTTCGCAAAGCGCTCCCGCCAAGAATCCCGGAGCGAGCCAAACCACCGTAACTGTTCCGCCCGATGTGCCAAAAGCCTCTGACGCTCCGGCGAGCGAGAAAAAGAATCCAGACACAACACTGGGCGAAAAGACCGATCAAGGCCCATTTCGTGCCACCGTGAACGAAGTGATTGTCCCGGTGACCGTAACCGACGACAAAGGCCGCTTCGTCTCCGACCTGGATAAAAAAGATTTCCAGATTTTCGAAGAGAACAAGCCCCAAACCATTCGTTTTTTCACGCGTGAGCGCAATCAAGCCGTTGTCATCGGTTTCTTGCTCGACCTGAGCGCGAACAGCCGGGTTCACTGGCAAAATTTCCAGAACGCGACGGAGGAACTGATCCAGAATCTGCTTACCGGCGATCCGAAGTATTCCGGCTACCTTATCACCTACGGACAAGACGCTGAGGTGGCGGTCGATACAACGAGCGCTCCGGAACCATTAGTCGAAAAAGTCCGCAAGCTGAAACCGGGCGGCGGTTCTGCTCTCTACGACGCCATATATCTCGCGTGCACAACCCGCAAACTGATTCAGGGTGAACCCATCGAGCCGCGGCGCGTCATTGTCATCGTCGGCGACGGCCACGACAACGCGAGTAAGCACTCGCTGGCCCAGGTAATTGAACTGGCGCAGCGCAATCTGGTCACCGTTTACTGCATCAGTACCCAGGCTTTCGGGTTTACAAACGCAAGCGATGACAACCTGGTACGACTCGCTACTGAAACCGGCGGCCGCGTGGTCTATCCACTTGGAGATGTTTATAAAGATACAGATGGGTATCTCTCGAAGCCGTCGGACGATGGAAATTATGCGCTTACCGTCGGCACGGGTGCCTACAAATCGGCGGTAGACAACAAGATGTACCGCGGGGTGGCGGATATCGTCGGCGAAGTTACGACGCAATATATCATTCGCTACGTTTCCGACAGCGACTCCGGGAAGAGTTACCGGAATGTGAAGGTAGTGGTGGACCTAGGCAACGTACGGGTACGAGCCCGTAAGGGTTACTACTCGGCAGCTACGCCGTAGCCGCTTCTTCTAACGCCGGCCTATTTCCCCACAGGCAGCCGAAACGGTAAGCTGAGGTCTGGACCTGACGCATGTCGGCCCCCGTCATTAGTTTCGGCGACTTTCGCACCCAAGCGAGCCGAGTACTCGCTACTTGCTGGCCGACTTGCCGGGGCACAGCGTCGCGACTATAGGCGTATTGCTGCTGGATACCGCGACCGATAGTTTGCACGTTCGATTGCGGCGAGACTGGAGTGCGGTCGCGAGCACCGAAGACGCCGAGGTGTTGGCGGAACTCGAAGACGATCTGGTCTCGCAGGCTCATGAACGAGGCGGGGCGGCGGTACTGGAATTTCTCGAAAACGCGGCTTCGCAATCTCTCCGCGTCACGGATCGCGAGGCGGTAACCGTCCGGAATTTCGATAAAACTCTAAATGAACTCTACCGCGAGCACGTAAGCTCGCAGGTTTTGCGCTTTCAGACTCACCTTCCGCGCTTTTCGCTAGCCGTTGCGGCCGGTCCGTTTCTCACGAACCCGGCAGGCATCCAGGCCGAAGAATGGATTGAGACGCCACCCGATCTCAAGCTCGACAAGGACATGTTTGTCGCGCGAGATTCGAGGGCACTCTATGGAGCCGAAGATTCCCGATGGCAGCCTATGTGTTTTCCGGCGAGGCGTGGTGGGGTCGCGTAACGGCCGACTTGTGTTGGTGCGTAACTCCGAGTTGGCCGATGATGATCAATACACCGTAAAGCGGTATCGCAGCGAAAAGAAGGTTTCGGAAGAGGGTTTCGTGCAGACGCGCATACGCCTGGAAAGTTTAAATCCGGCCTATCCATCCTGGGACTTGGATTTGCAAGAAGAAAAATACCAGGTGATAGCGGAATTCGTACGGGTACTTGAATAACCCGCCCAAGCTCATTTCTGTCGTTTGCGCCTGGTGGCGCGGGCACTCTCATCGATAACGGCGAACTGGAGCTTATGCTCTACGCTGTCGGCGCGGTCAAGCCGCACGCGTAGCCGATCGCCGATCGAATATATTTTCCGGCTGCGCTCGCCAATAATCTTACGGCCATTCTCGTTATAGCGGAAGCGGTCCCCGGGCAGGGTCTCAATTGGCACCAGCCCTTCGACAAAGAAATCCGTCAGCTCCACGAAAAAGCCGAACTTGGTGGTGCTGATTATCAGCGCGTCAAATTCGTCGCCGACGCGATCCTCCATGAATTTGACCTTTTTCCACTCGATCAGCTCACGCTCGGCTTCCGCGGCGCGGCGTTCCGTGAACGAAGTATCGTTACCGAGTTCGTGCAGAGCTGCATCTTCCAGGAGCGGCTTGGCTGTGTCCAGGTGATGCGCGAGTATGCGGTGGACAATCAGGTCCGGATAGCGGCGGATGGGCGATGTGAAATGCGTGTAAGCGGGAGCCGCGAGCGCAAAATGCTCTTCGTTCACGTTGCTGTAACGGGCCTGTTTCAGAGAGCGCAGCATCAAGTAGCTGAGGATCCGCTCCTCGGGTTTGCCCGCAATCTTCGCAATCAGTCGTTGGTAGTTGCGCGATGAAATGTCTACGTCGTCCCGCGGCCAGTACGATCTCTTTGCGCACCTTGCGCCCGTCACGCCGTTTCTCCGCGAGAGGAAACCGTCTCACCGGGATTGCGCCGATGCCGAGCGAGTAGCCGAAGTGTGCCGCGATCTCCTCGAAATCCATCACGCGTTTGGCGTCTGGTCTTTCATGAATTCGATACAGACTCGGCACCCCTGCAGCTTCCAGGTGCGCGGCAACAGATTCGTTTGCCGCCAGCATGAACTCTTCAATAATGCGGTGTGCGATGTTGCGGTCCGCCCGCGTCACGCCGATCATCTGGCCCGACATGTCGAGCTCGATGTTCGTCTCCGGCATATCGAAGTCGATCGACCCGCGCTTGGTCCGCTTGCGATTGAGTATGAGCGCCAGCTCCCGCATCAGCTCGAATCGCGTCGCGAGTTTGTTGTAGCGCTCGCGCATGGCTGCATCGCCTTCGAGAACGCGAAACACGTCGGTATAAGTCATACGCTCGGCACTGCGAATCACGCCGCGCATGAACTCCTGCGAAACAATGTCTCCTTGGCGGTCGATCTCGAGCAGCACCGACAGAACCAGCCGGTCCTCGTCTGGCCGCAGCGAGCAGATGTCCGTTGAAAGCTCAACCGGCAGCATGGGGACAGCCCGGTCCGGAAAATACACGCTCGTGCCGCGCAGCAAAGCCTCCTGGTCAATGGGCGTGCCCGGCGCTACATAATGGCTGACATCGGCAATGTGGACCTGCAAGGCAAAATGGCTATTTCGTAACCTTTCTACCCACACGGCATCATCGAAATCGCGCGCCGTCTCGCCGTCGATCGTGACAATATCCAGATGACGGAAGTCGCGGCGCCGGCTGAATTCGGACGCATCGATACCGTGCGGAATCCGCCGGGCCTGCTCAATGACTTCTTGCGGAAACTCGTGCGGAAGGTGGTGCTTGCGGATCATGATCTCGACATCCACGCCGAAATCGTCCGGATAACCTAGCAGCTCGATAACGCGGCCCACAGCTTCATCGCGATCCTCAGGGAATTCGAGAATCTCGACATTCACGATCATGCCGTCCAGATCTTCAATTGAAGAGATTTCTCGCGCGGCCGTGCCGACACGATCTATCGAGCTGCGCGGGGGAGGCACTTCCAGACCTTCCGGGATCTTGATCCATTGCTGAATCCGGTCATCTGACGGGACAACGAAATTGCCGCGCTTCCTGATGCGGAACTCCCCGACCACGGTGACGTGCGCGCGCCGCAGAATGCGGATGACCTCGCCCTCTGCCCGGCTTCCGTCGCCGATGCGCGTTACGTGTACCAGTGCGCGATCTCCGTTCATTCCCTTCGCAGCTTCATGCGGAGGCAGAAAAATATCGCCCTGAATCTCTGCGCTCGCTTGCTCGGGGATCAGGAATCCGAAACCGTCGCGATGAATCGAGAGCCGGCCGGACGCGTACTCGCGGCTCGCGCCCACAGCGACGTAGTGGCCGGAGCGCAACTCGACTACGGCGCCCTTCTCCGACAACCGGTCCAGCGCCTCTTCGAACGACCCGCGTTCCCCGCCCTGCAAGCGCAATTCGCGAACTAGCTGCTTGTAAGTGGCCCGGCCGTGCGGCAGCTTGCGAATGTGTTCGAGCAAGCTGGCATCCGTCAAGTGCTTGTGCACTACCGCAATTATAGGAAGTGCACCCTGGCACGCTATATAGTGACCAACATGGAGCTGAAAGTCATCCGGCTGAATATCCCTGAAAATGGAAACATCATCCTAGGGCAGAGTCATTTCATCAAGACTGTCGAAGACATCTATGAAGCCATCGTGAACACGTCGCCGCACATTCAGTTTGGTGTCGCCTTTAATGAAGCCTCTGGCGATTCCCTGACGCGCTTCGACGGTAACGACGAGGACCTGAAGCAGAATGCGATTCAGAATGCCAGTGCGCTCGGCGCTGGCCACGTTTTTATCGTTTCATTGCGAAATGGATTCCCCATTAACGTGCTCGGGCGCATTCAGGCCGTGCCGGAGGTGGTGAATATCTACTGCGCAAGTGCGAATCCAGTTGAGGTGATTGTCGCTGAGACCGAACAAGGCCGCGGCATTCTAGGAGTAATCGACGGCAGCCGGCCAAAGGGCGTCGAAACCGAATCGCACGTGAAGGCGCGGATCGAGCTAATGCAGAAATTTGGTTACAAGCGGTGAATAGCTAAATAACCGGCAATAACGTCCGCTCCCGCAGCCCAGCCTCACTCACCGCGCCGATCTCTAAATCCACGATTTGATTCGCATCGCGCGGCTGGCCCATTTGAACCTTAAGAAAGTTGCTCGTTAGCGCGATATCGCCGTCATCGAGAGTTACGCCGGAAAGGGTTTTGCCAATCATACGACGGCGAAGTTCCAGATTCTTGCGATCCGCTAGCGCGCGCAAAATGCGAGTGCGCTCCCGCCGTACTTCCATCGGTATGGCCTGCCCTCGCTCCGCCGCCAGTGTACCGGGACGCTCCGAGTACGTGAATACATGCAAATAAGTGAACGGTTGTTGCTCGATGAAGCGCAGCGATTCGTTGAACTCGGCCTCGGTCTCACCCGGGAAGCCGGTCATCACGTCGGCTCCGATTGCCGCATCGGGCATCAGGCCGCGCGCACGTTCTAAGCGGCTAGCGTAATGACGCGTGCGGTACTTGCGGAACATTCGCTTCAGCACCGCGTCGCAGCCGGATTGCAGCGGCAAATGCACGTGCTTCGCAACTCTCGGCTCCGTCGCAACCAGTTCGAGCAGCGTGTCGCTCCAGTCCATCGGCTCGACGGAGCTGATGCGCAAACGCCGTAACGCCGTTTCCCGAAGAATCGCATGTAGTAAATCGACGAACCGCATATCGGCGGATAGATCCCTACCCCAGCGGCCAAGATTGATTCCGCTCAAAACAATTTCGCAATAGCGCTCGCCCAGGTCGCGCACCTGTTCCAGAACGCTTTCGAGACTTGCGCTGCGGCTTCTGCCCCGAACCGAGGGGATGACGCAGAACGAACAGCGGTTACTGCAGCCGTCCTGAACTTTCAGATTGGGCCGCGTGCGGTCTTCATAAGCATCTCTCACCGGATTGGCTGTGAATTTACTCTGTGCAGAAATATCGCCGACCAGCACTTGACCGTGATATCGTTCGCGGCGAGCCGAAAGGATATCGGCGATTTGCGTCTTGTGTGAATTGCCAATTACCCACCGGACGCCTTCCATGTTCACCAGTTCGTCTGGCGCACGTTGCGCGTAACAGCCCGTGACGAGGATTTCAGCGCCGGGATGATCGCGATGGACGCTTCGGATGACACGGCGAGTATCAAGGTCCGCCGCATGCGTCACGGTGCAAGTGTTCAGAACAACAAGGTCGGCATCCGACCGGTTCTTGACACTTACGAAGCCCCGCTCCTCGAGAGAAGCCTCAATCGCAGCACCATCTGCCTGCGACGCGCGGCATCCAAAACTCTGAATAAAGACCTTCGACACTGCTTTCTTTAGTTTACGGTCCGCAGATAATAGGCTTCTGTCGCAGGCTCTTGTCAGCTTCTACCAGCGCCGTTTCCACTCGCGCCACCAATCGGTGTTGCCCAGATCGAGTGCGTTCCACGCCGCGTCCATGGCGGCCGGCTCACCACGCATAATCTTTTCCTTCGTGACCGTGGGCGGAAGTTTGACCAGCTCCGAAAAGCGCGTGAACACGTTCCCACGTTCGGTGCCATGCGTTCGGGACAGCAGATGCCATAGAGTGAGCGCATCCCGTGGGCGGGCGTCCGCCAATACAAAAGAAAAGGCTTTCGAATCGCCACTCTGATCAAAGCGACCCAGCGCAGATACAAATTCATTCGGTGCATCGCCGAAATACGGCGTCCCCGGTCCAAGCCGAGGCCTTGTTGTACAACTCGCACCCGCTGGTATGAAGGACTCCAGGTTTTCCCACTGGAATGCAACCCATCCCATTTCTACGTCGAGCGATCCAGTGCCGTCAGGCGCGACATGCAGCGTATACTTGCAGCCCAAATCGATAGTCGTTGCCGAGGGCGTATCGACAACAAATTGCCTAGGGGGCGCCCATATAAATGCGTGAATCGTGCCATGCTCGAGCGCCAGCCGCTGTTCATCGTTCGTGGCCTGCAAGACTTGCAGTCGTGAGCTCGGGCTCACCTGCACTTCGCCAATAAACTCAGACTCCAGCCGCGCAACGGACTGTCCGGTCTCGATCGTCTGTCCGGTCATCACCGCGTGGGGTGTTGCACCGTTCCAAGATAGCTTCCAAGCCGAATCGCCTCTGGTACGTGGAACGTGACGCCAGAAGCTCAGCCCAATGCCAGCAACCAGCATGGCGGCAGCGGCCAGCGCTGCCCATTGCCAATAATGCGAATGCCGGTAACGCCGGTTCTTTTCCGTTAACGTGCGCACGGTCGCGGCGTTCGGCATGTACCGCAGAGCGCTCCAACAATTCCTCGAGTTCAGTTATCTCAGGATCGGGCTCGCCTGCGCGATTCCATAGATACTCTTCATTCATTGCCTGATTCCTTTCCCAGCGCGCCGCGCAACAACTTCATTCCGCGGCATAGGTTGACGCGCACAGAATCTGGGGTGAGGCCCGTGAGCGCCGCAATCTCGGGTCCGGTCATTCCTTCAACCAATCGCAGGATCAGCGTTTCGCGATACGCCTGCGGCAAATCTCGCAACGCATCAAGAATTTCAAATGCTTCGCCATCCGGGCGAGAGCCTCCGGCTGTATCCGCGGATTCAAGCCGCGCTTGCGCGTCGAAAGCAGGCCGATACTTGCGATGAAGGTCTATGGCGGAGCGCCGCGCAATTGCTGCCAACCAGCCGCCGAATGCTCCCAACTCGCGCAAAGACGGCAGCTGCTGCATGGCGCGCAGAAAAACATCATGGACCAGATCCTCGGCATCGGTGTAGGAGACATGAGCTAAGAGGATGCCGTGCACCATGCGCGCATACTGCTCGTACAGAGTTCCAAAAGCAGCGCGGTCCCCGCCTCGAGCGGCGCGGACCAACGCGGTTTCTTCTTCGAAACGCACCTCAGTGAGGCTTGATGCGAGCACGTTGTCTTGAGCGTACTCTCTTTACAGGTTGGACGCGACAGAGGTGGTGTTCAACGCGGTTTGAACCTCTTGCGCCGATGGCGGCTCGGTAAATCGCGTGATCCCAGCCCAGTCAACCGCATTGCCATCTACTTTCACGATTGCGCTAGGCCGCGAGTTGAACCTGGGGTTCGCTTCCGTCACCGTGATAACCCATTTGCCAGCGCTGGGCCATTGGCGAGTGAGCGCGTATGTGCTTTCACCAGACAACGGAATCAGCTTGAGCGGAATACTTTCTCGTTTTGCATTTACAATGCCTTCGGCCGTGGCCGAAATACTCGTTTTGTCCGGCGCGAAGCACGCGTATCCGCGCACTACGAGTACGGCATTCTTGGCCCGTGCTTCGGGATTTGCGGATGGTTTTCCAATTTGAAGCGCGAACCCGCCCGCGACGAGCGCCATCGCAGCGCCGAGCGTGATTAGCGGTGCAAATACTTTAGCTCTGTGTTGCATGAACATGTCTCCTTAAGACTTTCTAAGTTCTGTGCAAGAGACGGGATGAGACGGGCGAGTGTTAACCGCGGCGTGAGTCAGATCAGCACGTTTACGGCTTAGCCTGAATCTGCTCAGCGGCGATTTGAGCAATATCGAGCAGGCGAGGTGCATTCTCGGAGTTTGCGAGCGCATCGCGGAACATGCTGTTACAGAAAGGACACGCCGCGCCAATGGTATCTGCGCCTGTCGCGACCAGCTCCTTCACGCGAGCTTCATTCACGCGATCGCCGGTCTCTTCGCCGAGAAACACCAGGCCGCCACCAGCTCCGCAACAGAACGACCGTTGGCGAGCGCGTGGCGGGTCAATCACAGTGGCACTTTTTGCTATCACTTGGCGCGGCTCGTCATAGATCCCGCGATAACGCCCCAGATAGCAGGGGTCGTGGAAGACTACGCGGCGGCTGGTCTCCGCTCCCGGCAACTTTTCGGCGTGACGAGCTAAAAACTCACTGTGATGCTCAACTTCAACTTCCGCTCCGAACTCGCGCCAGTCCTCCTGAATCGTACGGACGCAATGTGGGCAAATTGAAACAATTTTCTTGACACGCACCAGGCGGAGCGATTCGATATTCGCCTCGGCAAGTTGTCCAAACGCAAGATCATTCCCGAGCCTGCGGACAGGATCGCCCGTGCAACGCTCCTTTTTGAGGACACCGAATCCAGTGCCAAGGTGCTTCATCACGGCCGCGAACGAGGCGATGATCTCGCGGCCGCGCGGGTCGTAGGCACCCATACAACCCAGCCACAGACAGTATTCCTGAGATCCCTCGAATACTGGAAGCTCCTGCTTGACGATGAACTTGTCACGCTCGCCTTGAGAGAACCCCATAGCATTGCCGTTGCGCTCGAGATTCAGGAAAAGCTTGGTGCCGTAATCGTCTTGCCAAGTGCCGGTATTCACGGCCCCGCGCCGCAGTCCGATGATCATGGGTAGGTGCTGGATCCCAACTGGGCACTGATACTCGCAGGCGCCGCAGGTCGTGCATTGAAAGATGGCTTTTTGCGAAACCGTTGCACTCAGAATAGGCGTTTCGTTGGCTTCGCCGAGTTCTTTTATGTATGAACGCACGCCAAGCGCAATCAGTTTGGGATTCAGCTCCTTGCCTGTGTTATTAGCCGGGCAATGTTCCGTACACCGACCGCACTCTACGCACGAATAGGCTTGCAATTCCGTGATGCGTGTAAGGTCTTTACCTGAAACCAGGCCAAAATCTTCGTCACCCGACAACGGGGGAATGTGACTGAAACCTTGGCGCTTAAGGAAGATCGTGACTGGGCTGAGGACAAGATGCAGGTGTTTGGTGTGCGGAATCAGCGGAAGAAATGCAAGCAGCGTTAGCGTGTGAACCCACCACAGCGCCCGGCCCGTGCTGGAAGCTTCGGGTACCCACCACATCGGCATATAAGTAACCATCAGGATGAATATGAGTAGAGCGATTACGCCAGATTCGTAAGACAGGGGTTCTAGCCATTTCGGGCGAATGACGAACCGCCGAAATGCAAGTCCTGCGATTGAAATAGCGCATAAGACCGCAAACAGAAAAGCGAACCAGAAATAAAAACCTCCGAACCAGGTGTGATACGTCAGGAACGGAATGCCTAGACCCGTCGCAAGGTGATTCACAGTAACCAGCGCAAATGCGCAAAATGCCCAAAATACGAACGCATGGGCGATGCCGGGGAGCGGCCGTTCACGGATAACTTTCGCCTGACACAGCACTTCCCAGAAGAAATCCCAGATGCGGCCGCCGATAGAACCTAGCTTGAAGCCCGCATCCCGGCGCGCGCGAAGAATGTGGTGGACAACTTTGCTGAACCGCATCCAAAACAGCCCGATCGAGAGAATGATGAGTACGGCGAGCAATATTCTGAGACCTAGGTCCCCACGGCCCGGCATTAGAGCGATATCACCTTATACGCGCTTACATCCGTAACTCTAGTAGCATGAAAAGGCGTGCGATATGTCATTTCAGGAGCCGCTGGCTTCATTGGATCACACCTTTCCGATCGACTGATCGAACAAGGGCACGAGGTGGTTGGTCTTGACAACCTGATCACTGGGCGCACCGAAAACATCTATCACCTTCTTACGAATCCAGCGTTCAAATTCATCGAGCACGACGTCTGCCAGCCGATAGATATTCCGGGCGCCATCGACCGTGTATTTCATCTGGCTTCGCTTGCCAGTCCCATAGAGTATTTGAACCATCCGATCGAGACCTTGGAATCAGGGTCCACCGGAACACGGAACATGCTGGAGTTGGCGAAGCGGTACAATGCATCGTTTTTGCTAAGTTCCACTTCTGAGTGCTATGGCGATCCGCTCGAGCATCCCCAAACGGAAACCTATTGGGGAAACGTGAATCCTGTCGGGCCGCGTTCCTGTTATGACGAAAGCAAAAGGTATGCCGAAGCGCTGACTATGGCTTACCATCGCGTGCATGGAATGCGCACCAACATCGCTCGCATTTTCAACACGTACGGACCGCGTATGGCATTGAACGATGGGCGCGTCGTTCCGGCTTTCCTCGATCAAGCGCTGAGAGGAGTGAACCTGACCGTTTTTGGCGATGGGTCCCAGACGCGCAGCTTTTGCTATGTCTCCGACCTTGTGGAAGGCCTGCTGCTGTTGAGCGAATCTCAAGAGCGGTATCCGGTTAACCTGGGCAATCCCGTGGAAATGTCCATCCTCGAGTTTGCGAACCGGATTCGGGCTCGATTCGGTAACCGGGTGGGCATCCAATACAGGCCGTTACCTTCTGATGACCCGAAAATTCGCCGTCCTGACATCAGCAAAGCCAAGCGAGTATTGGGCTGGGAGCCGCAAGTCGGGCTTGATGAAGGCCTCAGTATGACGATCGAATACTTTAAGACGAAGGTGCTCGACGCGCGTCGAAAGCAGCGTGACCCGGCTGCTAAGAGGCGGGCGAGGACCGATCGGATCGAGGCTGTTTAGAAGCGTTTAGAAAGCTCTCGAGGTCTCGTTCATTTACTGCCGGCTCGCCGGGAGCCACATTGTTGAGCTTGCCGTCTTTCATCCATTGCTCTAGCTGGTGTACCGATTCATAAAGGTGGTCGAAGGAGTTGACGACGAAGAGTAGCGGCTGATAGTGATTAATCTCGAACCCCTGGTTGATGACCCACTCGAGCTGCAATGGATAGCGTTGCACCTCTGGCGATTCGATAGAATGCTGAATCTCTCCGTAGCTGCTGAGCAGCCCGCTTCCGTAAACGCAAATAGTGTCTCGGGAGCGCATTAGCCCGAATTCCACGGTGAACCAGAAAAAACGAGCCATTGCGCGAATGATGCTGGTCATCGCGGCGGTGCGCTGGTGAGCATCGCTGATCCGGTCGACTACGTCCGCTGCTGTATGCGCGCATTCACCGAACCGCACCAGCGTCTCGGCGAAAGCGGGGTCGGTGTGCATTGGAACGTGCCCAGCAATGTCGTGGAAAATGTCGGGTTCCGGCAAGTATTCCAGTCGTTGTGAATCGCGGATCGTGATCGTGGTTGGAAACTCGCGATTACGCAGGCAATCGAAGAACAAGAACGCCGGGACGTAGCCGCTCACAGGCTTGGCTCGAAAACCTGTAAGAGGCTGCAAAAAGCGGTTGACGTCTTCCAGTTTCGGAACGGCATTGGGATTCAGGCACAACGACTGGATTCCACGTTGAAATGCATCGTTTGCGTACCGCTCCCAGCGTGGCAACATGCGCGAGTAAAGCTTGCGCCAAGCCTCATGATTCCGTTCCGAGTACTGCTCGTAAGGCTGATGAATGAACAATTGCCCATCGTGCTGGGCCTGTTCAATAAAGGGTGCCTGGGTGGTCGTGAGATCCGCAACAGCTACGGTGGACAACGCGCGCCTCCCTTCTTCAATGCTAGCTCAAAAATCACCCTAGCCCTGGGTTCGAAGTACCGTTACCCATACGCAGTGCCGGCCAGCAGAGAGTCAACCACACCGTCGATCTCGCGAAAGGTTGGCTCGACGCCAGAAGCATCCTGCGCCAAATATTGCCTTTTTCGGCCATCTCCCTCATTGTCTCCTCTCAATTCGCCACTTAAATCATTGTGTCTGAAGTATCTGTTATATAGATTACTCTTCAACAAAAAGAGGCCTAACTTGCGCGTAGATTTACGGTTACTCTGGCTAATCTCAGACGTCTAATTGAATGATGAGGCACCTACGAAGACTAAAGGACATACACGGCTGCCTGGCCATGCTGGTGCCGGGACTGCTGACGGCAGCGCTCGCCATGGGTATGGTTACGCCAAATGAACGAGTTTTCACGAAAGACCAGGACGCGAAAGTCAAAGGCGTGATTGTTTCGAGAGATGGGAACACATTGAAGCTTCGTGGCGATGACGATTCGATCGGCACGATTGACCTGACTACTACCACGAAGATCGAGATGAAACACGGGATGTTTGGCTGGAGCAAGAGCGGAATGGATGCAAATTCTCTCGTTGCGGGCCTGCATGTCGAAGCCCGAGGCACGGGGAACGAAAAGGGGGAACTGGTCGCAACCAAAGTGATTTTCGATCCTAACTCTATGCGCGCATCGAGACAAATTGACGCGCGCGTCGATCCTTTAGAAGCACGCACCGGCACTATGGAGAACCGCCAGGGGCAGCTTGAGAATCGTGCCGGACAGATAGAAAATCGGCAGGGTCAGTTGGAAGACACTGAGAAGCAGACTCAACAGCAGGTTGGCCAGGTGAAGACCCAAACCGAGCAAGTGAAAACAGAGGCCGACCAAGCGAATCAAGGCGTAACGGATGTGAACAAGCGGGTCTCGGATCTGGATAATTACGAATCGAAGTACTCCAAGACCGTTTATTTCAAGCTCAACAGTGCAGTCCTCAGCCCCGAAGCTAAGCAAGACCTAGATCAACTGGCACAGCAGGCGCTGAACGAGAAGGGCTACATGATCGAAGTCGCCGGGTATGCCGACTCGACCGGCAGGGCTGCGCTTAACCAAACCCTCAGCCAGCAGCGTGCAACTGCGGTGATCCAATATCTCCAACAGCAAGGCAACATTCCTCTGCATCGGATATTGGCCCCGGCGGGCATGGGAACGACACACGCCGTCGCAGACAACAAGACGCGCTCAGGTCGCAAGATGAACCGAAGAGTCGAAGTCAGGGTACTTGTCAACCAAGGCGTCGTGGCTTCGAATGGACAGTCGAAGCAGGGTTCTGAAGTGACGAACAAGTAATTCCCTCGGGTACATTCCATCGCCCCGAGATAAGAAGCCGAACGGTGCCTTGCCGTTCGGCGCTTTTATTTACCGACCGAAAGACTGCCCGCGCTGCGACGCTAATCGGCGAACAGTTGCGGAGCCAAAGCAATCAGGTTGCGGCGCCATACCATCCAGGCGTGCATGCCCGGTGTCTCAATCTGAGTAACACGAATCCCTTTCGCCTTCAGCCAGGAGACAAGGTTTCTATTCAGCGTAATCAGGTGGTCGTCCGTACCGCACGCGATCCAAACCAAGCGTAGCTGCGTATTCGCCGCGGCGCTAAGCTGTGGAAAATCGCCAGCGAAATCTGCGCTGAGCCCTCCCGAACTGAACGCTCCTATCCACGCAAATTTGTCTAGGCGGTTAAGGCCGGTCAATAATGATTCGGCTCCTCCCATAGAAAGCCCTGCAATCGCGCGAGAGTTGCGATCCGGCGCGGCTTTGTAAAGGCTTTCAACTTTTGGAATCACTTCATCCATCAGCGCTTCCCGGAACTTATCAAAGTTCTTGTTGCGAAGCACCGGATCGTCGAACGGTGCCCCGAAGACTGGAGTCCGCTGAACTATTTCCGGAGCGCCATAGCCGAGCGGCATCACAATGATCATTGGTTTTGCCTTCGCCTCGGCAATTAACGAATCGAGAATTAAATTGGCTCTTCCCACTGCTGTCCAGGCGCTCGCGTCGTCACTATAGCCGTGAAGCAGGTACAGGACCGGGTAAAGCTCTTTAGAGTTCGGATCGTAACCGGGTGGAGTGTACACGTAAAAATCCCGATTGTCGCCCACGACGTTCGATTTGTAGAAGTGGTGATGAATGGTGCCGTGGGGTATGTCAGTGAGTTCCCAAGCAAGAGGGGTTGTGCCAGGCACGTGAACCTCATCGGAAGGAGACAGAAGATTGGGAATTATGTGGGAGTCGTAAGGATCTAAAAACCTGATACCGTCGGCTTCGAAAGAGTATCCATACAGATCGGAAACGAGTGGATCGGTTGTTACGCTCCATATGCCGCGATGGTCTTTCTTCATCGCGAACGGCTGCTTTGTGCCGGCCAGATCGACAGAAACGTGTTGCGCGCTGGGATCGAGGAACCGGAACGTTACACGGCCGTCTGGATGAACTTCTGGCGATTGAAGGGGCGGCGCGTGCTGGGCAAAATTCATGCTGAATGCGGCTAGACCAAAAACAACAGTTTTTATCATGAGTCCTGAATATAAGCTATGAACAGCGTACCTGCATGTCCATTAAGCGATGACAGTCGCTGAATTCACTCCTATTGTATTTGTTGCGGCTCTACTAGCAGGGTTTCTTGGCTCGCTTACCGGCCTTGGGGGAGGAGTAATTGTCACACCTGTTTTGACGCTGTTTCTAGGCGTGGATTTTCGTTACGCAATTGGAGCCACTCTTGTGTCGGTGATCGCCACCTCTTCGGGTGCTGCGGCGGCGTACGTCCGTGACGGTTACTCAAACATCCGCATTGGCATGTTCCTCGAAATAGCAACTACGCTCGGAGCATTGTTTGGCGCCTTCCTCGGCCCTCACATCCCCGTACGCTATTTGAGCGTTCTATTTGGGATCATTTTGCTCCAGGCGGCAGGGCAGACAAGTCGGCCGCACAAAGACCCGATTGCGCCGCTTCCGCCCGATCCCCTCGCCAAGGGATTGCGACTGAATGGTGTTTACAAAACGGATGGAGCGCTGCAGCACTACCAGGTACACCGGGTAAAAACTGGGTTTGCACTCATGTTAGGCGCGGGCGGTATCTCGGGACTATTAGGTATAGGATCGGGCTCTCTCAAAGTGATCGCCATGGATCAGGCCATGCAGATTCCCTTCAAGGTTTCCACCGCCACCAGCAATTTTATGATCGGCGTCACCGCCGCGACCAGCACCAGCGTCTATTTAAGCCGCGGATATGTTGACCCGGCAATCGCTATGCCGGTGATGCTGGGCGTGCTTGCGGGGTCCATGATCGGCGCTCGTTATCTGGCGCGGCTCTCCGTTCCCCTGTTGCGCAAAGTGTTTGCGATTGTCGTGGGCCTTATAGCCATTGAAATGATTGTGAATGGAATTACGGGCAACTTATGAAGATTCCCACTACAACGGACGCGACTATCGAGCGGATGGTCAGTGTGCTGCTCCGCAGTGGGGTTGTGGTCTCGGCCGTAGTCGTCTCCGCCGGTGGCGTCTACTACCTTGCAAGGCACGGCCACGAGTACGCCGATCATCATACATTCCACGGCGAGCCGAGCATAGATCGGGTTGTAGGTCAGATCATAGCGGGAGCGATTACCCTTCGCCCACGTTCCATCATCCAACTGGGGCTGCTCCTCTTGATCGCTACACCGATTGCTCGTGTGGCTTTTTCCCTGGTTGCCTTTGCACTGGAGCGAGATCGCACTTATGTTGTGATCACTGCGATTGTGCTGACGGTACTGTTGTACAGCCTCATCAGCGGCGCGCTTCAAGGTTAGTTACCGAAATGGAATGAGAAAGGCCGGCCTCCGGGCGGCGTAGCATGGTGGCGCCGTACAGAGTGCCGGAATTCCGCATCGGATATGCCACCATAACTGGCGATTCCCTTTGCACATGCGAGATCAGCGACAGCTTTCGCAGAGCCGCGGCCACCAAAGGGATTGAATTGGTGGAATTGGACAACCAGCTCAGTGCACCTATGGCAATACGCAATTCAGAGCGGCTGGTACGAGATCATGTTGATCTCGCAATAGAATTCCAGGTCCACCGGAAACCTGCATCGGTGATTGCTTCTACGTTTTAGAAGTTTTTCGGTAAAAAGCCGATAAGTTTTTACAGGGAAGGTCAGAAGGCCCTCCTCCAGGAGGATTCCGTAATGGATATGTTAATTCAGATAATCCAGCAGGTTGCCAAGAGTATCTGGGGGTAATTGGAGCTTCAACTCAATCGGGGGTGGTTTTGAACGACAGGTCCTCCTGTCGTTCCCCCGTGCTCTCTGTTTGCGACTTTGCTGAATCCACATGGATCGATCAGAGCGATATGCAGTTGCCTGCGTTCCAACAGTTCTGAGTCCGGAGTCCACGTATTCGGCTGCTAATTGCCTCACGGGCTTTCGTGGCCGGAATTAGGCGTCCGATTAAGCCGAGATCCACATCAATTATGAGATCCCTTTCTGTAACCTCGATGCTGCCCGTGATCGGTGTGCTCAATAGACCCGCTTTCGCCGAAAGCGAGAACGTAAGCGTCGAACCTTGCCAGCTTCTTCGTTCGGCGACGAATTGAATCGGAATCATCCCGATACCCTGGAACAGATCGTCCAACGAGCGGTCAACTGATCGCATGACCTCTTCTTTCGATCTTGTATGTGAAACGCTGATACGCACGTGCCCGATCGTAGTCTGGTCTTTTCACCCACCATCAGTGGTGCGTTATTGCGCGGCACGTAATGCTTAAACCAGTCTCTCGCGAGCTCAGCTACTTGTTCGAGCGCTCCTGGTTCTTCAAAGAGATGGGTTGCCCCGGGAACGATCTCTAATTTCTTCTCGCATTTGAGTTCGTTCAGAGCTTTTCTGTTTAACTCGATAACGGCGTAGTCATCACCGCCGACGATAAGCAGGGTTGGCGACTTTACTCTTGGCAGTGCCGCTCCTGCTAAATCTGGCCGTCCACCGCGAGAGATAACCGCGTGTGTCAAGTCGGGCAATTCAGCGGCCGCAATCAGTGCCGCGGCAGCCCCGGTGCTTGCGCCAAAGTAGCCTAGGGGCAGACCGCCTACGGAGATATCGCCCGCCAACCATTCAGTTGCCTCGACAAGTCGCGTTGCAAGCAGATCTATATCGAATCGTAATTGCCGCGTTCGCAGATCGATCTGCTCCTCCTCTGCGGTGAGTAGGTCAAGTAATAACGTGGCTAGGCTGGCCTGCTGAAGAACCCGAGCCACAAACCTGTTCCGCGAGCTCAAGCGGCTGCTTCCGCTTCCGTGAGCAAATACAATCACGCCTCGAGCATTTAATGGAACCGCAAGATCACCCGCAACACCGGACGGGGGGATCTGGATGGATCGTTCCGAAAGGTCCGCGGTTCCTTCTCCTTCCCTAGCCCGCCCGCATCGCTGTTCCCTAATCACGAGGAACTGTCGCCTGCTGTTCCGCTAATTCCAGTAGCCGCTGCACCTCTTCATCCGTTGTCTGCGAGAAATCCTCGTACCAGATTCCGACAGCTATGAACGGCGCCGGCATGTATGCGCACACGACTCCGTCGATATCTGTGCGGAATTCGTCACAAGTTTGCTTCGCGGCAACTGGGACCGCAACAATGATGCGCCTCGGCCCCTGCAACCGGAGCGCCCGGCTGGCAGCTTTCATCGTCGCGCCGGTCGCCAAGCCATCATCGACCAGAATGACCGTGCGATCGCGAACCGGCAGTGGCGGCCTACCCCGTCGATACAAGTCTTCCCGCCGTTTAAGCTCGCGCTCTTCACGGGCAGTAATCTGATCGATGAGATTGCGGGAGAGCTGCAGTTCTTTGACCAAATCTTCGTTCAAGACCCGGACCCCTCCACTGGCAATCGCCCCAATTGCCAGCTCTTCATGCCCGGGTAGTCCGAGCTTACGCACCAGGAAAATATCCAGTCCTACATGCAACCCGCGAGCAACTTCAAACCCAACAGGTACACCCCCGCGCGGCAGGGCCAAAACCAGAGACTCGGCGTCCTGAACAGAGCGAGTAAGATGTTCTGCCAGCCTTCTACCGGCATCGAAACGATCTCGAAAGATAGGCTTAATTTGCATATCCAACCTGCTCGGGAAGAAACCTGATGTTCGCTCTGTTATGAGGACGCCGGTTGCCTGGATATGCGTTTCGCACGTTATTGAGCCGGCTCAGGACATGGGCCCGGGCGCACGATTATGCCGGCACTGTAGGCACCTTGTCTTTAGGAATCCGCTGCAGAGTGTCCTTTACTGATTCCTAGATGCTGCATGATCAATTCCGGAGGTGTGTGCGCTACCCAATCTGACAACGAGAGGTCCTGAAACTGATCGGCTTTGAACATTTCCAGGAAGACAAGATCTGTATCGCCCAGGTTCTCAATGTAGTGGCCCAGCGTTTTTGGTACATAACCGACATCGCCCGCGTTGAAATCAGCCGTGCGCGCCTTCCCGCCATTGAAAAACACGGTCATCCGACCTCGGCCCTGGACATAATACTGCCATTCATCGGCGTTTTGATGCCAGTGCAGCTCTCGCAAACCACCAGGTCGAACAATCACGTGGGCGGCAGCAATCCTACTAGATACAGGAAAATTCCGCGAGTCTATGACCCGTACTTCTCCCGATCTCGTCTTATACGTCGGGCTGCATGGAATCCATGGAGAAGTCGAATGCTACCGCCGACGAGCCTCTTCGAACCAGCCGCCGCGCGCTGGTCCTCTTTGAGAGGTCCTGGCACGGGCGCTTGGAAAATGTAATGTCCGTCCGGCGGTACCGAGTAAACTCCGTCCAGGGCGCTTTCCGGTACTCCCCAGTTCTTCGCCAGCACTTCGCGAGGCGTGTGTCGTGCCCAATCGGAAATCAGAGTGGTGTTCCCTTCGGAAAACTTACCATCGTCGAACACCAGGAGAAACTCGCAGCCATCGGGTCCCAAGCCCTGGATCGAATGGGGAGTGCCGGTGGGGAAGAACCACAGGTCGTTCACGCCTACATCTTTTACGAAGCTTCTGCCGTCGTTATCGATAGCGGTGATCCGAGCCTTTCCGGTAAGCATCAGCGCCCATTCAGCGGCATTGTGCCAGTGCAGTTCGCGGATACCGCCCGCCGTGAGGCGCATGTTTACACCGGCAATATCTTTCGAAATTGGAAAATCTTCGACCGTCACCTGCCGTGACCAGCCACCCTGTTGCACTCTTCGGTGTGCAGCTGGAGAACGAACTCCAAAAAGTTTGCACTTCGCCGTGATCGGTGTCCGGCGGCAGAAAAGCGTTCGAACTTACGTCTTGAACGCCTTTGTTTTCCGGGCCAGGGTCGGTCGCGCTCTTATCGCGCTCGGCTTTATCGAGCTTTCTGAATATCCTGTGCATTCGCTCGACCTGAGGCGAATATTGCAGCTGGCGAGTGCCGCCGATCCAGTTAGCACACGCCGCCGATCAATGCGCTTCTGGTCTATGACTTCCGGCGATATTGTCTTTCGAGAACTCTCATTGTTTTCCGTCATACGATTATCAAGCCGTACCCCTCAAAAAAGAACGCAGCCCCTGAACGAGTTACAACATCCGACCCCTCGGTAGAACTACTAACCGTTAACATAAGCGCAAACACAAAAAAGGGAAAATCCTCAATGCCATACATTACTGTCGGTCAGGAAAATTCGGGCAACATCGACCTTTATTATGAGGACCACGGCTCCGGTAAGCCCGTCATCCTTATCCACGGTTCTCACCGAGTTCCTCAAAAGTTTCTACAACACTGACGTCCTGCTAGGAAAGCGCGTTAGCGAACAGGCCGTCCAGTCTAGCTGGAACGTCGCGGCCGGCGCTTCTGCAACGGCCAGTCTCGCTTGCGTGCCTACATGGCATGAGGACTTCCGCAAAGACCTGACCCGCGTCGACGTGCCCACTCTCGTCATTCACGGCGATGCGGATCGGATTCTGCCTATTACTGCCTCGGGACTCCGGACAGCCAAGCTGATCAAGGGAGCTCGTTCAGTGGTGGTCAAGGATGGGCCGCACTGCGTAACCTGGACACATGCGGACGAAGTGAATCCTGAGCTGGTGAATTTTCTTGGGGAAGGAATTGCAAGCCGTAAAGCCTCAGCGCCTCAGAGCTAATTGTCCGCCGGCAGCAATTCGGCAGGACGACAGGCAGCGTGGCAGCCGTGCTCACGCCGCATTCGTCCACAGTCCTTGACCAAGCCAGTCACACCATCTGTGATATGCATGAAGCACATGGAAAATAACACTCGTAGAGATTTCCTGCGCAACGCGACCCATCTGGCTTCTTCCAGCGCGATCGGCGTGACGGCAGCATCATATTCCCGCGTGCTTGGCGCGAACGATCGGGTCAATCTGGGCGTGATCGGAACGGGTGATCGCGGCACGTCCGTGATGGGAAACTTTATAAATAATCCCGCGATTCACGTCATATCACTGTGTGATATCTACGGGGCGCATGTCGATCGAGCCAAGCAGAAAGTTTCAGACGCGAAAACTTTCGCGGATCATCGCGAGTTGCTTGCCGCGCCCGGCCTCGATGCCGTTTATATCGCCGTTCCGGATCATTGGCACACGACCATTGCCATCGATGCATTAAACGGCGGGAAAGACGTCTACGTTGAGAAACCGCTAACGCGTCTCTTGGAAGAAGGCATGCCGATTGTGAAAGCCGCGAGAGAGAACAATCGTGTATGCCAGGTTGGCATGCAACAACGTTCGGGGTCCCACTATTTACAGGCGAAGGAGAAGTACTTCGATTCAGGGAAAATCGGAACAGTCACTCTAGCCCGCACCTGGTGGTATGGAAACGCGTGGCATCTGCGTAAGGCTCCGCAGTATCTGCAAACCAAGCCGAAGGATTTGGATTGGGATCGTTTCCTAGGTCCTGTCACTTGGCGCGACTACGATCCTCAGCAGTATTTCAACTGGCGCGCATACCTCGCCTATGGCGGCGGGCAGGTCACGGATCTGTTTACGCACTGGATCGACGTCGTTCATATGTTCACTGGGAGGGATATTCCCTCTTGTGCGACAGCGGTCGGAGGCGTTTACTGCTACAAGGACGGTCGCACGGCACCCGACACAATAAACGTGCAACTACAGTACCCGGGCGCTCACGAATTCACCGCGACCTTCGAAGCCACCCTAGTGCCCAGCATCAAAGGGGAGGCGATTGAAATGTGCGGCACGGAAGGACGGCTTTGGATCGACCGTTCGCGCTACGAATACTATCCCACAGGCGCAAAGGAACCTGCGGAGGTTGTACCGGCCAAGCGCCTTCCAGATACCCACGACTCGCTCACACAGGAGCACGTTAACAATTTCGTCGAGTGTTTAGGGACTAGGCGCCGCCCGAACGGGGACGTGCTAATCGGGCATCGCTCTGCCCAAGCCTCGCATCTTGGAAACATCTCCTACGAGCAGAAACGCCGCATCGACTTCGATACGGAACGCGAACAGATCTTGCCTCTGTAGCACAAAGCATGGGCCGTCGTCTGCCACGATTGACAATTCGGCTTATTGGGTCTGTTGACTCATGAACGACTTGGTCTTGCTGGCTGCCCTGCTGCGAGGTCCCGCTTACGGATATGCCCTCAAAAAGACCGCGGGCCTGATCTTCGGCAGCAGCGCCATGCACAACAATGTGGTCTATCCCTCCCTCAAGAAGTTCATGCGGAATGGCTGGGTGGAACAGGCCAGCGTGCAAGGCGATCGGGGACAGCAACGGAAGCAGTACCGGATGACGCCGTCTGGAAGGAAATACTTGTTCGAACAACTGGGCACCTTCCGGGAGCGGGAAGCAGACGACGAAGGCGCATTCCTTTTTCGCATCGCCTTCATCGGGGTGTTGCCCAAACGGAAGCGCGAAGGGATCCTTGGGTCCCGCAAATCGTTTTTGACTTCGCGCGCCGCGCAGCCTCGGAACTGCGGGAAGAAACCCAACCTGGGTCGTTCGGCGCTGTGGCCCTCAGCCGTGTTCAAGGTCTGCTTGAAGGTGAACTGCGATGGATTCACGAGCTTGAGGGAAAACTTGAAAGCAAGAAAGGAGAACTGGCTTCACTCAGACCGTACTCGCCGGGCTAACGCGGTCGTGCGTTTCTTCGGCCACGCGGCCGAGGATCTCGACGATTACTCGTTTCCGCATTGAGCTTCCGCCCAGTTCCCAAAACCCGAAAAGTTGTTCCAAGGCCCAACGTGGGCCGACGAGCTCGGCGCCTGTTGCGGACAGCCACGATTCACGGTTGAGAAAATGACGGGCCTCCATAAAAGGCGATCACGGAGCTATTCTCAAGGTCGGAAATCTTCACCTGGCGCGAGCAGCTGACAGGCTCCCCCTCGCCGTGAGTTCGATCTGAAAGCAAGGTCGAACCCGATGGCTTTTTTCGCGTTCGCCTGGTGTGAAGCCACGGGCCACCCACCTACCAAGGATTCGCCCAGCCGGTGAGACCCAGTGATTGACAAGATAATCTAACTGTTCACTCCCCTCCCGAGTTCGTGGCCTTCTGATAAACGCGCACATAGTCCACAGTCATATACTGTGGGAGCTCGGAATCATCCGGAGCCGGCTCATCAGGCCCGCCACACGCAATATTCATGATCAGATAGATAGGGTGATCGAGTGACCAGCCCACGGCAGGGTCTTTAGTGTAAGTGAGGATTTTCCGCGCATCCAGGAAAAAGTCTATGTGATCCGGATACCATTCCATTGCGTAAAGGTGAAACTTGCTATAAATATCGTCGACTGCAATCGTCTTCGATGGCGTGCGCCCTTTCGTGCCATGAATGTGGACAGCGATTTCGTTCGTGTGACTTCCCCAGCTCTCCATTAGGTCAATTTCCCCTTGAGATGATTCCCCGCTATTAGGTCCTCGAGATGGGCCCTCGACCTCCCTGCCATTAGGCCGCCTGGGCTGGGGAGGCCCGGGAACATTAGGCGTCCTGAGCGGGCTCAGAAACCAGATCGCCGGCCAGGTGCCTCTGCCGTGAGGCATCTTAGCCCTGATTTCAAAACGTCCATAAGTCCACGACGCTGTGTTCCGTGTATTGACGCTCGCCGCCGTGTATCTATGCCACTCATCATTAATAGAGGTTGGCACAAAACTCTCAGGTGTCTCCTTCCGCAGTTCGATGAGCAGATTTCGGCCATCCACCCGCGCGTTCTCCAGGCGATTAACCGTGTAATATTGAAGCTCATTATGGCGCACGTATCCCTCTTCGTATCCCCATTTAGCTGGATCGGGATGTCCCTGTAATTGAATTCATCCGACCACACAAGCTTCCACCCGGGTAATTCAGGCGTCTGTGGATACCCTATGTTCGCCGGGAAGAACAGGAACAATGCGATCGGCAGTAAATGAGTCAGCGCGCATTTCCTCTGTCCAGAAGTTTTCATTTTGGTCCCCCAGCTCAGGAGAAGTATACCGGGAGTACCAAAGTAAAAGGCCCTCAAACAGTGGAACGCATGCAGCGAAACTTCGTTCTAGCAAGCTGAAGCCCCTACCTTATACCGGTCATTTAACCAGCAGTAATCAATTCTCAGTTCAGTGCGATCACAGGTCGCGATAATAGGTACATGTAGGATTAGGACAGAAAGTAGACGGTGGCAATTTTCGTCGCATTATTACGGGCAATAAATGTCAGCGGTACGGGGATGCTGCCGATGAAAGAGTTGTCCGCCATATGTATCGACCTCGGTTTTGAGAAAGTTCGTACGTACATACAAAGCGGCAATGTCGTCTTCGAGAGCTCCTTCCCGAAGAGGATGTCCAGGCCGAGCTGGAGCAGGTGTTGACAAGGAGAATGGGCAAGAAGGTCGACGTGATGATCCGCAGCGCCTCCGAGCTACGTTCTATCTTGGAAGCCAATCCCTTCCCCGCCGCACCGCCGGCGAAGGTCGCCGTTCTCTTTCTATCCCACGCCGCGCCAAAAGGAGTACTGAACAATGTCGCCACCCCGGGCGGCGAAGAGGTCCGATCGGGCAATCGAGAGATCTACATCCATTATCCGAACGGCATGGGCCAATCGAAATTGAAACTGCCATCTACTTGTGGCGCAGCTACCGCCCGAAACATCAATACAGTCACTAAGTTAGTTGCTCTCACGACAGCCTAGCGGCCGATGCTGCGGCCCTCGGTATCGAGCCGTTCCTTTACCTCAGGTGTGAAGATCGCGACAGCCACTCACAATCCCGTCCTTCGCTGATTCCGTGGCACCCCCCCTAATCTAAAGAGCTCTTAGGCGTCGATAAGGGAAACGAGGGTAAGGCAGCCGAAGTAACGAAACCATGAATAGGGCGCTTTTGACAACACTTCTCTCTCTGGGGCTACCCATCGCCGATCTGCAGAGCTACGGCAAAAGTGCGCTCGACCCTACTCGAGCGATCGGTTTCCGCAATGCAGACATGGTCAAGAGATCCACGCGCGTTCCAAGGGCCGGTTCTGGTTGCGGCAGGCATCGCCGGAGCTGCCCTCGTGTTGATGTTGGTTTGCATCGTCTTACTTCGAATTCGAGCACGCCGCGCAACGCAAAATTTCAAGAAGAGCTTGCCAAACTGGTCGCCCTCACGCAGGCGGCTCAGTCTGCCAATGAGGCAAAAGCAGAGTTCCTGGCGAGCATGAGCCATCGGATTTTCACCGCCATGAACGCGATTGTGGGTTTTACCGATCTGGCTTTAAAACAGATCTCGATCCCGAACTGCGTGGGTACCTGGATACGGTACGTACGTCAGCCGATTGGCTAATACACATTGCAAACGATGTCATTGAGTTTTCCCGTATCGAGGCAGGCAAGCTGCGGCTTGATAACGTACCATTCTCGATTTCCGAGTGCATCGTCTCTGCGATGAAAATGGTGGAGGGAAAGGCTTCCGCGAAAAAGCTCGTCACGGGCTGCAAGATTGATCCGCGCCTGCCGGAACTGGCCTGCGGTGATCCGGCAAGACTACGTCACGTGGTTCTCAACCTTCTGGATTATGCAGTCAAATTCACTACGAGTGGAAGCGTTATCCTCTCAGCAGCGCTGGAGTCGAATTCCGCAGACCACGTTCTCGTCCGCGTCGCAGTAACTGATACAGGCGCCGGAATTCCGCCTGCCAGACAGCCGTTGATCTTTGAACCATTCCGCCACGCCGATGCGCGCGGGGCCCTCAAATCTGGCGATACAGGCCTCGGACTAGCGATTTCACGCCGGCTCGTTGATCTGATGGGCGGAACCATGAAGTTTCAGAGCCAATTGGGTGCGGGCAGCACTTTCGAGTTCACTGCGCGATTCCAAAAACAGAAGACGCCGGCGAAACTCGATGCCCCGTCCACGCTCCTGGGAGTGTTGCGCTGAAAAACTTCTGCGATTCTCATTGTGGAAGATGAGGCGCTGGATCGCCGCCTGGTCCCGGAAACCAGCTCTCATGAACCAAACAGCAATTTCAAGGACCGAGAACCTGCCACCAATACCGCGGTTCCCGATCCTAAAGGTCTCGCCATCGAGGCTGCGGATAATGTCTTCACACCTGAGACACGTTGGAACAGCTCGAGATAACCACTGAGCATAGCGGAGACTCCAGTGCAGGATTCCGGCGAGAGCGAGTTTGCGCCCGAGGCGATTCTGAACAGGCCCCACGATCTTGCTCTAGACGCCGTCGGCAACTCGCCTATCTCCGAAGCCGATGCAACTTCTGCCAGTAAGGTTCAGAGCCAATTGGCTGATGCTGCCGTGCATGCTCCTGAGACTGTTGCGCTGAAAGACCTTTCGATTCTCATTGCGGAAGATAAGGCGCTGGATGGCTGCCTGATCCCGGAAACCAGTTCTCATGAACCTAGCACCAATACCAAGGACCACGAACCGGCAACCAGCGCCCCGCTTCCCAATCCTAAATGTCTCGCCATAGAGCCTGCGGAAAATGTCTTCACACCTGAGTATGTCGAACAGGAGATAACCACCAGGGGTGACATACCTGAAACCGCTGCAGATAACGGAGACTCGAGTGCAGATTCCTGCGAGGGCGAGTTTGCGCTTGAGGCGATTCTGACCGATCGCGGGAATCGTGCGCTAGGTGCCGTCGACAGCTCGTATATCTCAGAAGCCGATGCAGCTTCTTCCACCGACTTTCTTCATCGCGGAGAAGTTGGGACCCTGGACTCAAGTCCTTATTTGCGCGCCAGGATGATCGCGGCCGGAAACGGACGGTTTCTCGGGCGCAACTAGGCCCGTCACCGCCGAGATTGATGACGCGTGCGCTACCGATTTTGACAGCCCGCGCGATACGGCGATCGATGCAGCGGGAAAATCCCCTATCGCGGCTTGTGGTGAGAATGTTCTCCGAGAAGTAAATCAAAGCGCGGAGATCATCAGCATGCTTGCCGGTATAGAAGCTTCCTATCGCCACTCGGCTCATAGCGGGCCAGCCGCAAATGATCGACTGAGCCCTCACGTCGGCCTTGCGCCGATACAGGCTACTCGCCAATTGACGCAGCAATCACCGTCACTGGCAAAGCAAGACGACGGTCCCATGCCCACGGCAGCCTGGGATCCCTTTGAACAAGCGCGTAAATCGCTCTACAAGTCTCGCTTCGATGTCAGAGTGATTCACAACGATGGGGATCCGAGCGACCGCAACTTGATTTAACGAAAGGATATGAACATATGTCAACAGTCGACGTGAACGGGACAGTCGGGAACGGAGCGGGCGCCGGAGTCGTCCATCTCATTCTTCAAGGTAAAGGTGGGATCGGGAAAAGCGTTATTGCGAGCTGGCTTGCCGAGTACCTTGTCGAGCGCTGCAAGAACGTGCATTGCATTGATGGCGATCCGGTCAATCGCTCGCTCGCTCAGTACAAATCCCTCAATGCTGAGAAGCTAGATTTGGTCAATGAAGAAGGACTCATTGTTCGGTTACGTTATGACGCCCTGCTGGAACGGTTCGCTACTGAAAACGGAGTATTCGTTGTGGACAGCGGAGCCACAGCGTTTCTGCCTTTATGGAGCTACATCGTTGAGACTGAGGTGATTCGCGTGCTCCGCGAGACCGGCCGCAAGTTATACGTCCATTGCGTCGTAAGCGGCGGTGAAATGTTGAGCGACAGCCTCTTGGGTTTCGACACCTTGGCCTCGAGTACGTCGGATCGCAACGTGGTCGTCTGGGTCAATGAGTATTTCGGCCCGGTGGCGCGCGATGGCAAGACGTTTGATCAGATGAACGTCTTCCAGAAGCACGCCGACAAGCTTCTCGGATCGATTGGAATTCCGCAACGAAGTGCCGATACATTTGGAGCGACTGTTTTGCTTATGCGCGAAAAGAAGCTGACGTTTGAGGAGGCGATTCAGTCGGACCAGTTTATGCTCGCGCAAAAGTCGCGAATCCACATCGTCCGGCGTGATCTCTATGAGCAGCTCGATAAATTGCAAATGACTTCATAAATTCGGAATCGATGAATTGGCTCTATCGTTTGGCGCTTGGGCTTAAGCAACTGGCGGAGGTAGTCGCAGGCTGCCGACAGAGATCCCGAAGTCGGCATGCACGGCGAAAATGAACAGCGCTGCAATCAGAATCGCAGCAATAGCGAGCAATCTGTCAATTTTCAAAGAAACCTGTGGTCTTTCAGGGGGCAAGTCACGCACCAATCACAGCAACAGTGGTTAGGAGAATTGGGTAACCGATATCGCTGCAGGTACGTGAAAATCGCCCGATTCATATTCCGCGATCCGTCGTGCTCAGGGCCTTGTATCCAGATCAGAACGGTCCCAAGAGGTAGCCGTCAAATCGGAGTTATACCCTCAAATCGGTTTCCCGAAAAACGCGCTAGCGTGCCTTCTGTCAATCTGAGCGACGGTCGTGATGCGGCATACTCGTTGCTGTGAAAACGATCGGAATGATCCAGCACATCAGTGCGGTGACCTTCGCCGTCCGTGACATGGCTCGTTCCATCGAATTTTACGAGAAGCTTGGATTCGACTTGTTTTACGGCGGCGGCGGTGCCGCCTTCAGCAGCTTGAAAGCTGGCGAAGCTTTCGTCAACTTGGTAGCGAGTTCGGAATACGAACACAGATGGTGGGGTCGAGCCATTTTCCGAGTCGACGGCGTGGATGCGCACTACCGGGTCTTGAAGGAACAAGGACTAGAGGCTCAGTCGCCGAGAGATGCACCCTGGGGTGAGCGTTTCTTTCACGTCACTGATCCGGATGGGCACGAGCTTAGCTTCGCAGAGATCTTAAGAGCTGGACACGAATCTGCGTCTAAGCGGTCTTTCTAATTGGCAGAGGAAATGCCAGCGGTCTCAGCGGCGCTCCCGTAGCTCCGCGGATGTTCATCGGCGCGGCAACGAACAGAAACTCTTGTACACCCTCCCGGGCCAGTTCCTCGAGATTGAGGACCTCAATGATATGAATCCCCGATTTGACGAGCAGGTGTGCATGCACGGGCATCGCAGAGTTCGGCGTCTTCTCGAAAACGACGGTATCGGAACCCGCCGCAAAGACACGTCTGGAACTCAGCCAGCGCGCTCCTTCGATTCCCGGTCCCGGAGCAGCGGTGTTATTGATGTACCGCTTGGAGTCAGAGAAGAATTGAGCCCACCCGGTTCGAATCATAACGACGTCACCCGCGCGAACTTCCACCTTTGCGGCTTGACTCAGATGCGTGGGCGTGATTTCGAAATCTTCCGGAAGAGCATCTGTACCCTCCAAACCTGCAATGTCCAGAACCACACCACGCCGTACGATCGGTGCTATTGTATCGACGCCAAGGTCCGCCATTCCGTGCTCGTACGAATGCTCTACGCGGCGGTCGCCAAAAAAGGTGCCATTACAGGAGAAATGGCTGAGCGCATCAATGTGAGTACCGACATGGGTACCAAGAGCAATGGCATCGGCCGCCGACGTGGTCCCCTCGCCGTAAATGATCTCTCCATGTCTCTTCGTCAAACTGTAGAGAAAGGGTGGATGCGTCGGGAAGTGCGGCATGCCTGTGAAATAGGGCTGACCAAGATCGTAGGCCTTTACCTTAGTAAGGTCGGGAAACTCCATAATTCTTTTCAATGCATCGTCGGCACCTTTGAACACCTGTAACTTCTCAAATATTGCCGCGTTGCATTTCGGCCGCCATCTGATCAGTCGCCCGCCAGGCGAGAGCTAGGATCGTAAGCGTCGGATTTTTCTCTGACGCCGTGGTGAACGCCGATCCGTCCACGACAAACACATTCTTCACGTCATGCATTTGACAGAAGCTATTAAGCGCGGAGCGTTTCGGGTCCGCGCCCATGCGACATGTTCCGTGTTCGTGGATTGCGCTGCCATTCGGCTCGAGTTGGCCATATCGAAACGGCACAATCTCCGCTTTTGCGGCATGGAGGATCTCGAGCATCGTGTCATACATTTCCCTGGACATGCGCCGCTCGTTGTCGCCGATGGTGTAGCTGATGCGTGCGATCGGGGTCCCGTATTGATCGAGGGGCGAACCGTTCACCGTGATCCGGTTCTCCGCCTTGGGGATCGTTTCGCCGAACGGGTGTAGCGCCAGAACAGCCGGATAACGCTCTTTCACGGACTTCTTAAAGTCGAGGCCGAACCCGGGAATACTCTTCGCCCACGAAAGGTCAGTTTGTGCCCCCGTGTACCAAAACTGACAGCCGAACCCGCGGATATAGTCGCGCTTCCGGCAATCGCGGTGATTGAAGCGCGGCATGTACATGTGCGCGCCGCCGATGCCGTCGTCATTCCGAGTTTTGGTCCCTATCAACTCCGGCGCAAACCCGCGGATCGTGAAGCGGATTTGCTCGGAAAGGTAGCGCCCGATCACATCCGATGAGTTTCCAATGCCATTCGGGTAACGTTGCGACGTGGAGTTCAAAAGAATCCGCGTGGAATCGACGCAAGAAGCGGCCACGATGATGCGTTTGCCGTACGTGCGGTGTTCTTCTTTGGTGTAGCGGTCAAAGTACTGCACTCCATTGGCCAGCCCGTTGTCATCCACAAGGATTCGGGCTACGACAGCATTGTTGACGACGTTCAACTTCCCGGTTTTCAGCGCAGGCTCGATCAGGTAATCGGATGCGTTGAAAAAGGCTCCCACATCGCAACCGTCGCCGCATGCGCCGCAGTAATGACATTTCGTGTGTCCATTGTAATCGCGCGTGAGAACAGCGCGGCGTATCGGCACCATGTCGATACCTATGTGGCGCGCGGCGCGTTTCATCAAATGCTCGCCACAGCGAAGCGGCGGAGGAGGAAGAAAGTAGCGGCTACCGGGAAGCGAGTCCTGATCGTCATCACCGCCGCACACTCCGATGAGCTGATCCACCTGGTCGTAGTAAGGCGCGATGTCTTTATAGCGGATCGGCCATGGGATTTCCCAACCATCTCGTTCCGCTGCGGCGAAATCCAGGTCTGCATAGCGCAAGCTCACTCGTCCCCAGATGTTCGTCTTGCCGCCTCGTCCCCAGACACGCGTCAGCGCGAAATTCTGGTCGAGAGGAGTGATATAAGGCTGCTCAGCGGGATCGAGAACGATGGGCGGGGGTTTGTGGCCGGCATCCAAACGCTGCTGCCACTCCCAGGGCTTCACATGCGTCCAGAACTCGCTGCGATTGAACTTCCGGCCAGCATCGAGCATCGTGACATTCACGCCCTTACGCGTAAGATTCCAGGCCGCCATGCCGCCTGCTGCGCCGCTACCGATAATGATGACGTCTTGTACCTCGCGGCTCTCCTGAATTTGCATGGTTAACCTTACGTGATTAACTTTGATGTTCCGGATGATCGCATCCGGGGAAGCTTGCAAGGTAAGTATTGCCGTGCCAGCCAAGTTCGGTCTTTAATCCGGCTTCCGTTTTGTAATAAGCATCGACGGTCATGTCCTTCACGATCGCAAAAAATTTACCCAGTGAGGAGCCCGTTTCCAAACTCAGCGGGGTCAGAACCGTGATTTGCTGGTTTTCGTCTAGCGCGGAAAACTCGACACCATACGTGCTAATCGCCAGTGCATTCAGGTCCGCGATACCCGCGCGGAAAGGTTGCATGAGCGTGGGATCCGCCACGATGGCCTTATCGATGAGAAGAGCGACACCAGCGTCTTTAGCGCCGGGAGTATCGGAGTGGGGGATAATACGTTCGCTCAGCGCTTCAATCGTGTGGAATTCGGACGGCTGGAAGAATGTCGGCTTCGAAGGTACCGGTATCTGAATCGCCGGCCCGGAGTGTAGATGTCCAGGCTGCGTTTCCACTTCTTTGTTTTCCTGCGCAGTGGATCGTAGCGCGGGAAAAACGGCGGGAGTGATAGCAAGTATTCGAAGCGCGTCGCGGCGACTCTTCATAGGGCTTTCAGTCACTATATCTGTTTCGGAACCAGTCGCCATGACGGCACGGCGTTCCGCTCTGGTACACCGTGCACAACGTGTGCGCTAATTGATACCATTTCTCAAATGGCCGATTCCGTTTGGGTCCCGACCTCTGCTTCGGCCGTGCCAGCCACGACAGTTAGTTCGCGGCACTCTGCGGTCGTCCGCGTCACCCACTGGATCACCACCCTGTGCTTCCTGGCCTTGCTCGTCAGCGGAGTTGAAATTCTCATCTCTCACCCGCGCTTCTATTGGGGCGAAACCGGCAACGTACTAACTCCTCCGCTGTTCAAACTGCCGATCCCGGCCTCGAGATCAACGGTCCCCACCGGCTACGGCTACGTGCTGCCTGACCAGAACGGCTGGAGCCGCTATCTCCATTTCCAAGCCGCCTGGGCTTGCTGTATTGACCGGCTTACTTTACCTAATCTTCGGATTGCTCAATGGGCATTTCCGGCGGAATTTGCTCCCCGCTCGCGCCGACCTTTCCTGGCGGGCGCTCTCGATGGTAATCGCCAAACATTTGCGCTTCACGGCCGGCGAGCGAGGCAGAAGCCTGGTCGTATAACGTGCTTCAGCGGCTCACGTATCTGTTCGTTATCTTCGTTCTGTTCCCGTTAGTAATCTGGACGGGCTTGGCCATGTCCCCCGCCATCGCATCTGCGTTTCCGGCCGCCGTCACTGTTCTTGGGCGGCCAGCAATCCGCACGCACCATTCACTTCTTCGTCTCTGTGTTCCTTTTGCTCTTCCTTTTGGTTCACGTCGTCATGGTTTGTCGTTGCCGGATTCCGAAACCGCATGCGAGCGATGATCACCGGCCGCGCCGCTACACATAAGGAGCGGGCATGAGCAAGTTCTCACGACGTAAACTCATCACCACCGGCCTGGCAGCAACTGCGGGCGCGTCCGGGCTCGCCGTGGCTACCAAGCTTGCGCAGCGTTATGGACTCATCCCGCCCGATGGTGGCGGCCTCTACGGCCCCGGCGAAACGCTGACCTATGCTGCCCAGCGAATCTTGACTCGCCACTCGTTGGCTCGTGAGTTCGCTCCCAGCCAGATTTCGAAACCTCCGTTCGCGAACGAAGTGGCTCCATTGGGCGAACGCGTTCAAGCGCCTCCAGGAAGCTGGTTTCGCTGACTGGCGCCTCGCCGTTGATGGCATGGTCGCCCGCCCGGCATCGTTCTCGCTTGCTGAGCTCAAGAGCTTTCCTGCGCGCAGCCAGATCACTCATCTGGCGTGCGAAGAGGGCTGGTCTTACATTGCCGAATGGATTGGCGTGCCTCTATCTCACATCCTGGAGCTGTGCGGGACTCTGCCCCAAGCCCGATATGTTGTCTACCGTTCGATTCAACCCGACTGGTGGGAAAGCATCGATATGGCCGATGCGTTGCACCCCCAAACTCTCGTCACCTACGGCATGAATGGCGGTGAGCTTCCCGTCCGATTCGGCGGACCTCTTCGACTGCGTGTTCCCCGGCAACTCGGCTACAAGAGCGTCAAATACATCACCCGCCTCACCGTAACCGATAGCCTGAAACGGTTCGGCAAGGGCTTGGGCTCGGCATCGCCAGAAGGTGGATACGCCTGGTACGCGGGCATCTGACACAGTTGTTTTAGTAGGTGATTCTATGACGCATACAGAAAATCTTCGGCAGTTCACAGTCGGCCGCGCCGCTGTAGGTGCCAATGCCTTGGGTGCCCTTGCAGTAGGTGCATTTGCGATAGGTGCGTTGGCCATCGGCAGGCTCATTGTCGGTAGGCTGGCGGTTGGCAAAGCGAATCTGAAGTCAGTCTCGATTGATAATCTGACCATCGAACGATTACAAGTCCGTACGCTTACCGTCACCGATTCGCTTATCACGCCCGCTACTAATCCGTTGAGTCAGCCTGAAAACCACTCCCGATAAGTGAGCACGTTGAGCGAAATTCGGGACTACGGCTGATCGGCAAGTGCTCAGCTGATCGGTATTCTTAAGAGCTTCCCTCGACCTCACAAACGCTCTCGGCCATGGCGATTCTTTCAAATCCATCGCCATTGCTTAATTCCAGGCGCGATGCCGGCATCTCGGGACGAATCCTTGGGAGCCACGTCTCCGACTCGCCGACTCTGAAAGTGATCGAAGCAGTTACTCCGCGATAGTGTACGTTAGCATTTTGCATCCCATATACCGTGACATCTTCTTGGGAAGAGCGCAGGCCTGTATCGGTGCTGCAAAGGCAGTGTCGCACTTTTCCCATGCCGGACTAAAAGGCCAATTGCGGGAAATCGTTGTTAAAGAACTCTTGCGCCCCCTCTTACCTCCTGATACTGGCATTGGTACGGGCCAGGTAATTTCTGCATATGGCGAAACGTCTCGTCAGGAGGATTTAGTTCTCTACAAGAGATCATTGCTTCCAGCCGTGGTTTTCGAAGGAGAATGTGGGGCTTTCCCACTCGAATCGGTTCTCGTTACGATTGAAGTAAAAAGCCGTCTGACAGCCGGAGATCTCAAGGCTGCCGACATAGCTGCCCGGGAACTATCGCGATTCCGCTATGCGCCTGCAGTGGGATCTGCGGGTTGCGCTCCTGAACACCCGATAGAGGGGATCATCTCATATCTTCTTGCTTTCGACTCGGATCTGGAGATTAATAGCTTGCAAGAAGCAGAACGTTACGATCGAAACCGAGATCTCTCGGCACCACCAGGCATTTTGGGACTGTGTGTAGCCGGACGGGGATTTTGGTTCTGGTCCGATTCCGCCTGGAACCAATGGTTCGAAGATGCTCCCGGCGCCGAGGTTGTCAACATGATTGTGGCCATCATGAACACTTACGCACGTGTTTCTTCAACCCGCCGTCAACCCGATCTGCGGATATACGTGCTCCCAGAGTAGGCTGTTCCTTAGAAGAGACGGATAATGCAGCCGCGCCACTCCTAGTTCCTTTGCGGGATACATTTCTCCGCAATTGACTTGGCCGCCTCTCGGATTTGGACGTAGAACATCCTATTGTTCCTTTTGCAAGCTGAGAGACTCAAAAATCTGCGATGCGGCGCCTGCCCTACTCGGAGCACGACCTCAATCCCCGAATTGGCATAGCTAATCTTGTGGATTGCGATGATGGGTTCGGTTGTTTTCTTCGGTTCGACGACATCATCTATGGTCATTGCCAGTTGGAACGTCAATTCGATTCGCGCTCGCTTGGAGCACGTGAAAACCTGGCTAACGATGCACAATCCGGATATTCTACTGCTGCAGGAACTCAAAGCGGCGGAGTTTCCGGCAGAGCTGTTCAAAGAGCTTGGGTACGCAAGCGCCGCGGTTACGCAGAAGACATACAACGGTGTTGCGATCTTATCTCGTCACCCTATTGACATAGTCTCGACAACGCTCATTGGCGACGAAAGAGATAGTCATGCGCGATTTCTCGAAGTCGTGATCGACGAGATTCGCATTGTCAACATCTACCTTCCCAATGGAAATCCGGTCGGCAGCGACAGGTTTGTTTACAAGCTGGCGTGGATGGATCGCCTCCACCAGCAAATGCAGATTTGGTTAAAAAGCGAGATGCCAACGCTCGTGGGCGGTGACTTCAACGTCATTCCAGAGGACATCGACTGCCACAAACCTGCTTCCTGGATGCACGACGCGCTGTTTCAGCCCGAGCCCCGGGCCCGCTACCGCGCCTTACTCGGGCTTGGCTATATCGACGCATTTCGTTTTTTACACCCCGGACAAGGCGGCTACTTTACATTCTGGGATTACTTCCGGAAGGCCTTTGAATACAACCGCGGCATTCGAATTGACCACTTCTTGCTCTCGCCGGGGCTGGCTCAGCGACTGGAGAGTTGCGAGATCGACAAAGTACCGCGAGCACTGGATAAACCCTCGGACCACACGCCCATCTTTGCGCAATTCCGCGACGGTTTGGCAACCGTTTCAGTGAAAGGTTAGCCTGTTTTTTTCGCGCCGTTACGGTGGTTGATTCACGTCTTGCCATGCGCAATGTTTACGACATAGCGTGCGTTCCATGGGTGATGGCCGCGCCAGCCCGAAGTGCTGCTGCAACCGCAACCACCTCGGCGATCTCTTGCTCCGAGGCGTCCGCCTCTCGAGCCTTTTTCGCGTGAATTTCAATGCAATAAGGGCATTGCGTAGTGAACGCAACTGCGAGCGCCATCAGCTCTTTGTACTTGCTCGGAATTGCCCCGGCAGCCATGGCCAGTTTGTCGAAAGCCCAAAAGGCCTTGATTGCCTCCGGCGCATTCGCTTCGAGTGTCTTTAGCTTGCTAAGGTTTTTCATGTCATACATGGATATCTCCTCACTTTCGAGGGCCGCGACTGTGCCCCGGATTTCTCTCACAGGGCGATGACAAAAGCCCTGCCATCTTGGTACTGGTGAGTCTAACCGAGAAGCGCGAAGGTAATCAACAGCAACAATTCGAAATCAGAATTTCATCGGTGACGCGGGTCAAAATTAGACGCTTTCGGAGGCGGCTCGGGCTCAAATGCGAAATCGTGGTCTGCGAACGTATAGCGGAACCATGGGCTATCGCCCGCTCGGCCGAGTTGATGTCGGAGCCGCCCGAATGCCCGATAAATTAGATTGTACGGCTGCCCATGATACTCCTGCAGAATCTCGCGCCAGGATCGGGGCGCTTGTTTGATAAACGCCCTCATGTCCGTCACAATCTCATCCTCCGTCATTGGTTTCACGTTCGCCGGGGGATCACCCAGATTCACCGCCGACGACCATTCGAAATCATTCGGATCCCACTTGCCCACCATGGGGATGGTGCAATCCATTCCAATCTTCGAAGCATAGAAAGGATGATCGACATCGCCTATCTTCGGATCCGTTGACATGGTGTTGCATTGCGGAATGATGATTGTGTCCTTGTCCGGTATGTAGCGGAATGCCATGCACTGGGCGATGCGATTGTCGTCCCAGATGTCCACATCGTCGTTGAACACCATCGCCATCTTCGGTAATCCCTGCTTCGAACTCGTCAGCATAATGGCTAAGGCCTGCTTCGCGTCACCGCCCCCGCGTGGCCGAATCGCCGCGTATGCAATATTAGATAACCCCGCCGCCGGGCAGCGCACATCAACCACATCAATACCGCCTTGACTCAGAAAACAGATCGCTTTCTACTGCAGGCAGTTGAATCATGTTGTCGGTGTAACCAGGATGCTTCCCGCCAATCGTTGCGTGCTGGTAGATTGCGTTCTTGCGATAAGTCATACAACTTATTACGACGCGTGGGTTGTGTTTCAACCCGCCTCCGTACATACCCGTGAATTCGCCATACGGACCCTCATCGTGCACCCAACCTTCACTTGTCATGACTTCGCCTTCGAGGACGATCTCTGCGTTCGCTGGCACCAGTAGATCACTTGTCTCGCACTTCACCAGCTTCGCCCCGTGCCCGTAGAAACTGCCCAAGACCTCGAAATCCGGCGTCTCCGGCGGTACACCTGCAAGTGCGGCAAGTTTGTCGAGGATCGGACCGCCGAGCACAATTGCCACCCGCATGTTCTGGCCTTTGGCCTGATACTTCAACCCATTTAGCCGGCCACGATGACTCGTGCACGTCATATCAAAGCTTTTTTCATTCTTCGTGCGGAACATCGAGCGGTAGACGCCCCAGTCGATCACGTTTGTATCCGGATCCTTCGTGATCACCAGGTTGTCGTTCGTATAGGAGTGCCCATCGCGGTCATGATGCAGGAACAAGGGCAGCCGCGTAAGATCTACGTCGTCTCCCTTCAGGATCACTTCCTTGCACGGCGCCGTCGCAACCGACTCTGGCTTGATACGTCCCTTGGCGAGCTCCGCGATGCGCGCCCCAGACTCATTGCGTTTGCAACCTAGCGCCCACGCATACTGCTCGTGAGTCGCATATGCATTCGCTAAGAACGAAAACTCGCTGTCTTTAATCTTCTCCACCAGCACCGCTTGCTTCGGATACTGTTCCATGAGCAGCGGCAGCTGATCTACGCGCTTCTCTTCCTTAATGCGCACGAGCAGGCCGGCCGCTTCCATAGCCGAAGTAAAATCCATCATGCTTTGCTGCCCGCGCACGTTTCCTGACCAAGCCATAGGCATATTCAGATGCTCTCGATTTCTCAATTTGCTTTCTCGCCTATCCGGCGGTCGAAGTCACGCTTGGACCTGGCGGTTTGTCACTTGGAATCTTCTGCCTCCTGCCATACACCCTCTCCTTCTCGGATTAATTGTCCTGCATGGCCGCCTTTAGGAATGGTGACCAAAGAATACACAAAGTAGAAAACTGCGACAGGGCCGTCCGCAGCCAGTTCCTGACACGCCCGATAATCCAGATTCAGTAGAAAGAACACGGTCGCGCGCCCAGCAAGAACCAATCCGGCAGTCGGACTCAAGTCATTATTCTATTTTTGACTTTTTTGCAGACAGGTGTTGGTAAAGCATGGCGGCAATGGGGGTCGCGGAGTATGCGATCTGGAAGAATGCTCCCTGAACTGCGAATCTTGGTTTTCGTACGGCTAGTGTTGTGGGCACGCACGATCCCTGAGGCGTTTGGCTTGGCTAATGGAGATGCCCAGCTTCTCGCCCATCTCCTTCAGCGGGATCTTGCATCGAAGGATTTTGAGTACCCTAGCGCGAGCGCGCCTGCCGAGCAGTTTTGTGCGCGTGTCGAACACCACACTGATATCAACCTTCGTGCCGAACGGCAAACTCACGCGCACTCAGCGCTTCCAGGTCTTCAATACGCTCCGACAAATCATCGAGAGAGTGGAAGCCCAAACGGCCTCGTACTCGTTTGAGTGTGGTTTGCCCAGCCGGCAGGTCGAAAATTACGCCACTTCTGCAGCGGGCTAGTTCCGTTATAATTTTTCAGAAGCCTAAATGGCCCAGTGGAAGGGGTCAAGTCAATTTAATATGAATCGTATGCGTGGCCTGACTTTCGGAACATTAACCGAAACGATCGTGGTCATGATCGCGGCCTGAACCGATTCCCCCAAATCAGCGTAATTTACTAAAAAGCGCCATTGTTATTTATGAACCGCCTGCTCGTAAAAACTCCGGAGCGTGGGACCGACCGCAAGAAATTCATCGACGCCCACTGGCTTAGTTAAATAGTATTCGGCTTTCAGTTTCGCCTGTTCCATTTTGGTTCTAAGTACATCCTCGGTTGAGGAACTAAAGACGACCACTGGCAGGCCATATAGGTTGTTGGTAATTCTAATTACCTGAAGTACTTCCAAGCCATCTCGTTTTGGAAGGTTCAGATCAAGGATGACAAAATCGGGTTTTGAGGTTTGGGGGTCCAAAAGGTAGTTGATTGCCTCCTCGCCGTCCACGACAACCGCAGTTTTTACTACCCAATCCCGGACGGACTCCAAAGCGACACGCAGTAGCCGCACATCAAGCGGATTGTCTTCTATGATCAAAATCTGTGTGATTTCCGTTTGGTTCACCATTAGTGCGACGCCCGGGCCGACTTAAGTTAAATATTCTTGCTTGCCTTCACTCAGGCTTTCACTCTCGTGCGATCTAACATCGACCGGCTGCGGAGCCTGCTCTTTGCTTCCTCGCGGCTGGCCGCGGCCCCTCGGCTCACCCGCATACGGACACCATGGGACGCCTGCCCTTGGCCGATATTCAACGGAGAATCGGCAACTTTCTTCAACCACGATGGCGGGCGTCCGCGCCGATGTCCACGCGCTCCCGCCAGTCGTTCTAAAGTAAGAATTGCTTCCTCAATTTGCTCGCGTTCTTCTCGAAGCTCGGCGAGCATTTTATTGATATCCACTAAGAACCTCCGCATTTGGTCCCCTTCGATGACTCTCTGCCCGTAAAGCTAAGGCATCATGCGCGTCGACCGGATTGTGTTCTTCGGCGAAGACTTTTACTGGACGCTCAGAAGTTGACTGTTCCATTCTTTTTTTTTCGGGTCTGGCATTCCTCTTACTTTCGAGCTTGGCATTGTGAACTTGAAGTTAGAACCGTCATTGGGCTGTGATTCAGCCCAAATCCGGCCTCCATACAAAGCCACAATGCGAGAACAGACGGCTAACCCAATCCCGGTACCGGGATACTCGTGACTGCGGTGAAGACGCTTGAATATCCCGAAGATCCGCTCGGCGTAGACAGGATCAAAGCCAATGCCGTTATCGGTGACTGTAAAGATCCACTCGGCTCCCATTCGCACGGCGGATACTTCAATGAAGGTCTTCACGTTCATTCTTCGGTATTTCAGTGCGTTGCCGATCAGATTCTCGAATAGTTGAAGCAGATGAGCAGCCTCCATTCGCACGAAAGGTAAGTGACCAACCTTCACTTGTGCCTTAGATTCTGAAATGGTGGCGTTCAGATCCCTGAGGACCTGATGCATAATTCCATTAGAATCTATAAGGTCATTTACTCGATGCGTCTCGCTCGCGACTTTGCTGAACGCTAACAGATCTTTCACCATTCGAACCAGTCGCTCGGCGTTTTCGATACTATCCTGTACCAACTCAGTGACTTCGCCCTGGAGCGGCTTTTGTTGTACGTGTTTGATGAGTCCAAGTGAGTTTGCAATGTTGCGGAGGGGTTCTTGAAGATCGTGCGCAGCCGCATAAGCAAACTGGCGAAGATCTTCATTTGCCCGTCGGAGTGCCTCTTCGCTCTGTTTGGAAGAAGAGAGGGCTTCCATCGCCCGCGCATGAAGCACTACGATCTCCTCGGCATGCTGGCGCTCCTCTTCGGCGCGCTGCCGCTCGGTCTGCAACTGACTCAAATATAGGAGATAGGAACGATAAACGACGTACATCACCGGCAGGATCAGGACTCCGGCCCGCCAATCGAGCATGCGATCCGCAGAGCTGAAAGCGCTGACGATGGCCGCTCCGACCAGATAATACGGAAAGCACCAGAAATAACAGCCACTCCATACTTGACGGAGCGACTTTCTTTCGGTTAACGCAATCACCATCGCGATGGGAAAGGTGTTCACGACGAAGTAGACTGACGCAGTGATTACGAGGCGGAATGGGCTCGAAAGAAATTGGAGCGTGCCGTAGACTAGGTGACTCGCGGTAATTGTGATCGCGACTGTCGCCACGCTGAACAGGATATGTACCGCTCTCGGTCGCGACCTGGAATGCCAAAAGCTCTGGACCGTCACGCAGACGGCGCCGATCACGAGTGTCTCGGGTAGGCCCAGCTCGACAATCCCGGCAAGCAGAAAGATAAAGAGGACAGACATCGTGCCGGTAATTCTCGGCAGACTCACCTTGAGGCACGAAGCAGGTATCGCTAGCGCCAGGTAACAGAGAAAGTGCAGAATATTGCGCGGAACCCAAAGATACAAGCCGTGACCGAGCGCTGCTGCTCCAAGGCCAATAACAACACCGATATATATTCTGGCCTTCAGTGACATCTCGCAGGTTTCTCCGCGCCCCGTGTGCTCCTTTGGTCTCCCCTATTTATCTCCGTAAACAGCGACGGCCTCCGGGAACGGATTGCTCGTACCCCATACGACCGTAGTGCCCCAGACGACTGTAAAGGCGCTGCTGGTATCCGTACCCCAGACAACCGCTGTGCCCCAAACGACAGCGTCCCCGTTTACGATGACGTTGGTGCCCCACACCACCGTCGTGCCCCAGACAATGGCGTCTTGCCAGACTGAATCTGGCGTGGCTGTCACCAAAGTGTTTCCGCTGCTCGAGTCGAAGGCCGCCGTGGGTGACAGTGCTGAGCCGGTTGCGACATCCGTATTGTTCAGCGCCGCCCAGACATCGAGATACCCGGCTCCGATAGTAAAAAGATCATACGTGCTTGTGTAGCTGATGCCCGTTACCGGATCTGTAGAGACGCTGGTAGACGGAAAGCTCTTTGTGGCGGTTTTCATGAGCCGCGCTTTGACTTGGTCGGGCGTCAGCCACGGCTGTTGCTGTAAAAGTAGTGCCGCTGCCCCACTGACCATCGGCGTAGCCATGCTTGTGCCGCTCAGCCGGAAATAGATATTGGAAATGTTTGAGGTATTGCTCTCCGTATAGTAGGCAAGCGGCACGGCATTGCCGGGATACAGCTGCACGATCGCTGATCCGGGCGCGAGCGCGGACACAATATTGTTACCTGGCGCCACCAGGTCGGGCTTCACCACTCCATCCAGAAGGGTCGGTCCTTTTGAGCTATAACTTGCGATCAGATCGTCCGTTCGCGTAGCCGTCCCCATATCTTTCATCGCCCCGACGGTGATGACATACGGATCGTTGCCTGGCGAGGCGATTGTCCCGTACCCGCTGGTCCCCATGGAGTTGTCGCGTCCACTGTTTCCCGCGGCGACGACAACCACCAATCCGGCCTGCCACGCCTTTTCCACCTCCTGGCAAAGCGGATCGAGCGTGTAGCTCTCAAAAACGGTGCGGCCCAAGGAGAGATTGACGACCCGGATATTCCACGTGTCCTTCAACTGGATCGCTCGGTCGATCGCCTGGATGACCGATGAATCCGTGCCTTGACCGTTACTATCCAGCACTCGCAGGTTAATAATATTCGCCTGTGGCGCAATTCCGCGGAAAGTATAGATGTAATTGGGCCCGTCGAGTTGGCCCCGTTTCCAGCCACAATGCCCGCCACGTGGGTCCCGTGGCCGTAGGCATCGTGGGTGCTCCACTGGCCGGGCACGAAGCTTTCGGAATGAACGACTCGCGGCCTCAAGTCGGGATGATTGTAGACGCCACTGTCGATAATTGCCACTCCCACACCCGCGCCAGTCCAGCCGTATTGGAACGCAATATTAGCGTTCACGGTCGGCTCGGCAAATTCCAGGCTGCCGGAGACTGCTCGATCCGGTGAGATATAAACGATGTTTGGATTGGAGGCGGCGGCATTCAATTGATGCGCGTTCAACCTGAACACGCCGGCGTGAATGCCCCACAATGTTTGTTTCAGGACACCGCCCGCGTGATTAACCACGCTCAGGTCGGCTGCCGACGGAGAGCGCGTAAACTGGATGATCACATCCACGGAAGCTGCCGGTGGAAGCCCCTGCAGTTCCGCGCTCAGCTTGCTCCCCGCCATAAGGCTCGGGACGCAAAGCACTCCAAACGTCAGAAGAAGTTTCAGCATTGCCCAGTTTTTATTCATTTCCACCCTCAATTCTCGCCATTTGTCAAGAGACTCAGGGCCTCTGTGGCGTCGCTTGCGCTAGTGCCCCAAACCGCATGCGTGCCCCATATCGCTGTGTTGCCTTGTATGCCGCTGGTTCCCCAGACTGCCGTGTTACCCCATACGGCACTCGTTCCCCAGAGAGCTGCCTGGCCATCTAGAAATACACTGGTACCCCAAACCGCGGATGCGCCCCAGACGTCTGTCGTACCCCACACTGCCTGTGTGCCCCATACTGCCGTGTTCGCGTTCACTATAGTCGCTGTGTTGGTTGACGGATTGAAGACGGCCACCGGTGACGCCGCCGTGCTGCCAGCGGGTACGGAATCGGTGCTGTTGAGCGCTCCCCAGGCATCCAGGTACCCGGCTCCGATGGTGAAGATGTCGTACTGGCTGGTGTACGTCATTCCGGTGACCGGGTCGACCGCTGTGCTAGACAGCGGAAAAGATTTTGTCGCAGTCTTCATCAAACGGGCTTTGATCGTATCCGGCGTCAGGCTAGGGTCCCTGTTCAACATGAGCGCAGCGGCTCCGCTGACCATGGGTGCTGCCATGCTTGTGCCGCTCAGCCTGTAATACTGGGCTGAATAGCCCTTATTGAAAAGGTTCTGGTAATAGGAATAAAGAATCTGATTGCCGCCGGAGCTGGCCACAACCACGCTTTTGGAAGCCTCGAGCGAGATAATCTGGTTGCCCGGGGCCACGATATCCGGCTTCACTACGTCATCTAACAAGGTTGGTCCTTTGGAACTGTAGCTGGCGATGAGATCATCGACCCGCGTAAGCGTTCCCATGGTCTTCATGGCACCGACTGTGATCACCAGCGGATCATTCCCGGGCGCCGTGATCGTGGCGTACCCATCGGTGCCCTGAGTCTGATTGCGGCCCTGGTTGCCCGCCGCCACAACCACGACAATCCCGGCATTCCAGGCTTTTTCGACTGCCTGACAGAGCGGGTCGAGCGAATAGCTCTCGTAGACCGGCCGGCCAAGCGATAAATTGATGACGCGGATGTTGTACTTGCTTTTCAGTTGGATGGCCGCGCTGATCGCCGAAATTACAGCACTATCTGTCCCAGCGCCGTTCGCGTCGAGCACGCGCAAATTGATCAGGTTGGCATTGGGAGCCACGCCGCGAAATGTCTTGGTATAGATAACCCCAGTCGAGGCCGCCCCATTGCCAGCCACGATGCCGGACACATGTGTGCCATGACCGTACTGGTCGATCGTGCTGGAGACTTTTGGAACAAAGCTTTGGCTGTACACAACACGCGTGCCGGTGCCCCACTTGTTCAGAAGATCGGTTTCGGTAAGCATGCCACTGTCGATGATGGCGACGCCGACACCCGTACCAGTCCAGCCATACGAGAACGCCGTCTGAGCTCCAATAGTGGGAATTGCGTAATCAACCGTCGGGTTGACAGGACGATCCGGCGAGATGTAGGCGACGTTCGGATCATGGGCAAGAGCGGCAACAGCCTTGGCCGGAAGGGAGTAGGACGCCGCCCGGATGAGACCCAGGTCCCCCTGCTGGGGAATGCCGCCAACTTTATTAATTGCGCGACTTTCTTGACTGCTGGGCGGCGAAATGAATTGAACAATCACATTCACGACGGAGTGTGGATCTACATTGGCAAGATCCGCAGCGATGTTGGATGCACCCAAAGAGCAGACCAGGGGCAGAAACAAAAGCGCGTATCTGGCGCGCCCGAATGGATTATTCATTTTGAAACTTGAAAAAACCTCCGTGGCATTTTCGGCAGTTGCACCCAAGCGGGGAGGCTGGAAAGCTGTCGAACCACCTTCAAATGGTTCGAGAGTCCAATGATCGGTCCGGAAGCTAGACAGATACCGGAAGCCTGACAGAAATAGGATTTTCACACTAATCGTGCTGAAAAATACCTATGAGCAGTAACTATAGTGAGCTTATTATACATATTTAAGGAAGATAGTGAGAGAGTTTTTAGTAAAAGTTCTGCGTCCATCAGGGATAACCAGGGGGGATTGGCATCGCAAGTGAGCCCTTTAGAGAATTATGGGGGCGTTGCTGCGGATCAGATTTGCGGCATCAAATAGCGCATTTGTTTGGCAATTTGTGCCTTTTAAGGAAAGTTTTCTGACTCAGATTTCGCGATTAAAAAATCGAACGAGACGCTCACCTGCCTGGATCCTCTGCCGCGGCATCGTGATCCTCCTGATCTCGGGATTAGCGGGAGCGACGATTGTTCGTCTTGCGCCTGGCTTCGGCATCGATGAGCGCGCGCTGGACCCGCGGCTTTCCTCACGCAGCCTGGAGGCTATTCAGCGCGAGCATTTAGCAGAACAAAACCCGCTGACATTCTATGGTCGCTTTCTAATGGGCATGCTCCGTGGGGATGCCGGACGCTCTGTTGTTTTCGGCCAACCGGTAGGGCGGCTGATCAGCGAGCGCGCACCCCGAACCTTTCAAACCGTGATGGCAGGATTGGCATACGGCTGGAGTGCCGCCGTTCTCCTTGCGACGGCTGCTATTCTTACCCGCCGCGCGGCCACAGTTTTGGCGGCGATGGCGGTCAGCGGCTCGCTCCTGAGCATACCGTCAGCGGTGCTGGCAACGGTTTGCCTGCTGCTGCGGCTTTCTCCCGCAATTGCCGTCGCTGTCGTGGTCTTCCCCCGCATCTTCCCAAATGCCTATGAACTACTGGGGGCAAGCCTGATCGCGCCGCACGTCGTGACGGCGCGTGCAAGAGGATTACCAGCTACGCGCCTCTTCCTCTTTCACGTAGTTCCATCAGCCTTGATGCCGCTGGTCGCACTTGGCGGGGTCTCGGTAACGCTCGCGTTCGGCGCGTCGATTCCTGTTGAAGCCCTGGCCGATTCGCCTGGAATCGGACAACTAGCCTGGCAGGCTGCGCTCGGCCGCGATCTCCCCGTTCTGGTCAGCGTCACGCTTCTGCTGACGGCGATTACGGTCGTTGCGAATGTATTGGCTGATCTGGCTCTGGTGCGACTCGGACGGCATACGGCATGAAAGTCATACGTGTTATCGCGCTTTGCATTCTTGTGCTGACGACCGCCGTGTCTCTGGGGGCCGATCTCCTCGCTCCGCACGATTACTCGGAGCAATTTCGTCAACATGCGAATGAGCCGCCATCGCGAAGCTTTCTACTGGGCACGGACGAACTGGGCCGCGACCGATTATCACGCCTGCTGCAAGGCACCCGAATTTCGCTGCTTTGCGCCGCTACTGCCGCGTCGATTGCGACCGGTGCGGCTGCGGCAATTGGACTCGTTGCCGGCTATTTCGGCGGGTGGGTAGACGAGATAACCGGCGCTCTGGCCGATCTGTTCCTCTCGCTACCTTGGCTTTTTGCCCTGCTGAGTCTGCGCGCCCTCTTTCCGCTCAATATCTCTCCCGGGGTGTCCCTAGCCGCGACATTTCTTCTGCTTGCAGTCGTAGGATGGGCGCCCGGTGCTCGTGTGATCCGGGCCAGCGTGGCGAGTTTGCGCAACTCGGGCTCGATCGTCCACGCACGCGCGTACGGGTGCGGCAGTGCACGCTTGTTGTGCCTCCACATACTGCCGAATCTTAAGCCCGTTCTTTCGGCACAGTTCTGGATACTGGTTCCCGCCTTTATCCTGACCGAGGCGAATCTGGGCGTACTCGGACTTGGAATTAACGAACCTGTGCCCTCCTGGGGCAACATCCTTGCGGAGTTGCAGAATTATCAGAGAATTCCGGAGCAACCGTGGATTCTTGCACCGGCCCTGTTGATCCTTCTGGTCGTTGGCAGCCTCCAACTGGTCGTGTCTGGAAGGAACATATGGGAATAATGCGTCGAAACGGTCTTCTCGCTCTGGCACTCGTGAGTTGCGCGTACGCGCAGCCAAGGACGGAACTGCGCTTCGCTGTGCGCGCCGATCCGAAGACCTTTGACCCGCTTCTCACAACGGAAGAGGTTTCAGAGGCAATTCGCTATCTTACGGGAGGCGTGCTGATCCGGTTCAACCCTCAAACCCAGCACCTTGAGCCGGAGCTAGCTACGTCCTGGAAAGTCTTCGACCAGGGAAAGCGGATTGATTTCGTACTTCGGAAGAATGTGAGTTTTTCGGACGGCACACCTTTCGGTGCCTCCGACGTCATTGCGACATTGCGCCGGATGATGGCCCCCGGGCTGCCGTCGGGCATCGCCGACTTGTTCCGTTCCACGGGCGGAGAAATCAGGACTCAGGCAAAAGGCCTCAACGAGGTGTCGGTGTGTTTCTCGATGCCAGTCTCAGGTGTTGAACTGCTGTTCGATCAACTCGCGATTTCGTCCGCCCGCCCGGTACCGCCCGAAGCGGCGGTGCTCGGTCCATTCATGCTCGAGGACCACAAAAGCGGCCAGTACGTTCTGTTGAAACGAAACCCGCATTACTGGAAGACCGGTGCTGTCGGCGACAAGCTTCCGTATCTCGACTCGATACGCCTCGAGGTTCTGGCAAATCGCGAAACGGAATTACTTCGATTCCGAAGAGGGGAACTGGATTTCGTGGATAAACTGGAGCCTGAAGCATTCGAATGGCTGAGCAAGGATGGGCGTTTGGGCGCTCTCAACCTGGGGCCCTCACTCGACACAGAATTTCTTTGGTTTAATCAAAACCCGAACGCGCCGTTGCCGGCATACACGAAGAGATGGTTTCAGTCGAGACTGTTCCGGCGAGCTATCTCCGCCGCGGTGGATCGCGACGATATTGTTCGACTTGTCTATCACGGGTATGCCCATCCGGCCGTCAGTTTTGTTTCACCTGCGAACAAGTTCTGGTTCAATTCCAAACTGAGTCCGCCTGCCCACGATCCGCAGCTCGCGCTGAAGCTCTTGCAGGAGGACGGTTTTCGACTCGACGGCCGCACCTTGCGTGACCGCGAAGGAAATGCCGTCGAATTCTCCCTCATAACAAACGCCGGATCTAAGACCCGCACTCAAATGGGGACGCTTTTGCAACAGGACCTGATGAAAATCGGAATCCGGCTGAATTTCCTGCCCATTGAGTTCCAATCCCTCATTGAGAGGATTACGCGAACCGCACGATATGAGGCCTGCCTTTTGAGTCTGACAAATTTTGAGATTGACCCGAACGGTCAGATGAATGTGTGGTTGAGTTCCGGGACTCATCACGCCTGGAATCCCGAGCAGCCCAAACCAGCCACGGCTTGGGAGGCTGAAATCGACCGGCGCGCGCAGTTGCAACATGCGGCAAGCAGCGCGGCGGCGAGAAAGAAGGCATTCGACGGCATACAGGAGATCGTAGCGGAAGAAGCCCCGATTATTCTTCTCGTCCATCCGGATGTGCTGGTTGCCGTTTCGCCTTGGTTGCGCAACGCGATGCCTTCGCCACTCCCGCCACATTTGTATTGGAATATCGAGTATCTTTCCATTTCCGCTTCGGAACAAAGGAGGAAAAATTAGCCCACCCGTCCCTGTTCTCTCGGCCGATATCTCGGTCGATTACCCACAGCGGAAAGGCGTGCTACAGGGTGCCTGTATTGAAGTTTTTCCGGGCGAAATTGTGGGCCTCGTAGGCCAAAGCGGGTCGGGTAAGAGTACTTTAGCCCTGGCGACCCTCCGCCTGCTCGATCACACCGGAGCCAACGTGGGCGGCCGTATCGAGCTTCTTGGCCAGGATTTGATGCAGCGTAGCGAACGCCAACTGCGCGATATTCGCGGCCGGCTCGCGAGCCTGATACCCCAGAGCCCAGCTACTGCTTTGAACCCTGCACTACGCGTTGGAACTCAATTGCGCGAGGCATGGCGGGCGCACTCGCCTGAGCCTTGGTCCAACCAGGGGCAGTTCATCACGCAACTGTTTACCACCGCTAATCTTTCGCCACCCGAGGTTTTCCTGAAAAGGTTTCCGAGCGAGCTTAGTGTTGGTCAGGCGCAACGAGTGCTTATCATAATGGCCCTGTTACACTCGCCGCCTCTGCTGATTGCAGACGAGCCTACCAGCGCACTCGACGTAATCACCCAACGAGAGGTTCTGGACCTGCTGGTCAAAATCGGCAAAGAAGATAAGATGGGCATATTGTTCATCTCTCACGATCTTTCGACCATTGCTGCAGTCTGTGATCGCCTCGCAATCCTCCATGCGGGCAAGATCGTGGAGTGCGGCCCGCTAAAGAGCGTACTCGCCGTTCCTCAACATTCTTATACCAAGGAGCTCATCGCGGCAGTGCCAAAGTGGGTCCTATAGAATACGGGCATCGGGGAGCAACGTACGGCACAGGCCTTCAAATCGAGAGAGCGACCACCAAGCCTTCCCGAATCAGCCGGCGAATAAGCGTGAGCTTGCCGGGCTCATCTAGATTACCGGGAAGAGTTCTAACGACAAACCTCGGACGGCTCAGCGCAAATCGGACCGGCTCACGAGCCTGGGGTGGAAAGTTGATTTTGCGACCGTAGCAATCGAGGGATTCCGGTTCACCGGTTGTTTCCAGGCGATAAATGACGCCTTGCCGCGCGCCCACCACGCTGTCGATCGCCAAGCGATCGAGCGCCGCCAGTTGGGCCATCTGACCCTCCAGCAGGGGCGGACAGACAGAAATGAACCTTTCTAAGAAACTGTCGAGCGCCGCGTCGAAGTTCGGTGTTGTTCCCACCTGCTGCAACAGCTTCAGCAGTGTCTCTCGTGCTGGGCCTGTGTCAAAACCGGACCTGGTGAAACCTGGCCGGAGCGCCTTACGAAACCGCGGGGTCCTTTAAGCTGGCCGCTGCAACACATTCAAACAGAAAGTCCGCCCATGTGTATCTCAGAATCCCCGCAGTGATGTGCAGGGAAACAGTGTCTGTAGAACGCGCCTCGTGAGCGATACCTCGAGGTATATACGCCACGTCTCCTGCATGCAGTTCGAACTCGAGCGTAGGAGCGCCTAACTCATGCACCCGACTCCAGCCTGGGATCAGCGGGCTTCTTGTCGAGATCGTTCCTGAGGTGCGGAGTGATTCTAAATCCGGCGCTTTGGTGCTTTTATCAGTGATCGCGGTCCCCTCCTTTATACGGACGATTCCGCGCCTGAACTGTTCCTACCCGAGCCCGGTCACAAGAAATCGCTCTCTGCCCTTTTTAAATTTCATGCTGCCTGCCCCGGCCCCTGATGCGCAAAAACGAACCCAATCCGCCCGAAATGAAAAAACGAAGCCAATTTGGGTTCGTCTCGCAAAAACCAGGGAGTTCGTTTCGCAAAAACAAGGCAGCCCCTATTTCCACCGATCCGCTAAATTATTGATTTAATGCTTGTTCTCGCCTCGGCCTCTCCCCGCCGTCACGAACTGCTTTTGGCTGCGGGCATCGATCATGTCGTCCGGCCCAGCCCCGTTCCTGAGCATCGCCACCCTGGCGAAAGCCCAACTGAGTTCGTTCGGCGAATCGCCGAAGATAAGGCTCGGGCCGTCCTTTCCTCCCCACAAGACATCGTCCTCGGCGCCGACACGGTAGTCTGTCTGGACGAAGAGGTCTTCGGAAAACCATCCAACGACGACGATGCTGTTCGGATGCTGCGTCGCCTTTCCGGCCGCGATCACTGGGTCTATACCGGAATCTGTATTCTTTCCGGCGCGCGCCGCATTCTGGATCTCTCCAGTACCAGGGTTTCCTTCGTCGAGCTTACGGAGGACGACATTCAGGGGTACACTCGAAGCGGGGAGCCTAGAGACAAGGCTGGGGCGTACGCAATCCAGGGACTCGCTTCAAAGTTCATTCGTTCTATCGAGGGGTCGTACCACAACGTGGTAGGTTTGCCGGTCTCGCTCGTCTATCGTCATTTGAAGGCGCTATGAAGCAGGTGTTGTTTGCCGCCGCCACCGTCGTTGCCGCTTTTCTGGCCCTAGGAGCGCAGCAGCAGAGTAATGACTGGAGAAACGAAGGAGTCATTTACCTCGACCATTCCCTCAATGCCCGGCTTCATCCCGTTCCGGTTTCGGCCGTGCGATTGGGCGACGGCTTCTGGAGCGCGCGCCGCAATGTAACGGTCCAGCGCAGTCTCCCAACCATGCTCCAGCTGCTTGAGGAGCACGGTGTCGTAGACAATTTCCGGCGCCTCTCGGGGCGCAAGAACGTGCCTCGAAAAGGCCCGGTTTACACCGATTCCGACCTCTATAAATGGATAGAAGCCGCATCCTGGGCGATTGCCTCCGTAGACACGTCCGATTTTGATAAACAAAAATTCCGGGGTGAGATCCAATCACTCAATTCCGACATCATCGCCGCGCAGGAACCTAGCGGTTATCTGAACACCTATTACGTAGGTGATAAGGCGCACCTTCGGTTTACGGAACTCACACGCTCACATGAGGATTATTGCCTGGGCCATCTGATTCAGGCCGGGATTGCGTACTACCGGGCCACAGCCAGCCGCACGTTGCTCGATGCTGGCATCCGATTTGCAGACTACGTAGTTGGGAACTTCGGTCCCGCCAAGCGCCCCTTCATCACCGGCCATCCCGAACTGGAGATGGCTTTGGTTGAACTCTACCGCACGACGGGCCAGAACAAATATCTCGAGTTCACCCGCTATCTGTTCAGCGGCGCGGAGCGAGATCGCCTCAAGTTGAAGGATTCCGACATTCGGTACATGTTCAGTGGCAAGCCGTTTACTTCACGTACCGAGTTCGAAGGCCATGCCGTGCGCGCTCTTTACGCAGCCTCTGGCGCTACCGACTATTTTGCCGAAGCTGGCGATCCTGCCTACAAGCGCACTCTCGACCTGCTTTGGACTGACCTGACGATGCGCAAAATGTATATTACGGGCGGCGTTGGCTCACGCTCCTCAAACGAAGGCTTCGGCGATGCGTATGACCTGCCAAGCGCCGATGCGTATGCCGAGACGTGTGCTGCAGTAGCGAATGTCATGTGGAATTTTCGCATGCTCGCGCTCACGGGTGATGCCCGCTACGACGATGTTCTCGAACGGGCTCTCTATAACGGCGCCAACTCCGGAATGTCCCTTTCGGGAACCACGTACTGCTACCGTAATCCGCTCGCTTCGAACGGTGAAAAGCTTCGCAACCCCTGGTACGACACAACCTGCTGTCCGCCGAACATTGAGCGCTTGTTTGAATCGCTGCCCGGCTATTTCTATGCCATGAGCCGCGATGGTGTGTACGTGAATCTCTACCATAATTCGGAGCTGAATTGGCATTTAGAGGATGGAGTAGGTCTGAGAATTACTCAAGCGACCAACTATCCCTGGAGCGGCGATATCAAGCTGAACATCAATCCTGAGCGCTCCACCACTTTCACCGTGTACCTTCGATGGCCTGCCTGGGCGCCTTCGGCCGATCTGCAGGTGAATGGACAGTCCGTTCAAAGCCCCGACTTCAAGCGCGGTACATTCGTTCCGATATCCCGGAACTGGAATCCTGGCGATACGGTCACGCTCAGCCTGCCTCTCCAACCGATTCCGACCGTAGCCAATCCGCGCGTGGCCGACCTTTACGGCCGGATTGCCATGCAACGAGGGCCTTTGGTTTACACGCTAGAGCAAATTGACCAGAATGGCGTTCCTTTGGGCGACATCTTCGTGCGGCCCAATGGTCAATCCACCGCTGAACCTCGAAAGGAATTGCTGGGCGGAGTAACGGTCCTAAAGGTTTCCGGGCAAGCAGCCGAAAAATCTCTTGTGGAGGAACCATTGTACGAGCCGCTAGCGATCGCGATAAACCGTGCGAAACGCCCTATTACCCTGACTTACATTCCGTATTACGCAATGGGCAATCGCGAGCCAACCCCCATGGAAGTGTGGGCGCCCATGTCGCGATTCGACGCCGGTGCCGCTTCGAGCTCAAGCTCAAACCCAGGCTCAAACATGGTCCGGCACTCTGAAAGCAAATAAGAGATTTCGACACTCAATCAGGAGATGGAAAGAAAAGTGTGTAAAACTGAGGTTATCGGGCCCTTCTCTCAATCGCCTGAAATAATGAGTCCGTCCTGGCAAAGGCCTTTGTATAGAACCAGTTACTTGTTCCTTTGTCTCTCGCTAGCAGCTCTGGGACACCAGAATTCTATTCCCACCGCTGCGAATTCGTCTTCCACGCAGAAGCAGAATCAGACCCAAGAGCCTCAACCCCAAATCGCAGGAGCTCCCGTCGATTCAAGGTCCTTTAAGGTTGGTCCAGCAGACGTCTTAAACGTACGCGTTTGGCACGAACAGGAGTTCAGCGGGCCCGTTTCGGTACATCCGGACGGCAAGATTACATTGCCCCTCGTCGGCGACTTGGCAGTCGGCGATATGACCCCCGTACAAATCGAACAGGTGATTGCACAAGCTCTGACAAAGTACGTCGTTAAGCCGCTGGTTACCGTAACGGTTCAAGAAGTGCTCAGCAAAAAGTACTATCTCGACGGCGAGGTCGCTCGTGCAGGCGAATATCCATTGGTTGCTCCCACTACAGTTCTCGAGGCGATCAGCAAGGCTGGCGGGCTGCGGGACTTTGCCAACGAGAAGAAAATCTATGTCTTACGAGGAGACAAGCGAATTCCTTTTAATTACAAAGATGTTATTCACGGTAAGCACATGGACCAAAATATTCAGCTCGAACCGGGCGACCATGTGTTTGTTCCCTGAATATAGGTAAGGAAGCAAAAGATATGCTGGAACAGCTCTCGGTACCCCGACGCGCCTTCGACTTCGAGGACTACATCGACATCGTCCGACGAAATCGCGGCTGGATTCTCGCGCCGGCGTTTATCGGTCTCGTCTTAGCGACCGTGATTGCGTATTCCATCGACAACACGTACGTGTCCCACGCACTTATCCGCCTCGTTCCGCAACAGATCAATGAATCGCTTGTCGAGACGGCCACCAGCCAGCAACTTGCGGATCACATCAATGCCATGGCGGAGAGCATTGAGAGCCGGAACACCCTGACCAATCTCATAAACACTTACGGGCTTTACAAGCGCGAACTCAAGAGCGAGCCGCTCGAGGACGTCATCAACCAGATGCGGACGTCTGATATCAAGATCCAGCCCACTTCGGGGGTGGCCAACGTAACGGGCAAAAACTTACCTGCCATGCAGGTGTCATTCTCCTATCGCGATCGGTATCTGGCGCAGAAAGTATGTGCCGACTTGGTATCCCGGTTCATGAGCGAGCATACAGTGGACAGAATGACCAACGAGCGGGCCACAAATGATTTCTTAAACGATGAGTTCGAACGATCCAAACGCGATCTCGACGCACTCGATCAGAAATTGACAGAATTCCGCAAGCGAAATGCCGGGCGACTTCCCGAGCAGATGCAAATGAATGTTTCTCAGATGAACGCGCTCGAACAGCGGCTTTCCTCATTGAATGACGCGGCGAGCCGGAACAATGAGCAACGCATGCTGCTCGAGTCCGATCTCCGCATTGCGAAGGATCGCCTCGCGTCGATTAAAGATATTCCGCCGCAGACCCAAGCCCGCAACGAACATTTGCAAGAATTGGACCACCAGATTCAAGCGCTTGAAACAAATATTGCGGACCTGAAGGACCGCTACACTGAGGACTATCCGGATCTCCAAAGCGCTCGCGCTCAATTAGCCGTACTCAAGCGTCAGCGGGACGAGGCCGTTAAAGAGGACAAGAGTGCGGCAAGAGCGAGACTCCGGCGGAAAATCCAACCGTTGCACGTGAGCGTCAGGATACAAAAGCCGACGATAGACACACTCCAGACTCAGCTTAAAGCGAATGCACTCCAGGGTCAGCAGATTAATAAAGAACTTCAGTCGGTGAACGCGTCTGTCGCAAGCTACCAGGGCCGCGTGCAGGATTCGCCTGTCGGTGACCAGGAATATTCCGAACTCATCCGCGACCGTGACTTGGCCAAACAGAAATATCAGGAATTGGAGGCAAAACGTCAAAAATCGGCTATTTCAATGGACATGGAGAGCCATCAACAGGGCGAAACGTTAGAAGTGCTCGACGGTGCGTCGCTGCCGACGACACCAACTGCACCAAAGCGGAGTTTGATTATTCCGATAGGGGTCGCTGCTGGTCTGCTGTTTGGAATAGTTCTAGTTATCATCCGCGAGATCAAGAATACGTCGTTGAAAAATCTTAAGGACGCGCGTCTCTACACAAATCTGCCGATCCTTGGAAGCATACCGCTGATGGAGAACGACAGGACGGTGCGGCGCCGGAAACGAATTGATGTGGCTGGGGTGGACTACCGCGACACTCGCTGGACTAGCTGTTATGGCGGCCTCAGTGGCTCGCTACTATTTGAAGGCATAACCCATGAGCCGTATACACGAAGCGCTGCGAAAAGCGGCCCACGAAAATTCGGATCGTTTCCAGGCCCCCGGCACGTGCCGAGCGTATCTTCTAAGCTTTTTGAAGATGCTCCACCATCGGGAACTGCTGTCGCGGAGCGAGCCGAAATCGACGATCTCGGACCCGAGCGGATTCACTCATGCAATCCGAAACGCTCGTGAAATCTCATTCGACCCCCCATCCGACGCAATACTGGTGCATCCAAATAAGCCGCGCGAAGCTCCGGCCGAGGAATTCCGGACGTTGCGAACCCGTCTCAATCATTTGCAAACGCTTCAGTCGCTGCGCACTCTGGTGATAACCAGTCCGTCGCCAGCAGAAGGGAAAATCGTTCACCGCTACAAACTTGGCGCTTACTCAGGCGCAGCTTGCAGGCAAACGTGTATTGCTCGCTGACTTTGATTTCCGGAGACCGAATATCAATAGGGCGTTCCAGATCGAGTGCTCGCCTGGCATTACCGACTATCTTGCCGGGCACGCAACTCTTGGCGACATTATTCAAAAAGTCGCTGGTCTAAATCTGTATTTGATGACGGCCGGCGAGAGCGTGTCGAATCCTTTGGAATTGCTGAACCTCAGGGAATGCAAGAACTTAATCGACCAAGCCCGAGACCATTTCGACTGGGTAATTTTAGATAGCCCTCCGCTTCTGTTTGCTGCCGACGCGAATTTGCTTGCCAGCATAAGTCGACGGCACCATCCTTGTGGTCAGAATTGGGGCCACTACCTTCGACGCGGTAGCGCGGGCTATTCCTTCGCTTTCCGAGAACAATGTGTTGGGAGTTGTCGTAAACGGGGCTCGGACGAGGCGAGCTCTACAACAAATACGCCTACGAGTACGGTTACAACTCGGAAAAAGAGGGCACTGAAACATCAACCAACGCGGGCACGCTCTACTGGGTCTGACCGTAAAATCGCACCTCCTTCGCAGAACCCCGAACTAGGCCTACCTGCATCAAAAGAGCGTAAGGCATGGCAACCGCAACGGAAACTTCTGCTGAACGGCCTGAAAAATTCGCCGAAACGCTCCCGAGTGTTCACGAGCTCATTCGCAAGCGCTGGAGTCCGCGCTCATTTTCCGCCCGCGAAGTCTCTGATGAAGATTTGAAAACTGTTCTCGAAGGCAGCCCGCTGGGCCGCTTCGTCGTTCAACGAGCAGCCCTGGCGATTTCTTGTGGCGAGAAAGTCCGATCGCGCAGCTTACGAAAAAATATTGAATCTCTTGGTCCCAGCCAATCAGGCCTGGGCTAAAACGGCGCCGGTTCTGCTCATTATGGCTGCGAAGCGTACGTTTTCACATAGTGGAGCGCCGAATCGTTTCGCCCTGCACGATGCCGGCCAGGCATTAGCGCATTTGTTCCTACAAGCGACCGCGTTAGGACTTCATGCGCACGGCATGGCGGGATTCGATGTCGAGAGAGCGCGCAAGGAACTCGAAATCCCCGATGACTATGATCTAGGTGCCGCTGTAGCTTTAGGCTATCTTGCGCCGCCCGACCAGTTGCCGGAGCGGTATCGCCAAGGCGAGGTGTTAAAGAGGCAACGCAAGCCCCTAAACGAAATTGTCTTTGGCGCGCATTGGAATGAGCCGCTGAAAATTTGAATCAGGTGGTTTCTGCTTTCGCCAAAGTGGCGACCGTCGCGCCCCAGCCTCCAGCTTCTGCCGGCGCATCGGCGAAATGCACAACGTAAGGACTCTTGCTCAGGACGGAGCGCACCATCTCACGTTGCACTCCAATACCGCGCCCATGAATGATTCGCAGCGCAGTCAGTCCAATGCGATGCGCTTCTTCCAAGTAAGCTTCTACGGCTGCCCTGGTGTCGCGGGAGCGCAATAGAGTGCAGATCGAAAATATCGGTGATTGGAATTTCGACGGGATCGCCGTCAACCATTGCTTCTAATGGCGTGGCGTTCATCAGAAGACGCGTCCGGATGACCGCTTTGCGCGCGTCGAAGGATCAGTCCCTTCGCTCAAAGTCGCCCGCGGCGGCACATTACTAAAGTTAAGGTCCGCTTCCGCGAATGTAATCGGGCGATCGAGTACCATCTCCATAATCGACCCCTTGCTCAAAGTCGCGTCCGGTCCGCGCGTCGTCAGTATGCCTATCAGACCAGCGGCCGCGCCGGCGCCCGTCCCAATTCCGGCTCCCTTGCCAATACTGCCGGCCGCCGCGCCTACACCCGAGCCAATCACTGTCCCGGTTGCCGTAGTGCGAGCCACTGTGCCAACATCGCCGGCCTTGTCACCAGGACCCTGCACTTTGTTCTGTTCCTTCTTAAGCGTTTCGTCGGCCCGCCCATCTAACGCGCCGAGATCCGAGTGGAAGTTGCGAGTCACCCCATTAGGCAGTGTCAGTGAATCAAAATTGACTTGCAGTTCACCGCGCCCTTTCACCCGTCCGGGCCGCTTCACTTCCGAGATAGTTCCAGTAACCCAACTGCCTTGCGGAATTACTATGCGGTTGCCCGAAAGGACAGGAAATGCTGTTTCGAGATAAATGCGATCTCCGACCATCGCCTGCTTCGTACTCACGCTGTTGATCATGTTCAACAGAATGTGCGTGCCGGGGTCGATCCGGTAGGTTCCGGGAGCCGCTGCGGGCGGCGGGTTCTCGCGTGGTTTCAGTCCCCCCTGCGACGGCTCCCAAGGAGCGACTTGCGTCGGCTGTCCTGCAGGAGCCGGCTTTGGAGGCGAGCTGTTCTGACCCTGACCGGATACGGCGATAGTAGCTCCTCCAATTAAGGAAAGAAACGCAAGGCGTTTGAGCATGCAATTACCCTCTATCTTTGAGTTTAGCCGTTCGCAGCATACCTGTGTTGATTACATTTCTCGACGACGGCCCTGGCTTTGCGCAGAATCGTGCTCACAGGTTGCGTATTTAGGTCTGCGAGCGCCATCCACTGGCACTCGCCGATGGAAGATAGAGCGCTGCTCTCTATGACTTCGAACAGGTACTTATGGAAGGTAATAGTGTGGCGGAAAGAACCGAGTTTCGGTCCGGTAGCGACTGCAGGCAGTTGAGCTCGTTCCGGCAACTCCCAGAATCCGGGCATGAGGCGAGATGTCGATGGGCGCTGCCAGACCAGCAGCTTGTCCTGGCGTTCGATCCAGAACAGTTGGCGCTTCTCCTCAACGCTCTGGTGCCGCTTGCTTTTTACAGGTAGCTTGCTCTCGCGCGCTCTTTGCCGAGCCTGGCATAAGTCCGACACGGGACAGATGAGGCACTGTGGTCTTTTCGGCAGGCAAATTGTTGCGCCAAGTTCCATTATGGCCTGGTTGAATGCGCCGGGCTGATCGCGATCGAGTACCTTGTCAGCGAGCGCGGAGAAGTGCTTGCGGGCCGTGTCGGCAGAGATGTTCGTGGCATCATTGAACACGCGGCTCAACACCCGCAGCACGTTGCCATCCAGCACCGCGTGTGGAAGGTTGAAACCGATGCTGGCAACTGCTGCGGCCGTGTAATCGCCAATACCGGGAAGACTGCGCATCTCCTCGATAGTTCCTGGAAAACGGCCTTCTTCGCGCATGAGCCGTGCGGCCTTTTGCAAATTCCGCGCGCGGTAATAATACCCGAGACCAGCCCAGTGAGCGAGCAGCTCTGGTTCTGAAGCATCCGCGAGCGCTCTGAAAATCAGGAAAACGCGCCAGGAAGCGTTCGTAGTAGGGGACGGCCGTTGCAACTCGCGTCTGTTGCAACATGATCTCGGATACCCAGATTGCATATGGGTCGCATGTCCGGCGCCATGGCAGATCGCGCCGGTTAGAGCGGAACCAAGCCAGGAGGTCACCGCGGAATCTCTCTATTTCAGAGTCAGAGAAGCGGGCTGGGACGCGTCCTATACTAATGGAGAAGTCCTTTCCAGGGGTGCCGCGCCGTCGACGGCGTGTGAAGTGAAAGCACGCTCCCATTCTGCAAACGATGCCGGAAAAATCCAGCTTACCGTCTTGTGAATCGGCTGTAGCTGAAGATGTGGCGGCTGCAGCCCAGCCCTTCCTCGGCATACGCGGCGCGCGCGTCCATAATCTGAAAAACATCGACATAGACATCCCTCACAACCGACTGACCGTGGTAACGGGTGTATCGGGTTCGGGCAAATCATCTCTTGTGTTCGACACGATCTACGCAGAAGGGCAGAGGCGTTACGTCGAGTCTCTGTCCGCCTACGCTCGCCAGTTTCTAGAGCGCATGGAAAAGCCGGACATCGATGAGATTCTGGGAATCGCGCCACCGATCGCGATTCGACAAAAGAATCAAACGCGCAATCCTCGGTCAACGGTGGCAACCGCAACAGAACTGTACGATTTTATACGCCTGCTGTATGCGCGAGCTGGACGCACCTATTGCCCTAAAGAGGGCACCCGAATTCAACGTGACACCGTGGATCAGGTCGCAGATGCGATGCTCGCGCAACCCGAAGGATCACGGTGGTATGCCCTGTTTCCCGTCAACGCCCAACCGAAAGACGCTGCGGGGTTACGCGACCATTTGTTTGAACTTCGCAGGAAAGGCTTTAACCGGCTATTTCAGAACGGGCAGATATTCGAATTCTCTACGCCTGAGTCGCTGCTCGACATCGACTTTGCCAAGCCGGTTTACGTGCTTGCTGATCGCATCGTCATCCGTCCAGATTCGCATCAGCGCCTGGTCGATAGCGCTGAGATCTGCTACCGGGAAGCGGGCGAAATCTTTTTTCACGAAGCGGGTGTAGCGGATTCCCAAACTCTGCACTTCACTGAGAGATTCGCATGCAAAACGTGCGGACTGATTGCGGCGCCTCCCGAGCCAACGCTCTTCAGCTTTAATAGCCCGATCGGAGCGTGTCCGGTGTGCCAGGGCTTTGGCAATACGATCGATTACGATTTAGACCTCGTCATTCCCGATCCAACCCTGTCAGTTCAAGCCGGCGCTGTGGACCCGTGGACCAAGCCGCAATACGAGTGGTACTACGACGAAGAGTTCAAACCAAAATCGCCGCGGCAACGTGCGATTGAACGTACCGTATTCGGATTTGACACGGGAAGAAAAGGAATTCGTGCGCTCGCACATCTATCGATTCTTCCGGGAGGTGGAGAAGAAGAAGTACAAGGTGCACGTCCGTGTGTTCATGAGCCGCTATCGGGCTTACACGGAATGTTCGGCATGCCGCGGTGCGCGGCTGCGGCCAGAGGCGTTGTGGGTCAGACTGAATGACTGCAACGTCGCACAGGTGTTGAGCATGAATATAGCGCGTGCAGGGGCGTTCTTCGACACTCTTCAGCTAAGTCCCGAAGAATCGGAGATCGCCGAGCGAGTGCTTGAAGAGATACGGCAGCGCTGCAAGTTTCTGAACGATGTAGGCCTTGAGTACCTCACGCTGGATCGTCTTTCGGCAACGCTATCCGGTGGCGAGGCGCAACGCATCCAGCTGGCAACGTGCCTGGGATCGAGGTTGGTTGGCGCCACCTATGTACTCGATGAGCCGTCAATTGGCCTGCATAGCCGGGACACTGCGCGGCTCATCAATATCTTGAAAGATCTTCGGGAACTCGGTAATACGATTATCGTGGTCGAGCACGATGCAGAGGTGATGAGGGAATCGGATTACATCCTAGACCTCGGTCCCGGTGCTGGTGAAAATGGCGGCCGAGTGATCTTCTCCGGGACATATCATCAGCTACTGTTTCCGCCTTCGCACAAAGAAGTGACGCACCGGGAGAGCGCGCAATCTCTTACGGGGCGCTATCTACGAGGTGAGCTTAGTGTGTCACACTCTCTGGAGCGCCGGAAGATCGACCCAAGGCGGAGTATCCGTTTTATTGGCGCCAGGGCGAATAACCTCAAAAACATTGACGTTCAGATTCCACTGGGAGTGATGGTTGCTGTAACGGGTGTGTCGGGATCAGGCAAATCGAGTTTAGTGCACGAGGTGATTTATCGGGCGCTTGACCTGCATGTAAATAAAAACCGGCAAAATCCGATGGACCAGGGCAGCGATTCAGGTGCGCGAAAGCTTGCGTTGAAGCGGGTGGAGCGTGCAGATCTGCTCACGAGCGTTGTCATGGTGGATCAATCGCCAATCGGAAGGACGCCCCGATCGAATCCAGTCACCTATATAAAGGCGTTTGATTTGATTCGCGACCTGTTTGCCTCCACGCCCGAGGCGGAGAGGCACGGCTATACCGCTGGACACTTTTCGTTCAATGTTCCAGGTGGACGGTGCGAAACCTGTCAGGGCGACGGCACTGTCACAGTCGAGATGCAGTTTCTTGCGGATGTGGAACTGGTTTGCGAAGAATGCAAGGGCACGCGGTACAAATCCAGTGTTCTCGATATCAGGTACAAGGGCCTGAACATTCACGAAGTGCTGCAGCTGACAGTGCGTGAAGCACTTTCTTTTTTCGCTGGAACGGCGCGCCTCGCGTCGCGGCTAAAGGTTTTGCAGGATGTCGGTCTTGGATATCTGAGGCTTGGACAATCCGCCACAACTCTAAGCGGCGGTGAGGCGCAACGCGTGAAACTTGCGGCGCATCTGGCTCAGTCCACCTGCCAGGGCACATTGTTTCTTTTTGATGAGCCGACGACGGGACTGCACTTCGACGATATTGCGAAGCTGCTGCAATCGTTTGAGAGGTTAATTCGCAACGGCGGAAGTATTTTGCTGATCGAGCACAATCTGGATCTGATTCAAGCAGCCGATTGGATTATTGATCTCGGTCCGGAAGGTGGGGATGCAGGTGGGCATATCATAGCCGAAGGCACGCCCGAGGCAGTGGCTAATGTTCCGCAGTCGTACACCGGCAAATATCTGAAGCAAGTTCTTACGCGTAGAGCGATCGCTTAAATGGCATCGCTTCGCACCTTGCCGTCAGTCGATCAAGTGCTGCGCCAGTTAAAGCATACCGGTGGCGTGCCCCAGAAGTTGATTACGAACCAAATTCGTGCCGTACTTTCGGAACGCCGGGAAGCGCTACGCGCGGGCGGCGAAATTAGCGAGATTCCTATCGAACAAACTGTTGAAGAGCGGATTCGAGCGCTGCTACGGCCGTCGCTTCGGTCAGTCATCAATGCATCCGGAGTGATCCTCCACACGAATCTGGGACGCGCGCCACTTGCGGAATTCAATCCAATCCCGCGGTATTCGAACTTGGAGTACGACCTCGAGGCCGGAAAACGGGACAAGCGGGATGTCCATACCGCAGGGTTGCTAGAACTCCTACTCGAGCGTCCAGCAACTGTTGTCAACAACAACGCTGCGGCGGTTTATTTGGTATTAAACGAATTCGCCTCGGGCTACGAAGTGATCGTTTCTCGCGGCGAGCTGATCGAAATTGGTGATGGGTTCCGGATCCCCGAGATCATGGCGCGATCGGGCGCATTTCTCCGCGAAGTGGGCACCACGAATCGCACATGGATTGACGATTACAAAAATGCGATCAACGACAGAACGCGGCTTTTCTTACGGGTGCATCCTTCGAACTTTCGGGTCACCGGCTTCACGGGTCGACCCGAGTTGAACGGAGCTCGCCGAACTGGGACGCGCGCACGGCATTCCGGTATATGAAGATCTCGGCAGCGGCTGTCTTGTTAATTTGCGCGCGCAAGGCATTGATGAGCCAGTCGTCGCAGACAGCTTGGCCGCCGGTGTTAACTTAGTGTCCTTTAGTTGCGACAAGCTGCTTGGGGGCCCTCAAAGTGGAATTGTCGCCGGTGATCCAGAGTTGGTTCAGCGGGTCCGGCGAAACCCTATGTATCGGGCTTTTCGCGTGGACAAACTGATTATCGAAGCGCTCGAAAACGCCCTGAGGCATCTGCTCATGGAAAACTGGCAGGCGATTCCGACCCTCCGCATGATCTTCGCCACTTCCGAAGAAGTGCATCAGCGAGCCGATCGCGTACTGCGGAAGCTCGGAGATATAAATGCTGCTGTTCGGGAGAGTGAATCCGCGATCGGCGGCGGCTCAACGCCAGATCAAACGCTTCCTACATGGGTGATTGAGTTGAGCGTTCCGAACCCGACTGCTTTCGAGCGCCGTTTGCGGGTCGGGCAAGTACCGGTTATCGCCAGAATCGAACGCGACAAGATCATTCTCGACATGCGCACTGTGGCGGACGAAGAAGAGGACTCGCTTGCCGCAGCGGTGAAGATGGTCGCGGAATCAGCTAGATGTCAAACCGCCAAACAATCTGGCCCGCGACAATCGTAGCGACTGGGCCGCCGCGGAACTTGTGTCCGATGAAACGGCGTGTTGCGGCTCTTTGACGGCGAGCGGGTTACGTCGTACGTCCAGCTATGGTCCAGACTATAAATTGTGACGTCTGCAGGAGCGCCGGGACGTAAGGTGCCGCGGTCAAGCGAAAGAACGCGCGCGGGATTCTGACTGAAGAGTCGAACCAAATGGGACACGCTCACTTTGCCAGTATGATAGAGCCGCTCGAGCGCCAAACCGACAGCTGTTTCCAGTCCGATGATGCCGAAAGGACAGCGTTCGAATTCCTGCATCTTTTCGTCTCCGGGATGGGGCGCATGATCCGTGGCTATTGCGTCTATCGTGCTATCTGCAAGTCCTCCTACGATGGCTTCCACATCGCTGCTGTCGCGTAAAGGCGGTTTCATTTTGTAGTTGCTATCGTACGCAGGCATTTCGCAATCGCTAAGCGTAAAATGATGCGGAGTTGCCTCACATGTAATTCGCAAGCCGCGCTGTTTCGCGAAGGCAACCATTTCAACTGAATACCTCGACGAAATATGCGCGACGTGATAGCGCGCCTGAGTGACCTGCGCAAGAATTGTGTCTCGGGCAACCATCACATCTTCGGAACTGCGCGGTATTCCTCGTAAACCCAGACGCGTGGATTCCAGGCCTTCGTGCATATCGCCCCCAGCACTCAGGTGGAGATCCTCGCAATGTTCGATCAACGGAATGTCCAGAGCGTGTGCAAATTCCATTGCCCTGCGTACCACGCGCGCGTTCATCACAGGCTTTCCGTCGTCAGAAATCGCCACAATGCCAGCCTGCTTCATAGAAGCAATCGCGGAGAGTTCTTCTCCGGCGCTATTCTTGGTAATTGCGCCGATAGGATAAACGTTTACCGTCGCAAATCGCCGGGAACGCTCAATGATGTAGCTGGTGACAGTGGGTTTGTCATTTACCGGATCGGTATTCGGCATGCAGCAGATAGAGGTAAAACCGCCGGCCGCCGCGGCGCGCGAGCCTGTCTCTATTGTCTCCGCGTGTTCGAATCCAGGCTCACGTAGATGAACGTGCATGTCGATGAACCCCGGCGAAACGATTAATCCAGATGCATCGAACTCTTCGCTGCCTGTCGCTGGAATGGCGTCCCCGATTTGTTGAATTACACCGCCTCCGATGGCGACATCGCACACGCGATCCAGACCCTGCGAAGGATCGACGATACGGCCGTTCTTAATGACCAGTTTGGTCATGCGGCGAGAATTCGTTCGAGCACGGCCATGCGGATTGCAATGCCATTCTCGACTTGATTGAGGATTGCCGAGCGCTGCGAATCGGCTACTTCGGAAGAGATTTCGCGGCCTCGATTAATCGGCCCGGGATGCATCACGATCAAGTTCGGTTTTGCTAGTTCGATATGTTCCGGACGCAGTCCGAAGAACTGAAAATATTCGTTGATAGGGAACGCTGGTTCATGCTGGCGTTCCAACTGCACGCGCAGCATCATAATCACGTCAACATCGCGAATGGCGTGGAGCATGTCAGTAGTGAGTTCGATGCCAGGTGCGAGTCGTCCGATTTCTCCAGGCAGTAGGGAAGCGGGACCACACAGCACGACCTGGTGCGCCAAACTTTGATAGCAAAAAGATGTTGGATCTTGCGACACGACTGTGAGCAATATCACCGATAATGGCGACGCGCAGCCCTTCGAGCGTTCCACGGCGATCAATGATAGTGAGCGCATCCAGTAACGCCTGCGTGGGATGCTCGTGCGTACCGTCGCCGGCATTGACGATGGGAATCGGCAGGTAGCGTGAAAGAAAATGCGGCGCGCCCGATGCCGAATGGCGCATCACTATAGCGTCGGGACGCATGGCAGCCAGTGTATTGAGCGTGTCGACGAGAGACTCGCCTTTCGACACACTAGATCCTGAGGCTGTGATGGAGATGAGGTCGGCGCCAAGCCGTTTCGCGGCGATCTCGAAGCTCGTCCGCGTGCGAGTGGATGCTTCGAAAAACAGATTTACAATGGTCCGTCCGCGCAGCGTATCAAAGCGCTTGAAGCTTTGGCCAGCAGGTGGTTGAAAATCTTTCGACCGCGCCAGAATAGCTTCGATATCGGGGCGTGCGAGCGATTCGATATCAAGCAGGCCACGCCGCATCGTGATGCTACTTCACTTCTTGCGAAAGTGGATCACCCACTCTCTCCACCAGCAATACCTTTTCCTGGCCATCGACCTCTTGAAATTTCACCTCGATGATTTCATTTGTGCTGGTCTGGACCATTCGTCCTACGTAGCGTGCCTCGATGGGTAATTCACGATGACCTCGGTCAATGAGCACTAATAACTGGACGCGCGAAGGGCGGCCATGATCGAACAAAGCGTCTAGAGCGGAGCGAACCGTTCGTCCTGTATAAAGCACATCGTCCATGAGAACGATATCTTTGCCGGTAACCGGGAAATCAATCTGCCTCGCGCCAAGCACTGGTCTCTCGCCAACAGTAGAGAGGTCGTCGCGATACAGATTGATATCGAGAATGCCAGTAGGCACCATACAATTCTCAAGACTCTCGATCTTTGCTGCAAGCCGCTGGGCGAGGGGCACGCCGCGGCGCTTGATGCCTACAAATGCAAGCCGGCCAACATCCGTGGTTTTCTCTAACACTTCATGAGCGAGACGGACCAACGTGCGGTCGATCTCAGACGCGCTCATGAGCTGTTTCTTCTCCCGAATTGCAGGCATGAATTGTGCTTGAATTGCTACTGTCACGCCAGATTATCACGAACGCTTGACTAGACGGAATCTGGCAAAGACCTCAGGTTTAGTCTTTGAGCCGTCCGCGAATGCGGCGCGCCAGTTTTTCGATCTCTTCCGTCTTTTTCACAGATGAGATTGGAACCACGTAATTTCCCGCTTTCTTCAATTCGTCTCTTAGTTGTTCGGCGACACTGATCAGGTCGTTTGTGTCTTTGAGGGCTTGCTCATGGTTTTGCTTGGCAATCGCATCGTTCTGTGACTTGCCATTCGGAAGCTTGCGATCCTCGGGATTGCTGGGACTGGGAATCGGAGGAATACGGCGGCTCCCTGGCGGCTCCTGGCCATCTTGCTGATGAGCGCAGCACAGCGCCGAGGCGATCGACGAAAGTAATGCTGTACGCCGAGAACACGCGAAAACGGATTTGTGCCCGCGCTGCGTGGTAAGGAAAAAGCCCATACGGTTGCTATGATAAGCCACTTATGACGTGCCAAAAAGCATGGGGGACTCAGCGGGCGTGGAGGTAGGCGTTGGCGTGATCGGCCTCGGCAATGTGGGACTCGGGGCGCTGGAGGTTTTAGCAGGTAACGCCAAATCGATCCAGGAGAAGCTGGGTTTTCCGCTGCGGGTGAAAGCCGTATGCAGCCGTGCTGTCCATCAAAAGGTATTGCCGACACTCTGTGAAAGCATCGCCCGGACGACCAACTGGCGGGATGTTGTGTCGAACCCGGAGGTCCATATCGTAGTGGAAGTGATTGGCGGGATTGGCACCGCGAGCCATATCGTCGAAGAGGCTTTGCGAGCTCGAAGATCGGTCGTAACGGCAAACAAGGAGCTAATCGCGCTGCGAGGGGCGGAGTTGTGGACGCTTGCCAATCAGAACGGTGTGAATCTGGCAATGGAGGCGAGCGTTGCTGGCGGAATTCCAATTCATACCATTTTGAGGGAAGGAATCGCTGGTGATCGCGTTCTCGAGCTATACGGAATTTTGAACGGTACGAGCAATTTCATTCTGACTGAAATAGAGAGAAGTAATGCGGGATTTGAATCGGTGCTTGCCGAGGCACAGCAGCTGGGGTACGCAGAAGCCGATCCTTCCGCGGATGTGGATGGTCTGGACGCGCGTTCAAAGCTGGCGATTCTGGCGGCACTCGCTTTCGGCGAGAAGCTGATGCCGGTGGACATCTTCACTGAGGGCATCAGGCGATTGATGCCAGTTGACTTTGCTTACGCACACCAACTGAAACATACGATCCGGCTGCTTTGTTTGGCGCGGCAAACTGAGGACGGGCTGTTGCTCTCAGTGCGGCCAAGCCTGATTCCGCAATCTACGATTCTTGCTCAAGTGCGCGGTGCGTATAACGCCATCTGGATACGAGGGGCCTACGGAGAAGACACGTTTTATTATGGGCGCGGCGCGGGATCAAAGCCCACCGGAGTAGCGATCGTGAGCGATTTGATGCGTGTGGCTCGCGAGATTCGGTTCGGCAGTTCAGAGCGAGTGAGTCCGTTTGCGCACGAGAGGTTAGGCGCATATAAGCCGCTGCCCATCCGTACACAAGAATCACCATATTATCTGCGATTTCGCGTGGAAGATAAGGCTGGTATTATCGCAACACTTGCGACGATTCTTGCGAAGTACAGCATTGGAATTGACGCAGTGCTGCAGCTCCCAAAAGAGAACTGGCGCGATCTCCCTTTTGTAGTGACAACCGAACCTGCTAAGGAGCACTCCATCCGGGACGCAATGGTTGAGGTACGAGAGGCGGATTTTTTGATCGACCCGCCACTGGCGATGCCGATGGAACGGGGATTTTAGATATAGAGCACAACCGCGCTCAGCTGCTTTTGCATGCTACGATTGCAAAAGACCCGCCGAAACCCGGACAGTGGCTGAGCGGTCGAAAGCAGCGGTTTGCTAAACCGATTCAGGCTCTCCTGCAAGCGCAACAAAATTCAACGAATCCTCTTGCCAGCCAACAACTTGCGCTGAAATCCGTCTCATCTGATTGCCCGCTATTTCACTCGATTTGACGCTTTTATAGTGACAAAACAGTGACAGTTGCCGATTTTGTTGCGGGTAGTATCACACTGTCACTACTCGGGTCGTTTTTCGCTTTGCGTGAGCTGTCAGTAGTATGTGAGAGTTGTCCGCGTGAATTAGCAAATGAAATGTCGGCTTGAAAGGCGGTTGGGGAAAGCTGTGAGCTGTGGAAGCCAGCGAACAGCAGGTCCCGGCCGCGGAAGTGGGGCGGATGATGAAAGCACAGGAAGCGATTTTGAAGAAGGCTGCCGGGAAGCTGAAGAGGTGGGAAGCAGCCGAGATTATGGGCGTCATGACGGATTGATCGCCTATGTTTTCTGTTACGTCACTCTGGTTTAACAATGACGGGGACGCGCGCACTAGAGACTGGCGTCCCCATCAAACAACGACGGAGCCCAGCTTTGAGGATCCTTGAGCGCCTCGCAGAGCAGTTTGTCATTGGCTTTGTAGTAGTACATCCAGGACAGCAAACTCCTGCAATGCGGCGAAACAGTACGAGGCAAATCTGGGCGGTCAAGCCAACGTCCGATGACTTCCAAGACGTGAACGCCTTCTTGCCGACACCGGTCTAGGCTCCAAGACAAAAAAGAGCCAAGCGTGTCCTCGTACCCCTTGAGGGACTGGAAATCCACGAAACGAACCCGCTTGAACCCTATTGCGGGCCGGTCATGCCTATCAAAAATCGCATACGCGACAAGACGCGAGCCCTTTGTCACTGTGAGAACCCAGGCGCATTTGCGCGACAGCTCAGCGTTGAAGTGCCATTCGAGAGTTTCTCGCGTCCGCACAGCCTGTAGAGTATTCTCTCGCTCACCCTTCAGTTCATGCCAAAACTCATCGAAACGGTCATCAAATCCGGGGCACTGTTGAATCGCAGAAAGCGGATCCCCGAGTTGCTTATCCAGCCCTTTAAAAGTATCGTGAAAAAACAACGCCGCAGCGAAAGGATAAGCGATGACCTTATGGAAGGGAACCGATCTCATACGCAAAGCACTGGCCGAAAAGCCGCAGTAATTAGTAATCCAAAATGCAGATTTGTTCCACGCCCCAATCGGTACTTTCTCGAACTTGAAAGCATTGAGAACTGGCTCGGCATTCCGATTAACGGTTACAAAAGGGAATAGATCGACATCTTCTTGCTTCAGAAAACGGTGCAGGAGTTGCATCGAGTAGGCTCGGTACGCTTTGTCCACCGCCCAACCCCTTCCCGTCGCCGCTCGTAGTTCGCGTCCTCTAAAGTGAAAAGAGAGAGGAAGGTTACCGATGAAACCTACTACTTCACCGGAGCCTACCTCCAGAACCCAACCAAGAGGCCACTGAGCTTGTCGCTCCTTCAAGGCAGGATTGCTCCGCCACAGTGCCTCCCAGCGTTCGCGAGGTGATTCAGAAATGCCGTTTCGCATTTGCACTGCAATGATTTGATCGTAATCTGCAAAGGACGCATAACGAATTTTAGTTCGGGCAGGGCTTGACATACCGGGCTCACAGGGCTTTGCGCGGATTGCTCACAGACGCGCCACGGTGCATTGGAACGCTCCGCAAGCTCCCGACCAGAAACTAGGAGCGAAGTTCCGTTCCAATTTTCGACTTGGGGATTTCGGATTGCTCATTCCTAACATCTCGACGACGTATGAGTACATCTTCCAAGAAGAGATAATCGATGCCAGTGCGAAGAAAGGTTTCGATCGCCTCTCGAGGAGTATTTACGATCGGCTGGCCTTTTACATTGAAGCTCGTGTTCAGCACCATCTCACGACCCGTCGTGCGCCCGACTGCACGCAACAGAGTATGGAAGTCTCCGTTGTCTTCAGCCGACACGGTCTGGACCCTTGCCGAGCCATTCACATGAGTGATGGCCGGAAGCACCGACCTATACTCGCATCTAACGTCGACATTCATAATCATAAGGGCAGCTCACTACCTGGGTCGACATCAAACCACCGGTGAACCTGCTCTATCGATACTGCGGGAGCAAATGGGCGGAAGGCCTCTCTCATCTTGACCATGGCGTTGATACGATCTCGCATGTGAGGATGTCCAGGATCTGCAAGTATGCTGCGGTTTCCGAGAGCCCGCGGACCGAATTCCATCCGACCTCGATACCAAGCGACAACCGCCGAATGAGCGACAATTGAGCTGCCTCGCCCGCAGCGTGTTCGGCATCGGCGAATCGGACGAGTCAATACATGACGCAAACTCGTCAGTGCTGATTCGATCTCCACGGCGGTGTATGCCGGACCATAGAAGGGAGTTTTCTGCCGTCCGGAATGGGTAGCGCTGAGCTTTTCCGATGGTAAAGAGCGGCACCCAATGCAGCTCCGTCGTCGCCTGCTGCCGGCTGAATGTAAATCTCATCGAAGTATCTGGCGCGCATGAGCTTGCTGTTTGCGGTGCAATTCAGGGCGACACCTCCGGCCAGGGCCAGTTTCCGCTTGCCTGTCACAGACCCGAAATAGCCGCAGATGTGCAGCATCGTCTTGTCCAAGATCTCTTGAAGCGCCGAGGCGATATCACGGTGAACATCCAAGATTTCGTCATCGGGTTTTCTCTCCGGCGCAAGCTCCTGTAGTCAGGAATGCTCTTGTACGCGCGTAAGTCTCCCGCTCCACGCTGGTACGATTCAACCTTAAGATCGGGATACGAATAGAGCCGTTTTCACAAAATTTGACGACTCGGTTGAAAAAGGCGCTAAACGCATTCGGGATTCCCGTAGGGTGCAAGCCCCATGATCTTGTACTCGTCAGAATTAAAATCGAACCCTAGGTGCAGGGTCACTAACGAATAAAGAATACCGATCGAATCGAAGCTGGAATGCTATGGATTTTTTGTAGCCTCCATGTCTGAGCGAGAAAGACTGACACACCATGGACTTCGCCCATGCCGTCTGCAACCACAACAAGACAGTCATCCCATCCAGAAGTGTAATAGGCACTGGCTGCATGAGCAAGATGATGCTCCACCGTTTGACTCGATCGTCGGAAAGCTCAGGAAAATATCGCCGCACGACGGAGAGCAGTGCTTCTTTTGAATAGACCTCCCGATACTGTTTCGCCGAAATCGCATCTAAAGAATAAAACTTTCTATATGAGAATAGTCGAATCCGTGTGCAAGCTCATCAATGTCGCTAAGGTGTAATTTCGCTTCTTCAAGACAATAATTGATCGCCTGGACTCGGGAAATCCCCAGTGTGCTTTTTTCGGCTAAACCGCTCTTCTGCGGCCGCAGCAACACATTGCCGTCCACTAAAAGAGCTGCCGCACTGAATCATGGCCCTGTGATATCCGATACTCCCGGTCACTCAATTCCGGCCATTGCGCTTTCTTGAAGCGCACAGACTGTTCAAGGCCACTAATCCCTGAATACATTCATCGTGTAGCACGTTACAGGCTGCTCTTCTCGGATCGCAACGAGCTCCGCGATTTCTCCATAGATCGGAAATTTTCCAAGTCAAGATCGATAATGTCAATAGTTAAGCCGAATTGCTGCTCGAGATTCAACAGCAATTCCACTAACGCCATGGAATCTAGAATGCCTGTCTCGAATAGATCAGTTTTCGGCGAATCAACATCACGCAGAAGTACATCGGAAAAGATGTTGTTTATTCGCTGGATATATTCAGACATTTGTGATATTTGGTTCCTGCCCCGTTTTGTTGAGTCGCTTGCTGGAGTGACTGGACGCCCCCGATCGTCAAGTCTGAAGAGCTTCGCATGAGCTGGGACCGTGATCGATTTTCCCATTTCCGTTCAAGGGTAAGGAGTCCATGCACATCCACCTAGACGGAATCATGTAATCGGGCAATCGGCTCGCTAATTGCCGGCGCAAATTCTGTTGATAATCTTCGATGCTATTTGCTGGAACGATTGCGCAACAGATCGTAGCACCTTCGAAGCTCACTCGTGTTGAGGGCCACAACTGCACATTCGCGTACACCTTCTATTGCATGTAGCGCAGTTTCGATTTCACCGAGTTCAATGCGATATCCCCTGCTCTTGATCTGGGAATCTGATCGTCCATGCAGATATACGAGTCCATCCTGACCGACGCTTGCCAAGTCGCCCGTTTTATAAATTCGGTCTGGTGTGGGCGAGAGGGGATTTGGCAGAAAAACCGAGTCCGTCTTGTCCGGATCATTCCAGTACCCAGGACTTAAGCCGACCCCGCGTATATACAAGTCTCCAATCTCGCTGGGCAGCCGCAGGTTCTAGATTACTATCCAAGACTAGGAGTTCTTCACCATCGCATGCAATTCCTATGGGGATAGGAGACTCCTCATTCTCGGGACACTGCGGCGACATCATAGTAGCTGCTCGCTATGGTTGCTTCTGTGGGTCCATATAGATTGGTGAAGCTAACGTGTGGCAGGCGCTTCATCCAATACATCAGCGCAGGCGTAGGGAATCTTTCTCCGCACCAGAGCAAGCGCCGGAGCGTGGGAAAGTCATTCCACTTCACTACATCGAACTTTGCCATGTACGAGAGCAGGGAAGGAACAGAAAACCATTGAGTTAGCTCTGACCTGCGAATGAAGTCAGCCACTTTATGAGGGAGTAGACTAAGTTGTCGCGGCACTAAGTGCAGTTGTGCACCGGCTGCAAAAGTGCCAAAATGTCGAAAGTTGATAGATCAAAATGCAGTGGCGGATGGCCGGAAATGCGATCGAATAAAGAGTATCGGAAATGCTTGGTCGCCCATTGTACGAAATGTTGGACATTGCTATGGGTGATCATCACACCTTTAGGGTGACCCGTAGAACCTGACGTGAAGAGAATGTGAGCTACATCCGAACTAGTATTCTCAGAAGTAACACGTTCCGCTGAGGCTGAATCTAAGTCACTTGATTGAATGCTACTTTCAATTCTGCTGGAGCGGGCTGCGAATCGATCCACCCGACGGTCATTTGCTCACGCTTCCGCAGATCTAAGATCAAATCGTTCACCAATGTTGCTGATGCGGACGCGGCCAGTAGACAACTGCTTCCACACGCCTCCAACATTATCTGTAACCGGCTGGACGGACTTGCAATGTCCATTGGTACATATATGCAATCAGCTTTCAGCACTGCAAACATACTGATGAGCGCCTCGGGAGATTTCGGGAGTAGAATGCCAACCCGATCTCCCCTGCAGCAACCTGCTTCGCGGAGAACTCGTGCTAGCTGGTTCGATCGTGACGCGAGATCGCCGTACGTGAACGATTCTTTCCCATCAACGAGAGCAATCGCGTCAGGCCTCAGGTCCGCCTGATCGTCAACGTATTCCTGGAGTAGTTTCTTCGTCATCGCAAGCTCTCGGTCTCGTCGCTAATCGCCTTTCGAAACACAATTCCGATATGGTGCAGTTCCTCCTCAGAAGGTGGAATGTCTAAAATGAATGTCCGATACCCACTCGCGATATACTGCCGCAGTTCAGTTGCGACCTGCTTCATAGTCGCCAACTAAATAAGGGCAGTTTGACTTCGAACTATTGAACGGCCCGAGCCAATAAGTCTACGATCGCATTTCTTGAGTTCTGCCAATCTCAGATAATTGCTTGTGCCAGGACGAATCAGAGATCCTCATTGCCAGCTCATGTGTGATCTGCCCTCTTCGATCCTCAGGGAATCTTTGGTGCGCAATTTCCCAAGCCGCTGTTTCATCGGCACGCGCGATGATACCGACACGTACGCCACACGAGCTTGAGGTGGAAGAAGGACATTCTGACGGTGGTTCAGGATATTTGACCGCAGTTGCTCTCGATCGCGACATGCAGCAGCGACGCCAGCAGCAGAAGATCCAGAAACGAAGACTCCAGGCAAGAGCTCGCTCGGCAGGGGTGGTTTCAAGACGAGCTTGTCAACTTTATAAAACTCCCCATCAAAGCTTATCGGAGGTCTCGGAGGCGAGAAGTAGTTGAATAATTTTCGTGTACTCGATAAGCCGATCGTATCTTTTGTCGTGCGGCGTTTGATCATTCAGTGCCATCAGATCGTTCTTAAAGCCCCCCGCAACCATATTCAAGTAGACACGACGATTGATGGAGGAAGCCGAGTGAGGTAATCATCTTCGCCACACTATATGGATGCATGTAGATAGGCTGCACCGCGACGAGCGGGCTCAGAGATTCGGTATTTTCGATAATGATTTGCGAAACCAGCCAAGGATCTAGAATTGAGTTGTCAGTGTACACGAGCGTACCCCTGCACCCCGCCTTCTCACTCCACTGAGCGACTTTCGCCACCTCTTTAAGGTACGTACTTCGGTCTGCTCCGAACGACTGCGGACTGGTGGCAAAAATATCCAAGCAACCCAGGGAATTCATCTTGTGACGAGGGCCGCTCGCCTCAATCGGATTTATGTCGGTAAACATTCGGCTCCTTCCATTTACTAGCTTTCTTGGAACATCTAACAGCACGGCGCAAGCCACCGATAGTTCTTTGTAAGTTGCTTCGGCAATACACGCCTAGGACGCAGATTGTTGTGGTGTTAACATGATCGGTTTTAGAGTTGCCCTCGATCTCAAGTGTGGGACAGCTCTTCTTCAATACCGCAGCGCCGACAGCGCAAACTTATTCTCGTGAAGTTCGCCGAACGCGTGAGCAAGCCTAGTTCGGGCTTCGGGCAGCGTCCTAGCAAAACGCTCACCATCATTCTTTTCCATTGCTCAGAAGGCTTAATCGCCACGGGCTTCAGACCACCAGACCACAGATAGTCGGGCTGGTATCGAGCGCCTGGTTGCTGGTACGGTGACCTTTCCGAGAAGCGCCGCAACAGTTCCGCAAAACCGACGGCGTAGATGCCATACAGGTTGTTGCCGTCCTGCTGATGGCTCAGGCCGTCGCCCAAAACAAACCACAGGCGAACCTGCGAACGTGCTGTGGGAGCAAGGCACTCGCCACCTATAGTAAGGTGAGCCCAGCCAGATTCTACTCGAAAAATATGAGATTTATAGCAGAAACATGGTACTAGCACACAAAGCAACTTGAAAAAAAGAAGGGCCTTGAACGTATACATCAGGTCGTCCGAGAGTCGCGTGATCCGGCGGAATTGCTCAACTCGTCCTTACCCAATCGGGAGCTGAAATTGGGCGCTTTTCGGACGCGGGCCCCGTAACGACCGATAAAGACCTGTGGTTCCCCCTGATGTTCGCGTATGAGAGGCATTGGTAGACGAGTGCCTCGTATCCGAGCCGAAAAAAGACCCTTAAAGTACTGAGAGTTGCCCGGACAGAAAGGAAGGAACGTTTTGAAGCTAGCACTAAATATTGCACCAATTTGTCTCACCTTGTTTGCCACTGCTATCGCGTGGGGGCAAGCAAGTGTAGATCCCGATGCCGCACTTCGGGAAGAAGCTGTTCAGGTATTCCCCGAGGATGCGGCGGCTCAGACCCCCTCTCAGCCAGTTCCTGCGAGCCTGTTCGGCAACACGCTCATGAGTCCCAGCCATTGGCCGACCGCGATAGGCGCGCTGGGCAAGGGATCCGGTGTAGTCTGGCCATACACGGAACCACAGCGCGGCGTATACGAATGGTCGCGCATGGACGCATATGTTAATGCAGCCAGTGCTCACGGGATTGGCGTTATGTTCGCCAACAACGGTGCGCCGCCGTGGGCAGTTTCCAGTCAGTCCACCTGTCACGCGGCATCCTATGGCACCATTTGTTCAGGTAGCGTTGCCAACATTCAGGACTGGAAGAACTTTGTAACTGCGCTTGTCACCAGGTACAAAGGCCGGATTCAAGCTTATGAACTCTGGAACGAGCCCCAGAATGGCTTCAGCGGGACAGTGGCTGAGATGGTATCTTTAACGAACGCCGAGCACGATATTATCCGATCAATTGATCCCGCTGCGACTATTCTTTCCCCCTCCGCAATCAGCTACGGCAGTCAATATCTGGATAACTATTTCGCATCAGGCGGCACCAAGGATATCGACGGCGTGGCGATTCATGCATACCCGAACACCAACAATGACATCGCCGAGGTTATCGTGGCATCCATGACCAGTTCGGTCAGATCCGTCATGAGCAAGTACGGATTATCAAGCAAGGCACTATGGGATACAGAAAGCTCGTGGGGTTATGTAAGCAAGGGAGCAATAACCAACCCCGACTCGAGGGCCGCTTTCGTCGCGAGGAGCTATTTGCTTCACTGGTCAATGGGAATCACTCGCTTCTATTGGTACAGCTGGGACAACTCCGACATCGGCACTCTGTGGAGTTCTTCAGGAGTTTCCGAGGCTGGTATTGCCTATCAGCAGATCTACAATTGGATCAATGGGGCCACAATGTCTACTTGTTCTTCGAACGGAGCATCGTCCCCCTATCATGCCGTTTACACCTGTAATATGACACGAAGCGGTGGCATCCAAGCACAGGCCGTTTGGTATACCGATGGCAGTAAAACGTATGCCGCCCCAAGTCAATATACCAAGTATCTCGACTTGAGTGGTAACACGTATACTGTTCCATCCAGCCATCAAGTGACAATTGGAACCAAGCCGATCCTACTAGAGGAGTAGGCCCACTGGAATCGGATCTGCGCCTGACCGAGAGAGCTAATCTGAATAAGGGCGCAGATCCGTCCCAGGCGCTACTTACTCAGTTACCATAGTGGGCTGGGCTGCAATCCGCACGTATTATCGATACCATGCAGACTTGGTCAGTCGTTCTCTAACCAACGTGTATCACTTGATGAAAGAGCGCCACGGGCAGGGGTAACGATCAGCTACGACACTCTTTAGGCTGCCTTTCAGTTCTAAGGGGTGGTGCACCCACTTGTAGCCGTACTGTATTTTTTGGTGCCATTGCCATCCAGGGCATACCAGCCTAAACGCGAAGCTGTAACAGTGCATGGACCATTTTGCTTATCGTTCAGCACGTTGGTGTAATTCGCGTTCTTGAAAATGTCGCGCAGTGTGACGCTGTCTTGGGCGAAGTTGGCGTTGTCGATCTGGACCACGCTGGTCCCGCCTGTTCCGCCGCCGTCCACATTGGTGATTGCGGCGCCACCTGCCCCGTGGTGCGGCTCCGGGCACGCTACCGGGCAAGCCGTTAGGCCCCCGATTTCGACTACGATTCCGACATTCTCGACGTGCATATTCTCGACACGCTCCCCTGGAGTCTCAATCACAAAGGCGATGTTCGGTCTTACTACCGAGCCTCCCGCCGTGATATCCGTGATGGGCCTGGTTATCCCGCCATTCACCCGGCTCATGTAGCACAGCGTTGCCGTGGTTTCCGAGTTAGAAGGAGAAAAAACCAAGTTATGGAATGGCCCTGAGTTCTGGGCATAGGCCGTCTCGCGGTCCAGGCCGATGTTGGTGAATCCGCGGAAGACCACATGATCGATTTCGGTTTGTTCTTCCGAAAACCAATCTGCGACATCGACGCACCCGGCAATGCTATTGCAATCGATATCTAGATTCTTGAGTCCAATGCCAAACATATAGGCCCCCGTGCCGGAATCAGGTGCGCCTTGCCCCATCACTACAACCGGACAATAAATCGCATATGGATCGGTATGGCCGGAGAACCCGTTCGTAGCCGTGTTAAAGGCCACCACCAGATTCGTCGAGCTCGCAACCGACATGATGAAACCGTTTGCGCTCACCGTACCTGTCGTAATTCCCGAGCCCGCCACAAACGCGCAACCGACCATCGAAGAGGAGAAAGAGGTTCCCGATCCGGTCACCGTTGCGCCGCTCGAGGAGTTGGCAGAGACCGTGGTAATCGTTCCCGAGTCCGGATTGGCCCAGGCGTGAAAATGCGCAGGGTCGGCTTTAATGCTGGCGCCGACCAGGCCGCTGACCGATCTTGTGCCGGGCCCTCAATATACCAATTGTTAGGAGCGACAACCGGGCCCCATGTGTTCATTTCCACAGCAGGCAGGAGCAGCGTTCCGCCGACCGGAATACTTACGGCTTTGAATGGATTGACACTCCAGATTTGCGAGCCCTGAAAATTACGGGCATCCGCGATGCCGCCTTGACTGTTCAGCGTATTGAGGGCTACTAGACACGCCTGAATCTTGAGCGACATGTCTGCTCCCGAAAATTGCGAGCAGTCTAGCGCAGGTGCCGACCAAGATGCAGACACTCCATTATTGTTCAGATGTTTGCCGGTGGTACCTAAGCTGATTGTCGGAGTTCCGCCGCCGCCACCGCTGCTCGTTGTGCCGCAACTGAACGAATGCGTGGCGGTGTTGTAGTTCAGGTGATTGCCGCTGCTGTCCAGGCATGTCGGCAGCGAAGCCCATGAACCGCTTGCCGCAGCGGTGGTGACGATCGTCTGATCAGCTGATACGTTGGCCGGCACACTCGTGCCATTCATCTTAGAGGTCGTCGTCGCGGTCGAACCGGCGGCCGTTGTGGTGTCGCCAGTCAAAGCCGGAAACTGCGATGCCGCGAGCAAGCCGGCAATGTCGCCGAAGGCTGGTTGCGCCGAGTTCGGAACGCCGGTTGTCGAGATGCTGTTGATCCACTGGTGAGAGGGCGACGTAAATGATTCGATTCCCCCCAACGTGGAAGCACTCGGGTTTGGAAGCCGCGCCGCATTCAGGGTTCCACTCGAGATATTTCCAGCATTGGTCGTGTCCGTCGTCGCGCTCGCCGCCAAACCATTAATGTCAGATGCCGCGGGTTGTGAGCTCGAAGGAACACCGCCAACTGAAATCGCATTGACCCACTGATGAGAAGGCGCGGTGTAGGATTCTATGCCGCCCAATGTAGATAGCGTGGGTGTGGGCAGACTTGCGGCCGGCAGAGTTCCTGAATAGTTGTTGGCAGTGATGATCCCTGACCCTGTAGGTGCAAGGCTAGCTCCAGCTCCAACCAACATTGCTGCCTGAGTGTTCGTACCACTTGAGACGCTGCCGAAGGCGGCACTTCCCGCCGCGCCGCCCGTGTTCCCGCACGAAAAGGTATGCGTCGTAGTGTTGTAGTTCAGGTGATTGCCGCTGCTGTCCAGGCATGTCGGCAGCGAAGCCCATGAACCGCTTGCCGCAGCGGTGGTGACGATCGTCTGATCAGCTGATACGTTGGCCGGCACACTCGTGCCATTCATCTTAGAGGTCGTCGTCGCGGTCGAACCGGCGGCCGTTGTGGTGTCGCCAGTCAAAGCCGGAAACTGCGATGCCGCGAGCAAGCCGGTAATGTCGCCGAAGGCTGGTTGCGCCGAGTTCGGAACGCCGGTTGTCGAGATGCTGTTGATCCACTGGTGAGAGGGCGACGTAAATGATTCGATTCCCCCCAACGTGGAAGCACTCGGGTTTGGAAGCCGCGCCGCATTCAGGGTTCCACTCGAGATATTTCCAGCATTGGTCGTGTCCGTCGTCGCGCTCGCCGCCAAACCATTAATGTCAGATGCCGCGGGTTGTGAGCTCGAAGGAACACCGCCAACTGAAATCGCATTGACCCACTGATGAGAAGGCGCGGTGTAGGATTCTATGCCGCCCAATGTAGATAGCGTGGGTGTGGGCAGACTTGCGGCCGGCAGAGTTCCTGAATAGTTGTTGGCAGTGATGATCCCTGACCCTGTAGGTGCAAGGCTAGCTCCAGCTCCAACCAACATTGCTGCCTGAGTGTTCGTACCACTTGAGACGCTGCCGAAGGCGGCACTTCCCGCCGCGCCGCCCGTGTTCCCGCACGAAAAGGTATGCGTCGTAGTGTTGTAGTTCAGGTGATTGCCGCTGCTGTCCAGGCATGTCGGCAGCGAAGCCCATGAACCGCTTGCCGCAGCGGTGGTGACGATCGTCTGATCAGCTGATACGTTGGCCGGCACACTCGTGCCATTCACCTTAGCTGTGGTCGTCGCAGTCGAACCCGCGGCTGTCGTTGTGTCGCCAGTCAAAACCGGAAACTGCGATGCCGCGAGCAAGCCGGCAATGTCGCCGAAGGCTGGTTGCGCCGAGTTCGGAACGCCGGTTGTCGAGATGCTGTTGATCCACTGGTGAGAGGGCGACGTAAATGATTCGATTCCCCCCAACGTGGAAGCACTCGGGTTTGGAAGCCGCGCCGCATTCAGGGTTCCACTCGAGATATTTCCAGCATTGGTCGTGTCCGTCGTCGCGCTCGCCGCCAAACCATTAATGTCAGATGCCGCGGGTTGTGAGCTCGAAGGAACACCGCCAACTGAAATCGCATTGACCCACTGATGAGAAGGCGCGGTGTAGGATTCTATGCCGCCCAATGTAGATAGCGTGGGTGTGGGCAGACTTGCGGCCGGCAGAGTTCCTGAATAGTTGTTGGCAGTGATGATCCCTGACCCTGTAGGTGCAAGGCTAGCTCCAGCTCCAACCAACATTGCTGCCTGAGTGTTCGTACCACTTGAGACGCTGCCGAAGGCGGCACTTCCCGCCGCGCCGCCCGTGTTCCCGCACGAAAAGGTATGCGTCGTAGTGTTGTAGTTCAGGTGATTGCCGCTGCTGTCCAGGCATGTCGGCAGCGAAGCCCATGAACCGCTTGCCGCAGCGGTGGTGACGATCGTCTGATCAGCTGATACGTTGGCCGGCACACTCGTGCCATTCATCTTAGAGGTCGTCGTCGCGGTCGAACCGGCGGCCGTTGTGGTGTCGCCAGTCAAAGCCGGAAACTGCGATGCCGCAAGCGAGCCGGTAATGTCGCCGAAGGCTGGTTGCGCCGAGTTCGGAACGCCGGTTGTCGAGATGCTGTTGATCCACTGGTGAGAGGGCGACGTAAATGATTCGATTCCCCCCAACGTGGAAGCACTCGGGTTTGGAAGCCGCGCCGCATTCAGGGTTCCACTCGAGATATTTCCAGCATTGGTCGTGTCCGTCGTCGCGCTCGCCGCCAAACCATTAATCGATGTACTAGGCAATTTGCCCGTCACATCAGCGGCCAAATTCACTGCGCTCCAAGATGGCAGGCCCGAAGCGTTGCCGTGAAGCACTTGCGTAGTGTTTCCGGTCGTAGAAAGCGCAGTCAGTCCCTGTGGGCTCTGTCCAATAATGAGCGCGTTGTTTATAAACGGAGTGTTGGCGGTCGAGCATGTTGAGCAAGAGATCGTCGGATTTGATCCGCCAGTACTGCTGATGGGCCCACTTGCATTCACACTGCTAATGCCACCGCTCGCGGATAACGTGAGCGTTGTAGTATTCGTCCCATTATCCGAGGGCGTAATCATTAAGTTAGGACCCGCCGCAAAGTTCAGATTCGTCCGCTGTGTTTGGGCCGTACCGCCCACTTGAAGCATCTGGTTGTATAGCGCTGGGGTTCCACTCACCTGCGAATAGGCCACTTGAACGCAATTGGCAGTTCCGCGGGCTGAAACACCTTGTGCGTATTGATTGGCAGAACACCCTGTTGGAGTTGCCGCGAATGCCGTCGCAGTAGCCGCGTTGCCGGTTGTGCTACTAGGAATTGTTGCCGGAAACAGCGCCGAGCTGAGAACCCCGCTTGTGACATTGGACGCATTCGTAGTGTCAGTCGTCGCTGAGCGAGCGAGCCCGCTAACGTTAGCAGCCGGAATTAGAGAGCCAGGCTGTAAAGCGGTTACGATTCGAGAATCGTTTCCCGCGGCCAGGGTCCCCGCACCCGTGCCCACATTAGCCGAGAGAGCACCGTTACTTCCTACATTTAAGCCAGAATTGCTGGGAATGCTAACCCCGCCTAAGCTATTTGGTCCAGCTGGCAGCAGCGTGTAGCCACCAACGACGAACCACGTATTCGGTTGGTTGCAGCCGAAGACGTTTGCACCGGCAGGAGCGGCGGTATTAAAAAAGAACTGGCCCACCTGACAACCTGACGGCAATGCCGACCCTAGGGACATCGGTCTGGTAAAGGGGAAATTTGAAAAATCGGCGTTGCGCCCCTGTGTTGACAAATTAAGGGTCGTTATCGTCTGGCTAACCCCCCGGCCAGCGAGCAACATCAACAGGGCCATAGCCCATCTAAAGCGCATCTAGTTCAAGCCCCTCCAATCGGATGCTTCGCCCGAAACATCTCACGATGGGCTTTCACGGCAGATGGATTATGGCAGTCTAAGCCACTGGATTAATTGGCAAAATCAGTTTGGCGGAGCCTTGTGACTCCCTTCGGGCGGCTAATCAAATTCCGAACCGCACTAGTGAGGTTTGAAATTTGCTCGATCAAATCGACGTGCGAAACTCTCAGCATATTTATCGCGCTCCAAAACCTTCCCATGCTCGTCAAGATTTAATCGTGCTGCTTCAAAGAGATCGCACATGATCTGGCGATAATCGCCGTTCCCATCTGGCACATTTCCATTATTGACTCATTTCAGTCTCCTTCACGAAGGGGCATAGAATAGATGGTGAAACACTGGCGGATCTACTATTTCAGTCCCCTCGCGAAGGGGCGTAGTTTGTAACTATGGGAACCGCGGGGATATCTATACGAGGGTATTCCTATTTCAGTCCCCTTCGCGAAGGGGCGTAATTTGTAACGCGGGTTCGGTCATCCGCGGTGAGGTGTCCTATGCGAGTCAATTCCATCAGTGGAGAAAGCGCTGAACACCACATCGGCGTTGCGGCGGTCGAGTTCTGCGATTGATCTTGAGTATTGCTTCCAGACTCAGTGTGTAGAAGTGAAGTCTCCCTTTTCGCGCCGTGATCAATGCGTCAAACATCAAAAGAGGCCTTCGAAATCCCTCGCATTTCGTCATCTTGCTGCGCCGGCTCTTTCCGTGGAAGGCGCTCTGGCGCGATCCGGAGTGCGCTCACCTAATCAAGAGCTGGAGCAGCGGGAAACTGGAGCGCAAGGCACTCGACCAGATTTTCCCCGGCATAGATAAGGTGGACGTGACGCTCCGGACGCCTTACGACCGTGTGATTGGGACCGCGACCGACCTGGGGGAAGTGGCCAGCGTCGCGGCAGTGATGAAGCTGATCCGCGCACGGCGAGTGTTGGAGATCGGCACAAACGACGGCTTCAACGCACTGAATCTGGCTGCCAATCTGAGCGAAGAGGACGCGCGGGTTTCCACGCTCGACCTGCCAATCGACGAAGCGGCGCGTGCGGAGATTGGTCCAGTCGCAAATGCGTGTGACCCGTCGGTGATCGGGCGCAAGTTCCAGGGCCAGCCGGAGGCGATGCGCATCCAGCAATTCTACGGCGATTCCACCACGCTGAATTGGCATGCCATGGGCGGGCCGTTTGACTTGATCTTCATCGACGGCTGCCACGATTACAGTTTCGTGGTGAAGGACTCGGCGAGCGCCTTTGCAAATCTCGCGCCGGGAGGGGTGATCTTCTGGCACGATTACGGGTTCATTCCGGATGTTTCCAAGGCGATCGACGAGCGGCCCGAGGCGGCCCGCATTTTCGCGATTCAAGGTACGCGACTGGCGGTCTACCGGGGTAGGCGCACCGCTCCGCAATTCTCTTGAATGATCAGCGCATCGCAGACGCGCCCGGCGGCGCTTCTTGGTACTCGAACTGGCGCGTTGTAGCGAAACTCGCGCGCGTAGTCTACTCGCAGGTCGGCACTTCCGTCCCTTCCGCGAAGGGGCGTGGTTTGTAACTGGGCTTATCTCTTAGGTTTGCGCGAGTCGGTCTTTCGAGGCCAGATCTTACATGTGTCATTGCGTTTGCCGAAAAAAAAAGGCAAATTAGCGAGCTTCTATTGTTATGTATATGACTGTCTGTTTATAATGAAAAGACATTAGAGAAGAGCATTCGCAAGAGCCCAGTTCGTGAGAGGCACTCGTGAGAGAGTACCCCGCGACCGAGGCGAGGCGAAGAACGGTAATGTACCGAGCTGCTCAATGCGAAAGAAAGGAACGTTTTGAAACTAACACTGCACGTTGCACCAATTTGTATCAGTCTGCTCACAGCCGCTATCATGTGGGGGCAGGCAAATGTAGATCCCGATGCCACAATCCAGGAAGAAGCCGTTCAGGTATTCCCGGAGGATGCCGGGGCGCAAACCCCCTCCCAGGCAGTTCCCGCAAGCTTTTTTGGCAACACACTCATGAGTCCCAGCCACTGGCCGACCGCGATAGCGCCTTGGGCAAAGGTTCGGGAATAAACTGGCCGTACGTGGAAAAGCAGCGCGGCGTATATGAATGGTCGAACGTGGATGCGTATGTTAACGCGGCCAGCGCTCACAGGATCAGCGTCATGTACGCCAACAACGGTGCGCCGCCGTGGGCAGTTTCCAGTCAGTCTAGTTGTCACGCGGCATCCTACGGCACCATTTGCTCGGGCAGCGTTGCCAACATTCAGGACTGGAAGAATTTTGTAACTGCGCTTGTCACCAGGTACAAAGGCCGGATTCAAGCCTACGAGCTCTGGAATGAACCCCAAAACAGCTTCAGCGGGACGGTAGCCCAGATGGTGTCTCTAACCAACGCCGAGCACGATATTATCAGGTCAATTGATCCCGCTGCGACAATTCTTTCCCCCTCCGCAGTCAGCTACGGCAGCCAATATCTGGATAACTATTTCGCATCAGGCGGAACCAAGGATATCGATGCTGTGGCCATGCACGCATACCCGAACACCAACAACGATATCGCGGAGGTTATCGTGGCATCCATGACCAGTTCCATCCGATCAGTCATGAGCAAGTACGGACTGTCCGGGAAGGCGCTCTGGGACACAGAAAGCTCCTGGGGTTATGTAAGCAAGGGAGCGATAACCAACTCCGATTTAAGAGCCGCTTTTGTCGCCAGGAGCTACTTACTTCACTGGTCAATGGGGATCACTCGCCTCTATTGGTATAGCTGGGACAACTCTGACATCGGCACTCTGTGGAGTTCTTCAGGAGTTTCCGAGGCTGGTATTGCCTATCAGCAAATCTACAATTGGATGAACGGGGCCACGATGTCCACTTGTTCTTCGAACGGAGCATCGTCCCCCTATCATGCCGTTTACACCTGTAACATGACGCGAAGCGGCGGCATCCAAGCACAAGCTGTTTGGTATACCGATGGCAGCAAGACGTATACGGCCTCAAGTCTGTACACAAAGTACCTCGACTTGAGCGGTAACACCCATACTGTTCCCTCAAACCATCAAGTCACGATCGGAACGAAACCGATCCTACTGGAACATTAATCCCCACGGGATGCATGGATCTGCGCTTTACGAAAAAAAGATTTCAACTTAAAGCGAACAGCGCAGATCCGCCCCAGTGATACTTTAATCCGCGACTACAGTCGTAAACCTCTCATCAGCAATGCCTAATTGGCAGCTTTGCTTGATAGCATGTCGCAATGACTACCCGTACAGCTCTTCCTGAATAGGTATTCGCCCGTCAGTGGCAAAATGAGCCACGTCAGTAGCCTGCAACGCGATGAGGAACACATAAGCAGGGTTTAGGAACAGATATCGACGCCAAAGCCTGCGCGGTTCAGCCCACCAGCGAAACAGCCACTCCAGTCCAGCCTGCTGCATCCATGGGGGCGCTTGGCGAATGGCCCCTGCGTGAAATGAAAATGCTGCGCCCACGGATATTATGGGTACATTGAGGGCTTTCCGAAATTCATAAGCCCAGACTTCTTGCCGGGGGCAGCCGAGGCCAACGAACACAAGCGCCGCTCCGGAGCGACGGATCTCTCTCGTTACCTGTTCTCTTTCCTCAAGGGACAGTCGGCGGAACGCCGAAGGACGTGTTCCGGCAATCAGCAACTTGGGAAAGCGTCGCCTTAAATTGTCTCCCAAGCGCGCCGATACTTCTGGAGTGCTTCCGTAGAGGTAGATCGAAAGGTTCTCCGCAGCGGCACGACGACACAACTCGAGCATTAGCTTCGGGCCATAGACTCGATCTCGAAGTCCGGCCCCATGGAGCAGGTTCAGCGCCCACCGTACAGGCTGGCCGTCCGGGACCAGTAGATCAAATTGATTGAGCCTGAACTTGTGTTCTGCGTCAAACACTCCAGTCATCACGCCGTGAACGGCTAATGCCGATACCGAGAAGCGTCTCCGGTCTTGCGCCGCCTGGATGATCTGGCCAACAGCTGCGGAATAGTCAATAGAGTCAATCAGGATACCAAGTATGCTGAACCTCGCCCTAGGTAGCACTTCTGTTGCCTCCAGATCCGACTCTGCATCGCAGCGAAGGGCACTTACAGGGAGGCGTACTAAGCCGCTCGACAAAGTGCGACCCACTGTGCCGTGTAGCTCGGGACCGCATGGCTTCGCCCCTGTTCTATATTGCAACCCATCAAACGCTTGCCATTTACCACTACTACCAATTACATGACAGGTAAGACATAAAGATCCTCCGCCGCGGTTCGCCCCTGGTTTTCTATGGCACGGTGATATATCTCTATAAGCTGTGGATAGTTCTTCTCAGCCGTGTATTTGGCTTCGTAATCCTGTCGAGCTGCTTTCCCCATCTCGTTCATGCGGTCCGGATGATTCCAGGCCCAATCGGCCTTCTCGGCCAAATCGCCAGGATCGCCCGGCGTGAAATGTAAGCCTGTGCACTCATGTTCAACTATTTCCTGCATTGCTCCTAAACCAGAACAGAGGACCGGAACGCCGCACGCAAAGCTCTCCGCAATCGTTACAGGAAAGTTCTCATACCACTCGCTCGAAAACACTAAAAAACGGGCATGGTGCATCGCGGCTATCGTTTGCTCTCGAGATACCTGTCCGCAAAAACTAACGCTGGAAAGACCGAGATTAAAAGCGTGTTTTTCGAGCTCCGTACGCTCAGGACCGCCGCCGATGACCACCAGAGGAACGCGGTTATGAAGACGCTCCCAGGCCGCCAATACCGTACTGACCCGCTTCTCTGGAGAAAGCCGGCCGACAAACAAAGCGTAGTCACCTTGATCGCACACAGGCGGGCCTGGATCGGGGTGCACGAAATTGGGCTTTACAAAGATTTTCTCCGCAGGCAGCCCAGACGTGACGAAGCGTCCTCGGGAGAACTGGCTGAGAGCGATGTAGCAGTTTATGTTGCGTGTCCAGGTCTTTTGTTGACGATGCACGGTAAGCACGAGAGCCATGGCGCCCGTCGCTGTGCGCGAATGACGATAGCAACTATGTTTGACCGACTGCAATAAGCCGTGCTGTACGCAATCCTCGCAAACATGGCCATCCCGAAAGAAAGTGGCCGCTGGACAAAAAAGCCGGTAATTATGGAGCGTCTGGACAACAGGGACGCCGGCTTGTTGGCAAGCAGAATAGATTGACGGCGAGATCATAACAAAGGTGTTGTGAACGTGTACGAGATCTGGCTTCTCTTCATTCAACAATCGCGTGAAGTCTTGTCGTGCATCCCTGGCCCACACGGCTCGCCCCAGTAGCTCGAGGCGTCTCAGGCCGGAATAGCCCGCTACCTCCCAGTTGCTGCGACGATAAGTAAGGATGGTATGCCCGCCGCGCTCCAGCATTTTATGCTCTTGCTCAAAAACAACATCTTCTCCACCTGGTTGTTGATAAGAATTGTGTACAAGCAGAATTTTCACTGTTGCTAAATTCCTCTCGCGCTATTGAGATTCATAAATTCCTTCGGTAAAAACAGTACGTCTGAAAAAATGCAGCGCAAACTTCGGCCACAAATTAGTAGCGTGGCGGTCGCCTTCCAAAACAACAATTACTCAAGGCGTGCTATTGAATGTGCCGGGATTGCTTGATCTACCGATGCGGTTAGAACTGGCGACCAATCTGTAGTTATTCCTCACAGCAGTTTCTGCCCCGCGAACCGCCGCGTCAAAGATGTGAGTTTAGAAAGTTTCGAGCAAGATCGGCTTGAACCCGATGGGCACCACATCGTTGCCTGGAATGGGACACGTCTCACCGGCTAAATCACGATACCGCCTGAATTGACTCGGAACCTTATACGTACTGCTTCCTTCCGTGTTCCACACTGCCGTCGCCTGATAGGCGCCGCTTCGTGTTAGATCACACGTGTACACGCCATGTTGTGCTGATCTTACTCCGTTTGCCGAGCACGGTTGAGTCATCAATGCTCCGGTCATCCAGTTGCGGACCTGCTCATATGCCTGTGCGGCCTTAGATGGCCCATGTGATTCGCTCCACATGCACCCTATGTTCGAGTTATCCCACCCATACCAATAGAAACGTGAAATTCCCACTGACCAGTGGAGCAAGTAATCTCTGGCCACAAATGCGGCTTGCAGATCGGGATCAGTAATGGCTCCCTCAGCTTTATCACCCCATGAGCCCTCGGTATCCCAAATAGGCTTATTTGCAAGTCCGTAGTTGTTCATTACCTTCTTTATCCCATCCGTGACGGATCCCGTCATGAACTCGGCAACATCATTGCTCGGATTCGGATAAGCGTGCATAGCTACGGCATCAATATCCTTGGTTCCTCCTTCCGCAAAGTAATTGTCTAGATATGCGGCACCGTAACTGATCGCGGAAGGAGAAAGAATCTTCGCCGTAGGGTCAAGGGAGCGAATAATATCGTGTTCATGTTGCGTCAAAGCCACCATTTGAGATACAGTGCCTACGAAACCGTTCTGGGGCTCATTCCACAGCTCATAAACCTGAATACGGCCCTTGTATCTGGTAACCAGAGCTCTTACGAATGTATCCCAATCCTCCATCTTGGACACATTGCTCAAACAATAGGTGCCGAAGGGTGGTCGCTGGTGACAAGCTGATCGGTCACTAGCGGCCCAGGGAGGGACGCCATCGGCGCTAAACATATATCCGAGTCCGTGAGCATTCGCGTCATTGACAAATCTGTCCAGGCGTAACCAATCGAATTGACCCTTCTTGGGTTCAATGTAATCCCAAGTCACGCCGGTCCCCTTACCCAAAGCACCGAACGGTACGGTCGGCCAGTGCCTAGGTTCCATGACGTGCATTCCAAAGAAAGCGGCAGGGATTGGGCCAGAAGTAGTAAACGGTAAGCGGAAATTCGCCGCCAGAATATCGGACATCGAGGAGAAAGCTGGCGCGCCCGCTGAAGAATGATCACTCTGGTATAGCAATAAACCCAAAAAGCAACTTGTACCAAAACAAATGACGAACTTTTTCACCATCCGGATGTAACTTCAGCTTGAGAACCGAACACGAAAGAGCTGTCTTTAGCTAAGCTCACCGTTAGTGCGTTTTTGCACAATTTGTCGCGAGCAAGATTAAGCTACTAAACCTGTATTGCCTGCCAAGTGGAGACCATCGTCTCCAGATCGTGTGCACGTAGAGCAATTGGGAGTTTACAGGTCACTTACTCCGACAGCCGGAGCGGAGAGGTATCGCGTGATTCTTGTCTTCACGGCGTAATCAGTCGTTTGCGTCAGAGTTTGCCGAAGGTTTTCACTGCCTACAAAGATCGCTAGAAAGATCATGAAGAGAGAATTGGGTCGCCCACCGATGATAGCATTGAAAAACGCGTTTACCAATAGATTCAAGTAAATCGCCAAAAATGCCGTAGCTATCTCGTAAGAGACCCGCGATACGCCCTTCTGCCCGATCGCGCGCAGAAGGTTTTTTACAATCATGCCGTGCATATAGAGGATTAGCAGTAATCCGATGACGCCATTGTTGTAAAGCACATCTAAGAACGCGTTATGGAGGTGTCCCGCTTCCCAACGAACGTCCTCTATTTGATTTGAAATGTATTTAGAAGCCATATAGCCATGGCCGATTATTGGGCTTTGTCGGATCAAAGGCAATGCTCCGACCCACAGATCAGTCCTTCCCGTCAGGTTATCAGCTTGATCCTTTTCCGTATACGCCTCGGCATAGAACCTTAGAGGGGTGCTCATCAAAAGCAGGACACCTAGCCCCACGAGTCCTATAAGCAGGGCAATCGCGGAACCCACTCTCTTCCTCAATAAAAAGAAAAAAACCGCCGACAGTACGCCACCGATAATGCCAGCCTTTCCTCCGCTCAGAATCATTATCAAGGCGGCGGTAAAACTGAAGATGGCCGGCCAAATGGGGTTGCTCAAACTCCTTAGACTAAACGACAGAACTAACGCAATTCCTGCAACCACGGCCAAGGATGTCGGGCTTTGACCGAGGCGTCCTCCATTCGTGACCCATGATGAAGGATCGGCCAGAGCTTCGTATACCATTAAGAAGCAACAAGCCCAAAACGTAGCCCTGACAAAACTTATTAGATCGTGCTCATCTTGGATTAGACGGGAACACGTACGCAGCACCAGGATAACCAGGAGCAGTTTGAATCCCCAGGCAGCAGAGAACAGAGGGTGAGACGAATAGATGGCTGACAATATACAAAGGGCCGCGAAGCCGAAGAGCCATTTTGATTGTCCTGAAGGCATATGATGTAGGAGGCCAGGATTTCTAATCAGAAGGATGAGCAATATGCTAAAGGCCAGAACCCAGAGACTTATCTCGCCATAAACAGCGGAAGAAAAGTGTTCTTCAAGTTCATTGGTTCCGCTCCTAGCGAAGATTTCTTCCGAGATTAGAAGAAAGGCCCAAAGGACGAGCGCCAACCTGAGAGCGACCTTCGTGTGATCGAGACGGTTGAGAGTCCAAGACAAAACACCACATAAAACGAATAACAAAGCTGCGCTAACCCAGAAAACCCGCAGTCCAAGCGACGATAGGAGCCATTCTGGAAATAAAGGCAGAAGCAGCGCTGTTACGACCGCCAAACTGGCTATCAGCAGCAGAAGCCGTATGGGGGTTCCTATTCTTGCAGTCATCCGGGTATTCATGGCCGAGCAAAAATATTCGAGGAATAAAGTCGATTCATCGACTCGCCCTTCTTGTCCCAACTGAGGTATTCTTGTACCCGCTCTCGGGCTGCCCTACCGAGGTGCTCCCGGCACACGCGATCTTCGGCAAGCTGGGCCATCGCTCTCTCCAGGTCGCGAATGACCTGCTGCGGTGAATCGGCACGCACCTTGATGCCCGTTTCATTTGTTACTTGAACTGCTGGCCCTCCCAAATCTAAGCAGATCACGGGACGTCCCGCAGCCATCGCCTCCACGCAGACGCAACACCCAGATTCGCGGAGGCTTGGATGTACCAGAACATCGCATTCGAGCAGCTTTTCCAAAACAAGCGATCTGGGCATGCGGCCGAAAAAATGTACGCTATCGGCAACTCGGAGTTTGTGAACCAGCTCAAGAAGCCGTTTTCGTTCGGGCCCATCCCCAATGATCCAATAATCGCTTGCGGGAAACTGGCTATGAAATTGTGCAAACGCCTTCAACGCTAGCTCGAATCCCTTGGAGTGTATAAGCTGGCCGACGCTTAACAGCCGAAAAGCATGGCTTTGGCGGGGAGAAGAAGTGCTGAGCGCCTCAATTTCTTCGTCCGGCAAGGCGGTTTGCGAAAACAACGAGACTCTTCGGCAGCCCAGAGAGCGCACTTTTCTTGCCGTCTCGTCAGTCGTCGCAAAAGCGTAGGATGCTCGGCGGGCGGTAAGCCGGACAAGTGGGTTGAGGTGAGCCAGGCCGCGAGCAGCCTCGCGCAGAATCTCATGCACTTTCCCGCTCAGACTGAAGGATCGCCGGAATTCCTTTGGTACCGAGTCTCCACCTCCAACCGGGCCCCACATGAAAGGTGCCGGAAGCATTGCTAGCAAGCTAGGCAGCCAATAATTAACAAAGGTAACGTGGTGTACTAAGTCAAAACGCACCTGCCGGTGTAGTCTTCTGCCGACGAAATAAACAGCGATTTGCCAAAGGCAATAATAAGCCTGCAATCCGTATCCATGTTTCTTCCACCAACGCGCCCAGGCTGGCAGATCGAAATAAATGAAATGAATAGGCGGGGTGGATTCCTCAGCCAGGGCTGCTTCGATTGCTTGACGGTTGTTCGCGCGCGTAATAGCCCAAACTTGGTTGAATCTGGCAATTTGAAGAACCCAGTTCCAGCCTACGCCCGGTTCTGAACCCTTCCCCGGCTCGCATGCGTATGCTGAAACAAGTATCCGCAAAATAATGCGCTCCTATCCGTTCGTTCGCTGAAGTTTTTACTGTGTCCGGCTAGAATGAATGCGATAACTAGAGCCGCCGAATTCGACAGAAACTATAGTCCACAAAGCTCCACGAAGGCCAAACTTCCAAGTCGCGGGAATGCCGATCACGACGCAAACCGCACTCGAGGTACAGTAAAGGCCAAAATGGAAGCTGAGGATCGCAGGGCACGTAGCGCAATTGCTCGACACACAGGCGATATTCCAAGGAAGCGAAGCTGCGGCCACTAACGGTATTAGAGGCGATAATTCAATGTAGTGCGGACCATAAAGCGCTCCTATGAGTGGTCTGCTCAACAAAATCACGACAGCCCAGTACGCGGTAGCTGCAGCTATGAACAGCCCCGTCATTTCCGCTGTGCGAAACGCGTAAGAGCGGTTACTCCATTTTCGTGGTAGATACGAGAAGCGTAGGGCAGCAAGAACATTGAGAGGGCGGCGAAAGTTTGCAGTAAGGGTAAGGAAAAGTTCATCAGAACTTTAAGTGCTCCTGCAGCTGCCATTCCTGAAAAACTGCCAACAAGAGGATAGAAAATCTCCGGAGTAAGCCAACTCAGAACTAAGCTAACCAATATTAGGCGGCCATACTTCCAATGTCGCTGCAGAAGAAGCCTGCGACCTGGACCGTTTGCTTCGAGTCGTAACACAGGTTGCAACCGTACTAGCAGAGCAACGCTACTTGTCAATGCGGCCAGACCCATGACAACAAAAGCAGAGAACGGAGATAGCAGCTTAAGCCTATAAACGAGGGTGAGACTCAGGAAGACCACCGCACAGTACATTGCAGCTCCCGCGACTGCGCGTTGCGGCGACATCCGAACGTAACAGGCACCCCGCGCGAGCCATAACAGCAGGACGCACGGAGCGGCGAAAGTCACACCCGCTAGAGCCTGTGGTAAGCCGTCGGGCAATGCCAATGCATGCATGAGCCACGCTGTGATGCCGAGAATAATCACAATCGCAAGGGCCAACCCTGAATGGACCCACAGGAGTGCTCCCAGATATTCCCGCTTCGAATCAGCGTAATCCGAAGGACCGAAAACCTGCTGTGGTTCAAGGAGGAGGGCTTGAGAAGAAAATGAGAGTAACAGAAAAACCGAAAACGCGAGGGCATAGCTTCCATACTGTCCCGGCAGCAGCCACCGTGCCAGAAGAATGCCGATCACGAAATTCGAAGCGGCGATCAGCCCTTGATCCAGGACCGCCAGAGAGCCTCTGGTCGCCCAAAACGTCCAGCGGGGAAGACGCTGAAGAGTAACTGGCAATCGCAGAGACTGACTGGTCATTTCACTTGTCAGAGTTTCCGACTCTGTAGGGGATATCATCTATTGGCTTCCACGTTCTCGTAATGCCAGGAAATTATTGGAAAAGTAAGCCGACGCAAATGCCAGACGAGATGAATCCACATTGTCAGCAGACTGTAGTGCTTCGCCGTGCCACCGCAAACATAGTGCCACGGATGCGATGGACGGCACGATCACGGGCGAACCGGTTTAAGTACCGATGGACATCGGGCCAAAAGAACCCATTATTGTAGTCATGCCAAACGACTATTCCACCTGGCCTGACCAGCCGAAAGGCAGCTTTCGTATCTGATTCGACATACTCCATGGAATGAGCTCCATCTACGAACACAAGATCACAGCTTCCCTCGTAGGGACTGTAGTCGAAGGTGGCACTATCTCCGTGAAGTTGATTCACTTTTGCTTCGATTGCTGAAGAGAGAAATCGCCGGGGTTCCCGGTTTCCGAATATCATCTTCCGGTCAGAGATAGAAACTTCAAAGGCCGTTCTTATGGAGGCTTCCTTTGGCTTAACCGGGGGCAAATCAAGCGTATGAGCGACGCCACCATCGGGAAGATTGAGTGCGATATTGAAGGTAGTTACACCCAGCGACGTTCCAATCTCGAAAGCAGTGCGAACCCTCTCGTAGCGGATCATAGAACAAAGAACGACCATCTCCCGATAGGAAACGCTCGATCCCTCATCCGGAAACAACCTGCCAAGTCTGACTTCGCAGTCCTCGATACCGGGGAAGAGATCCCATAGTTCTTTTGCTGGTATGGCAGAGTTGCGGTAACTGAGTTCATCCTGTAGAGCCAGGGTGCCACGCGCAAATCGATTTGTCAGGCCCGGGCGAAACCAGGGAAACGCAAGTAGGTACTTGAGGGAAGCCAAGCAGGCACGTGTGTATCGCGTGACTCCCAGCGCAATGCGCTCTGAGCCACCCTGATTCCACCACTTGACCATGGAGCTACGCGTTGCCATGGTGGGATGGCCGGTCCGATGCATAGTCTGTATCATTCTGCAGATGTGTTCCTTCCGAATCTGTCACCGCGAAGCAACTCCTCGTTAACCCATAGAGACGATCGCGCAGAACGCTTCGCGAGTTTTCAAATACGACTTTGGATTACCTGAATGTCTTCGCCAAGCCACTGGGCGTGGCGGCTTTCGAACCGCTTGGCTAAGTATTTCTGGACGGTCCGTCCCACGTCCGCCACTACCCGTTCAAGGGGAACCGCGGAATCGACGACTCGACCGTGACGGAAGGTATTTGCGAACTGAAGATACACTAGTCTCTGAGACAGCACATCTTCCCGCAATACTTCCTGTTTCCGGGAGAAGATAACCTCAACTGGAGCATCCAATGCGAAGAAAAGATCCGGCTTTGGAATCAGCCGGCTCAGAAATCGCGCGAGCCACAGCGGACCTCCGAAGCGATATCGCTTCGGGTCGGCAACCACGTCGTGAAAGTAACGATCGAAGACAACCAAACCGGATCGAGCGAGCAACGGCCGGATGAGCAGGCAATAGCCCAGCCAATAATCCAGAAGATGAGCAAAAAGCCGAACGGTTGACCACCAGCTACCGTGTGGAGGCTGGCCGTGCGGGTGGGCTGTATCGCCGCCAAACTTTCGTCGCCAAAGCAGCATTGGGCGCCAGTGAAAGATCCTATGGCGTCTAAAAACAGGTCCGACCGCTTCAACCAGGTGCTCAATCAGCGTGCTTTTGCCGGTTCCGTCAGGGCCCATAATGACGACGAAAAGACCCGTCGGCTCAAGCCATCTCCGAACGCGTCGTACAGCGTCGGGAAGCAGGTACGCTACTAAACGCAAGGGATTTCTCACCAGGCTTGTCTTCCACGTTTCTGTCTTGATTTGCTCAACGAACGCGTCCAAACTCCCGTCAGCGCATGCCGCGACCGCTCGTGCCCTTAATTTACCGAGGAAGAGTTCACCGGCTAATTTTTCCGCTGTGGGCCGCCCCAGCTCCTCAACGAGAGTCCTCAGCCGTGAGACCTGTCTGGCAGGTGCCCTCCCTTTCGATGTCTTTTTCGCAAGAAGGTAAGCAAATTCTGACTCAGGAGCAGGTATCCAGAATAAGCCTGCCCTGCGTCGACCCGATACAAGCTCCTCGCCAGAGACGATCAAACCACCCCTCCGGTGCTCAAAAATTACGTCAAGCGTCACGGAATTGATCACCAGCCCCTCGAACCACAAAAAGAAGAAGGCGTATGCGCCTGGGAAATAATGAAAAACCTGGGCGGGTGTGTAGCCGTTGGCTTTGAGAAATCGAAATGCGAATGGCAGCTTTCGGATATCTTCAGGATGTACGGCGATATCCAAGTCGCTGGTCAAGTTCTCCGGCAATTCCTCCCAGGAGTGAAGTACGCAATACCGAACCTGCTCACTCTCGAGAGCGTTGAAGAGAGTACAAAGAAAGTCCCTTCGGCTTCGATTTATCTCGGACGCGCATGTGACGGGGTACGCTGGCTGCTTGTCATGTTGCATGATCCCGTGAGCCGCCCGACCAGGACTGCTTTCCGCACTTCTACCCAAGGCGTTCCTTTAGTTTGTTCGGGAGAATCTCGACGTAAGGCCCAGCGAAAGAATAAGAATGGAGGACGAAATATCGATTTTCATTCTTGTCGAGTTCTCTGAACATCGTGCAAAGGAAATCTGTGCCCTTGCGATCTATATCCGACATGAGTACGAACGGAGTACCAGACTTCTCGAATTGCGAACCCTCCTGAACCGACTTAGCCATCTTTGTGACTTTGCCCTCATGGTGTCCCAGAGAGACCAGAAAATCCAGGATCTTTCCTAGCACGCGCCAGTACACGTCCTTTATATCCTGCCGAACCAAAATGATAGACATTATGAACGTTTTTGTCGGATAAAGGGTCCACGGTCGCGAAACGCAAAGTACAGCGCACCCAGACGTCCTATCTTCACGAATTCCTTTGTCCGGTAGATCGCGCTCTTGAGTCCCTCAAAATGCTGCGCAATCAGCAGTGGAAAGCATCGGCCCGCAGTCTTGCGGTTGATGACGATACTCTCGACACACATTGGACGAGCCACCCGGTTGTAACCCCATTTCAGTGTGCGTAACAAGGCGTAGTGTTCGGTTTTCGCGGCTTCCACCACCGTTGAGTTGAAGTATCCTCCTGGAACCGCTAGAAAATCGCACCGTCCTAGGCCGAGTTCACGCAGCACCCGGCGCGACTCCTTCAGTTGCCGGTGAAGTTCCTCGTGGGTAAGCTCCGTCAATTGCTTGTGGTCGTGCGAGTGACTCTCGATCAGATGCCCCCGCGCCTGAAGCTCCTGGCATTGGGAAACCGTCAGGTATCCCTCCTTGCCAAGCCGGCTGGTGTTCACAAAGAAAACACCGCGCACACCATGCCGCTCCAGAACGGGAGCCGCCGTGGAGTAATGATCGGTCGTTCCATCATCGAAAGTGATCAGAAATCCTCCGCGACTGTGATCATTTCCAGGTTGTTTCTCGATCAAATCTCCGGGGCCGGCATTCATCCGCCAGATCTCTCCGGCTTGCTCCACATGACGGCTTAACTCGTCTACTCTCACGTCGAAAAAACTTCTCAGCGCTGAGACTTCAACAATGCGATGGTAGGTTAGCACCAGGATCATGCGGTCAATTTTCCGACGAGGTCGCTTTCAATACTCACAAACGGCACCTCTGCTCGTGGTGCGAGCGGTGTGATGGCCATCGTTCCCTCAGCCCCCGTCTTGACAGTGAATCCCACTCGCGCCAGCATTTCGCCCGCGGGCACGTTCCGCTTCGTTGGCTTGAAACGTGCCTCGACCGCTGTCACGGTGTCGCGTAGGTGGTAATTGAGCAGGTGTGCTAGCGCCGCTTCGTCAATGCGCTTGCCCTGCACCCGGCACGAAAACATGCAGTCCCTCAAGAGTATGCCGGAGCCGCTTTTCACGATGACAACGAAACCGACATGCCCATAGTCCCCGTACTTGTCCGTGCACGACACGATGTAACAGAAGCGATCCGGATCGTGGATTAGCGCGCGCAACTCGTCCATTTGATAGCGCTGCGTAGCGATGTTGAGTTGGTTGGTGCGTTGCACGATATCATAAACCCGCGGCAGCAATTCCTCGCCCGGACGTTTGATCGAAATGCGAATTCTGCACCCGGCCAGGAACGCATCGTAATCCAGGCCTGCGGCGGCCCTTGCCTGTTCACGCTCCAGCTCGGTTTGATACATCAGCCGGCGCGAAGCGCCCTCCCCGCTCACATCGCCCGCAAACTCGGGCTGGCCCAGCAGCGACATCAACTGGTCGGGTGGCACAACCGTGACCATTGGCAGCGCCGTCGCCACTTCATCCCGCTCGAAAGCCATGTCGTCCACGAATGCTAGCGAATCAATCCCGATGTTCAATTTCGCGGCGATCTGCTGGAGCGAAACACTCTTTGGTTGCCATGTGATTTGGGACGCGAGAAAAAGCTTCCACACTCCCAATTCTTCGAGCGCCTTTCGCGCGTCATCTTCGGCATTCTTGCTGGCGATGCTCAGGAGGATTCCGCGCCGGTCCAGTTCCATCAGGGCCGTCCGAATTCCGTCCTTGAGAGCAAAATCCGCCGGCTTCCCTTCCACTAGAACTCCATCCCAGAGTGTGTGATCCAGGTCCCACACCACGCACTTGATTTTCTTCGCGCCTCCATTGCCGCCAATGTCGGCAGCCAAAATTATGTTCGGCGCTCGGCCCGCGGAAGGCTCAATACCTAGACTCGCAGTCTGTGAGGCTTTTGTCGAAGCATTCGCAGGAATTGGTAGGCTGGCAAATCGCACAAACGTGGCGGAACAAAAATACAGCTTCTTGCCATCCTCCTCCCAGACGGCGAGGGTCATTTCTATCGGCTGACCTAGATCAATCGCACGCTCCAATGCCGCCACCGGGATGGAGAATGACGAGAATCCGACCTTAGCGCGGTCGGTCCATTCAAATCGGCCCGGCACACCTCTACCCTTGACTTGCAGCTGCAATTGCGCTTCCGTCGGCATCGGGTTGAAGACTTCGATCAAAAGACAGTCCGGCTTGGGAAAACGGTAGTACATTTTCCCGACTTGCCGGATAATCCGGCGCCGCACTGACTGCAACACCAAGCTCAAACGTTTCTTGCCTGTGATCCTTTGTAGCATCCAGTCGAACGGTTTGCTCAGCGTCCATGCCGTGGTGCCGACAATTTGCAGTAGGCCGTTGAGATAATCGGGCAGTTGAGTCGCGTTGCCCTGCGTCCAAAGCTTGCTCCAGTGCTTGAATTCTACATAGGCGGAATACCCCATCCAGGAATACGGCGATTCGGCACGATAGATACCGAATGTGAAACGGCGGCACCGGCCATCCTGCCTCGGCTGATAGAACGAACAGGTGGTATAGCACGAAGGAAAGGCGCACTCGGTGCAGTGCTCGCCCCAGTTCATCAAGCTGTACGATCGGATGCGATCCCGCCCGAATTGACGCAGAGCATCTGCGCTCAGGGGAGGATGGTTCAAGCGACTGATGGCAGATCGATCGAAGTGTTCAAACTCAAACATTGATCACTGTTTCATCAAGCCCAAACAAAACGAAATAGTAGGCCCTCACGAAGTAATTCAGGGCTTGAACGGCTACGTATCATCTTCCTGTAAGGATCCAAGCAGGGGCGGCAGCTTCCCAGCATCCCTCTACCGCTAAGTCCAAACGCCAGACACTTTCTCCGCTAATCTTCCCAAGAGTGGAGGACGCAATATCGAATTTCATTCTTGTCGAGTGTTCTGAATACGGTGAAAGGCAATGTGTGCGCTTGCGATCTACATCAGATATGAGTGCGAACGGACTGCCAGACTTCAGGGCAGCGAAAGCTCCTGAACCGACTTAGCCGTCAATGCGTTGCCTTCTGTGTCTTGGCAGCGTAAGCGGCGAGTTTGTTCGCGAGGATCTCGACATAAGGCTCGGCGAAAAAATGAGGGAGCCAGTTCGAATAACCCGGGATCTCATGAACCTCGAGTGAAGCCGCAAGATCCGCCCAGTATTGCCGCTCCCACTCACTCCCCGGCTCCCGACGAGTCGCCTGGAAGAGCGCTACTGGCCCAGCTACCGGCTGAGCGCGATAGCCGTGGTACGCAATTGTGAGGATGTTACGAATGTCTAGCCGTCGACCCTTACGGGCCCGCGGTTGCAGACGATCAAAAGTGTTCCTGAAAATTCCACCAAGATACACAAAGTGAACTCTGATACGATGCCGGATGTACGCCGGTGTCTCCTTGAACTCCATTGTCTGGAGATTTTCAAGATGGAACTTCAGTACGCGCAATCGGGAGATGTTTCGAAATCCGTTTGAATGCCCGTTGTAATAACTTGTATGAGGCTCAAACAAGGCTACGATTCCAACCTTCTGGCCTTGAGCCATGAGCTCACTGGCAGTTGCATACGCCACTAACCCGCCGCCGCAGAAGCCGCCAAGGTAATATGGACCGTTCGGATACGATTCACGAATTTGTTTGGCTAGGCAAGCGGCGACGTCTTCCATTCTGTAAGGCGCGGTCAAATGGCTTGGCTCGAGAAGAAGCGGATCGATGCCCAGGAGCGGCTGGTCGTGGCCAAGGCGCCGTGCTAAGGGCAAGAAAAGAGGACCAGCACCGTATCCAAAGCAAAAGAATGGCGGACTGGAACCGGCGGGTTGAATTGGAAGCACTGCCGACGGCCAGGCGGGAGTGCTGCCGTTGCGGAGCACGGAAGCCTGCTGCTCGATAGTAGGCGCCTCAAAGATTGCCGCCATCGGAAGTTGCTTTCCAAAGGCCTGCTCGATTCCTCGCAGCAGTTTCGGAACTAACAATGAGTGTCCTCCCAGCTCAAAGAAGTTCTGGTTGACACCGACCCTGCGAAGGCCGAGGACGGACTGCCATATTTTTACTAATTGAAATTCGATTCCACCCCGCGGGCCCAAATGTTTTTCTTCGTGCTGAGGAGACTTCAGTTCATCCGGTTGCGGCAGAGCTTTACGATCCACCTTGCCATTGGGCGTCAAGGGTAAGGATTCCAGGAAAACAAATTGGGATGGCACCATATACTCGGGGAGTCTCTGTTTGAGGAATTTGCGCAACGTATCCGCACCCACCGATTGCGCTTCCCCGAGAACCACATATGCCACTAGACGCTTGTCGCCTGGGGTATCCTCCCGAGCGACGACGACGTTTTGCTTAACACCGTCGTATTCATTTAATGAAGATTCTATTTCCCCCAGCTCGATCCGAAAGCCTCGCACTTTCACCTGATTATCAGTTCGGCCCAGGCATTCGATTTCGCCATTTGCGCGATAGCGTGCGAGGTCTCCGGTCCTGTATAGACGTGCCTGAGAGTCTCGCCGATGAAACGGATGCGGTATAAATCTTTCGGCGGTAAGCTCAGGGCGGTGAAGATAACCTCGGGCAACCCCATCGCCGCCAATGTAAAGTTCCCCTGGGATGCCCACTGGCACTGGTTCCAGATTGCCGTCCAGCACGTAAAGATCGGTGTTCCTGATGGGTCTCCCGATAGTTATTGGACCCTCGTCTGAAGTGATCGGCGAAGTTGTCGACCAGATGGTAGTTTCGGTGGGGCCATACATGTTCCAAAGAGATGACGCTCGCTTCAATAACTCGGCCGCCAGATCTCGTGGCATGGCTTCCCCACCGCAGAGGATTCTAAGATTGCTGGAGCCTTGCCATCCCGCTTCCAGAAGTAATCTCCAAGTAGCGGGTGTAGCCTGCATCACTGTAGGTGCTATGCTTGCCAGCATGTTTTGCAACCTATAGCCATCTGAAGCAGCCTCACGGCTAGCCAGCACGAGACGTGCGCCCACGGTCAAGGGCAAGTAGAGTTCCAGCGCAGCAATATCAAACGAGATTGTTGTAACTGCCAGGAGGGTGTCCTCGGCCGTCAGCCCGGGCTCGGATATCATCGAGACCAAGAAATTCGTCAATGACCGATGAATGATTTGAACACCTTTGGGCTTGCCTGTTGATCCCGAGGTGTAAATCACGTAGGCCAAGCATTCGGGCGTTGCTCCTCCCGAACAATTCTCAGAGCGCTCTTCGCAAATCGTTTCCGAATCCAGACAAACTAGTTCACCTTTGTACTCAGACAATTTCGTCCGAAGCGGCGTTTGGGTTACCAACACGTTCAACCCGGAGTCTTGAAGCATGAGCGACAGCCGCTCCGATGGGTACTGCGGGTCGAGAGGAACATAAGCGCCTCCGGCCTTCAGAATTCCCAGTAGACCCACGACCATGTCTGGGCAACGCTCGCTGCAAATGCCAACCAGAGTGTCCGGCCCTACACCGAGTTTTAGCAAATAACGCGCCAGCTGATTGGCTCGGCCGTTTAACTCGCGATAGCTTAATTCCTGGTCCTCGAAAATCACGGCAGTCGCGTCTGGTGTCCGGCTCACCTGCTCCTCGAAAAGCTGATGAACGCACCGCTCCCTCGGGTAATCCGCGCGAGTGTCGTTCCATTCAATCAGCAACTGGTGTCGCTCAGCACTCGTTAGGAGTGGTAACTCCCAGATGGACTGATCGGGGTTGGCAATGATGCCTCCGAGCAAGGTCTGAAAATGGCCGGCCATTCGGCCAATCGTAGCGGCTTCAAACAGATCAGCATTGTATGTGAAACGAGCGACGATGTTTTCTGGCCTGTCATAGATTTGAAGCTGCAAATCGACCTCGGCCGCACCGATATCCAGTTCGAGGTTCGCCGGCTCCCAGCCTAATCGAAGAGCAGTGATTCCAGGGACAAGGGTGAACAGCACTCGAAACAGAGGATCTCCGCTTGCACCGCGATCCTGGTGGGAATCGTTCAATAGACGGTCGATCGGCACGTTCTGGTACTCGCCATCACTCCGCAAATCGTCACTCACACGCCGTTGCAATTCACGGAACGTGGGATTGCCCCCTAGATCCGTACGAATCACCACCGTCCGAGCCAAAGGGCCGATCAAATTATGCGTTTCAATTCGATCTCGGCCAGGGATCATCGAACCCAGCACGATGTCGTCCTGCCCCGTATAGCGAAAGAGCATCGCTTCGAAGGCGGCCAACATAGTTGTGAATAGCGTTGCTCCTTGATCGCTTAGCACCTTAAGTGATTTGCTCAGATCGTTCGAGAACACCACGGATCTGCTCGCTCCATGGAATTCCTGGACGGTTGACCTGGGTCGGTCCGCCGGTATCTCGAGAACCGGAGGAATGCCTACTAGTCGCTTCCGCCAATAAGAAATGTCTCGCTCGAGAATATCCTCCTGAAACTGGCCCCTGTTCCAATGTGCATAGTCTGCATACTGGAAAGAAAGGTCGGCGAGCGGAAGCTGCTCACCGGCTGAGTACGCGCCATAAAGCCGATCGATCTCGTGAGCAAGAACATTGAGCGACCAGTCGTCGGCACTCCCGGCATGCAACGTTATGACCAGAAAATGATCCTGCTCGGATAACTGCAACAGACGCGCGCGCATAAGAGGACCTTCAACCAGATCGAACGGCCGCCGCGCTTCCTCTTTGGTTACCTGCAATACTTCAGCCTCACGCTGCTGTTCCGGCAAACCGCTCAGGTCCGAGAGTGGTAGTTCGGTACCCTGATAGTCACCGATTACTTGGGTTGGACTTCCATCTACACTCGCGAAAGTCGTGCGCAGTGTCGCGTGGCGGCGGGTGATCTCGCTGAAAGTCTGCTCTAGCGCTTGCCGGTCGAGAGGACACTTCCGTCTAAGAACAAGGACCTTACTGGTAATGGGAATGTCGGTCAAGAATTGTGTGTGCAACCAGACCTGATGCTGCGCAGAGGATACTGGAACTGATTTTGTCAGTATGACTGAACTCATGACTCTTTTAATGGAAAATCAATCTATCGTAAATGGATGAATTATGTGACACCGCAAGTCAGTGCGTGGCCTGGCAAGATAAAACGAATTCAACCGGCGACTTTGTTTAGAGGCTAGCGTCACCGTCAAACTGGGAGGGGTCCCATACGTTTGGATCGGTGAGCTTCTCAGCTAAGTCTCTATCTCTTGTTTTATAGAAGTACAGCCACGACGGCAGTTTGCGTTCATACGGGGCAGCCTTGCTTATAATGTCTTGTTTCTCCGCACGGAACCCGATGCTCTCCAGCATGTGTATGCCCTCACTGCGGCACTTGCCCAGAGCCCAGCACAGCATGCATTCGAGAAGAGTTGTGTTTCCATCAAGCGTTTGAAAATCAGTCAGCCGCATTCGTTTTAAGCCGAGTCTTGGATTGTCATATCGGCAGAAGATCGCGTATGCAGTTATGCAGGAACTTGTGCCGGCCGTGACAATCCACGCCCTATTGCTACGGAGAGCATATTTGAAGTGCCACTCCAGTATTTCTCGGCTGCGCACAGCTCGCAGCACATGTGGGTTGCGCTTCCTCAGCGCGTCCCAAAAAACATCGAAGCGATTATCGATCTCGGTGCAGGCCTGCAAGGCAACACCAGCAGAAGCTGGGCTTAATGTTCGCTTTAAAAGTGTATTCTTGACCAACGGCCCGAGTGAAAGTACGTAACTCAGTGGCTTAGCCAGGGGGAATCCCTTCATCACTAGCCAGCCAGCCAGAAAGCGTTGATAGTTTGTGATCCAGAACGCGGATTGATCCCATGCTCCCGCCGGCACTGGAGAGGACTGGAATACGGCAAAAGAGTCGGAAGCAGCGGGGCCCACAGTAGCATTAAGGAAAAGCTCGACAATCTCTTGAGAAAAGTATTCCTCTAACAGCAGCAGGGCGTAGCTTCGGTACTGTGAGTTGACCACCCAAGAATGAGCTACAGAAGCAAGGAATCTGTGCCCTTGAAACTCGTAAAATAACGGAATGTTCCCGAGATATCCGGCGAGAGATTTGTCCCCGCTCTCGAGCACCCATCCGATTGGTAAATCGCCTTGATATTCTCTATACGCGGGATTGGCGGACCACAAGTGCTGCCATTCTTCGAAACTCTTCGATTCCAGACCATAGCGGGACTGGAGCGCCGCAATCTGCGCATGGTCCTCAAACGAAGCCTCGCGCACCTTCAGCGATCTTGCGAGACTGTTCGCCTTGCCATTTGAAACTGAGGATCGATTGGCAGTCGTGGTTTTGGTACGACGCACTGCCGAACATGAATGTAACAGGGATCCCATTTCTACTTTTTAAAGGCTGTTCGGTAACTCTGAGATGCGCAGCCCTGGATTAGCGGTAACGGCGTTCATCACTGACCGCAGCTGACTTAGCATATCGGTGATAGTCGCGGATTCGAAAAGATCAGGATTATACTGGACGCGGCCAAGCATACCGTCTGTTCCATCAATAAATGCAAGATAAAGATCACAAACCGCCCCGCCGCTTTCTGCATCCATCGATGTCACGTGCCATCCCGCCGCGGCATCCGGCGTTTTCGGCTGAAGGGAAAGTGCGACGGTGAAAAACGGGTTCCGGCTAGCGTCTGCCTTGAGCTGTAATTCCTTTGCCAAGACTTCAAGTGGCAGATCGTCGTAACAGATCGCAGTGGCGACCAGTTTTTGGACACGCGGCAGGAGCTCACGAAACGAGGGGTCACCTTCCAGGTTGATGCGAAGAGCAACCGGATTGAGAAAGTAACCAAGCGAGTTGAAGACCTCCGACCGCTTGCGGCCGGCTGGTGACAGCGTGCCGATGAAGATATCGACTTGGCTTGTATAGCAATAAAGCAGAGCTCTAAAGCTCGCCATGAGGACGGTGAATAGTGTGACCCCTGCGCGCCGGCTCGCCTCCTTTAATGCGTCCGTTAAAGCGCGGCTCAATCTGAACGGCCGGATCGAACCGCGATAGGTTTGGACTTCGGGCCTAGGGCTGTCGGTTGGCCATTCAAGGATGGGAAGTTGTCCCGTAAGCTGTTTGCGCCAATAGGCTAACTGCTCTGCCTGTTCCTGGTCCTTCAACATGCAGCGCTGCCAGTAAGCATAATCCGCATACTGAATGGAAAGCTCGGGAAGCGGCGAGGGCCTGCCGCTGCAGAAGGCCGCGTACAGCGCCCTCAGTTCCGATGGGAACACTTGGTAAACCGAAACCCCATCGATAATGCTTAGGTGCGCAGCGATAAAAAGGCGGTAATCCGCATTGCCTGTTCTCAACAGCGTTGCCCGAAACAATGGACCTTGCGTTAGATCAAATCGACGGCACGTTTCCTCAATAGTAATCCGCAGTATTTCTTCCTCAAGCTTTGCTCCGGAAAACTCCCGCACGTCCACTACGGAGAGGCGGGAACGGCTGGGCGCGGGGTGGATAACCTGGATCGGCACGCCATTCCTGCTGTCGTACGTGGTCCGCCAGATTTCGTGCCGCCGAACAATCTCAGTCAGGCTTTGCTCCAAAGCACCCAAATCCAGCGGACCACCCCGGCGGATGGTGATGGCCTCGTTATAAAGCGGTGGAATACCGGCTGTCTGCTCCCGATGCCACAGCTGCTCTTGCGCTAGAGATAGGGGCGCAGGCTCATCTACAGGCCGTCGCCGAATAGTTTCTAATTGCCGGTCCACATGCACGGACTCTCCGCGAAGGCATTTCTCGAGCAGTGCACGCTTGGCGCCGGAAAGAGGTTGGGCGTCCCGCATCAGGTTAATTGCACTCATACTCCCGATCGCTTACCTCTCGTCGCTCGCCCCGAAAGTGACCGGCAGTGTAATCAGTCCCCGCAGTCCTAGATTCGTTCTCCAAATGAGAGGTCTGGTCTCGAGAGTCAGGTTGGGTAAGCGTCGCAGCATTTCTTCGAAGGCAACTTGGCCTTCAATGCGGGCGAGCGCGGCGCCAAAGCAGAAGTGGGCTGCCCATCCGAACGAAAGGTGGCGGTTGTCCTTGCGTGTGATATCGAATCGATCCGGCTCGGGAAAACGTTCCGGGTCACGATTCCCGGCCGCCATTACGGCAATCGCCGCTTGGCGCTTCAACAGCTTTTTCCCTCCCAGTTCCAAATCACAGGGTGCCAGGCGCGCTGTATGCTGGCTGGGAGGCTCGTATCGTAGCATCTCTTCTACAGCTGACGGGATTAATGAAAAATCCGCCTTTAGCCGGCTGAATTCGTCTGGATTGCGTAACAATGTGAGCAGACCATTGCCGATCAGATTCGTAGTGGTCTCCTGGCCGCCAACCATCGTAATGATTGTGTTTGCGATCACTTCTTCTTCCGTGTAGCGATCGCCCTCTGATTCGGCGGTCAAAAATGAATGGATTAAACCTTCCCGGGGATGCCTCTGGATTTCTCGGATTGCCGATTGAAAGTACTTGGTCATTTCCTCGACACTGCGGCGCACCCGGGGAGCCCGCTCCGGATTGTGCTGGAAATTACCGAGCATCTCGGCAAAGTCCTGTGACCAGTCTTTTAATTGCGGAGCATCCTCTACCGGAACGCCTAACATTTCCGCTGTCACTGTATAGGGCAGCGGTTCGGCGACATCCGCAATGACATCCATTAGGCCTTTCTCGACGACGGCGTCGATCAGCTCTTTTACGATGTCACGAATATGGCCGCGCAGAACCGCGACCCGGTGAGGTGTAAACGCATATGATGCAAGCCTGCGGATGCGCGTGTGTGACGGGGGGTCCAAAAACAGCATCTGCTTCACCATCACTTGCGCGATGGGGGCCAATTCCCCTAGCCCAATCTTCGCCAGATGCTCGGGCGTGGGCGTTCGGTCAGCCGAAAAATCGATGCAGCACGGTCACAACATCCGCGTAGCGAGTAACCACCCAAGCGTGAAGGAACGGGTCCCAATGAACGGGGTCCTCTGTCCGAAGCTGGTGGAAGAGCGGATAAGGATTCGCCAACACCTCCGGATGGAGCAGCTGAGTAAGACTCAGTACCGCATTCTTTTTGGGCGTGGGGCGCTCAATGCTCTGAGCGGCCACTCACATACCTCCGGCGCTGCCCTGTATTGCGCGCTTCAGAAAATGCTCTGCTTCTTCCTCGCTCATGGCTTCCAAACAAACATACAAAAGCCGTTCCACTTCCGCCGCCAGCGCTGCAATCGTTGGAGAATCGAACAAACTCCGTAAGCTCAATTTGACTCCGAAAGTTTCACGCGTGCGCGCGATCACTTGCGTTCCTAACAAGGAGTGTCCGCCGAGCATGAAAAAATTGTCTTCAACACTAACCCGCTCAAGTCCGAGTAGTGGTGCGAGAATCTCTGCCATTCGCTGCTCGATCGGCGTGCGTGGTGCGACATAGCCATCGGCACGGAGAGAATTCGAGTCATCCGGCGCTGGCAGCGCGGCGCGATCGACTTTTCCGTTCGCGTTCAGTGGGAGCACGTTCATGCGAACGAACACTGCTGGAATCATATGCTCAGGCAATTGGCTCCTCAAGAACTCCCGCAAGAGCTGGTCTGTCGGAGTGCAGTCCGGCCCGGGCACGACGTATGCCACCAATTGCTTGTCGCCTGCGGTGTCGTCACATGCAATCACGGTACTTGCTTGTACCATTGGATGCTTCGCTAGAGCAGTAATTATTTCATTCGGTTCAATGCGATAACCTCGGATCTTTATCTGATCGTCAATCCGGCCCCGAAATGCAATTTGGCCATCCGGCAAGTAGCACCCCAAATCGCCAGTCTTATAAAGCCTCCCGTGCGCCGCGGATTCGAACGGATGGGCGATGAACTTTGCCGCATTTAGCTCCGGAGCGTTCAAATAGCCTCGTGCCACTCCTGCTCCACCTATATATATTTCCCCGGGTGTGCCAACCCGGACGTGTTCCAATTGCTCGTTCAATATGTAGATCTGCACATTGGAAATGGGTCTGCCGATACCAGGAAGGGCATCGCGGTGACCGTTAGAAAGAACAGGTCCCGATGTGGCAACTACGGTGCATTCGGTAGGCCCGTAGTTGTTGACCAGCGTGAACGGCAGGTTAGACGGGGGATAACTGCGCAGCGTATCGGCGCCGGTTAGCAATAGACGAAGCGCCGTTTCACGGGGCCATTCCAGCGTGATCATGCGCTCCGCTAGCGGCGTTGGCACGAAACCGATGCTGATACTGTTCGACACCATCCAGTCGCGGAGCGATTCAGGCTCGCCACGAATCGCATCGTCTGCAAAATGCACGCTGGCCCCTGCGCTCAAATAGGGCCACAGCTCCCAAACGGCCGCATCGAATCCTGGACTCGCCAATTGGCTCGCGCGATCGGAAGCCCTCACGTCGAATGCCTGCTGATGCCAGAACACCAGGTTTAGAAGACTATCGTGAGCGATTTGTACGCCCTTTGGCTTTCCGGTCGACCCCGATGTGTATATTACGTAAGCAAGATTCTCAACTCTCACGCCAGATTCGACGGGTTCGGCCGAATTGGAAGCAATTCGCGATCCATCGCCATCCAGATTGAGCGTTCGCCAGTTACCAGCGGGAAGTCTTTGAGCGAGACGTTGCTGGGTCAAAAGTACGGCAGGTTGAGCATCGTTCAGCATCCAGGCAATGCGCTCCAACGGACATGCTGGATCGAAGGGGACGTATGCCCCACCCGCTTTCATGACACCCAACGCACCCACAGCCAGCGCAGGAGAGCGCGGTATATAGAGGCCAACTAAGACATCCGGCCCTACTCCTAGAGAACGCAAGTGTCGGGCTAGCCGGTTCGACCGGGCATTCAACTCGGCGTACGTTAGCACGTCTTCGCCCCTAGTTAGCGCCGTTCCGTTCGGAGTGGCAGAAGCGCGCTCGGACACCAGAGTTGGTACGCACTTGTAAGTAGCACCAGCGGACTCTCTGGCATGCCACAGAGTGGATCCTTGTTCAGCGATGTCAGCCAATGAGCCTCTAAGCGATGATCTTGCCGACATGTTGGGCATACCCGTGTTCTTTCCTTGTATCCAAAGTCATAATCGGGCAACGTAGTTGCGCCAATTAGTTCGTAACTGCGATTCAATCCTGAACGTTTTCGAAAGCGATTCGCTCGTTCCCTACCTAAAGTTTCTTGCGGTGTAGTCAGAACGCGCAAGAAGGTCAAGCTTTGCTAGCGGCAATCAATATACGGCTTCGTCCAACTTCGCAGCGGCGGATTGGTGTAACAGGCGAAGCACCCCACCATTCGTGGCGTAAGTTACGCCCTCCTGGTAAGAGACGTAATCGAGTAGTTCGCGCAGATCGTTCCAGATACCTAGTTCATCAATTTCCCATGAATGTCCGTACATGTGCCAGATACCGCCATTTTCTAGCACTTCGTCAAAGAGGTGTTTGCCGAGATCAACCCATCGCCCAAATCGCTTGTATTCCGTTACATACTTCATGAGGCCCGAGATGCTTTTGGCCCTGCCCTGATTCTTGATATATGTGAACGCGGGATGCGGGTACGCCTGTATGGTGGTCGGCATTTCGAACGCTGGAAATTGCGCTCCTTGGCACAGCATCCGTACCGTGCGTGCTCCGAGATACCCGGCATCCTTTACGCATCGGGTTGCCTCGGCAGTGTAACGGCCATTCGGATAGCAGAACATCAGCACTTCGCGGCCCAGCGTTTGCTCCAGTATCTGTTTGCAAGTCCCTACTTCGTAGTGCAATTCTTTCGGCATTAGCCTTGATAGAGTCTTGTGGGAAACTGTGTGCGCCCCGATCTCAAGACCTTCGGAACAGAGCGTCCGGAGATCACAATCGCTAAGTCTTTTTTTTCCGCTATAGCCGGTGATGGGAACGTAAAACGTCCCAGCAATACCTCTTGAGCGGAGCAGGTCTGCGATCCTGATATCGCTTGCATCTCCGTCGTCCCAACTGGTGGTAACGATTCTGAGTCTCTGCATAATCCGCAAGAGTCAGGCCGCTGAAGCTGAGCTCTCTAACAATGCCTGTCTTCTCTGGAGAGTGCCTATAAGAAGCCCCTTGTAGTGATCAATTGCGCTGTAATTCTGCTCTTCCAGGAATTGACATACCGAATTCAAGACAAAAAGCATAAATGAAATCTGGTTCGACGCGCCATCTTTGCAGGCCTGGAATTCCATGCGCTTCCGAAAGAAAAATGCCGTTTGCACTTCGAAGTGAAACATGTCCCACGAGGTTGGGGCTCCCCAGCCGCCCGATTCCCAATCATATAAGAGCAATTCCCCCTGCTGCAGGCGCGTATTCCATGGAGCGAAGTCGCCATGCATCACACCACACTGGATCACCTTCCCTTGGAGATCCCGAGTTGCGCTCCGCAGGACTTCCTGGCCCAACTCTTCCCATTCGGTACCCATGTGTCGGACGGTTTTCTCCCACTTTGCTGCAACGGACCCGATCACAACTTGTCCGGGCATTTCTAGTGAATAAACATCTCTTAAAATCTGCAGAAACCTCTCGTGGGCGCCATTGAAAAGCAGGGGACCGCGTTCGCCTGGCAGGGCAGACTGAAAGAGCACCCAATTTTCATTCAAACCGCCCGCGTATAGGACACGAGGAACATGTTGACGAAGCACCGGATACTGCCATAGCCGCTCCAACATGTTCGCCTCATTGCGCACACGTTCGCTCGCCACATTCGTAAGCGGCAGCTTCATGTACCCCAAAATCTCTCCGCCCGGACGCATGACCTGGATGGCAAGCTTGCAGACAGCTAGCTGCCTGCCCAATGAGAATGCAAAGAGAGGCTGGGCTTCTCCGGTGACATTATGCACCAGCGCTGCTAAAGGAAACCTGTCTTTAGAAGCCACCAGAACCTTGAAACACGGCCAGCCGTCCCACCCCGTCCGCATCATACCGATAAGGAGTTTTTTGATAACCTGCGGCTTCCATTTATATGGCTCGTATATCTGAGTACCTGCGATCATCCCGGGACGCCCGTCAGCAGGCAGAAGCCAACGCGGCGGTATCGCTAAAAGAGAGCAGAAGTGCGTATAGCCCAGTTTCATCAGTGTGTGCTTAAGTTTGCGGGAGGGACTAAATGCAAACACCGGACCCGATCCCAAACTGGCAAGATGCGGCAGATCAAAATTACTTCCGATCGGAGCCACGGCGCTCCCCGCGAATAGTTGAAGTGCTCGAGACAACAGAGCTTTTGTGGCGAACATATCTGAAGTGCGTGCCCGGCTGATCTAGAACTTCGCGAGCGATTACAGTTTAGATGCGCAGCCCGGCGACCATTCAATTAGCAGAGACCTTCGCGGTGGCAAACTCGCGCAATTGTTCCTCCGATTACTTAGTTCTGCGCTGCGGAACCGGCTGCAGAGTATTCCATTGAATACCACCGTCTAACACTGCCGTGTGCTCAAGTCCCTTTGCCTTTTGCGCGCGGCCAACGGTTCAGGCTCGTCACATAAGCGGGCTACGCCGTTGCTTGTCCTCCCTGCCGGTTAATTCGCGATATCCGCTCGACCACTCTGAGCAGCAGGCTATACACATTATCAGAAATGGAAAAGTGTTGTCGCATCAGGACCACGCCTATTCCCTTCGTAGTGTATTGTGCAAAGGCAGCTACTGATCGGCGCGGTATTGCTTAGAGGGTAGCCATCCGGGGCGATTGAAGAGATTCGAAGCACATCCTTCTGATTGAGGAACATTAGTTTCGGAATATACGCGCGCCAGCGGCTGCATTGCACACCGAATATGCGAAATTCCACGCCTGAGGTGGCTGCAATTGATAAACCGTAGGGTCCCGCGCCGATGACCTGTATTGTGTGTTTATTCTGACGATGCGTCATATAGGTGCCTGCTTGGAACGTTTCGATTCGTATGTCGTCCGGCGTTCATTCACACTGCACCGAGGCCCTTGATAACGGCCGGGATGGTCCGCAACAGAATTTGAAAGTCCAGCCATAGAGACCATTTCTCGATATATTGCAGATCCAACTCCATCCACCTTTCGAAAGAAACAGAACTTCTGCCCCGCACTTGCCACAAGCATGTCATTCCTGGTTTCACGCTAAATCGCCGGCGCTGCCAGTCCTCGTTGAAACCCTTATAGTCGCGAAAAGGAAGGGGCCGCGGGCCCACCAGGCTCATCTCACCCTTTACCACGTTAAGGAGTTGAGGCAGTTCGTCAATGCTGGTCTTCCGCAGCAACCTTCCGATTCGCGTGACCCGAGGGTCATTGTTCATCTTAAAGACCGGCCCACTCACTTCGTTCAAATGCTCGATCTCATGCATTCGTTTTTCTGCATCCACAACCATAGTTCGAAACTTGTACAGGTTAAAAGGTCGTTTACGTTGACCAACTCTCTTCTGAACAAACAGAACCGGCCCAGGTGAAGTTGCCTTGAGCAGCAGTGCAATCAGAAGCAGGAAAGGAGAAAGCAAGCCAAGTGTAATGCAGGAAACCGTAAAATCCAAAACGCGTTTCGCGAAAGTCGGCCATCCTTCCGACCGATCAGTTGAATCAATGAGGAAAGGATTGTCTTCCAGTGCTTCCGCAGGGCGCCGAGCTATTTTCAAATCGAAAACATTGTTCAGAACGCGAAGCCTGATACCCTGCTCTTCGCATGACACAGCAATATGTGAGGCCTGTTCGTGCATAGAGCGAAACGGCAGAGCCACTACCACCTCGTCTACAACACTATTTCGCAGGAACTGCGGGAAATCGACGATATCAGACAGCAGAGCATAGCCGCTCTTCCGAAACGCGTCCATGGCGTGCCAGTCTTGATCCACAAATCCAGTAATTCGGTATCCAAGTTCGGGACGCGAGGCAAGCCGCCCGGCAAATTCGAGCGCTCGGCAGTTAGTACCGACGATCACCATTTCCCGCAAGTTGCGGCCCCGCTTTCGCATAAGCGCGAGAACAGTTCGGAGGACAAGCCGGCTGCCAACTGTGGTGAGCGTAACAGCCAGCCAGAACACAACCGGGAACAGCGGTGTCACCATCCTTATGTGAAAAACGGCGGTGCCGGCTAGAATTACGACGGTCCCTAGGGAGGTTGCTTTGATCACGTCCAGGACCTCGCTGCCGCGACCGGAAAGCCTGCGGGAGGCATACAGCCCCATTAAATGGAAGATTACGTACCAAATCAAAACGAAAACGGAGAAGATCGCAAAATTCTGGATCTTCACTCGCATCGAAAAGAATTCCATGGTTGTGACGTTATGGCTCTTCTGAAGCACTATTAAGGCGGCTAACAGAAAAACCGATATCATCAGCCCCAAATCAAACACTTTCAAGGCGTTCAACAGCAGCTTGCGCCGGGCATTAGGCATCGCAGCGGATCACCAGTGGTAGACAAGGTTGGAAACGAACTGGACTACAAAGTTGGCGGAAAGCCTTAGCGGGAATATTTAGGATATTTTCTGACACGGGGGGCAGAAAACAGAAGATCCACTCCGGTTCATCATCCAATTGCTGCTTAAGCTTGGCCGCGGCTTTTAGATCTAAAGCTTGTGGTAAAGTGCTTCCGGAATCGGAAATGTACGGTTATTTAGTACCGCGCCAAGTAAATTAACCTTAGCGTCTTGAAGAGTTTCTTTGGCCTTCCGCGCCGTTTCCCGTCGCGTGCAATGGGCCTCCACTACCAGAATGAGCCCATCCGCCTTTTGACCAAGCAGAACCGCGTCTGCACACGAAGTAATTGGAGGCGCGTCGATCAAGACATAGTCGAACTTTTCTCTCAGCTCGGCCATGCGCAACCACAATTGATCCGAAGCAAACATGTCTGAGCTCTCCAATTCGGGTGAGTCGGGCGGCACGACCCAAAGGTTCGTACCAGCTACTCGAACAGCGAAGTCTTGGGTTGAGTCCAGCCTGACCGATGCATCTGTGAGCTCCGGAAACCTGTCCACACCTAGCAAGCGATGAAGCAATGGCCCGCGCAAATTCCCGTCAACCAGGCATACCGATCCAGACACATGCGTTGCGAGGACTTGACCTGTGCGAAGGCAGATCTCGCTAGACCCGTTAGCCTTATCAACACTGGAGAAAACGATCAGCCGCGGCGCACGCGAATTTGGAAAGACGAATAGGCGCTGTACAAGCTTGACGATCTGCTCCCGAGCCAGCTCACCGGGATCCAAGCGGCTGCGCTTACCATGGCTAAGCGCCGGATCACGGCCGAATGCCCGGAATACATCACCTTCTTCTTCAGCGCTTACCACCTTCTCCTGCGCTAGTTCGCAGCCGTCCGACTGAAGCGATGCGCCGCTATCTTGCAGCCCATCGCTGGGGTACGGCCGGTCCAGCAGGCCCACTTTACCGGCTCGACGTAAAGATTCGGAGTCTCTGCTCACCTGATTCGGTTTGACGGCCGCGTCATGAATCTCAGTAATGCTCGGGGGCTGATCGGTTTCCAGCGCCGCTTTTCGAAGGGCATCGTGAAGACGGCTCATTTGTTGTTTTTCCCCTTATTCAAGTTGATGGTGCTACTGAGCACGCCTCTGCCACTCAGGTCCAAGTCTCTCTCGAAAGTTGTTCTGAAAATTTAAATAAGTCATGAAACGTAAGCCGTGTCGCCGTTCTTCCCCGGCCGTGGGATGGCCGCGAGTACAGGAATCCCCAGAATCGACTCGACTTCGGAAGCTGTCCGGAATGTAGCGTCCAGATACTCCAAAGTAAACGCCAGTCCCAAACTGACGAGCGTAGCCAGAAAGAAACCAACAAGCAGCGTCATCGAGCGGTGATTGGAAGGCATCGAAGGTGTCGTCGCTGCCTCTGCAATCGCCACATTGAGAATCCGCCCGCGATCAAGTGCATCGGAAATACGTGCTTCCTCTTCCTTTCGGAGATAAAGCAGGTAGTGTTCTTCGGCCGCTTTGACGGTTCGAACCAGTGACTGCTGAACTACTTCCTTCTGCTCCAGTGATCGGGCATTGTCTTCATACGATCGCACGCTCAAAGCGGTCGCTTTAGCCCGCGCTTGAAGACCCGCCAGGTCAGCCTTTGCCTTCGCAAGTTCGGCTCTCACCCACTCATACGTTGGATCTCGATCCGTGGTCTCGTCATGGACTTTTGATTTCTCAGCCGAGACCAGAGCTTCACGAGTCTGCGCGATCTGCACTTCTAGTTCCTGAACGAGTCTGTATGTGGGCTGAAATTTCCCCAATAACTCGGTGCGCCTTTGTTCGAGCATCAATAGATTGGACCTAAGCTGCGACAGGAGCGTGGCATCATCGGCGTTACGAACTTGCGTAACCATGCGACTCGGGATGAACGCCGACTCTTGCTGAAGGCTTCGAATACGTTCCTCATCCTCAGCAATGGCAGCGCCCGTCTGCTTCAGGGTTACTTGAAAATCGGCAAGCTTTTGCAGCGCTACTTCTTTCTCGAGCGGTGCAGAAACCACACCCGAACGCTGGCTAAAATCGACCAAGCGCGCCTCCGCCCCGCCAAGTCCCTGCCGGTACCGCTCCGTCGCTTGATGAAAAAAATCAAATGCCCCAGGCGGTCTATGGACCCTCACGTGTTTTTCCAGGTAAAGATTAGCCAGTGTATTAAGAACTCGGGCTGACAGTTCTGGATCCGGGGATTCATAATTCACTTCGATAAGGTTCGTCTTTCTCATCACGTCCACGGTCAGCTTCTTCTGCAACAGGCGAACGGCACTCGCAATTCGCAGGGCTTCTTCCGGACTCGGGGGTGCCATTGGCTGAGTAACTTTAGGCTGCAGTACGTCGGAAGCGTCATTATAGTCGTATGAGGGCATGTCGGGCACAAAGTTCGCAAATCGATGTGCAGCGCTCTGGGTGATACCGTTTCCTAGCCGCGCATTCTCCGGATGAAACTCGAAGCCGATGGTGTGATCGCTGGGTATCTCTTTGCCGTCCAGTCGTGCCGGCTCGAAAATCCACTGCTTTGCGGCATTTATAGCGGTATACGCCAGCAAACCATCGTTCTTTGGCACATTTCCCAGTGCACGCGCTTCGGTCACGTGCCCGGTTTCGTCGATTCTGACCCTTACCTCGATTGCAGGCCTACTCCCAGAAATCGACGGCGCCAAATGAGCGGGGAGAACCTCGGCTAGCGGCCGAGCTGGAACGTAGCTGGAGGGCAAGTTCGCGACGGCGCTGTTCGGGACGCCGGAAGCGATTGCAACGCCGTCTGCTGGGAGGCGAATGGCATGCGCGGATCCACTTTGGTGCGAACCCTTCCCTACGACTAGATCGGCAACTTTTTTCGGCAGAATGCGATTCAAGATACCGAGGCCGGTGCGGCCGTTTCGATGTTGCAGATTGTATGCCAGTACAATCCTTTCAAGCAGCTCTTTGCTCTTGAGCAGCTCAACTTCAGAATTCAGCTCCTCTTCCGTCACTTGTACGTTGTACTGCGGCGCCGCGGTCGCTTCTGGCGTTACAACAGCATCGGCTCGATCCCGTTTGATCAATATCTTCATCGCCGCATCATATCGGTCCGGTTGCAGCACCGTCATCAGGATCGCACCTGAAACGATACCCAAAAAAGAAAGCGCCATCGGCCGTCGATGTCGAAACACAATTGCCGTTAGATCTCGTACAGTCCAAGAATGGCGTTTATCGCCGTTGTAATTCTTCAGATTCAGCTCTTGCATGTTCCCTCGGTTGCGGCTTTCTATGACCGTCAAAATTTGGTCGGGTCTACGTACATCCCCACGGCCGATGGCGAAATATACCTTGTAAGTTTTGAAATTGCATTTTGCGGAACAAACAACATATCTCCCGGCTGAAGGTGTAAATCCTCCCTCAGATCCGCGGTTTTGAACATCTTCTTCACATCGAGCTTTTTGACCTCAAACCAGTCGTTCGATACGCGCCGGAAGAGCAAAACCTCCGAATGTTTTGATTTTTCCGTAAAGCCCCCGGCGATCGCTACCGCCTCGGTCACCGTCGTATCGCTCCGCATATCGTATTTCCCAGGGTGGACAAGCTCTCCGCCAGCAATAAAATAGGGCTTTTCGAAGTCCTTCACAACTACATTGATCACCGGATCGTGCAAGATCTTACCGTATTCTGCGTGCAGCGACTCCCTCAATTCGGGAACTGTTTTCCCGGCCACATAAACATCGCCGATCCCCGTAAGTACGATGTATCCGTCTGGTTGAACAGTTACTGTCTGGTTGAACTCAGGCGTGAGAGGAAAGTTCAAATCGAAAACGTCACCTTTGCACAACGCATACCGCGGATTTCGTTGGCGTAGCTGGGATCCGGTCGCCCCATTTTGAACGTCGATAGTCACATCTGCATCTGCTTGCTTCGAACGGGCGACGTTGTTTGGCGCCTGCGCTGGCGACTCTGCCAAAGCACACACAACTACTCCCGAGGAAATCAAAATCGCAATTGAAAATAGACTAACCCTAATCATGGTTCCTGTATGTTCGTCCCCTATTTTTCATGTTGGTGCCACTCTCTTTCTCTACTTGCGCATCCGTGATGCTCTAAAAAGACAATAACCCCCGAGTCAAGGGATCGCAGACCCTAGAAGGTCGGGCAGAGAGCAGGGCCTAGGAGAGTGCCTTTTAAGTTTCGGCGAACCTCCACAGACTTCGATTGGACCAATACTTTGCCAGGATCCCACATCGTGCGTTGGGCATGCGTCCAGCTCGCGTCGCCGAGTCCCGGAGCTACCAATGCCAGCTTGTAGGCGACCGACTCGCTCGGGGTCCGGTTGAAGGTTGACTAATGCCCGCCCCTGGGGCGGACAGAGTCCATTCTGTAAAAGACGTCTTGCTGGACATGTGGCATTGTTTCATTCCTTTTTCGTCCGACTTCTACCCTTCTCGGCCGGATGCAATGACTCTGACGATTCCACTCCGGTGCGTGATGCCGAAGGGGAGCCAAGTGCGTAAGATCGATCACGAACCTCGTCGGATTCCATTCGTGCGTGAATAGACTCGAGCACCTGCTTTGATAATTGGTAAAGCTCGGTAAGCTTTTCATCCATTTGTAGAAAACGCCTCCAGATACGATCATCTCTGGATTCGGCTTTCTCGCCGAAAAATAACTCCGAACGCGTGTAGTCCGAAAGACTGCGTGTGCCAGCCGCTAGGCAAGCCGACTTCAAGCAGTTGTATTCCTGTTCCGTGACTCGGAAAATTATACAGCGATTTCTACGGGTGCGTGTCACCACTTGATTTACATCGCATGCTTCTCTCGGTAGCAGAAGCAGAGCAAAACCGTGTTTCTATCGAATGCGTGCATCTCGCAGAAGAGTTTCAAAGTTCGGGCGATTTCAGGAATCTGGCCTTGACTTACAAACAGGAGATATCGATCGCTCTGGCCCTTGCACGTGTATTTTAGCCTTCGCACTGTAGTTCGCTGCTACGGGCAGGTCCTCGCCGTAATCGCCCGGCCGCTGAGTTAACCAAGGCTTAGAAACGACGGAAGCGGGTTGATTCGAGTGTTTCGGAGGGTTGACAATTGCCTCCAGCGAATCACGCTGAATTTCTACAGCTACGGCCCGTTGCAGCATTTCCACATTCACAACCACCCTGAATTGGGCCTTTTCTTTGGCCAGAATTCCTTCCAGACCGGAGAGGGAACCCTGGCAGATGCGAACGCGATCTCCTATCCGCAAAAACGGCCAAGGTGTGATTGGAAGACCGCTGTTTACTATGAGCGCCACCAGCTCGATCTCTTTATCAGGTATCGGACACGGTGTGCCGCCGAAACCAACCATCGAAGTGACACTTGGGATGCTCAGAACCTTCAATCGATCCTCAAACCGGAAACGGCAAAACGCATACCCGGAAAACAACGGCAATTCTATCGTTTTCACCCGATCAGACCACCGCCGCTTTGACCGATAGAAAGGCACGTACGTCTCCAACGACTTGGCGTTCAACTGAGCTTCTACCGCTCTCTCGTGGTGAGGCTTGACTGTCAGAGCGAACCAGTGCATTGATACTTTTCTCCAGGCTTCCGCCTTCGTGAGTCCCGAATCGAGCCTTCTAGGAGAAAAGCGATCGAGATCGTGAGATGTTACAGAACCAGGGAAAGATGTCTTACTTGGGTCTTCAGTATGTGACAGAGTGATTACATTTGCAATCGTTCGTGCGGGGTGTAGTGATCTAGTATGCCTATTACCAAAGAGGCAGTACCAACCTATTTCTTGTGAGGCTGAGTGCCCAATGAAAGCGGTCCTCCCAATTTAGGTTGCGTGTTTCTGGTTTCATCTGTAGCGCTAAATTTGCATTTGGATTACGCGCTAATAGCCACGGAACTATACGGCCTTGTGGCGGGTTGATTTGTTTTTAGACTTAGCCATTAAATATTTCTGATCTGAACCCGGGAAACTGATCCGAATTTAAGTTAGGATTTCGGACAATTGACCCGCCCCGCGATTGGCAGGTAACACCGCCGACAACGGTGTTGGCCCTTGGTATCTCGCAAAAGCCAAACCTCTCTGTCGGGCTTTCCAACGCCTACTTTAAATCGCTTTGTCTTCCATCATTGATCGAGAATTGATGGCCTAACTTCTCTAACCGCCGTATACGGACCGTCTACGCATGGTGGGATGGCAGGGGTCGATAAGATGACCACCCCCCTATGCCGATCTAGTGCGGATCGTATCGTTCACAGCCTTGGCGGATCCGTTGTTTGCAGCCGAAATATCGTTTGCTCGTCTGCACGGAAACATGTCCCAGCGGAAACTGAATTGATCAAGTTTTTCGGCGGCAGCATGACAGAGCCTGGAGCGGGTTCGCCTCACATCGTGTGGTATCAGTTTCTCGATTCCCGCCTTGTCGGCGAAGGGGAGCATCGGCGCGTTCAGATCGCAAGCGTCACCAGATCGAGTCCATTACCCCACTTCTGGGAATCACGAATGCGGTATTCGGCCGGGGGGCTCTCGTTCCGTGCGCTTACGATTTCGACCTACTGATCTTTTCGACTCAGGAGACGGTGGTTGGATCACACACAATCCGGCGTTCTAACCGCTAACTCTGCACGGAAATGGAAGTGCCTCAGGTTTTACATCATGAGAGGGGCGTATGGTCAATTAGCTAGTCCGCGAAACTCTTGAAAAAACTAGTCGGATTCCAGGTTGGACGCTGCGGGTTATCGGCAATCTTAACCGCAGTGTCGAGCATCAACTCGTTGTAAAGCGCGGCCGCATCAAAGTCAACGGGCTGATTCACATCATCACTCGGTGCGTGATAGCGAGTGGTGAGCCATTGCTTCTCGATTTGCGCCTCGTTCGAACCGGGTTTGGAGCCGACGGCGCACATGACTGCCGGGATGCCATGAATGATGAAGTTATATTGATCGCTTCTGATGAAGATGTTGCGCCCCGGTTGGGGATCGTCCTGCACTTCGACCTGATGTTCGGTAGCGACGGCGCGCACTGTGTTGCCTAGAGAGGATTCATTCAGGCCAAAAACGGTAAGGATGTGAAGCGGATGAATCGGCAAGAACATGTCAATGTTGATGTCGGCAATCATTCTGGCCCTTGGGACAGTTGGATGCGCGGTGAAGTAACGCGAACCGAGTAAGCCCTTTTCTTCTCCGGTCACAGCGAGAAAGAGAAGGGAGCGGCGGGGGCGCTTGCCGGTTTCTTTCAGCTGTTGGGCAATTTCGAGGAGCGAAGCATCGCCGGAAGCGTCGTCCATTGCACCATTGAAAATCGCGTCCCCATTGATGGGTTTTCCGACACCTAAGTGATCGAGGTGGGCGGTTAGAACGACGTACTGATTTTTGAGCTCGGGGTCGGTTCCGGTGAGAATGCCAGCTACATTCTGAGATTCGACCTTGGAGCGCTCGACTACGGGGTCGACCCGGAGAGAATACGAAAGCGGGAACTGTGGCAGCGGCTTCCCTTGCTGGCCGAGCTTGAGGACCTCTTCGAAGGTATGACCCGAGCCAGTGAATAGCACATCGGCTTTGGCCGGATTCATCATAATGCCGACCTTCTCGCCTGCTGAATCTTGAAGGGCCGAATCGGCGAGGATCATACCTGCTTGCGAAGCGTTGTTCCGAATCCGCTGCCATGGGATGTCCATAGCGCGAGGATTTTGAATGACCACAACGCCGCGGGCTCCGGCAGCTTTCAAAGCCTTCCAACGTTCCTCAGAGGAGCCGAAATGAGCGCGAAGGTTACCGGGCAGGCTGGACGGACCGACGCCACTGAGATACAGGGCGATTTTGCCTTTCAGATCGAGGCCTGCGAGGTCGTTGTATTCGGCACTGGGGGCACTCAAAGCGTAACCGGCGAAAACCAGCGGAGCTTCGACGCGATTTTGCCAATCGGCTCGGGAGCTAAAAAGAACGTCTTCGCCTGACGACAATGGCGTGACCTGGCCGTTCTTAATTAGCGCGGCTTTTGAGCTGTCCTGGTCTACGCGAATGGCGATGAACGGAACTGGTTGAATATAGCCATGTGTCCCTGCAGGTTTCAGACCCTCGGCGGCGAATTGGTGAGCAACGTATTCGGCTGCTTTCCGATGGCCTTCGCTCCCGGTATTGCGGCCTTGCAATTGGTCGTCTGCAAGATACTTCACGAAACCCCACCAGTGCTCGCCAGCGTTGTTCGGAGATGTCGCTCGGAGTGCGTGAAAGGAAAGCACAGCGGCGCAGATGAATACCGTCGCTCTGAGGATTGAGGTTCGCGAAAGGCGTTTCATGACAACTTCAAGCGTACAAAAAGCGACGGGGTGGTGCTTCTGGGTGGTGTCATTCAAGCTAGGACCGGCGTCATTGTATTCTTTTTCCTGATCGGCGGTTTCTACGCATATCAATCCTTCAGAACACCAGCCGCGATCTCTGTGCCTCTATTTTTTTGAAGTCCAATCCAGGTATTTTTCGAAGGTCCTCAATGGATTTGAAGCTTCCATTCTTTGTTCGATACTCGATAACGGCTTTAGCCTGCGATCTTCTCAGCAACAGCGCTGCTTCGAGATCAACCGCACGGGCCTTGTTTATGTCGATGGGCTTAGGAGCTTCCGGACCGTAATGGGTGGACAGATATCCGAGAACCGCTTCGAGTTCCTCGTCGGAGCCTTGAGCACCCAATTTCATCATTTTGACAATTGTGTCTTCCCATGCCGAGCGGCTCTGGTGCAGCGATGCTGCACGTTCAGGTGAGTGGCATTTTCCGCAAACTCGAACCGTGGCAGCTTTCCCCGGTCCTTCGGGTAGATCTGCCTGCGCGCTGCCGGAGAGCACTGTCAACGCGAGAGTAACCCGTAAGACCACACTCAAAGTTTGAGGTGCAGATCTTGCACGCTGGCAAAACTGGGAGAGAGAGGGGCGTTCAGTTATCCGCATGTCCGAAAAATTGCGCGGCTCTGCCGTTGAATGTATCAGATCCTTCGGGGCGGCCGTGATATGAAGGAGGACGCACATGCGAATGCAACACAGTCGGTACAAAATTCGGCCAAGAGCACTCTGTGGCGCAACACTCGTTCTGCTCTTCTCCTTCGTTTCGGCGACTATGGTGATTGCGCAGCAAAGGATTTCATCAGCTGAGCACAGAGCTTCCCACGACTTGTCAAAGCTGATCCCGCCCTTACAGGAGACCGTCTTTAGCCAGATTTTCGATGGCAAGACTTTGGATGGGTGGGACTGTGATCCGGATTTCTGGCGAGTCGAAGACGGCGCCATCGTTGGAGAAACTAAGCTGGGCCATCAGCCGAAGCAGAATACTTTTTGTATTTGGAAAGACGGCCAACCAGCCAATTTTGATCTCAAGTTGCAATACCGCCTGACCGGAGTCAATGATGGAAACAGCGGAATCCAATATCGCAGCATCGAGAGACCCGACATCGCAAAATGGGTGCTTCAGGGCTACCAGGCCGACATCGACCTGAAGCAGGAGTATACAGGGCAGATATACGAGGAACGGGCCCGCGGCTTTGTGAGTCTTCGCGGACAACTCACCTATATCGCGACCGGCCAAAAGGCTGCCGTGATCGGATCGGTTGGAGAGAACCACCGACTCAGATCTTTCATCAATGCCGATGGATGGAACGATGTCGAAATCATTGCACGCGACAATATTCTCATTCAGCTATGGAACGGCCACGTAATGAGTGAACTCATCGACGATGATACGTCGGGACGCAAAATGGACGGCGAAATAGGGATACAGGTACACCGGCTTTCTAATGCCGCCATGAAGGTAGAGACGCGTAAAATTCGCCTCAAAATATTCCCTTCGCAATGATTCCTGGCGAGGAGAGTTTCTCAATCAACTCACTTCGCGGGAAGGCCGAAGCAGTAGAGCGTGCTGTCATACGTTGCGATGTAGACACGACCGTTCGCCACCGACAACCCACCGAAGTGAACCCATGATGTGATTTGATCTCCGCTGGAGTAAAGTTCTCTGCCGGTTTCCCCATCGAGTGCGTAGAGAACGGCATGCGTTGAGTTCTTGATGCGCTCCGGGCTGTAGTCATACAATCCCCGTTCTCGGTACGCCTGTTCCGTATTCTCGCCGCTTCCGTATGCAAACACCACCCCGTTCGCGACAACCGGAGGCTCTGCCCGGTTCATGTCGCGCGATATCCATATCGGGTCGAGTTTGAATGAGCCGCCGTTCGATTCAACCTTGAGCGCAACTATGGCTCCGTTCGTTACCGGTCCGTAAGAGACAGGGGCACTGAAATTGCGATGAACCGGCCCCCAGAACGGTGTCAGAATCCACCGCGTGCCGGTTGAATCCTCCCACGTGGCGAGCGATCCCCAAATGCCAGCGGAAGCAAAATTGACTTCCTCATTGCACATCAAAGGCGTCTCGGCGAGCGGGGTTTGATGATCCTCGCCACCGGCTGCTTTCGTATCGAGCAGGTATATCCGGCATGCTTTGCTGCCCGTTGCTAAGAGTTCCTGTCCTTGAAAGTTGAAAATGGCAGGAGTTACCTGCATATCAAGGTCGCGCTTTTCCATCCAAAACCAATTTCGAGGTTCAAACCAGTCTTCGAGCTGCAGTTGATTCCCCTCCACCTTTACGCCGATAAGACCGTTCCCGAATGTGTAGTTCTCAGGGTCGTAGATGCCATCGCCGGTAGGAGCCCAGGCGGTTCCCGTAGAGTCAATACCCGCACCTTCTCGTCCCCAGAGCCCTCCGCTTCGGGGATTGAATGTCATCACTTTCTTACTGGGATCATTTACATCGATTGCCCAAACCTGATTCGGGCTGCCGTTGCAGCTTTGAGATGTTGTCGTGAAGATCACGCCGTTCCATAAATTCAGCGCGTATGATTTCGAATTGGCGAAACCGAACTTCACAGGCGGACGCATCTCCTCGCCGTCCGCAACATTCAAAAAATGCAGCTGGCCGTCGCCAGCGAGTGCATAAACGATTCGTCTGCCTTGACCGTCTGGCAGGCCGACGACCGGACTTGCCGTCTGTCCTCCTGGACAAAGAGGATCGCCCAGGTCAAATCCTGTGCCTTCTCTCGATGGCGGGTATTCGAAATGTCTTTTCCAGACGGGCGTGCCGGTCTCTACGTCGACTGCATAGATGTTATCTGATATTCCTGCCTCGATTGCAATCTCGCGAACACCCTTGGATGTTTGGACCCCAGTGACAATCAAGGGCGGAAAAAGAGAGTGCATCTCCCTTGGCTGATTGTCGAACTTCAACTTCCACAGGATCTTCAGGTCCTTGACGTTCTCTTTTGTGAGGATGTGCTCGTCTCGTTGCCAATTTGTTCGTTGCGGATCTCCTCCGTTCGTAAGCCAGTTTGCAGCGTATCCGGATCTGCAGAAAGTTGCGCCAATCAGGAGATAAGCCAGTACACGCGATTCCTTCATTGTTCGAGCAATTGACTCTGCTGTCCCGGTATTCCAAAGCAGTAAACCGCATTGTCTCGGGCCGTAAAGTAGGCTCGACTGTTTGCGAAAGCCAATCCGGCTGGAAGTGAGGCGCTGGCTGCGGTATTTCCGCTCGAATATAATTCCTTACCGGTGAGTGCATCGAGAACATAGAGGTTGGCTGGCTTCGCAAGCTGCTCACGTTCAGAAATGGTATAAGACTTCCCATCCTTTTTCGCGATACGCGGAAAGTCGCCAGTCGACAACACAAAAATCATACCGTTCGCGATGACCGCGGGAGCAGGCGAGAGCATATCGCGAGAGATCCAGAGTGGCTCGAGCGTGGGTTTCTCAGTTGTGCCTGCCAGCTCGAGAGCGACAATGAAGCCGCCCCGGGTTGCATGCTCATCCGTCTTCAACCCGGCTGATGAACGCAGCGGTCCGAATACCGGTGCGTAGAAACGGCGTGTGCCGGTATCGATATCCATCCACGTGGAGAATACGCCTCGGAACCCATTTCCGTCATAGTTCTTGCTATTTTGCGCGAGCGCGGCACTCGCAAACAGTGGCGTACGATGGTTTGCGCCTCCCAGCAATCTCGAATCGAGCAGATACAGACGTCCGTCGCTACTACCGGCCATGATGACGTCCCTGCCGGGGAACGAGAAGACCGCTGGAGTGATGGCGGGTGCTTCGCCGTTCCTCTTCTTAACTGGCTTGTCACTAAGCGTAAAATAATCCTTCACCTTCAGCTCTTTTGGCGTCAGGGCAACGACGGTGTCGTAGTAGCGCCCCGGTCGATTGTCCGGCGCATATGCGGCTTGCACGTACACCGTTCCGTCATTTCCGATGGCTGTACCGCCTGTGCCGGCGAATCCTCCTAGCGGTGCGACAAATGAGGTGACCGTTTTCGCAGAGCTTAAGAGATCGATAGCAAACACCGCGTTCCGATACCCGTCGCAGTTGTCCGCGGTGGTCGCATACACGACATTGTCCCGAAGGTTCAGACTGGTCACGTTCGCGTTCGGAGGCACAAAACGGACCGAGGGAATTAAATCCTGTCCTGTGGAACTGTTTAGTACGTGCAGGTAGCCGTCGCTACTCAGCGCGTACAAAGCGTTCAACTGCGTCAAAGTCGTTGGCAAGAGCGGGTAGATGCTTTGTGCAAGCGGAGGCAAGTACGGCGACGGACGACCGGCCCTGACTCCCTTACCTGCAGGAGTGCGAGCAGCCACAGCCGCAAAGTGCAGCGAGGCTGAACTACTGCCCGCCATCACCACAGGCGCTGTTAGTCCTCCCGGACACGTAGCGGTGGATGATTCAGTGAGCGGTTTGATTGCCGCATACGGGAGGCGAGCCTCCCAGATTAGCTTGTTGAGATCAGCATCCACTGAGAACACGTTGTCGGAGCTTCCTGCAAACGTCAACATCTCTTTGAAGCCACGATAAGTGATCAGATTGCCGCTGATGATGGGTGCTGTTAATGATGCAAGTCCTTTGGACTGATTGTCTGTCTGGTATTTGTACAGTAATTTCAGGGCGCTTACGTTAGCTTTGCTGATTCGGCGCTCGGATCCTGCCCAGCCATTGTGCTGAGGATTTCCATAAGGCATTGGCCAGTCCGCAGCCCACAGAGTCACAACGAGCACAGCTGCCAAAACTGAGAGCCAGAAATTTCGCATGCAGCCAGTTATTCCCTGACTAACCGCTCGCCGTCAGCATTGCGAGGTCCAAAGTACTTCACGATCACGAGCCGTTCCCTTTCGGTGTTTTTAGCGATCCTTGCTGATGACGCTGCGGCTTCACGAAAGTATAACTGGCGAATTCAGGGTCGACGTTTCCGTTCGAATCGAGCAGGTCGTGTTTGTTCTTTCTACGCACATCTTTGACTCGAAGATCCCAATGAATATAGCGGACTCCCACGATGTAGTAAAACACTGTGAACACGTTGCTGTTGACCTGAGCTGATGCGTGACCAGCGAGCCCGGTGACGTGACCCAATCCCTGCCCAGCCAGACTTCTGAAATTAACACATGAGTGTAAATCAGGTTTCCGACGTGGACAGCTTGCGCGAAAAGCCTGTTCATCGGCAACTTCCCCGACAGAGTCCCATGCGTATCGACCCATCGCCCCCTCCCGAGCGGGCAAACTTTTCAGTTAACCAGGCAGCAGTGAATGCGCCGATGAGGACGAGTCGGTTTCCTATGGTTGTGTATGCGGCATATGCTAGAGGATTGGCTCGTCAGGTAATTCTGTCCATTTCTGCGTATGTTGGTCAAAACGGGTTCGCGAACATTCCGCTTTGTTCGCGTGAGTTCGCGTACGTTCGGCCGACATCCGCTAGTGTGCCGCAAAGTTCGCAAAGAATCGCCTTTGTTCCGCACTAGTCGCGTTCGGAGCGTCCAACACGGCGGCAAAAGCGGCAGGAAAGTCATCCAAACATCGGTAGTGGAACATAAAGGGTGGGGCTTGGCTCTGCCGTTTTTGGATTGTTTGTTATTGCAAAGGCTACGTTTGATGTGGGGCTGCCGTTGGGCTAAGTGGGTCCCCTTTTGAGCCACTGCCCACAGTCACGGATCCACTTGCATGGCTTTGGCCTTCAGCAGTGCAATAGTGCAGAGAATCCGGCCACCGTGTCCGACATCTGCTCTGCTCAACCCTTCCTAAAGAGGGCACATGGCACAACGCAATTTACGGCTGACGGACGACCTGACAAAGGCGAATTAACGATGCGGTCGCAGAAAGAGGTTTAGCGCAGCCGCAGCTTTTATCCGGATCCCTATCCAAAACGAACTTGATCGTGCTCAGATGAAAAGCGGATTGAAACTCTGCTTTCTCTACGCTCCTCAGTAAGGATCACTCCCGCTCACCGGAATTCCCTCTGGATGTCGTCACTGATTCGCCTAAGCGAGTGCCATCTGATCCGAAGATTACGAGCCGAAAAAATACCTCGCCATGAAGTGGCCGGTAGATGACGGAACCAGCTCTTAAGAGATTTCCGTCGATCATGACCTCTTTGTTCCGCCCATTTCCGTCGCGGATTGTCAGCATGCCTCCCGTGGCGGAAACAAGTACAGCCGCGTGGCGATCCCAATCGAGCCGCAGATCATCGCCCTGCCTCTCTGCCCGCAACGCCAATCCGGAATCGTGAGAGCTGCCGGAATCGACCTGATGAGCAGCTGGTCTGGCACCGCCACTGCCTTGATTTAGCTTCGCTGACCCCTTAAATAGCGGGTATCCGACGAGAACGGTGAGGAGAATTGCCGCCACAAGAAGGGTCAATTGGGTTAGGTTGGAAGGCCGCTTGAATCGAGAGGCTTCTCCTTGCGCCTCCTCGCTTGCTCGAATCGGTGTTTCCCTAAGGCCTGCTCTGGCCTGGCCCGGAGTATCTACGGGTAACGCCATGTCCGTTGGCATGGCGGCGGCGATTGTATCTGCGGGCGTCGCCGTATGAGGGAGATCATCCACCGACAAGTTCTGCCAGAGCTCAAGCCACCTCGGCAGCGCAGATGGATCTCCCGAACAGTGGAACTCTGACAAAGCTTGACCATCATCGCCTAAGAAGAGCCTCACAGTGCTCGATCCGTCCGCAGCGAGCTTTATCAATAGGACTACTTGGCTGGTATGTCGGAAACATGTACGAATAAGTCCGAACTCATCTTCCGTCAGATCGCATCCGTCTCCTATGTGGCTGCGATAGAACCCGACGACCGAAAGCCCATCTTGGGCAATGGCCGGGAACGCGGCAGTCGTTCGTTCAAATTCGCGCCTTCCTGGCCCGGCGAGCGCGTAGGCATGATCCTGCGGACGCATGAGTAACACCGGCTGGCAGTCGGTGATTTCAAGGGTGGGACCACTCCTGCCCAAAAGAACTCCAGCAATCTCCGCCGCACCTGTCGGATTTGAGGTGAGCGCCCACTCGACTTCCTCGTCGAGACGGCGCACTGCGTCGGGACTCCATCGAAACGGGCGCACATCTCGAGATAAAGAGTTCATTTCGGCGAGAGTGCTTCCGTTGATTCGCGCCTCACCGTCGGGCGCGGTCTCTTGCCTCATGTCTGCCACGGGCTCGGCATTCAGTCTCGAATTCGTGTTAGCGCACATACAGTGTGTCCGCTAGCATTATGTTCGCCACTCGTGCCACAAATTGGAGCGGCGGTTGCGTTAGGCTCAACCGACGTCCTCGAGGGTAAGATCGTGGCCACGTGTTTCAATGTTTGGCGGGGACGAGACGAGGGTCGCGTGCGGCAGTATCCACGTCGGATTCCCAGCCCGCGTGCAGTCCTTCGCGCGTTCCCAGCAATACCAGCACAGACTCTCCTTCTGATCTACCTTTCTCCAGCACCAAATGGAAAGTGACTTCGTCACTTGTCGGCGAGTAATCCGTGGACCCGAAATCAAGCGCGCGGCGCTTAAGCAGACGCTTGTGAGGAATACCCCCATCGTAGATGTACAGGATACCGTAGGACGAACGCCGTATGGGCTTGGCCGACGCATCCCACCGTAGTCGGATCCTAGATTTGGATTTTATTTGAAGAGTCTGAGCTCGCAACGACACCGCAAGCTGCTCCGATTGGCTCTTGTCCTCAGCCGCTCGGGACTGGGCGTAGGCATTGCTCCGCTCGGGACGTCGGAAACGCCGGATTCCGAATGCGATCATGCTGGCTGCCAGGATGACGGTGATCAGGCACGTTAAGAGGAATCGTAAGCGCGGCCTCTGCATGACCTCAAGCCCTAGTATGACCATGAGCGTATAAATCTGGAGTACTAGAAGTTTTGAACGTAGATGCAATCTGAACACTACAACATACTGCTAACCAACTCACGCGCGTCGAGGACTACCGCGGCTTTGAGCGGCGCTCGGGCCGTCGCGCGAAGTTGCTTTAAACAGACTTTGGAAGCAGACGTGCGGAAGCCACCTGCACGCAGGACTGCAGAGCCGTATGAAAACAAGGACGAGCACTCGATGAGTGTGAACATGCGGAGGGAGCAGAGGAGCCGTTGCCGCAAAACCTACTCCATTTCCTGGCTGGACGAAGACGGGCTAACCCATTCGGCACAGGTTCAGGGGATAGACCGCTCGGAATCCGGGGTTGGCGTCCTGTGCTCGGTCGAGGTACGGCCGGGAACTACCGTATACATTCAAGTTCAGGGTGGGCATCCCATAGGTTACAGTGTGGTGCGTAATTGTAGGCGGCAGCACGCCGACTATATCATCGGACTCGAATTGGACGAGGCGGCCAAGAAGACAGGTGGGGCGATTCCCGCGCATAATGCTGCGGATCACTACGAGTTTCTACAGATCAATCCGAAAGCCCAAGCTGAGACGATTCAACGCGTGTATCGGTTCCTAGCGGCACGTTTTCATCCGGACAACCCGGAAACGGGCGACACGGAGAAGTTTCTGCTATTGAACCGAGCCTTTGAAGTGCTATCCGACCCGGCGCGCCGCGCCGAGTACGACGCTACGCTCCGACGCGAGCAAGGGCGACCGGTCCAGGCCTTCGAATCAGTCGATTTTATGGATGGCGTCGAGGGCGAGGTGAACCGCAGACTGGCGGTTCTGTCTCTACTGTACAGGCGGTGCCGGGCAAATGTACACGATCCGAAAGTCTCATTGCGCGAGCTTGAAACGCTGATGGGATTCCCCCGCGAATATCTGGATTTCACGACTTGGTATCTCCGAAATAAGAAATTCATTACAAGGGAGGACAACTCCGATTTCGCGCTGACATCGCTGGGTGTGGATTACGTAGAGTCAAACTACTCGAAAATTCCCCTTCTTAATAGGCTATTGAACGCGGGAATGGGATCTGTTAACGGCAGCGGAGGCGAAAACGTCAGTGAAGCTCCGGGTGCTGCACACGAGATGCTCATCCTCGGTCCTGCGGAAGTTATCACCGATGACCTCGAGGATAACGAATAGCTCGCCGTTCAGCCGCTAGCATGCAGGATGGCTTTACAACTTGAGCCGCTCGACGAACCGCGTCCGACAACCGTCACACACGCCCGGGACGTCTTTCCCCAGACTAGCTTGGCGCGGACAATGGTCGGGTATTGTCCGTCCGATCATGCATCACGAGGACGCGTCCTCGCCCCGCCGTAAGCTCTAAAAATATCGGGACCGGCCGCGCTTTTTCAAGGTTGTGGTCGCCAGCATGGATTCGTTCATGCGCAGCTATCAGCCCCGATGCACCCCCGCAGCTCTCGATCTCGGAGAGTTTTTACCGTCCTATATAAGGGGAGCGGACAAAGGCGACATCACCTGGGTTTTTCCACCGGGCTCTAGAGACGTTTTGAACAATTCACCCGCGCCTCGAATCCCGTGTATACTCGCGCATGAGCGTACGCGAAGCTCGACGCCGCAAGCAAGATCATATTGCCATCCTTGGGCTCCTCGCAGATCAGGTAATTGAGAACCGGTCCAGGGAAACGTTTGATTTGTTCTGGTCGATGTATGACGGTCTCCCGCGTCAGGAGCTTCAGTACTGATTTTGGTATCGCAACCTGAAGGGAGCCCGCTTGAGTGATAGCCCTGAGCTTGATCGACCAGCTTCTGGAAAAAGCGGCCGCGATAAACAGCGGTTCCACCCTCCATCCCTAGCTGGCAGGCCTCCTTGTCGGTGAGCTTTCGTCGCGCGTCAATAACATGCCCGGCTCTCCCGCGACTTGCCAGATCGAGTATAGCGGCGATTGCTTCTTTCAGTTCCGCCGTCGGGCCGTCTGGGCTAACTGCCACAGGTCGCTTTCGAACCTGGGCGAGCGCTCGTTCAAAGTGTTAGGTGAGAAGCGGGCACTGGTCACCAGCCTTCTTGTTCTATCGAGCTCAGGGGGTCGATCTTCTGGGTAAAGCCGCGCAGATCGGAGGAGGACGTAGTACAGGATAGGAGTGCGGGAAAACCCAGCACTCCCATCACAGCCAGCACGGTCCTTCGGCCGATCCTCTGCAACATACCAAAGGAACAAACAAAACAGCGATCAGGAAATTCTCAACCAATCGAGCGCACGAGTGACGACGCTGTTCACGTGTCTGACAGTCAACGCCGGGAAGAATGGACGTAACCGCGTTCAGCGTGAACCACGCCCCGCTCAGGACCAGGAACACCTGCGACAGACAGCGGAATTGTCTCCGCCGAACAGTTCCTTCAGCGGAGACTTGGTTTTCCCGGCCCAAACTCTGGGCAGTGGGATAGGTTGAAATCCAGCGCTCTTGACTTTGGCCACTAAAGCCTTTCGAGCCTAGTACCGATGAGCTAGCTACTTTTCATCGCAAAATAGAGGGCTCGCGTTAGCGCCAATGAGCAGCTTAGTTGAGCAACCGGTGTTGAAACATTTAGTATTGATCTTGTTTCAGAAGGCTTTTACGATAGGGCATGACTCGACGCAAGCAAGGGCAAAAGACGCTGTGGGAAGGCGTAGTGGACGAGGATGTGCGTGCTCTTTGGGAGCCGTGGATGGTGGAAGCCGACAAGCTTCTGGAGGATGAAGAACTGATCGATCTGGTGTACGAAGCGCAGGGTGAGCGCCATGAGCACAGCGCCACGTGTGGGCGCTCACAAACACCGGCGGAGATGGCATTGCGGCTGTTGCTGCTGAAGCACGTACGGAACTGGAGCTTCGACACGCTGGAACGCGAGGTGAAGATGAACCTGGCGTATCGCGACTTCACACGCATTGGGCTAGGCAAGGTGCCGGACGCGAAAACGTTGGCGCGCATCGCGCAGGCACTGGGCGGCGGGGTAATTGCGAAACTGCATGACCGGCTGGTGGCAATCGCACAAGAGAAAGGCGCGGTGCGAGGCCGGAAGATGCGTGTGGACACCACGGTGGTGGAGACCAACATTCATTATCCGACCGATTCGAGCCTGCTGGGGGACGGCGCGCGGGTGATGACACGCACGATGAAGAAGATTGAGCAACGGAATGAGGGGAAGCTGAAGCGCAAAGTGCGGGACCGGATGCGGAGCGTGAACAAACGCGTAGTCGCGATCGCTACGGCTAGCCGGCATAGAGGGATGGAAGGTGAGGAAACGCGGAAGAAGGAGTATCGCGAGTTGCTGCGATTGTCACGGCAGGTTCTCAACGATGCCAAGCGCGTGATGAGTGAGGTGGAAGAACTACCTGCGCGCTGGGAAAAAGGACTCCGAGGGCTTGGCGATAGCTTATCGACGATGGCGGCGCGAGTAGGGCAGGTGGTGAAGCAGACGAAGATGCGCATCTTCGATGGATTGACCCAGTTGCCGGGCAAGGTCGTGAGCGTGTTTGAGCCACACACCGAGATTATCCGCAAGGGCAAGGCGAGCAAGCCAACTGAGTTCGGCAAGCTGGTGCAGTTACAGGAGGCCGAGAACCAGATCATCACGCACTATGAGGTGTTCGACGAGAGACCGAGCGACCGCGAGTTGCTGCTCGGCGCCGTGGAGGCACACGAGCGCAAGCTGGGGCGATTACCGCAACTGGTGACGGCCGACGCTGGATTTTATTCACAGGCGCAGGAGCGGGCGGTTCAACAGAAGGGTGTGAAGTGGGTGGCGGTGCCGAACCGGAACACGCATAGCGCGCAGCGCAAGAAACTAGAGAAGAGCCGCTGGTTCAAGAAAGCGCAACGCTGGCGCACAGGTTGCGAAGGACGCATCAGCGTGGCCAAGCGGCGGCACGGACTCAGGCGTTGCCTATATCGCGGCGTAGACGGAATGAAGCGCTGGGTAGGACTCGGAGTGCTGGCTGACAATGTGATCAACATCGGCAAGATGCTGACGGTGGCGAATGCCTGAGTACCGAATCCTCGGGCAAGGCACCGCCCCAGAGTCCAGCAGGCTCGAACAGTTGAAAAGCTTCACCCAAACCCGGGCGAAGGCCCATCGTCATGCCAAATGCTGATCAAAAAGAGCTATTTTGCGATGAAAAGTAGCTAGAACACTAAATGCTCACTTTGCTGAAAGCATTTGCGGGGGACGAAGCCGCTCAAGACTTGGTCGAATACTCGTTGCTGCTGGCGTTTATAGCGCTTGCCGCAGTCGCATTGCTCTCCAGCGCTGGAAGCAGCGTTAAGACCATCTGGACACGCATTAACAGCAGCCTGACCAGCGCGGCATCTTAGGCCGGTTATTTAATGTCTTTGTGCGCTCGGGAGTGCTCTTCCTCGTGACGTTCCACTTCAGCTCTGATCGTTCGGCACTCCTTGCACACACACCTTTGCGCGTCAAGTCGAGTCGCAGGAACGCCTCTGGCGTCCCGAGACGCGCCAGTGTGCGCATTTGCGAGATAGCGGGGCGAGTCTAGCCTCAGCGTCCTCAAGAGAGAACGTGGCCCGTGTCACGCCGGGATGCGGAGCCCCACAATCCGATCGCGCCCAGTACTGCTATTCCCGTCGGTGCACTAGAGACGCAGCCATATTCCGATGCAGGCTAAAGAAGGTGGAAATGGAAAACGGAATCGCTTTCCCTTCCGCACATGGGCCGTGATTCCTCCAAAGCGCGGCCCGTGCCCAGGAATTGAGATTAGAACGACTACCTGCTGGAAATTTAAGTTCAAAGGATCTCTTACCGTCCATCTCATCGAACGGCACATAGGAACTATGGGAACCGGGGATACAGCGCGATGAGGACTTAAGATTAGGATCGCTCTGGGGATCGGCGACGAGGGAAGCCGAAGGGAACGAATGTAGGCAGTATGACGAAAGCACTGCGTGATCGAAGCAAATGGAAGATAGTTCGTAGTGGCTCAACTAATGCTTTCTGTGACATGTGACGATAGTTGCAGGTGGGAAGCCGGAGAACTAAGAAGTCGAACACGAAGTTCGTCATCCATTGGGACGGTTTCGGCCAACCAGCACCGGTTGCCAAACGCTTGCCGCTCCCATACAAGGTTCTGGACCCGTGGGATTCGCGGGAAAGTGCAAATTCTATTTGGCAACGGATTTCAAACTACCCCCTATCCAACTCTGGATTCCGAAACCTTTTTGACGTAGCAAAGCAAGATGCCGCTGGCCAGGGATTGGCGGTCGTATATTCGCCTCCAAGGAACACACGATCGACGAGACGGAGGAGCACAAGGATCACGACGCTGGCGACCCCGTCTCAGCCCAGCGGATGAAATCGAACGGTGACCTCTTGTTTCTCTTTTCGGCAGATTGAGAACGCCATCATGTCCATTCCCGAATAGATCAACACGAGAGCTGCGGCGAAACAGCGATTCTCGATCAGAATCCGGAGAGGGTGTTTGATCCCGCCGTCGATGACTTTGCCGATGAGTTCGTTCATTGCAGACTGACGGGCGGATGGCTGACGTGCGAATGGTTGTCAACGGCGGTGATCGGCAGCTGGTTACAGTTCAGCAACTGCTTGCAATTTCAAGCGCAAATGCTGATGAGACACCTGTGAACGCATTTTTTCGAGCTGCCTTGCTTGTGAATCGCCTTTGCATACCCCACGTTATAGCGCAGCCGATTTATGAGCCACCGTTGGGATAGTAGGGCTTGAGAGTCGGCACTTCGCGGTCTCGATCAAGCGCTTTCGGATGCTCTTAGACTGGAGGTGGCTCGCGTCTTAGCTGCCCCAGCGTGATGAGAGTGTGCTTACCAGCATTACCGCAACCAGCACTCCCACACCAATCAGACACACCAACCCAATGGCCGCGAGTATCAAGTGATACAGCGAGCCTTTGTCTGAGGATTCAAACTGCCAAAGCCACAATGCGAATAGGATGAGGACTCCAAAGGCATCGCCGACAATATCCAACCAGTTTGTAGTCTTGCTGTCCACCTCAAACTCCCTAAGGACAGTACCACAATGCGATGCTCAATAATCCATCGCGCATCAGTGCAGCGCCGATCTCATGGGGGGTATCGTGATACGCGCAAACCATTCCTTCTGGACACAGGCTGCACCTGCGTGCTTTCCCGCATCAGCGCTGGCTATCAAAAAAGAAGAGGGCAGCGTGTTTTTGCGTCGCAGCCCCTCAGGTAAAAAAAAATCATAACCAGTACACCCCCAAGCAACTGACGAGCCTATCTTTCGGTACCAATAAAATTCCACTGCCTCCTTAAGCGTGTGCTTTCGCTGGAAGAATATGTATAGTGCCATGTGTCATCCGTAGCGGATAGTTTCCAATCCTAGTTCCGGCGACAACGAACCGATATCCAGAGCGGCATCTGAGAGCTGGAGAAGCTGCAAAGCAGCGCTCCTCGCGCTAGAGCGCGCGACAAATGGCGTGGGTCGCGCCTCAAATCAAACCCGGCAGTTAAAAACAACGCGCTTCAAATAGCGTTCCGGTTAATAACGAATGAACAGCTCTCAGCGCCGCAGGGTTTGAGCGAATCTGCTCGATGAATCAGCCTGAGGCCGGGTGCCGTACACTGTCAGGCGGGGGGCCGATCCTTGTTACAGACCGCGGCGCCAGGGCGTTGGATGAACTCGCGCTGCATATCTGTCGTGATCAGACGAAGCGGCGAGGGCCGCGCTCGCATCGGCCTTCCCAAAGGCCTCGGGTTCCTGCTCGGTGTTTTTGCGCTCTCGGCCGGGATGTTTTGCGTTCACGAATTGCTACAGATACATTCGCATTACACACTGAGTTGGCGGTCGCCTGTGCGCATACACTTCCAATCGCCTCTGGTGATTGCTCAGCGGACGGAAACGGTTGCCGCAAAGGAAGCGCAGGGCGATCAACGCGCGTCGCTTACGGCGTACCAGCAGTACACCTGCCAGAAGTTTGGGCCGGCATGCCGCGTCGCGCTGGCGATCCAGCGGTCCGAAAACCCACAAGGAAAATGCGAAATCTACCACTACAACCGGGACGGTACGCTCGACTGGGGGTACTTTCAGATCAACACCATCCATCCAAAGAGACGGGGAGTCAATTTGCGCGATTTGCTGGACTGCAAACCAATATTGATTTCGCGTATCAACTGTAGATCGAGAATCAGGGCTTCACTCCTGGAGTGTATATAACAAGCGGCCGTTACCGGCGATTTTGCGCGAGTGAACTACGATCCCCGCGTGAATGCTGCGCGGGATACCACACCGGCCGATCCCATCCATTCCCGTGGAACTCGCAAGCGAGACATGATTTCCACCCTTCACATTCCGCGGACACGCACCATCACGGCGGGAATGGGGAGACTCCCGGGGGCGGCGATTAAACGTTCCAGGCGCATCCTTTGAACCCGTACGACCTGATCCTGTGAAGACAGCAGAAACACCGAATTCGGACCGAGTGCAGCGCCATAAGCTTCGCACCCGTTTCCGGTTCTTGTGAGCGAACGGCATACTCATTTGCCCTCAGCATGCCGCAGTCGAGTAACCGTTCGATGGCCCTTGCCGTCGAGAGCAACCCCAGGCATCGAGCTCGGGAAGATCGCCTTTCCTTCGCGCCTACCGTTCCGGCCGGCTGCTGTTTCGACGCATCTATAGAAGATCGCGACACGGCGAGCAGATTTCCGGCTATTCGCCTTGACTGGTCGCGCGAACAGAGCCTAGCATGCACATGGCTCGCCCATTTCGACAATCCTAACCCGCGGGCGGGCGCTCATTCTACGGCGCCCAAGGATCGCACATGAACTCAACCTACGCGAGGAGTGTGACAAGGCTGAGCAGCGGCGCGGACCCCCGGGACACGAGTTGGCGCACAACATTCCACGGGAGTAACGTTCGATCCGTCCACGCACTCCTATCGCTTCCATGGTACTCGCCTGATCTCGGTCACGCAGGCGATCCAGGCGGCCGGGCTCATCGCTACGGAATGGTACACGGAGGCAGCACGGCAGCGCGGCCGTGTGGTGCACCTGGCGGTCCATTTTGATGCCGAGCGGGACCTCGAGGAAGGTTCCGTATCGCCCCTGATTCGACCCTATCTCGAAGCCGCCCGCAGCTTCAAGCGCGACACCGGATTTGTGACGGAGTTGACGGAAGCGCGCGTGTGGGCGATTGACCTGGGCTATGCCGGAACCATCGATCATATGGGGTTGATCGAGAGGAAACAGCGCGTGCTGGTGGATTGGAAAACCGGCGCGGTTCCGGAATGGGCGCGCCTGCAGACGGCAGGCTACGCGTACACGTTTCCGAACGGAGCGGGATTCCTGCGCTATGCCGTGCGAATTGAAGCCGGATGGGACTTACAAGATCACGAGATTCGAGCCCCAGGAGTTTCGGCGGGATCTCGCGGATTTTCTAGCTTGCGTGCGTGTCGCGCAGCTACAGGAGGAGCAGCATGTCTAGCGCGGCAGTGGCGCATCAGAACGAACTCGAAACCCGTACGCTGTCGGTTTCCGAGCGCGCGAAAACGATCGAGGTTCGGGATCAGGCGACCTACGAAGAAGCGGCGAGGGTTTTGCTCGATGTGATTACGCCCATGATCGCGGAAGTGCACGAAGCGTACGACTCGATCGTGAAGAAGAATTACGAAGCCTGGCAAGAGGCCGTGCGCGAAACGGAAAAGCTATTTGGAGCCGCTCGAGCGCATCAAAGTTGCCGTGAGCAGAAAGATCGCGGCCTATGAGGCGGAGCAGCGCTCGAAACAACAGGAAGCCGAGCGCCTCATGTGGGAAGCCGCCGAGTTGGCTGCGGCAACCATGGTCGAAGGCGCCATCGAGCACGCGGAAGCGAATGGCGCGACAGCCGATGAGGTGCGGGCGATGATCGAGCAACCGGCTGCACTTCCGAAACCGGCCGTGCCCACGACGATCGAGCGCGTACGGGGGATCATTCGCCGCACGGCGTACAAGGCCGAGGTGGTGAATCTGCGCGAGCTGGCGGGAGATGTCGCCGAAGGCAAGTGCCCGGCCGCGTATATCCGTGCGAACGAGGTGGCCTTGAATGCCGCGGCCCGATCGCTAGGGCCGGAGTTGATGCGCTTTGTGCGAGGCGTTCGGGTCATCGAGGTCAGCACGGTAGCGGCGAGAAAGAGGTGAGCGGGTGAGCGCCAACGGAGCAACCCAAAACAGAACGGCGGCGACGCTCGGCGGTGTGAGCCAACTGCTCGAAAAATACAAGGATCAAATTGCCCATGCGCTGCCCAAACATCTGACCCCGGAGCGGATGATCCGCGTGGCGCTGACCGCCGTTTCTCAAAACCGCAAGCTTTTGGAGTGTAATGCCCTGACGATCTGCGGATCGGTCGTGCAGGCGAGCATCCTGGGACTCGAGCCCTCGAGCGTGCTGGGGGAATGCTTTCTCGTGAGCTTCTGGAACAAAAAGGCGAACCATGGAAAAGGGGCCCGCGAGTGCCAACTGATTGTCGGATATCACGGAAAGATCAAGTTGGTCTCGAATACCGGCGAGTTGCTGGGGTTGAACGCCAAAGCCGTTCACGTGCACGACGAATTTGCGTTCGACGATGGTCTCGAGCCGTTTGTGCGGCACAAGTATCACCACCTCGAAGAGCGCGGCGAGGTGTACGGCTATTGGGCGGGCGCAGCGCTGAAGAACGGTTTCAAGCGCATCGAGTTCGCGCGGAAGAAGGAAATTGAGGAGCACCGGGACCGGTTCGCCTTGACACGCGACAAAAACGATCAGATTTTCGGGGTCTGGGTGGAGCACTTCGATGCCATGGCTTTGAAGACCATGATTCACCGAGTTTGCAAACTGCTACCGAAATCCGTCGAGGCTCAAACTGCTTGGCAACTCGATGAGCGTGCGGAGGCGGGGTTGCCGCAGAAGTTCAGCGTAGAGGTTCCGATGGAACTGCAGCAGACGGGAGCGTTCGATGACACGCCGGAGGCGAGCGCCGGACATCGAGGAGCCGAAGCGCCAATCGGAAACGGCCGCCGCACCGCAACCGCAAACAGAAGAAGGTGAGTTGGTCAGCGGCTAAGCGGCTGTCCGGGGCAACTGGATGGCGCTCTTCCGATACATGATCGTGCGTCCGGACCCCGGCGCATTCGGAGTCGCCGGTCCGGGCCGCGAAGCCGGAGATGTTGGTTGTCTGATGCAGGCGAGCGGCGTGCTCCGAGTCGTCCGGCGCGTGCAGGCAGCGCGAGTGGAAACTGGCCGGCATTCTGCCACGCTCTCCTTAGCACAAGAACCTCCCGCAATTGCGCCTTGGAGCTTGCCCGTGAGTCAGTCGGCCTGTGCGCGTGGCGGGCGCCAATCGTAATACTGCAGCCGACATGCAGGGCATTTGTTCAAAGGCGCTCCTAAGACACGCAGAAGCCAGCTAAGTGGATGTTTTGAGAGGTTATCAACGCGGTCGCGCTTTGCGACTCTGTGTACGCGATCGCTACCGCAGCGCACACATCGCGTGGAGCGGGAAAAAACGAAGCGGTAATTTGAAAGCAACCAAGGGTGAAATTTGCCGATTTCGGAGCTGCATTTTCGGCAGCGGAACAACGCTGAATAAACGATTACTTGAAAGGGCCCCCTGTGAATTCTTACGAGAGTTCCTTCGCACTTGGGACATCGAGGCATATTCCTATGACAACCGGATTATACGCGCGACGCAGTCGGCCGTCCGATTCTGGTTAACACCCATATCGCAATCGGGATCGCGGGCCGCCCCTCAGGCGTGTCCGACAAATGTCCTACATGTTCCTGAAACCAAACTCGTTAGCCTTGCGGCACGTACAGTTTCTGTGCTACAGTTCTGCATCGAGTATTCGACGCGTTTAGCAGAAGCAATTTCACTCTCATGTTAGTCGAAGTAACGTTGGTTGTCATTCTTATCAGCGTCTGGTTTGGTTTTTACCAGATCCTGAAACAACAGGGCCGTATGATCTTGCGGCTGGATGCGCTCGACCACGGCATTGTTGTGCCACAGGCCGCCGAATCACAGGGACTCGAGGTTGGAACGGAGTTTCCTGCGTTCAGTCTTCCCGATCTCAGAGGGACTCGAGTTTCACTCGAAGCTTTTCGCGGAAAGCGCGTACTACTGGTACATTGGAACCCGGAGTGCGGGTTCTGCGATTTGATTGCTCCCGATCTCGCCCGGCTCCAGCCTCATCTTGAACAGCGCAGTGTGCAGCTGCTGCTGCTCGCGCACGGCGATGCGGAAGCGAACCGCAAGCTGGCTGACGAGCATGGCCTCAAGTGCCCCATCCTTATCTATAAGGACTCGAGGGTTCCCGACCCGCTTGCAAATGTGGGGACGCCCTCCGCCTATCTGCTGGACGCGGCGGCCCGCGTGACGAAGCCGATCGCGGTCGGCTCCGAGCAGGTTCCGGCTTTAGCCGAAGAAGCCGTTAACGAAGAAGCCCCATCAGTTGGCGGGAGCGAATCGAAGCGACTTCCGGGTGAGAAACCGCTCAGTGCGAGCCGTATTGTGCGTGACGGTCTGAAAGCCGGCACACCCGCTCCAACATTTAGTCTGCTGGATATTAACGGACGAACTGTTTCGCTCGAAGAGTATCGCGGACGTCGCGTGCTGCTGGTCTTCAGCGATCCTAATTGTGGCCCATGCGATCAAGTCGCGCCCGGGCTTGCTCGCTTCGACAGCAAGCACGCGAACAATGGATTATCGGTGATTATGGTTGCTCGCGGCGACGTCGAAGAGAACCGGAAGAAGGCCGAGCAGCATGGTATCAAGTTCCCAGTCGTCGTTCAGGAGAAATGGCGGCTTTCGAAAGAGTACGGGATTTTCTCGACTCCGGTTGCTTTCCTGGTTGATGAAGGTGGTCTGATTGCCAAAGATGTGGCGATCGGTCCCGAGAAGATTATGGCGCTGGCCCAAGAAGGTTTGAGACAGAAAAAAGGAATCGAAATATGAGCTATCTTATCGATGACGTTGCCCGCGTTCTGGCGAGCCCGATGCCGCGCCGCCAAGCACTCAGATTTCTCAGCGGCGCGGTGGCCACGGGCATTCTGGGAACGCTTGGTGCGAAATGGGCTGGCGCAGCAGCATGTCCAAGGGGAACCACAACGTGTGGAACCACATGTTGCGAAAAGGGGAAGGCATGTTGCACCACGAGCTCAAAGCCCTTTTGCATAACCGCAGGTAAGAGATGCTGTGGCAACACGTCTTGCGCCCAGGGCCAAACATGCTGTACCACAAGCGCGAAGGCCTTCTGTGCGACGACTGGTAAGACGTGCTGTGGCAGCACATCTTGCAGCAAAGGACAAGCGTGCTGCAATGGCGTCTGCTGTCAGGCTCACCAAGTCTGTGGTAGAAATGGGCGTTGCACGGCGTCAAATGCGTAGCTACATCGTTTCATGCCAGGCACTGCGGCGAGGCACTCAATCCGTAGGATGAGCTTTGAGCAAGGGCCGTGAAGTGTACGGCGCTCGATCGGCCGCTTTCCATCGACTGCATTCGAGATGGCGAAGCGTATGAGCTGTCCGGAATCCCGTTCGTTCAGACGAACCTTTTTCTCAAAGTTGGGCGCATCAATGATTTATTCGTTAAAGTTCCGTCCGAGCGCGGCTTTGAGGACTACCGTAAGTTCGTAAAGCTCGCAGGATCTTCTCCGCAGGATATACGCTCGATTGAGGAAGTAGAGCAATTCGGACGGCTTGAACTGACACTTGAACGATTTCCGGATTTGAAACAAGTCTTTGCAAAGAATGCGGAGTTTGCCCACTACCTAGTAGTCCACGGCCTCCAGTACCAGAGGTTGCAAAGTCAGAATGCTGTCGGAATCCCACGAGCAAGGTTTGGAGTGCTCCGGTCCACTCGACTGGGAATCCTTCGAAGATTCCAGCCAGCTCTGTTCCAGGAACGAGTGCGGGGAACGACCCTTTGGAATATGTTTGACTTTGGAACTTTACGAGTCAGATCCCGATGGCAGCGATTTCTGCCCGCCATCTCTGCGCAGTTATCAAAGCTGGTTGGTTCCGAATTTGTGAACCACATCGACTGGAACATCAAGAACTTCGTCTTTGCCGAAACTGAAGGGCGCCTTTTCTACGTTGATTTGAAACCGACGATATTCGTTGCGAAGCACAGCAATGAGCAGAATTTAAAAGGCATTCTCGATTACTTCATCCAATGATTGAAGCGGGGCACGACGTAACAAGACCAAATAGTGCAGCTCTATTCCATCCGTCAGCGCTCCATCGTGTCCCGCCAGCATTCTATTTAGGCCTACTCGCCATTGCGCTTGGCTACGCGGTTTTCCATGACGGCGGAATGGTCCTCATGGACTGGAATATCTCTCTGCTGATACTCGGGCTTGTGGGCGTGCTGTACTGGTGCGGGAATAGGCCAGCGAGTCTTTCGGCAATGGACCGAGCCTTACGCTGGGCGGTGCTGCTCTTACCGGTTTACGTTGCGCTCCAACTAGTGCCGCTTCCTTTATTCCTGTTGCGAGTGCTTTCCCCAGCCCGGGCAGGCCTTACTGAGAGTCTCGGAAGCGTCATGCGACTGCCCTGGTTTGCTCCCCTTACCATCGCGTCGGGAGCGACCTTTGCCTATCTTTTCAGGATCATTGCATACACGCTAACCTTTCTTCTCATGCGTGACATAACGTCACGCTCGTCAGCAAAACGCCTGTGGGTGCCAACGATTCCCTTACTCGCGATCGGGTCAGTTGAAGCAATATGGGGGCTACTGCAAAACACGAATGGCAACGAAGTGCAGGGGAGCTATGGGAATAAGAACCATTTCGCGGGGCTCCTGGAGATGACATTGCCTCTCGCAATAATGTACGGGATTGCTCTCCTTAGGAGCGGCTATTCACGCCTTCGTTCTTCGACTGCCCTCGTCCTCAAAGCCACCGCCGTGTTCTCGGTTGGCGCGATGATTTTCGCCGCACTTCTCTACTCCATGTCGCGAATGGCTGTTGTGGCCACGCTCTGCGGCCTATTTGCGATGGGCGGTTTGGCAGTCTTTACCCAAAGGGTACGACCTTGGAAAAAACTGCTGGCTGGAGGCTGTCTTGCTGTTTTCTTGCTGCTTGTCCTTGTATACCTGCCTCCAGACGAGCTGATCAAGCGCTTTGGAAACTTGGTGAACAGTCAACCGTCCGGCGGCGAGGGACGCTGGCCTATCTGGACCGACACGCTGCGACTTATCGGGAGTTACCCACTGTTTGGTTGTGGTCTGGGTAATTACGACGTCGCTTTTCTGAAATACCAGACCTCCGTTGTCGATCGTGACTTCACATTTGCGCACAACGATTTTCTGGAGCTGGCGGCGGAACTGGGCGCTGTGGGTTTTATAATCGTCGCAACTTTAATGCTGGGCATTTTCGCGACTGCGGTTCGCGCCGTGACTCGTGCTCCTAACACGCGGTGTCTCGGACTAGGATGTGTCGGCGCGATATCAGCGATCTCGATCCACAGCCTGGCCGATTTCAACATGTACATCCCAGCCAACGCGCTGCTCCTATCCTGGATTTCAGGAATCGCTGCAGGGCTTCCTAGCCGTTCTGCGCAACCCAATCTGAATGCGGCGTTTCCGAACCGCGTTTTCTTCCGAAAGTTCGCCATTGTGGTTAGTTCTTTGCTGGTTGTTTATGCTCCGGCGCGGATTCTACTTCAGCTTGCTTCTAAAAGCGAACCGCGTGCCGTAGGGGCTGTACCCAAAACACTGCTTCTGGAGGAACTTCGACGAGACCCAGCTGCGCCAGATCGATGGTGTGACCTCGGAGAAGCGCGGTTGCAAGCCGGAGAGGAAAGGCAGGCACGATATTGCTTTGCGCAGGCACTAGCTCTGGGTCCTAATATCCCGCCTGTACAGCTGAGAGCGGCTGAGTTTTACTATCGCGTGCACGAGACCAAACTGGCGCTGAAACAAACCTCCCTGATATTGGAGAGAACCGAAACTTACGACAGCCTCATCTTCGATTGGTATAAGGCGAAGAACCTGCCGGTGACGGAGATTTTATCTCACGGCCTGCCCGGCGGCCCACGTGCTTCCCAGGCTTATCTTCGCTATCTCATGGGAATCGAAAACACTGCCGGTTCTGTCGAGGCGTGGAATTGGGCGGTGTCGCATTCTTATGCTGACGACCGCCTAGCGGTTGAATACGTTGATTACTTATTCAAGTATGAAGAGTATCAAGCCGCAGCCGAGTCGTGGGCTCGCTATGCTGGCGGCCGGGACAAAGGCTATCCGGAATCCAACCATATCTTCAATGGGGATTTTGAGTCCAACCCGACGGGCAGCCGATTCGACTGGACGATCGATGCCGCTCCCGGCGCTACCGTCGGTTTCGATCACGATATTCACTACTCGGGTCGCCGCTCACTCCGCATTCAGTTTGACGGAACCCAGAATGTGAGCAACATCGGTGTCCGGCAAATGGTGTTTCTAAAACCTGGAAACTATCGCTTTCAGGCTTACATTCGCACGAAGGACATCTCTACGGACGAGGGGGTTGCGGTAACTGTGGTGGACAACGAAGCGCCCAAGCAGCTGAATTTCACGACAGAAAACTTGCTTGGATCGAACGATTGGAAATTAGTCGAACACTCGTTTCAGGCACCCGCAGGCACTGGACTGGTCGAGGTTCGGCTCGCCCGCAAGCCGTCGTTGAGATTCGACAACCTGATCCGCGGGACAGTGTGGGTGGATCAGGTGAGCATCAGTTCCGGCACGCAGATCGCCTCAGGAGGGGTGCGGTAGCCGGGTATGTGGGCAGGCTACCGCCCGGAACTGCACAGGTGCACAAAATACCTGTTCTACCAGCGCTCGGACTTTATTGGAAAGCCGGCCCAGGCATTGAGGAGGCCGAACCACTCGCGAGACACCGACATCGCGTCTTCCGTGTTTCGCCACCAACGTTGGGGTTGGAACGGGTCATCCGGTGTGTACCGAACGATGGCTTCGGGGTGGTCGCCGACAAACGCATGCCAGATGAATTTGACACGGCGTGCGTGATACTTCGATGTGATTAAGATGATGCGATCGCCGCCGCTTGCTTTGAGTTCTTTGGCGATGGCGCGCACCTCGTCGGCGGTATTCTGCGTTTGCCCCTCGATCAACCGGATGGCGTGTCCTGGGACACCTAGATGTTCGAGGACTTGGCGGCTGTACTCGTGCTCGGGCGGCCGAGCGATGCCTAATCGCGCAAGCGCCAAATCCTCGGCATAGACACCACCCTGTGTCAACCAGACTTCGCGCGTCCACCCGTCTCGATAGATTGCTGCTGCTTCCATCGCGCGAAATGGCACTTGGCCTCCAAACACCACAACTGCTCGCGCATTTTGCAGAGGATCTTCGACGACGAGCGATGTTCCCGCAGCCGTGAGGGCAAGTGAAGCGAGCACTAACAATACCGCAAGGCAGACGACGGCGATGAGAGCGCGCTTCTTCGAAGGAGAACGGACCGGCCTGGTGGCCTGTGGTGGGGAAGCCGCGATCATAAGACGTTTTCCGGAAACTTGATGCGGACAAGAGTGTCGGACTTCAGTGAGGCTTCCGTGCGGTCAGCACCATGCTTTTCCAGAAATAAGGGACGCGCCCGACGCCCTCAAAGCGGACATCAATCAATCCGGAATCCATGAGGAGTTGGCTCAACGTCGTACGCGACCAGAATTTGATGTGTCCGCCATTCCAAAGCGGCGCGACGTGCCGATCAAACCGACCCGCGAGAGCGATCGCGAGGTTCTTCAGATAGCCATGATAAGGCGTTGTGAGCAGTAGCCTACCGCCGGGCTTAAGGAGTTTGACGATGCCGGCAGCAAAAGCCTTTGGATCATACACGTGCTCGACCACTTCCACCGAAACAACGGCATCGAACCTCAGGCCCGTACACTCTGGTCAGGTCAGTAGTGGCGTCGACAAGCGTAAATTGAGCGTCGATTCCCCGAGCCTTAGCGTGGAGAATCCCTGACGGCGAGAAATCTGCGCCAAACAAGCGCCAACCTGTAGAGATGAGCTCCGCGAGGATCGCTCCATTTCCACATCCCAAATCTAAGAGATCCCCCGAAGAACTGGCAAGGAACCGGTGAATCGATGGAAGCACGAGTGTGTGATCCCACGTTGCTGTTTGGCCCGCATACGGGTAAGGGTCTGAAACCTTGTCTACGGGTGCGAGATTCACGATCATAAGAGCGCTCTCAAAGGCCTCACGCCGTGCTTTCCAAAAAGACGGAGCAGACGGTAAGGGTAGTAGAGCTTATAAAAAGCCGGTGACAGGCGAAGGTCTCGCCACTCCGCCTCACCAGGAGTCATTAGGATTCCGGTCAAGAATTTGATTTTGTCCCTGAAACGATCCAACATCTGGACATTCATACGGCATGCCTGAATCGCGGATGGCTCGGTTGGGGAGTTCTCCGAAATTCGCGTCCGGACTGATTTCGTGAGTTCCGCGACATCTGAATCGGCTCTTGCCACGTGCAAGACGTTTTCGGGCAACTCCACTCCGAAGATGTCGCTGGCCAACTGCAACCCCACCAGGAGCATGCGTTCGATATGCGCCCGCCGAGCGCGCCGAAGCATTCGTGACCAGTCGAAAGTTGCGCGATTTAGAACCACGGCGAGATCGCAGATCCAGACGAGGCGCTCCCATCGATGCTTGCCTCCGTGCGCGGCGAGGAACAGGAGCGTATTTTCAGCCGAGAGAGTAGGCACGATCTGTCCACCCAACTGAAGGCTCGTCAAATTCTCCCAGACCTCCTCGCTATCGAGCGACTCTGGAAAGTAGTTCGGGAAAAGTTTCCAATGGAGATCTACGTTGACCCCTCCGTTTGCGCTTTCAAAGATGAGCTCGCCATCTTTCGATCGCAGCAGCCCGCTTTTCGAGGTGGAATGAACGCCCGACCGAAGGCGATACCCTGCTCTGGTCAACACGTCTGTTGCTCCTCCGACATCATCGCGCCGGATAAGGAAATCCAGATCTGAGAACTCGCGGAGCGCGAGATACCCGTAGCCCCACTCGGCGAGCACGGGCCCTTTGAGTGCAATAGTTGGAATTTGATCCCGCTCGAGCAGGTTCAGGACCTTCAACAGCTCGGCCGTGCGAACGAGATTGGATCGAGCATGATTCTCGAATCGCGTTCGCAGCTCCTGAGGGATTCGAGCTGGACACTCTTTTTGCAGCGCCCAATAAAGTAGCGGCGTGACCGAGTGCGCATCCGCGATTTCCAATAGGGAAGGCCAGTTCAGGTCTTCGCCTAAAGCTTCTCGTAATTCGGCCGGAGCTTGCCCGAAGAATCGGCGAGCGCAGGCCAGCACCAAACTGGCTTCACGATGCATCCTGGTTATTTCAATGCCGCCTGCGACGCCTGCACGGCGCAGCCGCCGCTGGAAGCGCCGCTGGGCGAAGGACATTTTATGGAGCCGGTAGCTGGGGAGAGATAGGTGAAATAGATCTGCGATCCGCCTCCCGACGAGGCGGTGTTGTCAACAACGATCCCGCTGGTACCCCCGGCTGCGGAGAGGCCCGCTGAAATGGTCGCGGAAGTCCCCGTGGATGCGACGTTGAAGCTGTAGAGGCAGGCTCCCGAGCATTGACCAGTTTGGTTGCCGTTGGCGGTCACACTTAGATAGATGTAGTCAGTCGAGCCGTTGTCAATTTCCGTAACGGGAGAGCAGGTGGCCGCTGCGTTCGCCAATGGGTTGACAATGTTTGTCGCGATGACTAAGGTATTGCTGCCGGAGGTGGTAATTCCGCTGCTCGTAAGGGGTGAGGCACTGAGCTTCGGCGCGGGGGTGCTGTTGGCCGCGCATGTCCAAATATTGCCGTTGCCTGAGCTATAGTACGAGTTATCGAAGGTTCCTGCGTAGAGCGTGGTTGTGCTGTTTCCAACGCCGAACACGGATTCTTTGCCGCAGTTTGTTCCGCTGGTCCAGCTCGTTCCAGTAGTCGATGAGCACGTACCGGAGGCTGTGCTCGAGAGTCCGCCGGGGTAGGAAAACCCGAATACGCCGTTGCAGCCTGTCGCATTGTCGCAATTTTTGCTAGTGGACGTGTTTCCGTCCTGACCGACCAACACGTAGACCGTACCAACTGACGAATCGATGAGCGGGGCGTCCACAATCCCCTTGCTACCCGTAATCGCTAACTGACTGGACTTGACGATGGAATGGGTGGTCAAGTTGTAGCAATACAAATAGCCAGCGGCATCGCCAACGAGTATGTACCCGGTGGTTGATCCGTCGTAAATGGGGCTTGTCAAAGCGGGCGTGGACTGAGTGGACATCTGAACCGGCCAGGGGCTCGTGATGATCTCGGCTGGATCCCCTTTGAATATGCCAGTGAACTTATGCAAGTAACCAGACTGGTCGGCAACATACAGATTATCCCCGTCGTAGTCGTAAAAAGGGGAGCTGCTGGCGTTGTGCCCGTTGCCAAGCGCCATCGCGTACATGCAGGCCTGCGTAATGCTGGACCGGCAGCTTGCGTAGGCCGTGTTGGAGCTCTGGGTTGTGAGCGCCTTTGGCGAACTGACCGACCCGTCTCCGCCATGCCAATGCAGGATAACGACGCTCGCCGCCCCGCTGCTCAGCGTGTGAAGGAAGACGAGTTGCGAGCCATCCTCGGAGATGGAAACCGAACTAGAAATTGTGCCAGCGGTGTCGTAAGCCCAGTAAAGCGACGGGGCGGCGCTGCAACTGGAGTAAATGTTGTCATATGCCACAACGCTGGATTGTGCGGTGGTGCCTGGCAAGCTAGTGTTGAAGGCGACGTAGTCGCTGCAACTCACAGAAGTGGGATCAAAAAAGGACCATTTCGCCGGATAGTTTCCGGGACCCACCGTACCGGCCGTCGTACCGCTGAAGGATTCACCCCACAGCCCCTTGGAAGTCTTCCGCGCCTGCCGGATCGCGCTTTGAATGGTTTCTGCCTCGTGCCCAGCCGACGCGTTACGGCGATAATACTGATGCCAATAGCGCTGATTCTGTTCAAGCTCGGGGGCGTTTTCCCCCGTATCCATCCTCGAAAAGATCAGATGATGGTGGCTCCAGTCCCAGGGGATTCCCTTGAGCTGCTCAGGGGTTGACGGCTGCTGGGTTTGCGCGGGTAGTATCGCCGCCGCTGCGATCAGCAAGAGGACGCTCCAGGTTCTGCGAACAGGTATTTCCGTTAGGCGCTGAGACATTGGTTTGTGGACCCTCCGAAAGGCACTGGATTAAAACTTGAATTTGAGGCTGTTGAAAAGTGGGAGTCGTAAAAGGGCAAACGCCGAGAAAATAATCAGGTAAACGTCGAGGTAACTGCGATGACTGGTGTGGGCCCAAAAGATAGCAGTTACTCCGGCGAAAGTTAAAAGTAAAAGGTAAATCAGACTAAGTTCTCTCCCGCGGTTCCGAGTTAGTGACATGCCTGCGATTCCAAGGACTAAGATCGGGGCGTATGAAAGGAAGTAGACGGTTTGGACGAGCGGCTCCCTGACCGGGTTAAAGTTCCAGGAGAAACCCGCGACGATCTTGCGAATTGCAGTATCTGCGGTAGCGAGCGGATGAATCCGGATGTAAGCGAGTCCTTTCTTCCGCAACCACTCGCTCTCTTGCACCTCATGTCCTGCCAGCGCGTTAAACTGCTGTTGCTCCGCCGGTGAGAGCGCCGCGACGGCTGAGTCCTCGCCGCGGTCGATACTTTCGGAAGGATAGTTCGTGAATGTGGCCTTATTGTTTCCTAACCATAAATAACGACCGGTTTCCGAAGTTAATACGGGAGCGCCTATGACGAAGTAGTTCCGAACTAACCATGAACCGACCGTCAGACCGATTGGCAAGAGGACTGCACAAACGCGATACATTTTTCGAGGGCTCGGACCGCTTCCAAACAGTGCCAGCCACACGGGCACACCGAGCGCAAACGGTGCAAGGGTGGGCCTCGTCAGAACTGCTGCTCCCAACGCGAAGCCTGTCAACAACCATTGAGTTAGGGAATTCATATGACGGGCACGGAGCAAGAGCAACACCGAGAGCGCAGTCAGAAAAGTGAACAGGCTCGTCTCCTGTAGCGCTGTGTCGTGGATGACGTAGTACGGATAGACGGCGGTCAAAATGCTCGCCAGCATGCCTGTGACTTGCCCGAAGAGCTGGGCGCCGATCAGATATGCACAAAGCACTGTTCCAGTGCCGATCAGAGCCTGCGGGAGTACGATCCAGAGATAGTTCTTGCCAGCCATCGCGGTGAGCGCCAGAAATAAGGGATAGAGCGGTGCCCTTAATGCACATCCTCCTCCATCGATGCACAGACCTTTACCTGCCACGACATTCGTTGCTAAATCGTAGAGGAATGAGTAGCCATTCTGCCAAAAATCCGCGCTGCCCATGTGAATGCGCCAAGCGACTCGCAGGGTGAAAGCCAGCAAAAGAATCGGGAGCAATAACGAGACCTTCGTCCGCGATGACCTGGACTGTAGCGGCCGCGGGGCGATGCAGGGCTCGAGTGCGATTTCTGTGACGTACATGCGGATTGAGCCGCGAATTGTAAAAGTTGTGACTGCTTACTGCAACGCGGCGATCTGCACCAAGCCAGATCCTACGACCGGAAGTGCGCCAGACGCCATTTTCGCGATCATGTTAGCGGAGGGGATGCCAGTTCTGGCGAAGGATTTTTCGCAGTCTTGCGTGGATGGACCGCGCATGTTCCCCTCCATATAAGCGAGGCCGGGACAGCGCGTGCAGGTCCCCACGTGCGAGCAGGTGGAGCAGACAGGCAAAGTGCGCGCTGTAATGGAGCGGACTTCTTTGAGCTGGGTGGAGTTGTACCAGATGTCGACAAAGCTCTGCTGACGCACGTTACCGCTCGGCAAAGGAAACTGCACGCATGGGTACAAATCTCCGTAGGGCGAGATGTAGCAGGCGGTGTGGCCAGCGCTGCACGGGAGGCCATCGAGAATATCGTCGTCGACAGCTCCAGGTGGCGCGCAGAACTCGTCCACGTCGCCCACCAGCTCGGTATTGCGAAAGACTTCGCGCAATTGCTGGCTCTCGATTCCGAGCCCGATGATGGAGCGGTCGCCGTCCATTTTCGGCGTGATCGTCGGATCGATCGTATATTCGGCGCCGAGTTCTGCGGCCAGTGCCTTCACGCCGGGGTAGTCCGCGAGGTTCTGGCGCATGAGCACATTCGCGATGGTTACTTTCAGGCCCTGGGCCTGCAGGAAACGAATTCCGGCAATGGAGCGCTTGAGCGAGTTAGGCAGTTTCGTAATGGCGTCATGCACTTCAGGACGGTGCGAATAGATGCTGATCTGCACCGAATGGACACCCATTTCGCGGAAGCGGGCGGCCTCTTTCTCGCGGATCATGAAGGCGTTGGTCTTGAGCTTGACGCAGAACTGGAGTTTACGGGCGTGCGCGAGGATGTCGAAGAAATCCATGCGCATCAGGATTTCGCCGCCGCTCAAAGTGAGGAAGAAAACGCCGGCATCGGCCAATTGATCGAGAACTTTGCGGATTTCGGCGGTTGACATTTCGCCATGGTCGTCGTGATCGAGGTAGCAGTGAACGCAGCGCTCGTTGCAGCGGTAGGTGACGTCGAGCTGGACGGACAGGGGCAATCCTTTGGCGAGGGCGCGCCGGTTGATCTCGTCCATTAGGACGCTCATGAGGTCTCCTTTGGCAAATCCGGACCTGCAATGGGTTCATCGGAGGTCAGCAGAACACCGTGACTCGCGAGTTCTTCGACAAAATCCTCGGCGTCCCGGTAAGCCGTTTCCGGCGTCACATCGAATTCCTCACAAATGCGCTGTTCAACGATGGTCCGCAGCGGCGTCATGCCATCCGCGGCATTCCAGATGACTGTCGCCTGCTCGTTCAGATTGAACAGCGTCGAATCCACGGCCGACATGACGATCATCTCGCCACCCAACATGCGGGCCGCGATCGCCTTGCTTTGCGCGATGTATTTTTCGCTCATCGGATGATCTCCCAGACTCGCTCATCCGGCACAAACGTCAGCCGCAAGACCGGCACGCGAGAGATAAACTCGCAAGCCGATTGAAACACGAGCTTCACGAGTTCTGCGTCTTCGGCGAAGAAAAGAATATTCTCAAGCAACCGGCGGCCCGCTTCGGCGGGCTTCAGTGGCTCGATCACGTTTTCGGGTCCCTGTTCGAGCAAATAGACCGCCGCGACCGGCGCCGACACGTTCTCGCCGACCTTCGCCAGTTCACCAGCAAACGGCGTGCCAAACGCCCTGTACCCGTCTCCCTCCGGCCGCACATAGGAAACTTCATCGGTCAGGAGAGTGACTTCGGGCGGCGCGAGACGCGAAATGGTCGTTTTGCCCGCGCCTGAAAGCCCGCTGAAGAGAAACGCCCGTCCATTCTTGATGGCGCTGGCGGCGTGCAACAGAAATCCGCCTTGCCTCGCAAGCAGCAACGTGTGTACAATCCGCAACACGGAATCAATTGAATACGGATTAGCGGATTGCTGGATGTTTCCGGTGCGCGATGCCGGGTCACATTCGGCCCGGAAGTCCCCGCGCTGAATCGACCAGCTACCGCCTTGGCGGTGCACGCTGACGTCTTCCTCAGACGCGATTCGCCCCGGAGGAACAACATCCACGGCGAAATCGAACTCCGGCCGCGCCGTCGGCTTTACAAAACCCACATAGCGTTCTTCGAGCATGCGCGCAAATGGTGGATTATCGGTTCGCAGCGCGATGGGCATGCCGCCGATATCGATTGTTACCCGTTCCATGGTTAGGCGTTCCACGCGGTAACCAACTGCGGTACTACTCTCCTCAGCAGCCATGACCCGCGCAAAGCCGCTGCCGACATCCGCTCCCAACGACTCAAATGCGCAGGAGGTTGAAATCGCTTACGGCCCCGCTGAATCGCAGTCACCAGCCCAAGCAGCTGTTTCTTGTCAACAGGGGGATCGTTCTTAGACAGGCCATCCCCGCGTGTGACCAGGACGGAACCGCTCTTCTCGACTACCCGATGAACGAACAGCCGGTCCTTCCAGGTAAACAGCACAATTTGTCCGATTTGGACTTCAGTGAGGCTGCGTTGTTGGACGGTCACGACATCGCCCGGCCAGACGGAAGGCAGCATGCTTGTGCCGGTGACTCGCAGCCGGACCTCACCAAAGCGGCGAACGACTGCGGCAATGAGTGAGCACTTCACTGCATTGCCGAAGTCCGCTTGTGGCATTGCAAAAGGACTCAAGTTAAGAGTTCTTTCGATTGAAATGGCACTGGCCTTGCGTGCTTTGCACTTTGCCGCAAGAGAGGGCCATAGTCTCGAAGACGCGCTCGTGCCGAAAGGCCGGCTTTTGGTATGCCTTTCTCGGAGACCGGCGCTCTTCCGGAGCGGCGGTCCGGTCCTTTTCGTTTTCATTCGATTCGGTCATTGCGTTGTTTACTCCGTCTAAAATTGCTGTTGATTTATCGGCGGCAATGGCTCACTGTCAAGGGGCTGATTGCGACGCCTGGATGGCGCAGCCGCCGGTTCCTCCCGAGGTCGCGCAGGTTTGGTTGGCTAACGTTGAGAAATAGACTTGTGAACCGCCACTCCCCAGGTTATTGTCGATGACAATGCCGCTGGTGCCGCCTGCCTCTGTGCTAGCTCCGGATACGGTGACTGAGGAGCTAGTCGTGATGTTGTACGAGACGACGCAGCCGGAGCCGCTCGTGCAGCCGCTCGGAGGCGAGCCGTTTGCGGCCGTCACGCTGAGGAAGGCATAATCGGTGCCGTTATTGAAAAACTCGGTAACGGGTGAGCAGGTTGCACCTGAGCTGCCGGGAGTAGCTTTGCTGGTCGCGGTCGTACTCATCGTGTTAGTGGTGATCGCGATTTGGTAGAGCGTTGGGCTGCCGCCAGGATTCCCGCAGACATACAGGTTCCCGCTAGGGCTCGTCCCGGTGTAGGCATTGTCAAACGCCCCCGCGTAGACGTCGATGCTGGTTGAAGCTGTCCCAATTTTGGCCTCAGTGGTGGCTCCGGCTCCGCTCGTGAAGTTCGTCGGCAATTGAAACACACCAGCACGCGCGGCGGCGCCGGCACCGATGTCCCTCGATTCAAAAAGGTAGACCTTGCCGGCAGTCGGATCGACAATCGGAGCGTCAACGAAAGGAAGGCTGCGATAGCCGACCTCGGCGGACGCCGTCACGGCCCCCGTTGCGACCGTCACGTGGTACAAGAAGCCGCTTGGATTGGAGGAGTCGCCGTTGTAGTCAGCGGCGAAGACGTTTCCGTTTCCGTCGTAGACTGGGCTTCCGAGGTTGTTGTTGTTAGCGGAATTCGTGAGAACAGGCCAGGGCGACCCCGCCTCAGCAGGAGTGCCCTTGAATACGTTCGTGAATCTGTGCAGATAACCCCAGTCGTCCCCGACGTACATGGCATCACCGGCGTAATCGTAGAACGGAGCGGAATACGTATCCGAGCTCTGACCCGCTGGAACGGGCGGATTGGGGTCGCTGAACGTCAATGTCGTCATGCAAGGCGCAGTGCAGGAACGGTAACTGGCGTTCGAGACTGTCGAAATCGTGAGCGTAGTGCCGGTTGCAGCCCACTTGAGCAGCACCAGACTGGATGAAACTCCAGGGCCGGGGTTGTGAATGAATGCGACCTGCGTACCGTCGAATGAGAGAACAACGGATGTGGTGATCGTTCCGCCGGTGTTATATTCCCAAGCGATTTTGGGAACCGCTCCATTTCCACTGCAGCCCGAGTAGATGTTCGTGTACGCTATGATGCTCGCCTGACTAGTCGTGCCGGTAAGTCCGGTGTTGTAGACGGCAAAGTCGCTGCAACTGTTGCTCGTCGTGCTGAATGAATACTTGGCGGGATATTGACCGGCGCCGACGGTGGCATTCGAGCCCATATTCTCGCTCCAATCCCGATGGAGGCGTGTCCTTCGAGTCCGGGCTGTTTGCTTGACTGCGGCAGACTCGTCAATTCCTGCGGCGTCCCCCGCCCCGGCATTGCGGATTGCCTGCTGCATCAAATATCGCGGATCGTGCGTGATGGCGTTCCATTCTTTGAGGGTGCCAGTCGCCATGGCATCGCCGTAAGAGCCGGGATCGGAGAAGACTACGTGGTGGTGGGTCCAATCCTGGGGGTAGCCGGTTGCATTGCCCTTTGCAGTTGCGCCCTGCTGGGCAAACGCTTGTGTAACCAGGAAAGCCACACCTCCAACCACGACAAGACCAAGCAAAATCTTGGAAAAACGATAACTAAGTCTCAAAACAGACCTCGGAATAATGGGAGATCACTTAGTGTAACTGGATTAGTCAAGTTAAACAAGAACTACAGGCTACACGCGCCGTCTTACATTTGTCTACACCCTACGGGGAGTTTCCCGGCACAATTACGGCGCCGCTTGCGACGCCTGCACGGCGCAGCCGCCCGTTCCCGTCGACGTTGTGCATGTGCCACTGCTGAGCGTCGAAAAATAGATCTGGGAAGCCCCCGTGGGACTGCTTGCGGAATTGTCGATTATGATCCCGCTCGTGCCGCCGGTAGCGGCCAGCCCAGCCGTTGCCGCGCTCGGGGTGGTGCTGACATTGTAGTTATAGAGGCACGCGCCTGAGCAGCCCGTATCCTGGCCGTTCGCCGTCACACTCAAGAAAATCCAGTCGTGGGCGTTGCCGAGGAATTCGGTCACAGGGGAGCATGTCGCAGTGCCACTGGCGGGAGTATCGATTGTATTCACGGCCCCACTGTTGAAAGTCGCATTCATCACTACTTGAAACAAACGGGGCGTCGTGCCGGTCGAGTGATAACCGCAAACGTAGAGGTTTCCGGTAGTCCCATTTCCTGTGTAGTGTGTGTTGTCGAATGAGCCGATGTATAGCTTCGTCGTGCTGGCGCCGCTTCCTAGCGTCTCTACGGTCGTCGGGTTGTTGCCGCTCGCAAAACCGGTGGCGAACTGAAAAACCTGGCTATTGCCCGAATTGTCGTTGCTGTCGCCCGCAAAGACGTAGACCTTTGATGTAGAAGCTGTAGAGTCGACCAGAGGCGCGTCTACCACGCCCCCAGTATTTATGGCGAGCAGAGCCGACTGCGTCACAGTGCCGCCCGTCGTCACCTGCCACAGGTAGCCGGTGGAGTCTCCGACGTAGATGTCCCCCGGAGAGTTGGGGTCCAAAACCGGACCCGTCAGTACGGCCGCCGTAGTCGTGCTTTTCACCTGGACCCAGGGATTGCCCACCTCGGCCGGGGTGCCATTGAAGACGCCCGTGAACTGATGCAGATTACCACTGTTATCGCCTACGTACAGCGTGTCGTTGGAATAGTTGTAGAACGGCGGGGAGTTGGTGTCTTGCTTACCATTAGCGAAAGTCTTTTTTATTTACAAGACTGGCCAGCGGTGCACGTGGTTCCCGCGCCCCAAGTCGTCACGGAGGTGTTGTCGATCGTGTGCGTGGTCCAGGTCGAGCCCGAGAGCGAACCCTGCCCAGCAAGCGGTTTTAAAACATGCAGAATTGCTCCGGTGCTGGCGTTCTCGACGAACGCCACCTTCGTCCCGTCTCCCGACAGGACGGGAGAAGTCACTGTACTGCCCCCGCTCACGGCCGTGGTGTAAGCCCAAAGGACCGAGGGAGCGGATGTGCAGCCGCTAGTGTACAGGTTGTTAAAGGCAAAGATGCTGGGCTGCGATGACGATCCCGCGACGCCCGTGTTGTAGACAACGAAGTCACTGCAGCTCGCGCTGCTGGTACTGAACGTGTACTTGGCGGCGTACTGACCCGCACCGACCTTCGCGGCGGTATTACTACCCATGATCATGCTCCAGTCCTTCTTCACCTTCTGCCTGTTCCGGAGGTTCTGCTTGCCGGAGGCGGCAGTCGAGTTGGGAGACAGGAATGCGGGCTCGTTATATTGAGCCACGCTGCGCGGTGCGGCGTTGCGGATCGCCTGCTTGTATCACATATCGCGGATGCTGAGTGATGGCGTTCCATTCCTTGAGTGTGCCGGTTGCCATGGCGTCACCGTACGAGCCTGGGATCGGAGAAGACGACGTGGTGGTGGGTCCAATCCTGGGGAAAGCCGGTTGCATTGCTTTTTGCCGTTGCAGTCTGCTGGGCTACTGCGGATGTAGAGAAACACAACCGCAAGAAACAGATACGAAAATTTTAGAAGAGAGAAAATACTTACGTCTCAAAACACACCTCGGAATCTGGAAGATCACTTAGTCTAACTGGATTAGTCAAGCTGAAACAAGAACTATGGGTTACAGGCCCCGTCTACGTTTGTCTACGCAAGACTGGAATTTGCGCTCGATGTTTACGGACGCTGCTGGTAACTAGCCTGCGCATTTGGCTTGTTCAGCGTACATTTGCATGCTGGGCGGCGCGGCGGGACCTTAGCGGAGTCGCCGCGCTCGCGTCAGGAGTTCTTGCGATTGAAATGGCACTGGCCTTGCGTGCTTTGCACTTTGCCGCAGGAGAGTGCCATAGTCTCGAACACGCGCTCGTGGCGAAAGGCGGGCTTTTGGTAGGGCTTCTTGGTTGCACCCTCCCCCGCTGCGCCGGCTTGCGCTCGATTGGCTTCGTCTGGTTTGCTCATTTGGACCTCATTGTCACGTGATTGGGTTCGCTTCACTCCACATGGCGGGCCGGCCGGGTGTTAATGGAGCGCCGCCTGCGACGCCTGTACCGCGCACCCGCCTGTGCCGCTACCGGTGCTGCCGTTCCCGGCGCAAGTCTGGTTACTGAGTGTCGAGTAGTATATCTGCGATGCGCCCGAACTACTGGATACGTTGTCGATGATGATCCCGCTCGATCCGCCGGTTGCCGCCAATCCGGCGGTCGCGTTGCTTGGAAATGCACTGGCGACATCAAAATTGTAAACACATGCGCCAGTGCACCCAGTCTTGTTGCCACTGGACGTTACACTTAGGAAAAGCCAGTCGTGCGCGCTATTAAAGATTTCCGTCACCGGAGAGCAGGTACTACCGCTGGCGCCGCTTCCAACAGTAAGGCTATTCGCTTGGGTGAAACTGGACGTCGCAATCTGGTAAAGCGTGGGAGTTAGACTTCCAAAAACGCTGGTCGAACCGCAGACATAGAGGTGACCGGACGAGGGGCCCGAAGCGAAATAAGCGTTATCAAACGTTCCGCTGTAGAACGGCACTGAGCCTGCACACCCCAGCATGACCTCCGTTCCCTTACCGCTTGCGAACGAACTCGAGAACTGATACAAACCGACCTCAGGAAGGAAACCAAAGCAACCCGTCCCGCCATCACTGCCAACTGGAACGTAAACCGTTCCAGCGCTGGGATCCACAAGTGGCGCATCGACGATGCCACTCGTGCCGAGAGCACTGCTTGTGCCCGCAACAGCGCCGGTGGATGCGGTAACCGAGTAAAGAACAGAGCTGGCGTTGCCCACGAAGATGTGCGTGCCATCATAGACCGGACTGGCGAGTTGCGTAGTGCCGATCGAAATCGGCCACGTCGTGGTCACTTCCCCCGGAGTTCCGTTGAATACGCCGGTGAATTTATGGAGCTTGCCCCCCGCGTCACCTACGTATATCGTGTCGCTGCCGTAATCGTAAAACGGCGCCGAAATTGTGTCCTGGTTGCCGTTTTGAAAAGCGACGCTGATCATGCACGAACCGGTTGTTGGGCAATTGGTGGCGTTCCAGGCGGTGTTTCCTCCGGCACCGGCCGTCGTGTTGGTGTAGGTTTTATTCGGAGTCGCCGCGGCCGAGGGGCTGCCTTGGCCGGAGTGCCACTCGAGGATACGAAGGATGGCAGCACCGCTGCTGGGATTCTCAATGAATGCGAGCTTCGTCCCATCCGGCGAGAGTACTACGGAGCTGAGAGCTTTGCCCGTGCCAGAGAAGTACGCCCAATACACGGAAGGCACAGGCGTGCTGCAGGTAGTGCTGTAAAGGTTGCTGTAGGCAACGATGTTGGCTTGCCCGCCGGAGACCCCCGCCACGCCTGTGTTGTAAGCGACGAAGTCGCTGCAACTCGCGCTGCTGGTGCTGAAGGAATACTTGGCAGGATACTGGCCGGCGCCAACCTTAGCGCCGCTAACCCAGGTCCATGCTCCAGTCCTTGTGAATCTTCGTGTTGCTCTTAGCTGCCCGTTCGGCCGCTGCCGGTTCGGCCAGTCCCGCCTCGGGCGCTGCGGACACCTGCCCGGCGGCGGCACGTTTCATGTGCTGTATTACGAAGCGGGGGTCGCGGTTGATTGCCAACCACCTGTCGATGGCGCCGTCCTGCACGGCCTTTTGAAACGTCCCGGGATGGGAGAAGATCACGCGATGGTGAGTCCAATCGTCTGGCAAACCGATTCGATTGTTACCTGAACTTGCGGCTTGCTGAGCAAACCCATGCGTAACCAGGAAGGCCGCGCCTCCAACAAGAACGAAGGCCACCAAAATCTTAGAAGCGCGAAGATACTTCAGTCTCAAGAGACACCTCGGAATTTAGAGAGATCACTTAGTCTAACTGGATAAGTCAACTTACACAAGAACTAGGAGTTACACGCCACGTCTACGTTCGTCTACGTGAAACTGGTACTTGCGCACCGTATGGCGTAACATTATTGCAGACCTGACTGGGTCAGCTTGACGGCGCAGAATACCCCGGTGCCGCAGTTGTTCGACGTGGCCTGGGTCGCGAAGTAGATACTGGAGGCCTGCGCCTCGGTTGAAATGTTATCCACGACGATGCCGCTGGTGCCGGCGGTTCCGTATGGCTCAGCGATCCCGTTCTCGGGCGAGAGGCTGTTCGCAGTTGTGACGTTCTCGGCCGTAAGGTTGGCAGGACCACCGACGATGCCGTCGCCGTAGAACAGCAGATCCGTGGAGGCATTGGTGAAAATCTCGGTGACCGGCGAGGCCTGCACCCCAGCGGTGCCGTCTACAACCACGGTTGTGGGGGAAGTTCCCGGCGTCAGCACCGCGCCCGGGTTGACGGTAGCGGTAGCGGTCGCATTGGTTGAACCGCCCGGGATCGTGACCGTCGGCGAGGTATATCCGCCGCCGCCGTAAGTGAGCGCGACATTTGTCACGTTGATGGTCGAGCTGGCGGTAGCGCCGCTTCCGCCTCCTGAGAACGTGATGCTTGGCGCTGTCGTATAGCCGCTGCCTGGCGTGGTCGGCACGGTCAAGCCAATCACGTCGACCGTGGTACTCAAGGTGGCGTTGCCAGTGACGCTTGCGGTTGGAAACGTTGTGTAGGATCCGGCCGTACCCACCGCTACGCTAACCACGGACAGCGAGGCCGTAGCCGTCGCCGAGGTCGTGCTTCCGCTCGTTGAGAACGAAACTGTAGGAACGCTGGTGTAACCCGAGCCCTTGGTGTTGACGGTCAGTGTTTGGACGCCCAGCACTGCCGTAGCGGTCGCCGCAGTAGTTGCGCCGCTCGCACTGAAGGCGACTGATAGACCCGAAGTCGTAGTGTAGTTGTTGCCGTTCGCAGTCACGGTGACGCCGGTCACCTTTGCGGTCACAGTCTGAGAGGGCTGCGACGTGCAGCCGTGGCGACTGTAAAGGACGGGATGGCGGTGTAGCCGCTCCCACCGGCTGTGAGGCTTACGGCTGTGACTTTGCCGCCGGAGATCGTTGCCGTGCCCGCTGCGCCAGATCCGCCCGCGCCTGAAAATGTCAGGTTCTGGGACGTGCCTGTGCATCCCGCGGAGCCGTTGCCCCGGCCGGGATGCCGCCGCTCACTGGTGAAAGGGTCATCGCGCCAGTGTTGTTCGTGCTGAAAGCGATGGTACTGCTTGTCGTATTCGTGACGGTCACGACACTACCGGATACTGTGGCCGTGGCGCTCGGGTTTGCAGCGCAAGCGTGCCCTCCACAGGAGCCTCCAATAGCGTTCTTGAGATTGGTTGCGTCGGTGCTAGTAGTGCCAGTATGAGTGACGCAGAAAGTATTCGATCCGCAGGTCGCGTGCCAAGTGTAGGTATCAGGCCCGATCGTGATCGTGTTGTTGCCGCTTGGGTCCGCGGTAATGGTTACGGTGCCCGTGCCGGTGCCGCTACTATTCAACGCGATCGAGGACACGCCAACCGTCGCTGTCGCCGTAGCGCCCGTCCCGCCCCCGCCGCTGATGGTCACGGTCGGGACCGAAGTGTACCCGGCGCCGTTGCCAGTCACAGTCACGGACTGGACACCGAGAGTGGCGGTCGCGGTGGCGGCCGTAGTGCTCCCGCTGGTGGAGAAGCTAACGGTCGGAACGGATGTGTATCCAGCCCCGGCTGCGGTCAAGTTGAGCGAGCCAACTCCGAGTGCGGCCGTAGCGGTCGCGTTAGGGCTGCCAGTTCCGGCGAAGGTCACAGCTGGAACGGAGGTGTATCCGGATCCGCCGCTCGAGACCGTTACTCCGGTGACCCCAACGGTAACGGCAGATCCGGTCGCGGTCGTGCCTGAGGGAGACGCCGAGAACGAAGCGGTCGGCATGGAGGTGTAGCCGGAACCGCCCGCTGTAAGCGTGACACCGGTCACGCCGCCGCTCGCTGTGGCGGTCGCGCCGAAACCGGTGCCGTCGCTGAAGGCGACTGAGGGCGTCGTGTATCCTGCTCCGTTCGTGTTTAGGGTAACCGAAGCGATGCCGCTGTAACCAAGCTGATAGAGGGTGGGACTGGTGACAGTAGATGTGGTGCCGATGGCATAGAAGTGGCCGGGGTTCACACCGGAGCCGGGCCAATTAAAATACGCATTGTCGAAGCTGCCTGAGACCACATTCAGGTTGGTGGTTGTGCCCAAGCTTCCTTCTCCGATGGTGGCCACTTTCGGCGAGCCAAGGGCCGTAGTCGTTTGCACGACCACTGCGCTGGTGTTGGCCGCGAACGTTGTGCCGCCGACGTTTGCCGCATTCGCCGCTGCATAGGACAGCACGGTGCCGTTCGAGCCGTCGATGATGGGAGAATCGACAATGCCGCCGCCGTTGGCGCTGCCACTGCCGACCGCGATGGACCCGTTCACGGCCGCAGTGCTCGAAGACACGGAATACAGCTTGCCATCCGAGCCGCCGATAAATATGTTGCCGGAGTTGGCATCGAGGATCGGGCCGGTCATCTTAATGCCGGTAGCGGCGACGGTGACGCCACTCGCGAGCCAACCATTCGAGTTGGAGACTGTCGGCGTTCCCGTAAAGACGCCGGTGATCTGGAAGAGCTTCCCGTTGTCGTTGCCGACCCACAGCGTGTCCGTGCTTGCCTGGTAGTCGTAGAACGGGGACGAGAGAGTGGTTCCGTGCGAACTGTCATAGGTGAGGCTGGACATGCAGGGCGTCGTACAGCCGACGACGGTGGTTACGGTGGTGGGAACTATTGGCGACGTCACTGTTCCGTTGCTGGCCTTCCACGCCAGGACGTGAAGAATCGATTGACTTCCGGTGCTCTCTACGAAGGCGACCTTGGTTCCATCAAGAGACAGGACCGGGGAGGTCGTGATTTTGCCGGCGGCGGTCGAGGCCCGATAGGCCCAATAGACGGTGGGCGCGGTGCCGCACGTGCCGCCGCTGCCGGAGTACAGGTTATTGACGCCGACGAGGTTCGCTTGGGTGGCGCTCGAGGCGACATTCAGGCCATATACGACGAAATCGTTCGTGCAGTCCGGCATGTTGTTTATATAGAAGTTGAATTTTGCCGGAAACATGTTCTGCGCGACGGTGCCGCTACCGAGCGTGAGGCTCCAGTCGCGATGCGGCTTGTTGGGCCTGTGGGCGCGTGCTCTGGCAGGTGCGGCACCCGTTGCGAGCGTGGCGCTTGACTGCGTGACTCCCGCGGCGTTGGTTTGCGCGAGCGCCGGCCTTATGGCCTTGCAGCAACCATTGGTAGTGGGCGCGCGGATCGTTCCGGGGCTCGGTCTGTTTGGCTCTTGGGATTCCGTGCCGTGTAGATGACGTGACTGAAGCTCCAATCGACCGGCAGGCCGGCGAACGGCCAGTCGTTGTCTTGAACAGGGGATTCGGATTGCACGGTAGCGGGTGGAGCGGCGGTGCGCTTTGCAGTCTCCTGAGCTACTGCGGAGGTGGAGAACACAACCGTAACGACAGCGACTAAAATCTTAGAAGAGCGAAGATACTTCATTCTCAAGAGACACCTCGGAATATAGGAGATCACTTAGTCTAACTTGGTTAGTCAAGTGGAAGAAGAACTATAGGTTTAGCTATTGTTTACCGGTGTAGACGCTATATTCTGAAGGAGAATCTCACGTCTAGTTACTCGGGGCAAGCCAAGAGTAATCGTGGTTGAGCTTCCGCTTGCATAGTTCAACAGCCAGTGGCCGTTCCGTTTTTCGAGCGGCGGCGTCGCGCTCCAATCGCCGGGAATATTGATGGTGCGTAAACCAGCAGTACCATGCGCGGTGATCGTGGCGCGAGTCTTTTCCAATATCACTTCTGTGGGACCGCCTTGAACGCTTGCTTCCGAGGCTTTACATAAGTCGGGACCATAAGATGTCAGGATTGTGCCGTGGGCGTCCGTATAGCTGTAACAGTGCTCGTCGAACTTAGTAACTGAGCCGTTCCGGGTAACTACGATCTCCGGTCCATCCAGCTTCACATCCATGTGCGGCGGTTGACCTTTAAGATAAGGAGTCAGAAGAAATCCGAACTCGTTCGTGCCTCGAACGCGGAAAATGTATTGCTTCTCTTCGAACGGGCGGCCGTTGGCTTTTTGAAACTCGGATTGTTCCCGGTTGGGGTGCCAGTCGTGGGACCAGCTTCCAATAGTGGCCTCGATCGGCTGTGTACTGAATTCAATTTCTACAATCCGAGGATTTGGAAAAGCTTCAAATAGAGTGATGACCTTCCCAATGTAGGATTGGCCATTTGCTCGGCGTCATTTTTCACAAGTGCCCGGAGATGTAGAAATGAAGGCGACGTCACCCACGCACGCACATCGCCGTTGCCCGTGATCCCACAACCAAGTTCGACTTTGTCACCTCACTTTCACTTGGCCTCTTCATGAGTACTGGACGCCGGCCTACATGACTAGGCTCTCCTCTCTCGTTTCCTCAATCGGACAAAGATCTCCTAGGACCTCTTCTGGATCGATTTCACTATTTGGACCATGCTTGTGCTATCCGCAATCCTTCCAATCACCCCCCCCGGACACTGCTTCATGTTCACACCACTAAGAGCAGCCCAGACTCTGAACATCAATTCCGGATCTCCTATGAGGCGGCCGTAGTAACGTGGCATGTCTTTTGGTCCGAAATATCGCATCTGCCAGGCCTTGCCTTCGATCAGAATCTTACTCGGTTCGGAGTCTGCAAGACCATTTTTCGTCAACTCTTTGAGTACATTCCAATCTCTGTCCGGGGCGCTCCAGGGGCTTCCGAAGGCATGCTTGTACAAGTCGAGGACCTTAGCACAGAGCGTGTCCAGACCGTGCTGTGTGCCCCAGATGTATTGCCACCCGGGTGGGGTGAAAGGCACAGGTCCATCCTCAACGTCGCCCTCACCGATGTAATCGGGGCAGATCATCGGCTCCATAACAAGACCGGTTGACTTGGTGGGTTTGTTGATGTACTCGAGCACAAAGGCAATCTCATGAGGTGATTGATCGGGCAATATCAAGGTGTTCTGATCGTCCTCCGGCTTGAGTTGTTCCACGCACTTTGCCAGTTTCGTTGACTGGAAGACGTCCTTCTTCGGTGCCCAAATAACACAAGATTCTTTTCCGCCACGCTCGACGATGAGACGGTACACCTCAGAGATAAAGATGCTGACATTCAAGCGTTAGCGAAGGACGAGAAATTTCGTTTCACCCTCACCTTTGCTCTCCCTAGGAGAGGACAGACAGCACCTTGGCTGGCAAGTCTTCTCTTAAGGGCTTGCTCGCCCGAGGGGAGGTTGATTCGCTCATGCTGGGCGAAGCACACTGACGATGTGCTGTTCTGATCAAGTGAGAAAACGGTGAGAGATAGAAAATTTCAGGACTGGAAGTCAAGAGAGAACTTGCCTGCTCGCCGAGCAATGCAAATTTGGGTGCTTCACCGGCGACGAGGATGTGAAGTGGGCGGGCCTTGTTTCGCGTTCCAAGTCTGTGATATTCACTTCACTAGTATGCGCAACATCTCCATCCCAGTTATCAGTCTTTTGGTTATCTGCTTCCCTTTTGTCTCAATCCCGGAACGCTGCCCTGCGCTATGGTAAGTGTGGACGGAAAGGGGGTAGTCTTTGTGCAAGCATATTAGAATCTTTGGCTGTTCTGTGGTTGTTCTCTAGACGTTTATTTTGCCCCTTTCCCCTGCCCGCAAGACATTAACAAATGCGCCATCTCGCAAGCCAACTGCACAATCAACAAGCACGCCAGACTGTGAAGCTCCCGGGGTATAAGATGCTATTAATACAGACCGCTCGTCAACACTCCGCTTCCCATGCAAGCGAGAAACTCATTTCAACTCAGAATCGTATGTGCAAAGCTGGAATGCCATCAACGCCGACTCCTCTCCTCTTGCTCGAAGGCTTCTTGGGCCTCTCTCTCCTCTCGCTCATCTTCATCTTCGACCGGCGCTGTGAAAAAGGGGTGCTGTAGTGCCTCCTTTGCTGACCACCTTTTTTGAGGATCGAGCTCGAGCAGACCATGGAGGAAGTCCACAGCTTGTTCCTCACCCAGATGGAGACTGTCGGATTCTCTGTTTTGACAACTAGCCCAGAGAATGATCTTCTCGAAGGTGAAGCCACGCTCGCCTATGGTCTCGATGTTTGTTTCAAAGACCTGGCCGTGCATGGCGGCCACAGATTGCATCTTCTTTCTCCCGAATATGGACGCCATTTCGATCATGGCATCGACGTCGTCAGCGCTGTTGAAGAATGGAAACCGTCGTGCAAGAAGGGTGAGGAGGATGACGCCGGCTGACCAAATATCAATTTTCGTGGTTTGAGACGTGCATTTGAACAAGACCTCCGGCGCCCGAAAGCCGCGTGTGCCTGCCCGATTTGCCCTTCGTGATGGCCGGCTGTCGTTCTTAGGATAGCTTTGCGACTGCAGGTCCTGCGTAGATTGTAGCACCTGACGGCATACGAATTCATAAACCTGTCTCTTCGCTTGTGACTCGCCTCCTGACATAGACATGGTTGCCAGTCCGTTCCCTGGCTCTCAGCTAGACCGAAGTCGACCAGAACACCTGACCTCCGTGAATGATCATAGAGAAAATTGGTAGGTTTGATGTCACGATGCAGGATGCCAGCTTGATGTACGTGCTTCAGGCCATGCAGGAGGCAGCGGAAGTAGTGTCGCATGTCATTAATCAGGAACTCTCGATAGTAGAGGCGAAAATCCAGGTGTCTGAAGTATGGTAGTACGGCGACTACTTGGTCCAAGTGCCGGAATGCTGTCAGAAGCGGACAAATGTAAGGTGAGTGCCGTAGTTCATGTAGAAGTTCCAACTCATTCATGATGCGATGCGGCGAGGACGTAACGTAGATCTTCTTCAACGCCACGATCTGAGGCTTCCTCCGTGTCTTGCGTCTCTTTGCAGGTGGCATTTCCGCCTCGGACTCGTCCATAGGGTTGTCATTCTCCTGGTCTAGCTCGTTCGGTTGAAGGAGCTGCTCGGCTTTGTATACGGTAGAGAAAGTGCCTGAGAGGAACCGTTAGTTGATGGTAGCTGGTATGGCTGGAGTATTCGTACCTTCACCGATGCGGTTGATCAGCCTGTACTTCTGGGAGATGCCCTTGAAGCTTTCCTCCAGCCTCCACATGTCCTCGACGACGCTCTCATCTACCTCGTCCTCACTTTCCTCGGAGGACCCGACAGGGCCTCGTTGACAGACCATCGCCGCCTTCGGACTCAAGTCGAGCCATGTCCTCGACCTCGACCTGATCTGTAGACAGGTCATATTGAGAGTCCTCATGGATGGCGATTGCAGTCTGAGCCATGTTGTTGTGTCTGTGTCCCTCCTTCCCTGCTGCGGGCCGTCGTACCTCCTTCCGAGGACGCGCCGGTGCAGCTTCGATCTCAGGCTCGGATTCAGCTCCCTCCTCGGTGGTATCTCCTCCTCGAGGGTCAGTCAACGCGACATTGTAACGTGTCTTTGAGGTTCTTGGAATCCTTTGCAGGCTTGAGATTGGACTGTTTTGGTCGGAGGCTCTTGAGAACGCCTCTGGCGCTGGCTCGTAATCTCATGGTCGCTTCGTGTTGATATGTGGGGCATAGCCGCCAACACGCTTTAGGCAATCCGTCAATATTGCAGATCGCGACGAGAGAAGACGAACCGAGGACTGCAAATGCGGTCGCAGGCAGGTCTGTGATCTCCAGCTCTGTTGTGTTGGCGCGATTGAGAGTATTCCGATCAATACAGAGTCGTCACCAGTGCAACAGCGGTGAAGGAAAGGTGGCGAGACTTGCACCACTTCTTCTGCCTGGACCCGACAACAAACATCCGGATGCATGCACCGTACTCCGATTCGCCACAACATCGTCGTCAACAATCGCCAACATGGAAGACCAGGTCGAATTCGATATCAACGAGTCGCTCAAGTTGTATCTCAGTGATGCGACCACGATCCCCTACTCCTGAGGCAGCCTCCGAACTGCTCGATTGCGAGAATGACCCCGACAATCTTACGGCCGCTCTGGTGGACAGTGTGTTGGAACCAGTGATAGACGTGGTCACAGAGAATCCCGAAGGAATCTCGAGAAGTTCGGTGTTTGATACGCTACAGTTACTTTTGAAAGTGCGTTCTCACTCCTATGCCATCTGCTCTCAGTTATTCTCGTGTATCTCGCACTAAAGCATTTGACGACCTGCAGACAGATCGTCCTGCTCCTATCTACCCAATCCCTGAGCAAAATCCTGAACCTGATCGTCTCTGGCCTGTCAACGGCTACGGACGTCGCAAACCATGACATCGAGAACGACGAACAGGAGACTCTGTCCCAACACAAACGGCTGTTGGAGATGTTCGCCTTTCTATTGCAGTGGACAATATCAGCAGTCGAGACAAAGGTTGCAGAGAAGTCAATGAACGCTCCAGCACGGAGAGGTCCCAAAGGTGGAAAGGTGAAAGCAACCACAAAAGACGGCAGTTGGGATTCAACCGCACAGATTCAAACCGCTATGGATGTGATGTGCAAAACAATGAAGCTGAAATTAAACCGGATATTTCAGACAACCACTGACAGGGATACCTTCATCAACCTCTTTACACGGATCCGTGTATTTGATTATGGAAAGTGAATCGGAGTCAAGACAACCTCGTCCGGATGTTTTGCTTCAAGGTTTTGTGTATCGCTGTTAAACATCATGGACATGGGTTCGGTGCGCAGACATCAATCGTGCAAAATCTCACTTATTTCGAACATCTTTCGGAACCAATGGCAGAATTCTTGCACATTCTTTCAGAACAATATGACTATCCTCAGCTAGCTGCGGAGATCATGAGGGAATTGACTACAAAAGAATTCAATCCGAATGACACCAAGGGTCCGAAATCAATATCATCATTCATCATCAAATTGTCAGAACTTGAACCAAGACTGGTCATCAAAGAGATGGGCCTGTTAGCCAAGTTCTTGGACAGCGAGGCATATACCTTACGATGTGCGGTCATTGAGGTTTGCGGAAATCTGTTGTCTGATCTCACGAAGCAGGAGGAGCGAAGTGAGCACCACAAAGGTCCAAATAAATGCCTTTTTCGACACATTGGAGCAAAGATTTCTTGATACCAATCCATATTGCAGATGTCGGGCTATTCAAGTCTATATCAAATTGTGTGATCTTGATCAGAAGTTTCCAAAACGTCGACAGGCTGCAGCAGAATTGGCCACACAAAGTCTACAAGATAAGAGTAGCAACGTCCGGCGAAATGCTATCAAGCTTATGGGTAAACTCGTTTCAACACATCCATTTAGTGTGATGCATGGTGGTCAACTCTTGTACAAAGAATGGTCAGACCGACTTGAAGCTGTTGAAGCCCAACTTGCTGCAATGAAACCTCCTCCAGATACACCTGGCCTTGCAGAAACCGCAAGTGGCAATGAAAGGGTCGACAATGACCTTCTAGATGACGCAACCCAAGTGGAAGGAGAACCAAAACCTTCAACCATGACCGATGCTGAAAAGCTAGCTGCGATTCAAAAAGCCAAGGAGGAGGTCGCAACATCAGAAATGATAGGCAAGCTTCAACTTACAAAGAAATATTATGTGGAGGCAATGAGGTTCATCGAGATTGTTCACCAAGCATCTGAAATCACATGTCAGTTGCTTTCAGCACGAAATAAAAGTGAAGTAATTGAAGCCATGGATTTCTTCGTCATCATTGATGCATTCAAGATCGAGACAGCTCGAACAGGAATTCGCAGAATGTTACGTCTGATATGGACAAAAGGTAACAGCGATGAAGGTAAAGGAGTTCAAGCTTATCTCATCGAATGTTACAAAGGACTCTTTTTTGATGCTCCTGGCTCCTTCAACGCAAATGATGCTGCCAATTTTATTGCTCGCAATATGATCAGCTTGACATTTGGAGCTACACCTGCCGAGCTTACCTCCTTAGAACAATTGCTAAGTACAATGTATCAAAGCTGGGAACGTCTCGGAGTTGGTGGTCTCAAAGCTCTGGCAAGTTTATGGCGTCCACAAAGACATTTCAAAAGCTCAACGCCGAGGAGCGATAATTGTCCTTGGAATGATCGCTTTGGCGGATCCAGAGGTCGTGATTAAAGAGACTGATACAATGCTTCGAATCGGCTTAGGAAGTACAGGTCGGGCAGACTTGGTCTTGGCGAAGTTCACATGTGTGCGCTTTGAGGCGCATGATTCCCGCTGCAAAGAAGGCACAAGATAAAACCACCTCGGGAATTTCGAAAATGTCAAATGATCACCCTATCCTTAGAATGCTTGCCTCGATCATCTTGACTGGCTCGGACAGTACGGATTGGTATGGTGTGGCTGAACAAGCAATCGGCGCGATTTACGTGCTTTCCCAACACCCAGACGTCCTATGCTCTGAAATTCTACGTCAAAAAACCAAATCGGTGTTTCAGAGAACAAATACACTCAAGTCCATGTCACGAGAAGCCTCACCGGACGCTACTACATGCAATGGAGTCGATGATGGATACTGCTGATCAGCACCAGATCAAATGGCCATCGAGCAACAAAAACCTTCAGTCGCGCTCTCACAGCTTTTATTTGCAGTTGGTCATATTGCGATCAAACAAATCGTGCATCTTGAGCTTTGTGAACTTGATTTCAAGCGTCGAAAGCAAGAACAAGATAAAACCAAACCCATACAACATCCTTCTCCGACAAAGTCCATGGATCCTTCAGCGTCGAAGAGAAAGAAATCGCCGCAGAAGAAGCCGAGGCAGAAAAGAAGGAAGAAGAGAAAGATGAGCTTGACCTCATCGGCGGCACTACTGAAGATGACTTCACTGAAGCAATTGCTCACATCCGAGAGAGGGAATTGCTTTACGGACCCAACTCGCTCCTTGCCAATTTCGGTCCTATGGTGACTGAAATCTGCGCAAACAACACAGCATACAAGGATAGGCATTTACAGGCCACAGCAACTCTATGCCTTGCCAAATTGATGTGCGTCAGTGCTGAATATTGCGAGAAAAACTTACCGCTATTGATTACGATTCTGGAGAGGTCATCGACCCTGTTGTACGATCTAATGCAGTCATTGCCCTGGGCGACATGGCGGTGTGCTTCAACCATCTCATTGATGAAAACACCGATTTCCTTTACAGGAGATTAAATGATAGCGATGGTAGTGTCAAGCGAACATGTCTCATGACCTTGACATTCCTCATTCTGGCCGGCCAAGTGAAAGTCAAGGGCCAGCTTGGAGAGATGGCCAAGTGTCTCGAAGATGGGGATAAGAGGATCGCAGATCTCGCACGAATGTTCTTCACTGAGCTTGCGACAAAGGACAACGCGGTTTACAATCATTTTGTTGACATGTTCAGCTTGTTGACGAAAGAAGGACGGAGAGGATTGGAAGAAGAAACAGTGAGAAGGATATTGAAGTTTTTGGCAGGATTTATTGAGAAGGTATGTCTTTTCCACGTTCGCGTTGTTCTGCTGATTTCTACGTGTGGAGCCAAAGATGAGGCGCCTCGCGACAAAGAGGTTGTCTCCTGAATCCACCAAAGAGGTAAGCAATATATATATTATCAATAGTCCAAAAAGTTTATCGCAATCGACCATAGGATATGGAAAACAGGGCTTCCCGTTCGCTCAGCCGTACTTAAGCCATATGCCGGTCAGTTAGTACTAAGGTGGGTGACCACTTGGGAATCCTGGCTGTTGATTGTTTTTGTTTTTTTGGCAATTCTTTGCTGAAAGATAATTTTCCAACGTCACATCCTGTGGTCTATTGCGATGGATATATCCTTGTGCGATTGATAAATATGATGTTGCTTACCTCTTTAGTGATTCAGGCACAGCATGACTCGACCTTTTGCTGGGTGGCGTTTCTTCGGCGTGCTCTGGCCAAGATCAAAAACTGCCCCGGGCTCCGCCAAGATTCTGGTTGCACAACAACTCCAATGCACCTGCATACCTTTTTCTTCTACTTTTTTGGCTCCTCCACCCTCTTTTCATGCAACCATCCTTTCTCGAGTATGTACCTAACCAAAGAGTGGCAAAACAGGACAAACACGCTAAAAATCTGGCCGAGAAGCTCGCCGCGCGACTTAATCGGTGCGCGAACAAGAGACAGTGGGATGATACGGCTTATGCGTTATCTCTGCTGCAGCATAAGAATGAGGAGATCAGCAAGAGGGTACAGGAGGGGTATCACTAGCTGTTGAGGTTGAGGCGGAGGCGTGATCTGATGACCTGCAGGATGCGAGGAGATGGTGGATTGGATTGCGTTGCTTGTTTGGGATAGGCACGACGATGTTATGAATTCAATGTCTGCGATGCGATGGGACTTCTTCTGTACACTGGAGTGGGTTAGATATGTGTCATTGGGACTTTGTGTCCCGGGATGGCTGCATGGACACGATGGGTATCGGGCTCGACATACACTTGCGAGCTTTTTTTGACTGTAATGAATATCTTGGACGCGAGCATCTCTCACGGCCAGGACGGTGTTCTCTCCATGACTGTGTCCCACGACCTCGTGGATCCTACCGAATCCAGTCACATGCCTGCTGTTCTGACCACTGGTGGCGGTCGACTATGTGCGAACCATGTCGATCCAGAATGTCAAAATGCATTGGGACCACAATCCGTCGGGCACTCCGAATCGAGTAAAACTGTTCTGGAGAAGAGTGTGAACCCAGACCCTAGGCGCTAAAGACTATGTAGGCGACGATCAATGCAGCATCGGGCGGGAATCAGTGAGGATGTTAACAAAAGTGTTGAAGCAGATTGGTGTCAGACATCGTATGAACCGTTGAAGATGCAGCAGATGCGGCTGGAATATCACCGAGGGCGGTTGTGATGTATCGGGCGCTTGGTTGTTGAGTTGAGTATATCAGGTCATTGTTCTTGATGAGGCTGATCTCCTGTGTGCGGTGGTTTCGGATTCGTGCTGGGTGGTCTCCGGGCACGAGTGCGGCTTGCCTCTGAATTTGAAAAGGTCGAGATCGTGTCCATGGTCATTGCCCAACACTGATTTCGAGAAATGTCAGCTTGAGTCAGAAACGAGTGGGAAATACCGCGAACCACAGTCGGAGGGTCGTCTTGTAGAAGGTGCGGTGCTGATGGCTTCGCGCGTGCCAGGCAAGTGCTATTTATCTGGTGGCAGGATATCAACCCCGTCACCGGTTGCTGGCTATAATTCGTCGACGAGAAGCCGGCAGCTTGAATTCTGTCGTCTCATATGGTTGCTGTTGCTCACCTTGCCTTGTTCCCTTATTGCTTTAAACTTCTCGTCTGAGAGCCTTCTTCACTCACCTGTTCCCAGCTTACTTGCTTTGGCCCGTGACATGTTATCCCGCCAAAGAAAGAACAAAATATATATATAGTCCTCATCCTTCGACTGGTCTTACCTTGTAGTCATGCTCCAGTCAGGTGACAACACCTTTGGTTCTTTGAGATGGTGCCTAGGAGGCCATCGCGAGGGAAATCCTCTTTGGACATTGCGGTCATTGTATTGCGCTTACCTCGTCGTAAGGGTCATGTAGACCACCATCGAGCTGTCGGTATGTCGCTCTTCAAGCACGTCAGAGTGTTTGAGTGGTCGGGGACAAGAGCCGCAGAGGCACCCCATCTGGCCGATGTCGACAAGAGATGATCGTCGACCCGAGGGTGGTTGCCCCTGCCCCCGAGACGCGCTCCTTGAAGACTTTGCTATCCGGTAGAGATGTTGCTTTCGCTCTAGAGAATCAGCATGATAGACTAGTTTCATCTGCTTACAGTGTGGCTTCACTCGCGCGGAGCAGACCACTCGATATGGGTCGTGACCGTCGTGGTGAACCTAGACCCTGCTTCTGGACGATACTCCTGTTCTGGCCGGTTTACCGTGCCGTGCATGCTTTTCGAAGCCGATGTATTTGCATAGATCTGCAGGGAGATGTAGGATGAGGCAGAGTTGAGACTTGGTCATCTCGGTCAATGACACTGCGGCAGCCTTCCTCTTGTCGGATCGATGGACGCCAGAGTGTTTGAAGATAGAGCGCCGAAATGGATTGTGTAGGATTCAACAAGGTTCTGTCGCAATTGGGGTGGCTTGCATAGCAAAGACGGATGTGATACCCTTTCATTACCATTCCTGGTAAATAAGGCTGCGGCAGGATGTTTTCCGTCGGGCGCAGTGTAGCACATGGAGTTAGTCGACCGAGAGGGATTGTCAGAAATGGACGGAGGTGGCTTGCTTTGGGTGCGGGCGAGATATCCGTTTCCGTCCTATGTCGCGAGCCGCCTATCGGGAGTCATAACTTCCGGACGTGCTTGCTTATATAACGGGAAAGATCCAAATCCACCGGCTGGGTCGGCGGTATGCTCGCGTGGCCATCTACGGAGGACATACCCGTTTGCCACAGTGTACCGAGCGATCGACTTCTGAGGAGGTCTTGATAAGGTTATCAAGTCAGATCTGCTTCGGTGACGTCCTTTTGTGTCTTGTTCTCCGCTCTTCGGGATAGGCCTCGATTTGGTTAGACTCAAGCAAGGACGGAGTACGTCCCAGATGCAGCCTTGGCCACCGTTGAGCCCTACGTGTAGCGATCAATCCTTCGTGCTTACGTAGTTGTCGTGCAGGATAGCACGGATGAGATACCCGTTTCTTGCGATGACCCGGTTGCCGTACCGAGTTGTCACAAGTTATTGTTGATGAGCTTGGCGTTGAGAGGTACTGTTTCGCATATCGCGGAGGACACCAGATTGGGTCGTCGCCAAAGCGGCCACAGAGAGAATCCAGACACGATATTCCTCCGTGCCGTGTGTGGCTGCAGTTCTGAAGCAAGCAGTACCCATCGGAGCCTCGTTAAAATTTCTGAAGCCGAGTACGCAAGGGGCAGTTCCCTTGCTTGCGTCGAATTGCCCCGGTCATCTTCTGGAACATGTAGGATGATCTCACGACGTTTATTCACCTCAAATTAGACCACGACAGGACGTGAGCTGGCCCATGCTGCCATGCAGCAACGGTCGCGAAGTACCTTGTTACAAGTACCTGGCAAGTCTCGAGACCCAACCTATACCTGGTCAGGGGCCTGCATCTCCGCACATGTACAGTGTACACGGTCAGGATTGTCAAAGACTATCCTCATTCAAGTAATGGGGTTACAAGGGTAATTGGCTGGGTTGGCTCCGTACTGGGCCGACACGCGCTTCCATCTCGGTTCAGCGCCGGGGCTCGCAGATCGCTTGAAGACGCGGAAACGATGGTGGGAACCTGGAACTGAGGAGGGTCCCCGGGTCGCGAAGAGTTTCTCGCTCAAATTTCTGAAACGGTCGCTCAGGCTGAGAAAAGGCGTGCTCTGAAACGCTGGTGGAGTTGGAGGGCGCTGGATGGGGGAAGCAACACGTGATGATGATCATCGCATCACCCTCCGTGCCGCTTCCGGAATTTGTGGGATCAATAGAGTTGAAAGAACTTGTCAGGACCCGCGAGCTGCAAAGTGTCTGGTAGCCATGTAATTGGAGATGCTGGATCTAGACCTGTCTAAATGCACGCAGGAGAAAGGGATGTTGAGTGGTCGTATCAGGGCAGGAACGCTCTGAAGGAAGCCAGGAGCTGGTGAGCTGGCGAGCTGGCGGCACCGTCTCCAGTCCATGCATTCCTTCCTGCAGTCCTGTACCCGTAGTGAATCCAGTATCACGGTGGATCTCGGGCAAATATGCAATAACAAGTACAAGTCTGACATTTAACTGTTCGGCTCCGTTACCCGGCTTGAAGCCCGAGTGCTGGGACGACGGAAATTCCACAACTCGGCAGATGGGTCGTGCTACACTGCTTGGAGGCAAAACTTTGACACAGACGAGGGAACTTCAACACCCTGTCACGAATCAGAGAAGTTTCGCTGGCGAGCAAGGAAGGGCAGTTGAAACTAGAGAACTTGACCTCCCGTATCTCTGCTGGGAAGGATCGATCCTTGATGCGCTGAGCATCTGCCAAATCATGAGTCTTTGTCATGAAAGTCAGCCGCTCTTCAGCCGCACCGAGATCTCCTCTATTATTCCGTGATCGATAGAAGGATGCGAGAAGAGATCGTATGTCTTTGCTCAGCGGCGGAAAAGGCACCGATTCTACGACAGAGCCACAGTCACCAGCCACAGATGACTAGTTGATGTGGCGCCGTGGCGAAAGTACCGCGAGAAGTGGCTGGTGAAGGGGATCTTGCGAATCCTTCCGTGCGTAGCGTCGTGGCTGCCACCGATCAGGTAAGCTGCCACGAAGGATGCAAAGGGTGGTCAGAATGAGCACGTCAGCTCCACTACTGGTGATCTGCATGAAGGCTGCGCGGAGCCCTCGGCGTCCAGGATGAGCAGAGACGACAGAAGGGATCGAGGGCAACCACGTCCGACCGACGAGAGTGGCACACTGCACGCCAGCAAGAGCACGAATACTAGGGTGGCTCGTTCCTGCAGTAGGTCGCTCCGGCTGGACATGGCTTCATCCTCTGCCCAGCGCACAATCGTTCATTTGTGCGATACCCGGGGTTTGAGCGTCACCTGGAGCCTCGTACAGCAGGGTA
>CAVYUB010000020.1:0-118135 GCA_963771565.1 uncultured Acidobacteriaceae bacterium
CAGGCCACGCCGATGCCCGTCAGTAATAGTCCATGACGAACGTACATTCCGCCCGACATCTGCCTGCTGAGCACCTAAGGCCATCCGAATGCCGATTTCCCGAGTGCGCTGAGACAATGGAGAACGGGGTGACGCAAAAGATCCTGACAATACCGAGCAGCAGTGCCATACCCGCTGCGACGGCGAGCATCACGAGCGTGAACGAAGTGTGGGCCATCGACTTGTAATAGATCTCCTGGACAGCGCGGAACCCTGCGCAATGGGAGAATTCTGGGTTTACAGACCACACAGCGTGCCGGATTTCTTCGAGAAAGCCTGTAGAGTTGGTTCGAGGGCTCCGAACGGCAAATGCTACACTGCGCTGCACGATGACAGGTTCGCTCCAAAAATCCTTGATCACCATTGGCCAGTACACGATGGTCGGCGCCTTTTGATCTACCCCGTCATCGCGCTCGTTACCGACGACGCCGATAATCTCTCGCCATGGCGCTTTCGGGGTTTCATGGATTCGTTTACCGATTGCCGCTGACTCATTGCGCCAATATTCACGGGCGAGGTTCTGGGACACAAGAACGACTGGCCTCTTTTCGTAAATATCGGTCCATGTGACATCGCGGCCGGCGAGCAGCGGGGCGCCCATGGTTTTGAAGAGGCCCGGAGAAATAAACTTGAACCGGCGCAGAGGTGGTATGCGAGCTTCGGATCCCGGCTGGTCCTCAGCATAAATGGGATCGTTATCGTCTTCACCCTCCATGGTGATCGAATTTGAAAGGCCAACCGATGTGACGCTGGGAACCGCTGCAATCCTCTGCATCATGTCGTTATACATGCGTGCCGCGCGCTCTGGATCGGGCACCTGCGCCTCCGGGATGTAGACGTGAAAGCTGAGGATTTTGTCCGGGGCGGTAAATCCAGGCTGAACCTGCCTCAAGGCCTGAAAAGTACGAATCATAAGGCCAGAACTGATGAGCAAGACGAGAGCCAGCGCAACCTGCGCAACGACCAACATGCTGCGTGCCCGGTGGCGTTCCCGGCCTTCGCTCAACGTGCGCCCCCCTTCTCGCAACGCAGTCCCTAACTGTGGTCCCGCATATTTGAAGATGGGCACGACCCCGAATACGACACCAGCGAGGAGCGAGATAACTACTGTAAACAGCAACACGGGGGCGTCGATTGAAAGCTCATCGAGCCGGGGAAGATTTGCCGGACCTAACGACACCAGAAGGCGCAACCCCGCGTAAGCCAGTCCTAAGCCCAGGGCTCCACCAATGACTCCGAGCGTCAGGCTCTCAAACAAGAGCTCGCCAGCGATTTGGGACCGGCCTGCTCCGAGCGCGGCTCGAATGGCGAATTCCTGTTGCCGTCCTTCGGCCCGAACGAGCAGCAGATTGGCTACGTTCGCGCAGGCGATGAAAAGCACAATGGCGACGACACCCATCAGGACCCACAAGACTTTTCCAATGTCGCCAACCACGTCCTCTATAAGAGGCCGTACGTTCGGACCGAGCCGCGCAGTCTTGATCATTTCCAGGCTCATGCCTGGTGCTGGAGGAAACTTCTGGAGCATAAGAGGGATCATGCGGGCGACATCAGAGTTGGCTTGCGCGATGGTAACTCCGGGCTTGAGCCTTGCGATAGCCCGATAACTGAAATTTCCGATAAAACCTTCTGCGTTTCAGTTGAAGCGGCAGCACGAGCGCAGCTTTGGCGTTCATGAAGCGGAAATCTTGAGGCAACACGCCGATCACCTCTCGTGCCTTCCCGTCCACAACGATCCTGCGACCGATCGCAGAAGGATTGCCGCCGAACCGGCGCTGCCAATAGCCGTAAGTCAGCATCACTGTTTCCGGACTGCCGGGCGAATCGTCTTTTCGCGTAAATCGCCGCCCCAGCAGAGGCCGCACCCCAAGGAGCGGAAATATGCCGTCGGTCACATCAAGGCCATCTACTTGCTCCGGCTCCGCTAATCCTGTAACACTCAGGGAATCGTTTCGCCACAAGCCGATATCCTGGAAGGTTCGGCTCTCCTCGCGATAAGTGAAATAGGTCGCCGGCGACGCATTCACGTCCTTCATTCCCAGCCCGGGGGCGTCTTGCCAAACACCGACGAGTTGGTCAGGATCAGGATAGGGGAGAGGCTTCAACAGAACCCCACGCACCACGCTGAAAATCGCGCTGTTCGCACCAATTCCCACGGCCAGCGTAATCAACGTGATCACCGTAAACATCGGCGCGCGGCCGAGCCTGCGGAAAACATGTTTCAGCTGATCGTTGAATGATCCCATACCCTATGTATCTCTCTCAGCAGCCGCTCTGCTCATCAGACTAATACGCTCAAGTGCGTGCAGAGTTCCGAAATGTTTTCTGGATGTTTACTTCGGTTCAGGTTTCGTGGATATCGCCCGCGAAGACGAAAAATGTGGCGCGGCCTCTTGCTTTGAGGTTATAGTGTACAAAATCCCCCTAATTAATCCGGGGAGTTTTGGATCGGGAGGAACTTATGTTTCGGTTGCTGAGAGTTGCATGCTTTTGGGCGCTCATTGTGCTGGGAGTTCAGCCAGCTTTAGCTCAAACAGGTACTTCATCGGTCCAGGGAGTAGTGCTCGATCCATCAGGGTCGGCGGTGGCCGACGCCAAAATCTCTCTGGTCAACACTGCACAATCTTTTCACCGCGAGAGTCGAACGAATCACTCCGGCGAATACAAATTCGTTTCAGTTCCTCCTGGAACTTACGCTCTCGTGGTAGAAAAGGAAGGCTTCCGTAAATACGAGGCAAATAACCTGCAATTGCTGGTCGACTCTCCCGTCACCAGCAATGTCACGCTCGAAATCGGCTCGATTACGCAGCGCGTCGAGGTTTCGTCGCAATCAGAAACGATCAACACGACCGACGCTTCCATTGGCAATGCGTTTGGCGAGACCCAGATCAAGCAGTTACCGCTCGAGAGCCGCAATGTGCCTGATCTGCTGAGTCTTCAAACGGGGGTTGTTTATACCGGAAACCGGCAAGATGTCGATCTTGACACGGACACGCGCAGCGGCTCGGTGAATGGCGCCCGAAGCGATCAGAGTAATGTCACGCTCGATGGCGTTTCGGTCAACGAAAAGGGCGGGTACGCGTTTCGCTCCGTGCTTCCGGTTACGCTCGATTCCGTCGACGAATTTCGCGTCACTACAACCAATTACGGTGCTGAACAAGGTAGCGCGGGCGGAGCGCAGGTCACGCTTGTGACCAAAAGCGGCACCAACAGCTTGCATGGCTCGGCCTATGAGTACAACCGCAACTCGCACTTTAGCGCGAACGATTATTTTGTGAAGGCGGCGCAGTTGGAGTCGGGGGTCCCGAATAAGCCGCCGCAGCTCAATCGGAACATTTTCGGTGTATCGCTTGGAGGCCCGATTAAAAAAGACCGCCTGTTTTTTTTCTTGAACTACGAGGGCTATCGGGACGCTGAAGCGATCAGTGCACTCCGTACAGTCCCGAGCGCTACGTTGCGAGATGGAATCATTCAATACATTTGCCAGGACCCTTCGGCTTGTCCTGGCGGCACGGTGACCGGAATCAGCGGCAAACAATATCCCTATGCGGCGGGCGAGATGGCGTTGAGCCCTCAGCAAATCACGGCCATGGACAGCGGTACGCCGGGACCGCATGGGCCTGATCCCGTGGTGTTGAAATACATGAACACCTACCCGTTGCCAAATGATTTCACTACCGGCGATCTACTGAACACGGCTGGTTATCGATTCCGCGCGCCAACCTACAACGTGAAGAACTGGTACATCGGAAAGCTGGACTACAACATTACCCAGGATGGAAGACATCGTCTGTCAGTAAGCGGCGCGCTCGCAAATGAAAGCCTAGCTGGGCCAGCCATTCCTCCCAGGCACTCCGCCCGAGCAAACTACCGTCAATTACAACAAGGGCATCATCGCCAACTATACGGCTTCGATAACTCCCACGCTGCTGAACGATTTCCGGTACGGGTTTATTCGCGAGAGCAACGGAATTGGCGGTGATTCGACTCAGCCCTGGATCTATCTTGTCGGCCATCGACCAGGGCGTCTTCTACTCGCAAGCATTTCAGCGGCCGATTCACAACTTCAATGACGATCTCACATCCATTCACGGGAAGCACACTCTGGCAGTTTGGTTTTCAGATTTCTCTGTTGCGCGACCACGAGACAAATTCGAACAATTCTTTCAGCAATGCATACTCCAATCCGGAGTGGATGTTCAATTCTGGGCTGGCCGGCAAAGGCGTTCCGCTCGATCCTGCCGCTAACGGCTATCCTGCCGTAGCGCAGACTTTCAACACCTCCTACGATTACCCCCTTACCTCGATGCTCGGTATGGTCACTCTGGTCAATGCCAACTATAACTATCAGCGGAATGGCCAGCCCTTGGCGCAAGGCGCACCTGTGGCGCGCAATTTTGCTGAAGATTCTTATGAGATGTACGCGCAGGATACCTGGAAGGTGAAGCCGAATTTCACGGTGACCTACGGATTGCGCTACTCCCTGTTTTCTCCTCCCTGGGAAACGAACGGATTGGAAGTCACTCCTACGGAAAGCTTGAATACCTGGTTCAACAACCGCGCCAATGGCATGTGGCAGGACATCCCGTCCAGCGCTCAACCGCTCGTGGCTTATAACTGGTCAGGGCCGGCAAACGGCAAACCCGGCTACTACGGATGGGACTATCATGATTTCGCCCCGCGCCTTTCCATCGCATACTCACCTGGCGCCCAAGACGGCTTCTTGAAGAAAATATTCGGTGGCCCTGGCAAGACCAGCATCCGTGCAGGGTTCGGCGTGGTTTATGATCGCGTCGGTGAAAGCCTCGTCGATACATTCGACCAGAATGGATCGTTCGGTCTCTTCACTGAGCTCACCAACCCATCCGCAATCCAGACCTCCGCAACGCGCCGCGATTGACGAGTCTGAACACCATCCCAACCAGCGACAACACGGGCGCGCCTATCTTCATCCCGGCCCCTGCGGCAAATTTTCCTCAGCCGTTTCCCAGCACCCTAGCTACCGGTGGCTCGGCGATCACCTGGGGCATCGACGATAAACTGAAAACGCCTTACGCTTATACACTCGATTTCGCCATAAGCCGTCAGTTGTCCTCGAATTTTTCCTTAGATCGTGGCGTATGTCGGCAGGTTGTCGCACCGTGAGCTGGCTCAAGACGATCTGGCGATGCCGCTCGATATTTACGACAGCAAGGCAGGGATAGATTACTTCACCGCCGCGACCGCGCTCGCCCGAATCTATCGGCCGCAGCTTGCCGCGGGAAATAACGCTCCCACTGCTTCGTTCAATCCCTCCGCAGGTGCCGGCCAACGTCCGCCAGTTCTGGACGGACATGATTCAGCCGCTCGCACCCGGTGGAGCTTACGCAATCAGCGCTTGCACCGGTCTGCCGAATGCCACCTCGACTAAGAGCCCGGTGGTGGCTGCCTTTGATCTATTTTGCTCCACCAGCCTGAACGAATCGCTGGCGCTGTACAACCTGGATTCTAGCGGAATCCCGGATTTCAACAATCCAAATCGGTCTTACTTCCCTTCCACCGGACAATACACCTACTACAGTCCCCAATACACATCGCTATTCGCTTGGCGTTCCATGGCGAATGCGAACTACCATGGCATGGAAGTCACGTTAAGGCGACAATGAACAGTGGCTTGCAGTTCGACGTCAATTACACTCTTTCAAAGTCGATTGACTTGGCTTCGGATGCCGAGCGCGTCGGACCCGGAAGTGCTACGAGCAGTTTGAATAACATCATCATCAACGCCTGGGCGCCCAAACAGGAGCGAGCCGTATCCTCATTTGACGTCAGACACCAGGTAAACGCGAATTGGATCTACCAGCTTCCGTTGGGTCGAGGTAAAGCGATCGGCGGAAATGCCGGTGGGCTGCTGAATGCCATTATCGGAGGCTGGCAGCTATCTGGATTATTCCGTATAACTAGCGGCTTTCCTGTGAACGTTGATAACGGATACAGTAACTATCCGACCAACTTTCAGCAAGAGGGGAACGCGACTCTGGTAACGGCTCCGGTAACGGGTAAATACATCGTCCAGAGCGGGCCGGATGCGGGTGCAATCAACATTTTCCAGAACGGTCCCAATGCGATCAGCGATTTCACTTACACGCTCCCAGGGCAATCCGGAGGACGCAATCAGATTCGCGGCCAAGGCTACTTCGGAATCGATATGGGGCTTGCGAAGCGCTGGGTGATGCCCTGGAGCGACAAACAGAGTCTGCAGTTCCGTTGGGAAGTATTCAATGTAACCAATTCGGTACGGTTCGATGTGCAGTCGAGCTTGCTATCGTCCGCGCTCACATTGGGCAGCTCCACTAGTTTCGGAAACTACTCGGGTCTACTGACGAACCCACGGATCATGCAATTCGCCTTGAGGTTCGATTTCTAGAGTTGTAAGTTTCTCGCCAACAAATAATTACGAATATCTAAGTCGAGCTTGCTGGTATTTTGAGATTGATCTGTCGCGTCCGTGTTGTAAGCGACGAGATACGCATTATGCGAAAGCGGATCTAAATAGAAATGACTCAGGAAACCATTTTGGTTCCCGCCATGGCCAATATACAAATGGCCACCCTCCTCATGACGGAAGAATCCCAGACCGATCGAATCTGTGCCCTGTCGTCCTGCCAGTTGAGAAGAATCACTGGATGCGATATCGAGTTGCTTACGAAACATCTCCTCGAGCGAGCTACGTTTCAGAATCACCTCAGAGCGGCTGTTTTGAGCATTGCCAAGTAAAAACCAGAGATACTTCTGCATGTCGGAAAAGGGCGCATTCAATCCGCCGTTCGAGACAGTGATTCCCGTATCGAAATTGAATGGCGCCTCGGTGAGTTTGCCCTTTTCGAGAAAATAGCTGTGAGAGCGGTATGGCAGTAGATGGTACGGAGACTGATCGAAGTAACTCTGATACATCTCGAGCGGTTTCAGGATATTTTTGTCGATGTAAACCTCATAGTCGTCATCGGTTAGCCGTTCGATGATCTGCCCCAGGAAAATAATTCCGAGATTGGAATAACTGTGCCGGCTGCCGGGAGGAAAATCCACGTTGGTGTAGGGCAACATCGCGACAATCTGTGACCATTTTGTCGGTTCGAATGGTTGCCAGGACTCTGTGCGCCAGGGCCAAGTCGGATTGCGAAATCCGGCGCTATGCGTTAGCAGGTGACGAATCGTAATTGCGTCAACAGGGCCATATGGATCATGGATCTGCCGCAGTTCCGGTATATAGGAGCTGACCGAATCATCAAGACGCAGAAGGCCGTGATCGCGAAGCTGCATGACAGCGATGGCTGTAAAGGTCTTCGTGATCGATGCCCAGTGATAACAAGTGTTCCAGTCGACTGGGGACTTGTTTGCGAGATTCGAATACCCGTAGAATTCCTTAATTGCCGCGGTGTTTTCCCCTATCAATAGGAAGCTGCTTCCGACAATCCGATTCCTTTGAAGGGCGGCAACGTAGAAGTCGTGAAATTCTCCTCTTGTTCCCGTACTTGCAGAGAGGGCACTCGCACTGTACAGAAACTGTCTCCTCGTCGCGGCAATCGATGGTCATAACTCCACATGTTACTTAAGGCCCCGTGCAATGGAGGCGGGTAACGGTGCGGATTGCCGCTGGTCTAACCAGTGGGCGCATATGGATTTCAGATTCGTGTCTCTCGGATTTTTCATCTTGGCCATCATTTGCCTTCCCGTTTGGCCCTATAGCGCAAACTGGACAATCTACCCGACTGCGTTTTGCGTATTTGTTGCAGCGCTTAACGTTACTGGTCAACGTGTTTGGAAAACGCGGCAGCACGGTGTGGAAGGGCAAGGGGCAGGGATAGTCAGTCTTGTCGCAGGGCCATCATAGGGTCGACATGCGACGCTCGGCGCGCAGGTACATATGAGCCGAGAATCGCGACTACCGCAAGGGTCAGCCCTGCTCCGACGAAGCTGATGGGATCGCTGGGCTTCACTTTGTAGAGCATTCCCGCGATCGCGTAACTTGACCAGAGTGCGCCCAATGTACCCGCCACGATTCCAGTGAGTGCCAATCGCGCGCCCTGACGTAAGACAAAAGCCGTCATGTCAGTGGCGCATGCTCCAAGGGCCATGCGGATACCAATTTCGTGGGTTTTTGAGGCAACCGAGTAGTACATGACCGCGAATACGCCCAGTGCCGCAAGCCCAAGTGCGAAAGTCGAGAACACACCAATGAGCCAGGTTTCAAATCGCCGCTCGACAACCTGCCGATCGAGCAATTGCTCCATTGTTGTGATTGAAGACACGATCGCGTTTCGATTCGCTTGACGAATTAGCGTGCGTATAGAACCTGCGATCCGCGCAGGATCGGCAGCAGTGCGAACCACAAGATTCCCAATCTGCTCGCCGGTTTGTTCCTGCACTTCATAAATCTGTGAGAAAGCCGGCTTCTCGAGACCGCCGCTTCGAGTGTCTTTCACCACTCCGACTACCGTCACCCAATCATCGTTCCGTCCGCGCGGATCGAAGCCTTTTAGACGCCGTCCGACCGGATTCTCACCGGCCCAGTAGCGCCGGGCGAGCGTTTCGTTTACGATCGCAACAGGCGGCGTCTGGGGGCCATCGTGTGAATTGAAGTAGCGGCCGGCCAACAGCGGTATGCCCATAGCCTGAAAATAATCGCCGCTGATTTGCGTCCATACCAGCGGCCTCCATGATGATTTTGGTTCCGGTGGCCGCCCTTCCACTTGCCGGAGAGCGTGGGTTCGTTTTTCGTCCAGAAAAAACAGATTGCTCGACGCCACCTACTGCGCGGACACCTGGCATTTCGGCGATACGTTGCATCACATCACGATAGAATTGAGCGGTTTTCGGAACGGATGTCGAGTCAGTCAGTCCTAGCTGGACGGTCAAGATGTTCTCGGGGTGAAAACCAACATCCGTATGCAGGACGCCTACGAAGCTGCGGAACAGAAGCCCCGCCCCGGTGAGTAAGATCATCGCCAGCGCAAACTCAGCGGCTACTAGAAAACTCTTTAAGCGGCGGCTCGTTTGCGGTTCCGTTGTTCGGCGGCCAGCAGTATTGAGCACCTCCAGGTACTGACGTCGAGATATCTGCCAAGCGGGAGCAAGTCCCAAAAGCAAGCCTACGGAAACGCTGATTGCCAAGGCAAAAAACAGGGAGCGCTGATCTATATCCACGTTTTGTAGGAGCGGAATGTTGGTGGGGGCTAGCGCTTTCAGGACAGGGAGCAACGCAGAAGCTGCTAACGTGCCAAGACCCCCAGCAAAACAAGAGAACGTTACTGCTTCTGTAAGGAGCTGCCGTATCAAGCGTCTTTGTCCCGCTCCCACCGCGGAGCGAACGGCTAACTCGCGCCCGCGTTCTGCCGCACGGGCCAGCAGCAGGCTGCCAACATTGGCGCAAGCAATCCCAAGCAGGAAAGCGACCGCGGCGAAGAGCATCCATAACGGCCGCTGTGCATCGCTGGTGAAGTGCTCGCGCAATGGCACGATGCGCACGTTGTTTGTATGAAAAGGCAAATCCGCCGAGGCGGGCAAGGCAGCTTCCAATCCGCTCTCGATAGCGTCCACTTCGGATTGCGCTGCATGCAGCGATACGCCGGGCTTGAGGCGCGCCATTACATCCCAAAACGGCCGTTGCTGGAAGTTCTTCTCTGAGGGAGTGTTCCATTCCGGGTGTGCAAGCATCGGTGCCCATAGTTGAACGTCCAGGAAAGGTACTTGAAAGTCGGACGGCATGACACCGATTACACGCCAGCGGCGACCATCGATTTCCAAGTCTTGACCTAGAGCTTGAGGTGACGAGCCGAACCGATCCGCCCACAAGGCTTGGCCGATCACCACAACCCTTTCCGCGCGCAGATTTTCCTCTGGAGTAAATGTCCGGCCCAGAATAGGAGATCTTCCGAAGGTTGCGAAGAGATTCGGCGAGACGAATGCGCCTTGTAGCCATTGCCGTCCTATTCCACCGGCTAGAGTAACCCGCGACCAACCTTGGCGAAAAGTGATCGCGAGATCGTCGAATGATCGGCTTTTTGCTTTCAGCACCTCGAAGTCGGCATAAGAAAGAGAACCATTGGACGCAAACGGCGGCTTGGGAGCGAAGCTCGTAAGTGTTACCAACCGATACCGATCACGATACGGCAGTGGACGCAGAAGGACAGCATCTACCAAGCTGAACACTGCAACGCTTGCAGCGATGCCCAGCGCGAGGATTCCGACTACTAAAGAAAAGAAAACCGGTTTATGCCTGAAGCTGCGTAGAGCATATCGGATATCGCTGCTGAACGAATCCATGGCCAAAACATCCATGTGAAACGCATAGCACTTGCCGTTCCGCTGCTATATCGAAGTTTTCACAGACCCTGTGTCTTGCGATTCGATCGAGGCACGCTGCGGGTTCGGGACAGAGGTGTCCGAAGCCGGACAACGGTCGCTAAAGCAGCTCGATAGTCGCCGAAACGGACTCGCTGCCCCAAGCGAGCGTGAGGGTCAGGGTGTTGCCCGATAACTTCGTAAGCGCAATTGTGAATTGCTCAACGGGAGACGGATGTTCGTGTCACCGGCAGATCGACCCGGCCGACATCCTGCGATTGATCGTACTTGAACGCGCCCCATTGGTCCGCAACTTTATTGACGATTAGGGTCCATTTTTCCGCCTGCGGGATTGCGAAAAGGGCGTAGCTGCCAGACGGAAGCTCGACCTTGTTCGCGATTCTCACGCGCGTGTTTACCGTGAGTTTGGTTGCTTCATCAGCGCCTAGGCGCCACACCTTGCCATATGGCGCGACTTCCTCGCCAACGTGGCGTCCCTTCAAAAAGGGGCGGCCATAGGTGATGGTGATCTTTTTGCCATTGAGATCTAGCGAGACGGTCTCGTGAGGGCTCGCGCGCTTTTGATCCTGCGCGAAACCGGCGCGCGCCAGCAAAGGAGAAACAGCAGTGAGCACGATTGCGGATCTACGAGTCATTGTCTATTTTTGTCACAAACGGGAGCCGAATGGGATTCCCGTCACGCAGTGCTGAGGCCAAACGGGCCGCGACTACCCGAGCACGTTGGCGAATAGATAGTATTCTCTCTTACAAACTCCATCCGAAGTTCTAGCAGTACTCTACCTAGGGGAGCCCTCCTAGGCTTTGGGTACCCTTTGAAGGCGTAACAAAGGCGAATACAACACCTTAGGTGAAAATCCTATGAAAAAAAGTATTGCATTGGGATAGTACCCGTGCGAGGATCAATCCAGTGGTCTAAAGAAGTCAAAAGTGGTCGTAAGTGGCAGAAGACAACGGTTCTATCAGCACGGCAACGCCGGTGGAGGCCCCTCGTGGCTTTCTGAGCGCACGTGTAGACGAGAAGGGCCGCCTGAAACTGCCGGCGGCGATCACCCAGTATCTGGTTGCGCTGGGCGAGCACAAGGTATTTGTCACGACATTAAACGGCTCCACAGCCAGAATTTATCCTATTTCGGCCTGGCTGCAAACCGAAGACATGCTGGAAGAGGCGGGCGAGGATGCCGATGCCAGGGAGGACGTCGCTTTTGTCGCGTATCACTTCGGCGCGGATTCGGAGATCGATCCTCAAGGGCGCGTGCTGGTGCCGACCGATTTACGGCGAGCATTGAAGCTCGAGAACGAACAGGTTTATTTGCGTTGTTTCAAGCAGCGGATTGATGTGATTGGACGCGAGGCTTACGAGCGGCGGCTGACGAAAGCGATGGAAGGAATCGGCGAGAAGGTGCAGGGGCTCGAGAAGAAGGGATTGCGGTAGCCGTTATGTATGGACGCGAATGGGCAAAATGGGCTGGGAAGCCACTTGTCCGAGACGCCGAAACGGCACTATCCGGTGATGTTAAAGGAATCGCTCGAGTATCTCGCGATCCGGCCGGACGGGATTTATGTAGACGTGACAGCCGGGCTGGGCGGACACACCGGCGCGATTGCGGAACGGCTGGAGAGCGGAGTGGTGATAGCGTGCGACCGCGATGCGGAGTCGCTCGAGATAGCGCGCGCAAGAACCGCCAGCCAGGCTGAGCGGATTCGGTTTTTTTGCGGACCATTTTCAAAACTGCCTGAAGGTTTGGAGGAGAACGGCGTCGAACTGGTGGATGGGGTCCTCGCGGATCTGGGGGCCAGCCGCTATCAGTTGAGCAGCGCGGAGCGCGGCTTTTCGCTGATGGAGGACGGGCCCCTTGATATGCGAATGGATCGCAGTCAGAGTGTGACCGCCGCGGATTTAGTGAATGAACTGCCTGAAAAGGCTCTCGCCGATTTGATTTATCAGCTCGGCGAAGAAAGGAGGTCGCGAAGAATCTCCAGAGCAATCGTTCGCGCACGGCCCATTCTGACGACTGGCCGCCTGGCGGCGGTCATTGAAAAGGCCGTGCCGCGAACGGGGAGAATTCATCCGGCAACGCAGACATTTATGGCGTTGCGGCTGAAGGTAAACGAGGAGTTGGAGGAGTTAGAAAAATTGCTTCGGATAGCACCGGAGCGAATACGGCCGGGCGGACGGTTCGTCGTTTTGACGTTCATGTCCACCGAGGACCGCAAGGTAAAGCAAGCGTTTCAGTCGCTAGCTCGGGCGGGGCGAGCGACGATCCTGACGAAACACGTCGTCAGGCCGGGCGAGGAAGAGATTGCGGAGAATGCGGCTTCACGCAGCGCGAAATTGCGGGCGGTCGAGTTGCATTAAGGACGGGTTTAGAACGAGAGAGGGAGCATGGCGTCACTGGCAAGTTTCGTGAATCGTTTTGTCGGTATAAATGAACTGGCAGAGGTCCGGCCAGCGGTGTGGACGCGGGCAGATACCTGCCGGTTGCGGCCAATCGCGAACGAAGACGTATTTCTATTCGTGAAGCGCATCGACAACAGTGCAGTCGTGCGTGCGGCCGATCCTTTGGCGCGGCGCGCACGGAGTCGGTCTGTGGCGACAGGTTTCGTCGCGGCGATGCTGGTGATTGCGGGCCTTCTGCCGTCGGCATATAACACGATGGCAGGGTTCACCGTCCAGAATTTGGAGCAGGAGCAAAATAAGCTGAAGCAGGAGCGCGCGGCCTTGGACCTGGACGAGGCCAAGCTGCTGAACCCGGCACGCCTGGAGCAATTAGCCAAATCGCTCAAAATGATCGAGCCGGTACGACAGCAGGTTCAATATTTGGATGGCAAGGCCAAGGACGATGCGCGAAACCGTCTTCCTCTGAGTGGGCCGGAGGCAACCGCGCACTAACCTGATGCGACCGGGCCCTAACGGTCCGGGCTCCGTGCCGGCTTCGATACCGGTAGAGAATAAATGGAAATTGACAGGCCGCCGTCTGCGCCGTTGACAAAATCGACGCAGCGGATACTGAACACAGGGCTCATCCTATGCGGATGGGCCTTTATTATTCTGTTGCGGTTATTCGATCTGCAGGTATTCGCGCACGATGAGTACGTGAAGCTGGGGGAATCGCAGCAGGAAAAGTTGGAAGTGACAGATGCGCCACGGGGGGCCATCCTGGATCGCCATGGAAATTACTTGGCGATCAGTTCGCCATCGCAGTTCGCCGTAGTGAATCCGCAGCGCATTCCGAACAAGGAGATCGCTGGGGCACTGCTGGCGCGGATTCTTGGTTTAGACGCGACGAAGTTGCAGGCAGACCTGGAAGCGGCCGCGGCATCGAAGCGCCATCACGGATATTTTGTCGTAGATCCGCGCGTCTCGAACGAGAAAGCAGAAACGCTGCGGGGCATGAAGCTCGATTGGCTTGAAATTCGCCAAGGTAGCTTGCGCAGTTACCCGAACGGCCAATTGGCGGCGCACGTGATTGGCAATGTGGGTGCTGACGGCAGGGGCGCGGCGGGCGTCGAACTCAAGCTGGATAAGGAACTGGCAGGCAAGCCAGGCTTAACGCGCGTGAAAATTGATGTAAAACAGCGCGCCTACGCAGCGGAGATAGAGCGCGGTCCCGTAATTGGAAAGAATATCGGGTTAACCATCGATAGCGAGTTGCAGCAAATGGCGGAAGAAGCATTAAAAGCGGCAGTCATCGGCAATCATGCTGCACACGGAAGCCTGGTGGCAATGGATCCGAAAACGGGTGAAATTCTGGCACTGGCGAACTATCCAACTTACGATCCTAACGAACGGCTGCATTTCGGCGAACCGGCTCACGGACGCGAGGACCTGGCAGTAGTAGCACCGTTTGAACCTGGGTCGGTGTTCAAAGTGATTACGCTTTCGGCCGCGCTCGAGACTACGAACCTGCGCCCGGGGACGATTATCAATTGCGGGAACGGGACAATCACGATCTTTGGGCGCGTGGTGCACGATCACAAATCGTATCCCGCACTATCGATGGAAGATGTGCTGGCGAAATCGAGCAACATCGGGGCCATTCGGATCGGCATGACGGTCGGAAGCAAAAACCTATGTGACTACATTCGGCGATTCGGGTTCGGCCGCCGCACAGGTATCGAATTGCCTGCGGAGGCACCCGGAATGGTGCGTCCATTGCGACGTTGGCAGCCGACCTCCATCGGTTCGGTACCCATGGGTCATGAGATCAGCGTCACTTCCGTACAACTCGCCCAGGCAGGCAGCGTCATTGCAAATGGTGGGTTCCTGGTGCATCCGCACGTGGTGGCGTGGAAACAAGCGCCTGCGCAGTCAAAGGAAGCGATTAAGCTTCCAGCTCCGGCGAGAGTGTTGAATCCCGAGAACGTAATGACGATGCGGATGATGATGCATCGCGTGATGATGCCCGGCGGTACGGGACATGCGCTTCACATTGCCGGTTACACGCTGGCCGGTAAGACGGGTACGGCGCAGATCTATGATTTCGCCCATCACGTTTACACGCACAAGTACAATGCCTCATTTCTGGGCTTTGCACCGATTGAGAATCCGGCGGTGGTGATTGTAGTCACTGTTACGGGAACGACGGGGGTGGCCGGGTGGGGTGCCACCGCAGCAGGACCCGCGTTTCAGTCGGTTATGGCGGCTGCGTTGCGGCTGATGGGCATTCAAAGAGACGTGCCGGAGGAGATGGAAGCTCAGGAGCTGATCGCGGAAAAGGAGAAAGGCAAGTCCAAAGAAAAGGAGATCGACGATCTGCCCTTGGCTGAGCTGAGTAATCCACCAACGGAAGAAGATTTGAAGGAAGCGATGGGCAATTCGGAATCGGATGCGGGTGTCTCTCAAGCGGCTTCAAGCGGTCTCACAGTTCCGAGCTTTATCGGTGAAACCGTAAAGAACGTCATCCAAGAGGCTGCTGAGAATGGGATTGAGGTGGATATGTTCGGCGAAGGGCTAGCGCGAGAGCAGAATCCTGTGGCGGGCGCTGTTCTGAATCCAGGCGAACATATACGCGTGAGGTTTGCGCAGTAACGGCGCTATGGGCGATGCAACTGAAACGCGTCTTGGAAGGAGTTCCTTTGATATCGAATGTGCCGGTCGCGTTGCAAGATGCGGACGTGCGCGGCTTGGCGTACGACAGCCGTAAGGTGGAACCGGGCTATTTGTTTTTTGCATTCGCAGGGGCGAAAACGGATGGGGCGCAATTCGCGAATGCAGCGGTTCAAAAAGGAGCGCTGGGCGTGGTGAGCGATCGTCCCAGCCCGGGCAGATTCAGCGGGACGTGGTTGCAGGCGGTGCATGGGCGGCAGGCACTGGCGTCCGCTGCAAGAAATTTCTATGAAAAACCGGACCAACGGCTCGCGTTAACGGCTGTGACCGGGACGAACGGGAAAACTACAAGCACTTCTTTGATCGATGCGATCCTGCGCGCCTCGGGCAAAACGACGGCGCTGATTGGCACGATCGAGTATCACCTGGCGGGGCGCGTGCTGCCGGCCGTGAATACGACGCCAGAGTCGCTGGACCTGTTCCGGATGTTTCATGACCTCGAGCAAATGGGTGGAACACACGCGACCCTTGAGGCCTCGTCGCACGCCCTGGATTTAGGGCGCATCTACGCAATGGAATTTCATACGGCTGGATTTACGAACTTCACGCGCGATCATCTGGATTATCACCACACGATGGATGCGTACTTCGCGGCCAAACAGTTGCTATTTAAACCGCGAATCGGGTCTCCCCCGCGCTTCGCGGTTTTGAATGCTGACGATGAATGGGGCGGGCGACTCGAGTTGTCATCCGAAACACAGGTTTTTTGGTATAGCATGCAGCGGGAGAAACAGAGCGCCAGGAGCAGAGGCGCAAGCGACAGGTGGGTGCGCGCGGCCGAGGTCGAGTCTTCATTCGATGGTTTGCGCTTCGTCGTAGAGACAGGCGAAAGGCGGTTTCCGGTAGAGTCGCGGCTGGTTGGGCAGATCAATGTGTACAACATTCTGCTGGCCTGCGCGGTGGCGCTCACATACGGTTTGAGTGAACAACAAATCCAGAAAGGATTGGCAGAGTTGCAAAGTGTTCCGGGGAGGTTTGAAAGGGTAGAAGAAGGGCAGCCGTTCATGGTGGTTGTCGATTATGCGCATACCGACGACGCGTTGCGGAATGTGATAGCGGCGGCGCGCGGGATGAATCCCAAGCGGGTGATTACGCTATTTGGATGCGGTGGGGACCGTGACCGCTCGAAGCGCCCACTGATGGGAATGGCGGCAGCCGAGCTGAGCGATTACGTGGTGTTGACCTCCGACAATCCGCGCAGCGAGGATCCGCTTGCGATCATGAATGACGCGATTGTCGGCTTAAGGCGCTACGACACCCCTCATATCGCAGAGCCGGATCGTGAGCGTGCGATCAAAAAGGCAATTGAGACGGCAAGCGCTGGCGATGTTGTAATTCTGGCGGGCAAAGGGCACGAAACATATCAAGTTCTCAAGGATGGGCCGATTCCGTTCGATGACCGCGACGTGGCGCGCCGTGTGCTGCGCTCGTTCGGCTACGGCCGCAATTCCCAAAAAGCACGAGCACCTGAAAAAAAGAGCGCCGAGCATTCGTAGGTCCACGATGCAGTTCTCGCTGGCGCAGGTGGAAGCGGCGATCGGAGCGCGGAGCTTGGGTGCAAGGTCCAGACGTAACTGTGCGTGGATGGAGTATCGATTCGAGAGCCGTGCAAAACGGCGATTTGTTCTTTGCCATCAAAGGCGAGCGGCATGATGGCCATGCGTTTACGCGTGCAGCGTTGAAGCATGGCGCAGTCGCGGCGGTGGTGAGCGAGCCGGTTGGCGATGAAAAGGGAACCTTATTAGAGGTTTCAGATACTGTCGAGGCGCTACAGCAATTAGCACACTGGGCGCGATGGCGGTGGGGCCGGCCCATGGTGGCCGATAACCGGCAGCGCAGGGAAAACGACGACCAAGGATGTGATTGCGGCACTATTGAGTGCTCGCGTTTCGCGTGGGTAAGACGGCAGGCAATCTGAACAATCACATTGGTCTGCCACTCTCGATCTTACGCATTCCAGACGACGCTGAGGTCGGCGTCATCGAGTTGGGGATGAACCACGCAGGCGAGATTCGCGATTTGGCTGCAATTGCCCAGCCGGACGTCGGAGTGGTGACAAATGTCGGGTTTGCGCATATAGAAACGTTCGCTTCGATAGAGGGGATTGCAGCGGCAAAGCGGGAACTGATCGAATCGCTTGCCTGCGACTGGCGTGGCGGTCCTGAACGCGGACGATGAGCGAGTGGTGGCGTTCCGCGCAGCACATCCAGGCCGGGCTTTGACATACGGTCTCTTTGCACATGCCGATGTACGCGCGACGGACGTCGAAATGAATGCCGAAGGCGCGACGTTCACGGTGCGCGGCGTGCGTTTCCACACTATGCTGACAGGGCGGCACAATGTATTGAATATACTGGCGGGGCTTGCGGTCGCCAGCGTCTTTGAAATTGACTTTCGAGGAACTTGTCGCCGCTCGTCGCAACTCTCGCGCCCGGAGACATGCGCGGAGAGCGAAGCCAGTGGCATGGCGTGACTGTTCTAAACGATAGCTATAACTCAAATCCCGAAGCGGCGCGGAGCATGATCGATGTGCTTCGAGAGGAGCCGGCGCGGCGGCATATCGCAGTGCTCGGCGAGATGCTCGAACTTGGCCGCATGTCCGAGGCTCTGCATCGCGAATTAGGCCATTACGCTGCGACGGCAGGCGTGGACGTGCTAGTTGGCGTGCGCGGCGCGAGCCGCTTCATGGTTGAAGAAGCCGAAAGAGACCGGCGTTCATGATGGCGCCGCTTTTTTTTTCGACGAGCCGGAGAGTGCCGGGGAATTCTTGCGGAATTTCGTCCAACCGGGCGACGCGATTCTGTTCAAAGGGTCGCGCGGCACCCATATCGAAAGAGCACTCGCCAGAATGGAAGCTTAGGGAATGCTTTACTGGCTTCTGTTTCAGCTTCTTCACAACTATATTCCAGCTTTTCGCGTATTCAGTTACATCACGACCCGCGTGGCCCTGGCAAATCTGACGGCGTTGTTCCTGGCTCTGGCACTGGGGCCGCGCATGATCCGGACACTTAGCGCGCTTAGTTTTGGGCAGCATATCCGGGAGGAGGGTCCGCAGTCTCATCAGAGAAAAGCCGGCACGCCGACAATGGGTGGTCTGTTGATAGTGGTGGCTGTGGTTGTACCGACACTGCTTTGGGCGAATCTTCAAAACAGGTATGTCTGGGTGGCGCTGCTGGGATTGCTCGGTTTTGGCCTCATCGGCTTCATCGACGACTATGCAAAACTTTCCAAACGACGAAATCTAGGGTTGACAGGCATATCAGAAATTCTGGGCTCAGGTTGCATGCGCGATGGTGATTGGGTTTCTTTTGCTGCTGCTGCATGCTAACCAGGCTTACTCGACTGCTATTAACGTTCCGTTCTTCAAACAGTTCAAGCCGGACTTGCTGATCGAGCCATTAACCAAGAGTTTTTGGACGTATCCGCTGGCGTTCGTGCCGTTTTACATCTTCATTGTTTTTATTATGGTGGGCTCCTCGAATTCGGTGAACCTGACAGACGGACTCGATGGATTAGCCATTGGGCTGATGATCATCGCTTCGGGTGCAATGACCGCGCTGACTTACGTTTCGAGTCATGCGAGTTTTTCTCAATATTTAGACTTGGCGCGGTTGGCAAATTCGCAGGAGCTGACCATCTTCTGCGCATCGATGGTGGGCGCGTGCCTGGGTTTTCTTTGGTACAACTGCCACCCGGCGCAAGTATTCATGGGAGACGTGGGATCGCTGGCTCTGGGTGGCGGATTGGGGATTGTCGCGGTGCTGATCAAGCAGGAGATTCTGCTTGTGTTTATTGGCGGCGTTTATGTGATCGAAGCGTTATCGGTGATTTTGCAAGTGGGGAGCTACAAGCTGCGTGGCGGAAAGCGCATTTTCAAGATGGCGCCCATCCATCATCACTTCGAGGCATTGGGCTGGTCGGAATCGAAGATAATCGTGCGGTTCTGGATCGCTGGACTCGTCATGGCGCTGTTTGCGCTGGCGACGCTGAAGTTGAGGTAGTAGGCGAGCAGTTTGGAACTGGTTGGAAAGAACATATTGGTGATTGGGACGAAGAGATCAGGACTCGCCGCAGTCGAGCTGCTGCTGAAGCAGGGTGCGCGCGTGCGTGCCATGGACGAGAAACCGCTCAGTCCTGAGGAGCGGGTGAAGTTCGAAGCGATCGGCGTGCCGGTTGCGTCTCAGACGACGCAAAATTTGGTTCACGACGGGCGTGCGCCTGACATGATCGTGCTCTCGCCGGCTGTTCCCTACGATTTGCCAATGCTGGTTTCAGCGAGAGACGCGCGGAATTCCGGTCATCGGTGAAGTTGAGCTGGCCTCCTATTTTCTAAAGGGCCCGGTAATTGGAATCACAGGATCGAACGGCAAGACGACTACGACAGCGCTGACGGGGCATTTGCTCGAGCAGTGCGGAATCGCTTGCCAGGTGGGCGGGAACATTGGCCGGGCGGTGACATCGATGGTAGATTCGTCAGCCGAGCACCAATGGAATGTTCTGGAGATCTCAAGCTTCCAGCTCGAATCAATTTACAGTTTTCGAGCGCAGATCGCAGCCTGCCTGAATGTGACGCCCGATCATTTGGACCGCCATTACACGTTTGAAGGCTATGCAAGCGCGAAGTCCCGTCTATTTGAGACGCAGCGGAAGGGCGATTTTGCGGTCTTGAATTATAGCGACAGAACCTGCCGCGCCTATGCAGCCCGAACGAAGGCCGAAGTGTCTTGGTTCAGCGCAGCGGAGAAGCCTCCCGCGGGCGTTTGGATGAGCGGAAACGATTTGTGTTTTAATGAGCGGCCGTTCCTGAAACGTTGCCAGATAAAGCTGCGGGGCCTGCACAACGTGGAGAATGTCATGGCGGCAGCTCTGGTGGCGCACTTGGCGGGAGCGAGTCTGGAGGGCATAGGGGCGGCAGTCGAGTCCTTTCCGGGCGTGGAGCACCGCATCGAATTCGTGCGCAACCTGGAGGGCGTCGCTTATTACAACGATTCGAAGGCGACGAATGTGGATGCGACGTTGAAAGCGATTGAAGCATTCCCCGAGCCCTTGTGGATCATTCTGGGCGGCAAGGATAAAGGGAGCGATTACACGCCGTTGCGCGCCGCGCTGAGGGAGCGGGCCAAAGCTGCATTGTTGATTGGGGCAAAGCCGCCTTACCCGAACGCAGCAGCACCACTGATCAAGCAGGTCTTGAAGGGTGCAGTGCCGCTGGTCGATTGCGGCACGTTGGCGCAAGCAGTGAAGTATGCGCGAGAGCATGCGGTGCCTGGCGAGGTTGTACTGCTTGCCCCGGCTTGCGCCAGCTTCGATCAATTCGAGAATTACGAGCAACGCGGGAACACATTCAAACAGGCAGTGGCAGAATTGTTTTAATAAAATGGCGCAAAGGCTCAAAACCGACTGGATTTTGTTTTTGACCGTGCTGTGTCTGGTGTGCTTCGGCTTAGTGATGGTCTACAGCGCGTCCTCGATTGTGGCGGAGCTGAAATATCACGTTTCGAGTACATATTTTTTTGTGCGGCAGTTGGAGTGGGCGATATTTTCGTTCCTTATACTCCTGTACTGCATGAAGCGGGATTATCGGCGATGGAATGACCCGAGATTCGCGTTCGCAGGTTTGGGAGTGGTTTTATTGCTGCTGTTGTTGGTGTATTTCACGGACGGCTTGAGTCACCGATGGTTAAAAGCGGGACCGTTCTCGCTGCAGCCATCGGAACTGGCAAAGCCGGCGTTAGCGTTGTTCCTGGCTTTTTTCCTTTCCCGCCGCCTGGGCGTCGTGAACGAAAGGCACACGCTACGTCCGATTGCGGTCTCGATATGTGTGATTGCGCTTGCCGTCGCCGTTGCGGATCTTGGAACTGCCGTCGTGATAGTCGTGACAAGCATCGTGGTTGTTTTCGTGGCGGGATTGGAGTCCCGGTATCTAGTTGTGTGCGCGGTTCTCGGTGTGCTGCTGGGAGTGGGATTTATAGTCATGAAACCCTACCGGCTGGCTCGCGCGATCGATTTTGTTGATAAGAGCCACAAGCTGCTCGGGAAGGTCGATCCCCAGGGACGCATTCTCGAGTACGCGAAAGAGACAGCCTCAACGAGCGATCCGGGTTACCAGCAGCGGCAAGCAAAGATCGCGGTAGGGTCGGGCGGCTTGACCGGCCTCGGGCTGATGGAGAGCAAACAGAAAATGCTTTATCTGCCGGAGGCGCACACGGACTTCATATACGGGGTAGTCGGCGAGGAGACGGGGTTGCTCGGCTGCGGTTTGTTGTTGTGCGGATTCTTGGTTGTGTTGTGGCGCGGCATGCGGGTGTATTTTCACGCCGCGGACGATTTCGGGCGATATCTCGCCCTGAGTGTGACAGTGCTGGTCGTGGTGCAGGCGTTCATCAATATCAGCGTGGTGCTCGATTTAGTGCCAAACAAAGGAATTCCGCTGCCATTTATCAGCTATGGCGGGAGCTCGCTGTTAAGCACGTTGTTGTCGATGGGAATGCTGTTGAGCGTGAGCGAGCATGCGGCCTAGAAGCGAACCCGTCACGTCGAGCTTGAGTCCGGACGCAAGGGAGACTGATGCGGATGTTGCCGACTCATTCGTGATGACCGGGGGCGGCACGGGAGGGCACGTATTTCCCGGCGCTGGCCGTGGCGCGGGTGTTGCGTGAGCGCGGACACAGGCTGCTGTTCGTTGGCACACGGGAAGGGATGGAGTCGCGATTGGTGCCGGAGTCCGGTTTCGAGATTGAGTTCATTCGCAGCGGAGGACTGAAGCGCGTGGGATTGAGGAGGCAAATGCAGACAGCCGCGCTGCTGCCGACGAGTATAGGTGCAGCATGGCAGCTGTTGAAGCGGTTTCGGCCTCGAGCTGTGTTCAGCACCGGAGGATATGTTGCAGGACCCGTGATGTTGGCAGCGCTGTTGTGCGGAATTCCTTTGGTGGTGATGGAACCAAATGCGCTTCCCGGCCTTGCGAACCGCAGGGTGGCAGGACGCGTATACCGCGCGCTGGTAGGGTTCGAAGTGACGCGAGCGTGGTTTCCGGGGCAAATGCGAAGTAACCGGTTTGCCCGTGCGGCCGAGTTCTTTGACATGCAACCGAAGCGGGAGGGATCTTTACGGTGCTGATTACAGGCGGCAGCCGCGGCGCGCGAACGCTGAACCGGGCGTCGCTCGAGAGCTGGGATTTGTTTCGCGAGAGCAGGACTCCGGTTCGGATCGTGCACCAGACGGGCGCAGCCGAATATGAATCGGTTGCCGCAAGCATTCTCAAGGCAGGAATTGAAGGGCGAGGTAGTTGCGTTCATCCAGAAGATGCCGGAAGCGTTCGCGGATGCAGATTTAGTGATCGCACGCGCAGGAGCCGGAGCTGTGAACGAGATTGCGGCCGCCGGCATGGCTTCGGTATTGGTTCCGCTTCCTTTTGCTGCGGACGATCATCAGCGGCGGAATGCAGAAGTCTTGGTCACAGGCGGCTGCTGCGCGAATGGTGCCGGATAGAGAAATGAACGGGGAGCGATTGTTCAAGGAAATCGAAACTCTGCGGCAAAATCGCGAGGAACTGGAGGGAATGCGAGCTCGCGTTCGCCAGTTTGCAAGACCTGGCGCAGCAGAACGTGCGGCGGAAATACTGGAAGAGGCTGCAGGCAAAGAAAAAGCTTTGAGGAATCGATAAAGGACGCTTTGCGCATTGACACTGTGAGAGAAAGCCGGAACAATACGTTTGAGAAATGTTTTTTGGCCCCAACACGTGCACTTCGTGGGAATCGGGGGCATTGGAATGAGCGGGATTGCCGAGGTTCTGCTCAGCCTGGGATATCAGGTCTCGGGCTCCGATATCAGGTTGAGCCCGATCACGGAGCGTTTGGAGCAGCTTGGCGCAACCATTTACCTGGGGCATGAAGCCGGGAACGTGGCGGGAGCAAAAGCGGTAGTTGTCACATCAGCGCTTGATGCGGACAATGCGGAGGTTGCCGAAGCGCGGCGCTTGCAGATCCCGGTGATCCCACGCGGCGAGTTGCTGGCCGAATTAATGCGGTTGAAGTTCGGTATAGCGATCGCAGGTAGCCATGGCAAGACGACCACTACTTCGATGGTCGCCTCAATTATGAATGCTGCCGGCTTGGATCCGACGGTAGTAGTGGGGGGACGCGTGGCCGGCATGGGCGGATCGAACGCGCGTGCTCGGCAAGGGCACCGTCCTGGTTGTCGAGTCAGACGAGAGCGATGGTTCTTTTTTGAAGCTTGCGCCGATCGTGGCCGTGGTGACGAATATCGACCGCGAGCATTTGGATCATTATGCCTCGCTTGACGAAATTCAAGCGGCATTTACGGATTTCGTCAACAAAGTGCCGTTTTATGGCGTCGCCGTCCTGTGCATGGAAGACGAAAATATCCAGCAGATGTTCCCGTCGATACGGCGGCGAACGATCACCTACGGCCGATCCGCTCAAGTCGATTTGGAAATACAAGAGGTCGTCCTATCACCCGCGGCAAGCGATTTCCGCATCCGCCGCAGGGGCGAGAATCTCGGCCTTTCCATCTAAATGTTCCAGGCATACACAACGTTTTGAATGCGGCTGCGGCCATCGGGGTGGGCTTGGAACTGGATATTTTGCTGGAACAGATTCGTGAAGGCATGGCTTCGTTCAGCGGAGTTGATCGCCGTTTTTCAGTGCGCGGCGTCGAGCATGGGGTCACGGTAGTGGACGATTATGGACATCATCCGACGGAAGTCAAGGCGACCCTGGCAGCGGCCCGGCTTTCGCCCTATCGTCAGATTCGTGTCTTGTTTCAACCGCATCGCTTCTCGCGAACGAAACACCTGCTAGAGGAGTTCGGGACGGCGTTCCACCAAGCTGACGATTTGTATCTGCTCGACATTTATGCGGCGTCCGAGCCGGAGATTGAAGGAGTAACGACCGAAAGTCTACTTGAAAAGATTCGCTCTTATGGGCACCGCTCGGCGCATTACGCGCCCAGCATGGAAGAAGGTATAGCCGCGATTACCGCAGCCGCAGAGCCCGGAGACTTGATCGTCACCTTAGGCGCAGGCAGTGTTTCGCACGCAGCAGAAAAGATTCTTGAGAAGTTGCGGGAGGCCGCGTAATGGCACGACGCGCTCAAGAGGAACGAAGCGGCCGCGGCACGCGCGAGGGGTGGGAATCTTTATGGGCGGAAATACGGTGGGGCCGCTTCATCGCTTGGTTGATTTTAGGCCTGTTTCTAATGGTGGGCACACTGTTCGCGTGGCGTCGCACCGAGGAGTTTTTGATTAAGGATGACCGCTTCCGGATTATGGAGGCGGAGGAATTTGCCGGGCAAAGCCCGAATCTCATTATTGAGGGAATACATTATGCGTCGGCTCCCCAAATCCGTCATGTCTTCGCGCAGGATTTTGGCCGCAGTCTTTATCTCGTCCCACTACAGCAGCGCCGCGAGCAGCTTTTGGAGATCGACTGGGTGGAAGAGGCGAGTGTATCGAAGATATGGCCGAACACGCTAAAAGTCTGGATACACGAGCGCGTTCCAGTAGCGTTCGTCCGCTTGCGGCCCAACCCAAAGGATGGAATGTCGCAATTGGCTCTCATCGACAAAGACGGGTACTTCTTGCGGCCAAAAGTTGCGGCGAAATTCACTTTGCCGGTGATGACGGGCGTTCGCGAGAACGAGAGTCTGGAGAACCGCCGTGCTCGCGTACGCCGGGTCTTAGGAATGCTGAAAGAGGCGGGCCCTCTCGGAGCACAGATCTCGGAAATCAGCGTGGCCGATCCGAACAATCTCGTCGTCGCGGAGCACGTCGACAAGCGCGTAGTGAATCTGATGCTTGGTGATGAGAATTATGCCGAAAGACTGCAGAATTTCCTGGCAAATTATAACGAGATCAAGCAAAAGCGCCCCGATGCAAGAACGCTGGATTTGCGTGTTGACGGCGTGATCACAGCAGTAGGAGACGATCCAGGTGGGAAATAAAACCAAATTGGCTGTAGGGTTGGACCTGGGCAGCACGAGTACGCGTGTCCTGATATGCACAATCGAAGACGACGGGATCAAGTTTCTCGGTTGTGGCGAGGCGCCTGCACAAGCCTGGAACAGATCACGGCTTATCGATCAAGAGGCGCTTGCCGGGAGCATTCGCGCGGCTCTCGAGCAAGCAGAGCGGCGGACACAGGCGTCGCCCGAATCCGCAGTGGTTGGCGTGGGTGGAAGCGTGGCTGGCGTGAACAGCCGCGGCCTATATGAATTTGGGAGAAGGCGTCCCATAGAGCCTGACGACTTGCGCTATGCCGTGGAACTAGGGGCGCGCGTGAGGCTGGAGGAAGAGCGCGAGGTGCTGCAAATCTGTCCGCAGGACTTCACGCTGGATGGGAGGGCTGGCTATCACAATCCCAAAGGCATTTCCTGTGCGAGGCTGGAAGCGAATGTACACGTGGTGACCACGTCGGCCCAGGAACACCAGGGCCTGATCGCGGCTGTCCACCAGGCCCATCTAGCCGTCGAGGAATCGGTCTTTGAAGGTATCGCCGCGGCGTACGCGGCAGTATTGCCCGCGGATCGCGCGCGAGGTGTGGCGGTAATTGATATAGGCGCACAATCGACGCATTTAGCGGTATACGACGGCGATGCGCTGCTGCTCGCAACTGCGATTCCGCTTGGTGGAGATCATTTTACGCGCGATGTTTCGTGGCTGCTGAAAGTGAATTACGAAGATGCCGAGAATCTGAAGCGCGAGTATGGCTGCGCCGTGACAAACCCGGTGTCGGACAACAGCTTGATCGAGATCCCGTCGGCCGAAGGGCGTGCTCCGCGGGAGGCGGCGCGTCACCAGTTGAACGAGATTTTGGAAGCGCGAGCGGAAGAAATCTTTGAGCGCGTGTACGCCGAAATCCTGCGTGTTGGCATGGAGCAATCTCTGCTCGAGGGCGCGATTCTGACCGGCGGTGGGGCTTTGCTGCCCGGCATGTGCGATGTTGCCGAGCGCATTATGAACTGCCAGGTAAGAAATGGTTTGGCAACCGGAATCGAAGATTGGCCTCAACACCTGGACACGCCGGTATGGACGACCGCGGCTGGACTTGCAATGTACTCCGGAAGACTAAAGCTGAAACGCGACTGGAAACGGACCACCGCCGGAGTGGCGGGATTGGTATTGAAGTAACAAGTGATCGAGAGAAAAGAGAAACGAGGTAAACGATGACGGATGATTTGAAGTACCTGATCGAAGACGAAGTCCAGCTTGGGACCAAGATTAAGGTGGTCGGCGTGGGCGGTGGGGGCTCGAATGCAGTGGCACGGATGCTGCAAGAGGGGCTGGGCGGGGTTGAATTCTACGTGTTGAACACGGACAAGCAAGCGTTGGGTGCTTCGCCTGTCGCCAACAAAGTAGCAATTGGGAAGAAGCTGACAAACGGGTTAGGCGCGGGTGCCGATCCGTCCGTCGGGCGGCACGCGGCGCTCGAGGATACGGAGCAGATTATTGAAATTCTGGAAGGTGCCGATATGATTTTCGTCACGGCGGGACTCGGAGGTGGCACTGGGACAGGTGCCGCACCCGTCGTGGCTTCGCTCGCTAAGGAACTAAACGCGCTTACGGTGGCGGTAGTGACGAAGCCGTTCGCATTCGAAGGACCCCGCCGCATGAAGCAGGCCGAGCGCGGCTTGGCCGAGCTTGCAGGTAGCTGCGACACGCTGGTCAGCATTCCTAACGAAAAACTCCTGGCACTGGTTCCGAAGGGAACGAGCTTCTTTGAATCTTTCCGTCTGGCGGATGATGTTCTGCGTCAAGCTGTGCAAGGCATCGCAGACATCATCACGACACCGGGCTTGATCAATCGCGACTTCTCCGATATTCGAACGATCATGCTCGGCATGGGCTACGCGATGATGGGAACCGCTGTCGCATCGGGTGAAAATGCACCCGTCGATGCAGCACGAAAGGCGATTAACAGCCCACTGATGGAGGAAGGCGGAGTTCTGGGAGCCCGTGGCGTCCTGATCAATATCACAGCCTCCAGTCAGCTCGGCATTCATGATGTGAATGAGGCCTGTAATCTGATTCGATCTGCTACGCAGAATGATGATTGCCAGATCAATTTCGGCGTTGTGTTGGACGAAAGGATGAGCGATAAAGTGAAGGTCACGGTCATCGCGACTGGATTCCAGAGAGACACGCTACCGGAGATCGATCGCCGAAATCCACACTTTCCGTTTACGGCGCCGGTCATGGCCGATCTTGTTTCAGGGCCGGTGGCGAACGAGCCGGAATCGGTGGAAATGCAGGATGTTCAGCCGGAGTCCCCAACCGAAGAGATGCCGCTCGCGAACGATTACGAGCTGCCGGCGATTCTGCGGAAACAGAAAAGGATGGTGCAGTAACGGAAACGAATTTTTCTAGAGTTTTCGCGCCGCAAGCTGATCGGAGAGTATTGGCCAAGAACATGTACCTGCCTCGATTCGCTCAATAATGAGCAGGTCTGGTGGCGGCCCAACCAACAGAGCAACAGTATCGGCAATCTGCTCCTGCATTTGAATGGAAATCTTCGGCAGTGGATAGTGGCGCCCATCGGCAGCGTATCGAACGTCCGCGATCGTCCCGCCGAATTTGCCGAACGGCATCAAATTGAACTGGCAGTACTGCGTCAGAACCTTACTCGAACCCTCGAAGAAATCGATTCCATTTTGAATGGCTTAACTTCGGCCGATCTGGCGAAGACGTATACGATTCAGGGGAATGAAGGGATCACGGCACTCGAGGCAATTTATCAGGCTGTCGAGCATTTCGGCATGCACCACGGCCAGATTCTTTACATCACAAAGCTGATAACTGGTGACGATCTGGGCTTCTATCGACATCTCGATATGCAGCGCGTCTGAGAACGCTCTGATGCGAGTTGTTTTTTTGTCAACCATCGTATGTACGCTCCTTTATGGACTGGCGCTTCAGGTGCGAGGAGCCTCGGACCTGAAAATTGTGACAGGTAACGAGTTTGTCGTTATTGGCATCGAAGCACGCACGAGTAATGCAAGAGAGGGGATCGCTGATCGAGTGATCCCAAAACAATGGGACGAAGTCCTGCGGAATGGTCTCTTATCCAGAATTCCAAACCGAATTGATTCGAGCATTATTGCACTCTATACGGATTATGAGAGCGATGAACACGGGCCGTATACATATGTACTGGGTGCGAGGGTCTCGGCAGCAAGTAAGATTCCGCATGGCATGGTCGCGCGACGAGTACCGGCGGGGAGATATGCAGTTTTCACATCGGATCGAGGTCCAGTTGCGGAGGTGGGCTTAAATACCTGGAAACGAATCTGGGCGTTGCCGCAATCAAATTCGGAGATTCGTCGCAACTACAAAACAGATTTTGAGGTTTATGACGAACGTGCGGCTGACCCGAAAAACGCTCAAATCGATATCTACCTAGGAATCAGATAGTACGGCCTTTTATTCGCCAATAAGTTGCACAACAACCCGGCGCTGATGTGGTCGCGAGCGGTGCTCGAAGACATACAAGCCCTGCCACGTTCCAAGCGCGAGGTGTCCCGAGACGAGGGGAATGGAAATACTGCTTTGCGTCAACGTAGAGCGAATGTGCGAAGTCATATCGTCCGCTCCCTCCGCGGTGTGGCGATAGGATCTCGTTGTCCTCAGGCACAAGCCGTTCGAAAAAATCGCGCAGATCGAGTATCACATCTGGATCGGCGTTTTCCTGAACAACGAGAGAACACGATGTGTGTTGAATGAATAGCGTTACAAGCCCATTCGTAACCTTTTGCCTTGACAGCCAGTCCTCGCTAGCTTTAGTGAAAGGGTAAAGGCCCTTTCCACGCGTTGAGACTGTGAGGATGGTGCTTGAGAACTGCAAAGCTATTCGCGAAGACCTAACCGATTTTCAATCCGCACGAGGCGGTCGTCGAGTTCCGCGAATTTGTGGAGCATCATCTCTTCAAGCCGAGCCAGCTTTGCATCGAACATCTTTTCGAAATCTCCGAATCGATTATTGAAGTCATCAAAGCGAGCATTCATGTCGGTTCTTAGATCTGTGATTCGGCTGTTGTTATACAAGAAGCCGACTACGACAACCGCGAGCGTACCCACAAACGTGGCGAAAGGAAGAAGAATTTGTACGTCCGTCACGGATGAAGTTCCTGCATGTAGTGTAGGGTAAATCGCAGGATTACTCTACTGTCACGCTTTTAGCGAGGTTACGAGGCTGGTCGACATCGCAGCCGCGCCGGACCGCGATGTGATATGCGAGCAGCTGCAGCGGGATCATCTCAAGCAGGGGCAAGAGCAATTCGCGAGTAACCGGAATAGTGATCAGGTGGTCGGCGATTTTCGCAACCTGTTCATCGCCCTCGCATGCTACTGCGACCACAATGCCGCTTCGCGCTTTGACCTCCTGTATGTTCGATAATGTCTTCTCGTAATGTACGCGGCTTTCTTCAGAGTCGGGGTCGCAAGTGGCTAGGACCACCACCGGCAGATTCTCATCGATTAAAGCGTTAGGGCCGTGCTTCATCTCGCCAGCCGGATAGCCTTCGGCGTGAATGTAGGAGATCTCTTTAGCTTGAGCGCGCCTTCAAGGGCGATAGGGAAATGAATGCCGCGGCCGAGATAAAGGAAATCTTGGGCACGGAAGAGAGCTCGGGCAAGATTGTCGTAAGCGCCAGTATTCGAAAGCACGTGCTCGAGTTGTCCAGGAATACGGGCAAGTTCCTGGACAAGTGTGCATGAGAGCGCAGGACTCAGCGTGCCGCGCACTTGGCCCAGATACATGCCCAGAATAAGCAGGGCTGTAATTTGCGACGTGAAAGCCTTGGTTGAGGCGACGCCGATCTCCGGTCCGGCGTGAGTAATCAGAGTGCCAGAAGCTTCGCGGGTGATCATCGAGCCCACCACATTACATATGGCCAGCGTCTTCGAGCCTTTCTGCTTCGCCTCGCGTTGAGCGGCCAGAGTGTCGGCGGTCTCCCCGGACTGAGAGATCACGATCGTAAGGGTGTGCGGAGAAATAATCGGATCGCGATAGCGGAATTCGCTTCCGTAATCCACTTCTACGGGAAGTCTGGCCAGCCGCTCGATAATGAATTTGCCCGCCAGTCCGGCATGCCAGCTCGTGCCGCAAGCGACAATTTTGATTTGTTCAAATTCCCGGAATTCAGCTTCCGAGATACTTACCTCGTCGAGAAACACGCGCCCACTTTCCAGCCCCAGGCGTCCCAGCATAGTGTCTTTGATGGCTCGCGGCTGCTCAAAGATCTCTTTGAGCATGAAATGCTTATAGCCGCCCTTCTCGGCCATGATCGGGTCCCACAGAATATGCGAGATCTGGCGGCGGACCGTGCGTCCATCGAAATCAGTAAGGCGAACGCCTCCATTAGTCAAGACCGCGACATCACCGTCATTCAGAAAAAACATGTCTCGCGTATGGCTGAGAATCGCCGGAACGTCCGAAGCGACAAAGAACTCGTCCTGACCGAGCCCGACCACGACAGGCGGGCCAGAGCGCGCGGCAACAATCTTGTTCGGGTCGGAACTTGAGATAACGCTCAATGCAAATACGCCTGTGATTTGTTTGATCGCTTCCCGAACCGCATGCTCCAGGTTGCCATTCAAATGCTTCTCGACGAGGTGAGCGACGACCTCGGTATCGGTTTCGGTCTTGAAGATGTGGCCTTCGGCGGTGAGCTGTTTCCGAAGCGCCAGGTAGTTTTCTACGATGCCGTTGTGAACCACGACGATCTCGCCCTTGCAGTCGCGGTGAGGATGAGCGTTTTCTTCCGTGGGCCGGCCGTGGGTAGCCCAACGCGTGTGGCCTATTCCATAAAAGCCAGAAAGCGGCTTAGCTCGAATCACGTCTTCAAGATTCCGCAGCTTACCGGAGGCACGCCGGATCTCGAGGCACTTGTCATCGGACAGCACCGCGACTCCAGCTGAGTCATAGCCGCGATACTCGAGCCGGCGCAAGCCATCAACGATAAGAGGCACCGCCTCACGGCTACCGATATAGCCTACAATTCCGCACATAATAAATTAAGTCTAGGTTTCTAATCTAGAATCTCAACCCCATACTCCTCGATTACCGGGTTCGAGAGCACGTCGCGCGCGATCTCGTCGAGCATCTTGGCTGCCTGGTCACGTGGGGTGCCATCGCCCAGCTCAATCTCGAAGTACTTGGCCTGGCGTACCGCGGTTATCTCCTTATGCCCTAACCCGATGAGCGCGGAGCAGATAGTCTGGCCCTGCGGGTCTAGAATCGTCGGTTTAATAGAGACGTAAACACGCGCTTTCATGCGAACTTCCATTCTAGATGGCGAAGGGCGAAACAATTTTGAGGAAATTGTTTCAAAACTCTGCTATAACCGATAAGAAGGATGGACGTGACGGTAGAAAGGCATAGGAGTCCTTATCGTCAAAATCTGCATACTCGCGAGCAGCAGCGCAGGAAACTCGGCGTTCATTGCGACGAATAGAACGCGACTGTTGATTGACGCGGGCCTGAGCCGGCGGGAAATCGCCAAGAGACTTGCGGTCATAGGGGAAGACCTCGCTTGTATCGACGCCATTTTGATCACGCACGAGCATAGCGATCACACAACCGGGCTTGCGGCGCTCATACATTGCAAAACCTCCGCGCGCAAGATACCAGTCTTCGTGACGCACGGTACGGCAGAGTTCATCGACTGGGGCGAGTCCGTTTCCGAAAGCGGCTCTCCATCGCTTCCATTGGCGGTTGAGACTTTTCAGGCGGGCCATTCATTTTCAATCGGCGAGTTTGATATCGCGAGCTTTACGATTCCCCACGATGCCGCCGATCCGGTAGGGTATACCCTCACGGCAGAAGGCATTAAGATCGCGATTGCGACAGATTTGGGCTATATACCGGACTCGCTTCGCGTGCACTTGCGCGGAACCGATCTTCTGCTGCTTGAATCGAACCATGATCTGGAGATGTTGAGGGTGGGGCCATATCCCTGGCCGGTTAAGCAGCGCGTCATGAGCCGGCGAGGTCATTTGTCGAACGGGGTGGCTGCCGAGTTTATCGAGCGCGATCTGGATGGCACAGTATCCACTCTGGTACTGGGACACATCAGTGAGCACAATAATCATCCGGAGTTAGTCCGCAACATGGGCCTGAAAGCTCTGGACGGTCGAGCGCTATTCACGAAACTCGTCGTAGCCGAGCCCGGCATCCAGTCTGAAGTCTTCTGCTATTAAACTGCGCGCTCAAAGGGCACGCATCTAGCACAATAGTCGGTGGCATGATTGCGCGTTACACGCGCCCGGAAATGGGTGCAATCTGGAGTGATTACCACAAATACCAGTGCTGGCTCGAAGTAGAGCTGGCAGCCTCCGAGGTATTAGCGGAACTCGGCGAAGTACCTCGGGAAGTGGCCCAGGCCTTGCGTTCGCTCGCCGCCTTCAACCTGACGCGCATCCAAGAAATCGAGCGCGAGGTGCGACACGATGTAATCGCGTTCACCACATCCGTCAGCGAGGTTCTTCAAGCCAAAGGCGCTGCGGAGGCTTCGCGATGGCTGCATTACGGCCTGACGTCGAACGATGTGGTGGACACGGCGCAGGCCTTGCAGATCAAAGATGCTTCGAAGCTGATCAAGGCCGGACTCGAAGAGCTTGCTTCCGCTCTGAAGAAGCTTGCGTTCGAGCATCAGCACAGCTTGCAAATAGGACGTACGCACGGCATGCATGCGGAACCGATCACGTTCGGTTTGAAAGTTGCGAACTGGTGGGACGAGCTTCGGCGGCACCGGAGGCGTTTTGACGAAGCTGCGGAAGAGATTCGCGTAGGCAAGATATCGGGCGCTGTGGGCACATTCGCTCATATCTCGCCCGAAGCGGAGGAACAGATCTGCGTGCGGCTGGGGCTCAAACCGGCGCCGATCAGTTCTCAAGTGCTGTCTCGGGATCTGCACGCCCATTACCTGGCGACGCTCGCGGGTATTGCCTCCAGCTTGGAGAAGATCGCACTCGAGATCCGACATTTGCAGCGAACCGAAATCCGTGAAGCAGAAGAGCCGTTTGCGGCCGGTCAGAAAGGATCATCCGCCATGCCTCACAAGCGCAACCCCGTGGTTTCGGAGCAAATCTGTGGACTGGCCCGCGTAGTGCGCGCGAATGCGCAAGCTGGTTTTGAAAATGTGCCTTTATGGCACGAAAGAGATATCTCCCATTCATCAGTAGAGCGGGTAATCCTACCGGACTCGACGATTCTGATCGACTATCTTCTAGCGACGAGCACCTGGTTGATTTCGGGACTGCGGGTGAACACGGATCGCATGCGCTCGAATGCGGAGCAGACACGTGGGCTGATCTTTTCGGGACAACTGTTACTCGATCTGGCAACCGCCGGAATGTTACGCGAAGACGCTTACACTCTGGTCCAGCGGCATGCTGTCGAAGCCTGGGAGAAGGAGGGTGATTTCAAGGCCGCCGTAACAGCGGACCCGCGAATCGCACGTTATCTGACGCGCGATAAGCTAGACCAGGTATTTTCGCTAGCCCGGCACTTAGAGAATGTGGACAAAATCTTTGAAAGGGTGTTTGGTAGCTGAAGTCACAAAGCAGAAAACATTTCAAAGACACTATGGGGATTTTGACCATTTTCGTTTACACTGAATGCGGGCAAAGAGGCCCGAACGATGCTTGCGGACCGCCAAACGCTGATGGGCAAGGAGTTAGAGCTGGCCAGAGTTCTATTGGTCGACGATGATCTTACCTCCCGGCTCACTTTAAAAGCCGTTCTGGAAGCTGGAGGTTATTTCGTCGATGCTGCAGCTTCGGCCGCAGAAGCAGTGGGCAAACTCGACGAACGGCAATATGAGCTAGTTCTGAGCGATTTACACATGGAATCGCCCGAAGCGGGGCTCAAGGTTTTGGCGCACGCTCGCCTCATGGATTATAAGCCTGCCACGGCGATTCTGACCACTTACCAGAATCACCTTCCCGATCTCCGCCGACCCGTGCTGATCGCGCCCGAGGATCTCCCGGGATTACTCAGCAAAGTGGCGGACTTGATAAGCCAACGCGCAGCTCGCATCGTACAGCGGCAGCTCAGACAGGCAGCCCCCGCGACATCTCCCGCAGCGTCCGTCCCTATGGAGCCAATTCCTGGCGCGCCCGCCCGATCCGCTCGATCACGCGTTCATAGGCGTCCAGATCATTTTTGAAGAAATGGTCGGCAGCCTCGACCCAGTCCAGGTGTTTGGGCTCTGGCACTGACTCGTAGAACGCGGTGAATTCCGGACGTGGCCCAAACTCGTCGTTCGTGCTCTGGACGAAGTATTTGGGAACGTGAACCTGGTAGGCATACTCGCGATCGGGATACTTCGCCGGAAAGCCGGCCAGAATCAAGCGGCTAATGGCGCTGTGTTCACCGGCGAGGCGTAGGACGATACGAGACCCAAAAGAGAAGCCCGCGGCCAGTAGCGGTAAATCGGGGTATCTCTGGTGTAGCTCCTCGAGCGCCACGCGGCCATCGTCCATCTCGCCGTAGCCCGCATCGTACTTACCCTCGCTCAAGTTCACGCCGCGATAATTGAATCGAAGCACAACGCAACCGGAGTTCCGAAGTCCACGCGCTGTGCGGTACACCACCTTGTTGTGCATCGTGCCTCCATGCTGCGGATGAGGATGGCAGACGAGCGCAGCTTCTAGCGGAGCCATCTCTTCCGGTTCTTCGAGTAGTGCTTCGAGTTTGCCCGCGAGACCCGCGATGAAGAAGCTTTCAATACGGCGCGCCATCAGTTCGTTCGATAATTCGTGAACTGCACGTCGATGCCGAAATCTTTTCCCCGGAGCAGTGCGATTACTTGCTGCAGTGTGTCGCGGTCTTTTCCGCTGACTCGAACCAGGTCCCCTTGAATGCTGGCTTGCACGCGCAGCTTGCTGTCTTTGATTACCCTGACTATCTCCTTCGCCTTCTCAGTTGGAATCCCTTGCTGCAAGGTGATCTCCTGGCGCACGCTACCCTGCGATGCCGGGATAATCGAGCCGTATTCAAGGCCTTTCAACGGCACGTTGCGCTTTACGAGTTTCTGGTTGAGAATCTCTGTGACTGCCTTTAGCTTGTAGTCATCTGAGCTGGCGAGAAGAATCTTATGATCTTTCTCGTTCAGCTCGATTGACGATTTGCTGTCTTTCAGGTCGTAACGAGTCTGGATCTCTTTCGACGCTTGCTGAACGGCATTCGAGACTTCGTTCAAGTCGATTTTAGACGCAATATCGAAGGTATTATCGGGCATGGGGAGTGGTCATTTCCATAGTAGGACGCGATTCAACAGCCGCCGGAACCGTTATGCGTGATGCGAAAGAGCCAGCAGGACCCGTTCCGTGAGTTCCTCAATCATTACAGGCATTGCCGCATCAAGAGCTAGCGTCACAGCGGCGCGAATGCTATTTCGGTCGAGAGCGCCAGTAACCGGTGAAGTCGTGCCGTTCTGCATGCCTGCGCTTTGCTGTAAAAGCTGCTCGACTGCTGCGAGGAGCATGGATGCCTCAAACGGCTTACGCAGGATGATATTGGCACCGGCGTTTTTCGCATCCTGCTCATCGAACTCGTCGACGGGCGCGGCGGCGAAGATGACCGGAGTGTGACGGTGGTGTGGCTGCGATCTCAAGAAGCGAGCCAGATCAAAGCCATTCTTCGTCGGAAGGTACACATCCGTTATCAGCAGGTCGGGATTCACATCCTCCAGGCGCCGCAGCGCCGTTGCGCCATCCGTCACGCTGACCACTTCTATGGCTTGGCTGGTCAGAATCTGCTCGGCAAGTCTCAGCGCCTGAGGGCTATCGTCGGCCAGCAGGATGCGGCTCATTGATTTTGCGGCGGATTTTGGGTCTGAGGCTGCGCAGTTTGTGGGGTCGGAGCCGCGGGAACCGGGTTCGGCGTGCCCAGCGGAGTCTGGGCCCCCTGCGTCGCCTGGCCCTGTTTCGATTGATCGGCGGCTTCTTGGTTCTGATCCTTCTTTTTCTTCTTTTGCAGCTTCTGCTGTTTCTTAGCTTGTTTTTCGCGAAGTTTCTTCAGCTCTGCATCGCGATTCGTCGGCAAAGGCTGGTTGGCCTGCGGCGTGGCGGTCTGCGTACTGCCACCGCTGCTTCGCGCGTCGGGGTTCTTGTCGAGCGCTGTATTGTTGCCGACGGTGGTTGCGCTTACGTCGGTGGTGCCAGACCCCGTGCCCCCTGTGCTAGCTGCCTCTCCCGTATTCGCCACCGGAACGCTGGCGGGAATAGTTGGTTTGGGATCCGTCATGGTGGGCTGACCGGATTTTGCTGCGTGACTCACGTCGGGAGCGCCGCGCAGAAAGGCCGTAGAGCGCGAAATCAGACCAGGGCGGTGATAGTTTTCCTGCTCATATTTCATCCGGTCGTACGCGGCGCGATCCACCTTGGGAACAGGGAATTCCATGTCTTGGAGGCGCCGCTTGGCATCCTCTGCCCGTGCACTCAGCGGGTAATCGCGCACGATGCGGGCGAACATTTCTCCTGCTTTTTCGCGGAAGCGGGGACCCATCTTCGAGTACGAATCGCCAGCCTCGTACAACGCTTCGTCCGCTTTGCTGTAAAGCGGATACTCCGCGACCAGAGCGTCTAGCCGGTTTGCCGCTGCTGGGTTCATATCTCGTTTATGATAAAAGTCGCCTACGACGAACTCGTGTTCCGCCAAGCTTTCCTGGATATTGCGAAGCCGTTGTGCGGCAACGGGCGCGAATTTACTGTTTGGAAACTGAACCAGCAAGGTACGGCACTCCGCCTCGGCTCGCAGCGTTTGGGACCAATCGCGGTCGCTCTTGTCCATTTGCTTGTAATGAATGTCGCATACCCGATTCTGAGCCTCGGACGATTCCGGCATATTGGGGTAAAAGAGAATAAAATCCTTGTACTCCGCTTCGGCTTGTGCCAGTCCATTAGCCCCGCCTTCGCGGTACCAGCTATCGGCAATCGCGAGTTTGGCTTTTGCCAGAAACTCGCTCGATTCATAGGTGTTCATCAGAGTCTGGAGTGAGATGCGAGCCACCTCGTAACGTCCGTGCTCGATGTCGTGCATGGCCTGATCGAACAGCACCTTATCGGGCTGCTGCGTGTTCTTGGTGATCGGCGTTTCGTACTTCTTGTGAATGCAAGATGCAAGAAGTCCAATGGAGAGAACGGGCAGGAGCGCCCGTTTCGGCAAAAACTTACAAAAGACCATATTTGCTCAAACCTTGACTAGCATCGCCTCTTCGGCGATGCGCTGCATGCCACGGACGGCTTCGGCGGGGTCCGGTGTATGGAACACCGACGAGCCGGCCACCACCCAATCTACTCCCGCTTTTGCGACTTCCCCTATATTATCGTTTCCCACCCCGCCGTCGATCTCGATGGCGAACTTGAGTCCCAGGTCTGTGCGAACACGGTGAAGCTGACGAACCTTATTCAGGGATCGCGGAATGAATTCCTGACCGCCATAACCAGGATTGACACTCATAACCAGTACGTAGTCAACGAAGTCGAGTACGTTTTCGAGCAGGAAGGTAGGCGTTGCTGGATTGATCACGACCCCAGCTTTGGCCCCATGTTCCTGAATCATGTGCAGAGTGCGATCCAGATTCTGGCATACCTCAAAGTGCACGCTCACGCAATCCGCGCCAGCTCTTATGAAGACCGGCGCATAGGTATCGGGATCTTCAATCATCAGATGATGGTCGAGTTTGAGCCGGGTAAACCGGCGCACCGACTCGGTTATGGGCGTGCCCATCGTGAAATTTGGCACGAAATGTCCATCCATGATATCGACATGGAGCATTCTGACGCCAGCTTCTTCAACACGCCGAATCTCCTCGCCCAAACGAACAAAGTCAGCCGCGAAGATGGAAGGTACGATTTGAGTCATCCAACCGCTCCCTTCATCTGTAACACGCCGAGCCTAACACAAAACTGCTGCGTAGAAGCCATCTCCTTCGTCCCGACCGGGCAAACGCCACACTTCGCGTTCACAGTGGAGTCCTGGCCGTATTCGCAACAAACCGCGAGTCACTTCTTCGTTCTCCTCAGGTTCGAGCGAACACGTGGCGTAGAGTAGTTTTCCACCCGGAGCGAGAAGTTGAGCGGCCTCTGAAAGTATCAGCGACTGCTTTCCCTGAAACCTTGCAAACTCCGCAGGTTGGACGCGCCACTTGATTTCGGGGTTCCGCGCCAGGGTTCCGGTACCTGAGCAGGGCGCGTCGATGAGTATGCGATCAAAGCGCCGGGAAAACGGAAGTTGGCGGCAGGCATCCAGCACGACGCGGGGACAAATGGGCGGTATGTCGCGAGCCCGCTTGTAGCTGATATCGCAGGCAATGGCGAGTGCGAGCGGAGTTTCAAGTGCCTGAAGAGTCTTGTTGCCGGGAGCCGCGCAGAGGTCTAGAAATGTGTGGCCGGCACGGAGGTCGAGCAGCGGCAGAATGGATTGAGAAGCAATATCGTGCAGCCGTATGCCGGGACGTAGCTGAGATCGCAGGCGGAAGCAGCCCTCGACGGATGTGGGTTCAATGGATGTCGGTTCCATACCTAGATTGCGGGGAGGAGCGGATTCTGCGAGGATACGCACGTATGGTATCGGCTCTTTTAGCGCAGCTTGGGCGATTGCGCGCGCCTGCTCTGGTCCAAAATGCGCGGTCCAGCGGTCCAGCAGCCAAGCAGGGCAGCAGAGTTCGATTTCGGCGTTGGGCCATTCGACTGGTGCTCGATTGACCTTGCGCAGAACCGCATTCGCAAACCCAGCCGCAGCCGGTTTATGATGTTTCACGAATTCGACACTTTCGTGAATTGCCGCGTGAGGCGGAATTCTGTCCAGATATCGCACTTGGAAAATTGCAGCACGCAAAGCGATAATCACAGGGCCATCAAGCTTGGTAGTCTTACGGCCAGAATAAAGAGAAATCAAGTAATCGAGCTGGGCCTGATACCGCAAACAGCCGAAAACGATTTGAGAAGCGAGCCCCGCGTCGCGGCTCTCGAGCGAGCGGCTGCAATCGAGAAGAGTATCGGACGCGTACTTACCCCGCGCCACCGTTGTCAGGACCTCGAAAGCGGCCCAACGTGCGGGTGAAATTTTCCTCGTAAAAACCACAGTCACAGGTCTCTGAAAAATCCGGTACGTCTTATCTTCCAATAAATTGCGCGATGTTTTGTGTTTACGTGTTTCGCGCCCGTGTGCTAGGATGTTGATAGCCTTCGGGAGGACGTTTTGCTGAGGTTCGGCCTCGCACTTCCCTCGCGGAGGATCACCTTTCAAATGAGTTTTACCGTTTTCCTCGGAAATCTCCCTGTCTGGGTGACGGCCGACGATATCAAATCGTGGCTTTCCTCAGAAAACCTGGTCGCCGACGCGATCAAGGTCATCCGCAACCCCGAAACACAAGAGTCCAAAGGATTCGCCTTCATAGATGCTCCCAACCAGGAGGAAATGAATGCGATCATTCGCCGCTTTGATCGGGCGCCATTAGAGGATCGGCTCCTCCGAGCCAACCCGGCTCAACCGCCGAAATCGGGCAAAGGGCCTGTCAGAAGCGTCCCGCCCGTAGATCGTACCAAGCGCCAGGCTCCGGCCGGCGCCAACACTCAATTACGCAAAAGCGGCAATGGCCGCCGTCCCGCTGGCTCCCAAAACAAGCACAGCGCGTTCGCAGAAGAACTCGCCAAGGTTCTTTAGACATACCCGCCCCCGGCCGCCGCAAGGCCTGTTGCTTTCTCCCTAAAAGAACGTCGACAAAGTGTTATACTGCGCAGCATTATGCGAGGTTCTAGCCCTTGCGTTTTGTTATGCGCACGTTAGTCGGGCACCCGGACACCTGCCGGAAAGGGTAACACGTGGACCGTTCGGATTGGGACGTCGTTCTTATTCGTGTTTTTTTCATCGGCTTAATCGGGGCTTTCGCGGCCGTTTTTCGGCCCTTCGGGCTGCCGCCTCCGTTTGCCGCTGCGGGCGGCGTTTGCGCTGGCCTCGGCATCAGCTTCATGGAAGTAAGGATAAGAGGCGCCAGTTTGCACTCCATTGCGGGAGGCGTTTTGGGCGTGCTGACCGGCGGTGTGCTCGGCTTGCTACTCGTGTGCATCCTCAATCAAGCCGCCTTTCGAGAAGGCCCAACTCTCCAGTTCTTCCGGCTTTGTCTGCCTCTGGTTGTGGCCTATCTGGGGCTGACCGTCGGAATTGCCAGATCGGACCTGCTCGATTTACGCCGACTTGGTGTTATTGCAGCGAATCCCGAAATCTCTCTTCCCGCCAAGATCTTAGATACGAGTGTGCTGATCGACGGCAGAATCTCCGATATCGCAGAAGCGGGATTCCTGGAAGGCAAATTGGTGATTCCTCAATTTGTGCTTCACGAGCTGCAGTTCATCGCAGACTCGCCTGATTCCGCAAAGCGAAACCGGGGCCGGCGCGGGCTCGATGTTGTGCAGCGCCTTCAAAAAATACCGCGAATCCAGGTCGAGGTTGTGAGCGATGACTTCCCGTCGACACGCGAGGTCGATTTGAAACTGATCGAGCTCGCCAAATTACGCAACTCCAAAATTGTCACCAATGACTTCAATCTGAATAAGCTGGCTCAAGTTCAGGGTGTCGAGGTCCTCAACATCAATGAACTGGCGAATGCTCTCAAGCCGGTTGTTCTTCCTGGCGAGGCCATGCGAGTCTTCATCCTCAAAGAAGGCAAAGAACATAACCAGGGGGTGGCCTATCTTGATGATGGAACGATGGTCGTCGTAGATCACGCGAAGCGACTTGGTATCGAAAACGGTTGAGATCACCGTAACGAGCGTTTTGCAGACTACCGCGGGCAAAATGATCTTTGGTAAATACGACGAACGCCTGCAATCGTCAAGCGAGCATCGCTCTGGCGAGGGGAGCAATGTGTCATTTACTGCATCGCGCGGCACCTCGTCAGCCACGGCGGGAGGTCCCTAGATCGCCGGAAGTAGCACTTCCTCTATCATGTAGATTCGAGGAAACTGGCGAGAGCAATCGCTCGGTTGCCAACGCCTAACCTCCCCACGCATGAAAGTGTCTGTCATTATCCCCGCTGCTGGTCTTGGAACGCGCATGGGCCGTGGTGCGCCGGAAAAAGAAGGCATCAGCAGAAAGCAGTTCATGCTGCTGAGCGGCTCACCCATTCTGGTCCACACAATACGCAAATTCGTGAGTTGTCCCCTAGTCACCGAGATTGTGGTTGCACTTCGCACGGAGGACCTTTCCTGGGCCGAAGACTTATTCAAGAATCAAGGTTTCGCGAAAATGGTTCGAGCCGTGCGGGGCGGAGAAACGCGCCAGCAATCTGTCGAAAGCGCATTGGCCACTTTAAGCGAAGACACAGAGCTCGTGGCAGTCCACGATGCGGTGCGGCCCTTCATCGAAGTTGAGGTGATCGAGAAGGTCATTCGCGAAGCTAATGAAAGTGGAGCCGCGATCGTCGGAATAGTACCGATAGACACGGTGAAACAAGTGCACCGAAATAAAGTTCGGGCAACATTGCCGCGCGACCGGCTGGTATTGACGCAAACGCCACAAGTATTCAAGTTCGAACTTTTGCGGCAAGCGTTCGACAGGGCTCGGCACGATCTTTTTATCGGCACCGACGAATCGTCTCTTGTAGAGCGGCTGGAGCAGGTGGAGGTCTCGGTCGTACCCGGCACGGATCGCAACATCAAAATCACCAAGCCCGCCGACATGGAACTCGCCCGCCTGTATCTTGCTCTCGAGAGTTCAGGTCTCCACGTTTCTTAAACGATGGTGGAAATTAGCTCGCCAGCTTTTCGCATCGGACAGGGCTGGGATACGCACCGGATAGAGCCCGGCGGTCCGCTCATCCTTGGCGGCGTGCAGGTTCCGTGCGATTTCAAGCTCGCCGGACATTCCGATGCCGACGTTCTCCTCCATGCTGTAACCGACGCTGTGCTGGGCGCGCTCGCTCTCGGTGACATCGGAATGCATTTTCCGGATACGGCTGAAGAATGGAAAGATGCAGATAGCCTGCGGTTTCTTCGGCACGCTCTGGCGCTGGCGGCTAATAACGGATACTACGTGTCAAACATCGATTCAACAGTAGTCTTGGAACGGCCGAAATTGAAGGATTTTCGTGCCGCGATCCGCGATAATTTAGCGCGAGCCGTGTCGTTACCCGCCAGCTGTGTCAGCGTAAAGTTCAAAACTGCTGAGAGCGTGGGCCCCGTGGGTGAAGGTCGCTCCTGTGAGGCGCACGCCGTGGTTTTACTGAGGTCCCAGCCCCTAGCCGCGGCTTGAAAGTCGCTCAGCGGGTTGCTCTCTTCAGTGCTCAGCAGCAACCGCGCCCTGCAGATGAACATTTATCATGCGGGCCTTTGTAAAGTTGCGCGAACTGGTGGCCACCCACAAAGACCTAGCCCGCAAAATCGAGCTTGAACGCAAGCAGCACCAGCACGACCAGCAACTCACCGCTGTCTACAGTGTGGTCAAGCGCTTGATAGCGCCCCCACGCAAACCCAAACGAAAAATCGGCTTTACAGCGGAGTAGTTTCGAAGTACGTCAAAAGCACGAAAGGACGTAATAACGAAATCGTGATTTCTCTTGACCAGTTCTCTTAGAAAAGACCAGGCCAGGAGACAACACCCCTGGCCCTTTTCGTTCCAGCCCGTGTCTGGGCTAGCGTGTCTACGGTTACTGCACATTAAGGGACCCTGTGAGCTTGATGGCAATGTACCGTTTACGACTGATGTAGCCGAATAGCTTCCTTCCAACGTACAAAACCAGCAAGCTCCACCAAGGAGTGTGAGTGATAACAAAAAGCGGCATGCGACAACTGTACTGTTCAGCACCCCACTACCCCAACGGCAAATAAGACTCTCCCATAAGTATTGATTCAACATGGGTTTAAATTTGACGACTTCTGCATACTTGGCTACGCTTACCTTCACTTACCCCTAACCCTCTGCGTTCCATGCTCCGCGATGAAGATGAGTTTGACGAGCCTGAGTATCCCTGTCGGGTGTGCCGGCGCGGCTTTGGCTCTTACGCCAGGCTCGATGACCACTTAGCCGAGCACGAAGGTCCACAGCAATGCAGCAACTGCGGCCGCACCATTCCTTCGGTCGTGTTCCATCGCTGCTAACCCAAATTCCCCCGAAAACGTTTACAATAAAGATAGGCGTAGCAGACGAGTATTTTTCGAACACCAAATGTAAACACACCGGAAGGTTAGAAATTAGCCTTGACGGTTTCTGAGAGAACCATAAAAACACCAGTTTTTTACGTAACGCGGCGCCAGAAACCGTAGGTGTGTCTTGTCTACAGAAATTGTACGCGCTCTTGTCCGGATGGTTATCACTGGCGCACTGCTCTAATCATCCTTTCTGATCGGTACAGCAGAGAAGTTCGAGCGTGGGCTTTAGAGACGCTTGGGCCTCTGATTACGTTTTGGTTTTGAAGAAAGCGCGAGACTAGAATGTAAAGAGTTATTACTGCTCATTACAGTTGAAAACTTTCTCCTAGCCAGTTGGCCGTTTGCTCGACAAAACAGCAGTTTTGCCCTAGACTTCTGCTCAGAACAGTCATTTTGAGCAGATTTGTGAAGATAAAGCCCTGTATAGTACAGCCGCGTATGCAACCGTAGATCGGCAGCCAGCATCATTCCTGTTTATGTAATTTGAAAAGATCATTGATGTTCTTCTCGATGACCTCCGTCACATTTCGGCATTTGCTGAGCAAAGCGAAAGACGTTTACGTTGTGGCGATCACCCTTGCCGTGCCCCTCAAGCTTACCTATAGTGCTCTGAAGCACGTAGGAAGGATTGGGGCAAAGGTGACCCTAACGGATGCGGTACTGGGAACATGTGTGTGGGTTGGCATTGTGCTCGTGCTAACAGGGTTTTTCGTTGGCATTCCTTTCATAGGTCTCTGGGCTCTTTTCGGCGGTGCAGCCGCAATTCTTAAGCGACTTTATAGATTTCGGACAGGATGTCTCGGGCGGGCTGTGTTCTACGGGTGTGCGGCATGTCTCGTTCTGGTTGGGCTACTCCCGGTTTGGATCCTGGGATTCTTCATAGTAGGGGCTTTGATCGAGTTACCAGGGGTGGTCATTTCTTTCAACCCACCAGCGCAACCACAGGAAGTAACGGGTCCCCGTTGGATCATCGGAGCAATCATCGGAGCAATCGGAGGCGTATCGATCGTCCTCAGCTATTACTATCTCTACAAGCGTTTCATGCGGTGGTGGTCTGAAAATTCCAGCGAGCTCGAACCACCGACACCTGTCGTTAACAAGTCAACTTGTCCGGTTTTATTCACACACGATCTGTCCGGTCAAGCTGCGTTTGTTTTCTCCTTTTTTTGAATATGTATAGTCGTCGTCGGCGCGGTGGAAAAGTGGGAATCTCGCGGTGTGGGCGAGATTTCCAAGGGAGTGTGGGAGACGGAGGAAACCTGTTTTTGGTTTTCGCCGGCTTCCAGGCTCCCGCCTTTTCCACGGCGCGGTTTTGGTTTTGCTGCGGCACCGTCATGGGTCCAGCTGGCCACCACGTGCGGTCCGTAGCGCACCGAGATCCGCCCATCCAAATGTTCGTGAACGGTAACCGTGCATCCGGCCAGGCTGTGGCGCATCTTGTCTTCTCGATTTGCCAGCACTGATCACGAAACGTGAGGGTGTTGTCTCGAGCTACCACGCGCTCCGTCTGAATGCTGAATACCCAGTCCAGATCCGAGCGGTTCGAACGCCGGAACGCGGCCCCTTTCTCTAGCGCCGGAACCGTGAATTTTCGATTGAACTCCGCAATATAGTGCTCTCGCAGAAATGCGTTGGCTTCGTCCAGCGTGCGGATCCCGGCCACCCGCAGCTCTTGCGGCAGGCGCCCTTGCCAAGTGCCGAAGTTCCGTTCACAGCGTCCCCGTGCCTGTGGCGAGTAGGCGGGAATCATCTGAATACCCAGCTCTTTCATGGCTCGCCCCACTTGCGTCAAGCGACTCTTGGCGACCACCTCGCCGGCCTTCGGTGTCCAAAAGAAATGGCTCCCCCGATCGCTGTACAACGCGCAGAACAAGCCCTTTCTCTCGATGACCTCTTCGAGCGCCCTCAGCACGGTGCGGGTCGATTCTTCCTCGACCAGCTGCGCGTAATAGATCTCGCTAGTGGCGTCGTCTAAGATGATCAGCAGATCGTACCAACACTCATCGCTCAGCCAGCGATGTTTGCTGCCATCGATGTGCAGCAGCATGCCCGGAAACGGCCGCCGCTCCCGTCGCCGGCGGTGCGGCCCGCGTTGCTTGTGGCGCTTCACCAAGCCTGCTCCTTGTAGCGCCTGCTGCACCCACGTGTAGCTCAGTTCGATCCCATGCGCCTCGCGCAGCTTCTCGTGAAAGTGCTGCATACTCAAATCGAAATACTTCTCTCGATACAGCGCCAATACCTCCTCGCTGGTCTTCAGCGGCACCCGCCGGAAACTCGGCTTCCCTTTGCGCCGATCTGCTAAACCGGCATAGCCGTGTTCCTCCAATCGTTCGCGCCACCGGCGCATCGTCCGGTCCGTCACCCCAATGATCTCGGCCGCCTCCCACCAGGTGATCTTCTTCGCCATCGCTCTTAACAACACGTCTTGCAGTTTCATCATCCGCTCCATCTCGGCCGCCGAGTACTGCCGGGTTTTTTGCACATCCCAGCGTCACCAGCCACCCCGTCAAAGCGGACAGATCATGTGTTAATTAGAGCGGACACATCGTATGTTAACGACAGCTCGAACCACCGACACCTTGACGAATTCTGAATTTTGCTTTAGACTTCTGCTCAGAAGAGTTTTTTGAGCACTAACAATTTCCTACTTATCGCGAAACCGCTGCGGCGTATTCCTCATACGAGCCCACGATATCTTCGATCTTTCCATCTTGGAAGTGCCAGATTCGCGTAGCCACTTCATCCACCAGGTCCTCATCGTGGGTCACCAGAAGGACTGTGCCTTCGAATTTCTGAAGCGCGATGTTTAACGCGTTAATCGATTCAAGGTCCAAATGGTTCGTCGGCTCGTCAAACACCAGTACGTTCGGTTTCTGCAGCATCAGCTTGCAGAAAATGAGCCGCGCCGCTTCGCCACCTGATAACGCATCGGTTGGTTTCAGGCCTTCTTCCCCGCTAAACAGCATCTGACCGAGCAGGCCCCGAATCTCCTCCTTCGAAGCTTGCGGGTCCCACTCATGCAGCCAATCGGTAACTGTCGTCCCGTTGCGGATACTCGGCCGATGATCCTGGGCGAAATAGCCCACCTGCACTTCATGCCCCCAAATCACCGTTCCCGAATACAAACCCACGTCCAGATCGTCAACACCCGGCACGTTTGCCAAAAGAGCCTTCAACAGAGTTGTCTTGCCTGCGCCGTTTCGGCCCAAAATCGCTACCTTCTCACCTCGCTGAATCGCGGCCGAGAAGTTCTTGACAACCTGCACATCTCCGTACGCCTGATTTACTGCTTTGCATTCCAGCGCGTGACGTCCGGAGGGACGTTTCATCTCAAATCGAATGTAGGGCCGCTGGATATTCGATCGGGCCAGCTCGGTAGTCTGTAACCGCTCTACTTCCTTTTTCCGCGAGGTGACTTGGCTCGCTCGCGTGCCTGCGGAAAAACGCGCGATGAATTCGTTCAGCTGCGCAATCTTCTTTTCCCGTTGTGCGTTCTCTGCTTCGATGCGAGATCGAATCTGCATCTTCTGCAGGACCATGTCATCGTAGCCACCCGGATACGTGATAATCGTCTGATAATCGATGTCGGCGGTGTGCGTCGAAACGCTGTTGAGGAAATGGCGATCGTGAGAGATAGCGACCAGCACGCCCTCATAACGAGTCAGAAAATTCTGCAGCCAGTGGATCGACTCGAGATCGAGATAATTTGTGGGCTCATCCAGCAAAAGCGCCTGCGGATGGCCAAACAGTGCCTGAGCCAATAAGACCCGCACTTTTTGGCCGCCTTGCAATTCGCCCATCCTGCGGTGATGCAGAGGTTCAGGAATATCCAGACCATCCAGCAAAATGGCTGCATCGCTCTCGGCTGTGTAGCCGTCTTCTTCCGATACGATGCCTTCCAATTCGCCGAGCCTCATCCCGTCGTCATCAGTTAAATCCGCCTTGGCGTAAAGCGCCTCGCGTTCTTCGAGCGCGCTCCAAAGAGGAAGATTGCCCATGATTACCGTATCGACGACGCGGTATTGGTCGAACGCAAACTGATCCTGGCGTAATATGCCTATTTTGCGGGGACGAACCACTGTGCCCTTTTGCGGTTCGAGTTCGCCCGAAAGCAGCTTCATGAAAGTAGACTTGCCGGCTCCGTTTGGACCCGTCAAGCCGTAGCGCCGTGCAGGCAAAAATGTAGTGCTCACTTCCTCGAAGAGGATTTTGCCTCCGTAGCGCATGCTGACATTACTAACTGAAATCATTTGGAAAAAGGGGTGGGAAATTCCAGTTTAGCGCGCACTCACCGGAAAATTTCCCGTTTGCCCCTCCGCGAGTGCGACCCATATCGATCGGCGTAGATTCTGGTAAAGCTAGCCCCAAAAAAGAAGATTTGTGCCGAGTAGTAAACCCAAACTACGAGTGCCACCAGCGAGCCCGCGGCCCCGTAAGTCGACCCCACACCTGCAGTACCGATATAAAGTGCGAGTAGCAACTTGCCAATCGTGAACAGCAACGCTGTTACCGCGGCGCCAATCCCCACATCGCGCCAGGCAATCGCCACTTCCGGTACAAACTTAAAGATCAGCGCAAAGAGAACCCAGATCGCCGAAAAGGATGTAATGAACTCCAGTGCTTGGCCCAAAATTGCGGCATGAGCGGGGATCAACTCGTGGAAAAATCGTCCGGCTATCGTAAGCGCTGCGCTTATGGCTAGCGAGGTAAGAAGCAGCAAGGCCAGAGCCAGTACCATCGCGAACGACGCCAATCTCTCCCAAATTAAACGAACCCAAGTCGATAAGCGCCGAGGCGGCGCATCCCAGATCGTGTTTAAGGAGTCCCGTAGTTCTACGAATACTCCCGACGCGCCAAACAGGAGCGCGATCACGGCTAGAGCTGTCGCCATAATCCCGGAGCTCGCGTGGCGCGCGTTTTCGAGCAACATACGGACGGTGTTAGCCCCCGCGTCGCCGACCAAAGCTCGTATTTGAAGTAGCAACTGCCGCTCGGCTTCGGTCTTGCTGAAGACCATTCCGCAAATGGCCACCACAAGAATGGCCAGCGGAGCTATGGACAACAGCATGTAATACGCGAGCGCGGCCCCCAATCTCGGGGCATTGTAATCACTCCATTTCGAAGCCGCTGTCTTGAGCAATCCCCAAAATGCTTCTAGCGTCATCTTTTCGCTCTCGCCAGCTTCCTAATATGCCCGGGCGTGGTACTGGCTGACCCAAATGTAACAAGCCACTTCGAGTCCGCGTCCAGCGTGCAGGGGCTTGCTACAATTCCAAATCTGACTAGCGGCAAAGATGAAGAAAATCTCATTTGCTGGACGCTATTTATCGCATTTTTTCCTCCTACTCCTCGCTCTTTGCGCTATTGTGCGTTCCCAGGATTTCAGCGGGCGAATCGTCACTTCAATCCAATACGATCCTGAAAAGCAACCCATCGATCCTAGGGATCTCAAGAATGCGCAGCTAGTCCAAACCGGTCGACCCCTGGATCTCCGTCAGGTAGCCGGCACCATCGATCGGCTGTTCGCGACCAGGCTTTACGACGACATTCAGGTGGATGCCGAGCCTAGCGGCAACGGCGTCACGCTACGTTTCATTACGCGTAGCCGGCCGTTTATCGGGCACGTCAGCGCCGATGGCAAGATCTCAGATCCGCCGAGCCGAGGCGTGATTCTCAGCGACGCGGAACTGAATTTGGGAACGCCCTTCGACCCGGACGCTTTAAATACCGGCAAGAAGAACATTCAACAGCTGCTGCGCGACAACGGTCTTTATGAAGCTCAGGTCGACGTAGCGACAATGGAAGATCCCGACACTCACCAAGTCACGATTCGATTCGATGTCGAAGCGGGGAAGCGCGCGAGATACGAGATGCCGGCTATCAGAGGCGATACCAAGCTCTCCAATGAGACTATCGTTCGCGCTACTGGCTGGCGCATTCGCTTCATCCACCGATGGCGTAAAGTAACTCAGGCATTAACCGACAAAGGTACGGATGGTGTCCAGAAGAAGTATGGCAAGCAAGGCCGTTTGACCGCTTCAGTTAACATAACGTCTCTCGATTACAATCCCGATACACGCCGTCTGAAGCCGACTCTAGACATCAACGCTGGACCAAAGATCACAATCAAAGCGGTCGAGGCGAAGGTCAAAAAGAGCAAATTGCAACAGCTTGTACCTGTTTACCAAGAGGGATCGGTGGACAATGATTTGCTGACCGAGGGTGCGCGCAATCTGCGCGACTATTTCCAGTCCAAAGGCTATCCCGACGTCCAAATCACGTTCAGGTCCGAGCCGCTGAAGAATGACCAGGAGGTCATCAACTATTACATTGCGACCGGCCCTCGGCGCAGGCTCGTGCATATCGATTTCTTGGGCAGCAACTATTTCACCGTGGAAATGCTGCGCGAACGCATGTTCCTGCAGACCAACTCGCTTTTGATGAGGTATGGCCGTTACAGCGAGATCTTTCGCAAAAAGGACGAGGAGGCAATTGAAAATCTGTACCAGGCGAACGGCTTCCGTGATGTGAAAGTGGCCTCCACTGTAGAGACAGACTACAAGGGGAAGTCAAACGATATCGCGGTGACTTTTCATATCGACGAGGGAAAACAGTGGTTGGTCTCGAAACTGAGCTTTCAAGGAGCGGTTCGCCTCGATATCACGCCTATCCGTGATCAATTGGCCTCGGCCGAAGGACAGCCGTACGCGGACATAAACGTCGCTTCAGACCGCAATCGCATTCTCGAGTACTGCTACTCGAATGGATTCGAGAAGGCCACTGTCAATGCGACGATCAAACCAGGACCGCGCCCGGCTACTCTGAATCTGACCTACATCGTCACGGAAGGACCGCGCGAATTCGTGCGGAAGGTGATTATTTCCGGCCTCTATCGCACGCGCCCCGCTTTGGTTCAGCAGCGAATAAACATTCACGAAGGCGATCCCATCTCGATGGTCAAAGTCAACGATATCTCCCGTCGGCTAACTGATCTTGGAGTTTTCGCGAATGTGAACTCCGCCGTCCAGGATCCGGACGGCACAAACAGCTACAAATATGTCCTCTACGATTTCGATGAAGCTGCTCGCTACACTTTCCACGTCGGATTCGGTCTGGAGGTCGGGCAGTTTGGAGGAACAACTCAAAATCTAGCTGCGGCCGGAGGCGCAAAGGTATTTCGCCTATTTTCGCCGGAGATGTCAACCGCATAAATTTTTTGGGGCGCGCGGAAACCATATCGCTGCAGGTCCGCTATTCAACGCTCGAACAGCGTGAGTCGCTGAACTACATTGTTCCTCGGTTCCTCGGGTCTTTAAACCGGACGCTTACCCTCTCGATTTTGTACGACACCACCGAGGCTGTTCAGACATTTTCAGTTCGAAGAGAAGAAGCCTCGCTTCAGATTTCACAAAGGCTTAATCGCGCCTCCACGATGTTGATGCGTTTTGCCTACCGCCGCGATAGTCCGAACACTACGATTCCAGCCCTGAATACGCCTGCTTTTACAGGCGCGGTTCGTTTAGGTGAGTTGTCGTCCAGCTACATCCAGGATCACCGCGATAACCCGGGGGATGCTCACCGAGGGTTTTGGAATACGCTGGACGCCGGACTGGCGGGTAATTATTTTGGCTCACAACGCAACTATGTTCGAGTTCTCGCGCGAAACGCGACGTATATCCCGATTGGTAGAAATCTCGTTTTCGCCCGCCAGACACAACTCGGCCTGATCAAGCCCTACAAGATCCAGGCAGGTCTCAATAGGTTCGATGTGATTCCGCTGCCAGAGCGGTTCTTCGGGGGAGGTAGTGTTTCGATGCGTGGCTTCGGAGACAACCAGGCCGGTCCTCGCGATATCGGAACACTGTCCGAGCTGCCGGGCACTCCAGTCACTCCGCCGACTGGGTTCCCGATCGGTGGGGATGCCCTTTTCTTCAATACCTTTGAACTTCGATTCCCACTTTTGGGTCCGAACATCACCGGTGTTGTCTTCCACGACATGGGGAATATTTTCACTACTTTCAGCGATCTTTCTCTCGCTTATTCGCAGCCGAATACCGGGTTCTTTTATCGGCCCAAGGGTCAGCCCCCAATTCCGATCCCGATTTTAATTACGCCGTTCAGGCCGCTGGTTTTGGAATCCGGTATAAAACCCCTCTCGGCCCTATACGCGTGGATCTTGCATACGCGCTCAACCCGCCGCGCTACATCGGTTTCAGCATGAACGAACCAATACAGAACCTGATTGCCTGCACTACTGCCCAGATCGGCATGACGCCCTCCTGTAGTCCCTCCTCGCAGCGATTGAGCCACTTTCAATTCTTCTTTTCGATAGGCCAGGCGTTCTGATGCGATTCCATCTAATTGCATTGCTGTTGTTTGCAAGCTGCATCGCATCCGCCGTGATTATCGACCGCATCGCGGTCATTGTCGAGAACCGAATCGTGAAAGAGAGCGATATTAAGCTCGATATCCGCGTCACTAGCTTTCTCAATGACGAGCAACCCCGATTTCAGCCTTGCCTCCCAAAGGAAGGCCTTAAACCGCCTGATCGACCAGGTGTTCATCCGGCGCGAGATCGAACTGGGCGATTACCCGACGGCAACGCTTCAGCAGGCCGACCAGCAACTCGAAAAACTTAAAAAAGAAAGATTCAAGACCGAAGCGGCTTTTCGTCAGGCTTTGCGCAGATATGACTTGACTGAGCTCGACCTGCGCACGCAATTTCAATGGCAGTTGACAGTACTCCGCTTTATCGATGTTCGGTTCAAGCCAGCCGTCCTCGTCACCGACGATGAAATAGAAAAGTATTATCGCGAGCATGCCGCCGCTCTTCGCCGCGAGTACCCTGGCAAGTCTTTAGACGACCTGCGCGGCCACATCCGGGAGATCTTAACGGACGAAAAGGTTAATCAACAATTCTTCGCGTGGTTGGATGAGCAGCGCAAAAATACGAAAGTTCAGTTTTGTGATGCGAGCCTACGATGACTAAACGAAAAAGAATCATTCTGACCATCGCAGCATCGCTCGTTGGATTGGTGCTAGTACTCCTCATCGCCTCCATTCTCGTGCTGAGGAGCGCTTGGTTCGCCAACTATGTGCGCGAGAAAATTATCGCGGTTACCGAGGAATCGACCGGCGGCAAGGTGCAGATCGCGGCATTTCAATTCGATTGGACACACCTAACCGCTCGAATCCGGAACTTTGTCCTGCATGGGACCGAGCCGGCTGGTAGTGATCCGCTGGTTCGCGTGCAGCTCCTGGAAGTGCGGCTGAAGCTTTTCGCGGGTCTCAAAAAAGCAATCGACCTTCAATATCTCGGCATACAGCAGCCAGAAGTGGATCTGATCGTTTTCCCGGATGGTAAGACAAACATCCCCGAACCCAAGGTTCAAAAAAAGCCGAGCCAAACCTCAGGCCTGCAAACCGTTGTCGATTTAGCGATAGGTCAGTTTCAGATTCAGAATGGATTACTCGAATTCTCTCAGCGGAAAACTGCCTTCAGTGCTCATGGTGAAAATCTGCGCGCGCTCTTGAACTACAATTTCGCGACGCCGGGTTATCAGGGCAATTTGTGGATCGATCCGCTTCTCTTGAGCTCGGGCAATAAGCCGCCGCTTAACGTGCATGTCGATCTGCCCGTAACCATGGAAAAGGATGCGGTCAGATTGGCCGACGCCAAACTCACGACAAATCAGTCGCAAATCGCCTTGACTGGCTCAATCGAGCACATGAATGCGCCAATCGTATCCGCGCATCTGAAAGCCAGCGTCTCTTTGCCGGAAATGCAAGCGAGCCTCGAGCTACCGATAGACGCCAATGTCAAGGGAGCTCCCAAAACACTCACGGCCGATTTAGCCGTAGGCATGGACCAAAACAAAAACGTTCAGATTCAAACCGTGCATCTCGGTCTCGGACAAACTAGCTTTGAAGCCTCGGGCACGATGGGCCCAGCTTCTAAGAACTCCTCCGTCCAGTTCAACGCGAATCTGGCGCTGGCCGAATTAGGGCGCCTGTTGAAAGTCTCTTCCCCCCAGGCAAATGGTGAGTTGCAGGCGCACGGTACCGCAAGACTCGACGCCCAGAACAACTATCTTGTCGACGGTACGTTGAATACGCGCGATCTCTCGATTCAGAGCGGGACGACTCGCCTGTCAAACGTGAGTCTCTATTCGCCGTTTCATGCCGACCCCTATTTGGTCAGCCTCAACGGCTTAAGGCTAAACGCGCTCGGAGGCGGTCTAGCGGCCAAGATCTTCGTCGAGAACATGCAGCGGTTAAGTGTCGAGGGTAATCTGCGAAATTTCGCGCTGCCCGTGCTCGCGCAAGTGTTCACTGGAAAGCGACTGGGTTATGACGGAACCCTCGATGGATCTATCAAAGCGCAGGGAGATCTAAAGGCAAAGGGCACGACCGGGTACATGGCCCAGCTCCGTCTGGATATCGTTCCCGGATATGGCGGCGTGCCCGTAAACGGGCGCTTGGATGCTGACTACGTGGGCGCCACCGATACGGTGATACTCGGCAAATCCTACATCGCGCTGCCGAACTCTCGCCTCGATCTGTCAGGCGCGCTGAATCAGCGCATTGACGTCAACTTGACGTCCCGTAATCTTAACGACTTTCTGCCAGCAGAGAATTTCGCATCGTCGGGTAAGCCGCAAACTTCGCTGCCCGTCGCCTTGCAAGGCGGCATCGCAACGGTTCAGGCGGAGATCACGGGCAATCTGTCCGCCCCCCATATCACAAGTCACGTAGCGATGAAGAGCTTTGCCGTAAACCCTCCATCGGCGCCGCCTAACACCACCGCGCGCTTGTTTGGGAACTTCTCTGTGGATGTTGCCGCATCCCCGTCTGGCGTCGTCGTTCAAAACGGTCTCTTGACCCGCAATATGCTGCATACCAATTTCGACGCCTCAATCGGTCTTCGTAAGTGGAGTCCCGTCCCTCATTCGCCGCTCACTGCAAATCTTTCCATGCGCGACGGCGATCTGGCTGACCTGCTGAGTCTGGCTGGCGAAGCATCCATCCCAGCCAGCGGGAATGTGAGCGCCGACGTACATATCGGCGGTACCTACGGTGATCCGCTTGGCAGCGCTAGTCTTCAAATTCTCAACGGCAGCGCTTACCAGGAGACATTTGATCGCCTCTACACGAAAATCAATCTTTCCGACCAGCTCATCACAGTCTCGACTCTCGAACTCGCTGCCGGGCCTGCGCGCATCGATGTCAACGGTACATTTCAGCACCCGCGCGACAGTTTCACAGTCGGACATGCGCAGCTCCACGTCGCGAGTTCAAACCTTCAGCTCGCAAATCTGAAGACTTTGCAGCGCGAGCATGCCGGTATTGCCGGCCTTCTAGAACTGACGGCCGATGCGGCAGCCGACGTGCACGAGGTGAATCATCAGTCTAAAGTGGACATCGCGAACGTCAATGCCGATCTATCCGCACGCGGCCTGCGGGTGCAGAATCAGAACGCCGGCGACCTTACCGCGACCGCGCGAACGGTGAACGGCGCCGTCAATTACACCCTGAGCTCCGATTTCGCGGGCTCGAGCATCAGCATCAACGGACGTACAGCCTTAAGCAATGAATATCCGACCACCGCGAGTGCTTCGATTCAAAATCTGTCGATTGAAAAGACTCTCAGCATTGTTGGCCAAGCCGCAGTACCGGCTCGGGGCACCTTGTCAGCCAATGCCCACGTGGCGGGCACGCTCGCGGTCCCCACTGCGGATCTGAATTTGACGCTCGCCAGAGCCGATGTCTACACGGAGCCGATTGATCGCCTTCAGGCTACTCTTCACTATTCCAATACGCTGGTAGACATTCCATCCATCGAGCTAGACGCTCCAGCTGGCCGCGTAACTCTTACTGGATCGTTTACGCATCCCTCCAAAAATTTCAATAGTGGTGCGCTGAAACTACGTGCCAACAGCAGTGATATTCAACTTGCGAAAATTCAGCATGTCCAACAACAGAAGCCCGGCTTCACTGGCATGCTGCGCTTGGCCGCCGATCTTTCCGCCAATGTGCGTGAAGAAAACGGTAAACCTAGCGTCCTGTTTTCAAACCTGAACGCGGACGCCTCAGCGAACGGCTTGCGCCTGAATAACCGGAATCTGGGGGACGCAAACTTCAGGGCCCGTACCACCGGCGTCAATCTAAATTTCACGCTCGACTCCGATATAGCCCAGAGCCGCATTCATGGCTCGGGCGCGGCACAGCTTTCAGGCGACTACCCGCTGCGAGCCAACCTCTCGTTCTCGAATATCAAGTATTCGAATCTCGTGCCATTTGTATCCGCCCAGCCCAGCGTTCAGCCGGGCTTTGATGCTTTGCTCGAGGGCGATGCGTCCGTGAATGGCCCAGTTCTCAAGACCGACGATTTGACCGGACGTCTTCAACTGAATCGACTTGAGCTGAACACCATTCCTCAACAATCTCCGACGGGTGCTCCGCCGTCGAGAACCGTCTCGGTTCATAATGAAGGACCCATCATTATCGCGCTCAATCATTCTGTTGTTCAGGTCCAGCAGCTCCACATACAGGGGCCTTCGACGGCTTTGAATGCCTCCGGGGCGGTCAATTTAAAGAATACGAGCTCTCCTCTTGGTGTAAATCTCGACGCCAATATGGACCTTGGCCTGCTTGAGGATGTCGATCGCGACTTTTACTCGAAAGGCAATATCACTCTTCAGGCCGTCGTGCACGGTAGTTTTTCACAGCCAGTTGTGAACGGCCGCCTCGAGCTGAAAAACGCGAACGTAAATTATGCCGATGCGCCCAACGGTCTGTCCAATGCAAATGGCGTAATCCTGCTGAATGGAGCAAGTGCGAATATACAGAATTTGACTGCCGAAAGTGGCGGAGGAAAAATCGCTCTTGCCGGGTTCGTGGGCTTCACCGGTTCAGCTTTGAATTACAATCTGCAAGCCACGGCGACCAGGGTGCGCACCCGCTACTCCGGCATCAGCATTGTTTCGAGCGCCTCGCTCAGACTTACTGGCAGTTCGCAGCACTCATTGCTCGCGGGCGGAGTCACTGTTCAGCGGATTGCGTACGAATCCTCAGGTGATGTCGGCTCCTTGCTCTCCAATGCTTCCACGCCGCCGGCCACGCCTGAAGCCCCCTCTGGCAGCATCGCCGGCATGAAGTTAGACATCCACATATTGACAGCTCCCGATCTGCGCGTCATAACGACCTACGCCCAGCGCCTTCAAGTGGAAGCAAACCTTACTGCTAAGAGGTACTGCGGCTGACCCGGGAATGATCGGACGTGTGGCCGTGACGAATGGTCAACTGGTCTTTTTCGGAAATGAATACACCGTAAATACTGGAACTATTAACTTTTACAATCCAATCTCCATTCAGCCGGTCCTGAACGTTTCTCTCGAAACAAATGCGCAGGGTGTTGATGTGACAATTGGCGTCTCCGGGCCGATAAACAATCTCAAACTCAGCTATCGTTCTGATCCGCCTCTAACGTTTGAACAGATCGTGGCACTTCTCGCAGCCAATAAGACTCCTACTACAGATCCGACACTTGCCGCTCAGCAGCCGGCTCCTCCACAACAGTCAGTCACTCAAATGGGCGAGTCAGCTGTGCTAGGTGCGGCAGTCGCGAACCCACTTGCCAGCCGCGTCCAACGTGTGTTCGGCATAAGTCAGTTCAAGATCGATCCGTCATTCCAGGGCAGTAATGGACAGCCGAGTGCCCGAGTCACGCTGCAGCAGCAGATCACAAATAATTTGACTTTCACGTACATAACCGACGTCACGCAAACGAACTCGGAAATTATACGGGTCGAATGGGCTTTCACGCCTAAATTCTCCGCAGTCGCCTTGCATGACTACAACGGCAACGTCAGCGTGGAGTTTTTCTATCAATTCAAGATTCGATAACACTTCAGCCACATAGTAGGTTTCCCATGACCTCGACAGCAGTTCAATCCGATGCAACACGTAGTATTTACGCCGATCCTGCGGGCAGATTCACAATCATCGACAGCGCTCATCGCAGGATCGAACGGTACCTCAAAACGGGCCCCTACTCAGCGGCGCTTGCCTTCATCAAAGGAGAGCTAGCCGTCGAAGGTGATATCTTTTCTGCGGTTCGCTTCTTTCTCACTCAGGGGCGATCAAGTATTTACGAATGGTGGTTTGGGCTCTGCGCCCGCCTGACTTCGGTGTTGCCGCAAAAATGGACTGCCCAGCGTAATATCCAGTTCCATTACGACAGATCTAATGCTTTTTATAGCCTTTTTCTCGATTCGCACATGCAATATTCCGAAGCCCATTTCGAAACGCCAGAGATGTCGCTCGACGATGCGCAATCAGAAAAGCTCGATCGGATCTGCCGAAGCCTTCAGCTCAAACCAGGCGAGCGCTTGCTTGACATCGGTTGTGGGTGGGGTGGGCTAATTGTCTGGGCCGCCGAGCATTATGGTGTTGTCGCGCACGGCTGTACTCTCAGCGCGCAGCAATTGCAATTCGCGAACACGCTGATCAACAGCCGTGGTCTTCAGGACCGCGTTTCCGTCGACCTCTGCAATTATCTCGACGTGAATGGGACATACGAGAAAATCGCGTCGGTTGGCATGTTCGAGCACGTGGGTAGGGACTTGCCTGCATACTTTCGCAAGGTTCATTCGATCCTTGTAGACGGTGGGACATTCCTAAACAGAGGCATCGTCCGGCCTCAAGGGGTTTCTGACGATCCCGAGACACTCTTCCTGCAGCGCAATGTTTTTCCCGGTAGCCAGCTTGTCCATCTCGCGGACGTCATGCGCGAAGGCGAGCTCGCTGGCTTTGACGTCCTTGGGATGGAAGAGGTTCGAATGCACTACGCGCGCACCTGCCGCGCGTGGGTTGTGCGTCTGCGGGCAAACGAGAACGCGTGTAAGCAACTGGTCGGCGCTACGACTTACCGCACGTGGCTGCTGTATCTGGCCGCGTCCGCTGTGAACTTCGAAGCTGCTCTAACGGGAGCTGCTCAAGTCACGTTTCTGAAGCGATCGGATTTCATGCGCGCTCACCGTGGATAGGCCGTTTGGGGGGAACAAAGAATATCCGCATTTTGCTCACTGAGGCTCTCTGGTAGAGGCGTCAAGACAATCCAGATAACGAATGCGCCCAGCAGCAAGATCTCGACCCAGAAGTCCAACCCAATACTAAGTAGAAATCGCTGCCAAGGCTTATATTGCATGATTGCTTCTGCAAAAGAGAGCAGGCAAGCGGCAAGAAACAGCTTATTCGCGCAGGAAATAAACCGGCGCGCGCGTTGTGCCGGTGTGGTCGCCAGATTTTTCGAAGCGCCAAGCGTAAAGAGGCAAGCTGCAGTCAAAGCTGCGGGCCCAAGCGAAATCAAGCCGCTTTTTACAGCGTACGGCTCTAGCAAGGAATAAAGAACGAATGCCAGACCATCCCAGGCCCATAGCTTACGGTGCTCAGAGCGGAGCATGGAAACGACAAACGCAACATAGACGATAACGCTGATAATCATCCAAATATGCACTGCGGAGGCTGGTGAAAGCGAAACGATATGAATGTCAGGGAAAGTCTTTAAAGGGGGCGCGACAGGAGTGAAGTACCGTAACAGCAGCCCGCGCAGCGACTGGCCTGGGAAATAATAAAACTCTGAGTACGTCGTGCCAACCCGTGCAACAGCCGTGTACCATTCCTGAAGAAGCGACCAGTAACGCGCTGTACCGAATATCGGGATAGGCAAAATCCAGAGAGTTATAAATGCGACAACAAAAAAAATAGCGGATCGCACCCTGGCACGATGAAAGAACCACGGCACGAACAGTATGGGCCATATCTTGAAGGTGACAGCTAGCGATAAGAGTATTCCCGCCCATACCGGATGTGTTTCCGACAAAATGAGGGCCGCGAAAATCCATGCAACGACAAGCGGCTGGACATTTCCATAGCGAACCGCAAGCACCACATAGGCCAGCATAAAGGCGCAGCACGCAAAAATGGAGCTACGACTGAAACGGAGTTGACGAATGCGAATTGCAAGCCAGACGGTTACCCCCGCCATCATCCACGCTCCAAGCATCCAACAAAAACCGGCTACGCGGAGCGACGTGTTCTTCAGTGGAAGAAGAAGCAGATACGTTACGGGTGGATATCGATATTCCATCGGGAACCCGAGTCCGCTTCCCGGCCCATAAGCAGGTCTCGTACCCGAGAAAAACCCATTCACGGCGTACCAGGAAACACGAAGATCGACGTTTCGTACGAGAAACAGCGACGAAAGAACAGCTAAGAGCCCGACGGAACCGTAGATCCAAATTCTTGAGCGAAGTTGGAGTGGAAAGTTCAGCAACTTACGACAACCTGAATTCTTCTTCGGGCAGACGCGGCCGGCAGTCACGGTATGCATATTTCAATAGCGGGGGTGCGACCAAAGTCGTCACCACCGTCATAAAAACCACGACTGCATAAACGGCCTTATTGATGACACCAAGACTCAGGCCAATTTGGGCGACCACCATGCCGACTTCGCCACGCGGCACCATTCCCACGCCCACGCGCAGCATATCCATACCTCCTAAACGCCAGGCGCCGATGCCGCAACCGATTAATTTGCTGAGAATTGCCGCTACCACGACGATCAAGCAAAGAAATATCGTAGCTCGGTCTCGAAAGACTGAAGCGTCGAGATTCAATCCGATTCCCGCCAGGAAGAATGGTACAAGCAACTCCGTAACGCCCTGCGCAAGATCGTACACTCTGCGGTTCACAGTTTCGGACAACGCCAATCCTGCGAGGAACGCTCCGACGATTGTCGCAACACCAAGCCACACCGCCAGAACGGAAAGCCCGAACAACACGATTAAGGCCAGATTGAACTGCGTTTCCCCCGCTGTGAGCTTCTTCTCAACTCTGGGAATCAGGCGCTGAAGCGTGCGTGTACCGAATTTTGCTATTACCACCGTAAAGCCCGCCGCGAGAATTGAACTGGTGATCAATCCCGCGATGTTTACGCGACGCTCCGCAAGGCTGGTCACGAAGGCAAGCACCAACAACCCCAGCACATCATCTATAACTGCCGCAGCAAGAATTACCTGACTGGCGCGCTCCTGCAGAAGGCCTCGAGATGCCAATACGTGGGCCGTCACGCCCACACTGGTCGCGACAAGAGAAGCGCCGACAAAGAATGCCTCAATCCATGAAGCATGAACGGTTGTCATAATAATGCAACCGATCGCGAAAGGAATAGCGACACCGAGGATTGCCACTAGCAGCGCTGTCGGCCCGACCCGAACGAGCTCCGAAGCCTTAACATCTAAACCAACGCGAAACAGCAGAAACATCACACCAATTTGTGCGAGTGCCAGTAACACTTGGTCCGGCTGCACCCAATTGAGCACGCTCGGCCCGATAAGCACACCGGCAAGAATTTCACCGACAATGCCCGGCTGACCCAAGCGCTCGCATATCTCAGCCATGATCTTCGCGGCTCCGAATACGAGCAGGAGTGCCAGTGGGAGATGTGCCACATCAGCACTACCGATGAGCAATAAGACAGCTAAAGAATGAGAGCCCAGGTCGATCCCTTCTCACCAGATGCCGGCTCGCCGTTGCCGGTTTCCGTGATGCATCTCTTAGACTACATGTAGGTGAAGATTGTCATATTTGGCCTTTCGGTCAGCTCAGCTTGGGGAAACGGCCATGCCACACTTCTGCGGGGACTCTTTCGAGCTCTGAACAATCGCGGCCATCAGATCCATTTTTTCGAGCGCGATACGCCCTACTACGCGGCACATCGAGATGCTGAATCTCTGCCCTTCGCACACCTGCACTACTACTCTGATTGGGCTGAGAACTTAGGTCGAGCGAAAAAAGAACTCTCAAATGCGGATGTCGCTATCGTGACCTCTTATTGCCCCGATGGAGTTGTGGCGTGTGACCTCGTTCTAAATTCAAAGCTCCCGCGAACCGCATTCTACGACATGGACACTCCTGTCACATTGAGCCGCTTGGAACGAGGTGAATCAGTCGAGTACATCCCGGCGGAAGGTTTGGCGGGCTTCGATCTCGTGCTGAGCTATACAGGCGGGCAGGCGCTCGATCGTCTTCGCGATCAGCTCGGCGCGCAGTGCGCATCTACCCTATACGGCTGGGTAGATCCTGAAATGTACTACCGCGTCGATTCGTCCAGCCGCTTCGAAGCAGATCTTTCATATCTCGGAACCTATTCGCTCGACCGGCAAGCCGTGCTAGAAGAACTGCTTATTGAGCCTGCCCGTCAGCTCGACAGCCGCCGATTCCTGATTGCCGGAGCAATGTATCCGTCTCCTGAAGCTTGGCCGTGCAATATCCGGCATTTCGGGCATGTGTCTCCTTACGAACATTCTTCCTTTTACTCATCTTCGCCAGTGACTCTCAACGTCACGCGAGCCTCGATGGCATCGATGGGTTATTGTCCTTCGGGACGTTTGTTTGAGGCTGCTGCATGCGGTACTGCCGTTCTGAGCGATTGGTGGGCTGGCCTGGATCTATTTTTCGAACCCGGCCGATGAGATCTTGATTTCCACCTGTACTCGAGCTGCGGTTTCCGCAATTACGAAGGACCCTGGATTGTTGCGGCAGATTGGCGCCCGCGCACGCGGACGTGCTCTCGACTGCCACACGGCTGATATCCGCGCGGACCGCCTCATCAATTTACTTCAAACGCCGTGCGATGAACGCGATCAGATCCAAGTCCAGCCTTATGCCTTGAGGGGAGCTTAGGCGTGTGGGGAATCATTCCGGCCGCGGGACTTGGGAGTCGTATTCAACCGCTTGCATTTTCGAAAGAGCTCTTACCCGTCGGCAGCCATCTCTCTGGCGTGGACGAGCGCCCTCGGGCTGTTAGCGAATACCTGATCGAGAGAATGGTGAATGCCGGCGTCGACAAGATTTGTTTCGTCATATCGCCCGGTAAGTCAGACATCATGGATTATTTCGGAGGTCACGTTCTCTCGGCAACTATCTTCTACGCCGTCCAGCAGCGGCCAGCCGGGTTGTGCGACGCGTTTTTTCGTGCCCTTCCTCTGATTTCACCCGATGAGCACGTCTGCCTCGGACTACCTGACACGATTTGGTTTCCCGAAAACGCACTGGCTCATCTTCCCGATGGGATCCTCTCGCTATTGCTCTTCCCCGTTGAACATCCCGAACGATTCGACGCAGTGATTACAAATGAGCAAAACGAGATTTTGGAAGTACGGGTTAAGAGCGTGGATGCGTCTACCAAATGGATTTGGGGCGCTGTCAAAATGCCTGGAAATATCTTGAACGATCTCCACGATCTCTGGAAGACACGGGGTGATGAGTATCTAGGAAGCTTGATCAACGAATATCTGTCCCGCGGAGGCCGCGCATACGGCTTCAAAGCGGGTGCTTCTTACGTCGATGTCGGCACTCTCAACGGCTACCGCGAAGCGCTACGCCTGTTGGACGCGAATTGTGCCGCTGAAGTGCGATAGCCGTGATTTGGACTCAGCGCTCGGCTCCTACGCTCGCGCTCGAACTGATTGGCAATGTTTCGCGCCTCGTCGAGCTTGAACCAGAGTGGTCCTCCTTCGCTCGAACTATTCCAGGCCTCACGCCTTTCCAGCTTCCTCAATGGCTCTTAACCTGGTGGGCACATTTCGGAAATGGGCAACTGCATGTGCTCGTTTTTCGGGAACAGGACGCCATCGTTGGCATTGTTCCCTGCTTTCGGCATCATTGGAATGGGTGGCGTCAGTTAACCTTGATCGGCTCGGGCATCTCCGATTATCTGGAACCGGCACTTCACCCGCAGCACTGCGCAGCGATTCTCGACCGCTTGCGACTTCATTTGGAAGCCGACCTCGATTGGGATGTCTGCGATTGGCAAGATCTTTCCGTCAACACTCCGCTAGTTGGACTTGAGACAAATGGGAATTTCGAACTAACCACGAGCCCCGAGGTCTGCTGCAGCGAGATACCGCTTAAGGGAACTTTTGAGGAATTCCGGAACGCCCGGCCGAAAGATTTGAAGCGGAACCTGCGCCGATACAGACAAAAAGCCGAGGCCATGGGCCGCTTGCAGTTCGAAGTCGTGAAAGAGGCTGATGCCAAGTCGATGAAGGCATTGGTCGAGCTGCACACCGCCAAGTGGCAGCAGCGTGGTGAGCCCGGAATGATTCAGGCGAACGGCTCGGCGGAATTCCTCTGTGATGTCGCCCGTGAATTTGCGGCCCGCGACATGCTTCGATTCTTTAGTCTCCATTTCGAGGGCAGAACAGTTGCGCTCATCGTTGCGTTTCCATATGGAAAAACAATGTTTGGATATCTCAGCGCGTTTGATCCGCAACACGAAGCGTTAGGCTTTGGCCGGACACTCCTGTTTGAAGCGCTTCGCTACTGTTATGAACATGGCTACGAAGCCTGGAATTTTCTGCGTGGCGACGAGCCTTACAAATTCTGGTGGGGCGCCCAAGTCATACCCAAATGCCGGGTCAGATTGACTCGCGCGGACCGCTAGGGAGGACAGAAGCGGTCTTCCCGCTCTTCACCGAAACCAATCTTTAGGAGTTTAGGTTCCAAATGTCGACGTGCCATTTCCACCGGCCGTCTTCCTGCCGCCAATACACGACGTACTTGACTTCCAGGTCGGTCGCGGCCTGTCCCTCGGGAACGATCTTCAGCGTGGCACGTCCGATCTCGACAGCACCATCACCCGCCGGCATGACGTCTACAGATGCAAGGGCCGCGGATTTGGCATTCACCGATCGAATCAGGTCAGACCAGAACCCCTTGATGGCTTCTCGCCCAGAGATCATCGGCGCTCCGGGAGGAAGAATGCGAGCGTCTGCAGTGTAGATGCTATCCAGGGCGTCAAAATTTCGTTTGCCAAAAACCTCAGTGTTGAAGAGGTCGTTAGTACTAGCCATGGCAAGTCTAATCTGGTCAAGGGCTGGTTGCGCTGAAGTCGACATAGACGCAAGGCTATCACAGCAAGCATCCACCAGACCTGTACAGATTTATGTAGTCGTCCACCATCCGTCGAGCGTCGAAGCGTAACGTCGCTCTCGAGCGGCAACTCTCGGGCGAAATTTCGGCCACGTGCTGCACCGCTTCGATCATCTGATCCTCCGTGTCGACGATGAACCCAGTCTCGCCGTCTTCAACCACCTCCGGCAATGCACCTGAACGAAAAGCGATGACCGGCGTTCCTGAACTGATTGCCTCCATCGCAACCAGCGAACTTGTTTCAGCCACGAGGCTGGGGATCAACACGCAGCGAGCTCCTGCCAATAAGAGCCGTTTTCGTGGCCAGGTCTACTGTGCCAACATACTGCCGTTTCCCATCGAGTAGCGGCTGAACACATTCAGAAAAATAGACCTGATGATCTCTGAACGGATGAACGGGACCGGCAACGATCAGACGAAGATCAAGGCGGCGTGCGACCTCGAGTGCGATATGAATGCCTTTTTCGGGGCAGATGCGCGTAAGTACGAGAAGGAAGTCTTTCGCACCGGAACCGTTTCTGTAGTGCTCGATATCGATACCATTGAACACGACCGGCGGTTTTCTTGGACCGGGCACCGAGTTAGCTTGCGTTCGCGAAACGCAGTTCAGCTTCACCCTGTAGTCATCAAAAATCGACGCGGGGTAAAACGAAACGGGGAGATGAAGCGTCGCCAGCATCGGAACGGTTTGCGTCGGTAAATACGTGTAGAAATCTAATCCGTGAAAATGAATCAGGTCTACCCGATAACGTTTGAGCACCTGCCGAACGCACTCGAGGTGCACACGCTGAGCATCCCGTCGAACATCTTCCGTAATCTCACCCGCGGAAGCGGCAGCCTCGATGATCTCTCCCGTTATCTGAGATCCCTTTGCAGCAATCACGATGGACCTGTGACCCGCGGCAACCAGTCCACGATCCATCGAAAATACGATCTGTTCAGCGCCGCCCCCCGAATCCGGCCGAACCGGCAGCAAAGGATAAGCAACGCTCAAAATGTTCATCGCCGCGGAGCGAGGCTTTACTTCGCCGCCCAATACGCCCGGTGGCCGATGTAATCTGGATCGGGCAGATTGGCGAGGATAATTCGGCGAAGTTTCAATACATCAACTTCACCCTGCTCCTGGTAGAGCACTTTGCCCTCCGGTGAGATCAGCATCGTGAACGGCACGCCCGCTTCCCACTTGGGGTCAAAAGCCGCTTGCATGGCATACGTGTCGTCGGATGCGAACAGGAGATTGCGGCTCGACGCGTGTTGCTTGTTAAGCATCTTCAACACGCCGGCTCTTTCATCCGGCATGTTGGTCGCAACCGTGGCGAAATCGAAATCGCGCAAACGATACATGCGGTAAGTTGTTTCCAGGTCAGGAAACTCATGAACGCACGGTCCGCACCAAGTGGCCCAAAAATCCACAAGTAGTACCTTGCCGCTGTTATTTGAGCGAAGCTTTTTCAGATCGTCCGCCGAAGCCAGATCGAGCGTGACCGGTTCGGCCTCAATCTTCTTGAGCTCCTCCAAGCGTTCAGCTTCCTTTGACATCCATTTCGTCGAGCAGCCGAACACGCCAGTGTGCTGCACGCGCACGGGATTGCCTGCTAACAGAGCGTCAATGGCGTTGCGGGCGTCTTGCGTCTTAACCAGAGACTCGCGCTGGCTATTATCGACGCGGCCTTCGTAACGAAGCTTGCGTTCCTGGTCGAAGATAAACACGTGTGGCGTAGCTTTCGGGCCATATGCTCGCGCGACCGATTGCGTGTCGCCATCATAAAGATAAGGAAAATCGAAGTGGCGGTACGCGCTACGTATCTTCATTTCGTCCAGGCTGTCGCTCACGTCTGTATATCCGAGTTCATCCAGACGAATGGCATTGGGATTATTGGGCTCAATCGCCACAAGAGAAACGCCCTTGTTTCGGTAGTCGTCGGCCAGCTTCTTGATGCGGCTTTCGTATAACTGCGCGGTGGGACAGTGATTGCATGTAAATACAATGACGAGCACTTTGCTCGCTGAATAATCGCTCAGTTTATGGACCTTGCCGTCGACGCCGGGAAGAGAGAAATCGGGGGCTTGTGAGTGGAGAGCCAGCGTCGGGTGGGGTTCGTCACCGAAAGCGCCGGCCGCAATGAATAGAAGAGCAATAAATCGCAACATGAGTGTGCTACTGTGATCGCCTAAGGAAATACTCGCACAGTTATGGAGCCTCCCATGTTACGTTTCCAGCTAATTCTATCCTTCCTCTTTTTAGTAGCACTCGTCTTGCCTCAGGCGCGTGCTCAATCTAGCGGCAGCAGTTCGGGTGCCCGCTCTACTTGTCGCCAACCAGAAAGATCGTGATCTCAGCATCATCGATCCCACGGCTGGTCAACAAGTGGCCGCTGTGCCTGAGGACGGCATTACGGGGCATGAGGTCGCGGCGTCTCCGGATGGCCGCACTGCCTATGTTCCGATCTATGGAAACTCGGGCGTCGGCAAACCTGGAACTGACGGCCGCAACATGGTCGTGATCGATATCGCCGCGCGTAAAGTGACTGGCAACGTCGACTTTGGCCATGGCGTTCGGCCCCACTGCGCGGTCTTCGGTCCGAAAGATGGCCTGCTCTACATCACTACTGAGCTGGACAATTCAGTAACGATCATCGATCCCCACACATTGAAAGTCGTGGGTTCCGTTCCCACCGGGCAATCAGAATCGCACATGCTCGCGATTTCTCAGGACGGGCGGCGCGGTTACACTGCCAATGTCGGTCCAGGGACTGTTTCCGTTCTTAACCTTGAGGCGAGAAAGACTATCGCCGTCATTCCAATTTCACGCCAGACTCAGCGTATCTCGATCTCGCCTGACGACAGTATGGTCTTCACCGCCGATCAGACGAAGCCGCAGCTTGCTGTCATCGATACAGCCACGAACAAAGTCAAAGCCTGGATACCATTGCCGGCTGCGGGCTACGGAACCGCTTCGACCAGAGACGGCCATTGGCTTCTTGTTGCGGTGCCTGGCGCTGATAAAGTTGCCGTCGTGGACCTCGGGACGCTGAAGGTGGTCCGCACCATCGATGTCCCCAGCGCTCCGCAGGAGATTCTCATTCGTCCGGATAATCAGGTCGCTTATGTTTCCTGTAACGTGAGTCACAAGGTTGCTGCGATTGATTTATCAGATTGGAAAGTTCAGAAACTGATAGACGCGGGCAAAGGAGCCGATGGCCTCGCCTGGGCCGGCCCGCGATAGTCATTTCCCCATGAAGACATCGAAATATCTGATTTTCGGCGGTGGAATGGTGGCCGGTTATGCCGCGAAAGAATTGGTCGAGCGCGGTCTCAAACCCGGTGAGCTTACGATTGTCTCCGCACGACACCTCGCTTCCATACGAGCGACCGCCTCTATCGAAAAGTTTCCTTGCCGGAAAAGACACCGAAGCGGCTATACTGATCAACCCGGGCGATTTCTATCGCGAACATGAGATCGATGCGAGACTCAGCTGCGAAGTCGATGGCATCGACATCGGCCGCAGGCTTCTCCATTTGCGATCCGGCAAGGATCTCGGCTTCGAGAAGCTCATTATCGCGACTGGCGCTCGCGTGAAGACATTGGACGTCCCTGGCGGCGATGTTCCAGGCGTCTATTACCTGCGTTCGTTGGAAGACTCCAAGCGCATTCGAGCGCATGCCGAAAGCGCCAAGCGGGCGGTAGCCATCGGCAGTGGATTCATCGCGATGGAAGTGGCGTCCGTGCTCTGCGCAAAAAGGAATCGCGACTACGATGGTCCTGCGGGAAGAACGCATCTGGAAACAATTCTTCACGCCTGAGATGTCTCGCTTTTTCGAAACCTACTACTCACAACGAGGCGTCGAGTTGATTAAGCAAGCGAAAGTGGCGAAATTGCAGGGCGGTGGCGCCGTAACTTCAGTAGCGCTGGAGGACAATCGCACAGTGGAATGTGATCTGGTAGTCGCGGGAATCGGCGTGCAACCCGTGATCGAGCCTATGGCAAATAGCGGAATCGAAGTGGCTGATGGCGTGGTCGTAAACGAGTACCTCGAGACCAACCAGCATCATATTTACGCAGGCGGCGATGTGGCGAATTATCAAGACGCACTGTTCGGCAAGCGACGGCGGGTGGAGCACTGGGATAACGCTGTTTCGCAGGGGCAGTACTGTGCCCGCGCACTCCTCGGGGAACGTACGCCGTTCGTGCATGTCCCGTATTTCTTTTCCGACGTTTTCGATCTTTCGTACGAGTTTTGGGGAGATCCGTCCGGCGCTAGCGAAATCGTCGGAGCGTGGTGACCTGCAAAGCACCAGTTTTAGCGTTTGGTGGCTCCAGCAGAAGCGAGTCGTTGCGGCCTTCACAATGAACCGCCCTGATGAAGAGCGTGAAGCCGCCCCGCGCTGGATCGAATCGAAGCAAAGTATCGCTGCTGAAAAGTTGAGGGGAGCAGGCTCGCTCAGCGAGGCAGAATAGCGATCATTTTCAATATTCTTCCCGGCGCGAACGCAGATCGACATGGGACCGCACAGTTGGATACGGACCGCTCATCAAACCTTCCCAGACGATTCGATTGAATTTCTCAGCATCGACGCGATCTTCGCCCCGGAAATCAAAATGAACCGTCTTCGCTGCCCAGTATCTGGCGTCATGCGCCAGCCTCACTGGACCGCTCCACCGTGCCGTCTTTCGCGCGGACTCGGGAATCGGAAGCTTGGTATTGGCAAGCACCGCTGAAGGAACTGCATCGAAATTCCATTCTTTCTGATTCAAATCGAAGATATCGGCCATAGGTCTCTCGGTTGCCGTATTCAGGTTCAGATGTTCGAGTCCAAGCACATCCTCAATCGTCCGAACCATGTTCACAGTCGTGTAGTAAGAAGAAACAACGACGCCATGTTTTACGTAAGGACCTACGACATAAGCGGTCGTACGATGCGCGTCAACGTGGTCCGGTCCATCTTGCGAATCATCCTCGATGCTGATAATAAGCGTGCTGTCTTTATAAGGGCTATGGGCAACACGTTCTATCAAACGAGCAGCTCCATAATCATTGTCGGCCTGCTGCAACTCCGGCGTGTTCACTCCCGAAATCGCACTGTCGAACTCGCCCATGTGGTCCACCGGTAACTGAACAATCTCGAAAGCTGGAAAATTATTATTCGCGACGTAATCATTAAACTCGCGTTCCCATTCAGCCTCCCGATAAAAGTCCGGATAACCAGGATCGAAGCCTCGGAAATAAGGATCGCCGTATTTGTAAAGCTCCGGATTGGCGGGGCGAGAGACAACGACTCGTGCTTTGAACGGATATGGCTCGCGAGGGGCATCCAGGTTCGTGTCGCTCATGCAGCCATATTCCCGGAAGGTGAGGCCTGCTCGCAGGACGGCATCCCAGATATAGCCTTTGCCTCGTGGAGAACCGCTGGGGCCGTCGGGCTCGGCGACATTAATAGCATCGGGCAACAGATCGGGATCGGACGGCGTCTTGGGATTGGCCGTTTTGCGCTGAGCTAGCGTTTTTAAGCCAACGTTGATATCGCGATTCAATCCTTCATACTCATAATTCGTGCCGCGGTCCGCATATTGCAGGACCACCGCTTTCTCGCCAAAATCGGACTCCCGCGCGGACGTGCTCCACGGCCATCCATCACCGCTGACCTCTCCGGAATCGTAGAAATTATCGAGATCCACGAATTGGCGGGCGATGTTATGAAAATTCGGTGTGATGCGTTCGCCGAATTCCGTCAGCGACGGATCGCTGTTGCCGCGACCGAGATCGCCGAGAATCTGATCGTACGTGCGGTTCTCCTTAATGATGTAAATGACATGTTTGATGCGCTTGCGTAGTTCGCGCATAATCGTTTCATCCCGAGACCTACCCTTCATCTCGAATGAGTTGTTCTCTGCGACCATGCGCGTTAGACCATCAAGCTCCTGCTGGGACGGCACCGGCACGCTCAAGAATCCTGCCTTCTCCAATTGGAAGATGTATTCGTTCCGTGAATTCACGCTCATGGACGGCCCCGGGTGGCGGTCTGAAGCCTTCACCTTCACGTGCAGATCAGGGTTCGGGCCCGGAACACTCTTTCCATTGACGATATAGAGCATACGGCCATCGCCGCTAATGCTGACGGAGTTCGGATACCAGCCGGCTGGCAAAAGCCCAATTACCGCTGATGGAGGACCAACGCTCCCGAGCCGAATGATGGCGATGGAATTCGAGCCGCCATTTGTCACGTAAAGCGTATGCTCGTCGGGAGAAAGTGTGAGCGCTATTGGGTGCGCTTCCGGTATAATCTTTCAGATTTGATGCCAGGGCGCTTGGCCCTACAGTGGATACAGTTTCAAGAATCCGGTTTGTCGTTGTGTCGATGATGCTAACCGTATCGCTATTGTCAGCCGTGACAAAGAGTCGCGATTGATCGCGATTGAGCAGCATCTTATTCGGATTCCCGGCAATCTTAATGCGATGGAGAACAGCCGGCCGACCCGCCAAGCCCATAACAACGATTTCACGGTCGCGGAGGCTTGAAATATAGGCGGTCGAGTTTCCTTTTATGCTGACCCAGAAAGGATACTCACCTCCGGGCTCACCTGCCATGGCGGGTCGATCTTACCCGGCCTCAGATCGACCTCAGCTGATACTCTGTGGCCCCGCAAGTCAATAACCGAAACGGAGTCGTTATATACATTTGCGATAACCAATCTCTCGCCGCTCTGAGTGACGGCCAGACCTCCCGCCACTAGCGGTTCCTTTCCGATTTGCAATCCCAGCCCGGACGAATGACCAAGTCTGATGGGTTCCTCGTTTTCAGACCATTGTTGGTTCGCTTGAAGTGAAAAGATATGAACGTTATCGTCTTTGCCACCAGAGACATAGAAGTGTTTACCGTTCGGTGAGAAAGTGATGCCGGCGAACGTATCCGGCACTTTCAGCACTTGAACCTGTTGGGTTCATTGTGGCTGATATCGTAAACAAACACGTACTCGTGGGACCCATCCGGCGATAGGCTTTCCATCGGCTCCGTTGATCCGATTGAAGCCGCTCGTCAAGATAAGAAGCCTGTTGTGATCCGGACTTACAGCCGTGGTAATTGCCTGTCCAGCCACAAAGTCCGGAAATCCGCTGAGCCCCGGATTCAGGGCCTGTAAGTGGGCTCCTCGTGTGGCGGTCGGGGTTATGCGTTTTCCGGTCGGGAGTAGAGTCTGGAGAGCTTTACTTTCTCCACTGCTTCCGGTATTCCGGCAGAACGCTACGAAAGCAAGACCCACGAGCTATGTAAACCCGGGCATTCCGTCCGTTAACTCTAATTTTTCCCACTGTTAAGCGCTTTGTTGCCTGCAATAGCGAGAACACGGCTCTCATAACAACACACTCCATCTCTCTCCTGCAATAACTCCCAGCGGCTCGCGCAAATATTCACAATTTCAGTTATTTTTCCCACAAGTTATCCACAGAATCCAGGCCACTTGTTACAGATTTCGCATTCCGCTGTGATCGTTTATGCATAATCCTGTGTTAGCGTAAGCCTAACCCAAGAACAGCTAATCGTACGCACCGCGTGTAAGGAGGATTAGTGACTCAGCTTTCAAAGTATTTCTATCGCATCGCGCTAATCACTGGAGTATTGCTGCTTGCTCCGGTGTGTTTGCTCGCGCAGTCGACATACGGCACGATTCTGGGAACGGCAAAGGACAGCTCCGGAGCTGCCATTCCTCACGCTTCCGTCCAAATCACCAATGTCGATGAAAATACAGTCCGCCAGGTGAAACGAATACTGAGGGTGATTACGAAGCGCCTAACTTACTTCCCGCGCATTACAGAGTCGATATAGCGACCCCGGGTTTTGACAAATTCAGCGCTACCGGTCTTACTTTGATAGCCCGGCAGACACTTCGCGTCGACGCTACCCTTCAGGTGGGGACGACACAGCAAACCGTTACCGTCAATGACTCGGAAGCCGGCGTCATCGCCACCGATAGCCAGGAGATTCAAGCCACGTTCGACCGCAGGGCCTTATTGAATCTTCCCGCCAACATCCGCGCCAACGGCAATACGAGCCCCTATCAGCTGATTCAAATATTGCCCGGTGTGCAGGCAGATGAGAGCGGCAATTTTTCGATTCAGGGTGGCATCCAGTCGCAGACCCAGTACTCGTTGGACGGAATCTCGATCACTAATGTCGGCGGCAACTCGCCCTTGATCAACGCCTTTCCCTCATCGGAATCAATCTCTGAGATCAAGGTCCAAGGCGTCGGTAATGCCGCCGAGTACGGACAGGTGGGGGATATCACCACGGTCTCAAAGAGTGGCACGAATCAGTTTCACGGCGATCTCTTCTGGTATGCGCAGAACCGCGCTCTGAATTCCACCGCTTACGGCCAAACCACGAAACCGCAATTGGTCGCCAACGACTTCGGTGCCAGCGCGGGTGGACCGGTTCTGATCCCGCATCTCTACAACGGTCACGATAAAACGTTCTTCTTTGGCACGTACGAGGGATTCCGCTACCCGCGCGCCCAAACTATCCAAAACGAGGTGCCGACGCAAGCCGAGCGCAACGGAAACTTCAATGCGGAGGGAGTCGTGGTTAAGGATCCGATTACTGGATTGCCGTTTCCGAACGACACCATCCCTGCCTCCCGGATTAATTCAGTGGCTTTGGGATTTTTGGCTCTGTATCCGCTCCCGAATGCTGGGGATCTGACCAAGGCGCATTCCGCGAACTACATCGATAACCGGCCCAACAATTACACCTCCGATCAATACGATATCCGTGTGGATCACTATCTTACCTCTAAGCAATCCATCTTTGCCCGCTGGACATGGAAAGACATCAGCGCTCTCAATCCGCAGCAGTTGCTCGTCCCCTCCGAAAGCAAGCCTGACAAGTACAAACTATTCGTGATTGCTCACAATTATGCGATCAATCCGGCACTGTTGAATGAAGCACGGTTCGGCTTCACGCTAAACGACAGCTTCGACAAATCCTGCCGTTCGACGGAGCGAAATTTACGGATTCGCTCGGACTCGTCGGCATTGGCCCAACTTTTCCGTTCAACGGTCTTCCTGACGTGAATATCAGTAATTTCCAGGAGTTAAACACCGACCGTGGAAACACAACGACCAAGAACTATACGCTGGCAGTTCACAGACAACGTGACCTGGAACAAAGGACGGCACACATTCAAATTCGGCTTTGATTATCGAAAGATTCGCGCCGTTTCTGCCTTGGGCTTCCTCTCTGGCGACAATTATGGCTACTACAACTTTGATGGCTCATTCACTGGCGCGCCCTTCGCCGATTTCCTGCTCGGCCTGCCGATTAACACATCAGTCGATAACGTGAAGAATGACAACGACGGACGAAGCAATCACTACAACGCCTATGCCCAGGACAGCTTCCGTGTCAGCGAAAGACTGACGCTCGAATACGGCTTGCGCTTCGAATTTCATCCCGGCTACACCGATGCCAACGGCAATATCGGCAATTTCGATCCCAGAGTGCCGAAGTCGGGTTTAGTAATCTATCCGGACGGGGCGCAGTCGACTCTCGCTCCTGAGTTCTTACAGTCTTTCAACGCGTGCCCTCAGTTGGGCAGCACCGCTGGGCCAAGTATCAATGGCGCGCCCTGCACGCCGGTATTGTCGGCCAGCTCAGGCCCATGTCCCTGACTACTTACGAGATGCGCCGAAGCGATTCGTTCCCCGTTTTGGCTTCGCCTACCGGCCCTTTGGAGATAAGACAGTGTTTCGAGGCGGATTCGGCGTCTTCAATACCGAAGTACTCGGGTCCATCTACTACGCGCTGACAGGCACGCTGCAATCGAACACACGCACCTATAACAACATCAACTCCCAAGGCAAGCCGATTTTCCAGTGGCCGCAAACGCAACTTCCTGGCTTGGGCGCCATCTCGCCCTTGGGGACCGCCTATTTCGGAACCGCGAATCAGGTGAATTGGAAGGATCCTTACGCCATGCAGTGGGACTTTTCCATCGACCACGATCTCGGTAATCAGACTGGATTGCGCATATCCTATATCGGAATGGGGACGCGCGATCTGGTCTGGTCGCCGGATCTGAATCAGTCTTATTATTCGACGACCTACTACGTCGATCAGCCGTTGAGCAGCCGGCCATTCCCGAATTGGGGCACTGTGAATACACGCGCTAATGGAGCGACTGCGAACTACAATTCATTGCAAGTTGAAGTGAACCACCGGCTCCGCGGGGGTGTTACCTTCGACTCCACCTATACCTTCGCGAAGAATTTGGCTGACAATCAGGGCTACACCGCGGATCACTTCGCGGACGAAAATTCGGGTCACCGCACCATGGATCTCTATGATCTGAAGCACGAGTACGGCAACGTGTACGGCACTCGGCATCAACGCTGGATTACTACAGCGATCTACGATCTTCCATTCGGACGAGGGCGCTCGTTCGGAGGCAATATGAATCGCTTTCTCGATGGGTTCGTTGGAGGATGGCAGCTCAGCTCAATCTTCTTATGGCAAAGCGGACCATACGAAACGCCTTATTTCAGCGGCGGCGATCCTTCGGGCACGGGGTCCGGGCGTAATCGGCAGGTCGCAGGCGCCGGACTTAATCGGAAACCCGAACCTGAGCAATCCAAACCGGAACGACTGGTTTAACCTCGGTTCTTTCGCGTGTCCCGCCACCCCGGGCTGGCAGCCTGGAACGGCATGCCTCATCGGTTCGGGTCCTGGAAATCCTCCGCCGATTGGTCGTTTCGGAACTGCCGGGATCAGCACCGTGCTCGGACCTGGCACCGTCAACCTCAATGCCGGCCTCGCAAAATATTTCAACATCACTGAACGAATGCGAATCAAAATCGAGGGCTCATTCACAAACGCATTGAATCACACAAATCTCGCTGATCCTGTGTTGGCGATTGACAGCGGCAGCGTGGGCCGGATTACAGCGGCACAGGGAGCCGATTTTGGTGGCTATCGCACGGGACAAGTGGGTGCGCGAGTCGAGTTCTGAGTTGCGGGCGCCAGATCATTTCTTGATCATCTTCTCTATAAGCTCCACCACCCCGGCCCCGTGATCGGCGGTGGTTACCAGCTCTGCTCTGCTTTTCAGGGCCGGAATGGCGTTCGCAACCGCCACCGAGCATTCGCAGCAGCGGAGGAATGCATCATCGTTCTCGGCATCTCCGATCCCAACCACGTTGCGGCGCGAGACGTGTAACTCTTCGAGGGCCGCACTTAGGCCGGTCATCTTGTCCGTGCCAGACGGCAGGATCATCAGTGCGTGCTTATTAAAAATGACTTGCAGATCGAGCCCGGACTCGCGGATGGCAGCCAGCGTTTGCTCCTCATACGATCGCCATGTCGCGATAATTACTTCGCCCGTACCTACGTGCTGAACACCATGCTTCTTCAAGCGCTGCAAAAACTCGTCAGGCGGGCGTTGCGCTAGCGCTCGCTTTCCGCGAGTCCTGGATTGTAGAGCAGCGCGCCATTTTCGCCGACAACACGGTCAAACAGATCCAGCCTGTTAAATGTTTTCTCCAAATCTGGCAGCTCCCGGCCCGTGACCAGAATTAGCTTACGCCCGGAGTGACGGAGCCGGTCGAGAGCTTCAACTGTCTCGGGACTGACCACGCCATCCTGTGCCAACGTGCCATCGTAATCGGAAGCGAGTGCGAGGTACCGCATGGCGTGACTGAGCTGCAATTCATCGGTGCTGTCCTTCACACTTCCAAAATATTCCAGGACAGTTCACCCATCCGTCGCACGATTGGTCAGCCTCTGCGGTATAACGAGGACTGGAGACCGTAATTCAAGGGCACTGATGCTGGTTCAGATCAATTCCGCTGCAACGGAACAGAACGCTATCATTCTGCTCCATTCTGAAGACAATGTTGCTGTCGCGCGAGTCTCTTTATCTCCGGGTCAGAGCATTGAAACGCAGTCTGCGGTCCTGACCGTCGTCAATGCCATTCCGGCTGGGCACAAGGTTGCTCTCGAACGCATCCAGGCTGGTCAGCCGGTTCGCCGCTACGGCGAGACCATCGGTGTTGCCAGTGCTGACATCCAGCCGGGAGAACACGTTCACGAGCATAATCTGGCGTTCCATCCGTTTGAGCACGGTTTCACGTATGCGCCTCGTTCTTCTCCTTCCACGCGGAGCACTGCATCGTTTCTCGGCTATCTTCGTGAGGACGGCCGCGCCGGAACACGCAACTACATCGCCGTTGTCGCGGCGAGCAACTGTGCCGCTCACACCGTGGAACTCGTCGCGCGCAGTTTCGAGCAAGAAAGCTTGCCCGCAAATGTAGACGGCGTCGTTGCGTTTCCCCACGGCGATGGTTGCGCGCAGACCATCGGTCCGGACACGGAACAATTGCAGCGAACTCTCGAAGGAGTGCTCGATCATCCCAACGTTGCCGCTGCCATCATTCTCGGACTGGGTTGCGAAGTCAACCAGATTGACCATTATCTCGGAAAACGCGATGGACGTTCGGCCAAGCGCCTGGTCGGGCTGACGTTGCAGGAGAGCGGCGGTACGCGCGGCGCCGTAGAGCGATGCCGCGCCGAGATCCGCAATTTTATTGACGAGGCGGCCGCTATGCGCCGAACCGAGCTTCCCGCCTCCGCTCTGGTTCTCGGCTTGAACTGCGGTGGATCGGATTCTTTTTCAGGAATCACAGCTAATCCCGCGCTCGGATACTGTTCCGATTTGATCGTTCGCGAGGGCGGCACCATTGTGCTTGCTGAAACAACGGAAATTTTCGGCGCGGAACATCTTCTCTTAAGGCGGGCCAAAGACGACGTTACCGCAAAGAAGCTGCTCGATTGCGTGAACTACTATAAAGCCTACCTACGCCAGTTTGGCGGCAGCTTCAACGACAATCCGTCGCCCGGCAACAAAAAAGGCGGACTTACTAATATCGTCGAGAAATCTCTAGGCGCTGTTGCAAAAGCCGGAACAACCACGCTTGAAGACGTCGTAGGTTACTCCGAGCGCATCCGCAGCCATGGTTTCATCTTCATGAATACCCCGGGATACGATCCCGCTTCGCTTGCAGGTCTTGCCGCGGGAGGCGTGAATCTTATCGCCTTCACAACCGGACGCGGAAGCGCCATCGGCTTTCCAACCGTGCCAACACTGAAGATCAGCAGCAATTCGGACACGTTTCGACGCATGCCGGACAACATGGATATCAATGCCGGCCGGATCGCGGATGGTAGCAGCACGCTCGAGGATGTTGGCCGCGAGATTTTCGAGTCTCTGCTGAGAATCGCGTCCGGCGAAAAGAGCAAAGCGGAACTGCTTGGTCACCACGAGTTTGTGCCCTGGAAAATCGGCCCGGTTCTGTAACCGGTAAACGACAGCGGCCGTATAATCGATGCGCTGCGTTAAATGCAGAAGGCGCGCGCGCAAATCACCCTCACTAGCGAAATTATTACCCACCCATCTCCCGTTTTATTCTTTGTCACATAAATCGCTGTCCATACAAGCCACTTGCAAAATTAAGAATCGAACAGAAGGGATCGGAAATCCTTGTAATCTGTTGTTTCCACGCAAAGAAAACGAGGACTAAGCCCCTATGCAGAGTACCCCACGCGAACGGCTGATGTACTATGCCGATCTGCTGCAAGGCACGTTGTTCGGAGTATTAGAAGCAGAGACAGGAACGCTTTCGGAGAAGGCACGCCTGTTGGTAGCGGTGTTGGAAATGGTCCCACTGAGCCGTCAACTGCCGTGCGCAGGTGGCTGGCTGGGGCGGCCAGCAAAAGATCGGCAAGCGTTGGCATCGGCTTTCGTGGCCAAGTCAGTATACGGTCTGGAAACTACGCGTCAATTGCTGCAGCGGCTGCAGACAGATCGACAATTGCGCTGCTTGTGCGGCTGGACGACGGCGCGTCAGATCCCACACGAATCGACCTTCTCACGCGCCTTCCAAGAGTTTGCTGAAACCGAGCTGGCGCAACGATTGCATGAAGTGTTAATCCTGAACACGCAAAAGGATCGCCTGGTGGGCCACATTGCACGCGATTCGACTGCCATTGAAGCGCGCGAGCGCTTCGAAGGAAGCCCCAAACACAAATCGATTCCCAAGCGCAAACGGGGTCGTCCGCGCAAAGCCGAACGCGCACTCTCCGGGCGTCGTCTGCCGCGGCAGCGTCGCCAGAGCTTGTCGGAGATGCTCGAGGAACTGCCACGGCATTGCAGCTTGGGCGTGAAAAAGAGCAGCAGCGGTCACCAGCAATACTGGCGCGGCTATAAGCTGCACCTCGACGTAGCCGACGGGCAGATTCCGATCTCTTGCCTGCTGACGGCTGCTTCGCTGCACGATTCGCAAGCCGCCATTCCGCTGGCTACTCTGACGGCACAAAGAGTCACCTCGCTGTACGATCTGATGGACTGCGCCTACGACGCCAATGAGATCCACGCCCACAGCCGCAGTTTAGGCCACGTTCCGCTGATTGCGCGGCATGATGCTCGCGCGCCTATTCCGAAACGCGTACAGGACAGCTTGCGCCGCTATCACAAACAACGCAAGGTGCCGACGCGCTACGACCGCAAGCGGCCTCCCTTTACGCCTGCCGAAGAGCAGCGTTTTGAAGCGCGCACGATGGTCGAGCGCGTCTACAGTCGCCTCAAGGATGAGTTCGGAGCGCGTATCATCCGGGTGCGCGGATCCAGCAAAATCATGGCCCATCTGATGTTCGCGGCGCTCGCGCTCAGCGTCGATCAACTGCTCAAACTCACCGGATAACTTCAGCCTTTCTTCCTCAAATCCAATTGCGCCCAGGCCGGCGCAGTCGCGGCGTCCCTGGATCTTCAGAAAAAAGTGTGCGCCTCTATTCAGCCGCGATTCTTCGCCCTGGTGACTCGCTTTTCTGCCACTACCCAGCTCATCGATGGGGAGTTTTGCAAGTGGGTGCATACAAGTCAAATAATCAGGATTATGCCGCGATTTCTTGGCTTTAAAACGCATCCGTAATGCCATGGACGGTCACTTCGGCTAATCTTCCGTATCAGAGGGACAAAATGACACGACGATTGACATCAAGCGCGATTTTGGGTGTCTTAATGTCGCTTACTATTCCTTCCTTGGCGCAGGTGACCACTGGAACCATTGTGGGCAGCGTCCAGGATAGCGAGCAGGCCGTCATCCCACAAGCGAAGGTAACGGTCACCAATGTCGATAAAGGAACTTCATTGGTTTATCAAACCGATCAGAATGGCGATTACAGGGTGCCGTTTTTAATTCCGGGCAGTTATCGGGTAACAGTCGAAAAAGATGGCTTCCGATCTGAGACTCGCAAAGGAATCACACTGCAGGTGGACCAGCAAGCTAGGGTCGATTTCATGTTACCGTCGGAAGCCTGAGTCAGCAGGTCACCGTGACGTCGGCGGCACCGCTGGTCGAATCCCAAAGCTCGTCGCTCGGGCAAGTGATCAGTCAAGCTCCAGTCCAGCAACTCCCTTTGAACGGAAGAGATTTTGCACAACTTGTGTATCTTGCTCCTGGCGTTACTCCAGGCCAGGTAGGAGAAGATATCGCTGGGAACAGTACGTTCAATCCGCGCGGCACCTCCAGTTTCAATGCCCTCGGCAGCCAGGCCAACGGAAACGCCTGGCTCATCGACGGAATCGTCAACAACGAATACACGTTCAATACAACGATCGTCAAACCATCGGTCGAATCTATCCAGGAATTCAAGGTGCTTACGGGGACATTTTCGGCTGAGTTCGGCCGTGGCCCGGGCGTTGTATCCGTGTCAACAAGGTCCGGCAGTAATCAGTTTCATGGCTCCGCGATGGACTTTCTCCGCAACACGGTCTTAAACTCCCGAAATTACTTCGCGGCTCCCGATCAGCCCAAGCCGCCTTTTATTCGCAACCAGTACGAGGCAACTTTGGAGGTCCAGCTGATTATCCTGAAGCTCTACGACGGGCACAATCATAGTTCGCTTTTCTGGACTATTACGGCGAGCGCCAGATTCAGGGTCTTTCTTTCGTCAACACTGTCCCGACGGCGGCCGTGCGCATGGGCGATTTCAGCAATTACAGAGACACCAGCGGCAATCTCATTCCGATTTACAATCCTTTGACAACAACAGTGGTCAACGGTCAGACCGTCCGCCAACAATTTCCCGGAAACATCATTCCTCTTGCGCTTCTGAACCCAGTTGGACTCAGGGTGGCGAGCATTTATCCGTTGCCGAATGCTCCCGGAAATTTCAACAACTATTTACGATACGGCCGAACCGCACAATCCAGGACGATGGCGGAAACATCCGGGTGGACCATGTGTTCGGTCAGAAGGATACTTTTTTCGCGCGCTACAGCTATGAGGACTACCGCTTGAAGCGCCCCAAGGGGAGACTTCCTGCTGTCTTCCCATCAAATCCGGAGCAGGCTAAACTCTACGATCTCGGCCCCTGGGTTGCAGGATTTCAGAACACGAACGTAGCTGCAAGTGGGCTGTCGGTTAACGAAACTCACATTTTCGCTCCCAGCCTTGTCAACGAGTTTCGTACCGGTTATGCGCGCACCAATTCCTTTACAGTGCCGTCCGATTATGGCCACAATGCCGCTGCAGGTCTCGGCATCCAGAACATCAACGTATCGCAATACACAAGCGGTATACCAAATCTCCACATCCAGAACTTCACGGGACTCGGCGGCGGCCCTGACTGGCTCCCCGCGCACCCCGTCGATACAGAGATCCAGCTCGAAGATGCCCTCTCATGGGTCAAAGGCCGTCATCAGCTCAAGTTCGGGTTCCGAGGCGTTCGCGAATTCGACATGCCGTATACAAACTCGGAGACGCGCGGCGATATATATTTCAACGACAACTTCAGCAACAATTCTCTGGATCCTTCCGCCGAGGCCGGATCCGGTCTTGCCACACTGTTACTCGGGTATTCGACCAGCGGTCAAAGAGGGATTCCTGCTCACGCCTTTTTATCTAACCGCCTATCAATGGTCAGGATACGTTCAAGACGATTGGAAGGTGAATCCGCGGCTTACGTGAATCTCGGCGTCTTCGCTATGATATTTTCACCCCGCCAACCGAGAAAGCACAACCACCTGGCTAACTTCGATCCACGCTACAGACACATTGATTTACGCCAGGGTCAACGGAGTGTCCCGTACCGCCAGTGTACAAACGCGTTACAACAACTTTGCACCTCGCTGGGATTTGCATACGACGCCGCCGGAAACGGAAAGACGGTGATCCGGGGTGGGTACGCTATCGTCTATTTCCCCTTGCCCCTCTCAGCGTCCAATGAATTGGGGGAGCACGTCCCGTATATCGTCTCCCAAGGTTACACGCCCCCACCCTACCCGACGGAAATGGCTTCTATTCCCACGATCGGCAACCCGTTTGGTCCGCCCACGACGGTTCAGCCGCTTACAACCGCGCAGTTGAACGCTGCCAATCCTTACGTGCTGGGTGAAGCATTTGCAAATCAGACGCCTTACATGCAGACCTACAGCTTCAATGTTCAGCGCCAAGTCACCCCGAGTCTCCTTTTCCAGGTTGGATATGCAGGCAGCCGGGGAGTTCATCTGTTGGAGGCATTTAACATCAACGAGGTCGAGCCGGGCCCCGGAGACTTGGCATCGCGGCGTCTAATCCAGCCCCTAAACAATGTCTCGACAATTTATTACATGTTTCCGAGGAATTCCTCGAACTACAACAGCCTTCAAATTAAGCTGGAGAAACGTATGTCTCGCGGATTGCAGTTCCTCGTCAGTTATACCTGGTCCAAGTCGCTTGACTATAACGTAAATGAGGCAAGCGGGGGCGGCTACGTATACACTCCGCAGACTTATACGAACCAAAAGGCTGGATACGGGCTTTCAGGCTTTGACCTTGAGCATCGATTCGTGGCGAGTTGGGTTTACGAACTGCCCTTCGGAGCGGGCCGGCAATTCGCCACCAGCGGCCTCTTGAGCCGGATTGTCGGCGGTTGGGAATTCGACGGTATAGGGACGTTCCAGAGCGGCTATCCGTTTAGCGTCTCCCTCGCGAATGGCGTCAATAATGGAGCGCCGAGCTGGCCTGACCGCATTTGTTCAGGACAAATTTCTAATCCGGATCCGTCAGCGTGGTTCGATACGTCGTGCTTTGCGGCGCCGCCCGCGAATACCTATGGGAACGTTAGCCGGACCCCATTACGTGGTCCGGGCGAGGTAGATTTCGATATGGCATTGGCAAAGAGTACGACGATAAACGAGCAGCTCAAGCTCCAGTTTCGAGCCGAGGCCTTCAACGTCTTCAACCACCCTGTGTTTTCGCTTTACACAAACTCCGATTGGGGTTTGATCGGTTTGCCGGACGCGAATGTGATTACAGGCACCGCTGTTGACAATCGGGAGTTCCAGCTCTCTCTGAAGCTGACGTTTTGACAGATAGTGAGAAGACGATGAAACACGATTCGACAACACGCAGACAATTTCTCAGACGTGCCGCCGTGGGTTCGTTCGCCGCGCTAGGAGCGAGCACGCTCCCTCCGGCGCTGCTGGCTGCCATCGGCCGAAGTGAACCGATGAAGATCACGAAAATCGAATCGGTCACCTTTCGTCCCGATCTGCATATCGGGGGCGGTTCCGGTGGCCCGGATGGAGCTGAATTCTTTTGGGTACGACTGCACATCGACCAAGGCCTTGTAGGAACAGGGAGAGACATACCCGTTTGATTACGGGCAAATTGGAGCCCTCAAAGATTACTCAAGAGAGATCGGCCTTATTGGCCGTGATCCCCGCGATATCGACGGTATCTGGCGTGACTATTACTTTCAGATGGCCATGCGGACCGCCGGTGGCGCGGACATGCGAATCCTGAGCGCTCTTAACATGGCGCAACTGGATATCCTCGGACAGGCAGCGGGTCTTCCCCTTTATCGGCTGCTCGGTGGAAAAACGCGTTCGAGGATCAGAGTTTATAACACAACCACCGATTACTGGGCCATCAACGACATGAAGATGGGTCCGGACACTATGAAGATTGTCCGGTTTCTGTTGGACCGCGGAACCACGGGAATGAAGATCTATCCGTTCAAGGCGCCGGAAAAGTATCTGTCGAATGACGCTCTGAGCAGGGTTTGAAGTGGATACGTGAAATCCGTGACAATGTCGGGAACCGGATGGACATATGCGTAGATTGCTGGGCGAATTTCGATTTCACGAGCGCAGAACGCATCGCCAAGGCCCTTGAGCCATACAACATCATGTATCTTGAAGACGTGATGTTGAATACGAATGTTGAGATGTTCGCGGAGCTTGCCGGCAAAACGAGCGTGCCTCTTTGCATGAGCGAAACTCTCGCTACTCGCTACGAGTACCGCCAATTTTTGGAACGCAAGGCGTGCTCGGTCGTGATGTACGATGTGACCTGGTGTGGTGGCCCGGCGGAGGCGAAGAAAATTGCCGATATGGCTGACGCGTACTCCATTCCCACTTCGCCGCATACTTGTGGCGGGCCTCTGCTCTATATTTGTGCGGCGCATGTGTCTACGGCCGCTCCCAATTTCCTCATTATGGAGAGCAATTATTGGAAATACGCACACCAGTACCCATACTTCGTAAATAATGTGCCAGTGCCGGTCGAAGGGCACATCACCGCGCCGGAACTCCCAGGCATTGGAGCTGAAATTAGGCCCGAGGTGTTCCGTAACGGCGATGCGGTCGTCGAGACCGTAGCGACGATCTGATCTCGTTCAGTCTCCAGCTGGGAAAGATCAATTGAATCGACCCTGCGACATGGATCGACACAGAGCGTGGCTCGGAAAGTTCGTTCGTGGCTGTGCCTGGAAAATCGGCCCTGTTCTATAAGTGGTAAATGGCTCTAACGACGAAGGACTGTACGTTTTCAAAGCCAGTCGCTGGACTGCCGGAAACTTTTGGTTTCCACTTCGAATAGAAATAACACCCCAGCGCGTATCTCGCATCAAGCGTCGACTCATCGGTTCCAACGAAGAGAGCATTTCAATATCGCAAGTGGCATCGGTGAGCATCCGGACGGGGTTCATCTGGTCGACGATTCAAATCGATTCAACCGGCGGGACCGATCCTATCGTGAGCCACGGCCATCGAAAAGCGGATGCAATCCGGATTCGAGACTTGATCGAACAATTCCAACAAGGCTTGGCGAAGTGATGACAACGCTCCGGTGCCGCTCTCGTACGACGTGTATCATTTTCCCGGTTCGTTTTGATGGCGAGTGAGAAAACTGGTACCGGTGGTTATGCGTTTACTTGCCGGTTTGTTCGCGATAAGGCTCATCTCTCCATATGCTATGCACTTTGAGAAACACACCATAGCAGATAACCTCATCGGCGGCTATCAGGTGATCGCTTGCGATGTAAACGGAGATGGGAAGCAAGACCTTATCGCTTTGGCGAGCGGCATGTCGGATCTGGTTTGGTTCGAGAACCCAACTTGGGAACGGCATGTGATAGCAACCAATCTTCCGCGAATGATCAATATCGCTTGCTGGGATCGGGATGCACATACAATACCCACGCTTGCGGTTGCATACGAATTTTCGATGTACCCGGAGAAGAGCTTAGGAGTTGTTTCACTATTGAAGGCCAACGGTGACCCGCGGCAGCCATGGAAGATGACTGAAATAGACAGGCTGCCGACATCTCATCGCTTGCGTTGGGCCAACATTGACCGAACCAAAAGCAAGGTTCTGATCAATGCACCACTTGCGAATGCGGACGCGCATGCGCCTGACTACCGCGGCCATGTGCCGCTGGTCTACTATCGTCCCGGTGAATGGAAGCGGCGCCTGATTGGTGACGCCGAGGAGGGCATTGTCCACGGGATCTTCGTGACTGACTGGGATCACAACGGGCGGGAAGCCATTTTGATCGGCAGTTTCCTCGGTATTCATCTCTATAGATTCGGCCAGGACGGCACCTGGTCGCGAACGGCAATCGCACAAGGCAATCCGGAGCCCTGGCCCAACAGTGGGACGAGTGACATCAGCGTCGGTAGGCTCGGGAAGGAGCGGTTCCTAGCGGCAATTGAGCCTTGGCACGGGAACGCAGTGGTTGTTTACCGTGGTGGCGCGAGTTCGTGGCGGCGCGAGATGGTCGATGACAGGCTTCTCGACGCGCACACGATTGAAACCGCTGACCTCAATCACGACGGGCAGGATGAAATAGTGGTTGGGTTCCGAGGTGAGCCGTACGGCGTGTACATCTATGGCTGGAACGGGACAAAGTGGAAACGGCAGGTCCTCGAGCGGGGAGGGGTTTCGGCGGCAGGTTGTGCCGTCTCGGACCTGGAGGGCAATGAGCGTCCTGACATTGTCTGCATTGGGTCAGCGACGCATAACCTAGTGCTGTATCGGAATCTTGGCGGATGACCTTTGTTGAATCTTCACCCACGCTTAGAACCCTGGGAGGCTGGTTATGAGTTCAGACTGTTCGCGGAGAACCCTCATCAAAGGAATAGCTTCAACGACGTTACTGCCGTCGCTGATGCCCGGTGCCACCAATCCCGGAATGCCCGGAGAGGGACCGGACACGCCCAAGATCTCCGCGCCCATCGCCCGGCAGAATCTGGATGAAGCTGCGATCCGGCGCGTTAAACAGATCGGTGTCAATTACGTCCTGACGGGCGGACCGCCGATTCCATGGAACGAAACTGAATTGCGCTCCTTCATGTCCACGCTCAAGTCAGGCGGCCTGACGTTAGGCAACATGATGATCGCAGGATTTCCAAACACGATTTTCGGCAAACCCGGACGCGACGGCGAAATTGAGAACATCAGAAAGTCTATCCGAGCGGCTGGTAAAGCCGGATTGCCGGTAATCGAATACAACTTTTACGCCCACCGCGCGATAGAAGGCTACTACGAGGAAACCGGGCGAGCAGGTGCGGGGCTGACCGCATTTGACTACGACCGCGTGAAGGGGCTACCCCCGCTTCCCGAGGAAGGCGCTCATACTCTGGATGAGATGTGGGCGAACATCACATACTTTCTGAAAGCCGTGGTCCCGGTGGCGGAAGACTCCAATGTGCGCTTGGCTTTGCACCCGAATGATCCGCCTGCGCCGATCAGCCGCGGTTCGGAACAAATCATGGGGACTGTAGACGGGTGGAAGCACCTCATCGAGATCGTCGATAGCCCGTCCAACGGGATCACGTTCGATTGCGGAGTAACTAGAGAAATGGGGCACGATCCCGTCGAGGTCTGCCGTTACTTCGGAACCAGGGATCGTATTAACCATGTGCACTATCGCAACGTACGCGTCCGAGTGCCAAATGAGAAATATACGGAAGTATTTATCGATGAGGGCGAGAACAATATGTTCGCGATCATGAAAGAGTTGGTGCGGCTGAAGTATTCCCGGCTGATCTACCCAGAGCACGAACGGGCGCTAGACGTCGATCGCGAGCGGGGTATTCACAATCAATATCCGGGCGGTGGCGGATACACCGGAATGGTGTATAACATTGCATACGCCAGAGCGATGCTGCAGGCCGCCCTGTCAGCATCTACACGATAGTCGAGGCCCGAGCGAGAAATGCCGCCATTGAAGAGTATCCTCCGCCCTGTCCTGGCTGTTGTCTTTCTGATCCACCTCACCGGGCTGCTGGGTGCTCAAACCCAGACATCTGTTGCCCCGGCCCGCAACCCAGACGCTCAGGAAGCGCGCATTCATCGCATCGAGGCAGCGGTCGTCGATATGCCGATGGGCGAGAACGAACCACGCCTGCGGCTCGATTTACCGAAGTTGATGCAGCTCTACAACGTGCCTGGGCTGAGCTTTGCCGTCATTGACAATTTTCAGATCGTTTTCGCTAGAGAGTTCGGTGTGATCGAGCGAGGATCGACAACGCCGGTCACATCGAGGACGCTGTTCCAGGCCGGCTCGATTAGCAAGCCAGTGGCAGCGACTGGCGCGCTCTATCTCGTGGAGCAAGGGAAGCTCTCGCTCGACGAGAACGTGAACGAAAGGCTCAAGACGTGGAAAGTGCCCGAGAACGAGTTTACGAAGAACGAAAAGGTTACGTTGCGCCGGTTGATGTCACACAGCGCAGGGCTCACCGTTCATGGCTTTCCCGGTTACGATGTGAACGATTCTCTTCCAACGCTGACGCAGATTTTCGACGGGGAGAAGCCCGCCAACACGGCGCCTATCCGGGTAGATTTCGTTCCCGGAACAAAGGTGCGATATTCAGGTGGCGGAGTAACTATCGAGCAGCAGCTCATGATGGACGTCACCGGCAAGCCTTTTCCGGCTCTCATGCGTGAGATCGTTCTCGACAAGATTGGCATGACGGACAGCAGCTATGAGCAACCGTTACCAACGGCCCGAGCCGCCCTTACCGCCGGCGGAACCTATGCCGATGGCAAGGTGGTCCATGGAAGATGGCACATCTATCCGGAGATGGCGGCTGCGGGCTTATGGACGACGCCTACTGATCTAAGCAAGTTCGCCATTGAAGTCGCGCTCTCAAAACATGGCAAGTCGAATCGAGTGCTTTCCGAAGAGATGACGCGCCAAATGCTGACGCCAGTGATGGATGAGGCTGGGCTCGGCTTCTTTATGGACAAGGATAATCCCGGGCAGTTCGGGCACGGCGGAGCCGATGAGGGTTTCCAGGCGCTGCTAACCATGAACGCTGAGTCGGGCAAGGGCGCTGCGCTTATGGCGAATTCCGATAACGGAATTGCCGTCGGGGAGTTCCTGATGCAGAGCATCGCGAAGGAGTACGCGTGGAATTCTCGGCCTCAGGAGCAGGATGCATCTCAGGTGCTGGTTTTGATCGCGAAGCTCAAAGGTACGCAAGCCGCATTGCAGCGGTACACGGAACTCAAGAAATCCAATTCCACTGAGTACAAACTGGCGGAGCGTACGCTCAATAACCTGGGTTACACATTGTTGTTGTCCGGCCAGACGCAGAACGCGATTGCCGTATTTCAGCGCAACGTGCAGGAATATCCGCAGTCAGCAAACGTTTACGACAGTCTGGGTGAGGCGTATATGAAAGCGGGTCAGAAGGACTTGGCAATTCAGAATTATGAAAGATCCTTGCAGCTCGATTCGAAGAATCAGAACTCAGTTGAGATGCTGAAGAAGTTAAAGGATAGTAAGTGAGACCTTGCTCTACGGTTCCGGCTCGGCAGGAGCAGCGTGATGTGTGGGATGCGGTCGGGTCGCCTTATCGAGTAGCGCATCAAATTCAGCACGGGGCATTTTTAACTTCTCAGGATGAGCGTCGATCCATTTCGCAAAAGCGGCATATTTTGCTGGCGTCCAGCCTCCTTCGAATTCAGCGCCGTTCTTTCCTTGGCGATTCAATTCAAAATTGAAAGCATCCGTAAGATTGGTGAATTCGGCCGAACTGATCGCCGCTTCGGCAAGGATTGCGGGGATAAAGAGAACTCCATCCGTTTTCGCTAGAACCAGATCTCCGGGCAGCACGATCGCACGTCCGATTCGGATCGGGAGCGTTGATCGCCGTCAGCTCCATTTGCGCCCATGCCGAGGGATCGTAACCGCGATAAAATCCATTGAAATTGGGGATTTCCCGGTTTTCCTCCTGATCTCTAATGCCCGCATCGAATACGAATCCCGTATGGCTGTGTGCAGCGATGCCGTTTCCCAGGTTGGAACCGATCAAAGTGCCTTCGATGATCTTTCCAAAGCCGTCGGCGACATAGACGTCTCCGATCTGCAGTTCATTAATGGGCCAACTGTTGGTTCCGCTAACGCGTCCTTCCGCTTTACCCTCGGCAGCGATGGCCCTGGCCATATCGGGCCGCAGCGGCATGTATTGCGCCGTAAGCGCACGGCCCGGCGAAGGGCTTTTCGATGTGGAGAGCTTGCCAGCCACCCTCAAACTGATTTTTGTAGCCTTGTTCCCGCAGATAGTCCCACACATCCTCGATCGAAACATCGAGGGCTCGCTTGAGCAGATCATCGGGCACTTTCGGGCGCCCGTCGGGGAAGCGGTCGCCCTTCCAGTCCGACGTGTAGAACATCATTTGATCCTTAGTGAGTTTTACTTGAGCGAAGGACGGCGACCCTACTGATAGCGATGCAGGCCACCAAGGCTGTCAGGCTAAGTCTCCTCATGCGACTCTCTCTTTTCCCAATGCTCGGGGCGCCATGCTCCAAAGGCGGTCCCAAGAATGTTCCTTGTCCCACTGAGGAGTGGGTTCGAAATAGCCGGTGCCAGGAACCAGATGCTGCCTGACAGCATCTTCGTTGAGTGTTATGCCGAGACCGGGCTTGTCAGGAACGGCAATAAACCCTTTATTGATGATCGGTTTCTCGACGCCTTCCACCAGGTCCTGCCACCACGGAACGTCGAGCGAGTGATTTTCGCAGGCGAGGAAATTCTCCGTGGCTGCCGCACAGTGAACGCTCGCGAAGGCGCCGATCGGCAGGCCCGCATAGTGCATTGCCATCGGAACACCGTATTCCATGGCCATATCGCCGATCTTATGCGTTTCGAGAATCCCGCCCGATGTAGAAATGTCGGGATGAATTTTGCTGACGGCGTGATTCTTGCATAATTTGGCGAAGCTCTCCTTCAGGTAGATATCTTCGCCCGTGAGGATAGGCGTGGGGCTTTCGTTTGTGATGTGTTGCAACAATTCAGTGTATTGCCACGGAATCACATCCTCCATCCAGGAAAGATTGTATGGCTCATATGCTTTTCCCAACCGAATGATGGAATTCACACCCAGGTGGCCGAGATGGTCCATGGAAAGCGGAATTTCCATTCCCACTGCTTCGCGGGCCGCGGCCACGTAGGCGACGAGCATCTCGATTCCTTTTTCGGTTACCTCATTCGCTAAGAACGGGTGAGGAAGGCTGGTGTTTTCCCAGTGGTTCTGCTCAGAAGGTCTCGTGAGGGTGCCAGGAGTGTCTGAGACCATGTTGATTCCGAGATCCATTTTCAACCAGGTCAATCCCATTTCTTCCTTACGAGCTTTCAATCGCTGCGCGTAAACTTTGATGTCTTTCGACTCCTCGGTGTCGGCATAGAGACGAATTTTATCGCGGAATTTGCCACCCAGCATTTGATAGATCGGCACGCCATAAACTTTGCCTGCGATATCCCAGAGCGCCTCTTCGATGGAGACGACTCCACCTGCCTGGCGCGCATCGCCGCCAAATTGCTTGATCTTCTCGAAGAGGTACGTGATATTCAGGGGGTTTTCGCCGATGATCCGGCTCTTCAAGAAGAGAGCGTAAGTCGGGCTCGCCATATCTCGAACCTCGCCGAGACCATAAACGCCCTGGTTGGTATCAACACGGACGATGGTGCAAGGGCTTGGTCCGGGCTTACGCACGGTCGCAACCCGCAGGTCCGTGATCCTCAGCTTCGAAGGGCTGGAATTCGTGTTCACATTTTGAATTCGCGGCTCCGGATTGGCTTCGGCCCTCCTGCCCAGTAGTGCTCCGCCAAATAACGCGGCTGATGTCTTGAGGAGCGCTCGTCTGCCGATTGTCTTTGATCTCTGATTAGACATTTGTTTCTCGTTGTATCAAATGTTTTGCGAAGTTCGGCAAGGCTGACGAAGGTTGAACAGGCGACGCTTTCGCGCACCTATTCGTTCTTCGTAACCACGTATCACGTAGGTGTGCGTAAAGGTACCCTTCTGCGCATAAAATGGCCTCAGCTGAACATGAAGGCAAACACGATTTCGAATAGAGGGCAAAAGATCAATCGGAAACCGGAGCCGGAAAAGCTCGAGAGGCTAAAGGAGGAGGATAAATCCTTGTGTACGGTGCGGAGAGGGGGACTTGAACCCCCACGGAGTTACCCGCTAGCACCTCAAGCTAATCGTCACACCCGATAAAACGTGCTGGCAATGACTTACGGCGGCAGAAGACGTCCCATTGCATGGGACAGTTAGTCGCGAGTGGCACATTAGTGGCACAAACAAGGGATCGCGCCCGCGATTCGTGTCTACCAACAAAATTGTCGCAATTCCGCGAACAACTGGATCTTTAGAGGCGGCCGGGTCCATTGCTCGCTGGCTTCCTGGCGAGCTGTTTATTTCGAAAAGGAAACTGCCTCAGGCGGAGGCAATTCAGCTGGTCCGGTTGAAGCGCGAAAGTGTGGCCCAGAATTTGGGTTTCGCCTCGCGGCCTTTCGTGTTGTGCGGGTTGCCCATCAAGCGACCTCCCAAAGGTCTACTGATGCATGAGCGCCGGAACGGCCAATTTCTCTTGCAGGTCACTGCTCATCCCACATACGGAGTGCCCTGGGGCCAGGACCGGCTGGTTCCCATTTTTCTGGCGACACTCGCCATGCGACAGCAGAAACAGACAATCACGTTCCGCAGCGCTGCCGAGATGCTGGGCGTTTTTGGAATGCAGCAGGGCGGTTCGCAGTATCGCCGCTTGATCGCGGCTTTTCCAACGAATATTTGGCGCGACCATTTTCTTCGGCACCGATACTCAACGCGAAAAAGCGACCGTGATGCATCATGCGAGATTCAACTTCATGCGTGAGGCTCGAATTTGGTATTCGCGTGATCCGAATCAAGAGATTCTACCGGGCGGCTTCGAAAACGAAATCGTGTTGAGCGATGAATTCTTCCCGGAGATCACGGCTCACTCCATCCCGACAGACCTCGAAGCGGCTAAAGCGCTCTCGTCCTCGCCAGCGGCCATGGACCTTTTCATGTGGCTATCTTATCGATGCTTCTCGCTAAAGGACAAGAACGCATATCCATCTTCGGCGATTTCGGCCTGGCCGGCCAATTGGGGAGCGCCGACTATGCACGGCCGCGCAAGTTCCGTGAGCGCCTAGAGCGGTGGCTGGATTTGGTGCGTGTCTTATGGCCGAGTTGCCCAGCGAAGATCAGCTGCGGATGGTGATTACATGTTGATCCAGCCCGCCGTGGCTCTTGCGGCGAAGGGGGCATAGATGGCCATCCGCCCAGTTCGCGCCGGACGTCTTTTTACGCCGCCGCATTTCCATGGCTGAGATCGACGCGGCAGTTTCAGCGCGCTTCGGTCCCACGCACGGGTTGGGAAATTCGCAACCTGCTTGTTTCAACCGGCAGGTTGCAATGTATCTTGCGAGACATGTGGGTCGCTGGCCACCACGATCATTGGCGGTTTCTACAATGGCCGTGATCACTCGACGGTTTGCTACGGGATTCAGCGAATTGAAGCCCTCCCAGAAAGCGATCCAGATGTCGGATGTGCTCCTAACGGACCTGAGACGCCAGCTTACCGGCAAGGATAAGAATCCAGAAAGGGCCAGTGTCGATACCGACGAGCATTGTTCTTCGGTTCGTCTGAGTCAAACAGATCTGGAGCATTTCGCCGAGCTGATTGCGGCGCGCGTCTGTGCATGGATTGAAAGGCGAACAGGAACGCCTCACCAGAAATCGGAGGCAGGCCACACATTGGAATAAAACGAGTCTTGGCAACCAAGTTCTAGCACGCGAATGTCAGCTCACGTTGTCCCAGGAGACAGCAATTGACGCAAAGACTGGAGGCAAGAGAGAGGCAGTTGGATAACCGGGGAGCCATTCGAGAACAGCTCCCCGGCTGATTCGTCAATCGGCGGGTTCGTCGCCTGACTCTGAATCGGAAGCATCGAAAGCTGGTTGCTTATCGGAGCGATCGAGTGCCAGGATGGAGTGGGCGTAGATCTCGGCCACCCGAACGGAGCGCTCGGATTCAGCAGGAGTAAATTCGCGGTAACGGAGTTCGCCTTCCACCTCGACGTAAGGGCCTTTCTGCAAGGCCCCGGCCCATTCCGCCAACTTGTTCCAGCTGATAACGCGATGCCATTCCGTGCGTGTTTTGTATACGTCCCTGTCGTTTTGTTTCCAGATCACGTTCGTAGCGAGCGAGAGGCGAGTATAGAGAGTGCCGTTGGGTGTCGAGCGGGTTTTGGCGTTTGGCCGAGAAAACCAATAAGCGTGATGCGATTCTTGCAAAGCATATTTTGTCTTCCTTTCGTGCCCCGATTCCTTGGGGCGACCCGGTGCGAAGGGGGCCGCTCTCAAGGCAAGCGAGGGAGTTTTTCGGAGGCTCCGGACAGATTGTTTGTGCCGTTCAAAAGCCATAGCCGGCAATTTGGAGGGAAACCGAAACCCGCCAGGACTTGAACTATCGAGCGAAGCTGCCAAGCGCGGGAATTGTCCTGAAGCCAAGCCTTCGCCTGAAAACGAGTATTACCTGTTTCGCGCTGGAGTGTCGCTTACACTGAGTGACAATCTCCTTGACGCATATAATCGCTTCGATGAATCTTCTTTCTTCCTCTCAAAAGAACTCCAGCCGACGTGCGCTGATTAAAGGCGTGGCAGTAGGTCTGGCCGGGCTACGTACCTTTTCCGCTGATGGGCAATCCGGTGCGACCCGCGACTGGTCTGGCAGTCAGCCGGTACGATACCCCGATCCCGATGTCATTTCTCTCGAAAAAGAATTCGCCAGATATCGAATTGGTACCGCAACGATAGAGCGTGTTTGCACAGGGTTTCGGTGGGCGGAAGGGCCAGCCTGGAATGGAGCTGGCAACTACCTGGTGTGGAGTGATATTCCGAATAACCGGCAAATGCGATGGCTTGAAGAAGACGGCCATGTCGACGTGTTTCGCAAGCCATCGAATTTCAGCAATGGCAATACGTTCGATTGGCAAGGGCGCCAACTCAGCTGCGAGCATCAGACGCGACGAGTCGTTCGATATGAACAGACCGGAGAGGTCACGATCCTGGCTGAAAAATTCAACGGTAAGCGACTCAACGGACCAAATGATATTGTGGCCCACCCTAACGGCGATATCTGGTTCACGGATCCTGGCTACGGAGCGCTGAGCATCTATGAGGGCGGTAAATTTGCTCTCGAGTTGAAGGAAGCAGTTTATCGGTTGGATGGAAAGACCAGCGAGCTGCAAATGGTCACGGATGAATTATTCAAGCCCAATGGACTTTGCTTCTCGCCGGCTTTTAAGAAGCTTTACATTTGCGACACAGGAGCGACACATTACTCGAGGGCACCCGGAGAAATTCGCGTCTATGATGTCGATGGGACGAAACTGCGGAATTCGAGGCAGTTTTTATCGACTGCGTGGGATACTACACGGGTCTTGCAGATGGAATTCGAGCCGATAGCGATGGAAACATTTGGGCGGGAATTGGGCAAGGCGCAAACGGGACGGGCTCTGCCAAAGCCGAAGGGGACGGTGTTTACGCGATCTCGCTCCAAGGCGTGAAGATCGGCAAAATAGTGCTGCCGGAAATCTGCGCTAATGTGTGCTTCGGAGGTACGCGACGGAATCGTCTTTTCATGGCGGCGAGCCAGTCGATTTACTCACTTTAGGTTGACGTAAAGGGGGCTCACATTGCGTAACCGGAACCGACACTGAGACGCGGCAGGAGGGGTTACACATGAAAGCTTACGTCACAATCAGCTGTATTAGCAGCAGGTAGCGAGAATATATCGGGAGGCCCTTAGTGGATCGATCAGCATGCTTGAAACGATGGAGGGCGATCAACGCTGCTGGACGGCCGATCATTGGGGCTGGTGCAGGTACTGGAATCTCTGCGAAGTGCGAGGAGGCCGGAGGAGCGGACCTCATCATCATCTACAACTCGGGCCGATACCGTATGGCCGGTCGGGGATCTTTAGCCGGACTGATGCCATATGGTGATGCGACCGCGATTGTGATGGAGATGGCTGGCGAAGCGCTCCCCATTGTTGCCCAGACTCCTGTTCTTGCCGGCGTTTGCGGAACGGATCCATTTCGCATCATGGACGTGTACCTTCGTGACCTGAAACGGCTCGGTTTCTCTGGCGTGCAGAACTTCCCGACCGTGGGTCTTATCGATGGCGTATTTCGGTTGAATCTCCGAGGAGACCGGGATGGGATACGCGCAGGAAGTCGACATGATCGCTCGCGCCCACAAGCTGGATCTGCTCACCTGCCCTTATGTATTTAATGAAGAGGACGCGAGAGCCATGGCAAGAGCCGGGGCGGACCTTGTCATCGCACATATGGGATTGACTACAAAAGGGACGATCGGCGCCACGACCACGTTGACTCTCGATGAATCGGTCTCCCGAATTCAGTCCATTCACAAAGCGGCGTCCGCCGTTAACCCCGAGATTCTGGTTCTCTGTCATAGTGGTCCTATTGCGGAGCCGCGAAGATGTTCAGTACATACTGAGTCGTAGCCACGGAATCGCCGGTTTCTTTGGGGCGTCCAGTATGGAGCGCTTGCCGGTTGAACGCGCTATTACCGAGCAGGTGAAGGACTTCAAGAGTTTGCCCATTGCGAGTGGAAGGAACAGTCATGGCTGAAATACCCGGCCGCCGATTCGTCAAGCCCTCTGAGGTAGAGACGCAGGTATTTGATTGGGGAACGATCAAATGGCTCTCCGAACCTCGCGTGACGAACACTGAACGGTTCACGATGGGTGTGGTGCTTCTCCAGCCCGGCAAAGGCCATGCGCGACACAATCATCCCGGAGTCGAGGAAATCCTGTATGTGGTGTCAGGACAGGGCAAGCAGATGATCGATATCGATGGCGAGACGTGGGAACCGCTCGGAGTCGGAGATCTGGTCCAGATTCCGCCGGACATTTTCCACGCCACAATCAACACTGGTTGGGAGCCACTGAAGTTGATCGCGATTTATGCTCCGCCCGGTCCGGAAGCGTTCCTCCGCCTGCTGCCGGAATGCCAATTCTTCCGCCGGGACGCTTCCATGCGCAGAAGGCAAATGACTCCGAAGATCGTTGCACTGATTGGCACACTGGACACGAAAGGTGAGGAGTTCGCATTTCTACGCGATCGGATCGAGTCTTGCGGTCTGCAGACGCTGATTGATAGATGTCGGAGTGCTTGGGGATCCGCCGTTTACCCCGGATGTCTCGCGAGCCGCGGTGGCCGCGGCAGCCAATGAAGATCTCGATGCATTGGTAGCGCAAGAGAGATCGAGGGCGAAGCGTGCAGAGCGATGGCATGCGGGGCTGCCGTAATCATTCAGCGTCTGTTCGAACAAGGTGTCATCCATGGCATGGTATCTCTGGGCGGTTCTGCGGGTACGACGATCGCGACTGCCGCTATGCGCGCACTCCCGATGGGATTTCCGAAAGTGATGGTTTCGACGCTAGCATCGGGTGACACCAGGCCATATATCGGCACAATCGACATCTGCATGATGTATTCGGTCGTCGATATTGCCGGGCTTAAACGCGGTTTCACCGCGAATATTGAGCAATGCCGCAGCGGCGATCTATGGAATGGTCACTTGCCGAGGAGAATGCTCTGTCCGGTGAAAGACCGGCAATTGCTGCGACCATGTTCGGTGTTACAACGCCCTGCGTGACGACTGCCCGCCGCCGCCTTGAAGAGAGAGGGGTACGAAGTCCGGTCTTCCATGCTACGGGATCGGGAGGTCAGGCAATGGAACAACTCATTCAAGATGGTGCATTTCAGGGCGTACTCGATATCACGACCACTGAACTCGCCGACGAACTTGTCGGCGGTGTCTTAGTGCGGGACCTCGCCGCCTGGAAGCGGCTGGCCTAAAGAGTATTCCGCAGGTTGTGTGTCCCGGAGCGATCGACATGGTGAATTTTGGCCCTGATAGCCTCGGTCCCCGGTCGTTCCGGGCCGCAAGCTGTACGTTCATAATCCGACAGTGACTCTCATGCGCACGACGAATGAAGAGTGCGCCCAACTTGGACATATCACCGCCACCAAGCTCAATTCCGCACGCGGTCCGGTGACGGTGTTGATTCCCCTGCAAGGCGTTTCCTCCATCGACAAAGAGGGCGAGCCATTCTATTCGCCCGAGGCGCTCAAGCCTATCGCGCGTGCTTGAAAGGAACGCTTAGTCCGACCATCAAACTTGTCGAACTCGACGCGCATATCAACGACGAAAGCTTTCGCGCATGCCGCTACTGATCTGTTGCTCGACTCGATCGCCCCGGCAGAAAGGCATTCATGACTCGTCGTACTGTTTTGGCGCTTGCAGGTGCGGCACCTCTGAGCCGCGGACTGGCAAAAGCTGCCGAGGCTAAGAAACAGATCAAGATCACGAATATCGAAACCGATCTGCTGCGCTTACCCCCGGCCGAATTCACCGGGGATGCCATTCACGACTTCGGTCCCGCGGCCGGTGGTGTTGTCCTTCGCGTACTCACCGATGCCGGCATCACTGGTTGGGGCTACAGCAACTTCGGCATGATTGAAGGCGGCCCGCGCGTGGTGCAAGCCGTCCTGGAATACGAAGTCAAGCCAGTGCTCGTCGGTCAGGACCCGGCGTTCCCAAAAAAGATTCGAGCCGATCTGTGGCGGGCGCTCGAATATCAAGGCGTGCAGGGCGTCACGCAGTTCGCCATTTCGGTGGTTGATATCGCCGTATGGGACATTCTGGGTAAGGTCGCGGGTCTGCCTGTCTATAAGATGCTGGGAGCCGTGCGCGGCCGCATGCCCGCCTATGCGATGTGCGGCTGGTATCGCGAGAACGACAAGGATCATTCCCAGTACAAACGGTCCATAGAGGAAACGCTTGAGATCGGATACCGAGCCTTCAAAGTGAAAGTCGGTCGCTACTCGCTCGAGGATGATGCCGAACGGATTGAATTCGGGCGAAAAACGGCCGGCAAGGACATCCGGATTATGGTGGATGCGAATCAGGCGTTCAATCGAGCGGAAGCGCTCCGCCGCGGTCGCGTCTATCAGGAGTTGGGCTGCTTCTGGTATGAAGAACCGATGCCTCCCTGGGATCACGATGGCTATGCGGAGTTGGCAGGCTCGCTAGACATGCGCATCGCTACGGGCGAAAACGAGTACAACAAGCACGCCTTCATGGATCTCTTGCTCAAGAAAGGCGCCGACGTGGTCCAGCCGGACAATCGCCGCGCGGGCGGGCCAACCGAATGGATTGAGATTGGGGCCATCGCCGACGGCTTTGGCGTTGAGCTGGCGAGCCACGGCGGAGGAGCAGTCAACATGAATATTTTGTGCGCGATTCCGAACGCTATCTACATGGAATCGGGTGGCAAGCAAAAAATGGTCAACGGCGAAGTGCTTGCACCTGAGACGCCGGGGATGAGCAGTGAACTGAAACCCGATTTCATCACCAAGCACAAGATTACCTAGCTGTTCCCCTTTGATCAGCATGGGTCAAGAGGCACCCACGGACCCACGTTAGTAGTCCGCGTCGAAACCGAGATTTGCCAATAGGGCTCAACGTGCGGCAATGGACCGACCCTATGTCAAAACGCCTGAAAAATCATCGGTCAGGTGACCTCCGGCAGTTCTGCAGTGCTCCGAAGCGCCTCATGCGGGTAACGCGGAGAGGGCGAATTACGGAATGCCGTGAATCCCTTATAGATCAAGTCTGACTTGATCCCTCGAAAATGCGGTTGACCTTACCGGTCACGAACCCTACAAAGCGCATCGCATCCTTCTAATGGGAGAGTCGTCGAGCCGACATTCTTCAGCCGATTCTCTTTAGCAGCACGAATGACTGCCCGCCACATGGGTGGGACTGTTTCCATCGCCCAGCAGTAGGCTTGGTCTTTGGAAGTGCTTACAGCCGAGCCGTGATGCGGTCGACCTTCTTAGGCCCGCCAACCGCGTTGACGTTTCCCTATTCCTCGCTCTCGCCGTTCCATCAACGTCGCGCTCACGTCGACCTGCTGTTCAGCAAAATGATCCGATCAAAAAGTTCAGCCGAAGCTTCCAATGAACGTACCTGATCCGGTCCGATCCGTGTCCGTCTTCGTGCCTGATGCGCTTGGCACCGCTACGGGCGAAAACCCTGCGCCCTGTACACGGCGCTCCTTCTGCTTTCGTCAGGAACCACCAAACAATCTCGGCCCATAGCGCTCGCCAACTCGCGGATTGAGATCGAGAGAAAGAAGGAAAACTTATCATGAACCTCAATCAGCTTTCGATCATTGGCTTTGTCGGCAACAATGCCGAAACCAAGTATTTGCCCAACGGCACGCCAGTCGTGAAGTTCTCGGTCGCGACGAAGAAGTCCTGGAAGGGCGAGAAGGGAGAATGGAAAGACAAGACGCAGTGGCACAACGTTGTCGGCCTCGGCAAAGAGTTTGAACCAATGGCGGGCCGTCTAGTCAAAGGCGCTCACGTCTTTGTTCAGGGCGAGCTCAGCACGCGTGAGTACGACCGCACCATTACGATGTCGGCGGGCCAGGGCAAATTCGTTGAATATGTGATTCAGCAACTCGTCGTCGAACTGAGAGCTGAACCCATCCGCATTCTGGATCGTTCCCTCTTCGGCAGTGAGCAGAATAACGCGACCAAAGCTGCCAGCGACGAAGACATTCCAGCTTAAGGGCTAACGCCCCTCGCGATAAGGTGTCGCTCCGGCTAACCTTCGCGAGCTTGCCGACCCGCAGCAAGCTCGCCAAAACACACTTGGCTTTGTTGTCGGAGTTGGCGGGGCAGTGCCTTTCCACAGAATTATTTTTTGAGGCCTCTCAGATTTCGAATGAAATTTGCCGCTATATAACGAAGGGCCAAGTCGAGAAATCCAATGGGCAAAAAGAATTCGGGGGGAAGAGTTTTTCAGAGGAGCTATCGCGACAGAAAGGGCGCTCTTCAGAAGACATCGACCGGGTTTTTGAAGTATCAAGTCGGAGGCAAGCCAGTGATTCTTTCGACCGGTACCCAAGATTATGAGGAAGCGGTCTGGATGCTTCACCGAAAGATGGCCCAAGCTGCCCAGCTAAACCGCTGAGATGACCGGATCGCGTGTTGGTTGACCAGCTTCTTGATTTAGTAATCCAGGACTATCGATCTAAACGCCGGTACACCACCTACGATGTCGAACGTCGGTCGCTAAACATTTGCGTCCGTTTTTCGGAACGAAAAAGCCGTTCGAAATCACACTCACTCTGCTCGACGCATACGTCGCCTCACGTGCAGGAAAAGCTGCACCCCGACAGTAAACAAAGAACTCGCCTATTTGAGGCGTGCGTTTGGCCTCGGGTACCGGCACGAGCCACAGCTGGTTTCTATGATCCGCAGGCTGCCGATTAGCAAAAGTGGAATTTTCGAGCCGATGGCCGCACCCCGGGCCGCGCAATCGGCAGCTCGTCGGACGTTGAACCATCAGCAGCAGCCTTTAGAGTCAGACACGGTGCTAGACAAAAATGGATAATCGCAGTAAAGCATTGAAAAGAATGATGAGCCGGGCGGGATTCGAACCCGCCACCACCGCATTAAAAGTGCGATCACGGTACGTTCGCAGGACACTCGGTGCAAGCAGATCAAGCTTTTATGAACTTGAGTTTGCACTGGGCTGCACCGAATCCCTCGTTTTTGGTGCTAGACATGGTGCTAGACAGAGTGTCCGCGCTGATCTGCACATCTTGGATTCCCGTCCCCGATGTTTGTTAGTTCCTTCCAAACCGCGGTATTCTGTGACGATGGTTTCTGAAATGAGCCACAGATTCTTGCTCTTGAAGAACTCTGAAGGTCATCCTGGAACTAAGGATTCACCGCTGTCGTCCAAAACCGGTGATGACGAACGCGAAGGCAGCCGGTTCGGCGTATCAGATTGTCACACCGGAATCGCTCGCCGCTTCAAGGCTTTTTGTGTAGTCGTGTAATCGGCCCTACGTGTTGGCAATCCGAGCAAGGCAAAAAAGCGCGGAGGTTGATGGGAAGCGAGCTAGACACGACGCAACTCCCTTTGGCTCAGTTCTTGGGTTTTGGGTCACCCGAATCCTGCACTAATGATCATGCTAAACGGTTCGCGAGAAGAGCGGGATCCGCATTCTAACCACGCTTTTCAATGAGGACTACGTATTCGCGAGTCCCCAGGATGGCAAACAGTCGGGACCGAATTGGAGAACGCTGACGCAAAAAATCGTGCGACTCCCGGAACCGTTGCGTGAGCCGCATAGAGTGGAAACTCACCGTTCTCGTTGGAGGAGCAAAGCCCAATCGTTCCGGTCCGGAACTTCCGGAGAGGTCCAGGAAGGCCCTTGCGCGAGCGGAAGCAAACTTTTTCGCCGCTAAGAGCTGAGACAAAATCGCATTGATAACTGCCACATTCAAGCCTCACGGTAGCTTTCCCACCCTTCGGCAAGTACATGGCATAGATCTCGCCCGGCATCGCAAGACAATAGACACCGCTGTTTACCAGCTCATCGTGCGGATCGGTTTTCCACCACTCGAAGCTAGTGAAAAAGTCCACCATATGTCCATATCCCAAGAACATGGTCATCGTGTCATCGCCGCGTCCATTCATCCAGCCCCCACCGGTATCGGGATAAATGTTTGTGCCCCTTCTGCAAGTCTCGCCAGCAGTTTGATACCGCCTGCCATCACGATATCCCAAGCGGTCCGACGTAAAACATCTGCTGAGTCCGACCCCGGCGCCGCCCATAGGGATAGTGGTCTTCGTACCCGTATTCTTCGTTGGTTTGCGGGATGATCCGTCCGGCTTTTTTTTGCAATTCACGTGATTCCAACATGAGCGCATGCTGCTTGCGTGACCAATCTTGATAGGAAGTGAATCCGAACCAAGCGGACGCCCGGTCCTGGTGAATCGTTTTCATGGGATGACTCGTTGCTAGGTGGTGGTACGGATCCCAATCCTCAATCAGCGTGCCCGTATCGTGGGCCCATTGATCGTTGCGATATCCTTCCAGGTCATCTCCCAGATCCCATGTGACATTAGAGAAGGCGCTTAATCGCGAAACAGCATATTGGATGAACCGCCGCTCGTCTTCACTCCCTGCCGCCGGATGAACCTTGTTATCGTTCATATCGAGAACAACTGAGATGATCACGTCCTCATCTCGCGCATAGCGCAGCATTCGTTCGAACTTCTGCCAGAGAGGGATGTAGAAGCGCGTGTAATCAAAATCCGGATGAGTGAAGTCCGCCGGGCTCTTCGCGGGCCACACGGTTGGCAGGTTCGAGTAGTTCTCGCCAGTCATCACCGGCTCCCGAAAGTACAGATTGCTTCTCCCGGCAAGAGTCACGCGAATACGATTGACCTTTAGCCGATGCAGGCGATCGATGCTCGTTCGGATGATCCGATCCTCCTGTCCAGCCCGTCAGCCAGTACGCGGTGGTGCCGTTGAAGAAGTAATGCTCGCCCGTCCCCTCCCAGATGAAGTGCCAGGGATGTTCCGGGTCGACGCGAATGGGACCTTTGCGATGATTATCAGTCGCGTGAAAGACGCCCGTGGACTGTTTCTGAAATGGCCCCTGGCGATAAGTGACTTCGTACTTGTACTCACCGGGCGAGGGAGGCGTGAAGCGGACCCTGTAAACCGATCCGTCCGGCGAATCACAGAATCCTTCCGCCTGCAATTGTTGGCCACTGTTTACCGGCGAGAAAACTCCGGTCACCGACACATCCGTGAACGGATTGTGCGCATCCGGGTTTGCGACTGCGACGGCCACTTCGATGAAATCGTAGGCGTCGACTGAAGATACCGAGGGTGTAAAAGTTACGCTGGAAGGAGCAGCATAGGCATGCGTCGCCAGAATACTCGAAACCGCAAGTGCAAGTGCCGTGGGAACGGACGATCGAAAGAGCAGGTGCATAGGTAAATTAATGTGGCCGAACCAGCATTTTGACATGCTTATCTTTCTCGTTGAGTAGACCGTGGTACCCTTTGCCGACGAGGTCGTCGAGGCCGATGCGGTCTGTTATGAGCAGGTCGCCCCGGAAGCACGGATCGCTCATCATGCTGATGGTTTCGTCGTAAAGACCGTAGCCACTCATGCTGCCCGATATCGTTTTTTCTCGGAAGACAACATCCGTGAGATCCATCGCCGCCGGCCTCTCAAACACGCCCATAATCACTAGGCGGCCGCGCGTACGCGTCAGCCTGCCGGCCATCAACACGGAGGACGGCTGGCCTGCGCATTCCATGACCAGATCGAAACCATCGCCATCGGTGACCTCGAGCGCGCTCTTCTCCGCGTTTTCGCGGGTGGGATTAATGACGTAATCGACGCCGCATAATTTGGCCGCAGCGATGCGCCGCTCTGCCATTTCCACCACAACCACTTGTTTGACACCGCGGAGACGTGCCGCGATGAGACACATCAGGCCGATGGGCCCGGCGCCCACGATCGCGACATTGTCCTCGGGCCCTGGCTGGCCCTGTGCGACGGCGCGCACTGTGGCGGAGAAAGGTTCTACGAGCGCGCCAATTTCGTCGTTGATCGCGTCCGTCAGCCGATAGCACTGATAAGCGTTCAAGTTCAGCCGCTCCGCCAAGGCGCCGCCATTCCATGAAGTGCCCAGGAACGCGACGTGATCGCACTGCGCCATCGACCCAGTCCGGCACCAACGGCATTTTCCGCAGCCAATGATCGGGCATGCCGCGACGCGGTCACCAACCAAAACGTTTTCGACACTATCGCCAACTGCAACCACTTCGCCCGACATCTCGTGTCCGATGATCACTGGCGCCTGGACGCGCGTCATCGGGTGCGGCCGCTCGAGCGGAATGTAGAGTGGGCCACTCAGGTATTCATGCAGGTCAGTCCCACAGATACCGCACCAAGCGACCTTGACCTGCACCTGACCTGACGGAGGGGCAGGAGGCTCGCTGACGTTTTCGATGCGGACGTCCTGACGTCCGTGCCAAACCGCAGCTTTCACGCACCCTCTTTTTTAATGTAAAGCACAGCAGGTCCGATGAAAGGCACTGCAAAAGTCTGCTGCTGGCCGCCTGTCACGCTGCCACCGCGCGTGATCGTACCCTCGACCGGCCGCATCCACTCCACACTAAGACTTCCTTGCGCATGGGTCAGATCCACTTCCACTCGATCACCTTCGGGCAAGTACACCAGGAACTCGCGCTCGGGATTCGCCAGGCAATAAGCGGTGGAAGCCAATTCGTTTTGCGGAGTCATTGAGGCAAGGTCCATGCGCAGCGCGTAGGCACGCGTGTAACCGATGGCCTTGCGCACCGGCTCCCAGGTCCAGTCGTCGCGCCGATTGAGGTCGCGTAGCGGGTAGCCGGGCCGCGGCCCCCAGTTCACTTCCGGGCAGGGACTTCCCGCGATGGGGTCCCAACTATCCATCAGCAGCGTATTGTGCCCGCGGAGGAAGCTCTTCCAGGCCCAACTTGGCGTCCCTCCGTGGCCCCAGAGGTGATCCGTATCGTTGATGCTGACCTTTTTGCCGCCCCATGCGGGCGGGTCAAAGAGAAACTGTCGCCCGAACGGCGAAACCCACTCGGCAGGGCTGGCCAACATTTCGTCCATGCGTTCGACGCGTGCACCGGTCAACCCGACCGGATGTCGCTTCCCCTTCTCCGTCTCGAGCCGGTGCATGGTATCCACTACCCACCAGTCCCAGTCCTTGCCGCCCCCTTCGTTGACCACCTCGTAAAGCACGTTGTCGAGATCGTCTACGGTATCGACGATTTTCTTGAGGTACACTGCCTGCTGCTCACGAACCCGGGAGTCTTCGAGATCGGGCTGCCCGTCGCCGTCATGGTCACCATTGAGGCCGTTAGTGTTGTTTTGCGCGTTATAGGGATGCCCTGACCATGTCTGCTGACCGCAGTGGTGCGGCCGGTTATAACTGAACCCCTGAAAGAGCTGCACTGCGCAGTAGATGCCGCGGTCACGACACTCGCTTACGCGCGCGCGCATGCGATCGAAGTAGGCCGGATTGAATTTGGTGAGATCGAACTTCGGGCCGCCGTCGAGCGCCCTGCCGGGACCAGTGCGGATATAGAGGGTTGGCTCGAACAGGATCTTGTCCGGCGTCCACGGAGCCCATGCCGATTGCTGCCATCCCCACAAGCGCATGAAGTTGTGGTTATGGCTCTGCATCATGGCGAGGTAGGCCTCCCAGTCGAACGTGGGGACTGGCGCGCTTCCGGTGTCCTGCAAGTTGGCCCACGTATGAGAACCTGTCAGGAAAATGGCTTTGCCGCTGCCGTCGGTAAAGTAGCGCGGGTTTTGCGGATGCACGCGCAACGGTCCCGTAGCGGGGCGGACGATCTGGGCATGCGCCGTCGAGGCAGTCATTGCGGCACCGGTAACCAGCGCCGTCATGAAGAAATCGCGCCGATTCATTCGTTCCGTTTGGCCCAAAGGTAAAGGTAATAAGCCCGCATAGGGCGAGTCTGTAATGATCGCCCAAATTTTTGTTGCGCCAGTACGCTGGCCTTAGGAGCCCTTCCGCCGTGTTATTTCAAAAGTCTTTCGGAGTTTTGTTATATCAATGTGGATTGTATGTATAGGACCCTTGAGTCTCGCCGGGCATCTGGAGGATCGACCATTGAATGCGACTTGAGCGGAAAATAGCGCTAGTCACAGGTGGCGCATCGGGCATTGGGAGGGCCACTGCGGAACTGTTTGCGCGCGAGGGAGCGCAAGTAGCTGTCGCAGACTACAACGCCGACGGGCGTGACACCGTGCAGAGTATTCAAGCAGCCGGCGGGAAAGCCGTATACTTGGCCGTTGATGTTTCGGATTCAGCTCAGGTCACGCGGGCGGTGGATACAGTCGTCGAGACGTACGGACGGATCGATATTCTATTCAACGGAGCTGCCGTACTAGTCTATGGAACTGTGCTCGAAACTGACGAACAGACGTGGAACCGCGTGCTGTCGATTAATCTGACGGGTACGTATCTGTGCTGCCGGGCTGTAATGCCTCACATGATTCGCCAGGGCGGCGGGTCCATTATCAATGTGGCATCGACCGTCGGCGCCCATGATGCGTGCGCGAATGCCGTGGCGTACGTAACGTCCAAGGGCGGCGTGACGCTGTTCACAAAGGCGATGGCAATCGATCATGCCAAGCAGGGTATCCGCGTGAATGCACTGGTGCCCGGCGCTACCGACACTCCGATGATTCGAAACGCACTTACTCCGGAGGCACTTGATACCTTGGCGGCATCCCATCCGATCGGCCGCCTAGGTCGTCCCGAAGAACTGGCGCAGGCAGTATTGTTTCTGGCCTCGGACGACGCCTCGTTTGTGACCGGAACGGCCATGTACGTTGACGGCGGCCAGACGGCTAAAGTGTGAGCACGGCGCCGGAGAGCAATGGTCTTTGCAACAGGTTTGAGCGCTCCCGAAGGCCCGGTAGCCCTCCCCGACGGCACCTGGCTGATTGTTGAAGGCGGGGCGGAACGTGGCTGCGTGACGCACATCAGCGCGGATGGCCAGACCAAACGCATTATCAAGAAAACCGGCCGTCCGAATGGCCTTGCGATCGATTCTCAAGGCGTCATCTGGGTGGCTGAGTCGAAGACGCCTTCTCTCGTGCGGCTCACCATGGAAGGAAAAGCGGAGGTTGTCGCGACCGCCTGCGATTGCGAGGCATTTCTCTTCCCCAATGATCTTTGTTTCGGTCCCGATGGCCACCTTTATCTCACCGATTCCGGAGTTTTCATCGACAGCTTCGCGCCCAACAACCAAGTCCGCCCCGACTACATGGATGTGAAATATGACGGGCGGGTGTACCGTGTAGAGATCGCGACGGGCAAGGTAGCCAAGCTGGACAGCGGGATCAAATTCACCAACGGGATTGCATTTGGCCGGGACCGGCTACTTTACACAAATGAGACATTGACGGGCAACATTTATCGATACGACCGAAAGGACGGGGAGATTCGAGGGCCACGCGTGTTGTTTGGAAACGTGATCCGGCCGGATGCGCCTCAGGGCTGGAAGGGCCCGGATGGCATGGCGTTTTCGGAGGATGGCCGGCTGTTTGTGGCGGTGTTCGGGCAAAACGACGTGACGGTGCTGGGACCAAAGGGCGACGTTGTCGAGCGGATCCCTACCGCTGGCAAACTGCCTAGCAACGTGGCCTTTGCACTGCCAGGCCGAAAAAGGATTCATGTCACCGAGTACGAGTTTGGGCAAATGGAAGCATTCGATGTCACCTCGGATGGTCTACCTCTTTGGAGCGGAAGGGACACGACGAGTATCGCCAGCATTTGATGGGTATTTCAGCAAGCCATCGCGAGAATAGCGAGAGCGTGACGCGCCTGAAGCGCGTACTTACAGTATGGGATCTGATTCTGTATGGGATCGTAGCCGTAACACCGAGCGCTCCGGCCACCGTTTTTGGCCTGGCGGAACTCCGCTCTCATGGGCACGCGGTGGTCACGATTCTGGCGGCAATGGTCGCCATGGTATTGACCGCCATCAGCTACGGCAGGATGGCTGCTCTGTACCCTTCGGCTGGTTCCGCTTACGCGTATGTGGGTCGTGGGTTGCATCCGTACCTGGGGTTTGTGTCGGGCTGGGCCATGCTTCTCGATTACGTTGTCAGTCCGCTGTTTTGTGTAATTTATGGCAGCTTGGCGTTACAGCGGGCAGTTCCCGCACTCCCGTACCCGCTCTGCGCGGCGCTATTCGCCGGAGGGATCACATATTTGAACCTGCGCGGAATTCGCTCCACGGCCCGCGCCAACAAGGTACTGCTGGGGTTCATGTTCGCCGTGCTTTTCAGCTATATTGTGCTCGCGATCCGATACCTTTACATGCACCAAGGCGTGTCCGGTTTGTTCTCCGTGAAGCCGTTCTACTATCGCCCGACTTTCCACATTCGCGACATCGCAGGCGCCACTTCATTCGCGGCGCTGACCTACCTGGGCTTCGACGCGGTGACTACGCTCGCTGAAGACGTGAAGAATCCGCGCCGCAACGTAATGCTGGCGGCAGTGTCCGTTTGCGTCTTTACCGGGGTTTTCGGCGGATTGCTGGTCTATCTCGGGCAGCTTGTTTGGCCCGATTACAATACGTATTCAAATATCGAGACGGCATTCATCGAGGTCACAGGGCGCGTTGGCGGCGTTTGGCTCTTTCAAGCGATGGCAATTCTGCTGGTGCTGGCCAACATCGGTGCAGGGATGACCACGCAGGTGGGTGCCGCCCGTCTGCTGTTCGGGATGGGGAGGGATAATGTAGTCCCGCGGCGGTTTTTCGCGCATCTGCACCCGGTGCGCAATACGCCGAACCGCAACATCTGGCTGATCGGCGTACTCGCCTACGTGGGAGCGCTGTTGATGAGTTACGAATTGACGGCCGAGATTTTGAATTTCGGAGCGTTTCTGGGATTCATGGGAGTGAACCTGGCGGTCGTGTGGCAGTTCTGGGTGCGCGAGCCGGAGGAATACGCGAGGGACTTCTTCGCCGATGTTGTGTTGCCTGCGGCTAGGTTTTCTCTTCTGCACCGTGATCTGGCTGGGGCTAGGCGCGCCAGCCAAAATCGCCGGAGGCATCTGGTTTGTGATCGGCCTTATAGTGCTGGCCACGCACACGCGCGGCTTCCAGAACGAGATCGTATTGCCTGATCCCGCGAATTATGACTGACATCGAGGAGTTGCGCAGATGAAAATGAAGAAATTCATCAACAAGCCTGAAAGTATCGTGGCGGAGCTGCTCGAGGGTTTCGCTCTCTCTCACCCCAAGCAGGTTCGGCTGGTCGGCAGCAATCTAGTGGCGCGCGCGAATCCCAAGAGCAAAGGCAAAGTGGGCGTGGTCACGCTGGGTGGCAGCGGACATGAGCCGGGCTTGAGCGGGTTCGTGGGCGAGGGAATGCTGGACGTTAGCGTGGCAGGTGAGATCTTCGCAGCACCCGGCGCGCCGCGTTGCCTTGAAGCCATGCGCTGGCGGACTATGGCGCGGGCGCTTTGTTTATCGTGCTAAACCATGCAGGTGACGTTCTGTCCGCCAATCTCACCATGGACATGGCGCGAACGCGAGGGATTAAACGTCAAGATGACGCTGACTCACGAGGATATTTCCGGCGGGCCGAATCCCGAGGACCGGCGCGGGCTGGTGGGCTTCTTGCCCGTATACAAAGTGGCGGGCGCGGCTGCCGAAGAAGGCCAGTCGCTCGATGCCTGTTTCGAGATCGCGGAGCGGATGGGACACAACATGCGCACCTTGGCAGTGGCGGTCCGGACGGCCACGCATCCTTCTACGGGCCAGCCGATTTTCGATCTGGGTGACGACGAAATGGAGATCGGCATGGGACAGCATGGCGAAGCTGGTACCGGCCGAATGAAATTGAAAAGCTGCCGATGAGACCGCGGAGATCATGCTCGAGATGCTGCTTAAGGATCTGAACGTAAAAGCGGGCGAGGAGCTGCTGGTCATTTGAACGGCGCAGGCGCTACGACCCTTATGGAACTGTTCATCCTGTTTCGCCGCGTGGACAGATCCTGAAGGCCAATGGAAATAAAACTAGCGCGCGCGAAAGTCGGCGAATTCATAACCACACAAGAACAGGCCGGGATTTCAACTCATGATCGCCCGAATGGATGCAGAGTTGATCCGGCTTGTGGGATGCGCCAAGCAACGCTCCATATTTCGTAGTGAGATGAGCCGGGGGAATCACAGAGGACGGATTTCGGGCAGTATGGTGGCGGGCGCCGCCGCTGCAAATCCGCGGACATCACGCTATGCTGAGCGAACTGGACTGCGCGGCAGGCGATGGAGATCACGGCGCAACCATGCTGCGCGCAGTGGAGAAGTTGGAGAACTCGCGTTCCCTCCGCGGAGCGTCGCAAAGATCTCAAGAACCGGACTGAAACAAGCTGGCTGGAGCGTGCTGGGCGTGGATGGGGGGGCTTCCAGTTCGTTGCTGGGTGTATTTTCGGCGGAATGGCGGATGCCCCTGCGTGCGCTACTACGACTGGCGCAAGTGAACTCGCGGCGATTTTCGAAGCGGGGCTCGCCGCCGTGCGGAAGCAGACAAAAGCTCAGCCGGGCGACAAGACCATGATGGACGCGCTTGTACCGGCCATCGAAGCATTGCGCGGCGCGGCGAACAGCGGAAAGAGCGTGTTCGAGGCTCTGCACGATGCGGCGGAGGCCGCACTGGCAGGGGCGGAGGCGACCCGAGATTTCACGGCGCGTTATGGACGGGCGAAGTTTTTGGGAGAAAAGACTCGGGGACACGTGGATCCGGGAGCGGCACTCCATAAGCCTCTTGTTCGAAGGATTCTATAGCGGGCTAGAAGGACGAAAGGAGAGATGGGCAATGCCTGATCTTGATGACCCGCAGGATGGAAAGAATTACCACATCGGCGTTCCGATGCAGGCGAACGCATTCTTCTTGAAAGGGAGCAACTCGCTCGATTGGGGAATGAAGAACCGGCTGGCGCGGATCTTCAACCCGGCTAGCGGAAAAACTGTCATGCTGGCGGTTGATCATGGTTATTTTCAAGGACCCACCACGGGCTTGAGCGCATCGACATTTCTATTGTTCCGCTGGTTGCGTTTGCGGATGCGCTCATGATCACTCGCGGCGCGCTGCGCACGTGCATCCCACCTGAGATGACCAAGCCGGTGGTCCTGCGGTCGAGCGGAGGCCAGAGCATCCTTAAGGAACTTTCCAACGAATTGGTAGCGGTAGACATCGAAGACGCAGTGCGACTGAACGCACCGCGATGGCAGTGCAAGTGTACATCGGCGGCGCTACATGAACACCAATCGATCGGCAATCTGGTCAAAGTCGTCGATGCCGGAACAAAACCGGTATCCCCACGCTGGCCGTAACCGGCGTCGGAAAGGAGCTGGTGCGCGATGCGAAATATCTCGGCCTCGCCGACTCGGCATATGCGCCGAGATGGGCGCCCATGTCGGTTAAGACTTACTACTGCGAGAAGGGAGTTCGCGCGCGTAGCCGCCGCTTGCCCGGTTCCGTTGGTAATTGCCGGTGGCAAGAAACTACCGGAGCTGGATGCACTAAAATGGCGTATGATGCTATCGACCAGGGCGCTGCAGGGGTGGACATGGGCCGCAATATCTTTCAGTGCGGCGCCCAATCGCAATGATTCAGGCCGTCAGGGCTGTAGTGCATGACCAAGAGAACGCCTGATAAAGCTTACGAATTATACCTTTCACTGAAAGGACAGGGAGCGCCCTCGGCGCGTCCAAACAGGAGCTGAGCTATGCCAAAGATGGAAAATATACAGGTGGTCTGCGTGGCGGAGTTCCGCGCCAGAGAGGGCAAGACGGAGGAATTGATCGCCGCAATGCACCCACTGATGCAACCGACGCACAAGGAGCCGGGCTGCATCCGTTACGAACTCAATCAGCGCACGGATGATCCTCGTTGGATCACATACATTGAAAAATGGAAAGACAAGAAAGCGTTCGACGAGCACTGCGCCATGCCTTACATCACTCACTTTTTCAATGACGTGCAGCCGGGCTGGTAGAGAAGTTTGAAGTGAAGCTTTACCAGGAGATTCTGCCATAGTCCGAGGCGGTAAGATTAGCCGATCAAAGCGTACAATGGGATGGCGACTGTCCGGATTCCAAGAAGCTATGTGAGGACCAAGTCCACGTCGTGGACCCGCAGATCAACACGGAGGGCATCCATGTATGGCCGTTCGATCCCGCCTTCCCGATAGACGTGCGGTTTATGACCATCGGCCTTGAGCATAACGTTCGCAAGAACCGTCATGACTATTTCGAGTTGGCGTACCTATGCAACGGCGCGGCGAGCCTGGAAATTCAGGATCGCTCGTTGCCTCTTCGGACAGGCGATCTGGCCGTAGTCGGCAGCACTCTGTATCACCGATTCGAATGCCGCTCCAATCCGCCCGTAACGCTGGCGGTCCTGTTTTTCGAGCCGGATCTGATTCGCGCTGACGGCGGTCCCGACAACGCCGAATACCTGACGCCTTTCCTTCTGCAGGATTCGAAGTTTCCACACGTGATCGCAGCGGATACTTCGATTCCGAGCCAGATTTTCGATCTGATGCAGCGGATTCGCGCCGAACTTCCAGCGAGTAATCCCGGGCGAGCCCGCCTGGCGGTCAAAACGTATCTCAAAATGGTTCTGATTCTGCTCTTAAACCAGTATGCGTCTTATGCCGGGACAGTGGAAACTTTCAGCGTCAGCAGCGCGCACTCGAGCGTTTGCGTCCACTATTCGAACACCTGGAAAAGCATTTTGGCAAGCCCACGCAAGTGCAGGAGGCAGCGGGCATATGCGGCATGAGCGGATCGCATTTCATGAGTTTTTTCAAGCGCGCGACAGGTCAATCCTTTATGGCGTACCTGAATCACTGCCGGATTGAGCGGGCTCAGGCGCTGCTGCCTGACGAGCGACATGGCGATATGGGATATAAGCCAGGAAATGGGGTTTTGTGACCAGAGCTATTTCGGTACGGTATTCCGGAAGCTGGTGGGGATGACGCCGGCGGCTATCGAGCCAAAACGCGAACAATCGCGGCCGCATCCCACGGCGATCACGGCACGCATTCCGCTGGCCTTTTCACGCGCGGCGCTGCAGCCTTCCACGAGAGTGCGTGCGACCATTCACGCTACCGCGCCGTTCTTCGCCGCCGGGTGGCAGGAGGGAAATTTCAAATGGCAGTGAGCCCACCGTCCACCGTGAAAATGCCGCCGATACAGTAGCTCGAATCATCCGATGCCAGGAAGACAGCGATCCCCGCCAAGTCCTCCGGCGTTCCTAAGCGGCGAGCTGGGGCGAGTTCCGCAAAATGCTGCCGCATTCCCGGATCAGAGAGTTCGACGGCATTCATCGGCGTGTCGATGGTACCGGGAACAATGGCGTTCACGCGGATGTGCTCCGGGCCGTAATCGGCCGCCATGGCACGCATCAGCGCTACAACCCCGCCTTTGCTGGTGCTATATGCGGTCAGGCGTGTAAATCCGAACAAACCTGTTGGTGAGGCAACATGAATGATGGAACCCGCACCCTGGCGCAGCATCGCCGGAATTACATATTTCGAGCACAGCCAGTAACCTCGCAGATTCACGGCCATAGTGCGGTCCCATGTTTCATTGGTCAACTCATGGGCGCGCGCCTCTTCATGGAAGAGCAGAACCGCCGCGTTGTTGCAGAGCACATCGATTTTGCCGTATCGCTGAAGCGTTTCCTCCACCATGGATTTCACCTGTGCTTCGTCTGATACGTCGGTCTCAACGAAGAGCGCTTCGCCCCCCCGGCCGCGTATGGATTGTGCAGCAGAATCGCCCGAGGCTGCGTTTTTTTCGGCGATGACAACCGCCGCGCCTTCGCAGCCGAATCGCTGGGCGATACCACGACCGATGCCGTTGCCGGCCCCGGTGACGATGACGACTTTGTTTTTCAACCGCATGCTTCCCGATGGTTTACCGGCAGTTGCCTCTTGATTACTGCCTGAAGCTAACCACCTAACTTTTGAAGTTCGTTCCAACGTACTGAACTCTCGAACGCTATGTCTATTGAAAGACTATGATTGGCTATCGAGATCCTACTACGGCACGAGAGCCGCTGGTCTGCCGCATTCTTACGACTCTAATAGTTTTACGAGAAACAATCGTAGAAATTCTATAGACAGCTTCGGCGGTCCGGTTTAGAGTTCCCTGTATCAAAGCTCAAGAGACTTAGGAGCGCACACTGTGACTCAGGGATTAGGCTATGTCAATACACGTTTTCAAAGTTGGCGGTCCGCGGCAGTTTGGGCCGCGCTCGCGTGCTTTGCCGGCGTATTCTTGTCGGGCGCTCGACTGAACGCTCAGACAGTAAACGGCATCAGTGGCACGATTACGGATAAGAGTGGCGCGGTCATTCCCGGCGCGCGCGTTACTTCCACCAACACGGCTACAAGTGTCTCATCTTCAGCCGTCACCTCCACGGAAGGAACCTTCACGATGGTCGGACTGATTCCCGGAAAGTATTCGGTTACGGTAGATGCACCACAGTTCAAGAAAGCTGAGTTGGGTGTTGTCGTCGAAGTCGCCAAGATGACGACCGTCAACGTGCAGATGGAGGTCGGCGCCACTAGCGAGACCGTGGAGGTGCAATCATCTGCCATCTCGTTGGACACCACGTCGCAAGTGATCGGCACAACCCTTGAACCTGAGTTGGTGAAGAATGCCCCCATCGAAATCAATAGTTTGGCCAGACAGATTGACGCATTCATGTACCTTGCACCTGGCGTGGAGGGGAATGCCAGCTCCCATTGGATTAATGGCGGGGTCACCTATGAAAACGAAGTTCAATTCAATGGCGTTCCGGTGGCGTTTATACAATTCGCCGGCAACCAAACGTACATCAATCCGCCCTATGAAGCCGTAAGCGAGTTCCGCGTCAATAGCTCCACGTTCAGTGCACAGTACGGGCTCGGGCAGGGCGCCGTCACCTACCAGATGGCGTCCGGCACGAATCAATTCCATGGAGACGGATTTGACATTCTTCGCAACCAGTACTTTGACTCGCCTTATTTCGCCCCGTTTGCCACGACCTTCAATAGTGCGGGAAAACCGGTTCCTCCGGTGGACCAGCAGAATAACTACGGGTTCACGCTGAGCGGTCCTATCTTGCTGCCGAAAATATACAGTGGGAAAAATCGAACGTTCTTCTATTTGTCCCAGGATTGGTTTAAGCAGAACCAAGCTCAGAATCAAATTGGAACTGTACCGACCGTGGCTATGAAGAATGGCGATTTCAGCAACTTTGTAAATTCCAGCGGAGCGGTGATCCCCATCTATGATCCCCTATCAGGACAGCCTTTTCCGGGCAATATCATTCCGCAATCGCGTTTCAGTGCTCTTGCAAGATCCATTTTGCCCTCAATTCCAGACCCGAACACGGCCGGCATCAATTCTGGCCTGCAAAGTAATGAGCTTCCAGCCATTCGTTCCGTGGCGATTAACCAGCATCTGTGGAGCTATACCATAGACCACAACATCAGCTCATCGCAAAGTATCCACTTCAGCCAATGGCGAGATTCCGTGACGCAGCCTACCTTTACGTCTGCTCCCATCGTCCCTTTTAGCAATGAGTTGCAAAGCGGCATCAATAACACTCAGCTCGGCTCGGGGTTCCTACTGAACTATGTCAAGACTATAAGTCCAAACCTAGTGGTCACTGCAGGCGCGGATTGGATTGGGTATATCAATAAGCAAGCAAACGCCAACACGGGCGTCAGCTTTCCCGGCGTGGCTGGTGGCAACACATTTCCACTGATTAGCTTCGATGGGCAAAATGCGCCGACACCTTGGGGGGTCAACGGGAATGCTTATCTTGCCTGCTGCAGCGGCGGACTTACCGAGCTAAATAACCGCACATTAGGCGTCGTGGCCGTCAACAACTGGTTATGGATTAAAGGACGCCACACTTTCAACATTGGCGGACAGTTCCGGCACGATTTCCAGGACATCCTCGACTGCAATTTCTGCAGCGGTACGTATAGCTTCAGCCAGCGGACAACATCTATTCCAAATTCCAACGATTCAAACTTCGGCAGCTACGGCAGCTCGTTTGCAAGTTTTCTTCTGGGTCTGGCAGATGCTGACATACGCCAGTTTTCCCCCGTTGATCACTTGCGCAACAAAGAGTTTGCTGCCTATGTCCAGGACGACATCAAGGTCAATAGCCGCCTAACACTCAATCTTGGCCTCAGGTGGGACGTGATGGTTCCATTTACGGAGACCGACAACCAGATCATCTATGTGAATGCTAAAGAGCCCGATCCAGGCGCTGGCGGAATACCGGGTGGCGCCACCAAATTCGGTAATTGCGCGGGCTGCGCCGGAATCAGCCGCGCGGCCATTCACTGGAAGAATTATCAGCCTCGAGTAGGCATTGCCTACCAACTGAATTCTAAGACCGTGATTCGGTCGGGTTTCTACATGACCATGCTGGATGGGGGCGCCTATGAATTTGGGACTGCTTTTGCCGCCTCGTTTATGTCATCCCTGCTGTCCGGCACATACCTCCGGAACTCAAGTGGGGGCAATGTTCCTGGCGTCGGAAGTTGGGATGCAAACCCGCTGCCTTTTCCCCAGCCAACTCCCTTTAACCCATCGATCGGAAACGGAGGCGTAATATTCGCCTTCAATCCCCAGAGAGACGGCAGAGCGCCATACGATTCCGCCTGGAACTTCGGAATCCAGAGAGAGCTTCCCTGGAACATGTTCCTGACAGCATCGTATGTTGGCAATCGGGCGATTCATCTTCCGACTACTCTATCGTTGACTAACCAGCCGTATCCGTCCGTCTTGAGTTACGGAAGTCTTTTGGGGGAACCCGTGAACTCTCCGGCTGCCGTTGCCGCCGGTATCAAAATTCCATATCCCGGGTTTATTCAGCAGTTTGGAGGCGCTGCTACGGTGATACAGGCCCTGACTCCGTTCCCTCAATACTCCGGCTTCTTTCCGGTATATGAACTGGCTGGAACTGCGTTTTACAATGCGGCGCAGATTCAGGGAGAGAAGCGCTTTTCGGGCGGCTTAAGTTTTCTAAGTTCCTTGACAACAGGAAGACTGATTTCAAATACCAACATCGGATCTGCGCCTTTTTCGCCAAACGGGTTGAATGCATTTGACTCGAAGCCGGAATATGTACCTTCCGGTCTCGACCAGCAGTACTCGATAAAGAGCGTCGCAACGTATGAGTTACCCGTCGGTTACGGAAAGAAATACCTGAATTCCAGAGGCCTGTTATCGAACCTGTTAGGCGGTTGGCAGGTGAGCGGAATTGTAACTTATGCGAGCGGCATGCCCTTTGGAGCTTACAACACCTACAATCCTTTGCTTGTGAATAGCTTTGACCGGCCAAATATTGATCCAAGCGTGCCACTGACAACATATAACTACAGTTTGTCGAAGAACTGGTTTTCCAATCCTAACGGTCCTCAGCCGGTGCAGTTCCCGACGAACGCCTTCGTAAACACCGGACCGTGGCAACTCGGCGATTCCTTACGCGCCTATTCCGCCTTGCGAACTCCGCCCTTGAGGGCCGAGAATATAGCAGCCATGAAGTACTTTCACATTGGCGAACACGTGACCGCGACCTTACGCATTGATTATTTCAATCTTTTCAATCGAACGAGACTGCAAGCTCCCGATAATAACTCCCTCGATTCAACATTTGGGCAGATCACGAACCTAACCTCACAACTCAGTAACCGGCAAGGACAGGCGACGTTCCGGCTGGAGTTTTAAAGCCGGAAGGTGATCGATTTCTTAACTCAGTGTTCGATCTGAAATACCGTTTCTACTTCGCCGGGGGCGGCAGATCCCTTACGTCTGCGGCGACAGGCGACAATGCTCCGAATATCGAAGGAGAGATAGAAAATGAAAACGGTAACCTACCAGAGTTTTCTAAAACCCAGAATATCCGCGGTACTGATGGTGCTCATGCTGCTGGGATCGGTGGCGGCGAAGACACAAGTTACCGCCGTGCCGTCCAAAGCTTCCAGCGCAAGTTTTCCCGCCTATCCAGTCAAAGTCAGCGCCAACGGCCGCTATCTGGTCGATCAGAAGAACACTCCCTTCCTGATCGCCGGCGATTCCCCGCAAGGTTTAATCTCACGGTTGAGCGAAACGCAAGCTGAAAGCTATTTCGCCGATCGGCAGGTCACGGATTCAATACGGCAGGGTGGATAGACGTGGCGTGCGCTGGCCGCGACTTTCCCAAGAACGTTGAAGGTAGGACGGTTGACGGGATTCGCCCCTTCACTAGCTTCATTCCCAGCGGGACAGATCACACGTATTACGATCTCACCAAGCCTAACGAGACTTACTT